>NZ_JBBBBQ010000030.1:0-503 GCF_037120455.1 Allobosea sp. CCNWLY174 | reverse complement strand
GAAGGACGTCGCCGCAAAACAATGGTGACGCCCGACGCGAAGCGGAAGGCGGTGGCTCATGCCTGCACGGTGCATGCAGTGAGCCAGCGTCGGACGTGCCAGGCCTTGACGATCGATCGCTCGGCGGTGCGCTACACGAGCATCCGGCCGGACGATGCCCTGTTGCGTGAGGCGATGAAGGCCGTGGCAGGAGAGCGCCGGCGGTTCGGTTAGCGCAGGATCCACATCATGCGGGACCGCCAGGGCATCGTGATGAACCAGAAGAAGCTGCGGCGGCTCTATCGCGAGGAGAAGCTGCAGGTGCGTCGACGCGGCGGCCGCAAACGAGCACTGGGCACGCGCAGGCCCATGCTCCTGCCTGATCGGGCCAATGTGCGCTGGAGCCTCGATTTTCTCTCCGACACGATCTCGGACGGTCGCCGTTTCAGGGTGCTCGCCATCGTCGACGATTACACGCGCGAGTGCCTGGCACTTGTCGCCGACACCTCGCTCTCGGGCCTGCG
>NZ_JBBBBQ010000029.1:0-539 GCF_037120455.1 Allobosea sp. CCNWLY174 | reverse complement strand
GCGACGAGGCCGCTCGCCGTCTTTCCGAGCCGCCCGAGCTTTTCGAGCCGGCGGCTGGCGAAGCGGTTCTGACCCTTGCGCCGCGCCAGGCGCTCGACCAGGACGATCGCGGCGCGATCGTGCTCGCCGGACCGGATCAGGCTCTCGGCATAGGCCTGCTCGAACAGGTCGCGCTGGGCGTGGCTGCCGCCGACGGCGAGCAGGCCGTCACGGGCGGCACCGAGCAGGCGAGCCGCCTCGCGGTAGTCGCGCTCGTGGAAGGCGATCAGCCCGAAGGCGGCGAGCGCGCCGTTGCGGGCCGCGTCCCGCCGCTCGCCGCTGGGATGGGCCTGCGCATCCGCGATCAGGCCACGGGCGATGGCTTCGGCGCCATCGGCATGGCCGGCGCCGAGCAGCGACAGGGCGTAATGCAGGTCGGCGAAGACGAGGCAGCCATCGTGGACGCGGCCTTCCGCCCTGGCGGCGAGTTCGTCCCAACGGGAGCCGACATCGACGCCGGCGAATTCGAGCCGCGCCAGCAGCGAGGCGCCATTGGCGAT
>NZ_JBBBBQ010000028.1:0-611 GCF_037120455.1 Allobosea sp. CCNWLY174 | reverse complement strand
CGCGAGATCAACACGGGCGCCGACGATCTGTCGAAGCGCACCGAGGAGCAGGCCTCCTCGCTCGAGGAGACCGCGGCGACGACCGAAGAGCTGGCGGCCTCGGTGAAGGCTTCGGCCCAGGGCGCGCGCCAGGCGGCGGCGGTCGCCGAGGAGGCGATGAAGGCGGCGCAGGACGGCGGCGCCATCGCCGGCGAAGCGGTCAGCGCCATGGCGCGGATCGAGGAGGCCTCGCGCAAGATCTCCGACATCATCCGCGTCATCGACGACATCGCCTTCCAGACCAACCTGCTGGCGCTGAACGCCGCGGTCGAGGCGGCAAGGGCCGGCGATGCCGGCAAGGGCTTCGCCGTGGTCGCGAGCGAAGTGCGCACGCTCGCCCAGCGCTCCGGCGAGGCGGCCAAGGACATCTCCGGGCTGATCTCCTCCTCCAATGCCGAGGTCGAGGCCGGGGTGAAGCTGGTGCGCCGGGCCGGCGAGTCGCTGGAGACGATCCTGGCGGCGTCGCGGAAGGTCACCGGCACGATCCAGGAGATCTCGGCGGCGGCGGGCGAGCAGGCCAACGGCATCGAGGAGATGAGCCAGGCGGTCGCCCATCTCGACGAGATGACGCA
>NZ_JBBBBQ010000027.1:0-872 GCF_037120455.1 Allobosea sp. CCNWLY174 | reverse complement strand
GCAAGCTTCAAAAGGGCCGCATTCTTGTCGGCTTGTTCCAGCTCACGCCGGCATGCGCCCATCGGGAGTATATTTGTCGACAGCGTCGGGCAGTCGCTGCGACAGCCTCTCCACAATTTCCTCTTGGCTGAGCCCAGTCTGTGCAGCGAGGCGGTCCAGGATGTCGGGGCCAATTACCTGCTCCAGATCGCGCCCCTCGATACGCTCGTTCGGGCCGCTACGGACCCACGAATCCGCAGCCTCGCCACGGCCAGCCTGCTTGAAACGTTCGATCAGTTCTTGGATACCGTTGCCCAGCAGACCGCCGATCCCACCCGCCGAGGCAGACTGCGCACCTCCTGTGATCCTATCGAGCTCCGCTGGCGCATCCTGGGCGGGCTTTCCCTGCTGTGAACCGCCGAACCATTCAGCGAGTTTGTCTCGGTTTTGATAGCCCGCGACTGCAAGCAGCCCCAGCAAAGCCGTCATGGACGGAAAGCCACTATTTTCGTTGCTCATCTGCCTCTTCCTCGCTTTGTACTAGGCGTTGCGGCGACTCATCATCGACCAAGCCATGAGCACCAAGACGGCTCCGATCACTGCGCCAATGAGGCCAGCCCCTTCACCGGGGCGATACCAACCCAGCGCTTGGCCGAGAAACGTGGCGACGAAGGCTCCGACGATGCCGAGCACGGTCGTGAGGACGAAACCAGCCGGCTCGTTGGATCCGGGCGAAAGAAACTTGGCTATGACGCCAGCGACAAACCCGATGATGATCGTCCAGATGATGCCCATGGCTGATCCTCATGATCTGGCCCGGCGCAATGTGCGATCGGGGCCACCCATGAACCGCAGCTGTGCGTAGAAAGTTCCGATAGAAGGTCGATTCATTT
>NZ_JBBBBQ010000026.1:0-980 GCF_037120455.1 Allobosea sp. CCNWLY174 | reverse complement strand
AAGTCGTCGCGGGTGATTTCGCTGGCGGACGACATTGCGCGCTCGATGAGCGCGGTATCGGCGCGCGTGGCGGTGGTGCAGGGCAAGAACGCGATCGGCATCGAACTGCCCAACGCCAAGCGCGAGACCGTCTTCCTGCGCGAACTGCTGGCCTCCCAGGACTTCGAGGGCACCAAGCACAAACTCGCGCTCTGCCTCGGCAAGACCATCGGCGGCGAGCCGGTGATCGCGGACCTTGCCCGCATGCCGCATCTGCTCGTCGCCGGCACCACCGGCTCGGGCAAGTCGGTGGCGATCAACACCATGATCCTGTCGATCCTCTACCGGCTGAAGCCGGAGGAGTGCCGGCTGATCATGGTCGATCCCAAGATGCTCGAGCTTTCCGTCTATGACGGCATTCCGCATCTGCTCACCCCCGTCGTCACCGACCCGAAGAAGGCGGTGGTCGCGCTGAAATGGGCGGTGCGCGAGATGGAGGAGCGCTACAAGAAGATGTCGAAGCTCGGTGTGCGCAACATCGACGGCTTCAATCTGCGCGTGGCGGAGGCGGCCGCGGCGGGCGAGGTCATCACCCGCACGGTCCAGACCGGCTTCGACAAGCATTCGGGCGAGGCGATCTACGAGGAGGAGGCGATGGACCTGTCGCCTCTGCCCTATATCGTCGTGATCGTCGACGAGATGGCCGACCTGATGATGGTCGCCGGCAAGGAGATCGAGGGCACGATCCAGCGCCTGGCGCAGATGGCCCGTGCCGCCGGCATCCATGTGGTCCTGGCGACGCAGCGGCCTTCGGTCGACGTGATCACCGGCACGATCAAGGCGAACTTCCCGACGCGCATCTCCTTCCAGGTCACCAGCAAGATCGACTCGCGCACCATTCTTGGCGAGATGGGCGCCGAGCAGCTGCTCGGCCAGGGCGACATGCTCTACATGGCCGGCGGCGGGCGGATCACCCGCGTGCACGGCCCGTTCGTCTCGGA
>NZ_JBBBBQ010000025.1:0-1079 GCF_037120455.1 Allobosea sp. CCNWLY174 | reverse complement strand
TCAGTCGCGGATCTGTGCCGCAAGCACGGTGTGAGCGACGCCAGCATCTACAAGTGGAAAGCGAAGTTTGGCGGGATGGACGTGTCGGAAGCCCGGCGCCTTCGGGCTCTGGAGGATGAGAACGCCAAGCTCAAGCGGATGTTGGCCGATGCGATGCTGGACAACGTCGCACTGAAGGATTTGCTGGGAAAGAAGTGGTGACGCCCGCTGCCGAGCGGAAAGCCGTCGCCCATCTCGTGGCGCATCACGCGATGAGCGAACGGCGGGCGTGTAAAGCCATCGGCTGCTGCCGCATGACCGTCCGGTATCAATCTGCGCGCCCTGACGATCGCGCTCTTCGCGAACGGATGACAGAGATCGCCCGGGAGCGGCGGCGCTTTGGCTATCGGCGCCTACATGTCCTGCTCAAACGCGAAGGCCATGTCGTGAACCACAAGAGGCTCTTCCGCCTGTATCGGGAGGAGAAGCTGGCCGTGCGCCGACGTGGCGGCCGTAAACGGGCGATCGGCACAAGAGCCCCGATGCTGGTCCCCCTCGGGCCGAACGAGCGCTGGTCACTCGACTTCGTCTCCGACCAGTTCACGGACGGCCGCCGCTTCCGGATCCTGGCCATCGTGGATGATTGCACGCGTGAGAACCTGGCGCTGGTCGCCGACACCTCGCTGTCGGGCCTTCGGGTCGCACGCGAACTCGATCGGGTGATCGCCGGGCGCGGTCGGCCAAGGATGATCGTCAGCGACAATGGCAGTGAGTTTACCAGCAACGCGATCCTCGCATGGGCGGATCAAGCCCGCGTCGACTGGCATTACATCGCACCCGGCAAGCCGATGCAGAATGGCTTCATCGAAAGCTTAAACGGCCGCTTGCGCGACGAACTGCTCAACGAAACGCTCTTCTCATCCCTGTCACAGGCGCGAACCGCTCTGGCCAACTGGCGCACCGACTACAACACCGCGCGCCCTCACTCGCAGCTTGGATGGCAAACGCCTACGGCCTTCGCCTCGACCTTCACCCAGCGCCGGGCCCTGGCGCTGCGCAACGCAAAAAGCTCCGCGCTGACGCCCGACGCTTCACCCGCC
>NZ_JBBBBQ010000024.1:1652-2813 GCF_037120455.1 Allobosea sp. CCNWLY174 | reverse complement strand
GGCGAACAGGATGGTTCTTGTGGTGAGCGCTGCGCGCGGCGGCGCGCCGGCCGACCGGGAAGCATTTCAGCCGTCAAGTGGCGCAGACGTCGGCGACGTAAACTGGGCGTTGAACGGGTATCGCTGGCAAGCACCGGTACAGGACGCTATCGAGGAGCATGATCGCTCCGCGGCGCCTGTCGCCCTATCTGAAGACGGTCGCGCTCGTCGCTCTCGCTACAGCGCTCGCCAGCTTTGTCGTCTGGTCGACGCCGCTCGACAGCGTCTCCGCCATCTACATGGCGCCCGTCCTGATCATCGGCGTGCGCTACGGCACCGGCCCAGCCATTTTGGCGGCGCTGCTCGGTGCCCTGATGACGTCGCTGTTCTACCCGCCGCTGTTCAGCCCGCTCGTCTTCAAACCGGCGCAGATGATCGACCTCGTCACCTCGCTCGCCGTCGCGCTGACGGTCGGCCCGCTGGTCGATCGTCAGCGGGCGCAATCCCGTATCCTCGAGCAGCATCGACTTCGCGAGCGCACCGACGAGTTGCGCGACATCCTGGTGGAGTCGGTGTCGCATGAGCTACGCACGCCACTCGCCGGCATCATGGGCGCAGCGAGTGTGCTGACAGCTGCTCCCGAGCTCGCCGGGCGCGAGTCGCTGCACGCGCTGGCGGCCGGCATCGAGCAGGAGGCCGGCCGGCTCGACCGGCTGATCCAGGATGTGCTCGATCTCGGCCGCATTCGCGCCGGCGCGCTTCAACCCCATCTCGACACGCTCGATCCCTGGGACATCGTCAATGATGCGCTCGCCACCGCCCAGGACCGGCTGCGAGCCCATGACGTGCGGCTGGACCCCGCCGGGCCGTTGCCGCTCGTGCAGGTCGACCCGGCGCTGACGGCCCAGGCCCTGGTCAACGTGCTGGAGAACGCCGCCAAATACACACCCTTCGGCGGCTCCATCCATATCTCGGCGCAGGCCTTGCCGGGAAGCGTTGCCATCGCCGTGCGGGATGAGGGAGCAGGCCTCGAAGCCGGCGAAACCGGCTTGATCTTCGAGCGCTTCCACCGCGGCGAGCGTCATGCCGATATCGCCGGCGGCAGTGGCCTGGGCTTGACGATCGCACGGGTATTCGTTGAGGCCAGCGGCGGGCGCATCGTCGCGCTCAGCGCGGGACCGG
>NZ_JBBBBQ010000024.1:0-1552 GCF_037120455.1 Allobosea sp. CCNWLY174 | reverse complement strand
CTGGAGATGCACGGCTTCCGCGTCGTCGAGGCCGAAACCGCGCGGCAGGCGAAGGAGCTCGCCGTGATGCGTCAGCCGGACCTCGTCGTGCTCGATCTCGGTCTGCCCGATGCCGACGGCGCCACCGTCGTCGAGGCGCTGCGCGGCTGGTCGCATGCCCCGATCATCGTGCTCTCCGTGCGCAAGTCGGAAGCCGAGAAGGTCAAGCTCCTCGAAGGGGGGGCCGACGACTACATCGTCAAGCCCTTCGGCATGGCCGAGCTTCTGGCCCGCGCCCGCGTCGTGCTGCGGCGTGCCGTGCGGCAGGACGCGCCCGAGCCAGTCATCCGCGTTGGCGGGCTTTCAGTCGATCTCGCGCGCCGGCTCGTCAGCCGGGACGGCAGCGCGATCATACTTTCGCCCAAGCAATTCGCGCTGCTGCGCATTCTGGCCGTTCACCACGGCAGCGTCATGACGCATCGGCAACTGATGCGGGAGCTTTGGCCGCAGGAGCCGGACGAGGATGTGCAATACCTGCGTATCCTGATGAAAAAGCTGCGCAATCGCATCGAGCCGAATCCGGCCCGGCCGATCTATGTGGTGACCGAGCTCGCCGTCGGCTACCGCCTGCGCACCCAGGAGCAGCTCGTCGCTTCTGGCTATGGCGAGGCTATGCAGTAAGCCGATCCGTATCATGGAACGGATAAGGGCGTAGCTGCTAACGGCGGCGTTCGGGGAAACGTCGCAGTCGCGCGGGGAATCATGTTCAAGCTCTGGCTGGCGCTTGCCACCATCGGCGCCATGGCAGGCGTCGTGGCGATCGCCTGGTTCTTCTGCCGTCAGCTGATGCCGCTGGCCCGCTTCATCGATCGCATCAGCAGCGTGCTCGGCGTCATTGCAAGCTGGCTCGTGCTGCTGGCCTGCCTCGTCAGCGCCGGCAACGCCACGATCCGTTACCTCGTCTCCTACAGCTCGAACGCCTGGCTCGAACTGCAGTGGTACATGTTCGCCGGCATGGTGCTGCTGGGCTCGGCCTATACGCTGCGGGTCAACGAGCATGTCCGCGTCGACCTGTTCTACGGCGCCGTCTCCGACCGCATCCGCCACTGGATCGACCTGCTCGGCGGCGCGGTCTTCCTGCTGCCGATGTGCCTGGTGATGATCTGGTTCACCTGGCCCTGGTTCGTCCAGTCCTGGACGCTCAACGAGGCCTCGAACAATGCCGGCGGCCTGGTCCGCTGGCCGGTCATCCTGCTGCTGCCGGTCGGTTTCGTGCTGATCATGCTCCAGGGCCTCTCCGAGATGATCAAGCGCGCCGCAGCGCTGCGCGGCTTCCACCAGCACGAATACGCTTACGAGAAGCCGCTGCAATGATCGACACGATCCGCGACAATCTCGGCCCCATGATGTTTGGGGGCGTGGTCCTTTTTCTGCTCATCGGCTACCCAGCGGCGTTCTCTCTGGCTGCGGTGGGCCTGTTCTTCGGCTTCATCGCGATCGAGATGGGGGTGATCGCACCCCAATACATGGGCAACCTCACCTTCCAGCTCTATTCGATCATCTCGAACGACCT
>NZ_JBBBBQ010000023.1:2500-5751 GCF_037120455.1 Allobosea sp. CCNWLY174 | reverse complement strand
GATTTGGTTGCGGGGGCCAGATTTGAACTGACGACCTTCAGGTTATGAGCCTGACGAGCTACCGGGCTGCTCCACCCCGCGGTAAGGTTTTTTTAAACGGCAACGCGGCGCTGGGTGCTTTTGGGCACCTGGCGCCGCGCGCTGTCACGTCATGTGATGAGGGATATCCTTGACAGGCCCGGCAACGACCTACTCTCCCGGGTCTTGAGACACAGTACCATCAGCGCTGAGGAGTTTAACGGCCGAGTTCGGGATGGGATCGGGTTCTGGCTCCTCGCTCAAGCCACCGGGCCGGCGAAGGATATGGCAAGCATATGGTCTTTTGTGTTGTCGCGTTTGTGTTGGTGTCGCGGACATTGATCATGAGAACGATCAAGCCGATCGAGCAATTAGTACCGGTAAGCTGAGCAGGTTACCCTGCTTACACACCCGGCCTATCAACGTGGTCGTCTTCCACGGCTCTCGAGGGAGAACTCGTTTTGAGGTGGGTTTCCCGCTTAGATGCATTCAGCGGTTATCCCGACCGTACATAGCTACCCTGCACTGCGGCTGGCGCCACAACAGGTCCACCAGAGGTACGTCCACCCCGGTCCTCTCGTACTAAGGGCAGATCCTCTCAATTCTCCTACACCCACGGCAGATAGGGACCGAACTGTCTCACGACGTTCTGAACCCAGCTCACGTACCACTTTAATCGGCGAACAGCCGAACCCTTGGGACCTTCTCCAGCCCCAGGATGTGATGAGCCGACATCGAGGTGCCAAACGATTCCGTCGATATGGACTCTTGGGAATCATCAGCCTGTTATCCCCGGCGTACCTTTTATCCGTTGAGCGATGGCCCTTCCACGCGGGACCACCGGATCACTATGGCCGTCTTTCGACTCTGCTCGACTTGTCAGTCTCGCAGTCAGGCAGGCTTATGCCATTGCACTCAACGAGCGATTTCCGACCGCTCTGAGCCCACCTTCGCACGCCTCCGTTACTCTTTGGGAGGCGACCGCCCCAGTCAAACTGCCTGCCATGCGCTGTCTCGGACCCGGATGACGGGTCGCGGTTAGACATCCATGACGATAAGGGTGGTATTTCAAGGATGACTCCACCAGAGCTGGCGCCCCGGCTTCAAAGTCTACCACCTATCCTACACATGCCGACACGAATGCCAGCGCAAAGCTGCAGTAAAGGTGCACGGGGTCTTTCCGTCTGACCGCAGGAACCCCGCATCTTCACGGGGAATTCAATTTCACTGAGTCTATGCTGGAGACAGCGGGGAAGTCGTTACGCCATTCGTGCAGGTCGGAACTTACCCGACAAGGAATTTCGCTACCTTAGGACCGTTATAGTTACGGCCGCCGTTTACCGGGGCTTCAATTCGGTGCTTGCACACCTCCTTTTAACCTTCCGGCACCGGGCAGGCGTCAGACCCTATACGTCATCTTACGATTTCGCAGAGCCCTGTGTTTTAGTTAAACAGTCGCTACCCCCTGGTCTGTGCCCCCAATGCCTAGTTGCCTAAGCACTGGGCCTCCTTATCCCGAAGTTACGGAGGTAAATTGCCGAGTTCCTTCAGCATAGTTCTCTCAAGCGCCTTGGTATACTCTACCAGTCCACCTGTGTCGGTTTCGGGTACGGTCTGATGTTGGAGCTATTTCCAGGAACCGCTTGGAAGCCAGGTCAATCCAATAAGACCTGACAGCGTACGCGATCCGTCACTACCAACTGGCTGCGGAATATTCACCGCATTCCCATCGACTACGCCTTTCGGCCTCGCCTTAGGGGCCGGCTAACCCTGCGGAGATTAACTTTACGCAGGAACCCTTGGACTTTCGGCGACAGTGTCTTTCACACTGTTTGTCGTTACTCATGTCAGCATTCGCACTTCCAATACCTCCAGGAGCCCTCACGGGTCTCCCTTCGTTGGCTTATGGAACGCTCCGCTACCGCTTGCACAAAGTGCAAACCTTAAGCTTCGGCTCGTGGCTTGAGCCCCGATACATTTTCGGCGCAGGAACCCTTGTTTAGACCAGTGAGCTGTTACGCTTTCTTTAAAGGATGGCTGCTTCTAAGCCAACCTCCTGGTTGTTTTGGGATTCCCACATCCTTTCACACTTAGCCACGAATTGGGGGCCTTAGCTGTAAGTCAGGGTTGTTTCCCTCTCCACGACGGACGTTAGCACCCGCCGTGTGTCTCCCGCGCAGTACTTCTCGGTATTCGGAGTTTGGTTAGGTTTGGTAATACGGTAAGTACCCCGCACCCATCCAGTGCTCTACCCCCGAGAGTATTCACGCGAGGCGCTACCTAAATAGCTTTCGCGGAGAACCAGCTATTTCCGAGTTTGATTGGCCTTTCACCCCTAGCCACAAGTCATCCGAGACTTTTTCAACAGGCACCGGTTCGGTCCTCCAGTAAGTGTTACCTTACCTTCAACCTGCTCATGGCTAGATCACCCGGTTTCGGGTCTAATCCGACGAACTGAACGCCCTGTTCAGACTCGCTTTCGCTGCGCCTACGCCTAGCGGCTTAAGCTTGCTCGTCAGACTAAGTCGCTGACCCATTATACAAAAGGTACGCGGTCACCCAGGACGAACCTTGAGCTCCCACTGTTTGTAAGCATTCGGTTTCAGGTGCTGTTTCACTCCCCTCGTCGGGGTGCTTTTCACCTTTCCCTCACGGTACTTGTTCACTATCGGTCGCTGAGGAGTACTTAGGCTTGGAGGGTGGTCCCCCCACGTTCAGACAGGATTTCACGTGTCCCGCCTTACTCATGTCTCGACTGATTGCAGATCCGTACGGGGCTATCACCCATTGATGCGTGGTTTCCCAACCACTTCCGGTAACGCACAGTCGAGCACTGGCCTGGTCCGCGTTCGCTCGCCACTACTAACGGAGTCTCGTTGATGTCCTTTCCTCCAGGTACTTAGATGTTTCAGTTCCCTGGGTTAGCTTTGAACCCCTATGTATTCAGAGTTCAATACCTTCTTGTGATCTCTGTTAGTCCGAAGACAGGCCCAAGCACAGGCCGGAGCCTGTCCTTGGAATAACAGAGATCGAAGGTGGGTTTCCCCATTCGGAAATCCGCGGATCAAAGCTCATTCGCAGCTCCCCACGGCTTATCGCAGCGTATCACGTCCTTCATCGCCTCTCAGCGCCAAGGCATCCACCGAATGCTCTTAAGGCACTTGATCGTTCTCATGATCGATGTCCGCGAGATCTTCGACCGCCCCGTAAAAGTGGGAACCACTTTTACGACA
>NZ_JBBBBQ010000022.1:0-6490 GCF_037120455.1 Allobosea sp. CCNWLY174 | reverse complement strand
CTGCGTTTCATGTCCTGGTCCTCTTGCGGGGCCAGAACGAACTTCAAACTGGATTAGGACCGAGGGGCAACGTCACGGTGGTTGGATGTTTCCAGGGGCGAGCCATCGCGATAGCCATTGTGTACCACCCGTGTGTACCAATCGGGCGGTTGTAAGTCCTTGATTTGCTGAAGCTCTCTGGAAAATCAATCCCTTAGGGGATCAATGGCGGAGAACCCGGGGGAGACTTCCATCTTTTCCGACGCTTTCGATCTCCTGTTTCAGACTCTAGCCGATTGGAACGAACAGCTCAAACTTCTGGTATTGAGCTTCCAGCGGCGCCCAAGCGGTGCCGGAACCGGTCCCAGCGCTAAAGACCAAACCACGCAAACGCGGCTACCGCCCGACTCCTTCGGCTCTGAGCTGAGGGGGCGGACATGGCAGATAAGCACCGTGCGATCGTCGCGCGGCCGTTCTCCATTCGCCTTACGGATGGGGAGAAGGCCAAGCTCCAAGCCAAAGCCGGGCGGGTTCCGCTAGGGGCCTATGCCCGCAAAGTTCTGCTAGGCGAACATGCTGAGAACCGGGACGCGACCGGGCCAGCTCCCCGCGTCGATACGGCGCTTCTGGCCCGCATGCTGGCCATCCTGGGCGAGTCCAACCTAGCGGGCAATCTGAACCGTTGGCGCGGCACGCCGAGGCCGGAGCCCAAATTGGAGACGAGGCCACAGTCACCCGGCTGCGCGACGCCTGCGACGCTTTGGTCGCGATGCGTCTTTTGCTGCTGCATGCGCTGGGCAAGCGCATTTTGGACGACAGCAAACCCACAGCCGCCAATCCAGAGGATTGGCTATGATCCTCGTCGGCTTCCAACGCGGCGGCGGGGCCAACCTTGCTGCCCACCTAATAAATCGGCGCGACAACGACCATGTGACCGTGGTCGAGTTGCGCGGCTTCGTTGGCACCACCCTGCGCGAAGTCTTCGACGAAGCGCATGCGATCTCGAAAGCGACCAAGGCCAAGCAGTATCTGTTTTCGTTGAGCCTCAAGCCACCTCGCGACGCGGAGGTGAGTATCGAGGCGCTGAAAGCGGCGGCCGACCGCGCGGAGGCGCGGCTTGGTCTGACCGGCCATGGGCCTGCGCGTGCCCAGTGCCCGTTTGCGGCCACCGCGTCTACGCACCTGTAGCTTCTCCTCGCGATAGACCTGCCCACGATCTGGCGGGAGGAGGATGCGATCCGGAGCGTCGAGAATCGTCGGCGCGCTGCAACTAAGACAGCCCTCGCCCGGAAGCGGAAGGCTGCATCCGGTCCCAGCGAAACCGAGCGAGAGGCCGCTGAGGAGGCGTCGCCAAGCCTCGCAGGCTGGGACGAATTCGACGCCGACGGGCTGCTTCGGTGATTTGGGGCAAGGCTGCAAGCGGACGGTGGAACGCACAGTTCGCTTTGTGGTGCGCCACTAGTCGACGTCGGCGCTTCGTCGAAACGTGAACATTCTTCGGCCACTTCCCTCACCGGCCACGGCGCCTTTCGACTTGGCGGCACGGACGCAGCGACCGCGAACGGCGCCCGAGCAGCGCTGCAGTCCCCAGCGACCTGACGAACTCGTGTGCGCGACATTTTAGAACGATAGTGAACTCGTCGCCTGTTCGGTGGTTCTCTTTCGCAACGCGGCATACTCGGGAGCGAGCCCTCGCCGCGGTTTGCGAAAAGCGGAGGCGATATGCCAACTCCCCGAGAACTGGAAATGAACCGGCGTGACCTGATGGTCGTCGCCGGCGCCTGCGCCGCCTTTTCGGCCGCTGCTACAGGTACCCGGGCGCAGCCGGCACCAGTCGGAAAGCCGGTGCTGAGCGAGGTCTCTTTCAGCGTGAATGGCCGACGCCACCAGCTCGAACTCGATACGCGCACGACGCTGCTGGATGCGCTGCGCGAGCATCTTCACCTGACGGGCACCAAGAAGGGCTGCGATCACGGTCAATGCGGCGCTTGTACGGTGCTGGTCGACGGACAGCGGGTCAATTCCTGTTTGACGCTGGCGATCATGAACCAGGGCGCTGAGGTCACCACCATCGAAGGGCTGGGCGGCGTCGATAACTTGCACCCGATGCAGGCGGCTTTCGTGAAGCATGACGGCTTCCAGTGCGGTTACTGCACGCCCGGGCAGATCTGCTCCGGCGTCGCTGTCCTGGAAGAGATCAAGGCAGGCATTCCCAGCCATGTCAGCGCCGATCTGACCGGCGCCATGACGGCGACCGAGGCCGAAATCCGTGAGCGTATGAGCGGCAATATCTGCCGCTGCGGCGCGTATTCGAACATCGTCGAAGCGATGACCGAAGTGGCGGGAGGCTAGGATGAGGGCATTCTCCTACGAAAAGGCAGGCTCGCCGGCCGAGGCCGCAGCGGCTGCGGCGGAGAGCCCCGGCGCCAAGTTTATCGCGGGTGGCACGAATCTGCTGGACCTCATGAAGCTCCAGATCGAGGTCCCGACTCATCTGATCGACGTCAACGGGCTCGGCCTCGACAAGATCGAGCCAACCTCGGATGGCGGCCTGCGCATCGGCGCGCTCGTGCGCAACACCGCTCTTGCGGCAGATGAGCGGGTGCGGCGCGACTATGCCGTCCTGCCGCGCGCTCTGCTGGCTGGTGCGTCCGGGCAATTGCGCAATCGGGCCACCACGGCCGGTAACCTGCTGCAGCGGACACGCTGCCCCTATTTCTACGACACGGCGCAGCCCTGCAACAAGCGCCAGCCGGGCAGCGGCTGCTCGGCGATCGGTGGGTTCTCGCGACAGCTGGGAGTGATCGGCGTCAGTGATGCCTGCATCGCGACGCATCCCTCCGACATGGCCGTTGCGATGCGCGCGCTCGACGCCACGGTCGAAACGGTGAAGCCGGATCGCTCATCCCGCTCGATCCCCGTAGCGGATTTGCACCGCCTGCCCGGCAACACCCCGCATCTCGAGACGGTGCTGGAGAAGGGCGAGCTGATCACTGCAGTGACGCTGCCCAAGCCTGTCGGCGGCACGCAAATCTACCGCAAAGTGCGCGACCGGGCTTCCTATGCCTTCGCCCTGATTTCTGTCGCTGCCATCGTGCAGCGCGATGGCACCGGCAGGATCGCGCTCGGCGGCGTCGCACCCAAGCCCTGGCGCGTCGAGAAGGCGGAAGCCGAAATGCCTCGCGGGGCGAAGGCGGCTGCGGCGGCCATGCTCGCCGGGGCCAAACCGACCGATGAGAACGCATTCAAGCTGCCGCTGGTTGAGCGCACGCTCGACGCGGTGCTGGCGCAAGCAAAGGGCTAGGCCATGAAATTCGACAAGCCCGCTACCGACAATCCGATTGACCGCCTGCAGGTGGTCGGTCAGCCGCATGACCGCATCGACGGCGCCCGCAAGGTCACCGGCACCGCGCGCTATGCCTATGAGCAGCACGATGTCGTGCCGAACCAGGCCTATGGCTATGTGCTAGGCGCCGGCATCGCCAAGGGCCGGATCGCTTCGATCGATCTCGACGCTGCGCGCAAGGCTCCGGGCGTGCTCGCCGTAGTGACGGCGAAGGAAGCCGGCGCTCTGAAGAAGGGCAAGCGCAACACTGCCCGCCTGCTGGCGGGGCCCGAAGTGGAGCATTACCATCAGGCGGTGGCGCTGGTGGTGGCAGAGAGCTTCGAGCAGGCACGCGCTGCGGCCAGCCTGATCAGAGTGGAGTATGCGGCCGCCAAGGGAGCCTTCGACCTCAAGGCGGCAAAGGATAAGGCCGTCAAGCCCGAGGGCGACGATCCCAGCCTCGACGATACCCGCGTCGGCGATTTCGCAGGCGCCTTCGCGACTGCGCCAGTGAAGCTCGACGAGATCTATACGACCCCCGACGAAAGCCATGCGATGATGGAGCCGCATGCCACGCTTGCCGCTTGGGAAGGTGAGAAGCTGACGCTGTGGACCGCCAATCAGATGGTCGCCTGGGGCGTCACCGACATGGCGACGACCCTCGGTATCCCCAAGCAGAACATCCGCATCGTCTCGCCCTTCATCGGCGGGGGCTTCGGCGGCAAGCTGTTCCTGCGGGCTGATGTGCTGCTGGCGGCGCTGGGTGCGCGGGCGGCCAGGCGGCCGGTCAAGGTCGCTCTGACGCGCCCGCTGATGACGAACAACACCACCCATCGACCTGCGACGATCCAGCGTATACGCCTCGGCGCGACGATGGAGGGCAAGATCACCGCGATCGGCCACGAGAGCTGGTCGGGCGATCTGAAAGGCGGCGGGCCCGAGGTCGCGGTGCAGCAGACCCGGCTGCTCTACGCCGGCGCCAACCGGATGACGGCGATGCGCCTGGCCGAGCTCGACCTTCCGGAAGGCAACGCCATGCGTGCACCCGGCGAGGCCCCCGGCCTGATGGCGCTCGAAATGGCGATGGACGAGATGGCGGAGAAGCTCGGGCTGGACCCGATCGCCTTCCGCCTGCTCAACGACACGCAGGTCGATCCTGAAAAGCCCGAGCGGCCGTTTTCGATGCGGCGCCTCGACGAGTGCTTCAAGGTGGGGGCCGAGCGCTTCGGCTGGTCGCGCCGCTCGGCGCGGCCAGGCGGGATTCGCGATGGCAACTGGCTGGTCGGCATCGGCGTCGCGGCGGCCTTCCGCAACAACCTCGTTATGAAATCAGGCGCGCGCGTCAGCCTCGATGCCAACGGCATCGTCACGGTCGAGACCGACATGACCGATATCGGCACCGGCAGCTACACCATCATCGGCCAGACCGCGGCCGAGATGCTTGGCGTCGGGCTCGACAAGGTCGTGGTCAAGCTGGGTGATTCCGACTTTCCCGTCTCGGCGGGGTCCGGCGGCCAATGGGGTGGCAACAGCTCGACCGCCGGCGTCTATGCCGCCTGTGTCAAGCTACGCGAGGCCATCGCGCAGAAGCTCGGCATCAACTCTACCGAGGCGGTGTTCTCGGGCGGTGAAGTGAAGGCCGGCAACCGAAGCCTGCCCGTGGCGAGCGCCGCGCAGGCAGGGCCGCTGACAGGCGAGGACACGATCGAATATGGCGATCTCGACGAAACGCATCAGCAGTCAACCTTCGGCGCGCATTTCGTCGAGGTCGGCGTCGATGTGGCCACGGCTGAGACGCGGGTCCGGCGCATGCTGGCGGTTTGCGCGGCCGGGCGCATCCTCAACCCGAAGACGGCGCGCAGCCAAGTCATCGGCGCGATGACCATGGGGGTGGGCGCGGCGCTGATGGAGGAACTGGCGGTCGACAAGCGCCGCGGCTTCTTCGTCAACCACGACCTCGCCGGCTACGAGGTTCCGGTGCATGCCGACATCCCGCATCAGGACGTGGTGTTCCTGGACGAGACCGACCCGATGTCCTCACCGATGAAGGCAAAGGGCGTCGGCGAACTCGGCATCTGCGGGGTTGGTGCGGCAGTGGCCAATGCCATCTATAACGCGACCGGAGTACGTGTGCGCGACTATCCTATAACGCTCGACAAGCTGCTCGCGCAGATGCCGGATGCTGCTTGAGTGCCGCTGCACTAGCGCCTGTAGTGGTCGCGTGGTACCTGCTCATAGCGATTGCGCGACAGCGGATTGAGCGTGTCCAGACATTACGGCTGTCCTAGGAAGCGGACGGCACATTACCCATGGCGCAGTGATGTCCGCCGCGGGCGATGATTTGGCGTCGTGGGCTTCGCGGTAGACCGCCAGGCGATAGCCGTGCCAGTTCACCTCAAGAGCCCAGCTCGGACGAGCATTAAGCCGTTAGAGATGAAAGGACTCGATCCACTCGCGTCGCTGCCGATTCTCGGCGCCAATCTGATCTCATCGGCCGTTGGAACAGGTCCTTGCTCGGTGGTCGCATGGTCGTTGTCCTCAAATGCGCTGGGGTCACTTGCGTCGAGGACCTTTCTTTTCGGCCACGTGACACCATCTGTTTGACGACACTCAGGCTTTGAAGGATCCAACCGTCCATGTCGTGCGATTGCGAACGGCTGGCCGAAGCGATCTATCGCGAGATCGAAAAGCAGCTCCCCGGACGTTGCGACGCCCATATTCTCGACAATCGAGACCTTCAATCGGTCCTGATCGATGGGCAACTGGATCTCGTGAAAATCGCGGCGTCGCTGACAAAACGCTTCTGCTTGCTGGCGGACGATCTGGAGACGTTGGACTCAGAAGCCCCAGCCGAGGTCTTCGCCGCTTAAGCCATAGCGCTCCAGCAGGAACCGACAAGAGGGCAATCCAGTTGAAAGCTGCGAACGCTGGCTGAGCCAGATGCTTTGGAGCGGACCATGCCTGCCCTGCGGAAATTCTCACGAACGTTGGTCAATCTTGTTGCCTATGCGGTGGTGCTTCGCTGGTCCTTTCAGCCGGATCGAGATTTGAATGCTCGTTGAGCCGTGAACCGTGCGCTTCGCCAGTTTGCTGCTTGCCTGTGGTCGCCAAATGAATCGACCTTCTATCGGAACTTTCTACGCACAGCTGCGGTTCATGGGTGGCCCCGATCGCACATTGCGCCGG
>NZ_JBBBBQ010000021.1:0-9987 GCF_037120455.1 Allobosea sp. CCNWLY174 | reverse complement strand
ACGCTTCACCCGCCACAAGGGGCTCCAAAACTGCCGGAAACGAACTCAGCGCTGGATAAAAACTGGGGGCAACGTCACGCCGCAATAGATCCCGTCAGCGATTGTCACCCGTATGGGCCGAAACCGCCCCGGCGGGTTCGGTGGAGGCGGCACGACGGAATAGAGCGCGGTCCGCTGTAGGCGGAGACGGCCAAACGCCCTCAACCTTCCTCGGCAAGGACAGCGTCATCGTGTTTTGCGAGAAAGCCCTGCATGGCTTCCGAAACCGGGCTTTCGACGACAAAGCGCCCGAACTTCTCCCGGAACATCGGCCACCTGCTGGACAATAATCCGCTGCGGCGGAATTTCGGAGCGACCCAGACCCACTGAAGACCCCACCATGTCCGGCCCTCGTGCATTCTCAACCGAAAGGCGCAGGCGCCTGCGACGACATCGCCCGGACCCGCGAAAAGAAACCCGTGCACGTTCGGGTCCTTGTCTCCCTTCGGACTCAGCCATTGAACAAAATCGTACCGAAATTCGCGCCGGAAGGCCAAAGCGCGCTGGTATATCTCCATGTGCTTCCACCGCGCGGATGAATGGGAGACGAGCTTGGCGGCGTCCTTGTCTTCCGCCAGGGCGGCAACGAATTGCAGGACAGGCGCCGGCTCCAGATAGCCGAGGCGCTGCTTGTGCGCGCTCCGGTGAGCCGCGCTGGAATCCGGATCGCCGCGATACCATTCCACCCCGCACACCGCGCAGATGGTTTTGACCGGCTCGGGTCTACGGCGATATTTCGGCGCCCTGACCGTCAGATGGATTGGTTGGTCGTTGCCATCAAACGATGCTTCCATCTTGTAGCCGGTCGCCAGCGTTCGCTTCTGGATGCTTTCCGTGTCGGGCCAGGGCCAGTTCAGCGACAGCGTCAGCGGCACCGTTCTCTGGCGCTCCTTCTTGTAGCGCAGCACCGAAAGCTCGGCGTGCGTGACATCTTCCTGAGTGCGCAGCAGGGACTCCAGAAGCTCGGCATATGGCATCGGGTCCACCGCGTAACCCGCACGTTCAAGCTGGATCAGCAACTCTGCAAGGTCCGCGGCGCGAACCGACTCGGAGCCGATGAAGGTCGCCTGCTTGGCGCGGGGCCGCGGATAGACGGCGACCAAGGGGATATCGAATATCGAGCACCAGGCACGGACATCGACATCGTGACGCATGTCGTCCAGGCGAATGTCCGTAGCGTAAAAGATATCCTCGATATCGGCGAACGACGCCCGGCCACGCTCCACGATCGCGGCGGCAAGACGCTGTGCTGAGGCAATGTTCGGAAGGCGCACCGGCTTCCCGAGGGATGCGACGATCGCTTTCAACTGTTCGGCATTCGGGTTCTCAGCCATCGCTCACCTGCTCGACTACAGTGTTGTCGGCGCGAAGTACGCCCGCCTCGATCAAAGCGAGGCGGTAAACGGCGATGAACTGGCTCGCGATCCCCCATTGCTTGCTCGGCGGCTTCCCGCCCATCGCAACAGCGAGCGCCCACAGGAGATCGTGATAGGTTTCGGCGAATTGCGCGCGCAGGTCGCCGTAATCGTCCCCTAAGGAGACGGAGCCGCCGTCCGTGGCATAGAACATGTGATTGCGGAATTCGGCGCGAGCCAGAATGTACTGCTTGAGCGTGAGGCCGAGCTGCTGCGCAATAGCGTCCGTCATATCCTTCAGGATGACCGGAACGGTATCCTGGCCGCTCTGTTCGCCATGGGAAATATCGATGGTGAAGGGGTCGGTTCGTATGAGCTCTTCGCTGTTTTCCTTACAGAGCGCGAGCCTGATCTGCTTTCCGTCGACAACCGGCTTCACCGAGAAACTCAGGACGCCTTCCAATCCGTCGAGCGTAATGCCGTCGGTCAGCATGCCGCCGACAGCGAAACGGAACTGGCGAAGAACGGGGTAGAAGGCGAGCTTCACGATGTGATTTTTGAACTTCCCGACGAAATCCTTGTGCTCGGGGAAAATCTTGTCGTTCAACTTGAGCCATTCAAAGATGGCGACGACAAGTTCTTCCTCTCCGGCAATGAGCCGGATGACCCCCATTTCCTCATCGATGCCCGTAAGCTTCTCGGCACCGGCGAAGTGTTCGATCGCTTTGCAGACGCGCGTCGAGACCTTGCGCGGCGCGTTCTCCAGAATGAAGCCGATGATGTCTTCGCCGACGAGCCCGCAAAGGGCGCGATATCGACGTCTTTCATTTGGTTATAGACGATAGCGCTCACTATAGAATCCCCCGAAGGGAAGCGTATCATCCGGGGCCGGCTGGTTTCACGAAAATTCTTCTGGCCTCTCTACGGGGCCGGAATGCCCGCTTGAGCGGGGCTCGAACTCAAATTTCCAAGATTCTAGAAATACGGTTGAATCATTCCCGGAACGCTGCCACGCTGCTCCCATGACAATCGAAGATGTGGCAGCCCGCCTCGAAGCGCTGGGCAACCCGAGCCGGCTCAAAATCTACCGCGCCCTCGTGCGGGCGGGCGATTCCGGCCTGAGCGTCGGCAAACTCCAGGCCAAGCTGGAGATCGCGGCCTCGACGCTGTCCCATCATCTCAAATCGCTGGTCATCGTTGGACTGATCACCCAGGAGCGGCAATCAACAACACTTATCTGCCGTGCGAACTACGACGTGATGCGAGGGCTTGTCGGCTTCCTCGTCGAGGAATGCTGCGCGGACGACGCCTGTGCGGGCAATACAAACGCGCCCGAGGCCGCCTAAAAATTTCACCAGTAATTCGAACCTTCTAGAAAGACAGTCACATGGAGAACCAAACGATCAAGTCAGTAGCAATCATCGGCGCCGGTCCCGTCGGACTCGCTGCCGCCGCGCATGTCCTCGAACGGGGCATGAAGCCGGTCGTGCTCGAAGCGGGCGCCGAGATCGGGCACGCCGTGCGCCAGTGGGCGCATGTGCAGCTCTTCTCTCCGTGGGAGTACAATGTCGACAAGGCCGCTACCCGGCTGCTCGCCGAGGCGGGATGGAACGCACCCGATCCCGCGCAGTACCCGACCGGGGGCGAGCTTGTTGAAAGCTATCTCGCACCGCTCGCGCAGCGCACGCCGCTCAAGGATCACATCCGCACGTCGAGCGCAGTGACCGGCATCAGCCGCGTCGGCTTCGACAAGGTCAAAACCAGAGGCCGCGAGAACGCACCTTTCGAGATCCGCTATCAAAACGGACAGGGTGCGAAGTCCGTGTTCGCGGACGCTGTGATCGACACGTCCGGTACATGGTCCTCGCCAAACCCCGCCGGTGCCAACGGTCTCTTCGCCATCGGCGAGAAGGAAGCCTCCGCGCGTATCGCCTATGGCATGCCCGATGTCGCGGGACGCGCGCGCGGCCGGTACGAAGGGCGCACGATCGCGGTACTGGGCGCCGGTCATTCTGCCATCGGGACGCTGCTTGAACTCGCGCGGATGGCGGAGACAGCGCCGGGCACGAATATCGTCTGGCTGCTACGCGGGAACGATCCTGCAAAATCATTCGGCGGAGGTTCGAACGATGCGCTCGCCGCACGCGGTGAACTCGGCAGCGCGTTCGCACGCGTCGTCGAAAGCGGGCTCGTGCAAGTGGAGACGGAATTCCGGGTATCGCATGTGACGGCGGGCAAAGAGGGACTGCGCATCGCGGCCGGCTCTGCCTGCTGCGGCCGTCATATCGTTGCGGACGAACTGATCGTCGCGACGGGCTTCCGACCCGACTACAGCTTTCTCTCCGAGATGCGGCTTTCGCTCGATCCGGCGCTTGAATGCCCGCCGGTGCTGGCGCCGCTGATCGATCCGAACGAGCATAGCTGCGGAACGGTGCGCCCGCACGGCGCACGCGAACTCGCGCAGCCCGAGCCCGGTCTCTACTTCGCCGGCATGAAGTCATACGGGCGCGCGCCGACATTCCTGATGATGACCGGCTACGAACAGGTGCGCTCGATCGCGGCCGCGATTGCCGGCGATCACGAGGCCGCCGCACGCGTCGAGCTCGTCCTTCCGGAAACAGGCGTATGCAGCATCAGCCGCTCGGCCGATGCGGGCAGCGACTGCTGCGGCGGGCCTGCAAAGACCGACGCATCGGCCTGCTGCGCGGATGATGAAACCGCGAAGCGCGCGGGAGATGAAGGCTGCGGTTGTTCGGGTCCGAAGGCTCAATCGCAGTCCGCGCCGGTTCTTTGATGTCGAACCTGTCGCTGACGATGCCAGCGCCGAGAGGCAGGCACGAGCTGCTTCTTATCGTGGCGCTCGGCGTGACGCAGGTCGCGGGCTACGGCTGTCTATATTACGCATTCGCTGTGCTCGCGCCCGCGATCACGGCGAGCCTCGGATGGTCGCCCGAATGGACCTATGGCGGCTTTGCGATCGGCCTTCTCGTCGGCGGGCTCGTTGCGCCGATCGCAGGCCGGCTGATCGATCATCACGGCACACGCCTCGTGATGACGATCGGTTCAGTACTCGCGGGACTTTCGCTGCTGGCGCTTGCCGAAGCACGCGGCCCGGTCAGCTATATCGGCGCGATGATCGCGCTCGAAATCGTTTCGACGGCGGTTCTTTATGACGCCGCTTTCACCGCACTCACGCAGGCGCGCGGAACGGGGGCAAGGCGCGCGATCAGCCAACTCACCCTGATCGGCGGCTTTGCATCGACGCTGTTCTGGCCGCTAACGACGGCATTGATGGGCAGCTTCGACTGGCGCGAGATTTATCGCATCTATGCTCTGGTGCAGTTCGCTCTCTGCGTGCCGCTTCACTGGCTGTTGCTGCCCGCAACCGTTCGCGCGGTGCCAAAGGCCGGGAAGCCGGCCGATGTGCCGGCGCAGGCACCGGAGCTTTATCTGCAAGGCCCCGCGCGCCGCAGCGCCTTCATCCTGCTGGCGTTGGCATTCTCGCTACAGGGCTTCGTCGTTTCGGCAATGTCGATACATATGCTGTCGCTTCTTCAAGGGCTAGGACTGAGCGCGGTGATCGCTGTCGGCATCGGCTCGATGGTCGGTCCGTCGCAGGTTGCCGGACGCCTCGTCGAAATGCTGTTCGGAACCTCTCTCGATCCGGTCACCACGGCCTGGACGTCGGCGGCGCTAATGCCGTTCGGCTTCGTCCTGCTGATGCTCGGCAGCACGACGGCAACGCTCGCCGGTCTTTTTGCCGTCGCTTACGGCATCAGCATGGGACTGAGCTCGATCGTGCGCGGCACGGTGCCGCTCCGGCTCTTCGGCCCGGCGGGCTACGGCGCGATGCTCGGCAAGCTTTCGGCGCCGGGGCTGGTCGTGAAGGCCGCCGCGCCCCTGGTCTTTGCAATCCTGATCGAGCGTGCCGGCTTGATGCCCGGCACGCTTTTGCTCGTCATTCTGTCCGGACTGGCAGCGTTCGCGCTTTTCCTGCTGTCCCGGCGCGTGCGCTGAGCGCTCCATGCGGGCGCGAATATTCTTGACTCACTTCCATATATCCGGCTATCTGGATATATGGATCCAGATCAAGCAGTCGCCGCCCTGTCGGCTCTTGCGCAATCGACCCGCCTCGATGTCTTCCGGCTTCTCGTGAAGCACGAGCCCGAAGGCCTGCCTGCGGGCGAGATCGCGGAAGCGATGGGCGTGGTGCAGAACACGATGTCGGCGCACCTCGCCATTCTCGCGCGCGCCGGCCTCGTCACATCGAAGCGCAGCAGCCGCTCGATGATCTACCGCGCCGACCTGAACGCACTGCGTGCCGTCACGCTCTTCCTCCTGAAGGATTGCTGCGGCGGCCACGCCGATATCTGCGCGCCGCTGATCGCCGACCTCACGCCCTGCTGTCCGCCGGAAACCCGCAGCCATGTCTGAGCGCATCTACAACGTTCTGTTTCTCTGCACGGGCAACACCGCGCGCTCGATCCTGGCGGAATCGATTTTGCGCAAGGATGGCGGCGGAAGGTTCCGTGCGTTCTCTGCCGGAAGCCAGCCCAAGGGCGTCGTCAACCCGCTCAGCCTGAAAGTGCTGGCGAGCCTCGACTACCCGGTCGACGGCCTGCGCTCGAAAGCCTGGGACGAGTTTGCGCAAAGCTCCGCGCCCGCGATGGATTTCGTGTTCACGGTTTGCGACAGCGCGGCCGGCGAAGCCTGTCCCGTATGGCCCGGCCATCCGATGACGGCGCATTGGGGCATCGAAGATCCCGCCGCGGCCGAAGGCACCGACATCCAGAAAGAGGCGGCCTTTGTGACCGCCTTCAAGTATCTCAAAAACCGCATCTCCCTTTTCAGCTCGCTGCCGATCTCCTCGCTCGATGCGATGGCGCTAGAGCGGAAGCTGAGGGAGATCGGCAGCAGCGACGGGGCCACGACGCCCCGTGCAGAAGTGAAGTAGCCTATGAGTAGTTTCGAGAAATATCTTTCGCTGTGGGTCGCGGCCTGTATCGCCGTCGGCGTCGCGCTCGGCCATGTGATGCCGGGCGTGTTCGGCGCTATCGCCGCCTTCGAGTTCGCGAAAGTGAACCTGATCGTCGCCGTGCTGATCTGGCTGATGATTATCCCGATGCTGCTCAAGATCGATTTCGGCGCGCTCGGGAAGGTCCGCGAGCACTGGCGCGGCGTCGGCGTCACACTCTTCATCAACTGGGCGGTGAAGCCGTTCTCGATGGCGCTGCTCGGCGCGTTCTTCATCCGCCATCTGTTCGCGCCGATGCTGCCCTCCGATCAGATTTCTTCCTATATCGCGGGCCTTATCCTGCTCGCGGCCGCGCCCTGCACGGCGATGGTCTTCGTCTGGTCGAACCTGTGCGAGGGCGAGCCGCATTTCACATTGAGCCAGGTCGCACTGAACGACGTGCTCATGGTCTTCCTGTTCGCGCCGCTCGTCGGCCTGCTGCTCGGTGTCGCCTCGATCACCGTGCCGTGGGACACGTTGCTGCTCTCGGTCGCGCTCTACATCGTGGTGCCGGTCATTGTCGCGCAATTGCTGCGCAAGACGCTGCTCGCGTCGGGGAAGCTGGAGAGCGCGCTCGCGAGGCTTCAACCCGTATCGCTGGTCTCGCTACTGGCGACGCTCGTGCTGCTCTTCGGTTTCCAGGGCGAGCAGATCATCGCGCAGCCGATCGTCATCGCCTTGCTGGCCGTGCCGATCCTGATCCAGGTCTATCTGAATGCGGGGCTCGCCTACTGGCTGAGCAGGCGCTTCGGTGTAGCCTGGTGCGTGGCAGCGCCCGCCGCACTGATCGGCGCCAGCAATTTCTTCGAGCTTGCCGTTGCCGCCGCGATCAGCCTCTTCGGACTGAATTCGGGCGCGGCGCTGGCAACGGTCGTCGGCGTGCTCGTCGAGGTTCCGGTGATGCTGTCGGTGGTGAAGATCGTGAAGGCCTCGCGCGGCTGGTATGAAGCCGGCGCGCAAGGCGTCACCAAGAGCGAGGTGGCCCCGCAATGAGCCTTACGATCTATCACAACCCCGACTGTGGGACCTCGCGCAACACGCTCGCGATGATCAGGCAGAGCGGCGAAGAGCCAGTGATCGTCGAATATCTGAAATCGCCGCCGACGCGTGGGCGTCTGGTAGAGCTGATCGCGGCGATGGATATTCCGGTGCGGTCATTGCTGCGCGAGAAAGGCACGCCCTTCGCGGAACTCGGTCTCGCCGATGCCAAATGGAGCGAGGACGAGCTGATCGATTTCATGATGGCGCACCCGGTGCTGATCAACCGCCCGATCGTGGTGACAGAAAAGGGTGTGCGCCTTTGTCGTCCTTCGGAAGCGGTGCTCGCGATCCTGCCGAATCCGGAGATCGGCGCGTTTACGAAGGAAGACGGGGAAGTCGTGCCGGGCCTGCACCCGTAAGCCCGAAGCCGTCTTCCCCTGGCGATGGGTCCAGGGAGAGCGCGGTCTCCATGGTCATGGTGGTGTCGGGGGAGCAGGGACGCTCCGCTGACCCGTGATGCGCCGGCGGATCGGTGCAATGGCCCGGTGAAGGCTCAATGCCGAAATCTGGGCCAATGGCCGGGGGGATGCAACGGGGACGCGCAGCGGGTCCCCTTGCCAAGTGGGTGCGTATTACAGACGCACACATCTTGCGGAACGTAGGCGCAAGCCTCTGTGGCCAGGGGCATCAGCTAAAGAATGCGACGGCACCTTCGGGCCGAATGATCCTCACCAGATGTCGCGCGCGTGTTATGACGACCCTTAGCACACGCCGGCTGCTTTCATAAGCCGGGGCCTCGTTTGCCTTCATGAGCGATCCACCGCGATAGCCTTCGACGATGAATACGCCGTCGAACTCTTTGCCTTTGGATTTATGGATTGTCATGAGCACACACCCTCGGGGCGTTTGCTCGGCGCCGATGAGACGCTGCTGATCAAGAACGGCGGATATGGCAGGCATCGCGCCGATATAGGACGCGCTCTGCGACCAAATGGACCCAAGCGCCATCGCCAGCGGGTCGCGCGCATGAAACAAGCGGACCATCCGGGCCTGGGAAGCGATCTCCAGCAGATCGTCATGCCCGGAGCAAAGCTCGCGGGCCGTCCGCCAATCTGAGACCGGCTCGCCGGAAAGAACGGGCTTGAAATCGACGACCAGTTTTGGCCCCGCCGCCCGTATGGCTTTACCGGCCTTCAATGCATCGGCAGCCGAGGCCAGGCGCTTTGCCCTGTCATTCGCTGTCCCCGCGCCGTCCCGGCCGCTCTGCTCGCACCATTCCTTTTTGAGCAGCCAGAAGTTCCGCATCTGAAGCAAGCTCGCAACAACACGGTCCCCGGAATAGGCTGAAGCCTGCTCGATCAGTGCGGCAACGGCCAATGCTGCTGCAGCAGACAATTCGGCATCCCATGCGATGTCGTGCGCAATGGGCATGAGCTTGTTTCGCCCGAAATTATGGGTGTTCGAGAGCACCTCCGAGATCGTCGCGACGAGGTCGTTACTCGCCGCGAGAATGCGACGCTTGGGTCTTGAATGCCCTTTTTACGCAGGTCTGCAAGCATCTGTCCGACGTGGAAATGCACCGTCGAATTGAACATGTTGAGGAACGGCCTGTAGCTAGCCTCGGTCACGCATTGGCATCTGGCGGGTTTGACGCCCTTCACCACGGCGTTTGCGAAGCGAAGGACGTCAGAGGACGGGCTGCGGAAATTGTCTGCCTCAAGGTCCGTCTCTGTGAGCTTGACCGCCTTGCGCAATATATCCAGCCGATCAGCCCGCACGCCGGGGCGTAATCGTAAATTCGCTGCTCGGAATCGGCGAGGAAGATGTTCGTCGCCGCAGAGGAGAGCGCCTTCACCAATCGCCATTGATCGTCGTCCGTGTCCTGAAATTCATCCAGAATCAGAAGCGGGTGAAGATCGGCGATCCCTGAACGGATATGCGCGCTTTCTTCCACCAGCCGCGCCGCGGCATGGGCAAAAATCTCGAATGAGGCGCGGCTTTCATCCGTCAGCAGTCGCTGCCGCTCCGCAGACCAGTCACCGTCAAACTGCGTACGCATCACGCCTTCCTGTCCCGGCGTGATCATCTGCAACATACTGCCGCCCAGCGCCCTGCCATGCCCTTTCAGCAGTTCCCAGCAAAACGAATGATAGGTCCGCACGTCGATTTGCTGCATTTCCTCGCGCGACAGGACGCTCCGGCACCGCAGCAAAATCTGCTGCACTGCTGCGCGCGAGAAGCTGAGGAAGAGCGCCGTCTGCCCCGGCTGGAATGAAGGCATGCAGCTTTTCGCCTTGAGTATCGCAAGCGTCGTCTTGCCTGCGCCCGGACCTCCCATGACGAGTACGTTGCCGGGATCGGCGATCACTGCCTTCCGCTTGCCCTCGAGTTGGAACTTCATGCGCCGGCGGCTTGCTTCGCAGCCGGTCCGTCCGGCTTTTGCTCGGGCTCGTCCAGCGGCGGAAGCCTCAAGAGCCCGTTGACACGAACGAGAAACGCGGTGACGGTTTTGGGAAGCTCGGCCAGCTGACGTTGCCCCCAGTTTTTATCCAGCGCTGAGTTCGTTTCCGGCAGTTTTGGAGCCCCTTGTGGCGGGTG
>NZ_JBBBBQ010000020.1:0-13727 GCF_037120455.1 Allobosea sp. CCNWLY174 | reverse complement strand
CGACCTTCACCCAGCGCCGGGCCCTGGCGCTGCGCAACGCAAAAAGCTCCGCGCTGACGCCCGACGCTTCACCCGCCTCAAGGGGCTCCAAAACTGCCGGAAACGAACTCAGCGCTGAATAAAAACTGGGGGCAACGTCAGCACGCAAGCCGCGAAGTAGGGCATCAAGGGCTCCAGGGTCGCCGCACCTCGAGACGCTCTCGTTCTGCCCGACGCATCGCCGCTCATGGGGGCAGCGAGAAGTTGGGCGAGCCCGACGACCTTTTCAGAGCAGCCCGAACAGCCTCAGCCCTATCGCTACTGACGCGATCCAAGCCCACGCGATGATCGCCGTGTTACCGTAGCGATAGAGCTCCCGCCGCCAGCGCGGCCATTGAGCCTGCCGCTCGCGGCTCTTGCGGTTCTCGACGCCGATCTGTTCCCAGTGGCCCATGACACGCCTCCCCTCAATCAGGGTACTCGCGCGCCAATTGGTCGTACAGATCCTCATCCCTAGCATCGGCGGATAGCGCCGCAGCGATTTCGTCCAGCGCTACGGCACGCCCGGAGAAACATCGTTGGAACGCGTAGGCGGCTTTCTCGTCGGCGAACCGAACCCGGACCATCCCGGCAGACCCGAGCACTGACCCAACCTCAGCATCGATCCCCCACTCCGCGACCCAGCCTTCGATGTCACGAAGCTTCGAATGGAAGCGGGCCCGGTCGACCTCGATCACAACATGATGCGGACGTGTGCTGGTCATCGCCCTCCTCCTGGCAACTGAAAATAACTTATCCCCGCACTAATTGGCGGCCGCATAATCACTCCCAGCATTGGGAGCACACAATATGCCAATCTCGATCAGCTACCGCCTGACCGATCGCGTCGGCTTCTCGCTCAATCTTCGCGACGCCATAGTGCTTATCTTCTGGTGGCTATAGTCGCTCCGCAGCCTTTTGCTGCGGCCACGCTTGAAGGGCTTTCATTCAACCATTCCAACCCCATTTCTTGGAAAGGCAGAAATCAAAGGACCAAAACACGCATGTCGTGCGATTGCGAGCGGCTGGCGGAAGCGATCTATCGGGAGATTGAAAGGCAGCTTCCTGTACGCGACGGCGATGTCGCCTCAGACAATCTAGACCTGCATTCTGTCTTGATCGACGGACAATTGGATCTCGTGAAAATCGCAGCCTCGCTGACGAGACGGTTTTGCGTGCTTGAGGGCAATCTAGAAACGGTCATAGCTCAGGGCTCTTCGCGCGCAGTTCGCCAATTTAGGTAGATTTCGGACCGCTCAGACTAGCTTCGCCGGGGCTTGGCGCGCGATCGGGATCCGCGAGCCAGGCTGGCGACCCGTATCGAGCAGCAATGAAGAGGGGGTTAAGCGAAATCCGGAACTTTCTGAGCACGGCTTGGGTTGAGGTTTGCCAAGCGCGCGTCGCCTTTGAGCGAACATCAGGCTCGGAGGCCATCGATGGGTATCGTCTGGACCATCATCATCGGCTTCGTCGCCGGCATCATCGCAAAGTTCTTGTCGCCCGGCTCGAATGAGCCCGCAGGCTTCGTACTCACTACAATCCTCGGCATCATCGGCGCCTTCGTAGCCACGTTCCTGGGGCAGGCATTGGGCTGGTATCGGCCGGCGAAGGTGCGGGACTGATTGGCGCGGTCATCGGTGCCGTGATCGTGCTGATGGGCTGGTCGATGATGAGCCGCCGCAGCGCCTAAACACACCAAGGGGAAATCTCATGAGCGACAGCAACAACCGTGGCTTTCCATCCATGACCGCTTTGCTCGGCCTACTTGCGGTCGCAGGCTACCAAAATCGCGACAAGCTCGCGGAGTGGTTCGGAGGTTCACAGCAGGGACGGGCGCCGCAGGATGCGCCCCCCGGACTGGACAACGTCATCGGCGGGTCCCAATCCGCCACAGCTGGCGGGATCGGTGGCATGCTGGGCAACGGCATCCAGGAGCTTATCGAACGCTTCCGACAGGCCGGCCGAGGCGATGCTGCCGACTCCTGGGTACGAACCGGTCCAAACCAGCAGATCGAAGCCCCGGATCTCGAACAGGCGATCGGCCCTGATGTGATGGACCGCCTGGCGACGCAGACCGGCCTCAGTCGAGATGAAATCTTGGCGCGCCTTTCGAAGCAGTTGCCTGAGGCGGTCGACCGGTACACGCCCGACGGCCGCATCCCAGCTTAGGGCCCAACAGGCCAGTTTGTGCTCAGTTTGGTGGCTCGCCGAACCCAGCTCCCGCTCACAAGCGGCATAGTGCGAAGCTTTGGCTGGCGACGCTGGGAAGCCAGCCAACGCTCCCACGAGGGCGGGCCGCCTCAAGCCAGTCTTCAAATTTTTATAATTAGAACAATTCGGAACTGCTATCGTCAGCCAACGTTGTTCCCATGGTGCCGGCAAGGCGCCCAACCAGGAGAATAACAATGAACCGCACACTTCTCGGCCTCGTCGCCGCGTCCGCTCTCGTGGCGAGTTCTGCCGCCTTCGCGCAAACCACCATTATGATCGGCCAGCCCGAGCAGACCCGTATCAAGGAGTACGTGGTCAAGCAGAAGATGAAGCCGGTAACCATCAAGGAGAAGGTCACGGTAGGCGCCATGCTCCCCGCTGATGTCGAGCTTCAGACCGCGCCCAGCGATTGGGGCCCCAGCGTCACCAAGTACCGCTACGTCTACACCGACAACCATGTCGTGCTGGTCGAACCGTCCAGCCGGCGCGTCGTCCAGATCATTCAGTGATGATCTGAGCACCCCTCTTGGGTGTTGCGCGGGCCTCGTCAGCACTTGCTGGCGAGGTTCGGGCAGTTCTCGGAAGCCGAACGATATGCGGACGTTAGCGGCAATCGCTGCCATCACAGCCTTTTTGGGAGTTTACTTCGCGGCAGTGTGGTGGGCGACACGTTCGTCCGACTCGGTCGTGGGGAAGCGAATGGGGGCGCGAGGGCCGCCTGGATCTGAGGAATCTCGCTCAATCGACAGGCGGGAATAGGTGGCGCCAGGAGAGTTGCGGCGGGAAGTAGTCACATGCTGGTTGGCCATTATCGGCGGGGCGACACCGAGAGAAGTGCGTTCCTTCTTCTGCTTTGGAAAGTGAGGTTGCTGATGCTCATGGTCCTAGTGTTCGCGTGCCTTACGTAAGATGTCTACCGCTATAATCATTTGGGCCGCGATTATAGTCGGAGTAATCGGGGTTATCGGGTGTGCAGGACGAGGCGATGAGTAATTAAGAGGAGGAGCAAAATGTCTTTGCGCGCAAGATACTTTGTGGGCAGCTGGATAACCAAAAACGTCAGAAGAGGACCGGGAGACGCTAAAGATTTAGCGATTCGCCTTTTGCTTGAGGCGAATGCTCGCGGCATTCCGCCCAACGAAATTACAGCCGAGTGCTCCAACCCAAAAGCTGAGATCGAATGGGTGCTGCACGGATCTCACTTCAGTCCCAAAATAGAGCAACCTCGTTAGCTTCGTTAAGACGGCGCTTAGTGCCTCGATCTTGGCAGCTTCGGCTCGATCGAACGCAACCCATGCGTCCAGGCATTACCTTCGGATACGATGCTCCGGCGGCCGGCTGACGTTGCCCCCTGTTTGCCCTCGTTCATAACTGGACTCTGTTCTCGCTGTGGTCCGTTCTGGACCGGGTTGCAAACTCGTTCGGGGTGAGGCCGCCAAGGCTCGTATGCGGCCGGTGGGCGTTGTAGTCCGTTCTCCATTCCTCGATTAGCCGGCGAGCGCTCGGCAGGTTTCGGAACATGTGCTCGTTCAAGCATTCGTCCCGGAAGCGGCCGTTCAGGCTCTCGACGAAGCCGTTCTGCATGGGCTTGCCTGGTGCGATGTAGTGCCACTCGACCCGGCTGTCTTCCTGCCATTGCAGGATCGCGCGCGAGGTAATCTCGGTGCCGTTGTCGCTGACCACCATGAGTGGCCGGCCGCGAAGGACGATGAGTGCATCGAGCTCCCGGACGACGCGCTGGCCGGAGAGCGAGGTGTCGACGACGAGCGCCAGGCACTCTCGCGTAAAGTCGTCGACGATGACCAGGACGCGGAAGCGGCGGCCATCGACGAGTTGGTCCGCGACAAAGTCGAGGCTCCAGCGCTGGTTCGGCCCCTGCGGCATGGTCATCGGCGCCCGTGTCCCGAGCGCACGCTTGCGCCCGCCACGCCGGCGCACCATCAGACGCTCCTCCCGATAGAGCCGGAGCAGCTTCTTATGGTTCAGCGCGATGCCGTCCCGCCGCAGGAGGATGTGCAGGCGCCGGTAGCCGAACCGCCGCCGCTGACCCGCAAGGGTCTTCAGCCGCTCCCGGATCTCCACATCGTCTGATCGCCGCGAGGCATAGCGATAGGTCTTCGGGTCGAGCCCGATCAGACCGCAGGCCCGACGCTGCGAATAGCTCTTCTCTGCGATCGCCCAGTTCACGAACGCTCTCCGCGATCCGGGCTTCAGAAGTTTTTTCCGAGCGCCTCGCGCAGCGTCGCGACGTCCAGCATCGATTCCGCCAGAAGCTTCTTGAGCTTGCGGTTCTCGTCGTCGAGCGCCTTCAGCCGACGCGCGTCGGACACCTCCATGCCGCCATAGCGACTGCGCCAGTTGTAGAAGGTCGCGTCGCTGATCCCGTGCTTGCGGCAGATATCCGCCACCGCGATCCCGGCCTGATGCTCCTTCAGCACCGCAATGATCTGCTCTTCGCTGAACAGGCTCTTCTTCCCTCCGTCTCCTTCCGACGGAGTCCAATTCAAACCGAGGGCGCCTCAGGGGGCAACGTCACGGCCGCACCGCGATGTACCGCCAGATGGTAGGCCGCTCGTTGTCATGTCAGCGATGGCGCTGCACTAACTCACGAGGCAGCCCAGATCATAGCCGACATGTTGCTGGGGACGAGGCCGCCCAGCTTCGTAAGGTCGGCATGCTTGAGGAAGCGGACATCCGCGAGCGTGCCGTCGAACAGTGCAATATGGTTATCCGCGAGACCGTCCGCGCGCCGCCGACCCGGCAATAGCCGGCGGCAGCCGATCGGAGACATCCGAGGACCCCAACATTGTGTTGGCAGGATCCACCCTCTGGTTCCTTCCGTGCAGATTAATTTCGGGGGGCGTACAGGTTGCAAGATGCTCAGCGTATCTGCGCCGCATCTCGGGAGTGTTCTCCGCCCCATCAAGCCAGGCGATATAAGCCAGCGGCTTGATGGTCACAAAAGCCACTGCGTTGCCCGCGCGCAGAAGGTCGTCGATGGACTGCATCGCGCTCCGGTACCAAACCTCATAGCTTTGTGTGGGCTCGATAGCGTCGCTGCCAATTGCCAGGAGATCGGCAAAATCGTCCTCGTCGTACCACGGCACAATGGCCGTGTACGATCGATCGTTCGTTGACATGATAGCCGCCTTGCCGCGGTCTAGCTGCGGCGAAAGAGGTCGGGAAACGACCCAAAAGCAAGGGAAGTCGGCTGGCCTGAAGTAGGCGCTCTTAAGGGCTGGTTGTCAATTTTAGAATGTTCAAAGCCGGCTCTCGGCACTCCTTCAAAGGCCCGGATCTGCCACGAGCAGAATCTCTTATCTTCACTCAGCGCTCTCGATTTGGGCGTGCGACGAAAACGATCGAACCAACCGAAATGAACTATTTCAGAAGGTGGGGCGTTTATTCTTGTTGAGCCATCACAAAGTTGATTGCTCTGACTTTTCAGACTGCGCGGCACTCGATGCAGCGAACGATGGCAAGGAGCGTTCTGCTCGGACGAGCGACGTCGGACGGTTTTGTGCTTTTCAACCGGTTAACTAACCCTTTGAGATGGTTCGAGGACCGGAAATCTCGGTAACTGGAATGGATCGAACCTCAAATGGTCGACGACAAAAAGCCGAAGACGGAATTTGATCGAGGTCGCGAACAGATTGAGGGGGTCGACCTTAAACAACCGCGCCGCCGCGGGAAAAAGAACTCTGCAGCTGGCCCACATGTGAAAAAGGGCTCGACCAACTTTGAGGCAACGCCCGGGGCAGGTGCTCTTCCATTGACCGTTCCGACCGACGACATTGATTCCGGCACCGGTTGATGCGGTCTGCCGCGTTCCGCAACCTTGCAATCAGTTGAGGGGCGAAGCGCAGGCGCTACGGCAGAGTAGTCCCGAATGGACCTAGGCAGCCAACCTTAGAATGTTTGTAATATGGCCTCCGATGGAGCATTGGCGCGGGCCTTTGGGGCGGTTGGAAACGTGCGATGGCTTCTCACTACCCGCTAGGCTGCATCCTGATGGCCGCCGGCCACGGCTGCGCATTGATCGCAGGAGCATTCGTCCTCGGATTTTTCGGATTGAAATGAGAGCAGGTAGATACAGGCCAGCCCATAGATTTTCGCCTCGTCCGCCTTATCGCGCAGCCCTTTGAACGATGCATGGCGCAGCTTGTCGTCATGCCTCCAGCCGCGACAGGCGATTTCGGCCGCGAGCTTCGGCAACTGCGTTTCGCGCGAGTACAGACGTTCCTGACATACACCGCTTAAGTTCCCCCGTCCGACAGTCTCCCATGCGCGGAACAAGAGCACTGCAGCGCGGTTGAGTCGCGGGAGTTTGTTGTGTTGCGTTGGGAGTGTGCCATGGCCGGTCATCGTGCCCAGTGGAAGGGCTTTATCAAGTTCGGCCAGGTGAGTTGTGGAGTAGGCCTCTACACCGCCGCCAGCACCTCCGATCGCATCGCGTTCCACACTTTGAACAAACCCACCGGCAATCGCGTAAATCGCATCTTCGTCGACAGCGAGACGGGCAAGCCGGTCGAGCGCGAGGACCAAACCAAGGGCTTTGAGATCGAGAATGGCGAGTACGTCATGATCGATCCGGAAGAGGTCGCGGCCACGATTCCGGAAAGCGACAAGACGCTCGCTATCGAGACTTTCATCCCGTGTTCCGATGTCGACGACGTCTATTTCGACAAGCCCTACTACCTCGTGCCGACCGATCGGGTCTCCTCCGACGCGTTCACCGCGCTCCGTGATGCCATGTCGAAATCGAAGGTCGCCGCGGTAGCTCAGACCGTTCTCTTCAGGCGTATGAGGACGGTCCTGATCCGGGCTCACGGCAAGGGCCTGATCGCCACAACGCTGCAGTACGACTACGAGGTTCGTTCTGCGGACAAGGCATTCGAGCAAATGCCGAAGCTGCGCATCAAAGGCGAGATGCTGGACCTGGCGAAGCACATCATCGCAACGAAAAAAGGAAAGTTCGATCCGGCCTCGTTCGATGACCGTTACGAGGCGGCGCTGGCGGAGTTGGTTAAGGCGAAGACTGAAGGCAAGGCCCTGCCCAAGCGAAAGGAGGTCAAGGTTTCCAAGCCCAACGATCTCCTTGAAGCCTTGCGTGAGAGCGCTAAGGCGATGGCCCAGGGGGCCCGGCCGCGCGCAGCTGCGAATGCTAATCGCGGGACGGCTTCTCGCCCTCGGCACGGGTCTGCCGCTGCTGACCCCGCCCAGCAGCGCAAGGCGAGTTAAGGAGAGGCGACATGGCCCCTCGCCCATACTGGAAAGGCTACCTCAAGCTGTCCCTGGTCACGTGTCCGGTCGCAATGTCGCCTGCGACCTCCGAGAGTGAGAAGGTGCGATTCCACACCTTGAACAAGGTCACCGGCAATCGTGTCGTTTCCCAGTATGTCGACTCGGTCACTCGGAAGCCGGTTAAGGACGAGAACGAGATCAAGGGCTATCCGCGGGGCGAGAACGATTACGTCATGCTCACGGACGACGAGCTTGACGCTGTCGCGCTCGACACCGTCAAGACAATCGACATCGAGAAATTTGTGCCGCGCGAGAGCATTGAGTGGGTCTACCTCGAAAAGCCCCATTACCTAGTGCCAGACGATCCAGTTGGGCATGAGGCCTTCGCCGTGATCCGGGACGCAATGGCGTCCGACAAGGTGCTGGGAATATCGCAGCTGGTAGTCGGCCGGCGCGAGCGCGCCGTCGTGCTGGAGCCGCGTGGCGAGGGAATTGTGTTGTGGACGCTACGCTTCGGCGATGAGGTTAGGTCGGAGGCATCTTATTTTGGGGAAGTGCCCGACACGGCCGATCCAAGTCTCATCCCGCTCGTTCAGAGCTTCATCAAGGATCATACGAAACCGTGGTCGCCGGATATGGTTGCAGACCCGGTCCAAACTGCGCTTCTGGACATCATTGCGGCCAAGAAGAAGGCGCTCAAGCCATCCCGCATCGGGAAGGCGAAGAAGGGGGACGGCCCGTCCGAGAGCAACGTCATCGACATCATGGAAGCACTTCGCCAAAGTTTGGCCCCTCGCGGAGCGAAAACGCGCGCCTCATGATGCGCGCATGACCGACAATACCCGGCTATTCGCTGCTCGACGCCGTGCCTAGCTATTGCACTGCGGATTTAGGCAGCCCAGTGTGGCCGGGAGGGAAATGCAAGAGCGCGAGCGCCTCTCCAGTTGCATCGTACTCGTCCGCCAATTCCAGAAGGACTTCAGCAAGATCAACGTCGTGGGATGTGCTGGCTAGCCGCCGGCATGTGACGGCTGCCGCGTGAAAGAACGCAATCTGCTCGTCCTTTTGATTGAGAACGTGGGCCTCGAATTCTACCATGATAATTTGCTCTAATGCTTAGTCGTCCACCCACCGCCGGGTCATGAACGCTTGATGCGCATGTCGCTAGCGTTCTCGCTGTTGAACTCTAGCGAGGCCTGGTAGATGACCTTGCCAGCCTCATTCTCGACAGCGACGCGCATGTCCACATGGGAGCCATCCGGTAGATTTTCATTCGCCATATCAGCGAGAGCCAGTTGAGCCTCGCGTGCAGCGGCTTCGTCGTTGGGAAAGTCGAATGCTTCGGGGCTCAGGTCGAGCTTCTCGCCATCATAAGTAGCGAAGCGATACTTCGGCATGGTTCACTCCTAGAACCCCCGCCCTTCGATCTGAACGGTTGGCGCGGTGCTCAGTTCCAGAACTCCTCACTGATCACGCGCCAGCGCGAGGCAACCTATAGCTCAGCTCCTCCTCGATGCGGGCATGAATGCCAGATCATGCGCCCCGCTCCCTGTCGCGCAGGAACCGGGCGGTGACAGCCTCGATCAAGTCGCCCTCGCTCTCGGCTGAATTCAGGAGAGCAGCGACAACATACGCGAGGTTGGTCCGCTCGTTCGGGACTGCCGCGGGTAAGTGCTCCACGGCGTCCAGGGTGCTGAAGGCGAGCGCGAGAGAGGGATCAAGCAGCAACGCGGAGACGCGGCCGGGGCACAGCTCATTAGCGAGTTCGAGCGGTACAAGGCGGCAATAGGCTGAAACGAAAAAAGGCCCGGCCCCGCGTGAGCGAGACCGGGCCTAGAGACTCTCGCCTGCACTGCTGGGGAGGAGCAACTGGCCCGGCGAGAGGCATGGCGCAGGTCGAAATACGCCACTGGGACGTTAGCACCCGGGGCAGAAAGAAAAAGCCCCGCGGGCGCGAACCAACGGGGCAAGGCACTCTGCAGGAGACCTCTCGCCGCCACAGTGGCTGGGGGGCGGAAAGGACGGGCGAGAGGGGCGGCGCCGGATTAGCAGCGCCTATTCGGTCAACGCCGAGTCACGCCCCATGTTCCTTTCGAGGTAGCGCGCGACGGCGAGGTCAACCAGATCTTCCTCGGTCTCGGCCGACAGCAGCAAACCAGCAACTATATGGGCCAGGCCGGTTCGCTCGTTTTCGGGGTCACCACGAACGAGGTTGAGCTCTTGAATTTTCGCCCAGGCGGAATCGAGAACTCGGCACGCACGCGCGAGATCATTGGGGTCGTTTAACGAGGAGAAGGGCATCTCCCCACCCTGCACCGAAACAAGGCCAAACAGCAGCGGATGGAAGGTGCATCACCGTACCGCTGAAACGCTTATACTGCCCCGCCGTTGCACGCCAATGAAACGCCTGGACCGACGATGAAACCAGAGACCTTGCTATATGCGGTGGCGCTCGCTGCCGTCGTGCTGGCCTGCTGCGTTACGGTGGGCGCACCGGCCGACAAAAAGGTCCCCCGGCGCGAGCCAACAGGGCCGTTTCCTCAAGATGCCTGTGCTCGTCGGAACCCCTCGATGGCGCGTCGGGTCAGATCGTCTCGTCTTCCGCATTGGCCACCAAGCTGACGACAATGTAAGCGGGCCGCGTTCGCTCTCGCTCGTCATATGGATCGGGCAGGTCCAACGTCCGAGCCCACTGGCGCAATTGCCAGTTCGGCGATCCGGGCCTCAGCGGCCTAGCAATCCCTCGCAATTGTGAATGGCGCGTCCGCCGAAGCCAATCTCGGAAGTACTACGCATTTTGGTCCTCGAGGGTGGATGTGCTGACAACCCAACCATGAGCGTGCACCGGTGTTCCGTTCTGGCCTTTGCGCTCGCGAATAGCACCGCCCCGTGTGGCCTTAAGCGGAGTGGCTATGTCGGAACATCCCGCACGAGCGCTCGTTTTCTTGCTGCGCGGTCCATCTTGGCGCGCCTGCCGGAGAGCTCCAATGAACAGCATCATCTACATCGTCGGCCTCGTGGTGGTCGTTCTGGCCATCCTGTCCTTCCTCGGCCTCCGTTAGGAGTTGATGTCATGGCAATGGACACAGCGGACGTAGTCGTCGTCGCGCCGGGAACCGGCGACAAATCCTCTTATCTGGACTGGAGCCCAATCTTTGGCGGCGCTGTGATAGCAGCCGCAATCACTACCATCATGGCGGCGTTCGGTTCGGCCATCGGTCTTTCGATGGTTTCAGCCGACACGTCCCGTTCATCCGGCTTCACTGCCCTGGCGATTGCAGCCGGACTCTGGACGCTTTGGGTGACGATCTCTGCGTGCGCTGCCGGGGGCTACCTGGCGGGGCGTATGCGTCGGCCAACCCTTGATGCCTCAGTTCACGAACGTCATGTGCGCGATGGCGCGCATGGCCTGGTCGTCTGGGCGGCAGGTGCCTTGTTGGTTGCGATGCTCACCAGTTCGGCGATCACCGGTGCGGTGAAAACCGCCGCTGCCGGGGCCAGCGCCGCAGCAACGGGCGCTGCGGCTCTCGTCAGCCAGCAAGCCGATCCGCTCGCTTCGGCACTCGATACCGTGATGCGGTCCAATGGCGCGCAGCCGGTTTCAGCGGAAGAGCGTGAAGAGGCATCTCGGATCCTGACCCGCAGCTTGGCCAACGGCGCGCTGGATCCAGCCGACCGGGGCTACATCGCGAACCGGCTCGCCGCACGCGCAAATATTTCCCAGCAGGACGCCGAGAAGCGGATCGACGACGCCTATGCGAAGCTCAACCAGGCAAAGGAGTCAGCCAAGCAAGCTGCCGAGCGCGCTCGACGGATGGGCGTGATCACCGCTTTCCTCACTGCGGCGGCACTGCTGGCAGGTGCTGCAGCGGCTTGGTTTGCAGCCGTCTTAGGCGGCAAGCATCGCGACGAGGAAATTGATCTCAGTGCGCTGTTTGGACCACGGTAGAGCGGGTTAGATTGGCCGAACTTAGACGTCTCGAACTTCATTGGTTCGCTACGCAACGCCCGCGCCCTCCAGGCGCGGGTTATTGATTTGCTGTAGTACCAGGATGGCACCCATGTTCGACGGGTTCGCATTGGATTTCATCGAAGTAGCTGAGGCTGTCTTACGTGTCCGGCATGGCGGCGAAGGTCCACCGCTACTCTTGCTCCATGGCCATCCGCGCACGCATACGACCTGGTGGCGCGTTGCGCCTTTGCTGGCAGATCACTTCTACGTCGTGTGCCCGGATCTGCGCGGGTTTGGTCAGTCTTCAAAACCAAAAGACACGGCCGATCACGTCCAGTCTTCGAAACGTGCCAAAGCCCAGGACTGCGTCGAGCTCATGGCCAAACTGGGGTTTGAGCGCTTCTTTCTGGCAGGCCATGACCGCGGCTCTTACACCGCTTTTCGGCTTGCTATGGATCATCCTCGCGCCGTGGAACGCCTGATAGTGATGGACGGCGTGCCCATCATCGAAGCATTGGAGCGCTGCTCCGAAACCTTTGCGCGCCTTTGGTGGCATTGGTTCTTTTTCTGCCAGCCCGAAAAACCCGAACGCGCCATTCTTACCGATCCGCTCCTTTGGTACGGAGGTACGGCCGAAACAATGGGCGCCGAGAATTTCGCCGATTTCCATGCGGCGATTCACGACCCCGCAACAGTCCACACGATGATTGAGGACTACCGTGCGGGCCCGGCCGTCGACCGTGACCATGACGCGGCAGATCGCGCGGCAGGGCGGACTTTGCAATGTCCGTTGCTCTGCCTCTGGTCCGAACACGATGACCTTCCTACGCTCTATGGCGATGTCTTGGAGGTCTGGCGGCCTTGGGCACCCGACCGGCGCGGTCAGGGGGTCCCGAGCGGCCATCACATGGCTGAGGAAGCACCGGAAGCCCTCGCTAAAGCTATGGTGCAGTTTTTCGCATAACGACGTCCTAGGCAGGCGGCAGGCGTTGCCTAAGGCCCGATTGCCGGGAACCACTCGCTGCCACGCGCTGTTTGTTCGCCGCCAGGGGCCGAACAACTGCGCGAGGGCGTATCAGTGAAACTATCTGGTGGCTGCAGTTGCGGACAGGTCCGCTACGAACTCGACGGCGACCCTATCCGTGTCGGAATCCGCCATTGCGAGACGTGCCGCAAAGAGTCGCGCTCGGCCTTCTCATTCTTTGGCATCTGGCCGAAAGTAAGCACTACGCTGTCTGCTGAACTTGGTTGCCGGAAAAGCCGGGCTGGAGGCCGCCCCTTTTGCCCCGCCTGCGGATCGTCGCTGTTCGATTGGGAAGACGGCTCCGACAAGATCGAGATCAAGCTCGGAACGCTGGATAGTCCGCCAAGCGCCCTTGTGCCTGCCTATGAGCTCTGGACTGTACGGCGCGAACCGTGGCTCGCGCGCCAGAAGCGTGCCGAGCAGCATACGCGAGACCGGGAATCTGCCGAGCAATCATGACGTCTCGCGATTATCCGGTGACACCCGATGGCCGGTATTTCCTGGTTGGGGGACGCCTGTGGCGCGCCACCAACCCGGCGATATCAGGGCCGGAGCGGGATGCATTAGTCGGTGCGTTGATGGATGCGCGGCGCGCCGTCAAGAAAGCCAAGCGCGGCAATGGGGATCTGGCGCAGGCCCGTGCTGCCGTCAACGCGGCCAAGATTGCGCTAGGTGAACGCGGACCCATTTGGTGGGCCGACAGCGCCCCCGACTACAATCGCCACCTTGCCAAGCATACGCCCTACGCTGCGTGGGCTCTCGCTGTGCGTGGCCACAAATAACCGAGAGAAGCTGATGCCCAAGGAACCTGCGCTTCTCTTGTGACCTTCAATCGGTCCTTGTTGATGGGCGACTGGATCTCGTGAAAATCGCGGCGACGCTGACTAAATGCTTCTTCGTGCTGGCGGACGATCTGGAGACGTTGGACGCGGACGCCCCAGCCGAGGTTTTCGCCGTTTAATGCCATAGCGCTCCAGCAGAAACCGACAAGAGGGCAAGCCAGTTGAAAGCTGCGAACGCTGGCTGAGCCAGCTGCTTTGGAGCGGATCATGCCTGCCCTGCGGAAATTCTCACGAACGTTGGTTAATCTTGTTGCCTATGCGGTGGTGCTTCGCTGGTCCTTTCAGCCGGATCGAGATTTGAATGCTCGTTGAGCCGCGAACCGTACGCTTCGCCAGGTTGCTGCTTGCCTGCGGTCGCGAAATGAATCGACCTTCTATCGGAACTTTCTACGCACAGCTGCGGTTCATGGGTGGCCCCGATCGCACATTGCGCCGG
>NZ_JBBBBQ010000019.1:0-31645 GCF_037120455.1 Allobosea sp. CCNWLY174 | reverse complement strand
TTGACGGCTGAAATGCTTCCCGGTCGGCCGGCGCGCCGCCGCGCGCAGCGCTCACCACAAGAACCATCCTGTTCGCCGCGGCTTCGTCTACCCACCGGCGGCAAGTCCTCTGGGCAACGACAGTCGAAATCCGGCCCAGTTGGATCGCCGGAGTCGACGCTCAATGTCCGCTAATTAGCATTGAGCCAGAGTACCGTTGTGGCGCATTTCGCGAACGGCTAGCGATTTTGGCCCATAGCCGACTCTTGGAAGGTCCGCTCTCGGCAACTCAGTTTGTTAGTGGCCAGAGTGGCCAGTTTGGGCCCCTGAATACGTCGGCAGGGTCGGCTTCCGGTGGTCCAGTTGAATAGCCGACAGGGCTCCGCGATAGGCCGATAGGGGCACGGAAGGCGACCAAATGGGGTCCGGTCAGCGTGTCGCTGGCGCGGTGGAGGACGCACGCCCGGCCTATGCGGGCACCGCTTCGCCTGCCGCCTGCTCGCTGTCCATTTCTTTCATGTCCTCGAAACGGTCGGCGATGCGCGGATGGATGCGGCCGCCATCGGACGCGCCGATCGCGACCAGGACCTCGTCTGGCCCCGGTGCGTCGGCGATCTGGAAGGTCGCGGTGATGAAGTGCGAGCGCTTGCCGGTCTCGCTCTTGTGGATCATCGGCAGGGAGATCAGCGCGCCCGGCGCGGTGCGGGTGTTGGTGAAGCTCAGGAAGGCCGTGCCCGAGACCGCCTCGCGGAAGACGTTGCCGAAGCGCAGCGTGTGAATCAGGGCAGAGGCGTGCTCGATCTCGCCGTTAACCCCGACGATCGCCGCCTTGCCATAGGCCTCGACACGCTCTCCCGGCATCGCGGCCACGAGCCGACGCGTCATCTCAAGGCCGAGCGGGCGGGCTATCCGCAGGATTTCCGGCCGCAGATTCTCGACGAAGCCCTGGCCGGCCCAGGGATTCTTCACGACGGCGGCGACGACGACCATGGTGACCGGCCGGGGCGCGGTCTTACCGCCTTCGAGCATGGTCTCTTCCGTGAAGGTCGCGATCTTGCGCAGCCCGATATCCATGCCTGCCTCCGGCGTTTGAAATGTCGTCGCTGGCCAAGCTAGTTGCCGGCGCGCTTCTGTCTTCCTCCGGTTGCTAGGAAGAACCGGCAGGACGATGCTGCGAGCCTATGCAGATGGCCAGTCAGGATCAGACGCGATGCTCGACCCGGTTTCCCAGATCGCCTCGCTGCGCGATGTCGCCAGCCGGATCAATTCCGGTTCCGATCTCGACGGGCTGCTGCTCGACCTGGTCAAGGTGGCCTGCGAGCATGGCGGCTGGACCATGGGCTCGATCATGGCGGTCGATCTGACCCATGGCCACGCCAATGTGGTCGCGAGGCACGATCCCACCTTGCTGCGCCGGCGGCTCGAGGATCGCTGGGAGCTGGCGACGAGCCCGGCGCTGCTCGCCCTGCGAACGGGCGAGCCGGTCTATATCGAGGATGCCCGCACCTCCGAGGACTTCCCTGGCTATCGGCGTGAGGCGTTCGAGCGCGACTACCGCTCGGTGATCGTCCTGCCGCTCGGCAGCGCCGATGCCGAAGGGCGCCCGATGGTGCTCAGCCTGGTCTCGCGGGCTTTGAAGCCAGTGCCGTCCGAAGATCTCGCCTTCATGGCGATGATCGCGCATCTCGGGACCATCGCGGTCGAGCGCGAGCATCGCCTGCGGGCCGCACGGAGCGTTGCCGAGGATTTGCGCCACGCACTGGTCGCGCAAAGCGACCTGCTGCAGGAGGTGCTGGCCGGAGGCTCGATCGAGGCCTTGGCGGAACGGCTTGGCGAATTCCTGCAATGTGCCGTGCTGGTGATCGATTTCTCCGCCAACACGCTCGTCGCCAACGGCTCGCCCATGCCGGATTTGCTCGACGCTGCCGCCTGGCGCAGGCTACTCGCCGAAGGTGAAGCCGACCGGGTGATCGCGCAGCTCAGGCAGAGCGTGACGCGCGAGCGGGCGGGCCGAGCCGAGCTGACGGTCTCGCATGACGGGCGCGTGCTGCGACTGCCGGCGGCGGTCGAACCGCTCGCGGTCGAGGCGGAGCAGGTCGGCGCGCTGGTGCTGTTCGGCGAGGAGCAGGGTGGCGATCTCAGGCGGCTGACGATCGACAGCGCGAAATTCGCCCTGAGCGTGCAGATGATGCGCAGCGTGATCCGCTTCCGCTTCGAGACCCGGACGCTGACGGAGCTGTTCTTCGAGATCGTCGAGCGGCGCTGGCGCGATCCCGACGACATCCTGCGCCGGGCACGCCATCTCGGCGTCTCGCTCTCGCGGCCGCTGCGGATGATGGTGGTAGATCTGCCTGCCGCCGGCCAGAGCGAACGCGACCGCACCCAGCAGGCGCATCAGAGCGTCGCACGCCTCGCCGGCCAGCTTGGCCTGGGCTGCCATATCGTCGCTGTCGGCGCCGGGCTCGTCTGCCTCGAGCCCGAGCCGGAGGGGCCGAAGCGCGAAGCCTCAGAACGTTTTGCAAAACGCATCACCGAGGTCCTGCGCCATGACCTGCAGGGCGAGCCGATCGTGGTGATCGGCGGGCTGTGCCAGGAGCTCGACGACTATGCCGGCGAGTGGGAGCGGATCTGGCGCATGGTACGGATCGCGCGCGGCTTCAAGCGGACCGGCGTGCTCTCGGCGCTCGATTTCGGGCCGTTGCCGATGCTGATCGGCGCGGCCGATGCGGCCGAGGTGCGCCGTTTCGTCGACGGCAGCATCGGCCGCGTCGCCACCCATGACCGGGAGCACGGCACGCCCTATCTCGAGACGCTCGCCACCTATCTGCGCCATGGCTGCCGCAGCCAGGCCTGCGCCGACGCCATGGGCCTGCACGTCACCACGCTGCGCTATCGGCTGACGCGGATCCAGGAGTTGTTCGGCATCGATCCCGAGCCGCCCGATACGCGCTTTGCTCTGGAACTGGCGCTCAAGATGCACGGCCTGATCGAGGGAGCCGCGCCTGGGCTCGAATGAAAGCGCGGAAAGATTCCAGGTCACTTCCATCTTTTCATAGGAAGCGCGCTGGCGGCCACCTTCATAGCCTGACTCCGACGTGGCGCATGCCATCGGAGAGGACCAGCCATGCTGGCGACAGCACCCCAGGAGCCGGTTTCGATCGATCCCGTCGCCTTGCGCCGGGCCTTCGGCACCTTCCCGACCGGCGTCACCGTGATTACCACCCGCGATGCCGAGGGCCGGCCGCGCGGGATGACGGCGAATTCCTTCACCTCGGTTTCGCTCGACCCGCCGCTGCTCTTGGTCTGCGTCGGCAAGGGCGCCTCCAGTTACCCGGCTTTCGCGGAAGGGCAGGCTTTCGCCGTCAACCTGCTTCATGAAGGCCAGAAGCCGGTCTCTGCCCTGTTCGCCTCGAAAGCGTCAAACAAGTTCACCGACACCCTGCATGACAGCGTCCATACCGGCGCTCCGGTGCTGGCCGATTGCATGAGCTGGTTCGATTGCACGGTGCACAACCGTGTCGAGGCTGGCGACCATCTCATCCTGATCGGCCGGGTCAGGGCCTTCGGCACGAGCCCATCCGCCCCGCTGGCCTTCTGCCGCGGGCGCTATGCGGCGGTGAAGGACCCGCTGCCGCCCGGCTGGCTCGCCTCCAGCAGCATGATCGTCAACTACCTCGTCGAGAGCGACGGAAAGCTGCTGCTCTGCCGCAACGAGGATGGTGGCTGGGCGCTGCCCCATGCCGCGCGTCGGATCGTCGATGGCCGGCTGCCGGTTCCCGGCGGCGAGGGGCTGCCGCTGCTGCCGGAGACGACCTTCCTCTACTCGGTCTTCGACATCGCCGACGGCGATCCCGGTCATCTCGTCTATCGGGCGCGGCTGGCGGGCGACGCCGCCGGCCTGGCGCTGCCGGACGGGGTGCGCTTCTTCGGCTTCGACGAACTGCCATACGAGCAGATCCTCACCCGCGAAACCCGCACGATGCTGCGCCGCTATGTCAGCGAAAGCAGCCGGCGGCGCTTCGGCATCTACGTCGATTCCCATGATGGCGGGCGCTTCGCGATGGTCGAGGACACCCAGCCCTGGGACGGGGTCCCGCAACAATGGGAGCGCGGTGGCGCGGCATGAAGACGACGGTCCAGACACTTCAGGGCTCGCGCATCGGGCATTTCATCGACGGCGCCTTCGTCGCGCCGCAAGGCGGCGTCTATGCGCCGAGCTACGACCCGACCACGGCCGAGCCCTGGTACGAGTTCGCGCAGGGCGACGCCGGCGATGTCGATGCGGCGGTGCGCTCGGCGAAGGCGGCATTGCTGAACCCGGCCTGGCGCCGGCTGACGCAGACCGATCGCGGCAAGCTGGTGCGCCGGCTCGGCGAACTGGTGCTCGCCCATGCCGAGGAGCTGGCGGAGCTCGAATGCCGCGACAACGGCAAGCTGATCAAGGAAATGCGCGCCCAGATGCGGGCGATCCCGGATTCCTACGGCTACTTCGCCGGCATGGCCGACAAGCTCCAGGGCGACACGATCCCGGTCAACAAGCTCGATACGCTCAACTTCAACCTGCGCGAGCCGATCGGCGTGGTCGGCATGATCATCCCGTGGAACTCGCCGCTGATGATGCTGACCGGCACGCTGGCGCCGTGCCTGGCCATCGGCAACACGATCGTGGTCAAGCCCTCCGAGCACGCGACGGCGTCGGCGCTGGCATTGGCGGAACTCGTCATCGAGGCCGGCATCCCCGCCGGTGTCGTCAACGTCGTCACCGGCGACGGCGCGACCACGGGCGATGCGCTGACGCGCCATCCCGGCATCGCCAAATACGTCTTCACCGGCTCGACCGACACCGGCCGCAAGATCGCCGGCAATGCCGCGGGCAACCTCGTGCCCTGCCAGATGGAGCTCGGCGGCAAGTCGCCCCACGTCGTCTTCTCCGATGTCGACATCGAGCGCGCCGTCAACGGCGTCGTCTCCGGCATCTTCGCCGCGGCGGGCCAGACCTGCGTCGCCGGCTCGCGCTGCTTCGTCGAGGCACCGGTCTACGAACGCTTCGTCGAGGCGCTGGTCGAGCGCACCCGGCGGGTCAAGGTCGGTCATCCGATGGCCGAGGACACCGATATCGGGCCGCTGGCGCTGGCGGCACAGCTCGAGAAGGTCGAGCACTTCGTCGGCTCCGGCGTGCGTGAGGGCGCCAAGGTCGCGGTCGGCGGGCGCAAGCCGCGGGACGAGGCCCTGGCGCGCGGCTGGTACTACGAGCCGACGGTGCTGGCCGATGCGCGCAACGAGATGAGCTTCATGCGCCACGAGATCTTTGGGCCGGTGGTCGGGGTCATGCCCTTCTCCAGCGAAGACGAGATGATCGCGCTCGCCAACGACACCGAATACGGCCTCGCTTCCGGCATCTGGACCCGCGACATCGACCGCGCCATGCGCTTCGCCCGCAATGTCGAGGCCGGCACGGTCTGGATCAACACCTACCGCTCGGCTGCCTTCATGTCCGCCAATGGCGGCACGAAGAAGAGCGGCTACGGCCGCCGCGGCGGCTTCGAGGTCATGCGCGAATTCTCGCGGCTGAAGAACGTCGTCATCGACTACTCGGGCGCCATGCAGGACCCGTTCGTCATCCGGCTGCGCTGACGCGCTGTCCCGCTGCTCCACGGAGGCATCCATGAAGTTCGCTCTCTCGATCAATATGGAGCGCTTTTCGCCAGAGGCGTCGATGCAGGACGCCATGTCCCAGATGCTGGCGCTCGCCCGCGTCGCGGATGAGGGCGGCTTCGAGACGCTGTGGACGGCCGAGCATCACACGATCGAGTGCACGATCTCGCCCAACCCCTTCCAGACGCTGACCTGGCTCGCCCAGCACACAGATCGCATCCGGCTCGGCACGGCGACGCTGGTGGCGCCCTACTGGTCGCCGATCCGGCTGGCCGGCGAGGCGGCGCTCTGCGATCACCTGACCGGCGGGCGCCTCGAATTCGGCATCGCGCGCGGCGCCTATCAGTACGAATTCGACCGCATGGCGGGCGGCATGCCTCAGCAGGAAGGCGTCGCCTATATGAAGGAACTCGTGCCGGCGGTGCAGAAGCTCTGGGCCGGCGACTATGCGCATGACGGCCAGTACTGGCAGTTCCCGCTCGCAACCTCCGTACCGAAGCCGCTGCAGAACCCCCATCCACGCATCTGGGTGGCGGCGCGCGATCCCGGCACCTTCGACTGGGCGGTCGGCATCGGCGCCAGCATCCTCTCGACGCCGCTCTCCGCCCCGGTCGCCGAGATCGGCGTGCTGGCGGAGAAATTCCGCAAGGCCTGCGCCGACCATCCCGAGCGTCCGCGGCCGAAATTCATGATGCAGCGCCGCTCCTGCGTCTACGAGCGCTCGCTGGATTGGGAGCAGATCGTCCGCTACAGCGTCGATTACGGCCGCTATTTCGAGAACCTGATGCAGAACATCGGCACGGTGACCAACGGCTTTCCGCAGGCGGTGCCGTTCGAGACCGTCGCCAATCGCGGCAATTACGACCCGCGCGCCATCCGCGACAACCTGGTCTTCGGCACGCCCGACGAGGTCATCCCGAAGCTCGAGGTCTATGAGGCCGCCGGCGTCGACCAGTTCTGCCTCGGCCTGTCGTATAATCTGCCCTTCGAGCTGCAGATGAAGACGCTCAGGCTGTTCATCGACGAGGTGATGCCGCATTTCGCGGCTCGCGGGCGCGACGCGGCGAAGCCTCGCTTCGCCGCCGCCGGAGCGTGACGGGCATGGCTGGTCTCGCCGCGGTGACCGAGCCGGATATCGCCGGGACCTTCATGCGCGATGGTGTCGCGCTGAATTACCGGGTCAGCGGGCAGGGGTCGCGGCCCCTGGTCCTGATCCACGGCGTCGGCTCCTATCAGGAGGCCTGGGACGGGGTGATCGCGCGGCTCTCCGATCGCTTCCGGATGCTGAGCTTCGATCTGCGCGGCCATGGCCATTCGGAGCGTGTCAGGGGGCGCTACGAGATCGACGATTTCACCGGGGACGTGCTCGGCCTCGCCGATCATGTCGGCTTCGCCAGCTTCGACCTTGCTGGATTCTCTCTCGGTGGGCTGATCGCACAGCGCCTCGCCCTGACCCATCCCGAGCGGCTGCGGCGGCTCGTCCTTCTATCGACCGTATCCGGCCGGACGCCAGAGGAGCGCGAGCGCGTGCTCGCCAGGCTCGCGGCCCTCAAGGCCGGTGATCGCGGCTCGCATTACGATGCCTCGCTGTCGCGCTGGCTGACCGAGGAATTCCAGGAACGCAATCCCGAGCTGATCGCGGAACTGCGGCGGCGCAACGCCGAGAACGATCCGGATTGCTATGCCGCCGCCTATCGCGTCCTGGCGGAAACCGATTTCGGCGGGCTGATCGATCAGATCCGCCTTCCGACGCTGATCGCCACCGGCGAACACGACCAGGGCTCGAACCCGCGCATGTCACGCTTCATGCATGAGCGCATCGCCGGCTCGCGCCTGCATATCCTGCCGGGGCTGCGCCATTCCCTACTCAACGAGGCGCCCGACCGCGTCGCGGCGCTGATGGACGAGTTTCTCACGGAGGATATGGCGTGATCGTCGAGGAGCGCATTTACCGAATCCGCAACGGACGGATGAACTGCTATCTCCAGCTCGTGCGCGAGGAGGGCCTTGCCATCCAGCAGCCTATTCTCGGGCAGCTCGTCGGCTACTTCACCACCGAGATCGGGGCGCTGAGCCAGGTCACTCACATGTGGGCCTATGCCGATCTCGAAGACCGTCGCGTGCGGCGCCAGCAGCTCGCCGACGATCCGCGCTGGCAGGCCTTCCTGCCCAAGCTGGTCGAGAACATCGAGCAGGCCGAGAACCGCATTCTGCTGCCGACGGATTTTTCGCCGCTGCGCTGAGCGCAGCATGCGCGGGTGACAGGCGCAATCGCCGCCCCGCACGATCACAGGAGGGGAGTGCAGTGAGCGAGAGGCTGCGTATCGACAACCTCTACAAGGTTTTCGCCAAGGATCCCGGACCTGCCCTGCAGATCCTGCGCAAGGGTGGCACGAAGGACAGCGTCTTCGAGACGCTCGGCCATGTCGTCGGCCTGGACGACGTCTCGCTCGCGGTGCCATCCGGCGCGATGTACATGGTGATGGGGCTGTCGGGCTCCGGCAAATCCACCCTGGCGCGCTGCATCAACCGCCTGAACGAGCCCAGCGCCGGCCGCATCCTGCTCGATGGGCAGGATCTTGTGCCGCTCGACGAGAAGGCATTGCGCGAGGTCAGGCGCACGCGCATCTCGATGGTGTTCCAGCATTTCGCCCTGCTGCCGAACAAGCGCGTGATCGACAATGTCGAGTTCGGGCTGAAGCTGCGCGGCGTCGCACCGGCCGAGCGCCGCCGCCGCGCCGAGGAGGTGCTGTCGGTCGTCGGGCTCGGGCGCTGGGGCTACCATCTGCCGCATGAGCTGTCGGGCGGCATGCGCCAGCGCGTCGGCCTGGCGCGGGCGCTCGCGACCGATGCCGACATCCTCATCATGGACGAAGCCTTCAGCGCGCTCGACCCCTTGATCCGCACCGAGATGCAGGACGAGCTGTTGCGCCTGCAGCGCACGCTCAACAAGACCATCCTATTCATCACCCATGATTTCCAGGAGGCGCTGAAGCTCGGCACCCGCATCGCGATCATGTCGGAGGGCCGGCTGGTACGCGAGGGCACGCCGCAATCGATCGTGCTCGAGCCGGGCAGCGACTATGTCGCGGCCTTCACCCGCGAGGTCGATCGCGCGCGCCTGTTCGATGCGCGTTCGGTGATGAAGGCGCCGGCGGTGCTCTGGCGCGGGTCGGCCGGCATTGTCGTCGGCGGACCGGAAGGCGGCTTCCTGCTCGACCAAGAGGAGCAGGTCGTCGCCGGGCTTGACGGCGCCGAGATCGCCCGCCTGCAGGAAACCGGGACGCTGCCAGCCGAACAGGCCGCTCCGATCTGTGTCCCGGAGGCAACCAAGCTCATCGATGTCGCGCGCTGCTACCGCGCCGACCGGAGTGTCGGCGTGATCGACGAGGCCGGCCGCCTCGTCGGCCTGCTCGGCGCCGAGCAGATTCTCGCCCGTATCGCCAACCTGCCGGTTCAGGAGCGCGAACCATGATCAAGGCCGACGATCTCGCGATCTTTCCGGTCGACCAGTGGATCCAGGACGGGGTGCGCTGGCTCGCGCTCAACCTGCGTCCGCTATTCCAGGCGATCAAATGGCCGGTCGAGAGCCTGCTCGGCTTCAACGACTGGGTGCTGCACGCCATCCCGTTCCCGGCGATGCTGCTGCTGATCGGCCTCATCGCCTGGCGCAGCGCCGGCGTGGGCGTCGCGATCTTCAGCGTCGTGTCACTGGTCGTGATCGCCATGCTCGGCGTCTGGGCCGAGGCGATGACGACGCTGTCGCTGATCGCGACGGCGATCGTCTTCTGCGCCGTGATCGGGATTCCGATCGGCATTCTCTGCGCGCGCAGCGACCGGGTCTGGAACGTCGTCCGCCCGATCCTCGACATCATGCAGACGACGCCAACCTTCGTTTATCTCGTGCCGGTGGTGATGCTGTTCGGCGTCGGCACGGTGCCCGGCGAGGTCGCGGTCGTCACGGCGGCCGCGCCGCCCCTGATCCGCTTCACCAATCTCGGCATCCGCATGGTCGAGCACGAGATCGTCGAGGCCGGCCTCGCCTTCGGTGCCGACCGGCGCCAGCTGCTCTGGGAAATCCAGCTGCCGCTCGCGATCCCGACCATCCTCGGTGGCCTCAACCAGACGGTGCTGACCGCGATGGTGATGTCGGTCGTGGTCGCGATGATCGGCGCCGAGGGGCTCGGCCTCGTCGTTCTTCAGGGGCTGGGGCGGCTCGATGTCGGGCGCGCCGCAGTCGGCGGCATCGCCATCGTCCTGCTTGCGATGATGCTGGACCGGATCACCCAGAAGCTCGCCGAGGCCAAGAGTGGCCAGCGCCCGTCGCTGTTCCAGCTCGCCATGCGCTTCCTGCGCGGCGGGCGGCGCGAGGAGATCGCCGCCCTGCCGCCGGGCGAGGCCACCCGGCAAGGCGCATAGACGCCGCAGCCAGCGGCGCAAGACATCCCGCCGGACAAAGCGGGTGGGGACGACAAAAAGCGATAATCAAAGAGGAGAACGCGATGATCAGCCTGTCAGCCAAGACCCTCGTCAAGACATTTGCCGCGGCCGCGCTCGCCGCCGCCACCCTGCAAGGCGCGGCCTTGGCCCAGGCCCTGCCGGGCAAGGGCAAGACCGTGCGCTACGCCCAGAGCGACAGCCTCGGTGCCAACTACGTCACTGCTCAGATCGTCAGCCGGGCGCTGAAGGAACTCGGCTACGACGTGAAGATCTCGACGCTGAACACCACCCTGTTCTTCCAGGCCGCGGCGCAGGGCGATCTCGATCTTGCGACCGACGTCAACATGCCCCAGCGCGAGCCGGCCTTCCGCGCCGTCGAGAAGCAGGCCGAGCTGATCGGCGGCGGCATGATCGTCGGCGGCGGCGTCAACGGCTACCTGATCGACAAGAAGACGGCGACGGCACACAACATCACCAGCCTCGCCCAGATGAAGGACCCCAAGCTCGCCGCGCTGTTCGGCAAGGACGGGCGCGCCGATCTGATCAATTGCGATCCCGGCTGGAGCTGCGGCGACGTCGTCGATTTCCAGCTCGACAAGTTCGGCCTGAAAGACACGGTGCGCTCGGTGCGCGGCAAGTACGAGACGCTAATGGTCGAGGCGGTGGCGCGGGTGAAGCGCGGCGAGCCGGCCTTCTTCTACGCCTGGAGCCCGTCCTGGGTGAACAATGCGCTGATCCCGGGCGAGGAGGTCGTCTGGCTGCCGACGCCCGAGGATGCGCTGCCGCCGAACGTGCCCAATCGCGGCTCGGCCCTCGTGCCCGGCGTCAAGGGCTGCGCCGGCGGCGCCGACCCCTGCCGCATGGCGATGGCGTCGTGGAACTGGGCGTCTGTCGCCAACAAGCAGTTCATCGCCGCCAACCCCGCCGTCAAGGTGCTGATCGAGCAAATGAAATTCCCGCTGCCGACCTGGTCGGGCTGGGAGTTCAGCATCAACAAGAACGGCGCGAGCAGCGCCAACGTCAACCGCATGGCCGATGAGTGGATCAGCCAGAACAAGGCGACCTTCGACAGCTGGGTGAAGATCGGCCGGGACGCTGTCTGAGTCCATTCGTGAAAGAAAGCCGGCCCGTGGCAGGCCGGCTTTCCCTAGATCATGAGCGAGAGCCGGCCGCTTGGCCGGCTCTTTTCGTCAAAGCGCTGCCTCCACGGCGCGCCGCGTCGCGTCGACCACCAGATCGGCTTCCTGTTTCGTCAGGCACAGCGGCGGTGCGAAGCCGAGGATGTCGCCCTGCGGCATGGCGCGGGCGATGACGCCCTGTTCGAGCAATGCCGCGGCGATGCGCGGGCCGACCTTCTGCGAGGCGTCGAAGAATACGCGGTCATCCCTGTCGCGGACGAATTCGACAGCTGCCAGCAGGCCCTCGCCGCGGACCTCGCCGACATGGCGATGGCTGCCGACGGCCTCCCTCAGCGCCGCATTGAAATAGGCGCCGACCTCGCCGGCATTGCGCACGAGATCGAGCTCGTCGACGAGTTCGAGATTGGCGACGCCGGCGGCCGCGCAGAGCGGATGCGAGGAATAGGTCCAGCCATGGCCGATCGGGCCGTATTCGTCCGAGCCCTGCTCCAGCACGCGCCAGAGCTTTTCCGAGACGATGACGCCGGAGAGCGGCGCATAGGCCGAGGTCAGGCCCTTGGCGATGGTGATGAGGTCGGGCTCGATGCCGTAATGGTCAGATCCGAACATGCTGCCGAGGCGGCCGAAACCGGTGACGACCTCGTCGGCGATCAGCAGGATGTCGTGCTTCCTGAGCACTGCCTGGATCTTCGCCCAGTAGCCGGCCGGCGGCGGCACGATGCCGCCGGTGCCGAGCACCGGCTCGCCGATGAAGGCGGCGATTGTGTCCGGGCCCTCGGCCTGGATCAGCTCCTCGAGCTTGTCGGCGCAGTGCTGCGAGAACTGCTCTTCGCTGAGGCTGCGATCCTCGCGGCGGTAGTAATAGGGCGCCTCGGTATGCAGGACCGGCGCCTTGGGCAGGTCGAACAGATTGTGGAAGGCGGCGAGGCCTGTGAGGCTGCCGGTCATCACGCCCGAGCCGTGATAGCCGCGCCAGCGCGAGATGATCTTCTTCTTCTCCGGCCGCTTCAGGACGTTGTTGTAGTACCAGACCAGCTTGAGATTGGTCTCGTTGGCGTCGGAGCCGGAGAGCCCGAAGAAGACCCGGCTCATGCCCTTCGGCGCCCGCTCCACCACCATCTTGGCGAGCCTGATCGACGGCTCAGAGCCATGGCCGACATAGGCGTGGTAATAGGGCAGCCTGGCCGCCTGCTCGGCGATCGCGTCCGTGATCGATTTGCGGCCATAGCCGACATTGACGCAATAGAGCCCGGCGAAGGCGTCGAGGCTGCGCTTGCCGTCGCGATCGACGATGTAGACACCCTCGCCACCGGCGATGATGCGATTGGACGTCTCGCCGCGGGCATGCTGGCCCATATGCGTCGAAGGGTGGAAGAAGTGGTCGCGGTCCCAGGCGTCCAGTTCGTTGTCGGTGCGGGCGGGGTGGTCGAGCATCGCAATCATCCTGATGAAGGGGGAGGGAGCCTCAGTTCAGGTCGAGGCAGACATATTTGAGGTCGGTGAAGGCCTCGAGGCCGTGGCGCGAGCCCTCGCGGCCGACGCCGGATTGCTTCATGCCGCCGAAGGGTATCGGCGCGCCGGTGATCTTGACGCGATTGACCGCGACCATGCCGTAGTCGAGCGCCTTGGCGAGGCGCGCGGCTCGGGGGCCGTCGCGGGTCACGACATAGGCGACGAGGCCGTATTCGCTGTCGTTGGCACGGGCGACGACCTCGTCCTCGCTGTCGAAGGGGGCGATGGCGGCGACCGGGGCGAAGGTCTCCTCGCGCATGATCAGCGCCTGGTCCGGCACGTCGGCGAGCACGGTCGGCGCCAGGAAAAGCGGCCCGGGCAGGGCGCGCTCCGGCGTCAGTCGTTTCGCGCCGCGTGCCAGCGCATCGGCGATCTGGGCTTCGGCCTTGCGCTTGGCGGCGGCATGCATCAGCGGCCCGATCTCGACGCCGTCCTCAAGCCCGGCGCCGACCCGCAGCGCTGCTGTCCTCTCGGCGAAGGCGATGGAGAAACGTTCGTAGAGGCCGCGCTGGACATAGATTCGGTTGGCGGCAAGGCAGTCCTGGCCGGAGGTCGCGAATTTGGCGTCGATCGCGATCGCCACGGCGCGGTCGAGATCGGCATCGTCGAAGAGGATCAGCGGGGCATGGCCGCCGAGTTCCATCACCATGCGCTTGACGGTCGCGGCCGCATTACGGGCGACGATGCGGCCGATCTCGGTCGAGCCGGTGAAGCTGACGGCGCGCACCCTCGTATCGGCGCAATAGGTCTCGGCGATCGGCGCGGCGTCGCCGGTGACCACGTTGAAGACGCCAGCCGCCAGGCCGGCGCGGTCGGCGAGCTCGGCCAGCGCCAGCGCCGAGAGCGGCGTATGCGAGGACGGGTGGGCGACGACGGTGCAGCCGGCGGCGAGCGCGGCGGCAGCCTTGCGCGTCAGCATGGCGGAGGGGAAGTTCCAGGGCGTCAGCAGGGCGGCGACGCCGACCGGCTCGCGCGACAGCGACATCTGCGCACCCCGGAGGTGGCTGGTAACGCCTTCGGCGTTCACCCGCATCGCCTCTTCGGCGTAGTAGGCGATGAAGTCGGCGGCATAGGCGATCTCGCCGCGCGATTCCGCCAGCGGCTTGCCCTGTTCGAGCGTCATCAGCAGCGCGAGATCGTCGGCCGCTGCCAGCATCGCCGCATGCCAGCGTCGCAGCAGCACGGCGCGCTCCTGCGGCAGCAGCCCTTTCCAGGCCGGGAAGGCGGCATGAGCCGCGTCGATCGCCTGCGTCGCTTCGCTGGCCCCCAGCGCTGCGACCTGCGCGACGAGGGCGCCGGTCGCGGGATCGGTCACCGGTAAGGTCTCGCCGTCTGGCGCGGCGGTCCAGCGCCCACCGATATAGGCCAGCTGCCGCAGCAAGCGGCGGTCGGCGAGGCGCGACAGGCCAGGATGCTCGGCCGGCTTGGCGATCGTCGCTTCCCGTTTTGCCATGCTCGTCATCGTGCTCATGACCATCCTCCCTCGGTTGAACGAGGCTAGGCGGAAGGCCGGCGAGACTGTCTTCGAAGTGCCGGCTCTGTGCCGAGGCAGTCTCGGAAATTCGGGGTGGCGCCGATAGAATTTCGGTGCGCACTCAGCCCAGCACGGAGGCCAGGAATTCGCGGGTGCGCGGCTGCTCCGGTGCGCTGAAGATGCGCTCCGGCTCGCCCTGTTCGCAGATGCGGCCCTTGTCGAAGAAGCAGACCCGGTCGGAGACCTCGCGGGCGAAACGCATCTCGTGGGTGACGAGCAGCATGGTGAGATCATGCTCGCTGGCGAGGCCCCGGATGACGGAGAGCACTTCGCCGACGAGCTGCGGATCGAGCGCCGAGGTCGGCTCGTCGAAGAGCAGCACGCGGGGACGCATGGCAAGGGCGCGGGCGATGGCGACGCGCTGCTGCTGGCCGCCGGAGAGCTGGGCGGGAAAATGGTCCTTCTTGTCGGCGAGCCCGACCATGGCGAGCAGGTCGACGGCCCGGCATTCGGCCTCGCCGCGGGGCAGGCCGAGCACCCGCACCGGCGCCTCGACGACATTGCGCAGAACGGTCATGTGCGGGAACAGGTTGAAGCTCTGGAAGACCATGCCGACATGGCTGCGGATCTGGCGCAGATGCCCGTCCGAGGCCTTGAACGGGCCGCCGGCATTCGGCTCGTGATAGGGAATGCCGGCGAGAGTCAGGCGGCCTTCCTGGAAGGGCTCCAGTGTCATCAGGATGCGCAGCACCGTCGACTTGCCCGAGCCCGACGGGCCGATCAGCGTGACCTTCTCGCCGCGCGCGACGCTGAAGTTGAAGTCGTCGAGCACGGTCAGCGCGCCGAAGCGTTTGGTCACGCCGGCGAACTCGATGATGGGCGCCTGAGTGGTCTCGGTCATCGCAGCGGGATCCCTGCTTTCGGCAGCGCCTTCTGCAGCCGGTGCAGGCCGGCCGAGCAGATCAGCGTGAGGAGAAGGAAGATCAGGCCGACCAGCGTCAGCGGCACGAGATATTCGAAGGTACGCTCGCCGATCATGTTGGCGAGGCCCATCATCTCGAGGACGGTGACGACGGAGAGCACCGGCGTCTCCTTGATCATGGCGACGAGGTAATTGCCCATCGCCGGCAGGATGCGCGGCACGATCTGCGGCACGACGATGTCGCGATAGGTCTGCAGGCGGGAGAGGTTCAGTGCGGTCGCCGCCTCCCATTGCCCGCGCGGCACGGCCTCGATGCCGCCGCGATAGACTTCGGAGGTGTAGGCCGAATATTGCAGCCCGAGCGCAAGCGCCCCGGTGAGGAAGGCCGGCAGCGTAATGCCGTAGTCGGGCAACACGTAATAGAGGAAGAAGAGCTGCACCAGCAGCGGCGTGTCGCGCAGGAACTCGACGACGATGGCCGTCGTCCAGGATACGGCCGTGATGCGGCTGCGCCGCAGCAGCGCGAAGACCAGGCCGAGCACCAGCGCGATCGCAAAGCCCGCGGCGGCCGCCTGCAAGGTCACGGAGAGGCCGATCAGAATGATCGGCAGGATCGAGGATGCGTAGGTCAGCGGCGTCGTCGTATCCCATTCGAAGCCGTACATCATGCGCGGCTCCTCACGAATGCGCCGCGCGCGGGAAGGCTGCGCCGCGCCGGACCAGCCGCTCGATCAGCCGCATGACCAGCATCAGCACCAGCGACATCGCGAAATAGCCGACCAGCGTCAGGCTGTAGACGCCGGCGCTGTCGAGGGTGAGGTTGCGGATCGACTGCGCCCGGAAGGTCAGGTCCGCGATGGAAATCAGCGAGACCAGCGAGGACAGTTTCAGGGTCTCGATGGCGAGATTGCCGAAGGCCGGCATCATCTCGACCAGCGCCTGCGGCAGGGTGATGTGGATCAGCGTCTGGGCCCGGCCGAAATTCAGCGCACGCGCCGCCTCGTGCTGCTGGACGGAGACCGATTGCAGGGCGCCGCGGACGATCTCCGAGCCATAGGCGCCGACATGGAGCGAGAGCACGAGAATGCCGGTGGCGACCGGCTCGAAACTGATCCCGACGAGCGGCAGGGCGTAGTAGAACCAGAACAGCTGGACGAGCAGCGACGTCCCGCGGAAGAGCTCGGTGTAGCAGAGCGCGACCAGCGACAGCACGCGCCCGCCCTCGACGCGGGCAATACCGGCCGCGAAGGCCGCGACGGCGCCGATCGCGATCGCCGACAAGGTGATGCCGGCGGTGATCAGCGCGCCGCGCGACAAGGCGGGCAGATAGGACAGCCACTCCATCCGGCAGGCTCCGCGACAACGTTGAACAGGCGGGGAGCTCCGCTCGCCTCCCGGGCGAGCGGAGCCATGTCTGTCGGAAACCTATTTTCCGGCGCAGAGATCCTCGACCTTGCGCTCCGCCGCCGCCTTGATGCTGGCGTCCGAGAGGCCGTAGGTGCCGAGGATCTTCTTGTAGTCGTCGGTCTTGCGGAACTCGACGAGGGCGGCGTTGAAGGCGTCGCGCAGTTCCTTGTCCTCGGGCCGGAAGGCAAAGCCTCCGAAATTGCGGACGGGCTTGCCGTTGACCACCGGGTCGGTGAAGGGCGCGACCTGCTCGACATTGGCCTGGCCCTTGGCCAGCGAGGCGACGGTGAGCTCGGTCGCGGCATAGGCGTCGGCGCGGCTCTGCACGGTGGCGAGCGCGTCGGCATTGGCGGTGATGAAGATCACCTGGCTGTCCTTCACGCCGACGGCGCGCAGGAAGTCGATATTGTTGGCGCCGGAGACGACCGCAACCTTGAGCGACGGGTCCTTGGCGATATCGGCATAGGTCGTCAGCTTCTTCGGATTGCCCTTCTTCACCAGCAGCCCCTCGCCATAGGAGGAGTTCGGTTCGGTGAAGGAGACCTGCTTGCAGCGCTCGGGCGAGATGTTCTGCTCGGCGGCGACGAAGTCGAAGCGCTTGGCCTTGAGGCCGGGGATCAGCGTGCCGAAGGGCGTCACCGACCAGTTGGCCTCGGCGATGCCGAGCTTCTTCAGCACGGCGTTGGCGACGTCGGGGCCGATGCCGGCGGAAGTCCCATCATCCTTCATATAGGAATAGGGCACCTCATTGGCGGTGGCGATGCGGATATAGCCCTGGTCCTTGACGTCCTTGAGGCTGGTGGCGCCGGCAGCGGCGAGGCCGGCGGCGAGAGCAATGGCGGAGAAACCCGCGATCTTCAGGAACAGCATCTACAATTCTCCTCTGGTTGATGTTTCTCCGCATGCCGATTGCTTCGGCTTCTCTGGCGTCTTCGCGCCGGCGGTTGGCTTGGACCGGTCCCCCGGCCGAACGGGTTCAGGGCGCCTCCGTCAGCACGGCGACCACCGAGAGGCAGTCGCCGGCCTTGATGAGCCCGGGGACGTGGCGGGCGGCGAGCACGCCGTCCATCGCGGCCTGGTATTCGGCCGGGGCGAGCCCGGTCTTTCCGACGGGATAGACCCGGGCGATGACCTCGCCGGCGCGCACGGGCTCGCCGAGGTCGTGCTCGAAGACGATCAGTCCGTCGTCCTGCGCGAAGCTGAAGCAATCGGCCGAGGGCATGTCGAGCCAGCTTGTCGGCGTCGTCTCGGGCGTTCCGGCAAGGATGCCGGCATGCCTCAGCAGATTGCTGGCGCCGCGCCGGGCGATACCGATACTGCGCGCGCTCGCCGTTCCCGCGCCGCCAAGCTCGGTCGTGACGAAGACCTTGCCCATCGCCTCGACGGTGGTGTCGAGCATGCCGACGGCGTCGATCTCCAGCATCTTCATCGAGTAGGGCGCGGAGAAGGCGGCGACCGCCGCAAAGCAGCGCGCCTCCTGCGCCTTGTCCGGCAGTTCGTGCGCCGCGGCGTAGGGCAGGAAGTCGAGCGTCTTTCCGCCGGAATGGAAGTCGAGGACGATGTCGGCCAGCGAGACGAGATGGCGCGTGACGTAGTCGGCGATCTTTTCGGTTACACTGCCATCCGGACGGCCCGGAAAGCTGCGGTTCATGTTGCCCTTGTCGATCGGGGAGGTGCGCGTCCCCGCCCGGAAGGCCGGATAGTTCAGCGCCGGCAGGATGATCACCCGGCCGGTGACGTGGGCCGGGTCGAGGGTCCGGGCCAGCTCGAACAGCGCCGCCGGTCCCTCATACTCATCGCCATGGTTCGCGCCGATCAGCAGCGCGGTCGGCCCGTCGCCCTTGGCGATCATGCAGACCGGGATCATGACCGAGCCCCAGGCGCTGTCGTCGCGGCTGTAGGGCAGGCGCAGGTGCCCATGCTGGATGCCCTGCGCCGAGAGGTCGATCGTCGGCGTCACCGGCGAGGGACGGGGCGAAGCGGTCAGCATCGCCTCAACCCTTGACGAAGAGCCGGCGCGGCACGTTCGACAGGCATTCGACGCCGGTCTGCGTGATCGCGATGCTCTCGGTGATCTCGAGGCCCATATCCTCAAGCCAGAGGCCGGTCATGAAGTGGAAGGTCATGCCGGGCTTGAGCTCGGTCCGGTCGCCGGGGCGCAGGCTCATCGTACGCTCGCCCCAATCGGGCGGATAGGACAAGCCGATCGGGTAGCCGGTGCGGTTGTCCTTGATGATCCCGTACTTTTTCAGCACCGCGAAGAAGGCGTTGGCGATGTCCTCGCAAACGTTGCCCGGCTTTGCCGCGGCGAGCCCGGCCTCCATGCCTTCGAGCGTCGCTTTCTCGGCATCGAGGAAGGCCTGCGTCGGCTTGCCGAGGAAGACGGTGCGCGAAAGCGGGCAATGATAGCGCCTGTAGGCACCGGCGATCTCGAAGAAGGTGCCTTCACCGATACGCATCGGCTTGTCGTCCCAAGTCAGATGCGGGGCGGAAGCATCGGCGCCCGAAGGCAGCAGCGGCACGATCGCCGGATAGTCGCCGCCGAACTCGGCCGTGCCGCGGATGCCGGCGTCGTAGATCTCGGCGACGAGATCGCATTTGCGCATGCCGGGCTCGACGACATCGACGATGCGCTGGTGCATTAATTCGACGATGCGGCCGGCCTTGCGCATGTAGTCGAGCTCGGTGGCGCTCTTGACCGCGCGCTGCCAGTTTACCAGCCCGCCGGAATCCTTGAAGCGGACGTTCGGCAGATGCTTTTGCAGCGAGGCGAAGGCAGCCGCCGAGAAGTAGTAATTGTCCATCTCGACCGCGATCGAGAGCCTGTCCCAGCCGCGCTCCCCGATGATCTGCGCGAGCAGGTCCATCGGATGGCGCTCGGTCGACTGCACATAGTGGTCGGGATAGCCGATGATATTGGCGTGGCCGATGTAAGCAGTGCGCTTGGCGCCGTTCGCATCCTGCTTGCGGCCATACCAGATCGGCTCGCCGGTCGGCGGCACCAGCACGCATTGATGGACGTAGAACGACCAGCCGTCATAGCCGGTGAGCCAATGCATGTTCGAGGGATCGGTGACGATCATCAGCTCGAGCCCGGCACGCTCCATGGCAACGCGGGTCTTGGCGAGGCGCTCGGCATACTCCTCGCGGGTGAAGTTCAGGGTCACGGTCACGCGGTGTCTCCCGCTTCGGCTTTGGTGTCGATGGTCTGCCCGGCGCCGGCAGTGCGGGCGCGGGCGGCGGCAAGATTGGCGATCGCGGTGTCCTGCACGCCGGTGCCGGTCAGGTCGGCGAGGGTGATCTCGTCGGAGCTCGTGCGGCCCGGACGCTTGCCGGCTATGACCTCGCCGAGCTCGGCGAAAACCTGGTCGGCCGTCGCGACGCCGGCGCGGATCGCATGGGGAAGCTCGCCCAAGCGACGCGTCTGGCTGAGGCGGTCCGCGACATAGGTCGCGCGGGCGAAGACAGCCGGATCGACCTCGTTCTTGTGCTCGCTGTCGGAACCCATCGCCGTGACGTGCTGGCCGCGCTCGAGCCAGTCCGCCATCAGGATCGGCCGCTCTGCCGGCGTGGTGGTGACGATGACATCGGCCCCTCGCATGGCAGCTTGCGGATCGGCGACGGCGGCGACGGCAAAGCCGAGCTTGCGGGAGAGCTCGCGTGCGGCCTCATTGGCCTTGCGCGGATCACGCGCCCAGAGCCGGGCCTCGCGGAGCGGCCGCACCAGCGCCAGCGCTTCGAGCTGGAGCCTCGCCTGCATGCCGGCGCCGAAGATCGCAGCGACCGCAGCATCCGGCCGGGCGAGATGCCGCGCTGCGACGGCTCCGGCGGCGGCCGTCCTGACATCGGTGAGATAGCCGTTGTCGAGAAGCAGCGCCTCGACGAGGCCGGTCCTGGCGCTGAACAGGATCATCAGCCCGTTGAGGCTAGGCAGACCAAGCCTGGGATTGTCGAAGAAGCCGGGGCTGACCTTGATCGCGAAACCGCCGAGGCCGGGCACATAGGCGGTCTTCACATCGACCTCGCCGCGGTGCTCGGGAATGTCGAGCCGCAGGATCGGCGGCATCGCGACCGGCCTGGTGGCGAGCGCGGCGAAAGCCTCCTCGACACAGGCGATCGCACTCAGGTCGAGCCCGACGATGCGGCGCAGGTCCGCTTCGGTGAGGACGAGCATGCGGCTCATGCGGCGGCTCCGGAGACAATGCGCCGGTGCATGGCCTCGTCGATATTGCGGCCGGAGACGATCAGCGCCGTCGGCCCATGCAGACTGAGCTTGCCGGCGAGCAAGGCGGCGATGCCGACCGCGCCGGCACCCTCGACGACTTCATTCTCGACAAGAGCGGCATGGCGGATACCGGCCGCGATCTCGGCTTCGCTGAGCAGCACGACCTCGTCGATGAGGTCGCGGCACAGCGCGAAGGTGACGCGGTTATAAAGGCCGATGCCGCCGCCGAGCGAATCCGCCAGCGTTTCCTCTTCGACCACGTCGACGGGCCGGCCGGCGGCGATCGCCGCGGCCATGGCGGCGCCGCGCTCCATCGAGATGCCGACGATTCTCGTGGACGGCCGCAGCGCCTTGACCGCGACGGCAATGCCGGCGGCCAAGCCGCCGCCGGAGAGCGGGATCAGCACGCAGGAGAGATCGGGCAGGTCCTCGATCAGTTCGAGGCCGATCGTGCCCTGGCCGGCGACGACGTCAGGGTGATCGAAGGGGGGAATCTGAATGAGCCCGTGCTCGGCGACCAGCCACTCGACCTCGGCCTGCGCATCATCCTGGGAGCGGCCGACGATGCGGACCTGCGCGCCGAGCGCGCGGATCGCCTCGACCTTGTTTGAAGGCACCAGCGCCGACATGCAGATGGTGGCGGCAAGGCCGAGCTCGCGGGCGGTGTAGGCGACGGCACGGCCATGATTGCCGGTCGACGCGGTCACGAGTCCGCGCCGGTGCTGCTCGTCGCTCAATGCCAGCACCGCATTCATCGCGCCGCGCAGCTTGAAGGCGCCGATCGCCTGGCGGGTTTCGAGCTTGAGATGGACCGTTTGACCGCAGAGGCGGCTCAGGGAAGGGGAGGTTACGAGCGGCGTACGCACCACCCGGCCGGCTATACGCGCCGCGGCGGCTTCGATCTCACGCAGTGCGACGACGGCCAGCGGCGCGGCCGCTCGTTCTGCTTCCGCGGTGGCAAGATGCGGTTTGGTCACCGGCATTCCCCTCTCGCTTGTCATGCTGCGAGGGGTACAATTTCATGTCAATTATTATATTGTCATGATTCAATTATGCCGGACATGAGCCAAAGGCGGCAATGACACGGCAAAGTGGGCTCTTTCGCCGCCGCCCTCAGCCGATCGCGCCGATGTCGAAAACCGGCGGAAGCTGCTCGAAGGTCTGGCCTATCGTCGTCAGTGTCCGGGCCAGCAGTTCATGGCTCATCCGTCCACCCAGGCAGATGCGGATGCCGCCGCCATGATTGGGGCCGGCGACGAAGGGGTCGGACGGTGTCACAGCCACGCGCCGGTCGGCGAGCGAGCGTACCAGGCCGTCCTCGGTCCAGTACGCGGGCACCTTGAGCCAGGCGCAAAGCGAGAGCGGATGGCTCGAGGCGACATGGCTCCCGAGCGTCTCCGAGACGATGCGCTGGCGCGCCTTCGCCTCCTCGCGCTGAACAGCAAGAAGCCTTTGCGCCGTGCCGTCCTCGACCCAGCGTGTCGCGATCTCGGCGGGCAGATAGGTGCCGCTCCAGCTCGTCACGCGCAGGATCGAGGCGGCGCGGATCGAATATTGCGGCGGCACCACCAGATAGCCGACGCGCAGGCCGGTGAGCACCGTCTTGGTGAAGCTGGTGAGGAAGAAGCCGAGCTCGGGCAGCATCGCCGTGATCGACGGCAGCGGCTCGGGGATCAGCGGCTTGTAGACCTCGTCCTCGACCACGAAGACGCCATGGCTCTGCGCGATCTCGGCAATGGCACGGCGGCGCTCTGGGCCGGCGACATGGCTCGTCGGATTGTTGAGCGTCGGGATGAGGACGAGCGCCCGGACGCCGCCGGCGCGGCAGGCGGCCTCGAAAGCCTCGGGGCGGATACCTTCCTCGTCGGTCGGCAGCCCCTTGAGGCTGAAGCCGAGGACGTTGGCGAGGCCGATGACGCCGTGATCGGTCAGGTTCTCGGTCAGCACGATATCGCCGGCGCGAACCACGCAGGCGAGAGCAAGGAAGAGCGCATGCGCAGCGCCGTTGGTGATTAGCACGCGCTCGACGGAGGTCTCGACGCCGAGCGGCCCAAGCCAGAGGCGCGCCGCTTCACGATGGCGATCAAGGCCGGCGATCGGCCGGCACGGGCGCATGAAGGGACTGGTGTCGCCCTCGGCCAACGCCGCCAGCGCCTGGCGCGAAGCCGCCTCATGCGCATCGAGATAGACCCCGCGCACGATCGAGAGGTCGACGACCTCGGTCGGGCTGCGGTCGAGCATCAGCCGGCCGGCCTGTTCGGTGACGCGGCTTTTCACGAAGGTTCCGCGCCCGACCTCGCCGCTGAGATAGCCGAGGCGCTCGGCCTCCTTGTAGCTGAGGCTGACGGTCTGGACGGAGATGCCGAGCTCGCGGGCGAGGTCGCGATGAGTCGGCATCCGGTCCATCGGCTTCAGGACGCCGGCGTCGATGTCGGCGATAATGCGCTCGGTCAGCGCGGCGTGCTTGGTCGCGCCCTTCTGCTTGGTCAGGGCCGGATGCCATTCGACGGCCTTCTCGACTATGGGAGAAAGCCTGGCGCCCGAAGGCTTCTCGGCTTGACGGAACATGGGATTGTCTCGTTCTTAGGAAGCAGAATTCATGACATTATGCACGCGTGGTCGCCGAAGATGAAGCTCGATCCCATCGATCTCAAGATCGTCGCGGCCCTGCAACGCGATGGCCGCATGACCAAGCTCAAGCTGGCCGAAACGGTGGCGCTGTCGCCGGCTGCCTGCTGGGAGCGGCTGCGCCGGATGGAAGAGGCCGGTGTGATTAGGGGTTACACCGCCATCGTCGATCTGGCGCCCGACGCGCCGCGGTCGGTTGTGATCGTCGAGATCAGCCTGAAGAGCCACCAGCAGGCTGATTTCCGGCGCTTCGAGGAGGCCGTGGCGAGAGAGCCGGCCATCGTCGCCTGCGATGCCACCGGCGGTGGTATCGACTATATCATGCGGGTGGTCGTGCCGGACATCGACAGCTATCAGCGCCTGATCGACCGGCTGCTCGACCCTGCGATCGGGATCGAGCGATACTACACTTATGTCGTGACCAAGAGCATCCCAATCACTAAGGCGCATTTGTCCATATAGCGGGGATCACGAATCCAACCAACACCGCTTCGATCACAGCTATCCGCTTCTTCTTCGCTTGCCTGTTGGTATCGGACCACAAACGTGATCAGGCTTGGATATCAGCTTTCACGCGATCCGGATTTGGCGCGCCTCACCCAGTTGAGACGTGCCTGACCGCAAAGACAACTGTGATCTCCCGGGGAGCATCACATTGGCTGCTTCATAGAGCAGGTCCGCATGCGCTGGTCACCCACCTTGGCGATGCTGCCGACATAGTCGATCTCGCCGGACTGATAGCGATGCGGTCGCGAGAGCGCCGGAAGCGTGCAGGGTCATCGACGGCAGCCGTGAAGGCCAGTGCGGTGAGCTGCCCGACGCCAGGAATGGTCTTAACCGACGGAAACATAGTTTCCCGTCTCGACGAAACCGCACCATGGGACCGCCTTCGGTCCGGACGCGAGCGTCAGCGCTTGGCCTTGCCCACCTGCTCGTCCAGCGCCCGGACATCGTCATGAGGACAGCCAGGCATCCCTGCTCGCCCTTTTCGAAGACGAGCTTGGCTCAACCACGCTCATCAGCGTCGGCCGCCGCCCGAGCCTCGATGCGTTCCACGGCCGTCGGCGTGCGATGAGCACGTCCGCCACAGGCGCGATCATCGTGTCCAGCGACCTGTCAAGCGAGGCGGGTAGCCCGTCTGATCAAGAGAGGGACGCGATCGTTCCCGTGATAGAATTCGGGCGCGCCCTGAGGCCGCGAGCTTCGGCAATAATAAAAGACAATCTTGCCGAAAAATAAAACTGCCCGATTTGGTGGATTTATGCGCGGTGGCGAAGTTCTGGCCGGAACTAAAGACGCTCGAAACTAGTTCTCGCAACGTTCCGCTCCGGCGGAGGATCATCAGAAACTGGACTGGCTCGAACCGACGCCGGAGGTCTTCGGCGGAGCGTTGGCGCTCGACCGAAGGGACCGGAGTGGACGTTGCGTATCGGGATCATCGCTCACCTCAAGCACGCCATCCGCGAGCCATTCGCCGGCGGGTTGGAAATGCACACCTCCATGCTGCAGGGAGCGCTTCGTCGCCGCGGTCATGACGTGACAGTCTTCGCATCGTCGGGATCAGAGCGGGACGCCTGTGTTGAAGCCATCTGTGACGAAACATCGCTGACGCAGGTCGGATGCGACGAGGCCCCCGACAAGGTCCTTTTCCAGGAGCACCACGCCTACCTCTCCCTCATGAATGCATTGAGGCACCGGGACTTCGATCTGATCCATAACAACTCGCTGCACTACCTCCCCGTCGCCATGGCCGACGCGCTCCCCATGCCGGTCGTCACGACGCTTCACACGCCGCCATTCGCGTGGCTCGAAAGTGGCGTTCGGTTGTGCAATGCCCCGAATGCGACATTCGTCGCCGTCTCCGAGTCGATCCGCCGCAAATGGAACAAGGTCGCGCCGATCGAGCGTGTCGTCTTGAACGGTATTGACCTCGAGCGCTTCGCCTTCCGCTCCGACCCGGCGGTGCAGCCATATTGGATCTGGTACGGTCGGATCGTTCCCGAAAAAGGGCTCCATCATGCCATCGCGGCCGCCGCGCTGAGTGGAGCGACGTTGCTAATCGCCGGCCCAATCTCCGATCAGGACTATTTCGATCGCGAGGTCGCACCACGCCTCGACGAGCGCGTCAGATATCTGGGCCATCTTGCCCATTCCGAACTCGCCGGCATCATCGGCGGCGCTCGGGCCTTCCTGTGTACGCCCTGCTGGGAAGAGCCGTACGGCCTCGTCGTCGCCGAAGCGTTGGCTTGCGGTGTTCCCGTAGCAGCTTTCGCCCGGGGAGCAATCCCGGAATTTCTGAATGCCGCGACCGGCGTGCTGGCTAGCCCAGATGACCCGTTTTCCTTGTCGCAGGCGGCGCTGGCTGCCGAACAGCTCGACCGACACGCCTGCCGGGAACACGCGATCAGGCGCTGCGACTCCGCCCGGATGAACGACGAGTACGAGGCGCTGTATGCCGATCGCATCGCAGCCGCACCGCAAACGAAGTTCGCCGCCTGAACCATTCCCAGCTCACGCAAGGAGCCCTCTCATGGCCTCTTCTCCAAAAAGCGACACCAAGAAGATCGACGCCAAACCCGGCAACGGCGGCGAGTTGCACCAAACGGCCTCGACGCCGGACACGCGGATCACGACCAATCACGGCACCCCGGTGAGCGACAATCAGAATTCGCTCAAGGCGGGCACTCGCGGGCCGACGCTGCTTGAAGACTTCGTACTGCGGGAAAAGATCCAGCACTTCGACCACGAACGGATCCCCGAGCGGATCGTCCACGCCCGCGGTTCGGCGGCTCACGGCTTCTTCGAGCTCACCGAGTCCCTGGCAGAGTTCTCGCGAGCCAAGATCCTCACCGAGGTCGGCGTCAAGACCGAGGTGTTCACCCGCTTCTCGACGGTTGCCGGTGGCGCCGGTTCGGTCGACACCCCGCGTGACGTGCGCGGATTCGCGGTCAAGTTTTATACGAAGGAGGGCAACTGGGATCTCGTCGGCAACAATATCCCGGTGTTCTTTATCCAGGACGCGATCAAGTTTCCCGACCTGATCCATGCGGTTAAGATGGAGGCGGACCGCGGCTACCCCCAGGCCGCCAGCGCCCACGACACGTTCTGGGATTTCGTCGGCCTGATGCCGGAATCGACCCACATGATCATGTGGGCGATGTCGGACCGGACGATCCCGCGCTCGCTGCGGATGATCGAGGGCTTCGGCGTCAATACGTTCCGCCTGCTCAACGACGACGACGAGCCGACCTTCGTCAAATTCCATTGGCGCCCGAAGCTCGGGACCCAGTCGACGTGCTGGGACGAGGCCGTGAAGATCGCCGGCGCCGACCCGGACTATCACCGCCGCGATCTGTTCGAGGCGATCGAAAAAGGCGACTTCCCGGAATGGGAGTTCGGCGTGCAGTTGCTTAGCCAGAAAGAGGCCGACGCACTCCCCTTTGACATCCTCGACGCGACGAAGGTGATCCCGGAAGAGCTCGTGCCGATCCGCCTAATCGGCCGGATGGTGCTGAACCGAAATCCCGACAACTTCTTCGCCGAGACCGAGCAATCGGCGTTTTTACCAACCAATATGCCGCCGGGCATCGACGTCTCGGAGGATCCGCTGCTGCAAGGTCGCCTGTTTTCCTATCAGGACACCCAGCTCTCGCGGCTCGGCACCGTGAATTTCCACCAATTGCCGATCAACAGGGCGAAAGGTTGCCCGTTCCAGAACTTCCAGCGCGACGGACAGATGCAAACTCAGGTGTTCAAGGGCCGCGCGAATTACGAGCCCAATAGCCTTGCACAAGCGGGCGAAGACGGGGGCCCTCGCGAGGATCCCACCGGGGGATTCCGGACGACAGCTGTCCCCGTCGAGGCGCAAAAGGTCCGGCTGCGGTCGGAAAGCTTCGCCGACCACTATAGCCATGCGCGACTGTTCTTCCGCTCCCAAAGCGAGATCGAGCAGGCCCATCTGGCCAGCGCGCTCGTGTTCGAGCTCTCCAAGGTTTCGCTCGAACATGTCCGCAGCCGGGTGATGGCCAATCTCCTCAACGTTGACGAGACGTTGGCTCAGCGCGTGGCCGACGGTCTGGCCATGACGCTCCCGAAGGCCTCGGATGCCGCAGTGGAAGCCATCGACATGGAGCCGTCCCCGGCCCTCCGGATCGTCGGCAAGTATCCAGAGACCCTAAAGGGGCGCTCGGTCGGGATCCTGGTTTCGGACGGCGCCGACGGAGCTTTGGTCACGGCGGTCAAGTCGTCGGTCGAAGGCGAAGGCGGCACCGTGAAGATCGTCGCGCCCAAGATCGGCGGCGTGAAACTCAAGGACGGAAAGATGCTTAAGGCCGACGGGCAGCTCGCCGGTACGCCGTCCGTTATCTTCGACGCGGTCGCTATCATCCTTTCCGAGGAAGGTTGCGCAATGCTGTTGAAGGAAGGCGCCGCGATCGACTTCACGAAGGACGCCTTCGGTCACCTGAAGGCGATCGGTTACAGCCCGGAAGCCAAGCCGCTGCTCGACAAGGCTGGCGTCGAGCCCGACGACGGCATCGTCGCACTCGGCAAGGCGAAGGACGCCTTCCTCGCTCCGGCGCGAACGCGACAGTGGGCCCGGGAGCCCAGTGTTCGCATCCTGGCCTGACGATGAGGTCGCGCGTAAAGGAGCGAGCGCCAGCGGCTGCTGGCCCAACGGCCGGGGCTCCGTTTTGCATCTGCGTTCCGGCTCGCAACGAGGAAGAGCGCTTGCCTCGCCTGCTCCGGGCGCTGGCCGAACAGGATGTCGAAGGGTCGGTCCCCGTCGCGATATGCATCAACAACACCACGGACGCCACGACCGAAGTCGTTGCGGCCGTCGGGGAACGCTATCGCGGCCGACTCCTTCTCAGCGCCGATGTGATGGAATTTCCGCCAGACCTGGCGCATGCAGGGTCGGCGCGCGCGTCCGCCTTGGCGGCCGGCGGGAAGCGCGTCGTGCCAGCTGACGGCGTACTGATCACGACCGATGCCGACGCTCGACCGCCGGCAAACTGGCTATCGGCCAATCTGGCCGCTATCGCGGCCGGGGCTGACATCGTCGGTGGGCGGCTGGTTCTCGACGAGGACGAGCGGATGCCCCCGGCATCGCGGCAAGTCGGGAGCTATGGGATCGTTACTGGATTGCCGTGAGGGCGATCGAGGATGAGATCGACCCGTGTCCCTGGGATCCTCCTCCTCGGCATGGCGACCACACCGGCGGCAGTCTCGCGATGACGTGCGAGATGTACCGCCGCTCAGGCGGCGTTCCCCTGATGGCATCGGGCGAGGATCGGGCTCTCGTCGAGGCCGCCATTGTCGCCGGTGGTCGCCTCGTTCACCCCCTTGACGTCTGGACGCGGGTCTCGGCGCGTTTGGATGGCCGTGCGACTCATGGCATGGCCGAGATGATGAGGCGCATGATTGATGCAGCCTCCGGCGGCGCTGCCGAGATGGTGCCGGCGCTCCGCCACTGGCGCGAGCGCGCAAAGTGGCGTCGCGAGACGCGGCGGGCAATTTGCTCGGCAAGCGGCTTCATTGCGGCTGAGCATGCGCTCCCTCCGATGCCCCATGACGCCGTGCTCGCCGAGATCGACTGGGTCGGGGCGAGCGGCTCCGACGCGGGCACCATACGGTGAGTGGTGGCATCGGCTACTACGTCCATCATCACGGAGATGGGCATCGACAACGGGCCCTGGCGATCGCCCGCTCGGCTCCGCTGGCACAGATTACCTTGATCGGCACCGGGCTCGCAGGTCGCACCGAGGGTCTTGCTTGCCTCGACCTGCCCGATGACCGCCTTGCCGAGGGCTTGGGGTTCGACGGACACGATCATATGGGCGATCGGCCGCGCGCCTTGCATTACGCGCCCGTGCATCACGATGGCATTCGCTAACGCGCTGCTCGGCTGACGGATTGGATTGAGCGCGAACGACCTGCATTGCTCGTCGTGGACGTTTCGGTCGAGATCGCGATGCTAGCGCGACTGGCTGCCACACCCACCATCTACTTCAGGCTCGGCGGCTTGCGCGACGATCCGGCTCACCTCGACGCCTTCCGCGGAGCCCGCGCTGTCCTTGCGCCCTTTCACCGCGAACTTGACGAACCCGGCATGCCTGACTGGGTACGATCCAAGACCCGCTACTGCTCCGGACTTTCGGTTTCAGCTCGATCGGTCGAGCCAAGGCGACGGGACACTATCCTTGTCGTCTTCGGCAACGGAGGCGCAGGCGGCGATGGCGATGCGCTCGCGGCGGCGGCCCGTGCCGCGCCCTCGCAGCAATGGCGCGTCATCGGACCGGCCTCGCGGCCGAAGGCGTGTCCTGAAAATCTCTCGCTTCTCGGCTGGGTCCAAGATGCCGGGAGCGAGATCGCGCGCGCCGGCCTCGTCGTCGGCGCGGCGGGGGATGGTCTCGTCAGCGCGGTGATAGCGACGGGCAGCCGCTTCATCTGCCTCCCCGAGCCACGGCCTTTCGATGAGCAGATCTCCAAGGCCCGGCGTCTTGCCGCGCTCGGCGTCGCGATCGTGCTCGAAAGCTGGCCGGACGCCTCGGATTGGCCGGGACTGATCGCCGCCGCAAATGACATCGACCCTGATGGCGCGGCAAGGCTGCACGACCCGGACGGCGCGCGCCACGCAGCCGATTTCCTCATCGCGATCGCCAGGGAGGGCAAGCCTCGTGCATCAACGTAATCGAGTGCGAAGGGAGGATGGCGCGGCGTCCAGTGCTCCGCAGCCGGATTTCAGGCCGGTCCTCCAATCTGTGTTCTCGCGGCTAGTCGAATGTGGCGCGCGTTACGATGCCGCCCCACTCTTTCCGCTGGAAAGTGTCGAGATCCTGAGCCGCTCCGGTTTGCAGCGCGTGTTCGCCCCTCCGGCGAGCGGCGGTGTAAGCTTCGCGGACGCACGGGCCGAGAACGCGGCGTTGCTCGATGTGCTCCGGATCATCGGTCGCGCCGATCTGAGCTTGGGACGAATCTTCGAGGGCCATGTAAATGCGCTCAAGCTTTTCACATGGCTTGGCTCCGATGAGCAGAGGGCGAGGCTGGCATCGGCGCTCGACGAAGGAGCGTTCTACGGCGTCTGGGCAACCGAGCCGCCCCCGGGTGTTACCGTCCGTCGCGAGGTTACGGACTGGCTCCTGACCGGATCCAAAGCCTTTGCGACAGGGGCGGGTGGCTTGGCCTTCGCCATCATCACCGCGCGACGGGAGGACGGCGATACGCAACTCGTCGTGGTCCCTGCGGACGATGCGGGCCGCACCGATCTCTCAGGATGGCGCGTGCGGGGCATGCGTGCGACCGGCAGCGGAAGTTACGATCTCACGGGCATGCAACCGAGCGAAGACCAGTTCCTGGGCGATCCTGGAGACTATACGGCCGAGCCGCGCTTCACTGCGGGTGCATGGCGCTTTCTAGCGGTCCAATTGGGTGGCATCGAGGGCCTGCTCGCAGAAACACGTCTCACCATGTCGCAGACCGCGCGCAACGATCCGCTGCAGCGGCTCAAATTCGCCGAAGCGGTGGCCGCGACCCGCACGGCCTATCTCTGGGTGCGGGAGGCAACGCAGCGTGCTGCGGACGATGCCTCGGATGCCCCGAACTTCGTGCGCATGACCCGCGGCGTCGTCGAGCGCGCGGCGCTCGACGTTATGGAGCTCTCGGCCCGGATCGTCGGCACGCGCAGCGCCTTCGATGGCCAGCGGATCGACAAGATCACCCGGGACCTCAGCCTGTATTTGCGTCAGGCTGGCCCGGATTCCGCGCGCGACCAGGCCGCCATCGCCTGGCTCGACCACGACGTCTGGGGCGAGGGCGACCTCCTGTGGTGACGCGAAGCCTATCGGCGCGAGCCTTCGCGACGAGCCAGATGGCATCGGCTCGCTGGCTCGTGATTGCGCCTCATGCCGATGACGAAACGCTCGGCTGTGCTGCACTGATTGCGCATGCGGCCTCCCGCGGAGCGCTCGCGCGTGTGGTCATCCTCACGGATGGCGTCGGCTCGCATCCCCATGACGGCTCCGCGTCACGTGCCCGCCTCATTGCGGCCCGTCGCCACGAGGCGGCACGGGCTATGCGGATACTGACTGGCCGGGGCCATCCGCCTCCAATGTTTCTGGAATGGCCGGATGCCCAACCATACGCGCCCGCCGAGCCCCGCTTCGAACGTTCAAGGCGAAGGCTGGCAGCCCACGCTCCCCTCTGCAGCGTCCACGCCGAGTTCGGGTTCAGCAATAGGGCCCTGTTGATCGCCGACGACGCGTGTT
>NZ_JBBBBQ010000018.1:0-44314 GCF_037120455.1 Allobosea sp. CCNWLY174 | reverse complement strand
CTGCTCGGCCAGGGCGACATGCTCTACATGGCCGGCGGCGGGCGGATCACCCGCGTGCACGGCCCGTTCGTCTCGGACGCCGAGGTCGAGAAGGTCGTCGCGCATCTGAAGACGCAGGGGCGGCCGGACTATCTCGACGCGGTCACCGCCGAGGAGGAGGCCGGAGCGGCCGAGGAAGAGGACGGGGCGGTCTTCGACAAGAGCGCCATGGGCCAGTCCGAGAGCGACGACCCCTATGAGCAGGCGGTGGCGGTCGTGCTGCGCGACAAGAAGGCCTCGACCTCCTATATCCAGCGCCGCCTGCAGATCGGCTACAACCGCGCCGCCTCGATCATGGAGCGGATGGAGAACGAAGGCATCGTCGGCCCCGCCAACCACGCCGGAAAACGCGAAATCCTCGTCGAGACCGGCAGGGCCAGAGAAGACGAGGACTAGCGAGGCTGGCTGCGGCCAAGTGGCGCGAAACCGGTCCTGAAAATGCCATCAGCCCGGTGCAACCTCGTTGCCTGCTAACGCGTTGAACCCTTGCCGGCCCGCCTGGGCGGCACGATATTTCGCCAGAAGGCCGCCAACCGGACACCGGAGCTTCATGACCAGTCTCTCGCCCATGCCAGCCCTCGCAGCCGCCGCCCTGGCGCTCGCGCTGGCGTCGGGTCCGGTCTACGCCCAGCCGCTCGACATCAAGCCGAGCGGTCAGCCCGCAGTCGCGGCCCGCCCGGTGCAGCGCGCGATCCCCTTGCCGCCGATCCGACCGCCGGGCCTGGGGATGCCGCGTACCGATGCAGTCCAGGCCGAAGCGGCCGCACCGGCTCCGGGCGCGCGCGCTCCCGCCCCTGTCGTCACCGCCAATAACGAGCCGCGCGCGGCGGCCCCGGCCCGTTCGCCCAAGCCCAGCGCCCCGCTATCGAAGGCCGAAGCTGTCGAGCGGCTCAACGCGTATTTCAACGGTTTCTCGACTCTACAGGGCGACTTCATCCAGTTTGCCGCCGACGGGCGCCGCTTCGAGGGCAAGCTCTATGTCCTGCGCCCGGGCAAGATGCGTTTCGAGTACCGCCCACCGGTGACGATGGAAGTTGTTGCCGACGGCACCTCGGTCGCGATCCGCGATCGCAAGCTCGCGACACAGGACCTCTATTCGATCGGCCAGACGCCGCTGAAATTCCTGCTCAAGGAGCAGATCAGTCTCGAGCGCGACACCACTGTCACCGGAGTCAGCACCAAGGGCGACATCCTCTCGCTCAAGCTCGAGGATCGCTCGACCCTGGGCGGCACATCCAAGATCACATTGAACTTCGACCTCACCGCCAACGAGCTCCGGCAATGGGTGGTGATCGACCCGCAGGGCTACGAAACCTCGGTCTCGCTCTATAATCTCGACACCCAGCGCCGTCCCGACCAGAAGAACTTCGTGATCGACTATCAGCGCGTGCTTTGAGCACTGCTGCACAGCGGCGCTTGCTTTTCTGGGGCTGACGACCCAGTTTCCGGCTTCCCTTTCCGCCGGAATCCCTGCGTGCAGCTCTCCGTCACCACCTGGAACATCAACTCGGTGCGCTTGCGCATCGGCCTGGTTACCGAGTTCCTCAAGAACCACCAGCCCGACATCCTCTGCCTGCAGGAGACCAAGACGCCGGACGAGCAGTTCCCGGCCAAGGCCTTCGCCGAGGCCGGCTATGTCCACCAGGCCTTCATCGGCAACAAGGGCTATAACGGCGTCGCGATCGTCTCCAGGCTGCCCTTCTCCGAGAAGGAGGCGATGGCGATGTGCGAGCGCAACGACGCCCGCCACATGACCGTGGTGCTCGACAAGGGCGCCGGCGCGGCTGCCGGGATCGCCATCCATAATTTCTACATCCCGGCCGGCGGCGACATCGCCGATCCCGAAGCGAACCCGAAATTCGCCCACAAGCTGCAATTTCTCGACTCCATCGGCGCCTGGGGCGTCTCCCGCAACCCGGCCGGACGGCCGAGCATTTTGGTCGGCGATCTCAACATCGCCCCCTACGAACACGATGTCTGGAGTCACAAGCAGCTGCTCGACGTCGTCAGCCACACCCCGATCGAGACCACGACACTGGAAAAGCTGCGCAGCGAGCTCGGCTGGACCGACGCCGCCCGCACGCTAAAGCCCGAGCCCGAGAAGCTCTACAGCTGGTGGAGCTACCGCGCCGCCGACTGGCAGGCATCTAATCGCGGACGCCGGCTCGACCATATCTGGCTCTCGGACGCCCTGAAGCCGACGCTGCGCGACCTCTCGTTCCTGAGCGAAGCACGCGGCTGGGAACGGCCTTCGGATCATGTCCCGGTGACGGTGCAGCTGGCGCTGTGAGCGCGTTCAGCGCACGTCGATCGCCCTGAGCGCGGTCCCGACTGCGGCCAGCTCGCTGTTGAACGCATGCAGCCGCTCCGCCACCGCCGCCGCGATCGCCTGTGCCGAATCCGGTGATTCGCCAAGCACCCGGCGCATCACGCTGCGCGCCAGGCGCATCACCTGCGTCGGCTCGCGCGCGATCGCGGTCACCGGCCGCTCCAGCGCCGTGAACAGCGCAAGCTCGCCGATCAGCGCGCCTGGCCCGACGACCTCGTCGGCCGGCCGGCCATCATCCTCGCGCTTCAGCGCGACGGCGCCGGAGATGATCAGGAAGGCCCCGTCCGAGCCCTCGCCGCGCCGGAACAGCACGTCTCCGGCCCGCAGGGACCTCGTCTCGGCGGCGAAGGCGAGCAGGCGCAGCGCATCGCGATCCATCAGGCCCAGCAGCGGCTGACGGGCCAACAGAGCGATGTCGTCGTTGAGCGACATTCAGGACTACGGATTCAGCCGGTAGCCACCGGCGTCGGTGACGAGCAGGCGCGCATTGGCAGGGTCCGGCTCGATCTTCTGGCGCAGGCGGTAGATATGGGTCTCGAGCGTATGCGTCGTGACCTGCGAATTATAGCCCCAGACCTCCTGCAGCAGGGTCTCGCGCGCGATCGGCTTGCGGCCGGCGCGATAGAGGAAGCGCAGGATCGCCGTCTCCTTCTCGGTGAGCTTGGTCTTCGAGCCCTTGGCGCTGACCAGCAGCTTGGACCCTGGGTGAAATGTGTACGGGCCAACTTGAAAAATGGCGTCTTCGCTGGCCTCGTATTGGCGCAGATGCGCGCGGATGCGTGCCAGCAGCACGGCGAACTTGAACGGCTTCACCACATAGTCGTTGGCGCCGGCTTCCAGCCCGAGCACGGTGTCGGCATCCGAGCCTTGCCCGGTCAGCATCACCACCGGCCCCTTGAAGCCGTTCTTACGCATCAGCTTCACCGCTTCGCGGCCATCCATGTCGGGCAGGCCGACATCCATGACCACGAGGTCGATGCGCTCGGCCTGCACCGCCTTCAGGCTCGCCGTCGCGTTCGGCGCGGACGACACCTTGAATTCGTCATAGAGGGCGAGCTGCTCGGCGAGCGCATCGCGCAACATCTGGTCGTCATCGACCAGCAGGATATGATGGATTGCAGACATGAAGGCGATTCAGCCCGTTTGCGTTGGCGCGACATTAGAGCATGTTCGGCAGAAGTGGGAGCCACCTTTGCGAAGTGCCCGCGCTCCAACATATTGAGTTCAGCGCAGATTCTGACGGCCCGGCCGAAGCCGGTCAAACGGAAACCGCGCCAGGCAACCGGAAACGGCCGGCAGATCACGCAAGATGGATGAGCTGTGAAAAGACGTGATGATCGCGCTGCGGCAGGCCGGCGCCTGACGAAACTGGTGGTGGTGCGTTCGGTGCATGATCGCCGCAAGGGCTTCCTCATCGCCGGCTCCGCCGCCTTTCCCTGCGCGCTCGGCCGCTCCGGCATCGTCGTCGCCAAGCGCGAGGGCGACGGCGGCACGCCGCGGGCGAAGCTGCCGCTGCGCCGGGTCTTCTACCGTGCCGACCGGCGGCCACGCCCCGCGAGCCTGTTGCCGGTCCGCGCCATCACACCGCGCGACGCCTGGTGCGACGACCAGACCGACCGGCGCTACAACCGCCTGATCGACCGTCCGCCCGGCGAGGCGCAGGAGCGGCTCGCCCGCGCCGACAATCTCTATGACGTCATCGTCGAGCTCGGCTGGAACGACGCGCCGATCCAGCGCGGCCGCGGCAGCGCCATTTTCTGGCACCTCGCCCGGCCTGGCTTCACCCCGACCGCAGGCTGCGTCGCAGTCACCGGCGACATCTTCGGCAAGGTCCTGCCCAGGCTGGCTCGGCGCTGCACGATCGTGGTGCGCTGACCGCTTGCAAGCCGAGCCCGTCTGGAGATACTGGCCGCCGAGCACCGTCTCATCGATCGATTTCAGGAGCGCCGGATTTGAGCGGGCACCGCCCCGCTGAGGTCCGGCCAGCTCCCAGCAAGAGACTGTGCCATGACTGATTCGCCCATGCCCGAGATCGGCTTCGGCCGCGTCGCCGCCATGTTCCCCGTCAAGGACATGGAACGCGCCTGCGCCTTCTATGTCGGCGTCCTCGGCTTCACCAAGACCTTCGAGAACGGCCAGCCGGTCGGCTTCATGATTCTCAAGCAGGGCAAGGCCGAGATCCATCTGACCCTGCAGAAGGACTATAAGGCGGCGCCGTTCAACATCGCCCATATCATGGTCGATGACGTCGATGCCTTGCACGAGCTCTGCCGCTCTCACGGCCTGCGCATCGTCAAGGGGCTGCGCGACCAGGACTACGGCTTGCGCGCCTTCGTCTTCGAGGACCCCGACGGCAACCGCATCGACGTCGGCCAGCCGATCTAGAGCATTTGCGAGCGAAGCGGACGCCGGTTGGCGTGAAGACAATGCGATAAAACAAAAATCCAGAGCAATTCCGCGATTCGCAGAATTGCGGAATTGCTCCAGGCGGGGGGCAAGCCAGCGCATTCGAATCGTGCTGTTCACCTCGGAAGAACCATCACGTCAGAGGCCTGGCGCCCGTTAACAGACGATTCGGCAGCACTATCGATCCTCTCCGACGGTTTTGCCGGAGAGGATCATGCAAAGGCGCCTGTCACTGGTTGGTCTCGCCGATCGCCTGACACTGCGGGAGCAGACCGCGGCCATGGCCGGCCTGCTCTGCATCATCGTCGTCGCGGTCTCGGCCGCAGGCGCCGCCTGGCTGGCGCGCCGGGACGCCGTGGCCGAGGCCAATCTCGAGCTCGTCGCGCTCGCCCGTACCATGTCCGACCGACTCGACCAGAACATGTTCGAGCGCTACCGCGAGATCAGGAATCTGGCGCAGATGGAGCCGCTGCGCGGTCTATGGCAGGACAATCCTGCCCGCACTCGGGCGGTCTTGATGCAGTTGCAGCAGAGTCTGAGCGATTATGCCTGGCTCGGCCTTGCCGAGCCGAACGGAAACGTCCGCGCTGCGACGCGTGGCATGCTCGAAGGCGTCTCCGTCGCCCAGCGGCCATGGTTCGTCAACGGCCTCGCTGGCCCGACCGTCGAGGATGTCCACGACGCCAAGCTGCTCGATGGCCTCCTGCGCAAGAGCCCGGACGAGGCGCCCTTCCGCTTTGTCGACGTCGCCATGCCCGTCTTCGGGCCGACCGGCGCCAAGGTCGGCGTGCTCGGCGCGCATCTGAGCTGGAACTGGGCCGGCAATCTGCGCGACAATGTTCTGCGGAACCATGATCCCGCGCTCGCTTCCGAGCTCTGGGTGATCGGGCGGGACGGCTCCGTACTGCTCGGCCCCAAGGATGCCAGGCCTTTCGACACCGCGCAGCTCGCAGGTGCGCGCTATGGCGTTTCCTTCATCGATCGCTCTGCCGATCAACCAATGCTGACAGCATTGGCCGCCACCAAGGGACAGGATGACTATCCGGGGCTGGGTTGGATCGTTGCAGCACGCCGTCCGGTCGATGTCGCACTCGCGCCCGCCAACCGTCTCACCGCCGTCATCGCCCTGCTCGGCCTGGCCGTTGCCGTCATCGGTGCAGCCTTGGCCTGGTTCCTTGCGGGGACGGTCGCAAGCCCTCTGACCCGCCTTTGCCGCTCGGTGGACCTGATCGGGCGAGACCCGAGCGCTGCCGGCATCCAGCGCCAGCATGGCTCGCGCGACATCCTCCAGCTCTCCGCCGCGCTGCGCTCGCTGCTTCGTCGACTGGGGACCGCCGAGAGAGGCGCCCGCGACGCCGAGGCGACGATCCGCGACGTGAAGGCCAAGGCCGACAAGCAGGCGCGAGAAGCCGAGGAGAAGACCCGCCGCCTCGGCTCCGACCTGCATACCCTGCAGATCCTCGCCGATACCGACCCGCTTACCAGCCTGCTCAATCGCCGCGCCTTCCTGCCCTTCGCTGAGGACGCGATGAACTATTACAAGCGCTACCGGCGCAATCTCGGCGTCCTGATGTTCGACATCGATCATTTCAAGCGCATCAACGACAGCTTCGGCCATGCCGCCGGCGATGAGGTGATCCGCGCCGTCGCCAAGATCATCGCCGGCCAGATCCGCACGACCGACAAGGTGGCCCGCTTCGGCGGCGAGGAATTCGTCGTGCTGCTGCGCGAAACCGATGCGCAGGGAGCCGAGAACCTCGCCAATCGAATCCGCGAATCGGTCGGCGCCACCGTGGTGACGCAGGGGCTGGCCCAGATCGATCTCACTATCAGCGTCGGCGCCGCGATCGTCTGCGAGCAGGACCGCGACATCGAGGACGTTATCGAGCGTGCCGACAAGGCGCTCTATGCGGCGAAGTCATCGGGCCGCAACCGGGTCGTCCTGGCGGACGCCGACCGGGCACCCGCCCCGGCCGCGACCTGAACGGCTCCGTCAGCCCCGCGCACCAAAAATCGCGCTGCCGACACGGACATGTGTGGCGCCGAGCTGGATCGCCGCCTCGTAATCGGCGCTCATGCCCATCGACAGGGTCTCGAGGCCGTTGCGCTCCGCGATCTTGCCGAGCAGGGCGAAATGCGGCGAGGGCGGGTCGTGGGCCGGGGGAATGCACATCAGACCCGCGATGGTCAGGCCATAGCGGCTCCGGCACAGCTCCAGGAAAGCGTCGGCCTCGCCTGGCAGCACGCCGCCCTTCTGCGGCTCGGCGCCGGTATTGAGCTGCACGATCAGCAGCGGCGCCTTGCCCGCGCGCTCGATCTCGCGCGCCAGCTCCTTGGCGAGGCTCTCGCGGTCGAGCGACTGGATCACATCGAACAGCGCCACCGCGTCGCGCGCCTTGTTCGACTGCAGCGGGCCGATCATGTGCACCCTGGCCTGCGGGAAGCGCTCGCGCAGCGCCGGCCACTTCTCCTTGGCCTCCTGGACATAGTTCTCGCCGAAATCGATCTGGCCGGCGCCCAAGACCGGCACGATCATCTCGACCGGCTTGGTCTTGGAGACTGCCACCAGCGTCACCGACTCCGGCTTGCGGCCGAAGTCGCGCGCGGCGCGGGCGATCGCAGTCCGCGTCTCCTGAAGTCTCGCCACGACATCTGACATTTCGACCCGTCCTCGCCTTACGCGTTCCCGCCAAGCCGTTCCGAACATTGACCCGGGGGCTACGATGGTGTCCTAGTCCGGCCCAGTCAGCTCACGCAAGAACGACACGATCAGCATGGCCGTCGAACGCTACAATCCAAAGGAAGCCGAGCCGAAATGGCGCAGGGTCTGGGATGAGCGCAAGCTCTTCGAGACCCGCAACGACGATACCCGGCCGCCCTACTACGTGCTCGAGATGTTCCCCTATCCATCGGGGCGCATCCATATGGGCCATGTCCGCAATTATGCGATGGGCGACGTCGTCGCGCGCTACAAGCGCGCCAAGGGCTTCTCGGTGCTGCACCCGATGGGTTGGGACGCGTTCGGCCTGCCGGCCGAGAATGCCGCCAAGGCCAACAAGGTCCATCCGCGTGACTGGACCTATGCCAATATCGCGACGATGCGCGGCCAGCTGCAATCGATGGGCCTGTCGCTCGACTGGAGCCGCGAGCTCGCCACCTGCGACGCCAGCTATTACAAGCACCAGCAGAAGCTCTTCCTCGACTTCCTGAAGGCAGGGCTGGTCGATCGCAAGACCGCCAAGGTCAACTGGGACCCGGTCGACGAGACCGTGCTCGCCAATGAGCAGGTCATCGACGGCCGCGGCTGGCGCTCGGGCGCGCCCGTCGAGCTCCGCGAGCTGACCCAGTGGTTCTTCAAGATCACCGCCTTCGGCCAGGAGCTGAACGACGCGCTGGAAGGCCTGACCCGCTGGCCGGACAAGGTCCGGCTGATGCAGAAGAACTGGATCGGCCGCTCGGAAGGGCTGCTTGTTCGTTTCGCTCTCGAATCGAATGCACTGGGCCAGAGCGAGGTCGAGGTCTACACGACCCGCCCCGACACATTGTTCGGCGCCAAGTTCCTGGCTGTCGCCCCCGACCACCCGCTGGCGAAGGCCGCTGCCGAAACGAATCCAGCGCTGCAGGACTTCATCGCCGAGTGCAAGAAGACCGGCACGGCGCAGGAGAACATCGACAAGGCCGAGAAGCAGGGTTTCGACACCGGCCTGCGCGCTGCCCATCCCTTTGATCCCACATGGACCCTGCCGGTCTATGTCGCGAATTTCGTCCTGCTTGAGTACGGCACCGGCGCGATCTTCGGCTGCCCGGCGCATGACCAGCGCGACCTCGACTTCGTCAACAAGTATGGGCTCGGCAACACTCCGGTCGTCTGCCCCGAGGGCACCGATCCGGCGAGCTTCGTGGTCACCGACACCGCCTATGACGGCGAAGGTCGGATGATCAATTCACGCTTCCTCGACGGCATGACCATTCCGGAGGCGAAAGAAGAAGTCGCCAGGCGGCTGGAGGCCGAGATTCTCGGCAATCGCCCTGTTGCCCAGCGCAAGGTCAATTTCCGCCTGCGCGACTGGGGCATCTCGCGCCAGCGCTACTGGGGTTGCCCGATCCCGATCGTCCATTGCCAGGATTGCGGCGTCGTTCCGGTGCCGGAGCAGGACCTGCCGGTCAAGCTCCCGGACGACGTATCCTTCGACAAGCCCGGCAACCCGCTCGATCATCACCCGAGCTGGAAGCATGTCGCCTGCCCGCAATGCGGCGGCAAGGCTCGGCGCGAAACCGACACCATGGACACCTTCGTCGACTCGTCCTGGTATTTCGCCCGCTTCACCGACCCGTGGCGGACGGACAGTCCGACGGACCGCCGGGCGGTCGACCGCTTCCTGCCGGTCGACCAGTATATCGGCGGCGTCGAGCACGCGATCCTGCATCTGCTCTATTCGCGCTTCTTCACGCGCGCGATGAAGGCGACCGGCCATACCGGGCTGGACGAGCCCTTCGCCGGCATGTTCACGCAAGGCATGGTCGTGCACGAGACCTACCGGGCTGAGGATGGCGCCTGGGTGGAGCCCGGCAATGTCCGGATCGAGACGGTCGGCAACGAGCGCCGCGGCTTCGACGTCGAGACCGGGGCCCCGATCGAGATCGGCTCGATCGAGAAGATGTCGAAGTCGAAGAAGAATGTCGTCGACCCCGACGACATCATCGCCTCCTACGGCGCCGACACCGCCCGCTGGTTCATGCTCTCCGATTCGCCGCCGGATCGCGACGTGATCTGGAGCGATGAAGGCGTCCAGGGCGCGGCCCGCTTCGTGCAGCGTCTCTGGCGCCTGGTCGCCGAGATCGGCGAGCGCGTCGGCGGTCAGCCTTCACGCCCGGCCACGTTCTCGGAGCCGGCGCTTGCCCTGCGCAAGGCGAGCCACCGCGCTTTGCACGCCGTCGGCGCCGATATCGAGCGGCTCGCCTTCAACCGTTGCATCGCGCATGTCTACACGCTGACCAACGCCATCGGCAGAGCGCTCGATGGCGCCGCCGAATCGGCTGACGTCCCGGCGGACTTGGCGTTCGCCTTGCATGAATCCGCCATGATCGCCACGCAGCTTGTCGCGCCGATGATGCCGCATCTGGCCGAGGAGTGCTGGCAGGCGCTGACGCTTCCGGGCCTCGCCGGCGAAGCGTCCTGGCCGCAGACCGAAACGGATTTGTTACAGGATGACAGCAAGATCCTGCCGGTGCAGGTCAACGGCAAGAAGCGGGCGGAGGTGACGGTGCCCGCCGATGCCGATACGGTGGCGGTCGAGGCGATCGTACGCGCCTCCGAGGCTGTCGCCAGGGCTCTGGAGAACCGGCCGATCCGCAAGGTGATCGTGGTGCCGGGGAGGATCGTGAATGTCGTCGTCTGAGACCGGCACCATGACGCGCCGCCGTCCATTGGCGCTTGCAGCTGCTCTCGGCTTTGCCGCGCTCGTCGGCGGCTGCTTTCAGCCGCTCTATGGCGAAGGCACGGTGAGCAAGGTCGGCGGCAATGTCCGCAACGCCATGCTCGGCATCGACGTGCCGGAGATCAAGGGCCTGGTCGGCCACTATCTGCGCAACGAACTCGTCTTCGAGTTCGACGGCGGCGGTGCGCCCGACCGGCAGAAGATCCTGAAGCTCGAAGCGACGACCAAGGAATCGCTCGAGGTCATCACGGTCGACTACGCCAATGGCCGCGCCGACTCCGCGACCCTGGTCGCCACGGTCGATTGGCAGCTCCTCCGTGTCGGCTCGAACGAGGTCGTCGCCTCCGGTCAGAGTGTCGTCCGGGCACCCTATGAACGCTCGCAGCAACGGTTTGCCTCGCTGCGCGCAGCACGCGACGCGCAGATTCGCGCCGCCAAGAATCTGGCCCAGCTGATCAAGGCCCGCGTCGCCGCTGCGCTCGTCGCCGGCTGAGCCGATGGCCATGATCAAGGCGCATGAGGCGGATCGCGCGCTTGCGCGCCCCGATCCCGCCTGGCGCCTCTTCCTGTTCTATGGCCCTGACGCCGGCCTGATCTCCGAACGGGCTGCCGCCCTTGCGCGCAGCAGTGTCGACGACCCGCAGGATGCCTTCCAGCTGATTCGCATGGATGGTGACGACATCGCTTCGGACCCGCTCAAGCTGGTCGACGAAGCCAACACCATCGGCCTGTTCGGCGGTCGCCGCGCCATTCGGGTGTCGCCGACCTCGCGCCCGCTCGTCGCAGCCGTCGAGCCCTTGCTGGCAACGCCGTCGCAGGATGCGGTCGTCATCATCGAGGCCGGCGACCTCCAGAAGTCCAATCCGCTGCGCACCGCCTGCGAGCGCGCCAGATCCGCGCTTGCCGTACCCTGCTATGGCGATGCCGCACGCGATCTCGGCACGATCGTCGACGAGATGGCGAGGGCAGCCGGCAAGAGCATCGATCGCGGCACGCGCGACCTCTTGACCAGCCTGCTCGGCGGCGATCGCCAGACCTCTCGCCAGGAGATCGACAAGCTGATCGTTTATGCCGGCGACGACGCGGCTCTGACGGCCGCCCATGTCGAGGCCGTCGTCGGCGATACCGCCCAGCGCGAGCAGGCGGGCGTGGTCGACGCGGTCTTCGCCGGCCGCCTGCCGAGTCTCGATCTCGCACTCGCCAAGCTCACCGGCGAAGGGCTAGATCAGGGCGTGCTGCTCGGCGCGGTCCTGCGCCATACGCTCGCCCTGCTGAAGGCGAAACTCGCCATCGAAGGCGGCAAGCCGGCGCGCGAGGCGGTCGGCGCCATGCGCCTACCCTATCCCCGCATTGCCACGGCGGAAGCGGCGCTCAACGCCTGGCCGGCAGCGAGATTGCGCGAGGCCGTGACGATCCTGGGAACGGCGATGCTGGCGGTGCGCCGTGACGGCGACATGGCCAAGCCGATCGCCGCCCGGACGCTCTGGACACTCAGCCGGATGGGCGGCAGAGGCCGCTGATCAGGCCTTCAGCCGCCGACAGAGCGCGTCGAGCTGCTCCAGCGTCTTGTAGCTGATCCTCATCTCGCCGCCGCCGCTGGCACGATGCTGGATCGAGACGCCGAGACCGAGCGCTTCCTCCAGCGCCTTCTCGACCGCGCGCGTATCCGGATCCTTTTCCGGCTTCGGCACTGCCGCCCTGACGGGCTTGTTCTCGCTACGCGCTTCGTCCTGGCCGAGCCGCTCGATGTCGCGGACCGTAAGCCCTTCCTCGACAATGCGCTTCGCGACCTGTTCCGGTTCCGAAACGGCAAGCAGCGCGCGGGCATGGCCGGCCGAGACCGCGCCCTCGCCGACCATGCGCTTGACCGGCTCCGGCAGCTTGCTCAGGCGCAGCGTGTTCGCCACATGCGAGCGGCTCTTGCCGATCACCTTGGCGAGGTCGTTCTGCGTATAGTCGAATTCGGCGATCAGCCGCTCATAGCCGGCCGCTTCTTCCATTGCATTGAGATCGGCACGCTGGACATTCTCGACGATGGCGATTTCGAGCGCCTCGCGATCATTGGCCTCGACCAGGATGACGGGGACGTCATGCAGTTCGGCCCGCTGCGCCGCCCGCCAGCGTCGCTCGCCGGCAATGATCTCATAGGCGTCGATCATGCCCGGGATGGAGCGCACGATGATCGGCTGCAGAATGCCACGCTCGCGTACCGAGGCTGCAAGGTCCTCGAGTTCGGCTTCAGCGAAGGCCTTGCGCGGATTGCGCGCATTCGGGCGCAGGAATTCGACGGGGACCTTGCGCTGTCCGCGCGCCCGTTCGATCGCACCGATCTCCTCGCCGACATCGCCGATCAACGCGGCCAGACCCCGGCCAAGACGCGAACGCCCCTGTTCCTCGACCATTGCCATTCCTCTTGAACCTTTCTTACCGATCAGGCGGCGCGCAGCGTGCGCTCGCGCTTGATCACCTCCGAGGCCAGCTTCAGATAGGCCTGCGAACCTGCACAGCGCAGGTCGTAGAGCAGCGCCGGCTTGCCATAGGACGGCGCCTCCGAGATCCTTACATTCCGCGGGATCACGGTCTCATAGACCTTGTCGCCGAGAAAATGGCGGACATCGGCCATGACCTGGCCGGAGAGGTTGTTGCGCGGGTCGTACATGGTCAGCACCACGCCCTGGATGATCAGGCGCGGATTAAGGCCGGCCCGCACCTGCTCGACCGTCTTGAGCAACTGGCTGAGGCCTTCCAGCGCGAAGAACTCGCATTGCAACGGTACCAGGACCGCGTCCGCAGCCGTCATCGCGTTGATGGTGATGAGGCTGAGCGAGGGCGGGCAATCGATCAGGATATAGGTCAGATCGCTGCAGCGCTGATCGTGAACCAGCTCGTCGATCGCCTTCTTCAGACGCAGCGCACGGTCCTTGGCCCCGGCGATCTCAAGCTCGACTCCCAGAAGGTCGAGCGTCGACGGCGCCAGGAACAAATTGGGAACAGCGGTTGACTGCATCGCCATGCCCAAGCCGATATCGCCGCAGAGCACGTCATAGGTCGACGCCTTGCGGCTCTTACGGTCGACACCGAGGCCGGTCGAGGCATTGCCCTGCGGATCGAGATCGATGATCAGCACCTTCTCGCCGATCGCGGCGAGGGCAGTGCCGAGATTGATCGCGGTCGTGGTCTTGCCGACCCCGCCCTTCTGATTGGCGAGCGCCAGTACGCGCGGGCGCGTCGGAATGGAGATAGGCTGAGAATCGGTCATCAATCGGCCCGTTTCTCGACGCCGCCTATCACCAGGATAGCGGCCGCCGAATCCGTCAAGGATGGAAACGTTGTGGCCTGAATCTTCCAATATTTAGCAGCGGCGGTCAATTCCGCATCTAGATGTTGTCCCTTGGGAAAGACTCCCGTCACCCCGGTTCTCAACAGCTCATTGCACCAGTCGAGCAGCAGCGGCAGCGGCGCAAGCGCCCGCGCCGTCACAGCCTCGACCTTGCCGACAAAGCCGTCGACGACATCCTCGATCCGGGCATTGTGCACTGTGACAGGCGAGCCTGTCAGGCGCGCGGCATGGCGCAGGAAAGCGCATTTGCGGGCATTGCTTTCGACGAGATCGATATGCCCGCCGAGCTCGGCCAGCCGGATGCCCAATACGAGACCTGGGAAGCCGCCGCCCGAGCCGAGATCGAGCCAGCGTCGTGCCTGCGGCGCATGGCCGAGCAATTGCAGGGAATCGGCGACGTGACGGGTCCAAACCTCGTCCAGCGTCGCGCCCGAGACGAGGTTCTTCGCCTGCTGCCAACGCTTGAGCTCCGTCACCAGAATGGCGAGGCGCTCCTGTGTTTCACGTGAAACAGGCGTCAAGCGAAAAGCGTGCTGCCTATCGGAGTTATCCGCCTTATCAACAGAACTCACAGGATCATGCCTCGGCATCCGCCATGCGGGCTGCCTGATGCTTACGCGCATGCGCGGCCAGCAAGGTCAAGGCCGCTGGCGTCATGCCTTCGATCCGGCCGGCCTGCGCCAGATTGCTCGGCCAGGCCGCGCGCAGCTTAAGACGCACCTCGTTCGACAGCCCCGAGATGCCATCGAGATCGAGATCGGCAGGCAGCGCCAGCGCCTGGTCGCGCTGATAGGATTCGATCTCGGCCGCCTGCCGGTCGAGATAAACCGCATAGGTCGCGTCTGCGGCGACACGCGCCCGCACCGTCTCGGAAAAGCTTGCGAGATCGGGCCAGACCCGGAGCAGGGCCTCGAAATCGACTCCCGGATAGGACAGGATCTGGAAACCCGAGCGCCTGATCCCGTCGCGATTGAGCTCCAGCCCGGCCGCCGCCGCTTCATTCGGCGAGAGAGATCGTTCGCGTAAGAGTTCGGTAAGCTTAACGATTTCTGACTGGCGGCTCGCGAAGCGCTCCTGGCGAGCGTGGGCAACGACACCAAGCCCGATGCCCAAAGGTGTCAGGCGCTCATCGGCATTGTCGACCCGTAGCGACAGCCGGAACTCGGCACGCGAGGTGAACATCCGATACGGTTCCGTAACGCCGCGTGTCACGAGATCGTCGACCATCACACCGATATAGGATTGCGTCCGGTCGAGGCGGACAGGCTCGCTGCCGCAGGAACGGCGCGCGGCATTGAGGCCCGCGAGCAGGCCCTGCGCCGCCGCTTCTTCATAGCCGGTGGTCCCGTTGATCTGGCCGGCGAGGAACAGCCCTGAGACCGCCCGTGTCTCCAATGTGGGCTTCAGCGCACGCGGATCGACATAATCGTACTCGATCGCATAGCCAGGCCGCAGCATGACGGCGCGCTCAAGACCCGGGATCGTCTTGAGAAGGCCCAGCTGTACGTCTTCCGGCAGCGAGGTCGAGATTCCGTTCGGATAGACTGTGGGATCCTCGAGCCCTTCGGGTTCGAGGAAGATCTGATGGCCGTCACGATCGCCGAAGCGGCCGACCTTGTCCTCGATCGACGGGCAATAGCGCGGTCCGCGCCCTTCGATCTGGCCGGAGAACATGGGCGCCCGATGAAGGTTGGCGCGGATCAGTTCATGCGTCGCCAGCGTCGTCCGTGTCACGCCGCAGCTGATCTGCGGCGTGGTGATCGCCTCGGTCATCGCCGAGAACGGCTCCGGTGGATTGTCGCCCGGCTGCATCTCGAGGCTGGCCCAGTCGATCGTCCGGCCGTCCAAGCGTGGCGGCGTTCCGGTCTTCAAGCGTCCGAGCGGGAATCCGTGCCGTTCCAGCGTCGCGGAGAGGCCAAGCGAGGGCGCCTCTCCGACGCGCCCTGCGGGAATCTGTCTCTCTCCGATATGGATCAGGCCACGCAGGAAGGTTCCGGTCGTCAGCACGACCGTTCCGCAGGCGAATCGACGGCCATCCGCAAGCACGACACCGGCGACCCGCTCGGAGACGATCTCGAGATCGAATGCCTCGCCCTCGATAACGGTCAGGCCGGACTGGGCGGCTAGAGCTCCCTGCACCGCCTCGCGGTAGAGCTTGCGGTCAGCCTGGGCGCGCGGCCCGCGCACCGCCGGCCCCTTTCGCCGGTTGAGCATGCGGAACTGGATGCCGCCCTGATCGGCGCAGCGGGCCATGATCCCATCGAGCGCATCGATCTCGCGCACGAGATGGCCCTTGCCGAGCCCACCGATCGCCGGGTTGCATGACATCGCGCCAACGGTCGCAATCTGCTGGGTGATAAGCGCGGTCCTCGCGCCGGCGCGTGCGGCCGCGGCCGCGGCTTCCGCCCCGGCATGGCCGCCGCCCACCACGACGACATCGTAGCGCTCGTTCGCCTGTGCATTCGACATGATGAGATCGCTAGCCAAGCCTCGCGGCGCGGTCAATGAAAACCGCCTATTTGCCGATGCAGAAGCCGGAAAACAGGCTGTCTAGCACGTCTTCGACATCGACCTTGCCGATCAGCCGCTCCAGCGCCCGGACAGCGAGGCGCAGCTCTTCCGCGATCAGCTCGGGCTGTTCATGCGGAAGCTGGGCTGCCCGTTCGATCGCGGCGGCGGCATCCGCCACCGCGACGCGCTGGCGTTCGCGGGTGACGAGAGCGGGCTCCGCCTGACCGAGCTTGCCCAGGCGAGAGGCGATAAGCGCCATCAACTCCGGTAGTCCTGACCCGGTGATGGCGGATACACCGACCTCGCCGGGCCGAACACTACCGCCAAGATCGAGCTTCGTCGCAACAACGATCTCGGTAGTGCCACTGCCTTTTCGTTCCGTTTCCGAATCAGGCGGCCGCAATCGCAGCACGAGGTCGGCATTGTCAGCCCGCTGGCGTGCGCGCCGCACGCCTTCCGCCTCGATCTCGTCGGAACTTTCGCGCAGGCCGGCGGTATCGACAAGAACGACGGGAATGCCGCCCAGATCCAGCCTGACCTCGATGGCATCCCGGGTCGTACCGGCGATCGGCGAGACGATCGCGACGTCCCTCCGGGCGATCGCATTGAGCAGGCTCGACTTGCCCGCATTCGGCGGCCCAGCGAGGACCACGACGAAGCCCTCACGCACCCGCTCGCCGGCAGCAAAACTACCGAGTGCTACCCGCAGACTACCAAGGACGCCCTGGGCGCCGGCGACAGCCTCGGCGATCAGCGGTCCGGCGACATCGCCTTCATCGGAAAAATCGATCTCGGCCTCGATCAGCGTCATGGCTTTGATCAACGCGCTGCGCCATTCAGCAGCGGCCTGGCCGAGCGCGCCTTCCATCTGCCGCAGTGCCTGTCTGCGCTGCCATTCCGTCTCCGAATCGATCAGGTCTGCGAGCCCCTCCACGGCCGCAAGATCGAGCTTGCCCGCCTCGAAGGCACGGCGGGTGAACTCGCCCGCTTCCGCCAGGCGCAGGCCCGGCAGGGCCGCGAGCACCGAGAGCAGCCGCGACAGCACCGCGCGCGAACCATGAATATGGAACTCGGCGACATCCTCGCCGGTGAAGCTTGCTGGCGCTGGAAAGAACAGCACGAGGCCGTGGTCGATGATCGCGCCATCGCCATCGCGCAATGCCCGATAGGCCGCTCTGCGCGCCTCAGGCACGGATCCAGCGATCGTTTCGATAACGAATCGGACGCTTGCTCCTGAGACACGAACCACCGCGACGCCAGCGCGTCCAGCGCCGGAGGACAACGCTACGATCGTCGGATCGGCTTTCACGTTTCGGTCCCATGGGCGCTTGAACACCCTGAGCCGGCAGCCATCGGTTCCGTGTTGTCGCACATGAGAACTTCACCCCGCTATCGATAGGGTGATGAACGAGGCCTGCGCGAACATCAAGATCGAGCACGAGGCGCGGCCCATCATCGCCATACGGCATGAGCGCGGCAGGTGCTGGACCGGACGGAAGCCTGGGATGGTCTGCGATCGGGTTTTCCTGCCGCCCATGCGCCCTTCGCAACAGCGCCGGATCGCGCTTACCAGGCGTTTTGTTTCGTATCCGAATCTAGGGCAGCACCTGTTGTGGTTCGCCAGTCCGCCCGCGCAGGCGAGCAGCGCGGCAGATCCCCAGCAGGGCAAATCGCGCATAATGATTGGCACTACCGCGGCGCCAAGTCGGGACTGCTGGAGACAATTCGGATCGACTCCGGCGGTGCCGTAGGCTCAGCGAGGCGCCGAAGATCGTGAGAAGCATTCGATTTCCGTGTGGCCATACTCGCTCCGGCAGCGCATGCCCCGATGGCTCATGGCTCGATCCTCAATGCGTGTCGCCTCGCCGGCAAATGGCATGGAAATCGTGCCCGCTGGTCCGACTCAGGAATCCTTCAGGCGGACCGCCTGGCACGACCGCATCTGACGCGATCCTGGTCGGCTGGCCCGATCCGGAGGGACCGCAACCCGTCACGGATCCGAATCGGTTGGCTAGGTGACCGCGAGCGCCCACTTGGCCACAGTTGCTATCGACAACGAAAAAGGCCCCGGCGCGATGCCGGGGCCTTTCGATATCGCTACGGAGGTGGTCGCCGTCAGGTGTTCATCGAGTCGAAGAACTCGGAGTTCTGCTTGGTCTGGCGCAGCTTGTCCAAGAGGAACTCGATCGCGTCCTGCGGGCCCATCGGGTTGAGGATCCGGCGCAGCACATAGGTCTTCTGCAGATCCGAGCGCGGCGTGATGAGCTCTTCCTTGCGGGTGCCCGACTTGATGATGTCGATCGCCGGGAAGATGCGCTTGTCGGCCACCTTGCGGTCGAGGATGATCTCGGAGTTGCCGGTGCCCTTGAATTCCTCGAAGATGACTTCGTCCATGCGGCTGCCGGTATCGATCAGCGCGGTCGCGACGATGGTCAGCGAGCCGCCTTCCTCGATATTGCGGGCCGCGCCGAAGAAGCGCTTCGGCCGCTGCAGGGCGTTTGCATCGACACCGCCGGTGAGCACCTTGCCGGAAGACGGCACCACCGTGTTGTAGGCGCGGCCGAGGCGGGTGATCGAATCGAGCAGGATGACGACGTCGCGGCCATGCTCGACCAGGCGCTTGGCCTTCTCGATCACCATCTCCGCGACCTGGACGTGGCGGGTCGCCGGCTCATCGAAGGTCGAGGACACGACCTCGCCCTTGACCGAGCGCTGCATGTCCGTGACTTCCTCGGGCCGCTCGTCGATCAGCAGCACGATCAGATAGCACTCGGGATGATTGGTCGTGATCGACTGCGCGATGTTCTGCAGCAGCACGGTCTTGCCGGTGCGCGGCGGGGCCACGATCAGGGCGCGCTGGCCCTTGCCGATCGGCGCGACGATGTCGATGACGCGCGGCGAGAAGTCCTTCTTCGTCGGATCCTGCACCTCAAGTCTGAGCCGCTCGTCAGGATAGAGCGGGGTCAGGTTGTCGAAGTGGATCTTGTGCTTGATCTTCTCCGGATCCTCGAAGTTGATCGTGTTGACCTTGAGCAGGGCGAAGTAGCGCTCGCCATCCTTCGGGCCGCGGATCGGGCCTTCGACGGTGTCGCCGGTGCGCAGGCCGAACTTCCGGATCTGCGAGGGCGAGACGTAGATGTCGTCAGGACCCGGCAGGTAGTTCGAATCGGAGGAGCGCAGGAAGCCAAAGCCATCCTGCAGCACCTCGACGACGCCTTCGCCGAGGATTTCGGTTTCCTGAGAGGCGAGCTGCTTCAGGATGGCGAACATGAGCTCCTGCTTGCGCATGGTGCTCGCGTTCTCGACCTCCATGCCTTCGGCGAAGGTGAGCAGCTCGGTCGGCGACTTCGCCTTGAGTTCGTGGAGTTTGATTTCCCGCATGGGGTACCCGGAGTAACAGGCCCGCGATCAGGCAGGCCGGACGGCAGTGGAGGGATCGACGGGACGAAAGGCCTGCAGGCCCACTTGTCAGGACGTCGTGTCGGCCGAGAAAGCAGCCGCGGCACGAGCCGTCGACGATAAGGAAGGACGCGTACGAAAAGCGCAGAGGCTTGATAACCGCTTTCCCTGAATCGCTCAAGCGGGAAACCGCGGCGATCTCAGAAGGGCTTGACGACGACCAGGATGACGATAGCCGCCATCAGCAGCGCCGGTACCTCGTTGAGGATGCGATAGAAACGCGCCGGCTTGTCGTTGCGGTCTTCGGCGAAGACCCTGACCCGGCCGCTGAGATAGCCATGTATGCCCGAGAGGACAAGGACCAGCGCGATCTTGCCGTGCAGCCAGCCGCCCTTGAAGCCGAAGGCGCTCCAGGCGAGGTAGAGCCCGAGCACCCAGGTGACGATCATCGCGGGGTTGATGATCCCCTTGAGCAGCCGGCGCTCCATGATCTTGAAGGTCTCGGACTGGATCGAGCCGATCTGCGCCTCGGCGTGATAGACCATCAGCCGCGGCAGATAGAGCATCCCGGCCATCCAGGCGATCACCGCCATCACGTGGAAAGCCTTGATCCATTCGTAGGCCATGGCGGTAGTCCTCTAGGCTTCAGGCGCGAACCAGTTCGACCAGCCGCTCGACATGAGCGATCGGCGTGTCCGGCAGGATGCCATGCCCCAGATTGAAGACGAAGGGACCTCCGCCGAATGCCGCACGGATCGCCTCGATCTCGCGATCGAGCTCGGGTCCGCCCGCCCGCAACAGCTGCGGATCGAGATGACCCTGCACCGGCACGAGTGGCTGAATCGCCTCGCGCACGAAACTGCGTTCGATCTCGGTCTCGAGCCCGACTGCGTCGATGCCGGTTCCCCGGACGTAAGCCGGAATGCCGGCTCCGGCTCCGCGCGGAAAGCCAATGATCTTCGCCTGGGGATGGCGCCCCCGAACGAGATCGACGATCCGCCTGGTTGGCTCGATGCACCAGCGCTTGAAATCCTCAGGACCAAGCGAGCCCGCCCAGCTGTCGAAAATCTGCACGGTATCGACCCCAGCATCGATCTGGGCATTGAGATAGGCTGAGGAACTGACAACGAGCCGATCGATCAGCCGCGCGAAGAGGGCAGGGTCGCGCTGGAACAGGGCCTTGGCCGGGCCCTGATCAGGTGTGCCGCGACCGGCGACCATATAGGTCGCGACAGTCCAGGGCGCGCCGCAGAAGCCGATCAGCGCAGTTTCCTTGGGAAGCGCTGCCTTCACGCGCCGGACAGTCTCGTAGACCGGCGCCAGCACGTCGGGATCGATCTCGTCGCGGATCTCGCCGAAGCGGACCGCATCGGCCACTGGCTCCAGCCTAGGTCCTTCACCTTGCGCGAACCAGAGCTTCTGGCCGAGCGCGTGGGGGATCACCAGGATATCGGAAAACAGGATCGCCGCATCGAAGCCGAAACGCCGGATCGGCTGCAGCGTGACCTCTGTTGCCCATTCCGGATTATAGCAGAGATCGAGGAAGCCGCCGGCCTTGGCACGAAGCTCGCGATACTCCGGCAGATATCGGCCAGCCTGACGCATCAGCCAGAGCGGTGGCTTCGGCAGCGTCTCGCCGGAGAGAGCGCGGAGGTAAAGGCTTTGGGTCATGAAGCGCACCGGGCCTTGAGCCCATCTTCCTAAAAGATTCTTTTCTAAGAGAGTCTTCTGTTTAGACTCTTGGATGGGGGCACATAGCCCGCCCCAAGATTGTCCACAACCGGTCCACAGGGCGCCCGCAAGTCAGTGGGCCGACCGATTCTGGGCTGGCCGACCCTTAAGACTTTCTTAACGAATTGGATTTCGTTCCCGGGCGCGGCTTGGCGCCGCGTTCAAAAATGATTCACGTGAAACATCCGGATTCCGCCCACAGGCCAATGCCTGTTGAGGCTTTGGCCGGGTTATCCCGAGCCGTCGAGACGGATTCCTGGAAGCGCCGGGTTATCCCCACTTGTCCCAGCTTTGTGAATCAGCGGTCCGCCGGCGACCGAAGCATCGAAAAGGGATTCCCAGGCCGGCGGAACAGCTCTAGAGCTGAGCCGGACAAGAGGCCGGCAGGGGCGACGGAAACCGTGGCGCGCAACTATTTTCACCTGCATCTGGTCTCCGACGCGACCGGCGAGACCCTGATCGCGGTCAGCCGCGCCGCTGCAGCACAGTACGAAGCGGTCTCCGCGATCGAGCATGTCTACCCGCTGGTTCGATCGGAGAACCAGCTGTCGCGCGTGCTCGCCGAGATCGAAACCTCTCCCGGCGTGGTTCTTTATACGTTGGTCGAGCCGGAATGGGCCGAGCGGCTGGAGAGCTTCTGCCGCGATATCGGCTGCCCCTGCCTGTCGGTGCTGCAGCCGGTCCTGTCGCTGTTCCAGTCCTATCTCGGCCAGGCTTCGGCACCCCGGCCGGGCGCGCAGCACATGCTCAATGCCGAGTATTTCCGCCGCATCGACGCGATGAATTATACGCTGATGCACGATGACGGCCAGCTCGGCGGCGATATCGAAAATGCCGATGTCGTCCTCGTCGGCATCAGCCGGACCTCGAAGACGCCGACCAGCATCTATCTGGCCAATCGTGGGATCAAGACCGCCAACATCCCGCTTGTGCCGAACGTGCCGCTCCCGGCCGAGCTCGACGGCCTGAAGAAACCGCTGATCGTCGGCCTCGTCGCCAGCGCAGAGCGCATCATCCAGATCCGCCAGAACCGCCTGTTGTCGCTGAAGGCCGATGACGAGACGCCCTATGTCGACCCCGATGCGGTCGCGGACGAGATCACCCAGTCGCGCCGGCTTTGCGCCCGCCGGGGCTGGCCCGTGATCGATGTCACGCGCCGCTCGATCGAGGAGACGGCAGCCGCCATCCTCGACCTGCTGCGCGACCACCGCATGAAATTCATCGCGACGTGACCGGGCAGGCGATATTCTGGCGCGGCGATGCGCCGCTCATCCTCGCGTCCGGCAGCGCGACGCGGCGGCAGCTGCTCGAAGCCGCAGGGCTCCCGGTCGAGGCGATCAGGCCGGATGTCGACGAGCGTACGATCGAAGCCGATTTCCTTGCCATGGGCCGTCTACCCGCCGGCGTGGCAGCCGCGCTGGCGGATGCCAAAGCCCAGTCGGTCTCGCCGCAGCATCCTGGCCGGATCATCCTTGCGGCGGACCAGATGCTGGTCTGCGAAGGCCGTCCGTTCCACAAGCCCGAGGGCACGGTAGCGGCGGAGCGGCAGATCGCCATGCTCGCCGGTCGCAAGCACGAACTCACCTCGGCTTTCACCCTGGCTCGCGATGGCGAGATCATCGGCCGCGGCACCAGCAGCGCGGTGCTCGTCATGCGCCCGCTGACCTCGGACTTCATCAGGGATTACGTCGCACTGGCTGGCGAGGCAGCGACCACCAGCGTCGGTGGCTATCAGCTCGAAGGTCTTGGAATCCACCTGTTCGAGACGATCGAGGGCGATCATTCGACCATCCTCGGCCTGCCGATGCTGAGCCTGCTCGCCACGCTGCGCGAGCTTGACCTCGTCGCATGATCCTTAGCTCCACGACTGCCATGACCAGACGCTGCTTCATCATCGGACATCCCGTCGCGCATTCCCGCTCACCGCTGATCCATGGTCACTGGCTCGTCGAGAATGGCCTTGCCGGCAGCTATGAGCGCGTCGACGTCCCACCCGCCGAGGTGCGGGGCTTCATCGCCAGGCTGCGGGCCGGTGAGTTTGTCGGCGGCAATGTCACCGTGCCGAACAAGGAAGTCGTGCTGCCTCTGCTCGACGTGGCCAGCGAGACAGCGCGGGCGATGGGCGCGGCCAACACGCTGTGGATGGAAGGCAGCACGCTCCGCGGCGACAATACTGACGCCTATGGCTTCCTGGCCCACCTCGACGCCTGCGTGCCCGATTGGGCTCGGCGGAGCGGCACGGCGCTCCTTCTCGGCGCCGGCGGCGCGGCGCGCGCCGTCATCCATGGTCTCGTCGAACGCAGCGTCGGCCGCATCCTGCTGGTCAATCGCAGCCCGGAGCGTGCAGTCGAACTGGCAGCTTCGTTCCCGCGAACGGTCGAAGCCCGGCCTTGGCAGGATGTCGCTGAGCTCGTCGGCGAGAGCGACCTGATCGTCAACACCACCTCGCTCGGCATGCATGGCCAGCCGCCGCTCGAGATCGACCTCTCGGCTTTGCGCCCGGGCACGATCGTCGACGACATCGTCTATGTCCCGCTGGAAACGCCGCTGCTTGCCGAAGCCCGGCGTCGCGGGGGCATCCCGGTCGACGGCCTCGGCATGCTGCTGCACCAGGCAGTCCCGGGCTTCGAGCGCTGGTTCGGCGTCCGTCCGCAGGTGACGCCGGAGCTGCGGGCGAAGCTCGAAGTCGACATTCCCCGCGTGTGAGCGCGATGGCGGAGGCGCTGCGATGACCTTCCTGCTCGGCCTCACCGGCTCGATCGGCATGGGCAAGTCGACGACCTCGGCGATGTTCCGTGCCGCTGGCGTCCCCGTCCACGACGCCGACCAGGCAGTGCACGACCTCTATGCCGGCGCGGCAGCGCCGCAGATCGAGGCGGCTTTCCAGGGGACCACAACGAAGGGTGTCGTCGATCGGGCCAGGCTTTCCGCCGCCGTGCTCGGCCGTCCCGAGGCGCTGGCGAAACTCGAGGCGATCGTCCATCCGCTGGTGCGCGCCGAGGAGCAGGCCTTCCTGGTGAAGGCTCGCAAGAGCGGCGCTGGCGTCGCCGTGCTGGACGTGCCGCTGCTGCTGGAGACTGGCGGAGAGGCGCGTTGCGACGCAGTCGTCGTCGTCACCGCTCCGGCCGAGGTTCAGCGCAAGCGCGTCCTTTCCCGCCCCGGCATGAGCGAGGAGAAGCTCGCCGCGATCCTCGCCCGCCAGATGCCGGATGCGGAGAAGCGCCGCCGCGCCCACTTCCTTGTGGACACCTCGCGCGGGCTCGTGGCCGCCGAGCACCAGGTCCGCTCTATCCTGAATGCCGTCGCTGGCCGCTTCGGCCGGACGCAAAGGGCGGGCTGATATGCGCGAGATCGTTCTCGACACGGAAACCACCGGCGTCGAACCGCTGAAAGGCGATCGCATCGTCGAGATCGGCTGTGTCGAGCTGGTCAATCATTGTCCGACCGGCCGCAACTACCATGTCTACATCAACCCCGAGCGCGACATGCCGGATGGCGCCTTCCGGGTGCACGGGCTGTCCGCGGCCTTCCTGTCCGACAAGCCGGTCTTTGCTGCGATCGCCGGCGAGTTCGCGGCCTTCATCGCGGATGCCAAGCTGGTCATCCACAACGCTGCCTTCGACGTCGGCTTCATCAACATGGAGTTCGGCCGGCTCGGCCTGCCTGCGATCGCGCCGGCGCTCGTCGTCGATACGCTCGCCATGGCCCGCCGCAAGCATCCCGGCGCCAGCAACAGCCTGGACGCGCTCTGCTCGCGCTACGGCATCGACAACAGCCGCCGCACCAAGCACGGCGCGCTGCTCGATTCCGAGATCCTGGCCGAGGTCTATATCGAGCTGATCGGCGGCAAGCAGACCAGCCTCGGTTTCGGCGGCGCCGTTGCCGGCAAGGCGGGCGCCGGGCTTGCGGTCGCGATCGAGCGCCCGGTGCGCCAGCGGGCGCTCGCGCCGCGGCTGACGCCGGAGGAAAGAGCGGCCCATGAGGCCTTCGTGATGAAGCTCAAGGGGCCGCTCTGGCGCGATTATCTCGGCGTGCCCGAGGAGGCCTGTGGCCGAGCCTGACGACGTTCTGGCTACTGCCCCTGTTTCCGGCTCGCCCGGCGCGACATCATGTTGAGGCCCTCGATCAGGGCCGAGAAGGCCATGGCAGCGTAGATGTAGCCCTTGGGGATATGGGCGCCGAAGCCCTCGCCGATCAGCGTGCCGCCAATCATCAGCAGGAAGCCGAGCGCCAGCATCACGATCGTCGGGTTCTTGTCGATGAAGCGAGCCAGCGGGTCGGCGGCGAGCAGCATCACCGCGACGGCGACCACGACGGCGATCACCATCACCGGAATATGCTCGGTCATGCCGACCGCGGTGATGATGCTGTCGATCGAGAAGACCAGGTCGAGCAGCAGGATCTGGAAGATCACGCCGCCGAAGGTCACGGCCGCGGCCGCACTGCCGTCGAACATGTCGGGCCCGTGATCGGGATCGACCTTGTGATGGATCTCCTTGGTCGCCTTCCAGACCAGGAACAGGCCACCGGCGATCAGGATGATGTCGCGCCAGGAAAAGGCCTTGCCGAAGACCGAGAACACCGGCGCGGTCAGCTGCACGATGAAGGCGACGGTCGAGAGCAGGCCGAGGCGCAGGATCAGCGCCAGGCCGATGCCGATCCGCCGTCCGCGCGAGCGCTGATGCTCCGGCAGCTTGTTGGTCAGGATCGAGATGAAGATGAGGTTGTCGATACCGAGGACGACCTCCATGGCGATCAGGGCGCCGAGCGCCACCCAGACTGCTGGATCGGCGGCGAGCGTCATAAGGGAATCCATGGAAGTCGTGTACCTCGCGGGAATGGCGCGCGGGGATGGCGCGCCTCTGGCCCGCGGGACATGGAAACGCCCGGGCGATTTTCAACGGTCGACCCAACAAAAAAGAGCCCATGAGGGCTCTTTCCTGTCGAATTCGTGATGTCGGACGCTATTCAGGCGTTCGGTGCGCCCTGCTGCGCCTGCAACTCTTCGAGGCGCTGGCGGTAGAGCTGGGCAAAGTCGATCGGGTCGATATAGAGCGGCGGGAAGCCGCCATTGCGGACAGCTTCGGCGACGATCGCCCGGGCGAACGGGAAAAGCAGGCGCGGGCAGTCGATCATCACGACCGCGTGCAGCTGTTCCTGCGGCACGCCGAGGATGCGGAAGACGCCGGCATAGCTGAGCTCGAACGCGAACAGCGTCTCGTCGTTAAGGGTCGCCTTGCCTTCGAGCGTCAGGATCGTTTCGACGTCGTTCTCGCCGAGCGCGTTGGCATGGACGTTGACCTGCAGGCCGATCTGCGGCCCACCCTGCTGTTGCTGCTGGGTCAGCGAGCGCGGAGCATTGGGGTTCTCGAAGGAGAGATCCTTGATGTACTGGACCAGCGTGTTGAGGCTGGGCCCCTGCTGGTCGGCGGCGGCGCCGTTGCCGTTTTCGTTGGCCATGGGTCCCATCATCATTGTCTATAAAACCATCGGGAAATTCCGTGCCAGGGCCGGAATTGCCCGGCAAGCGGCGGCGCCGGGCTCGCGTCGGCTATCATGGCGGCGGGGCCGGCACAAGCGACCCACGCTTTCGCGCCCTTGTCGCCTCCGGGGGTGGATGTTACGAGCCTCCCTCACCATATCCGTTCGTGACGGGCGACGACGTATGCCTGTGTGGGAACGAGTTTTCGAGGTTCGGATCAGCCGGCGATGCAGAATTTCGATATGACGACCCTGGTCTTCCTGGCCCTGGCCGTTTTCGTCGCCTGGAAACTGCGCTCGGTTCTGGGCCAGAAGACCGGGCACGAGAAGCCGCCGGCCGATCCGTTCGCACGGCGCGAGACGCCGCCGCTGCGCCCGGATCAGCCTGGCAATGGCGACAGACGCGACAATGTCGTCCGCTTGCCGGGCGCCGCCAACGACGCAGCAGCTGCCCCCGTGGCGGATGCCGAGCGCTGGAAGGACATTGCCGAGCCGGGCTCGCCCATCGCTGTCGGCCTCGACGCCATCCTCCGCCAGGAACCGCGCTTCGACGCGCCGGGCTTCCTCATCGGCGCGAAATCGGCCTATGAGACCATCGTCACCGCCTTCGCCCGCGGCGACCGCAAGACCTTGAAGGGCCTGCTCGCCAAGGAAGTTTATGACGGCTTCGAGCAGGCGATCGCCGAGCGCGAGAAGCGCGGCGAGAAGGCCGAGTCCAACTTCGTCTCGATCGACAAGGCGCAGATCGTTGGCGTCGACGTCAAGGGCAAGGCCGCCCAGGTCACCATCGCCTTCGTCTCGCAATTGATCAGCGCGGTCCGCGATGCGCAGGGCAACGTCGTCGACGGCAGCGCCGAGGCGGTCTCCGAGGTCAACGACGTCTGGACCTTTGCGCGCCAGCTCGGCAGCCGCGATCCGAACTGGCTGCTGGTCGCCACCGAATCGGCCGCGTGATCCGTGTCGTCGGTCTCGTTCTGGGGGTTCTGGTCGCAGGCCCGTCGATGACCGGCGCAAACGCCTCTCCCCCATCTCTGCCGCAGGGCGCCCGGGCCGAACCCGTGGCGCCCGCTTCGCTTGCCGGCTGGAGCGCCGACGATCAGCTTGCTGTGCTGCGGCTGTTCGCGCAGGGTTGCGAGACCGATCCGCCGCTGCGGCAGGGCGCCCCTGCGCCTGCGGCGCTGCCGGGGCTATGCACGCAGGCCGCAGCCCTGCTCGCCAAGGGCGATGTGAACCCGGATGTGGCCCGCCGCTTCTTCGCGGACAACTTCGCCTTCTGGCGCATCCGGCCGGCCGGTGCCGAACACGGCTTCATGACCGGCTATTTCGAGCCGGAATTCGAGGGCTCGCTGACCCGTTCCGACGCCTTCCCGACGCCGCTCTATGGCCGCCCGGCCGATCTCGTCACCAAGATGCCGGGCGATGATTGGCCCGGCCTCGACCCGGCCCTGACCTCGGCGCGCCGGACGGCGAGCGGCCTGGAGCCCTTCCCGGACCGTGCCGAGATCGAGGAAGGCGCGCTCGCCGGCCAGGGGCTCGAGATCCTCTTCATGCGCGATCCTGTCGATCGCTTCGTGCTGCAGGTCCAAGGCTCGGGCCGGATCCGCCTGCCGGACGGCAAGGTGACACGCCTGGTCTATGCCGGGCGCAACGGCCACCCCTACACCTCGCTCGGGCGCGAGCTGAGCCGGCGCGAGAACATCCCGCCCGAGCAGATGACGATGGACAAGCTCATCGCCCGGCTGAAGGCCGATGCCGGCTTTGCCCGCGACCTCATCCGGCTCAACCGCTCCTTCGTCTTCTATGCCCGCAACGACGATCTCCTCGCTGAGTCCGGCCCGATCGGCGGGGCCGGCCTGCCGCTGACCCCGCTGCGCAGCATCGCGGTCGACCGCTCGCTCTGGCCTTATGGCATGCCGGCCTGGATCGAGACCGAGATCCCCGACGGCAAGGGTGGCAGCGAGAAGCTGGCCCGGCTGATGCTCGCGCAGGATACGGGCACCGCGATCGTCGGGCCGGCGCGGATCGATCTCTTCGTCGGCTCCGGTGCGCAAGCGGGGCATCGCGCCGGCCTGATCCGGCATCCTGTCGATTTCATCGTACTTTGGCCGCGCTGAGCCATGCGCCGGCGCGGCAAGCTTCTTTCCGAGGCGGAACTCGCGCTCTGGCGCCAGGTCGCGCGCACGGTGAAGCCGCTGGCCGGCCGTGCACCGGTCGAGCCTGAACCGGAAGCAGCACGGCCCGAACCCGCGCCGATTGCGGACAACGTCTCGCCTCCAGCCATGTTGACACCAGCCCGGCCCGCCAAGCCGGCACCGCCGCCTCTGGTTCCGCTGGACCGGCGCCTGCGCACGCAATTGCGCCGCGGCCAGCAGGGCGTCGAGGCTGTCATCGACCTGCACGGCCTGCGCCAGGACGAGGCGCATTCGGCCTTGCGCGGCTTCCTGCGCCTGCAGCAGCAGCGCGGCGCCAGGCTTGTGCTGGTGGTGACCGGCAAGGGCATAGCCGGCGAGGTGCCTTATGGCGAGGAGAGGGGCATCCTGCGCCGCAACGTGCCGCATTGGCTGCGCCTTCCCGACCTGCGCCCGCTGGTGCTCGGCTTCGACGAGGCCGAGCAGCGACATGGCGGCGCAGGTGCGCTCTATATCCGCCTGCGTCGCAGCCGGGAGGTCGACTGATGACGCCGTTCGGCCGCCGCGTCCGTGAACTGCGTGCCGCCCGCGGCGTCACGCTGGCGCAGATGGCGCAGGCGCTCGGTGTCACCCCGGCCTATCTGTCGGCACTGGAGCACGGCAAGCGCGGCCAGCCCACCTTCACCCTGATCCAGAGCGCAATCCATCACCTCGGCGTGATCTGGGACGAGGCCGACGAATTGATCCGCCTCGCCGAGCTCTCTCACCCGCGCATCGTCATCGACACCGCCGGCCTCGAACCGGAAGCGACCCTGTTCGCCAATCGCCTCGCCCATGAGGTACAATGGCTCGGCCCGTCGGACCTGGCGGCGCTGACCTCGATCCTCGACAGTGCAGCGCGCAGGCGCGGAAGCGCTTGACCTGACCTGCCGGCAATGCAACACGCCGCCATCCTCCCGCCATCACGGATCGTTCAATGACCTCCAAGCGCTACGACGTGCTCGCCTTGGGCAACGCCATCGTCGACGTCTTCGCTTCGGCGGAGGAAGACTTCCTGATGAAGTACGAGCTGGTCAAAGGCTCGATGGCGCTGATCGACGAGCCGCGGGCCGAGCTGCTCTACGGCGCGATGGGCCCGGGCAAGGTGGTCTCGGGTGGCTCGGCCGCCAACACCATCGCCGGCCTCGCCTCCTTCGGCGGCAAGGGTGCCTTCATCGGCAAGGTCAAGGCCGACGAGCTCGGCAAGCTCTACCGTCACGACCTCACCTCGCTCGGGGTTGCCTTCGACACCGCCGCGGCGACCGACGGCCCGGCGACGGCACGCTCCTTCATCATCGTCACCCCCGATGGCGAGCGCACGATGAACACCTATCTCGGCGCCTGCCAGGGCCTGTCGCCGGCCGATGTCGATCCGGCCACTGTCGAGAACGCCGACATCGTCTATCTCGAAGGCTATCTCTGGGACCCGCCGGCGGCCAAGGACGCCTTCCGCAAGGCTTCCGAGATCGCCCACAAGGCCGGCGGCCGCGTCGCCATCACCTTGTCCGACTCTTTCTGCGTCGATCGCTACCGCGACGAATTCCTCGGCCTGATCCGCAACCGCATGGTCGACCTCGTCTTCGCCAACGAGCACGAGCTCAAGAGCCTGTATCAAAGCGCGGATTTCGACACGGCGCTGGCGGCTCTTCGGGCCGAGAACGTGCTTGCTGTCATCACCCGCTCGGAGAACGGCGCGCTGGCGCTGACGCCGGACGGCGTCGTGGCCGAGCCCGTCTTCCCGATCGAGCGCGTCGTCGATGCGACCGGCGCCGGCGATCTCTTCGCCGCGGGCTTCCTGCATGGCCTGACCTCGGGCCGCGAAGCGCGCGACTGCCTGCGGCTCGGTGCGCTTGCCGCCGCCGAGGTCATCAGCCATGTCGGCGCGCGCCCGGACGTCAACCTGAAGACGCTCGCCGGCAATAACGGTTTGCTCTGAGATGTGAGGGCGGGCGGCTCAGGCCGCCCGCTGCAGCCCCGTCGCGCTCCAGATCTCGCTGAGCGCGCCGACCAGGGTGGCGATGTCCTCGTCCGAATGCAGCGGCGTCGGCGTGATCCGCAGGCGCTCGGTGCCACGCGCCACGGTCGGGTAGTTGATCGGCTGGACGTAGATCGCAAAGCGCTCCAGCAACTCGTCGCTGATCCGCTTGCACAGGGCTGCATCGCCGACCATCACCGGCACGATATGGCTGGGATTGCTGAGATGCGGGATGCCGGCCCGGTCGAGCTGCCCGCGCAGCTTGCGGACACGGTCCTGCTGGCCCTGGCGCTCGGCCGAGCTCGTCTTGAGATGCCGGATCGCGGCCAGCGCGCCCGCGGCGAGCGCCGGCGGCAGCGAGCTCGAGAAGATGAAGCCCGAGGCGAAGCTGCGGATGAAGTCGCACAGCGCTGCAGAGCCGGTGACATAGCCGCCCATCACGCCGAAGGATTTCGCCAGCGTGCCCTCGATCAGGTCGAGCCGGTGGGTCAGCCCGTCGCGCTCGCTGACGCCGCCGCCACGGGCGCCGTAGAGCCCGACGGCATGGACCTCGTCGATATAGGTCAGCGCGCCGAATTCCTCGGCGAGATCGCAGAATTCGGCGACCGGCGCGATGTCGCCATCCATCGAATAGACCGATTCGAAAGCGATCAGCTTCGGCCGTGCCGGATCGATCGCCTGCAGCTTGCGGCGCAGATCCTGCGCGTCGTTATGGGCGAAGATCAGCTTCTCGGCGCGCGAATGCCGGATGCCCTCGATCATCGAGGCATGGTTGGCGGCGTCGGTCAGCACGACGCAGCCGGGAATGCGCGCGGCCAGCGTCGAGAGCGAGGCCCAGTTCGACATATAACCGGAGTTAAACAGCAGTGCCGCCTCCTTGCCGTGCAGATCGGCAAGCTCGCGCTCCAGCAGGACATGGTAGTGGTTTGTGCCGGCGATGTTGCGCGTGCCGCCTGCGCCTGCGCCGCAGGCATCGAGCGCTTCGCGCATCGCGGCGAGCACGGCGGGGTGCTGGCCCATGCCGAGATAATCGTTCGAGCACCAGACGGTGACCTCGCGCGACCCGTTCGGGCCGTGGAAGGCGGCGCGCGGAAAGCGGCCGGCGCGGCGCTCCAGATCGGCGAAGACGCGGTAGCGGCCCTCGGCCTTGAGGCCGTCGAGCTCGCTGCGGAAAAAGGCCTCGAAATCCATTGGGGAGCCTCCTGGCGCCACCTTTGAGGGATTCCAGGCACAGGGTAAAGGCGCGCCGATGTCGCGCCGCAGTAAGGCCGCGTCGCATCGTGCAAGGTCCTTTTCGCTTCCGGCAGGGAATGGGCCTTTCCCTTTGACGCGCTCGCCCTTTAGATCGTCGGCAAAGCTGACGAGGACCAGGCGATGGCGGTAACGATCGACGGACGAACCCTGAAGGGTAGGCAGGTGCTGCGCGTGGCGCGGCCCGGCGCCTCCGGCCGCTATGAGAAGGCGACCTTGGCCAAATCGGCCCGCGAGGCGATCGCGGCGACGCGCGCCCATATCGACGCCAATTTCATGAACGACGAAGCGCCGTTCATGTACTCCTTCAACACCGGCGTCGGCCTGTTCAAGGACCAGCGCGTGCTGATGTCGGAAATGACCGAATATCAGCGCAAGAGCGTCTACGCCCACGCCACCGGCATCGGCGAGCCCTTCGCGGAGGATGTCACGCGCGCCACCATGCTGCTGCGCGCCAATGCCTTCGCCTCGAACTATTCCGGCCCGCAGGTCGCCCTGGTCGAGCGCCTGCTCGCCTGCCTCAATGCCGGCATCCACCCGGTGATCCCGCAGAAGGGCTCGGTCGGCGCCTCCGGCGACCTCGCTCCGCTCGCCCATATGTCGGCCGCGGTCTGCGGCTTCGAGGAGGCGGAGGCGGTCTACAAGGGCAGGCGGATGAAGGCCCGCGACGCGCTGGCCAAGGCCGGGCTCGAGCCCGACTTCAAGCTCGGCGCCAAGGATGCCTCGGCCCTGATCAACGGGTCGACGGTATCGCTGGCACTCGGCGTGCTCGCGACCGAGGACGCCAAGCGGCTGATCAAGGCCGCCGATATCGGTCTTGCCCTCTCGCTCGAAGCGATGCGCGGGGAGCTTGCCGCCTTCGATCCGCGCGTCCATGCCGCCCGCCCGCATCCTGGCCAGGCCCTGGTCGCGCGCAACCTGCTCAAGATCACGCAGGGTTCGAAGCGCTGCTCGGCCTCGGCCCGCGAGACGATCTATCCCGACGAAATCGGCCGCACGCCAGGCAAGCCGCCGGCCCCGCGCGTGCAAGACGTCTATTCGCTGCGCTGCGCCCCGCAGGTGCATGGGCCCGCCCGCGAGGCGCTCGATTATGTCTCGCGCATCATCGCGACCGAGACCAATTCGGCGACCGACAACCCGCTCATCTTCCCCGAGGATGACGGCTACCGCGTCATTTCCGGCGGCCATTTCCACGGCCAGTATGTCGCGCAGGCGATGGACCTGCTCGCCATCGCCATGACCGACCTGGGCTCGATCTGCGAGCGTCGCCTCGCCCGCCTGGTCGACCCGACGCTGAGCTATGGCCTGCCGCGCAACCTGCTCGCCGGCAAGCGCGGCCTCAATACCGGCTTTGCGACCGTGCAGTGCTCGATGTCGGCGCTGGTGATGGAGAACCGCACGCTGTCCTCGCCCGGCTCGGTCGACTCGATCCCCGGCAAGTCGAATGCCGAGGACCATGTCTCGAACTCGACCTGGTGCGGCCGCAAGGCGCGCACGATCGTCGAGAATGTCGAGATGATCATCGCGGCCGAGATCCTGATGGCCTGCCAGGCACTCTCGCTGATCGCCGAGACCGCCAAGGCCCATCCGCTCGGAAAGGGCACGCAGGCGGCTCTGGATGCGCTGCGCGAGACGATCCCGCCGGCGCTCGACGGCGACCGCTGGTACGCCGCCGAGATGAACCAGGCGACGGCTCTGGTGCGCTCCGGCGCGATCGTCGAGGCGGTCGAGGCGGCTGTGGGGGGACTGGAGTAAATCCCCAACCGTAGTCATCCTGGACAAGCCGCGAAGCGGCGCCGATCCGGGATCCATTCCTGAACCGTTCCGGAATGGATCCCGGGTCTCCCTGCGGTCGCCCGGGACGACTCGCGCCTATCAGTACAGCGTCGCCCTGACCCGCTCCGGCAGCGCCTTGTCATAAGCGTCGCCATCGAACGCTTCCGTCGCTCGCCCCGAGATGTCGCGCAGGATCGTGCCGGCGCTCGGCAGCGAGCGCTTGTCGACTTGCGCCGCGGGGTTCCAGAGATCGGCCCGCACCACCGCTCGCGAGCACTGGAAATAGGCGGCCTCGACCGTGACCACGATCACGCAGGCCGGCAGCTTCCCCGCCATCTCGAAGCGCGCACACAGCTCCGGATCGGTCGAGAGCACCGCGGTGCCGTTCACACGCAGGGTTTCGCCGTAACCGGGGATCAGAAAGAGTATTCCGATTCGATTGTCGGACAGAAGATTCTTCAATGAATCCAGTCTGTTATTGCCTCTTCTGTCCGGAATCAGCAGCGTTTTGGCGTCGCTGACGGTGACAAAGCCCGGCTGATCCCCACGCGGTGAGCAATCCAGCCCCTCCGGACCATTGGTCGCGAGCACGAAAAACGGCGACGCCGCGATCAGCGCGCCGTAGTTGGCGTCGATGTGATCGATCTCCTTGATGACCGAGGCCGGTGCGACCGGATTCGGATAGACCACGGCGAGCTGATCAAGCGACGTTATGCGATGGGGGGTCATGCCAGCCTCCGAAGACAATAAGTCTAGACTATTCGACTTCGCTGCGACGCACCAGAGGGACCCCAAAAGAAAACGCCCCGCACCATCAGGTGCGGGGCGTCTGATTCACGTGAAACGCCGATCGCGGATCAGTCCTCGGCGCCCTGGCGCTCGCGGGACTTCTCGGCCTCGCGCTCCGCCTTCAGCTTCTCGGTGATGTCCTCGCCGGTGGTCTGGTCGACCACCTTCATCGACAGGCGCACCTTGCCGCGCTCGTCCATGCCGAGGAACTTGACCTTGACCTTGTCGCCTTCCTTGACGACGTCCTGCACCTTCTGGACCCGGCGCGGGGCCAGCTCCGAGATGTGGACGAGACCGTCCTTGGCGCCGAAGAAGTTCACGAAGGCGCCGAACTCCATGACCTTCACGACGGTGCCGTCATAGATCATGCCCGGCTCGGCTTCGGAGACGATCGACTTGATCCACTTGATCGCCGCTTCGATCGACTTGCCGTCGGCCGAGGCGATCTTGATGGTGCCGTCGTCCTCGATGTTGACCTTGGCGCCGGTCTTCTCGACGATCTCGCGAATGACCTTGCCGCCCGAACCGATGACTTCGCGGATCTTGTCGACCGGGATCTTCATCGTCTCGATGCGCGGCGCATACTCGCCGAGCTGGCCACGCGAGGCCGACAGCGCCTTGTTCATCTCGCCGAGGATGTGATCGCGACCGCCCTTGGCCTGGTCGAGGGCGACCTTCATGATCTCCTCGGTGATGCCGGCGATCTTGATGTCCATCTGCAGCGAGGTGATGCCCTCGGCGGTGCCGGCGACCTTGAAGTCCATGTCGCCGAGATGGTCCTCGTCGCCGAGGATGTCGGAGAGCACCGCGAAGCGCTCGCCTTCCAGGATCAGGCCCATGGCGATGCCCGCGACCGGTGCCTTCAGCGGCACGCCGGCATCCATCAGCGCCAGCGAGGTGCCGCAGACGGTAGCCATCGAGGACGAACCGTTCGACTCGGTGATCTCCGAGACGACGCGGATCGTGTAGGGGAACTCCGACTTCGCCGGCAGCATCGGGCGAATGGCGCGCCAAGCGAGCTTGCCATGGCCGATTTCGCGACGGCCGGGCGAACCCATGCGGCCGGCTTCACCCACCGAATAGGGGGGGAAGTTGTAGTGCAGCAGGAAGGTCTCCTTGTAGGTGCCTTCCAGCGAGTCGATGAACTGCTCGTCGTCGCCGGTGCCGAGCGTGGTCACAACCAGCGCCTGGGTCTCGCCGCGGGTGAACAGCGCCGAACCGTGGGTGCGCGGCAGGATGCCGGCTTCCGAGACGATCTTGCGGACCGTCTTCAGGTCGCGGCCGTCGATGCGGACGCCGTCGTCGAGGATGGTCCAGCGCACCACCTTGGCCTGGGCTTCCTTGAACTGGCCGGCGACCTGTTCCTTGGTGAAGGTGGTCTTGCCGTCCGGCGTCTCGGAGACGAGCGCCTGAACCTTGGCCTTGGCGGCGTCCAGCGCCTTGTAGCGCTCGGCCTTGGTGGTGATCTTGTAGGCGGCGCGGATATCCGCATCGACCAGCTTCAGCACCGCCTCGAGCACGACCGAATTGTCGGCCGGCACGTAGTCGCGCGGCTCCTTGGCGGCCTTCTCTGCCAGGCGAATGATCGCGTCGATCACCGGCTGGAAGTGCTTGTGGCCGAACATCACGGCGCCGAGCATGACCTCCTCGGAGAGCTGCTTGGCCTCCGACTCGACCATCAGGACGGCGTCGGGCGTGCCGGCGACGACGAGATCGAGCTGCGATTCCTTGATCTCGTCGACCAGCGGGTTGAGCTTGTAAGCGCCGTCGAAATAGCCGACGCGGGCAGCGCCGACCGGGCCCATGAACGGCACGCCGGAGAGCGTCAGCGCGGCGGAGGCCGCAACCATGGCGACGATGTCGGGGTCGTTCTCGAGGTCATGCTGCAGCACGGTGCAGACGACCTGCGTCTCGTTGCGATAGCCTTCGACGAAGAGCGGGCGGATCGGCCGGTCGATCAGGCGCGAAACCAGCGTCTCCTTCTCGGTCGGGCGTCCCTCGCGCTTGAAATAGCCGCCGGGAATGCGGCCGGCGGCGAAGGTCTTTTCCTGGTAGTTCACCGTCAGCGGGAAGAAGTCGATCCCGGGCTTGGGCGACTTGGCGGAGACGACGGTCGCGAGCACCACGGTCTCGCCATAGGTGGCGAGCACGGCGGCATCGGCCTGGCGGGCGATTTTGCCGGTTTCGAGCACGAGCTTGCGCCCGCCCCAGATCAGCTCTTCGGTCTGTACATCGAACATAGAGTTTTCTTTCGGTCGGATGCGATCCGTCCGGCGTCGATCGTGCCCATGGGCAAGACGGCTAAACGTCCGGGAGGTGCTTGCAGGAAGCGCGCCCGGGCGCTCGGCGATCCTGCCATGAGCGTCGCTGACGCCGGCGGATCATGCGGGAAGCCGCCCCATGCGGTTGCCGCACTGGAATGGGAGGTCGCGTCATTGCGGCGCTCCCGGATTGAGGCCGATCAATTGGCCCCTAGCAGAACCGCCCGGAGCAGCGAGGCACCGGGCGGAATTCCGTCTCGATCAGCGGCGGATGCCGAGCTTCTCGATCAGCGTCTTGTAGCGCGCCTCTTCCTTGCCCTTGAGGTAGTCGAGCAGGGAGCGGCGCTGCGAGACCAGCTTGAGCAGGCCGCGACGCGAATGGTTGTCCTTGGTGTGGGACTTGAAGTGGCCGGTCAGGTTGTTGATGCGCTCGGTGAGGATCGCGACCTGGACTTCCGGCGAGCCGGTATCGTTCGGCTTGGTGGCATGTTCCTTGATGAGCGCGGTCTTGCGCTCGGCAGTGATCGACATCGTGATGTCCTTTGGTTCGGTGTTGATCTGGCGGGCCAGGCCGGGATGTCGTCCAGCAAGGTCCGAAGCCCGCATCCGCTTCATCGCGGAAGGAATGCGCAGCCGGCTGTCGGGCCGGTTGCCCGGGCATATACACGAAATCCAGGGAAACGCTAGGGTGCTGCAGCGCAGCACGGGGAAAGCGCAGCTCTCGGAACCTCTGTTGGCTCCGCAGGTTGACTTGTCGCAGGTTTCCAAACCCGGGAGCAGCGTATCATGCCCGCCATGCCGAAGGACCGCCTCATCGCCGCGCTCGGAGCCCAGCTTCGGGCAGAGCGCGAGACCCGCGATGCGCTCCGCGACGTGATCGCCAATGGTCAGCTCGACCGCGAGGTCCTGCTCGCAATCCTCTCGGATCCGGTGCCGATCGTGACCCGCGACGAGATTGTCAGGGCCGAAGCCTGGCTGCGCGGCCTGCCGCCGGCCTTGCCCGCCCCGCCCAAGCTGAGGGCGGCCTGATGGCGCCCCGGCCGGCCTGGAAGGGCTATCTCAAGCTCTCGCTGGTCTCCTGCGCCGTCGAATTGACCTCGGCGACTGACCATAGCGAGAAGGTGTCCTTCCGCGTCATCAACCGCAAGACCGGCAACACGGTCAGGCGCCAATATATCGATAGCGTCAGCGGCAAGCCGGTCGATACCGACGACGAGGTCAAGGGCTACGAGATCGGCGGCGACGAATACCTGCTGATCGAGGAAGACGAGATCGATGCGGTCCAGATCGAGAGCTCGCACACACTCTCGATCGAGCAATTCGTCGACCGCGCCGCGATCCCGCAGATCTATTTCGACCAGCCCTATTATCTCAGCCCCTCCGACGAGGTTTCGGAGGAAGCCTTCGCCGTGATCCGCGAGGCCATGGCGAAGCAGAAGAAGGCCGGCATCGCGCGCATCGTGCTCTATCGCCGCGAGCGTCCGGTGATGATCGAGCCCTTCGACAAGGGACTGCTGCTGACCACGCTGCGCTACGACAAGACCGTGCGCCAGCCGGACGAGATCTTCGACGGCCTGAAGAAGGGCAAGCTCGACGAGGAACTGGTCGAGCTCGCCACGCACATCATCGAGAAGAAGCAGGCGAAGTTCGATCCGAGCGGCTTCGAGGACCGGTATGAGGAGGCGCTGCTCGAGCTGATCGCGGCCAAGCGCAAGGGCAAGAAGCCGCCGGTGGCGAAGCCGGCCGAGCGCCCCTCCAACGTCGTCAATCTGTTCGAGGCGCTGAAGAAGAGCCTTGGCGAGGAAAGCGGTTCGCCCGGCAAGTCGGCGGCTCGCGAAAGGAAACCGGCGAGCGCGCGCAAGCCGACGAAGAAGACCGCTGCCGGCAAGGCCAAAAAGAGCGCCTGACGCGCGTCGGAGGGCGCCATGGCCAATCTCAACCTCTACCGTTCGAAGCGTGATTTCTCCCGCACACGTGAGCCTAAAGGGGCTGTCAGCCGCCGCAAGGCAGCCCGGAGCGGCGGCGCCTTCGTCATACACAAGCACGCCGCGCGCCGTCTCCACTACGATCTCAGGCTCGAGCATGACGGCGTGCTCTGGTCCTGGGCGGTGACGCGCGGGCCGAGCCTCGATCCGGCCGAGAAGCGCCTCGCCGTCCATGTCGAGGACCACCCGCTTGAATACGGCGCTTTTGAAGGCACGATTCCGGAAGGCGAGTACGGTGCCGGCTCGGTCGTCATCTGGGATGAGGGCAAATGGGTCCCGGAAGGCGACCCTGTCCGCGGCATGGAGAAGGGCCATCTCGCCTTTGCGCTCGAAGGCCACAAGCTCGGCGGCCACTGGCATCTGGTCAGGTTGAAGCCACGGCGTGGCGAGAGGAGCGACAACTGGCTGCTGATCAAGGTCGACGACGATTTTGCCCGCGACGACGAGGACATCCTCGAGACCGCGCCTGATTCGGTGAAATCCGGCCGCAGCGTCGAGGAAGTCGGCGAGGATCCCGTAGGCGACGTCTGGTCGACCGATGAGAAGCCCGCGAAGGGGCGCAAGCCCAAGGGCGCAAAGGCCAAGACCGCCACGGCAAAACCAGCGAAGGCCAAGGCGGCCCGCCGCTCACAGAAAGCCGATGGTGAGTCGCTACCGCCTTTCGTCGAGCCCTGTCTCGCGACCTTGCAGGACAAGCCCCCGGCCGGCGACGCCTGGCTGCATGAGGTCAAGTTCGACGGCTATCGCCTGCAGGCGCGCATCTCCGCCGGCAAGATCAAGCTGCTCACCCGCTCCGGGCTCGACTGGACCGAGCGCTTCGGCGAGCGCATCGCCGATGCACTGGCTGCGCTGCCTTGCGAGACCGCGTTGATCGACGGCGAGGTCGTGGCGTTGGGCGAGAACGGCATCTCCTCCTTTTCCGCGCTTCAGGCCGCGCTGTCGGAGGGGAAGACTGCGAACCTCGTCTTCTTCGCCTTCGACTTGCTCCATCTCGATGGCGCAAACCTGCAAACCGAGCCGCTGCTCGCCCGCAAGGAGCAGCTGGAAGAGCTGCTCAAGGTCGCCGACGTGGACTCGCCGCTGCGTTATTCCGAGCATTTCCTCGAGCCGGGCCAGACCATGCTGCGCCACGCCTGCCGCATGGGACTGGAGGGCGTGATCTCCAAGCGCGCCGAAGCGCCCTATCGCAGCGGCCGCGGGCGCGACTGGATCAAGTCGAAATGTACGCAGCGCCAGGAATTCGTCATCGCCGGCTATGTGCCGTCGAAAGCCTCGCGCAATCAGCTCGGCTCCCTCGTTCTCGGCTATCACGAGGATGGCGAGCTGAAGCCTGCGGGCCGCGTCGGCACCGGCTTTACCCGCAACTCCGCAGCCGCGTTGAAGAAGACGCTCGACGCCATCGCCGCAAAAGCCTCGCCATTCCGCGGCGAAGCTGGACGTGAGCGTGGTATCGTCTGGGTGAAGCCCGAACTCGTGGCAGAGATCGCTTTCGGTTCCTGGACGGCCTCGAAGACGCTCCGGCACTCGGCTTTCCTCGGCCTGCGCGAGGACAAGCCGGCCGATGAAGTCGTCGCGGAGAAGCCGGTCAAGGCCGAAGCGAAGAAGGCCCAGCGTGCGACGAAGACCAGCCGCAAGGCCGGCCCGGAGACGACCGTGACGCTGAGCAATCCCGACAAGCTGCTCTGGCCCGACATCGGTTTCAGCAAGCAGGATCTGCTCGACTACTACGCCCGCGTCTGGGAGCGCATGGCACCTTTCGTGGTGGACCGCCCCCTCAGCCTGTTGCGGGCGCCCGATGGCGTCGGCGGGCAGGTCTTCTTCCAGAAGCACGCTGGCGCCGGCCTGCATAAGGCGGTGGCGCGGATGAAGGACAAGGATGGCGAGGAGCTTCTGTTCATCCGCGATTTCGACGGGCTCGCGGCGCTCGTCCAGCTCGGCACCGTCGAAGTCCACGTCTGGGGCGCAAAAATCGATGCGGTCGAGATGCCGGACCAGATCATCTTCGATCTCGATCCCGACAAGGGCGTGCCGATGGAGCGTGTGCGCGAGGCGGCGCTCACCGTACGCGAGCGCCTCGACGAGCTCGGCTTCGAGAGCTTTCTCAAGACCTCCGGCGGCAAGGGCTTCCATGTCGTCCTGCCGCTGAAGCCGAAAGCGGATTGGGACGCGGTCAAGGGCTTCGCCCGCGACTTCGCCAAGGCGATGGAGCAGGCCGAGCCGAAGCTCTACACCGCCACGCTCTCGAAGAAGGCGCGCAAGGGCCGCATCTTCATCGACTATCTCAGGAATGGCCGCGGCTCGACCGCGATCGCGCCGTTCTCGACAAGGGCGCGGCCCGGCGCCGCGGTGGCCATGCCGGTCGCCTGGGAGCTGCTGGAGAAGGATCTGGCGCCCGATGCCTACAAGGCTCCAGAGGTCACGAAGAAGGGACCGCCTGACGACGCCTGGGCCGCTTTCTTCAAGCCGAAGCGAGCACTGAAGCGCTGATCAGGCGGCGATGTCGCCGCGATCGTAGCGGCGCTGCGCTTCCTCGACCTCGCCGATATGGGCCTCGGCCCATTGCGTCAGCGCCGCGACCGTACCGGCGAGCGTGCGCCCGAGCGGTGTCAGCGAGTATTCGACCGTGACCGGCACGGTCGGGAAGGCCCGGCGTGAGATCAGCCCGTCGCGCTCCAGGCTCTTCAGCGTCTGCGACAGCATCTTCTGTGAGATCGAGTCGATCCGCCGGCGCAATTCGTTGAAGCGCAACGTCTCCTGCTCGAGCAGGATCAACACCAGAACCGCCCATTTGTCGCCGATGCGGTCGAGCACCTGCCGCGTCGGGCAGCGGGCGTTGAAGGCGTCGGGGCGATGAAGCATGGCGGTTTCCAGCAGGTGACCTTGTGGCGTGAAAGTGCCTTCTTGAGAGAAAGTCGCATGGCTGCCATCTGGTGTCCATCGGGATGTAGGTTCCCAACGGATACTAGGGAAGATCACCATGAAGATTGCTCTCATCGGCGCCACCGGCTTCATCGGCTCGCGCCTGCTCGCCGAGCTGACCAGCCGCGGCCACGAGGTCACCGCCATCGTCCGCAATCCCGAAAAGGTGCCGCAAGGCGCGGGCATCGTGGCGGAGAAGGGCGATGTCTACGACAAGGACGGGCTCGCTGCGCTGCTCGCTGGCCATGACGCGGTGATCAGCTCGGTGCACTACACCGCCAGCGATCCGGCGGTTCTGCTCGCGGCGGTCAAGCAGTCCGGCGTGAAGCGCTATCTCGTCGTCGGCGGCGCCGGCAGCCTCGAGGTCGCGCCGGGCGTCAAGCTGTTCGACACCAAGGAATTCCCGGCACTCTATCTCGACGAGGCCAGGAAGGGCGGCGCCTATCTCGATCAGCTGAAGGGCGAGAGCGATCTCGACTGGACCTTCCTCTCGCCCTCCGCCCTGATCGACCCGGGCGAGCGCACCGGCAAGTTCCGCCTCGGCAAGGACGAGCTCCTGGTCGACGATAACGGCCAGAGCCGGATCTCGGCCGAGGACTATGCCATTGCCCTGGTCGACGAGCTGGAAAAGCCGGCGCATTCGCGCCGGCGCTTTACCGTCGGCTACTGAGACGGGACCTGCTAGCGTCCCCTCTCAGCATGGGCGCCGTTACCGGCCAGATTGCATCAGTCTGGCCGGGGCCAGCTGCAAAATCCGGCGGAAACGCTTCTCGCCGAAGGCGAGCTGGCCGCGGCGCAGTTCGCCGCTCCAGACATGGCCGGCGTCGCTCTCGAAATAGAGCTGCGACGCATCGACCTCGTAGCGGCCGCCATGACCCGGTGCCTGGTCGCGCTGCTTGCCGAAGCGGCCATTGGGACGAAGATCGAGCCGGATGGCGCCATCCTCGCTGACCCAGCGGCCGAGCACGGCGAGTTCGGCCTTGGTCAGCGGCTCCGGAAGCTCGAGATCGATCTCGAGCGGACGAACCGACGGCTTGGTCGGCACGATGATCGACGCGATCGCGCCAAGCGACTGGAAGACCTGGTTGAAGGGCATGATGATCTCCTTTCGTTCAGGTTGTTGGGCGGTGCGGATAGCGCCGCCTTTGACAGGAATATGTCAGTAGCGGGCGGCTCGGGGCGCCAGGGCGTTCCGCTCCTGGGTCCGTTGGTCGACGACGCTGCCGGTATGGCGGGACAATGCACCGGAGCGAGGCTGGAGCGGTAGACCGATCCGCCGCGATCATTGCCTGATCCTCCAGCGCTGCAGCCCACCCATGGCAAAGCACAACCAATTCCTTATATGGAACTCCAGGCAGCTGGGCCGTCTTCCAGCGACCTGCCAGGAGGTCGGCACATGTCCCAGGTCGAGGAACTCGCCAGGTTGATCGCGCGCTTTGCGCCGAGCGACGGCGTCCACCAGACCGCGATCCCGCGCTTGAAGGTCGTCCGTCTCTCGCAACCCAGCGAGCCGATGCATGGCCTGCACGAGCCGGCGCTTTGCATCATCGCCCAGGGCGCCAAGCAGGTGATTCTGGGCGACCAGATCTATCGCTACGACGCCGCCCATTGCCTCGTCGTCTCGCTCGACCTGCCGGTCATCGGCCAGGTGATCGAGGCGACTCCGGAAGAGCCCTATCTCTGCGTCAAGCTCGAGCTGGATCCGGCCGCCATCGGCGCTCTGATGCTGGAAGCGCCGCCGCTGACCGAGCGGGAATTGTCATCCGGTCCGGGCCTGACAGTCGGACCGATGACTCCAGCCTTGCGCGACGCCGTGATCAGGCTGACCAGCCTGTTGGAGGCTCCCGCAGACATTGCGGTGCTGGCGCCGCTGGTCGAGCGCGAGATCCTCTATCGCCTGCTCACCGGAGAGCAGGCGGCGCGCCTGCGCCAGGTCGCGGTGGCGGAGAGCAAGCTGCAGCAGGTCAACCGCGCCATCGCCTGGATCAAGCGCAATTACCGTAGCCCCTTCAGCGTCGAAATCGTCGCGGCTGAGGCGCGGATGAGCCCTTCGGCGCTGCACCAGCATTTCAAGGCGGTAACGGCAATGAGCCCGCTGCAGTACCAGAAGCAGCTGAGATTGCAGGAAGCCCGCCGGCTGATCCTGGCCAGGGCGCATGACGCTGCCTCGGCCGGATTCCAGGTAGGCTATGAGAGCCCCTCGCAGTTCAGCCGGGAATATAGCCGCCTGTTCGGCGCTCCGCCGCTGCGTGATGTCGCGCGCCTGCGCGGTGCCTCGGCGGCTGACGCCGCCTAGAGCATTTCCGTGCTTCTCCGAATCGCGGAAATGCTCCAGGTCTTTGTTTTATCGCATTTTCTTCACGCGAACCGGTATCCACCTCGCTTGAGAATGCTCTAGAATTCCTCCCATCCCGCATCGCTGGCGCGTCCGTTCGCGGTCTTCCGGGGCTGGGGCGCAGCGGCCTTGCTCTGGGCGAAGGCGGCTTCGGCGAGCTGGCGCAAACGCTCCGGCTCGG
>NZ_JBBBBQ010000017.1:0-57979 GCF_037120455.1 Allobosea sp. CCNWLY174 | reverse complement strand
GCGGCGCCGTCTCGATGGCCGCTTTATAGGGGGACCCCAGTTCCGCTGTCAACACACCAGATGAAAGTTTTTCGACAGCGGCTCACTTTTTTATCCGGCTCGCGATTTTCGCGGGTTTTACCCCTGTTTGCCATAGGACGCGCCGCCCGGGCTGGGCCGATGGAGAGGCCTCGCCCGCAAACAGCCGCAATTTTTCCCCACAGGCACGATGCCAACGCCGGGACAGTCTGCGGGGCGAACCCCGAGATTGATTCCCATGCGGGACGCGGGCATGGTCTCTGCTCTATATAAGACAGGGATCGAGCCCGTCCGCGGCATCGACTCGGCGCGCCCCCGGGCGCATCAATGGATTCGCCAGACGCCCGATGAACGCCCCTCCGGACCTCAGAGCGCCGCATGAGCCGCTGACGCCGGAAGCGACGGCGCTGCTCGTCGATCTCGGGATCGAACCGCCGATCACCCCGGCCGGGACGACGCCGGCCGGCATGGATCGCCGCGGCGTGTCGTTGCGCTGGCTCGCGGCCTGCCTGCTCGTCGGCTCCTGTGGTGCGGCCCTGCTCGGCGGCGCCATCCTGGTCGCTGTCCGCGGCGACACCAGCTTCGCCGAGCGCCCCGAGCCGGTCACCCCGCATCAGACCACCTCGGCCGGCGGCGGCGCCCGCAAGGGTGACAAGCTCGTCGCCGAGCAGCCGATCGCCTCGGCGCGACATAGCGTGCGCGCACCGATGTCCCAGCGCATCGGCGATCGCGAAGTCATCCGGGTACGCCCCTTCGTGCGTCTGTCGACCAATCTGTCGCTGACCAGCGGCGTCTATGCCGCCAACATCCCGCCCTTCAATCCGCTGCGGCTCTTCGCCGAGGGCGGTCCCAGCGGCGAACGCTATGCCGAACCCGTCACCGAGATGCCGGATGCGGATGTCTCGATCACCAAGCGCGATCTCGCCGACATGCCGATCGCGCCCGGCAAGGCCAATCTGACCGACGCCGACGTCGTCAACCAGATGGAGGAAGAGCGGGCCAACCTGGCCGCCGCCGACCGCCGCGCCGCCCTGCCGATCCCGCCTCAGCTGATGCTGAGCCGCACCCTGGCTCAAGGCAACCAGGCCGCCGGCGCCGCCGGCAGCCTGCTGTCCTATGCCCCCGCTACAGACACTTCCTTCTCGGGCATCGAGGTTCGTGTCGTCCCGGAGAACGTCACCAACGCGCCGAAGACTCCGATGGCGGCCACCCGCGAGCCGCAGGTCGAGGAAAAGCTCCTGATCACCCGCCGCGGCGAGAATTTCGAAACCGTGGTGCGCAATGCCGGCGCCAACCGCGACCAGATCGTCTCGATGATGAAGGCCTTCGACGGCCGCGTGAAGGTCGCCGCCCTTCCGGAGGGCCAGGTGCTGCAGGCTCTGTTCGCGCCCGGCCCGCGCCCCGGCGATCCCCGCCAGATCGTTCGTGTCGCCCTGCTCGAGAATGGGCGCCCTTCGGCCGCCGTCGCGATCAACGACAAGGGCCTGTTCGTCCCGGTCTCGCTGCCGCGAGTGGAAGTTGCCGGGCCACAGCAGAAATCGCAGGCCGGCGCGCAGGACGACGAGGAGGAAGAGGAAGAGGAGGGCGGCACCGGCGCGCGCCTCTATGAGAGCCTCTACGAGACCGGGCTGCGCCACGACCTGCCGCGCCCGCTGATCGACGAGCTCGTCCGGATCTTCTCCTATGACCTCGATTTCCAGCAGCGGGTGCGCGGCGGCGACAATCTCGAAGTCATCTTCACCGACGACGACGACGGCGAGCGCGCCGAGATCCTGTCAGCGAGCCTCACCGTCAATGGCGAGACGCGGCAGGTCTTCCGCTATCAGGCGCCCGAGGACGGGCTGATCGACTATTTCGACAGCGACGGCCGCTCGCTGAAGAAGTTCCTGCTGCGCAAGCCGATCAGCGACGGCGAGATGCGCTCGGGCTTCGGCATGCGCTACCACCCGATCATGCGCTATTCGAAGATGCATACCGGCATCGACTGGGCCAACAAGATCGGCACGCCGATCCTGGCCGCCGGCAACGGCACGATCATCAAGGCCGAATGGGATTCCGGCTATGGCCGGCGCATCGAGATCCAGCACGCCAACGGCTATGTCACCGCCTACTCGCACCAGTCGGCCTTCGCCAAGGGCATCGCGCCCGGCGTCAAGGTCCGCCAGGGCCAGGTGATCGGCTTCCTCGGCAACACCGGCCTCTCGACCGGGCCGCATCTCCACTACGAGGTCCTGGTCAACGGCAACTTCGTCAACCCGATGAAGATCAAGGTGCCGCGCGGCCGCGAGCTCGACGGCAAGGCACTGGTCGAGTTCAAGCGCCAGCGCGACGAAGTTCTGGGCCTGATCGAAAAGGCCGGAGGCCAGACCGCGCAATTGCGCTGAACCTCGTTCCCCTGCCCGGCGGGCCTGATGCTATCCTCCTTCCTCATCGTCCTCCCCGTCTTCGGCCTGATCGCAATCGGCTATGGTGCGCGCTGGCTGAAGCTTCTGCGGGAAACGACCGGCGAGGGCCTCTCCGACTTCGTCTTCGTCCTCGCCATCCCCTGCCTGCTGTTCAAGACGCTGGCGACGGCCACGATCCCGCCGGACCAGCCCTGGGGCTACTGGATTTCCTATTTCGCCGGCCTCGCCGTCGTCTGGGTGATCGCGCAGCTCGTGGCGCGGCATCTGTTCGCCCGCAAAGGTCCCGAGCTTGTCGTCTCCGGCTTCGCCGCAGCCCAATCGAACACCGTCTTCGTCGGCATCCCGATGATCCTGAAGGCCTATGGCGAAGCTGGCGCGGTGCCCCTGAGCCTGCTGCTCGCCGTGCATTTGCCGGTGACGATGACGGCCGCGACGCTGCTCGCCGAGGGCAAGGGAACTTCGCCGCTCCTGCTGCTCAGGCGCCTGTTCACCCACCCGATCGTCGTCGGCATCCTGCTGGGCAGCGCCGCGCGCCCCTTCGTCGGCATGCTTCCGGCGCCGCTCTGGTCGATCGTCGACCTGATCGCGGGCGCCGCCGTCCCCTGCGCTCTGGTCAGCCTCGGCATCGCGCTCCGGCGCTACGGCCTGGCCTCCGGCATCGCCCTGCCGGCGATCCTGAGCTTCCTCAAGCTCATCCTGCACCCGCTGATCGTCTTCCTGCTGGCGACCAAAGTGTTCGCCATGCCGGTGGCCTGGGCCGGGGTCGCCGTGCTCTTCGCCGCCTGTCCCTGCGGCATCAACGCCTATCTCTTCGCCGAGCGCTACAAGCAGGGCGTCGCCGACGCCTCCAGCGCGATCGCGCTCTCGACCGGACTCTCGCTCTTCACCACCGTCGGCTGGCTGACCTTTCTGGGCGTGGGCTGAACGCCTCGCCCTGACGAGGATCCGCCCGGGCAGCGATTCACGTGAAACCGAGCTGCCGCCGGATCGCCTCCGGCGTCGCCCCGTCCGCCCGCAGATCGGCGAGGCTCCGGGACAGCCGGCTCTTCGCCAACTTCTGCCCGGTTTCGTCGTTCAGCAGCTGATGGAAATGATAGCGTGGCGTCGGCAGGTCGAGCAGGCGTTGCAGCACGACATGGATCCCGGTCGCCGCTTCCAGATCCCGCCCGCGAACGACATGGCTGACACCCTGCAGCGCGTCGTCGACGACCACCGAGAGATGATAGCTCGTCGGCACGTCCTTGCGCGCCAGCACGACATCGCCCCACCCGGCCGGATCGACGGTGACGTCCCGCTGTGCTCCAGTTTCGTCGAAGAGCCGGTAGACGAGCGCTGCGCCCGCTGCCCGCGCCAGGGCCCGGTCCATGGCGAGTCGCAGCACATGCGGCTCGCCGACAGCGCGGCGTCGGCGTGCCTCGGCTTCACTCAGGTCACGACAGGTGCCGGGATAGAGCGGCGCGCCATCGGGATCGCACGGCCAGGGCATTCCGCTCTCGGCCTCGCATCGGCCCACGGCCTCCTTCACCTGCTGGCGCGAGCAGAAGCAGGGATAGACCAGCCCCATCGCATCGAGCCTGTCCAGCGCGCGGCGATAATCGTCGAAATGCCGGGATTGCCGCCGCACCCCCGGTGGGAACGAAATCCCCAGCCAGGCGAGGTCATCATAAATGCCCTGCTCGAATTCGTGCCGGCAGCGCGTCAGGTCGATATCCTCGATCCGCAGCAGCAGCTCGCCGCCGAAGCGCCCCGCCAGCCGCTGGTTGAGCAGCGCCGAATAGGCATGGCCGAGATGCAGCCGCCCGTTCGGGCTCGGCGCGAACCGGAAAACGGGTGGAGACGATGCCATCCGCTTCTGTCTATGGTTTGCGGCGAGCCTCGCCAAGCCCTGCCTCCTGACAGGACCAGGAGCAGCGATCGGCAATAGACCCGGGCAACATGACGACGATCTCCTGCACCGCCGATCTCGAAGAGGGCATGGCTGCCCTCACCACGCTCGATCCCGTCTGGGACCAGATCATCGCCCGGACCGGCATCCCGCCGCTGCGCCGCCGCGAGAGCGGGTTTTCGAGCCTGGCCTCGATCATCGTCTCGCAGCAGCTTTCGGTGGCAAGCGCCCGCGCCGTCTGGGCGAGGGTCGAGAGCGTGCTTGCCCCGCTGACGCCGGAACGCGTCCTCGCTGCCAGCGACGAGGAGATGCGGCTGTCGGGTCTGTCCCGGCCGAAGCAGAAGACGCTGCGCGCCGTCGCCGCGGCGATCGCCGAGAACCGGCTCGACCTTGCCGCGCTGGAGACGGCGACGCCGGAATTCGTCCACGCGCACATGACGGCCGTTTCCGGCATCGGCCCCTGGACGGCGGATGTCTACCTGCTGTTCTGCCTCGGCCATCGCGACGGCTTCGCCGCTGGCGACCTCGCGGTGCAGGAGGCCGCGAAGGTCGCTTTCGGGCTGCCGTTGCGGCCAAATCCCGCCGAACTGACGGAACTCGCTGAAGCCTGGCGGCCCTGGCGAGGCGTTGCCGCACGCTTGCTCTGGGCCTATTACGCCGCGCTGAAATCGCGCGAGGGCATCAACGCCTGAAGCGTCAGCCGCGCGCGATCTTCAGCGCAGCCTGCGCAGCATGACGCAGGAAGCCGGTATCGCTCATCACGGTAACCAGACGCGCGCCGAGTGCGACACCTTCCGCGGCCCGTTCGGCGCTCGCAGCATAGAAGGCGACCGGCTTCTTCACGGCATTGGCCCGCGCCACGATGTGGCGCAGCGCATCATCGACCTCCTTGGCCGAGGCATTGACGGAGGCGCCGCCCGACAGCGCGATCGAGAGATCGGACGGGCCGACGAAGAGCGCGTCGATCCCCTCGAGCGCGAGGATGTCGTCGACGATCGCCAATGCCTCGCGGGTCTCGATCATCGCGAAGGTCAGCGAGAAGCTGTTGGCCTGCCTGAGATAGCCGTTCTGGTCGAGGCCGGAGGCGCCGAGGCCGCCATAGCTGCCCCAGCTGCGCTCGCCGAGCGGCGGATACTTGGCATAGGCCGCGAGCCGGCGCGCATCCTCGATCGTGTTGATCATCGGCGCGATGACGCCGGAGGCGCCGGAATCGAACAGCTTCGAGACGTTCTGGAACTCGCCGACCGGAATGCGCGCCAGCGCCGGCTTGCCGGCGGCGTTGATCAGCGGAATCGCCCGGATCACCTCGGCGAGCGTGATCGGGCCGTGCTGCATGTCGAGCGTGACCGCGTCGAAGTCTTCCTGCGCCAGGATCGCGGCGATGCTCGGATCCGGCAGCCCGCACCACGCGGACAGCAGCGTCTCGCCCTTGGCGAGACGATCGGCGAGCGAGGACAGCACGGTCGGCTTGGCGGCGGTCATGAGCGCATTCATCCGGTTGCCCGCTCTTCACCACTGGCGGGTCCAGGGACCGTGGACCGAACCGGCGGTGAAAGGCAAACGATGCGGCATGCACCATGCTCAAGGGCGCAATGCGATGAAGTCCGCCCTGCGCCCGAGCGTCGTTCAGCGGCCGGCCTGGATCTCGTCGGCGGCCTTGATCAGGAGCTCGGTCATCGTCCGACGGATCTCATCGTCCGCGACCGTGACGCCGCCCGCGGCGAAATCGGCCTTGACCTTGCGCAGCACGTCGTCGTCGCCGGCCTCCTCGAAATCGGCGAGCACCACCGACTTGGCATAGGCATCGGCATCGGCGCCGCTCTTGCCGAGCTTCTCCGCGGCCCACAGGCCGAGCAGCTTGTTGCGCCGGGCGGTCGCCTTGAAGCGGAGCTCCTCATCATGCGCGAACTTGTTCTCGTAGGCGTCCTTGCGCTGGTCGAAGGTGGTCATCTGGTTTCTTATCCTCTTCGGAGCGGCAATCTTGCTGCGGCGCGATATCAGCTTCGCCATATAGCAATGTGATGGCGGTGCGGGCTAGAGGCCCAGCTGTCCAACCTGATCCGGCACGGTCAAATCCGGCGTCGAGACCCTGCCTCAGGCGCTTTGTTGCGTTTGCAGCACGAAAGGCCCATATAGCGCGACGTGTGGCCGGTTCCTAGGGAGCAGGGCCCGCATGAACCAGCCGGACCGGCGCGCCAGGATCGAACTCGACAGAGCAACGAGATTGCGCGAGAGCGTGCTGAAAAGGGCCATGATCCCGCCGCGGGCAACCGCGACCAGAGAGAGGCCGACCCTTTGGATTTCCTCAAGCCACGGTATATCCCGATGAACCGCCGCCGTCGCATTTACGAAGGCAAGGCGAAGGTCCTCTATGAAGGACCGGAGCCTGGAACGCTGATCCAGCATTTCAAGGACGACGCGACCGCCTTCAATGCCAAGAAGCACGAAGTGATCGACGGCAAGGGCGTGCTGAACAACCGCATCTCCGAGCACATCTTCAGCAATCTCAACGATATCGGCGTTCCCACGCATTTCATCCGCCGCCTGAACATGCGCGAGCAGCTGATTCGCGAGGTCGAGATCATTCCGCTCGAGGTCGTGGTCCGGAATGTCGCTGCCGGCTCGCTCTCGACCAAGCTCGGCATCGAGGAAGGCACCCAGCTGCCGCGCTCGATCATCGAGTTCTACTACAAGAACGACGCGCTGGGCGATCCGATGGTGTCGGAAGAGCACATCACGGCCTTCGGCTGGGCAACGCCGCAGGAGATCGACGACATCATGGCGCTTGCCATTCGCGTCAATGATTTCCTCTCGGGCCTCTTCCTCGGCGCCGGCATCCGTCTCGTCGACTTCAAGATCGAGTGCGGCCGGCTCTGGGAAGGCGACATGATGCGCATCGTCGTCGCCGACGAGATCAGCCCCGATTCCTGCCGGCTCTGGGACATCAGGTCGAAAGACAAGATGGACAAGGATCGCTTCCGCCGCGACCTGGGTGGGTTGATCGAGGCCTATACCGAAGTGGCGCGCCGCCTCGGTATTCTCGGCGAGAACGAAAAGCCGGGCCCGGCGGGCCCTCGGCTGGTGCAGTAATTGTCGCGCCTCGTGCTGTGAGCATGACGGCTACCAAGTCCCAGACGACCGGACGGGGGCGCTTGCGCTCCCGTTTGCGTTTCGGCGCGCTCGCGCTCGGTATGATCCTGATCGCTGGGTGCGCCGATCATTTCGGGCCGGGCCTGGTCCAGCTCGCAGCCGGGCGCGGCTGGGAACCGCTGCCGATCCAGAACTGGGTCGTCAACGACGGCATCAATCCGAAGGCGATGGTCTTCTGCACGCCGCAGGACTGCGAGCGGCCGGGCGTTGCCGCGCTGCTCAGCTTCGAAGGCAGCGAGGCCGCGGACATGGCGCGGACGCTTGCGCTCAACCCGGCGCGGCTGGCACGCGAATTCTCCAAGCGCCCAAAGGCGAAGCGGGCCGAGAAGCCGAAGAGCACGACCACCGTCTCGCGCTTCAAGCAGGACGGCACCGACGGCATCCTCGTCGAAATCCGCGCCAGGGACGGCGGCCGCCTGGCTGCGACCGCGATCCTCTACGCGCGCAAGGACACCACGCTGTCCATGGCGATCGCCGTGACCGATGATTCGCAGGCCGCCCAGGATTTCGCCCGCGCGACCTGGGCGAGTCGCTGAAATGGTTGAGCCGGCACCGATTCACCGCTAAGCGAACCGACAAGCGCCCCGTTCCGGAGATCACGATGAAAGCCCGCGTCACCGTCACCCTCAAGACCGGCGTGCTCGACCCGCAGGGCAAGGCGATCGAGGGCGCGCTGAAATCCCTCGGCATCGACGGCGTCGGCTCGGTCCGCCAGGGGAAGGTCTTCGACATCGAGCTCGACGGCGCCGACAAGGCCGCGGCCGAGGCCGCCCTCAAGGCGGCCTGCGAGAAACTCCTCGCCAACACCGTCATCGAGAACTACCGGGTCGAGATCGGAGCCTGACCGATGCGCGCCGCCGTCATCACCTTCCCCGGCTCGAATCGCGACGGTGACGTCGCCAAGGCCCTGCGCCAGGCGGGCGCCACGGTCGACCATGTCTGGCATGGCGATCATGAGTTGCCTGGTGGCACCGACCTCGTCGTCCTGCCCGGCGGTTTCTCCTATGGCGACTATCTGCGCTGCGGCGCCATCGCCGGCCGAGCCCACATCATGGACGCGACGCGGGCCCATGCGGCGCGCGGCGGCCTCGTGCTCGGCATCTGCAACGGCTTCCAGATCGCCTGCGAGGCCGGCCTGCTGCCGGGCGTGCTGGCTCGCAACGCCGATCTGAAATTCGTCTGCAAGCGCCAGCATCTCAAGGTCGAGCGGAACGACACCGCCTTCACCTCGGCCTATGCCAAGGGGCAGGTGATCGATGTCTGCATCGCCCATGGCGAGGGCAACTATATCTGCGACCCCGAGACGCTGGCCCGGCTCGAAGGCGAGGGACTCGTCGCCTTCCGCTATTGCGATGCGGATGGGAACGTGACTGCCGCGACCAATCCGAACGGCTCCCTCAACGGCATCGCCGGCATCTATTCGCCCGGCCGCAACGTGCTCGGCCTGATGCCGCATCCGGAGAATCTGATCGACGGCCTCGTCGGCGGCACCGACGGCCGCGGCATGTTCGAAAGCCTGGTCGGCGGCAAGAAGGCGGCCTGACCTGCGGCCGTCACTTCACCAGCGCCGCCGCCTTCGCCAGCATGCGTGACGCCGCCTGCCCGTCGAGCGGGCCGACATGCTTGTCGAGGATGCGCCCATCCGGCCCGATCAGGAAAGTCTCGGGCACGCCGTAGACGCCCCAATCGATGGCGGCGCGGCCGGCACGATCGGCACCGACGGCGGAATAGGGATTGCCGAGCGCGCCGAGGAAGCGGCGGGCATTCTCGGCCTCGTCCTTGTAGTTGAAGCCGACGAGCTGGACCTTGCCCTGCTTCACCGCGGCCGAATCGGCCATGGCGACGAGGAAGGGATGCTCGACCCGGCAGGGCGCGCACCAGCTGGCGAAGACGTTGACGATCGTCGCCTTGCCCTTGGCGAGATCAGCCATGCCGAAGGCCGGCACAGGTTGGCCATCGCGCTGCAGGCCTTCGAGCGGCGCCAATGTGACCGCCGGGGCCGGCTTGCCGATCAGGGCCGAGGGCACCTTGCTGGCATCGCCCGAGAACAGCCCTTTGGCGAACACCGCCGCCAAAGCCGCGAAAACCAGCAGCGGGATCGCACAGAGCCAGGGCGACCGTCGCGGCGCTGAAACGGACGCCTCGCTCATGACGACGCTCCGCCACGACGACCGGCGCCGCGCTCTTCCAGCGCCGCCAGAGCACGCCGCTGCGCGCGCCGGTCGAGCAGGATCGCGGCGGCGAGACCGCCGAGGATCACGGCCGCCGCCAGATAGGCGGCGAGGATGAAGCCGGCATGGGGTCCGAGCACGTCCGTCATTGCGCCGCCTGCAGCGAGAGCCGGTCGAGCCGCTCGGCCTCGAAGATCGTCAGTGTGCGCACGCGCCGGCGCAGGATCTCGGCCTGCATGGCGGCGCAGTGCAGCGCCAGCGCCAGCAGCGTGAAACCGATTGCGGTGATCACCAGCGGCCAGAGCATCGAGGAATGGATGGTCGGCCCGCCCAGCCGCAGCACCGAGGCTGGCTGATGCAGAGTGCTCCACCAGTCGACCGAGAACTTGATGATCGGGATGTTGACGCAGCCGACCAGCGTCAGGATCGCGACGGCGCGGCCCGCGCGCGAGGGCTCGTCGATGGCCCGGCGCAGCGCGATCAGGCCGAGATAGATGAGGAACAGCACCAGCATCGAGGTCAGGCGCGCATCCCAGACCCAGTAGGTGCCCCACATCGGCTTGCCCCAGAACGACCCGGTCAGCAGGCAGATCAGTGCGAAGCAGGCGCCGATCGGCGCCGCCGCCTGCTGGGCGACGTCGGCGAGCGGATGGCGCCAGACCAATACGCCCAGCGCCGAGAGCGCCATCATCGAATAGAACATCAGCGCCAGCCAGGCCGCCGGCACATGGATGTACATGATCCGAATCGTCTCGCCCTGCTGGTAATCGGAGGGGGCGACGAACCAGACGAGATAGAAGCCGATCGTGAGCAGCAGCGCCGCCGCTCCCGCGAGCCAGGGCAGCAAGACGCTCGACAGGCGCATGAAGCGCGCCGGATTGGCCAGTTCGGTAAGGCTCGCCATGACGGTGGTGGCCGGCTCTGCTCTTCTTTCGACCAGAGAGCATGTAGCAATCGCCGGCCCGGCTCACAATCGAGGAGCGGTACCTGCGACGATGAGGCTAGCAAGAAGGCTAGTTCTTCTCCGGCACGGCCGGCTCGTCGCCATCGACCTTGTCGAGGACGCTGAAGCTGCCTGAACGAGCGCCGTCGGCAGCGACGTCGAAGCCCTCGGCATTCAGGCCGCGCCTGAGCAATTCGCGGACGGCCGCGGCGCGGCTCGGCATCCGCTTCTCGAACCGCCAGTTCTCGACCGCACGGAGTTCGTCCGCGCTGAGCATGATCTGCAAACGTTCGCCGCGTTCCAAATCCGACATGGCGCGTTCCATCGCGCTGCAAATGAGTAACTGACTATATGTGCGCAAGTTACTCAACCGCAAGCGGCTGCGCCGCCGACGGCACCTTAGCGTCACGCGACTCAACCGCCACTGGCGCAATCTACTAACTATCTGAAAATAATACATATTTTCTTGAGGACTACTCAGCTTGGGCGTAATATCGGGTCGTAGGAGGGATTGCCATGCTCATCACGCTATCCGATCCCATGCGACGCGACATCGAGACGGCCGTGCGCCTGGAGGCAGGTCAATCGCGGGTCGTCGACGTCTTCGGCTTGGCCGAGGAGATTCAGCTCCGCTTCGTCGACGACAATGTTGCGCTCGAAGACATCGCGGCCGCAGTCGCCCGGTTGGCAACCCAATCTGGCTGCGCCCTGGAACTCGACCGGGGTGAATTGTCCGAGGTCTGACGCCTCAATCCGGCTGGCGCAACGCTGCGGCCGCCGCGACACAGCCAACCACGGCCGCCATCAGCGATAACGCAGCCAGGATCAGCAACGGGCTCTGCAGCGGTATCGGGCCGCGTGCCGCGTCCGAAGCCGAAACACCGAAGATCAGCACGGGCACGCACAGCGGCGCGACCAGGATCGGCAGGATCAGGCCGCCGCGACGCAGGCTTGCAGTCAGCGCCGCAGCAGCCGCACCGATGAAGCTCAGCGCCGGCGTCCCCAGTGCAAGGCTCGCGGTCAGCGGCAGGACGCTCTCAACCGGCAGGGCGACGAGCAGCCCGAGCAGCGGCGCGGCCAAGGTCAGCGGCAGGCCAGTCGTCAGCCAATGCGCCAGTGCCTTGGCGAGGACGGCGAGCTCCAGCGGCAGCGGCGCGCCGCGGATCAAATCGAGCGAGCCGTCCTCCTCATCAGCCTGGAACAGGCGGTCGAGCCCGATCAAGGTCGCCAGCAACGCCCCGAGCCAGAGGATAGCCGGGCCGATCCGCGACAAGAGGTTGAGGTCGGGCCCGAGCGCGAACGGAATCAGCACCACGACGGTCAGGAAGAAGACGAGCGCGAGCTCGCCGCCGCCGCCGGCCCGGACAGCCAAAGCAAGATCGCGCCTGAGGATGGCAAGGAAGGCGCCGGTCACGGGCCGATCCTGAGTTCGCGCGCGCCGTCGAGGCCGAGCGGGCCGTGGGTCGCCGCCAGGATCGCGCCGCCCGCCGCCAGATGTGCCTGCATGAGCTGCGACAGCATCGCCTGCGAGCCGATATCCAGTGCCGCCATCGGCTCGTCCAGCAGCCAGATCGGCCGCGACGCCACCAGGAGGCGTGCCAGCGCGACGCGCCGGCGCTGGCCGGCCGAGAGATAGCCGACCGGCAGCGACCCGGCATGCGGCAGGCCGACCGTAGCGAGCGCCTCGGCCGGGTCGAGGCCCGGCTGGCCAAGCAGATCCTGCGCGAAACGCAAATTCTCGGCCGCGGTCAGCGCGGTCTTGAGCCCGTCGCGGTGGCCGACCAGATGAACTGCCTCGGCCGGCGGCAGGTCGCCCTGCCCCTCGAGCTTGATCACCCCGGCTTCGGGCCGCAGGCGCCCGCACACCATGGCGATCAGGCTCGATTTGCCGGCGCCGTTGCGGCCGGTGAGCGCGATCGCCGTGCCATTTTCCAGGTGGAAGCTGACGTCGCCGAAGACCGCGCGCCCGCCGCGGCGGCAAGCGAGCCCTTCGGCTGTCAGGGCGAATCTCTGGAAAGGAATCTGCGTCACGCCGAGCCTGTCTTCCGAAGCGTCATGAGCTCTTCATCTGACGCATATCGAGCCTGTAGCGAGCTTCTTGGAATTGATCTATAGAACCCGTGGCTACGCCGCACGCCGATCCGGCGCGGGGCTCGGGCACTCCCGGGGCGGCGTGCGCGTCATGCGCAACAGGCCTTCGACCGGATTCATCCGCAAGGAGGGATTCGGCTCGTGACCGCAACCCCTTGATCAGGATGTAAGCCAAAATGGCCTCGCTCGATTCATTCAAGTGCCGCAAGACGCTGACCGTCGGCACGAAGAAATATGTCTATTACTCCCTCAAGGCTGCCGAGAAGAACGGCCTCGCCGGCATTTCCAAGCTGCCCTTCTCGATGAAGGTGCTGCTCGAGAACCTGCTGCGCTTCGAGGACGGCCGCTCGGTCACCAAGGCCGACATCGAGGCCTTCGTCGGCTGGCTCGACGACAAGGGCAAGGCCGGCAAGGAGATCGGTTTCCGCCCCGCCCGCGTGCTGATGCAGGACTTCACCGGCGTGCCGGCGGTGGTCGACCTCGCCGCGATGCGTGACGGCGTCGTCGCGCTCGGCGGCGATCCCAAGAAGATCAACCCGCTGGTGCCGGTCGATCTCGTCATCGACCACTCCGTCATCGTCGACGAGTTCGGCTCGCCCAAGGCCTTCAAGCAGAACGTCGATCTCGAATACCAGCGCAATGGCGAGCGCTACCGCTTCCTGAAATGGGGCCAGGGCGCCTTCGACAATTTCCGCGTCGTCCCGCCCGGCACCGGCATCTGCCACCAGGTCAACCTGGAATACCTCGCCCAGACCGTCTGGACGGCGAAGGAGAAGGTGAAGAAGGGCAAGAAGACCGAAACGGTGGAGGTCGCCTATCCCGACACCGTGGTCGGCACCGACTCGCACACCACCATGGTCAACGGCCTCGCCGTGCTCGGCTGGGGCGTCGGCGGCATCGAGGCCGAGGCCGCCATGCTCGGCCAGCCGCAGTCGATGCTGCTGCCCGAGGTGATCGGCTTCAAGCTCACCGGCAAGCTCAAGGAAGGCATCACCGCGACCGACCTCGTGCTGACGGTCACGCAGATGCTGCGCAAGAAGGGCGTCGTCGGGAAGTTCGTCGAGTTCTTCGGCCCCGGCCTCTACAATCTGACGCTGGCCGACCGCGCAACGATCGCCAATATGGGCCCCGAATACGGCGCCACCTGCGGCTTCTTCCCGGTCGACGCCGAGACGCTGAACTATCTGGAGACCACCAGCCGCAAGGCCGCCCGTGTCGCCCTGGTCGAGAAGTACTCGAAGGCCCAGGGGTTGTTCGCGACGCGCTCGACGCCCGACCCGGTCTTCACCGACACGCTCGAGCTCGACCTGAATACCGTCCAGGCCTCGATGGCTGGCCCGAAGCGTCCGGAAGGCCGCGCCGATCTCGGCGCGATCAAGAGCGGCTTCGCCGCAGCGATGGATACGGACTACAAGAAGGGTGGCGAGCTCTCCCGCCGCGTCAAGGTCGAGGGTGAGAAGTTCGATCTCGGCCATGGCGACGTCGTCATCGCCGCCATCACCTCCTGCACCAACACCTCGAACCCGTCGGTGCTGATGGCTGCCGGCCTGCTCGCCCGCAACGCGGTGGCCAAGGGCCTCAAGGTCAAGCCCTGGGTCAAGACCTCGCTGGCCCCCGGCTCGCAGGTCGTGGCCGAGTATCTCGCCAAGGCCGGCCTGCAGAAGGACCTCGACAAGCTCGGCTTCAACCTGGTCGGCTTCGGCTGCACCACCTGCATCGGCAATTCCGGCCCGCTGCCGGCCCCGATCTCGAAGGCGATCAACGATCAGGGCCTGATCGCCGGCGCCGTGATCTCGGGCAACCGCAACTTCGAGGGCCGCGTCTCTCCGGACGTCCAGGCGAACTACCTGGCATCGCCGCCGCTGGTCGTCGCCTATGCGCTGGCAGGGTCCGTGCAGATCGACCTGACCACCGAGCCGCTCGGCATGGGCAAGGACGGCAAGCCGGTCTATCTCAAGGACATCTGGCCTTCCAACAAGGAGATCCAGGCCTTCATCGCCAAGAACGTCACCAAGGCGATCTTCAAGGCGAAGTATGCCGACGTCTTCAAGGGCGACGCCAACTGGCAGAAGGTCAAGGCGCCGACTGGCCAGACCTATGCCTGGGACGACAAGTCGACCTATGTCCAGAACCCGCCCTATTTCCGCGGCATGGGCAAGCAACCGGCTCCGGTCACCGAAATCGTCGGCGCCCGCATCCTCGGCCTGTTCGGCGACAAGATCACCACCGACCACATCTCGCCGGCCGGTTCGATCAAGGCCGCCTCGCCGGCCGGTGCCTATCTCACCGAGCATGGCGTCGCCGTCGCGGACTTCAACCAGTACGGCACGCGCCGCGGCAATCATGAGGTGATGATGCGCGGCACCTTCGCCAATATCCGCATCCGCAATCACATGATGGGCCCGAACGGCCGCGAAGGCGGCTACACCATCCACTATCCCAGCAAGGAAGAGCTGCCGATCTACGACGCGGCGATGCGCTACCAGGCCGAGAAGGTGCCGCTGGTGATCTTCGCCGGCGTCGAATACGGCAACGGCTCGTCGCGTGACTGGGCCGCCAAGGGCACCAACCTGCTCGGCGTCAAGGCCGTGATCGCCCAGAGCTTCGAGCGCATTCACCGCTCCAACCTGGTCGGCATGGGCGTGGTGCCGTTCACCCTGCAGGAGGGCACGAGCTGGGCCTCGCTCGGCCTCAAGGGCGACGAAACCGTGACGATCAAGGGTCTCGCCACCGTCAAGCCGCGCCAGACGCTCGAAGCCGAGATCACCTATGCCGATGGCAAGGTGAAGAAGGTTCCGATCCTCTGCCGCATCGATACGCTGGACGAGCTCGACTACTTCAAGAACGCCGGCATCCTGCACTACGTGCTGCGCGGCATCGCCGCCTAAGGCTCGGCGAGGACAATACTGGACGCCCGGCCAAAAGCCGGGCGTCTCTCTTTTGGTCGTGACGGTTGTCCTATCCTGCACGCAGGTGTAAGGGGGCGGTCACAGTCATCCTCGGCGGGGGGCTTGGGGCAGGCGCGGGGCGAACGCGCCCGGACGCCGTCCGCCATCATCATCCAAGACGGGAGCACCCGCATGTCCGCCACGTTCGAGACGGTCGCCGGCATCATTTCGGAAACTTGCGACATTCCCCGCGAGAAGATCACGCCCCAGAGCCACGCGATCGACGATCTCGGCATCGACTCCCTCGCCTTCCTCGACATCGCCTTTGCGATCGACAAGGCCTTCGGCATCAAGCTGCCGCTGGAGCAGTGGACCCAGGAAGTCAACGAGGGCAAAGCGCCGGCCGAGCAGTATTTCGTGCTCGAGAACCTGTGCAAGCGCATCGACGACCTCGTCGCCGCCAAGGCTGCCTGAGTAAATTGGCCGCCTGAGCGCATCTCGGCCCGTCGGGGCCGACGCTGGACGTTGAGACGCCGCAAGCGGGGCACGACCCCGATCGCGGCGAGACGGGTTGGAACCGCATGCGCCTCGAATATTTCGACATGATCGACAAGGTCGAGAGCTTCGATCCGGCGGCCAAGCGGATCCTGACCCGCTCGACCGTTCCGGCGACAAGCCCGGTCTTCGAAGGCCATTTTCCCGGCCACCCGCTCGTTCCCGGCGTCCTGCTGACCGAAACCATGGCGCAAGCCTCCGGTTATCTTCTGCTCGGGCTCAACGGCCTGACGCAGATGCCGTTCCTGATGATGGTCGACAAGGCGCGCTTCCGCACGTTCGTCGAACCGAATGCGGTGCTCGAGGTCAGCGCCGAACTCGTCCACGAGGGCTCCGGTTACGCAGCGACCAAGGCGAAGATCGCCATCGCCGGCAAGCCGATCTGCGATGCCGAGCTGCGCTTTCGCCTGATGCCTTTCCCCGCCGATATGCGCACGCTGATGCAGAGCCGCATCGCCGCCATCGGCCTCTCCCCGGAGGCAGCCTGACATGGCCCGCGACGTCGTCATCACCGGCATCGGCCTTGCCTCCAGCCTCGGCGAGGGCGTCGAGGCGCACGCGCTGGCGCTCGCGTCCGATACGGCCCCCGTCGTCGATACCCAGAGCTTCGCGCCCTACCCGCTGCATCCGCTGAAGCCACTCGAGCTCGACAAGCAGATCCCGAAGAAGTCCGACCAGCGCCAGATGGAGCCCTGGCAGCGGCTCGGCGTGTATGCCGCCGGCCTCGCCCTCGACGATGCCGGGCTAAAGGACGACACCGAGGCCAAGAGCCAGCTCCAGGTCATCGTCGCCGCCGGCGGCGGCGAGCGCGACCACGCGGTCGATGCCGCCATCCTGGCCGGCCTGCGCAACGCCAACCAGCCCGGCGCCTTCCTCAACGAGCGGCTGATGGGTGATCTCAGGCCGACGCTGTTCCTGGCTCAGCTATCCAACCTGCTCGCCGGCAATATCGGCATCGTCCACGGCATCACCGGCGCCTCGCGCACGCTGATGGGCGAGGAGCAGGCCGGCGTCGACGCGATCCGCACCGCTCAGGCCCGGATCGCGGCCGGCCAGGCAGACATCATCCTCGTCGGCGGCGCCTACAATGCCGAGCGCCGCGACATGCTGCTGCTGTTCGAGCTCGGCGGCTTCCTGCGCTCTGCCGATTTCGCACCGGTCTTCGCTCGCAGCGAGGCGCCCGGCATGATCACCGGGAGCGCCGGCGCCTTCCTCGTGCTCGAAGCGGCCGAGCGCGCCGCGGCGCGCAGCGCCAGGGCGCATGCGCGCCTCAGCCATGCCGGCGCTCATCGCAGCCGCCGCCAGCCCGGCTCGGTCGCCAAGGCACTCGACGAACTTCTCTCCGGCTTCGGCCCGATCGCCGCCGACGCGCTGGCGATATCGGCTGCGACCGGCTGCGCCGAAATCACCGACGAAGAAGCCGCCGCCATTGCCAAGGCCGCGCCAGGCGCGCGCCGCATCGCCACCGGCGACCTCGTCGGCCATTCCGTCGAAGCCGCCTTCCCGGTCTCGGTCGCGCTCGCCGCAGCCGCGCTCTCGACCGGCGCGGCAAACGAGGCCATCGTCACCGGCGCCGCCCATTGGCGCGGCGAGGGCGCTGCCCGTCTGGTCAAGGCGTGAGGAGAGGCGTCATGGGTGCAAACCATCGCGACAGCCAGGGCCGGCCGATCGTCGCCGTCACCGGCCTCGGTATCGTCACCTCCCTCGGCCAGGGCAAGGACGCCAACTGGGAGGCCCTGACCGCGGGCCGCTCCGGCATCCACCGCATCGAGCGCTTCCCGACCGAGGGCTTGCGCACCACCATCGCCGCAACCGTCGACTTCCTGTTCGACGGTTCTTTTGCGGCCCCGGAGCTCTCAGAGAAGCTCGCCACGCTCGCCGCTGAGGAAGCGGTCGCGCAGAGTGGTCTCGGCGAAGCCGGCGATTTCCCGGGTGAGCTCTTCATGGCGGTGCCGCCGGTCGAGATGGAATGGCCGCAAAAGCAGGAACTGGCGCAGGCGGTGGATGGCGATACCGACTACGATGCGCTGCTGCGCGTCGCCGCCCGCCACAAGCACAAGGCGATGCACGAGCTCTTCCTGTTCGGCGGCGTCGCCGAGCACATCGCGGAGAAGTTCGGCACCAAGGGCTCGCCGATCTCGCTCTCGACCGCCTGCTCCTCGGGCGCGACAGCGATCCAGATGGGCGTCGAGGCGATCCGTAGAGGCGAGACAGAGGCCGCGCTCTGCATCGGCACCGACGGCTCGGTCCATGCCGAGGCGTTGATCCGATTCTCGCTGCTCTCGGCCCTCTCGACCCAGAACGATCCGCCGGAGGCCTCCGCCAAGCCGTTCTCGAAGAACCGCGACGGCTTCGTCATGGGCGAGGGCGCCGGTGCGCTGGTGCTGGAGGACTACGACCACGCCCTGGCGCGGGGCGCCACCATTCTCGGCATCGTCGCCGGCTGCGGCGAGCGCGGCGACGGCTTCCACCGCACCCGCTCGAGCCCGGACGGCAAGCCGGCGATTCTCGCCATGCAGGACGCCCTGGCCGACGCCGGACTCACCCCCGACGACGTCGACTACATCAACGCGCACGGCACCTCGACGCCGGAGAACGACAAGATGGAGGCGATGAGCTGCTCGGCCGTCTTCGGCGAGCGCATGGCGAGGCTCCCGATCTCCTCGAACAAGTCGATGCTCGGCCATACGCTGACGGCAGCCGGCGCGGTCGAGGCGGTGATCTCGCTATTGACCATCGCCAATGGCCGGATACCGCCGACGATCAATTACAACACGCCCGATCCGGCGATTGCGCTCGACGTCATCCCGAATGAGGCCCGCGACGCCAAGGTCCGCACCGTGCTGTCGAACTCCTTCGGCTTCGGCGGCCAGAACACCTGCCTCGTCCTGACGGCGGGGCCGAACGCAGCATGACCAGGGTTCTCGTCACCGGCGGCGCCAAGGGCGTCGGCGCCGCGATCGTGCGGGCTCTCGTGGCCGATGGCCACGATGTCGATTTCACCTACCGTTCTTCGGGCGATCAGGCGCAGGCCCTCGCTGCGGAGATCGCCGAAGCCGTGCCTGGTCGCTCGGTGCGCGCTTTGCCGCTCGATCTCTCCGACAAGGCCGCGCTCGACGCCTTCTGCGAGCAATGCGAAGGCGAGACCTGGTTCGGCCTCGTCCACAATGCCGGCCAGCCCTATGACACGCTCGCCGCCATGCTGGTGCAGGACAAGGCCGAAGCGGCGATGCAGGTCAACTTCTGGGCCTTCACCCGCCTCGCCAAGAGCCTGATGCGCGGGATGATCCGCGCCAAGGAAGGCCGCATCGTCGCGATCGGCTCGGTCGCGGCGCTGCGCGGCAATCCCGGCAATGCCGCCTATGCGGCATCCAAGGGCGCGCTGATCTCCTATGCCAAGACGCTCGCGGTCGAGACCGGCAAGCGCGGCGTCACCGTCAATGTGATCGCGCCGGGCTTCGTCGATACCGACATGATGGCGCCCTATGCCGCCTATCGCGACAAGATGGAAAGCCAGATCCCGGCCGGCCGCTTTGCCAGACCGCAGGAGGTCGCCGGCCTCGCCGCCTTCCTGCTGAGCCCGCCGGCCGCCTACATCACCGGCACGGTCCTGCCGATCGATGGCGGCCTGACCGCCCATCTCGGTGTGCACCGTTAAAGGGCTCTCCAGCGCTTCACGTGAAACATGGTAAACGCGCGACGCTTGGCGCTGCGCTGTAAACCGCCTATGTTCATTGTGAACCGGAGTGAACCAGCATGACGGCAGCCTTCACCATCCGCCTCGACGACGAGACCCTTGCCAAGCTCGATGCGTTGGCGGCCGACACCGACCGCTCGCGCAACTGGCTCGTGGCGAAAGCGATCCAGGACTATGTCGAGCTGAATGCTTGGCAGATCCAGCGGATCAAGGAAGGCATCGCCGAAGCCGACCGAGGCGAATTCGCGACTGACGAAGAACTCGACGCAATCGAAGCCAAGCTGCAAGCCATGATCAACGCCGGTCGATGAAAGTCATCTGGACGGCCCGCGCCCGGGTCGAGCTTGATGACATCGCGGACTATGTCGCGCCGATCAGCGCCTCAGCCGCTTTGGCTCTCGTGCGCCGCCTCAGGCAGGCGGGAAAGCAGCTCGGCGAGCACCCCCATATGGGAAGGCCGGGTCGTGTCGACGGGAGCCGTGAGCTCGTCGTGAACGGAACGCCCTATATTCTACCCTATCGCGTTCGCGACGGACGCGTCGAAATCCTCGCGGTCCTGCACGCCTCCCGGCTATGGCCGGACCAGCTTTGAAAGAACAAGACCGATGCTCTCGCTCCAGCTCCATGGCGACCGCGATCTCCGCCTCGAACAGATCGAGCCGCCGCCCCCGCCCGCTCCCGGCGAGGTCCAGATCCGTATACGTGCCGTCGGCCTGAACTATCTCGACCTCTGGGGCTTCCGCGGCATGGCCTTCGCCAAGCGCAAGATGCCGCAGGCGGCCGGCGTCGAGGCGGCCGGCGAGGTCGTCGCGGTCGGCGAGGGCGTCTCGCGCTTCCGCGAGGGCGATACGGTGACGATGTACGGCGCCGAGACCTGCGGCCACTGCAAGGCTTGCCGCGAAGGCCGCGACAATCTCTGCGAGAACGTCGCCGGGATCATGGGCTTCCACATCGACGGCTTCGCCCGCGAATTGATCAACCGCCCAGAGCGGCTGGTGATCAAGGCGCCGAAGGGGGTCTCCTTCGAGGAGGCCGCCTGCGCCCCGATCGGCTTCGGCACGGTCCAGCACATGCTGTTCGACAATGCCAGGCTCGAGCCTGGCGAGTCCGTCCTCGTCCATGCCGGCGGGTCCGGCATCGGCACCGCGGCGATCCTGATGGCCAAGGCGATCGGCTGCACCGTCTACACCACCGTCGGCGACGACGAGAAAGGTGAGAAGGCCAAGGCGCTCGGCGCCGATTTCGTCGTCAACTACAAGACCGAACGCTTCGAGGGCGAGGTCCGGCGCCTGACCAAGCGCAAGGGCGTCGACGTCGTCTTCGAGCATGTCGGCGCCGACACCTGGAACGGCTCGCTGCTCTGCCTGAAGCGCGGCGGCCGGCTCGTCACCTGCGGCGCGACCTCCGGCGCCTCGACGACGATGAACCTGATGCAGCTCTTCCAGCAGCAATACCGCATCACCGGCTCCTTCGGCTGCCGGATCGAGAACATCGCGCAGTCACTGGAGAAGATGGCCGGCGGGATGAAGCCGGTGATCGATTCGGTCTTCCCGCTCGCCGAGTTCGAGCAGGGCCTCGCCCGGATCGAAGGCCGCAAGGTCTTCGGCAAGGTCATCGTCACGCTCTGAGCGCCCCTTTGAGCCGGCGCGACTTGACGCGCCGGCCACAATCCCGCAAGTCGCGCCGCAATGGCGAGGTCCGGCCCGGACGCTGCGCCGACGGACCGGGCTGGGATTTTGAGGAAGCTGAAGCAATTCGCGACGCGCATCGGCGCTGCGCTGATGATCGGGCTTATCCGCACGATCTACGCCTTCCTGCGCGCGCTTGGACCGGAGCGCGCCTCAGATCTCGGTGGCTGGCTCATGCGCAGCATCAGCCCGCTGATCCCGGTCAACCGCGTCGCCTATGCCAATGTCCGCGCAGCCTTCCCGGGTATCGCCGATGCCGAGGCACGGCGTATCGTCCGCGGCGGCTGGGAGAATCTCGGCCGCACCGTCGCCGAATATGCCCATCTCAAGACGCTGTTCGATTACGACTACCACAATCCCGATCCGAACGGCCGGATCGAGGTCGTCGGAATCGAGCATTTCATCGCGCTGAAGGACGACGACAGGCCAGGCCTGATCTTCTCGACGCATCTTGCCAACTGGGAACTGCCGGCGATCTGCGCGGCAACCTACGATCTCGACACCACCGCCGTCTTCCGCGCGCCGAACGATCCGGCGATCGCCGCCGTCGTTCACGAGATCCGCTCCAGCGCGATGGGCGGGCTCGCCGCCGCCAAGCAGGGCGCCGCCTTCGCCATGCAGGGCGTGCTCGAGAATGGCGGCCATCTCGGCATGCTGATCGACCAGCATTTCACCCGCGGCGTGGTGGTGCCTTTCCTTGGCCGGCCGGCGCTGACCAACCCGATCCTCGGCAAGTTCGCTCGCCGCTTCGAATGCCCGGTCCATGGTGTGCGCGTCATCCGCCTGCCGAACCGGCGCTTCCGCATCGAGTTGACGCCGCCGCTGGACCTGCCGCGCGATGCCAACGGCGAGATCGACGTCACCGGCGCCATGGCGATGATGACCGCCGTGGTCGATGGCTGGGTCCGGGAACATCCCGAACAGTGGCTGTGGATGCACCGGCGCTGGCGCCCGAACCTGATCAGCGCCGAGGCTCTGGCACGTTTTCGCGATCAGGCGCCACAGAAGCCTGTTTTCAAGGCAACGTGATTTCCAATTGAGTGGAGAGTAGCGCTTTTGGTAACCGCCTGCTTCTATACAGGCGTCGAGTTCGAATGATGGTCCGCCACACCAGCAACATCGCTGCTGCCGCTGCTCTCCTGCTGCTCGCAGGTGCCCCGGCGCATGCCCAGCAGCCGGCGGTGCGCCCGCAGGCGGTGGTCGAGCTTTTCACCAGTCAGGGCTGCTCGTCCTGCCCCGCGGCGGACGCGCTCTTCACCGAGCTCGCCAAGGACCCCAAGCTGATCACCCTGACCCTGCCGGTGACCTATTGGGACTATCTCGGCTGGAAGGACACGCTCGGCCAGGAGGTTTTCAGCAAGCGCCAGAAGCTCTACGCCAAGGCGCGCGGCGACGGCCAGATCTATACCCCACAAGCCGTGGTCAACGGCGCTGCCCATATCGTCGGCTCCGACAAAGGCGGCATCGACAAGCTCGTCCAGGAGCAGGGCAAGAGCGGCTTTACGGTCAAGGTCGACCTGTCCGAGGCGGATGGCGCGCTGCGTGTCGCTCTGGGCCAGGCGCCTTTTGCAAGCGAGAAGCCGGCCGTCGTCTGGCTGCTGCAGGTCAGCCGAACCGCTACCGTGCCGATCGAGCGCGGCGAGAATACCGGCAAGACCGTGACTTATGCCAATGTCGTGCGCGGTATCAGCAGGATCGGCGAATGGAACGGTCAGGCTGCGACCCTGAGCGTGCCGCTGGAGACCGTCCGCTCCGCCGCAAAGGCCGATTCTTACGTCGTGCTGGTCCAGGCCGATCTCTACGCCCGCCAGAGCGCCATCCTCGGCGCCGCGCGCGGTCCGGCCAAGTAAGCAGCCGAAGTAGGCGGTCCTACAGAATCACCACCTTGTTCGGCAACTCGTCGACATCGTCGGCGGCCGGTGGCGCATGGGCGGCGAGTACGGCGCCGACATCGCGCACCGCCGCGATCAGACCTTCACGCAAAGTATCCTGCGCCGCAGCCGCCAGCAGCGGCTCGACGATCTTCTGCCAAGCCTCGCCATCGACCTTGGCCGAGATTCCGGCATCGGCGACCACCTCGGCATAGCGCTCCTGCACGGCGATATAGAGCAGCACACCGGTGCGCGCCTGCGTCAATGTCAGCCCCCGAGCCGTGAACTCGCGCAGCGCCGTCTCATGCGCCTGCCGGCGCTTGACGAAACCGGGGACGAAGCGCCCGCCGCGGCCATACCACAGCAGCGTCGCGAGCAGCAGCGCTGCGGCGATCAACTGGGCCAGGAAGATGCTGGCGGCGCTCAGATTCGTGATCAGCAGGAACGGCCAGGGCACGAACAGGGCAAGCGCCAGCGCCAGCACCAGTGGCACCGCGACATAGCTGCCGGCGGCGCGGTCGACGACGACGACGATCTCGCCGGAGGTCTGCCGTTCGGCCTCGCGCACGGCCTCGGCGATGGCGTCGCGATCATCGGAATTCAGCATCTCACCAGTCCCCCGAAGCCCCGCCACCGCCGGACGAGCCGCCCCCGCCCGAGAAACCGCCCGAGCTCGAGCCGCCTCCCCAACCCGAGCTCCAGCCGCCCGAGGAGGAGCCGCCGCTCCAGCCCGAGCCGCCGGAGGGCGGCAGGACGATCCAGCGTCCGTCCCGCGTCCGGTGCCGGCGTGCCCCGCCCGAGGAACGGCCGAGCTCGCGCATGAAGCTGACAATCAGGATGAACACGATGATCATGACAAAAATCACCGCGGCGGTCTCGGTCCAGGAGGATTCGTCGCTGCGGATCTGGGCGCGCCGCTGCCATTCCTCGGCATCGCCCGCCAGGATCGAGAGGATCGCGTCGACGCCGCCCTCGATGCCCCCCGCGAAATCGCCGTTCTTGAATTTGGGCGCGACCGCGGTGGTGATGATCACCTTTGAGAGCGCGTCGGTCAGCGCCCCTTCCAGCCCGTAGCCGACCTCGATGCGCACCTTCCGCTCGTTCGGCGCAACGATGAGCAGGACGCCGTTGTTCTTCGCCTTGTCGCCGAGCTTCCAGGCCCGGAACAGGCCGTTGGCGAACTCCTCTACGGGGTAGCCTTGCAGCGAGGGCACCGTCGCGACCACGACTTGGTCGCTGGTCTTCTCCTCATGCGCGCGGAGCTTCTGCTCGATCCGGCTGAAGGCCTCGGCATCCAAAAGGCTCGAGTTGTCGACGATACGGCCGGTCAGCGCCGGATAGTTCGGCTCGGCGGCGATGGCGATGAGGGGGGAAAGGAGGCAGAAGAGCAGGACAGCGAGCCGGATGAAGGCCGTCATGCTCGGGCTTGACCCGAGCATCTCCTGATCGAGATTCTCGGATCTACGCTTCGCTCCGTCCGAGAATGACGGCATGTCGATGGCTGCAGAGACCCGGACCACGCAGGATCACACGCTCAGAACTTCACCGCCGGCGGCCGTTCGGCTCCTGCCGTCGCCGAGAAGCTCTCCATCGGCTTGGCCCCCCAGAACAGGCGAGCCCAGATCACCCCCGGGAAGGTCCGGATCTCCGTATTGAAGGCCTGCACCGCCTGGATGTAGTCGCGCCGGGCGACCGCGACGCGGTTCTCGGTGCCTTCGAGCTGCGACTGCAAGGCCAGGAAGTTCTGGTTCGACTTCAGTTCGGGATAGCGCTCGACCGTCACCATCAGGCGCCCGAGCGCACCGCTGAGCTGGTTCTGCGCGTCCTGGTATTCCTTGAACTTGGCGGGGTCGGTGATCGTGGAGGCATCGACCTTGACCTGCGTCGCCTTGGCGCGCGCCTCGATCACCTGGGTCAGGACCTCCCGCTCCTGCTGGGCATAGCCCTTCACCGTCTCGACCAGGTTCGGGATCAGGTCGGCGCGGCGCTGATACTGGTTCTGCACCTCGCCCCAGGACGCCTTGGCCTTCTCCTCCAGCGTCGGCACGTTGTTGTAGCCGCAGCCCGCCAGAACCAGGCCGAACAGCCCGATCAGCAGCATGACGAGGGGACGGCGAATTGCCGGAGACTGCGTGAGCACCATGACGAACCCCTTCGGCGTAGGCGAACAAATCAGGAGGCCGACCATAGCCGCGCCGCCCGGCAGAGCAAACCAGCGCCGCAAGCATGGCGCGCAAGCCGGCAAGCGCGCTAGTCTGCGCGGCAATCGAAGAGGACAGGACCATGCTGCATACATCGTCCGCATTCGGTAGCCGCTCGCTCATCGCTCTCGGCCTTTGGCTCGCCGCTGCAACCGCAGCCCCGGCCCAGACCATGGCGCCCGCGCCCGAAGCTGCGACCGGCCGCACCGCCAAGACACTCGGCACGGCGCAGCGCTACATGGCCGCTGCCGCCAATCCGCTCGCCGCCGCGGCCGGTCGCGAGATGCTGCGGGCCGGCGGCAGTGCCACCGACGCGGCGATCGCGATCCAGCTCGTGCTCAACCTGGTCGAGCCGCAGAGTTCCGGCATCGGCGGCGGCGCCTTCTTCGTCTATTGGGACGAGGCCGGCCGGCAGATGACCACGCTCGACGGCCGCGAGACCGCGCCGAAGGCGGCCAAGCCCGAGCGCTTCCTCGGCGCCGACGGCAAGCCGATGAAGTTCGTCGATGCCGTGGTCGGCGGCCGCTCGGTCGGCGTGCCCGGTACGGTCCGGCTGCTCGAGGAGGCGCATAAGCGCTGGGGCAAATTGCCCTGGGCCGAGGTTTTCGCCCCGGCGATCAGACTGGCCGAGGAGGGCTTTGCCATCTCGCCGCGTCTCAACGGGCTCCTCGCCCAGGAAACGAATCTCGGCAAGGATGCCCGGGCCGCCGCCTATTTCTACGAGGCCGACGGCAAGCCCAAGCCGGTCGGCGCGATCCTGAAGAACCCGGCCTTCGCGACGACGCTGCGCGCCATCGCCGGACGCGGTGCCGACGCCTTCTATGAGGGTGCGATTGCAGAGGACATCGTCGCGACGGTGACCGGCCATGCAACCAATCCCGGCGACATCACGCTGGACGACCTTGCCGCCTACAAGGTCGAGGAGCGCGCCCCGGTCTGCGGCCGCTATCGCGCCTATACGCTCTGCGGCATGGGCCCGCCGAGCTCGGGCGCGGTCGCCGTGCAGCAGATCTTGGGCATGCTCGAGACCAAGGACATTGCTCGTGCCGGAGCGGGCGCCGAAGCCGCCCACTGGTTCGCCGAAGCCGGGAAGCTCGCCTTCGCCGACCGGGCGCTCTATCTCGGCGACCCCGCCTTCGTCAGCGTGCCCATCTCCGGTCTGATCGACGAGGAGTATATCCGTGAGCGCGCAAAACTGATCAGCCCGGACAAGGCGATGGCCAAGGCCAGCGCCGGCACCCCGCCGAACAAGCGCGCTTTCCTGTTCGCGCCCTCGGATGGCGTCGAGAACGGCACCAGCCATATCTCGGTGATCGACGCTGCCGGCAATGCCGTCTCGATGACGACGACCATCGAGGACGGCTTCGGCTCGCGCCTGATGACGAAGGGCGGCTTCCTGCTCAACAACGAGCTGACCGATTTCTCGTTTGCGCCGACCGAGGACGGCAAGCCGGTCGCCAACCGGGTCGAGCCCGGCAAGCGCCCGCGCTCCTCGATGGCGCCGACCATCGTCTTCGATGCCTTTGGCCGGCTCTATGCCGTCACCGGCTCGCCCGGCGGCAGCCAGATCATCGGCTATGTCGCCAAGACGCTGGTCGCCCTGCTCGACTGGAAGATGGACCCGCAGCGCGCCGTCGATCTCGCCAATTTCGGCAACCGCAACGGGCCGACCGAGCTCGAGAAGGGGAGCGAAGCGGAAAACTGGAAAGCCGCGCTGGAAGCCAGGGGCCACGACGTCAGGCTGATCGAGATGACCTCCGGCATCCAGGCCATCGTCAAGACGCCGGAGGGCTATCTCGGCGGCGCCGACGGACGGCGTGAGGGCGTGGCGATCGGCGATTGAGAACCAGTCTTAGGAACAGCGCGACAGACGCCGCGAAGGTTTGCCGCGTTCCGACCAGACCAACACATCGCCGTCGCGCGCGAGGTTGATACGGCGCTTCTCGGTCATGCCTTCGCCGTGGCAGGTCGCCGCGATGTCCCAGCGGCCATTACCACCACCGACGCGGTCGAAGCTGCAGTCGAACTCATAGCCGTCGACGCGGCGCGCGGTGAAGCGCATGGCGATTTCGTCGGTCGTACCGAGCTTGTTGCGACACCAGGCGGCTTCATGCGCCCAGCGACCGGCATAAGCGGGCTGCTGGGCAGCCGCAGTGTGAATAAGGCCGAGCGACGACAGGCTGATGAGCATGGCATAGCGAAGCATGGCATCCCCCATCATGATGATGATGCGGGATTTGGCGAGATCAGACGGGTTTTGTCGAGATCAGGCCTGACGCTGCGGCTCGCGCTTCTCCCCGCCCGCCCCGCGCCCGGCGATCAGCCAGTAGACGAAGCCGGTGGCGGCGCCGACCAGGAAGAGCGCCGCCACGACCTGCATCTCGCCGGCGCGCGGCGCCCTGGCCATGCCGAGCATGGCGAGCGGCAGCAGGGCGGCCAGCAGGCCGGTGAGCCCGCTCTGGATCAGGCCGCTGCGGAAGCGGAACAGCTCGGACGCGATCGCGACCAGCACCACCGGCAGGACCAGGATGGCGAAGCCGAGCCGGCCGAGCAGGGAAAACGCCGCCTCCGCCGTCGGGCCGGGATCGAAGCCGCGCTCGGCCTGGTCGAACAGCGCCGAGATCAGCCGGTCGAAGCCGCCGCCGATCAGCAGGCCGAGATCCGGCGAGGCGACGCCGGCGATCAGCAGGGCGACCAGGCCCGAACCGATCGCGAAGAGCAGCGCGAACGGGATCAGCAGCAGCCAGCGCAGCATGTCAGTGGGTCGCCACGGCCGTCGCGGTGTCGACCTCGCCCTGCTCCAGCATCAGCCGGGCGCGAGCCGAGAGCTTCTCGGTCTCGCTCTTGAGCTGGCCGCAGGCGGCGAGGATGTCGCGCCCGCGCGGGGTGCGGACCGGCGAGGCATAGCCGGCCTTGAACACGATCTCGGAGAAGCGCTCGATCCGCTCCCAGTCCGAGCACTCGTAGCGCGTGCCGGGCCAGGGGTTGAACGGGATCAGGTTGATCTTGGCCGGGATGCCCTTGAGCAGGCGCACCAGCTCGCGCGCCTCGGCATCGCTGTCGTTGACGCCCTTGAGCATGACGTATTCGAAGGTGATGCGTTTGGCGTTCGACAGGCCGGGATAGTTGCGGCAGGCCTCGAGCAGGTCCTTGATCGGGTACTTCTTGTTGAGCGGCACCAGCTCGTTGCGCAGGTCGTCGCGCACCGCATGCAGAGAGATCGCCAGCATCGTGCCCATCTCGTCGCCGAGCGGACCGATCTGCGGCACCACGCCCGAGGTCGAGACGGTGATGCGCCGGCGGCCGAGGGACAGGCCCTGGTCGTCGGTGATCACGCCGATCGCATCGCGCACGCCGTCGAAATTGTAGAGCGGCTCGCCCATGCCCATGAAGACGATGTTCGAGACGAAGCGCCCGCCATCATTGGGAACGAAAGCGCCGTCGGGCGCGCTGCGATTGGGGAAATCGCCGAGCCGGTCGCGCGCCACCATCAGCTGCGTGACGATCTCCTCGGTGGTGAGGTTGCGCACGAGCCGCTGCGTGCCGGTATGGCAGAAGGTGCAGGTCAGCGTGCAGCCGACCTGGCTGGAGACGCAGAGCGTGCCGCGGTCGACCTCGGGGATGTAGACGCACTCGATCTCGGCGCCGCGATCGCGCGGACCGGTCGGCGCCATGCGCAGCAGCCATTTGCGGGTGCCGTCGCTGGAGATCTGCTCGGCGGTGACCTCCGGCAGGTCGAGCGAGAAGCGCTCGGCGAGCTGCGCGCGCAGGCCCTTGCCGATCGTCGTCATCTCCGCGAAGTCGCGGACGCCGTAATGGTAGATCCAGTTCCAGAGCTGGCCGACGCGCATGCGCCGCTCCTTCTCGGGAACGCCGATCTCGGCCAGGGCCGCATCCAGGCCGGCGCGCGTGCGCCCAGCCAAAGAAGGCCGCCGCATAACAGGTTCGGCCGCCGGAAGGGCGGCTTCAGCAACAGAGAGATTCATCGGAACTCGGCTCGCAGCGGGCGTGTCCCGCCCGGAATTGGCCGCCTCATAGCACGAGCGCGGCCGATCGCGAAATGATCCTACTTGCAGGCGTCCTCGGCCCGCTTGACAATCTGCGAGATGCCGGCGAGCGAATACTTGTCGCTGGTCGGGTTGCCGCGCTTCGAGGTGCCCTTGATCTCGAGCCCCGAGCCCTTGCGCAGCGCATCGAGCATGCGGCCTTCCTCTGCCGGGTTCTTCAGCCAGACATTCTGGCCCTTGGCGACCAGCGCGAAGCGCTCGCTGCCGATGATCGCCTGATGCTCGACGTCTTCCTTGAGGTCGAAATTCATCACGAGGCTGATCTCGTTGCGCACGCCTTCGCCGGGGCGGCTGGAGATGAACAGCAGGCCCTCGACATCCTTAAGATTCGCAGGGATGCGGGTTTCGGCCTTGGACAAAGCGTAGCAGATCTTCGAGCGGCCCTGCTGCGAGGAGAAGGCCTGCCATTTGCCGGCGGTTTCGAGCAGCAGCGCCTGGCCCTGCCCTCCGGCCGCAGCCGTCTTGGCCGGCGCCGGCTTGCTCGCGGCGCGCTGGGCCAGCGCCGGGGCGCTTGCAAGAGTCAGAGCCGCCAAGGCGAGCAAGGCAGCGGCCAGAGCCGGGCGGCAGACGGAAGAAGGAGCCGAAATGCGAATCATGGATCGCCAGTAACCAACAAAAACGTTAACGCCGAATGGACAATGCGCGGGATCGGCGATCCGAATTGACGCGACGCGACGGATAGGATGTCACGATCCTGGCGAAAATGCGAACGTCCGCTGCAGGCTCGCCGATCGGACGACGCCTTCTGCTTCAATAGTTTAGAGCAAGCCGCGCCCGGTTCCGTTCGGCTTCGGGCTGTGCCAGCCTTCTGCGGATGCGAGAGAAGCGACCGGACGGGATGGAGGATCGATGAAGGCGCTGCTGTGCGAAGCTCTGGGGCCGGCCGAGACCCTGGTGATCCGCGACCTGCCCGAACCGGAGCCGGGCCCCGGCGAGATCGCGATCCGGGTCAGGGCCGCCGCGCTCAATTTCTTCGACACTCTGGTGATCGAGGGCCGCTATCAGGTGAAGCCGCCGCTGCCCTTCTCGCCCTCGGCCGAGTGCGCCGGCGTGGTCAGCGCCGTCGGCGAAGGGGTCTCCGACTGGCAGGTCGGCGAGCGCGTCGCCGCCTGGCTCGGTTATGGCGCGGCCCGCGAGACCGTCGTGGTTCCAACTCAGGCTGCGATCCGGATTCCCGACAAGCTGAGCGATCACCAGGCTGCCGGCCTCTTCGTCACCTATGGCACGGCGCTGCACGGCCTGATCCAGCGCGGAGAGATCAGGCCAGGCGAGACACTCGCCATCCTCGGCGCCGCCGGCGGCGCTGGCCTTGCCGCGGTCGAGATCGGCGCCTTGCTCGGCGCGCGCGTGATCGCCTGCGCCTCCTCGCCGGACAAGCTCGCGCTCGCCCGTGAGCATGGCGCGCAGGACGGGCTGGACTATGCCGCAGACGACATTCGGGCTGGCTTGCGGCGCCTTGCTCCCAATGGTCTCGACGCGCTCTACGACACGGTCGGCGGCGAACTGGCGGAGCCGGCCCTGCGCTCGATGGGCTGGGGCGGCCGCTATCTCGTCGTCGGTTTCGCCGGCGGCGAGATCCCGAAGATCCCGCTCAACCTCCTGCTGCTGAAAGGTTGCGACCTGCGCGGCGTCTTCTGGGGCGACTTCGTCCGGCGCGATCCGGCCGGCCACCGCGCCAATATGGAGCGCCTGCTCGCCTGGGCAGCCGCCGGCCAGATCCGCGCCCATGTCCATGCCGCCTATCCGCTCGAGCGGGCGGCGGAAGCGCTGGCGCTGATCGCCGGCCGAAAAGTCCAGGGCAAGGTGGTATTAGTTCCCTGAACTCCTAGGTCGTCCCGGGCGACCGCAGGGAGACCCGGGACCCATTCCGGAACCTTTATTGGAAAGGCTCAGGAATGGATCCCGGATCAGCGCGGCTTCGCCGCTTGTCCGGGATGACCACAGAGTTGGAAGACGCTCACAGATCGGCCAGCATCTCCTTGGCCTTGTCGCGATGTTGCTGCGTGATCGAGCCCGCGACGGCAGCGAGCGCCGCCGCGATCACCGCGGCATCATCGGTGAAGCCGAGCAGGGGCATGACGTCGGGGATCGCATCGAGCGGCAGCACGAAATAGCCGAGTGCCGCGAGCAGCGTCAGCTTGACCCGCCGCGGCGTCGAAGGATCGCGCGTGCAGACCCAGGCCGCGAGCAGATCCTCGGCAAAGGGGATGCGCTTCGCCACCCGCTTCAGCCGGCCGATGAATTCGGACCCGAAGCGCGCCTCGTCACGCAGGCTCTTGCGAATCGACGCCATCTCGTCGGGTGTGAAACGCTGGCCGAAGCCGAAGCTGTCGCTCATTCCTCTCTCCCTTGGCGCACCAGATTTCTAGCCCGCCATCGATGCGAAAATGTGGCCCCGCATGAAGGGCTGCACAAGGGACCGACTCAGAATCGCACGCCGACCCCCCTTGGATGGCGAGCATCGCGCCTCTAAAGCCGATGCAGCAATGTCAAAAGACGCGAGGGACGCCATGAAGCTCGACTCCTCCATCGCCGCCATCGTCACCGGCGGTGCCTCCGGCCTCGGCGAGGGCACGGCCCGCATGCTCGCCAGCCATGGCGTCAAGGTCGCCCTGTTCGATCTCAACGCCGAGCGCGGCGAGGACGTCGCCAGGGAGATCGGCGGCCTGTTCTGCGCCTGCGACGTCACCAGCGAGGAATCGGTCGATGCCGCCCTGCAGAAGGCGCGCGCCGCCCATGGCGTCGCCCGCATCGTCGTCAACTGCGCCGGCATCGCGCCGGGTCGCCGCGTCGTCTCGAAGAAGCGCGACACCGGCGAGCTCGTCGCCCACGACCTCGCCACCTTCGAGAAGGCGGTCGCGATCAATCTGACCGGCACCTTTCGCCTGATCGCCAAATCGGCGGTGGCGCTCGCGGCGCTCGATCCGATCACCGAGGATGGCAGCCGCGGCGTCTTCGTCTGCACGGCGTCCGTCGCCGCCGAAGACGGCCAGATCGGCCAGGCCGCCTATGCCGCCTCCAAGGCCGGCGTCGTCGGCCTGACCCTGCCGGTCGCGCGCGATCTCGCCGGCGTCGGCATCCGCATCGTCACGATCATGCCCGGCCTGTTCGAGACGCCGATGTTCGCCGGCCTTCCCGACGAGGCGCGCGCCTCGCTTGCCGTCTCGGTGCCGCACCCCTCGCGCCTCGGCCGGGCCTCGGAATACGCCGCCCTGGTCAAGAGCATCGTCGAGAACGACATGCTGAACGGCACCGCGATCCGCCTGGACGGCGCAATCCGGCTGGCGCCGAAATAGGACTGCGCCACACCTGTCATTCCGGCTTCCTCGCTCTGCGAGGCCCCGGAATGAAAGCGCGGAAGCTCTACTCCGCCGCCCCCTCGCGCTTGATCTCATGCTTGAGGATCAATGGCGTCTGCGCGAGCGCGAAGATCATGGTCAGCGGCATCACGCCCCAGACCTTGAAGGCGACCCAGAAATCCTGCGTCTGCGTGCGCCAGACCACCTCGTTCAGCGCCGCCAGCACGAAGAAGAACAGGCCCCAGCGCAAAGTGAGCTTGCGCCAGCCCTCCTCGTCGAGCTGAAGCACGCTGTCGAGCACCAGCGCCAGCAGCGAGCGGCCGAAATAGAGACCGCCGAGCAGGATGCAGCCGAACAGCGTGTTCACGATCGTCGGCTTGACCTTGATGAAGAAGGCGTCGTCGAGCGCCAGCGTCAGCCCGCCGAAGACCGTCACCACCACGGCGTTGACGATCGCCATGCGCGGCAGATGGTTCATCACGAGCTTCGACAGCGCCAGCGCGATCAGCGAGGCCGCTATGAAGACGCCGGTGGCGACGAAGATGCGCCGATCCTCGGCGACGCCGAACCAGCGGTCGCCATAGGAATTGACGAAGAAGAAGATCGCCAGCGGCCCGAATTCGAGCGCGAGCTTGACGAGCGGATTGATCGGTTTCGCCGCGTTCGGGCTCGCCGCGGTCTCGCTCATGCCGCTTCTCCCAGTCCTGCAACGGCGCGGGCGAAATCGCGCGCCGAGAATGGTTCGAGGTCGTCGACGCTCTCGCCGACGCCGATGAAATGCACGGGCAGGCCGAACTGCGCCGCCAGCGCGACGAGGATGCCGCCGCGCGCCGTGCCGTCGAGCTTGGTCATCACCAGCCCGGTGACGCCGGCAGTGTGGCGGAACGCCTCGACCTGGCTGACCGCGTTCTGGCCGACCGTGGCGTCGAGCACCAGCAGCGCCGCATGCGGCGTCTGCGGATCCAGCTTGCGGATCACCCGCACAACCTTGGCCAGCTCGTCCATCAGGCCCGTCTTGTTCTGCAGCCGCCCGGCGGTGTCGATCAGCAGTACATCGGTGCCCTCGGCCTTGGCCTTCTGCAGCGCCTCGAAGGCGAGCCCGGCCGCATCGGCGCCCTGCTGACCGGAAACGACCTGCGCGCCCGTCCGCTCCCCCCAGACCTTGAGCTGCTCGATCGCCGCCGCACGGAAGGTGTCGCCCGCCGCCAGCATCACCGACTTGCCCTCGGCCCGGAACTTGGCCGCGAGCTTGCCGATCGTCGTCGTCTTGCCCGAGCCGTTGACCCCGACCATCAGGATCACGAACGGCTTTTTGGTGGCATCGATCGCAAGCGGGGTAGCGACCGGAGTCAGGATCGCCTCGACCTCGCGCGCCAGGATCGCCTTCACCTCCTCGGGCTCGATCTGCTTGTCATAGCGGCCCTCGCCGACCGCCTTGGCGATGCGGGCCGAGGTCGCCAAGCCGAGATCGGCCTGGATCAGGATGTCCTCCAGATCCTCCAGCGTCCCGGCGTCGAGCTTGCGCTTGGTGAAGAGGTCGCTGATCCCGGTCGTCAGCGCCGAGGACGTCCGCGACAGGCCCTCGCGAAGCCGGCGCCACCAGCTGCGCTTGGGCTGGGCCGGTTCGGGCTGAGGCTGCGGCTCCGGCGGCACCACCGGCGGGAGGGAGGGCTCGCTGAGCAGGGTCTCCGGCGCGGCCGGCACCTCCGGCTCTGCTTCCTGCACGATCTCGGCCACAGGCTCGGCCGGCGGCGCGGGCGGGGGAGCAGGCGCCGGTTCCGGCGGCCGCGTCTCCGGCTGGTCCAGCCCGAACAGCTTCGAGAAGAAGCCGCGTTTCTTCGGTTCGGTCTCGCTCATCGCCCGTCCTGCCGCGATGCGCGGCAACGCTTCAGGTTGCATGGCCTCGCGGCCTTGTTTAGCGCAATGCCATGACCACGCCCGAGCGACCAGCCCTTTCGCAGGACGACCTGCCCTTCGCGTTGCTGCATCGCGACGCGATGATGCTCGTCATCGACAAGCCGGCGGGGCTTCCGGTGCATCGCGGCCCGGCGGCGAAAGGCCGCATCATCCCGGTGCTGACCGACCATCTCGACGCCCTGCGCTTTGGCCTGCCACGCCGGCCCGAGGCGGCGCACCGGCTCGACAAGGACACCTCCGGCTGCCTCGTGCTCGGCCGGCACCCGCGCGCCATGGCGCAGCTCAACCAGCTCTTTCGCGATGGCCGCATCGAGAAAGCCTACTGGGCGGTTGTCGAGGGTAACCCCGCCGAGGACGCAGGATTGATCGATCTCCCCCTGGCCAAACGCTCGCCCGAGCGCGGCTGGTGGATGAAACCGGATCCGGAAGGCCTGCCCTCGCAGACACGCTACCACGTGCTTGGCCGCGGCGTGCGCGACGGAACCCGGCTTGCCTGGCTGGCGCTCGAACCCCTGACCGGCCGCACCCACCAATTGCGTGTGCACTGCGCCGCCAGCTTCGGGCCGATCCACGGTGACGAAATCTACGGCACGGCGCCACGCGACATCGGGCCGGGCCTGCACCTGCATGCGCGGAGCGTCGCGATTCCGCTTCATCCCAAGCGCGAGCCGGTACGGGTCTCCGCTCCTCCGCCGCAAAACATGCAGGCCGCGCTCTCGGCCTGTGGCTGGTCCGGGGACGATAAGCTTTCCTAAACCCTAACGCCGCGATGGCTTGCGACAAGACCTCGTCAACCATTCTCTAAGGCGTTCCTGCTATCGCCGGTTGCATCGGCCTAGGGGTTTCTCATGCTGGACACGGTGGCGAGAACGGCAGAAGCGCGCGATGCGCTGCTGACCTTCGCGCAGGCGCGGGCCGACATCGCGGCCGATGCCGGGGCGAATGCCGCGCTCGCCACGCTTTTGGGCTGGGTCGAGAGCTATCTGATGCGCGAGCATCCCGATCTCGGCCGCACCGGCGCCGTCTGCCCCTTCACTCGCCAGGCTGCCCGCATTGACACGGCGCGGCTCGCCATCTGCACCGCCGGCCCCAATGAGGAGGAGCGCGCCTTCGCTCTGATCCGCGGCAGCTTCGGCGCGCTCGACGCCATCCCCTGCAAACCCGGCATGGTACATTTCCGCACCGTCATCGTCGGCTTCCCGAACTGCAGCGACGAACGCGGCGTGGCCATGCTGCAACGCGTCCAGAAGCGGCATAAAATCTATTCGCTCGCGCGCGGCCGGATGATCGGGCTCATGTACGAGGCGTCCGAGGCGCCCGGCTTGTGGAACCGCGATTTCCGACCATTGCGGGCTCCAGTCCCGGTCCTCGCCATCCGTCACATGGTCGAGCACGATGCGCCCTTCGCCGCCCGGCATCCGCTGCTGCTAGCGCCCTATCTCGCGAAGTTCCGCCTGACGGGGGCCAAGCGCTTGATCGATCACTTTCGCGGCCAGGAATGAGCATGCCCGCCAAGTCCATGCGCCGGGACACGGAAGGACCGCTCTCGCCCGGCGATGCGGTGGCGGCAAGCTTCTCCGTCGAGATCCTGACCGGCCGCGACGCTTTCCTCGCCCTGAAGCCCGAATGGGATGCGCTTTTCGCCCGCGCCGGCCTGCCGCAGCAGCTTTTTCAGCGCCATGCCTTTCTGCGGTACTGGTGCGATCACTATCTGCCCGCCGGCGATCGCCTTTGCCTGGTCGTGGGCCGCGAGTCCGGCCGCCTGGTCATGCTCTGGCCGCTCGAGCGCCGGCGCCGCCTCGGTCTCGAGCTGGTGCGCCTGATGGGTGCGCCGGTGGCCCAGTTCGGCGATATCCTCATCGAGCCCGGGCCGCGACGCGAGCACTGGCTGGAGCGCGGCTGGGAAGCCCTGCGCCGGTACGGGATCGACCTCGTCGAATTGCGGCTCGTCCGTGCCGACGCGGCACTTGCCCATTGCGGCCGGCTCGCGCTGGTCGTCCCGGTGGTGAGCCAGGAAGCGCCGTTCGCCGACCTCGCCTTGCGCGTCGCGCCGGACGGGCCGAGCCTCGCCTACCCGGCGCGCGACCGCTCGAATTATCGCCGCCGGCTGCGCCGGCTCGCCGAGCGCGGCGAGATCGTCTTCGCTCATCAGGAGCCCGGTCCCCAGGCGGGAGCCCTGGCCGAGCAGGCGGTGGCGATGAAGCGCGACGCGCTCGCCCAGCATGGCATCGTTGCCCCGGCCGTCTCCAACCCGCGTTTCGGGCGCTTCTTCGCAGCCCTGGCCGCCGAGCAGAGCGAGGATACGGGCCTGCGTCTCTCGGTCGTCACCTGCGACGATCGCCCGGTCGGAATCGATCTGTCCTTCGATTGCAAGGGCCGCAGCTTCGGCCATGTCATCGCCAGCGACCTCGCCTTCGAGCGCGAGGGCCTCGGCCGGGTGCTGATCCACCACGCTTTCGCCAGCGCCCGGGCGCGCGGCAACGCGATCTTCGATTTGCTGGCGCCCGCCGATCCCTACAAGCGCGAGCACGCCGACGGAGCCGTCCCGGTCCGCGACTTCACCGTGCCGTTGAGCTGGCGCGGGCAGCTCGCCTGCGACCTCGCGCTGCCGCAGCTGCGGCCGACGCTCAAGGCGATCGTCAAGCGCCTGCCGGCAGGCTGGGTGCAACGTTTCGCAAGGTCCGGGAGCTGAAGCATTTTCGAGCGAAGTGAACACCGGTTCGCGTGAAGAAAATGCGATAAAACAAAGATGCAGCGCAATTCCGCGATTCGGAGAATTGCGGAACTGCGCTAGCTCGCCATCGCGTCCATGGCGCGCGCCAGCCTGACGTCGAGCTCGGTCAGGCCGCCGGCGTCATGGGTCGACAGCGTCACCACGACGGTCTTGTAGACGTTCGACCATTCCGGGTGATGGTCGAGCTTCTCGGCGAGCAGCGCCACCCGGCTCATCCAGCCGAAGGCTTCGTTGAAATCGCGGAAGACGAAGCGTTTGCTCATCGCCTCGCGGCCTTCGACCAGCGCCCAGCCGCTCAGGACCGACAGCGCCTCCTTGCGGGCCTCCGGGCTCAGGCGCTTCGGGCGGTCATGTCCCAATGTTACCTCCGCTGCGAAAGCGCGCCGAGTGGGCGGTTCGGATAGTGCAGGCCGAGCGGATAGGCCGCCTCCAGCACATAGGGGCCGCCACCGATCGAATCGCGTGACGACATCAGCGCCAGGCGCCGCGCCGTGAAGCTGATCGGCCGCACGATCGGATGCAGGGCGAGGTAATGCGCGACGTCGGCCGGCGAGACGTCCCGCAAGCGCGCCAACGTCACATGCGGCGTGAACTTGCGTGATTCCGGCGGCAGGCCGAGACGCCGCATCAATCGCTCCAGCTCCGCCTGCAACTCGTTCAACTTCGGCGAGGGCTGGACACGGGCGAACACCGCGCGCGGCCGGTCGCCGCCGAAGCTGCCGAGCTGGTCGAGCGTGATCGTCAGCGGCTCGCCGCCAAGATCGCTGAGGAAGCTGTCGACGTCATGGGCCATGCGCCGGTCGACATCACCGAGGAAGCGCAGGGTGATGTGGTAGTCGGCGGCCTCGATCCAGCGGGCGCCGACCAATCCGCCGCGATGCAGCGTCAGGGCCGAGGCGACCTCGGCGGGAATCTCTAGCGCGGTGAACAGCCTAGGCATGACGAATCAGTGCCAAGCATTTGTGACTCTGGCGAGACGGCAGCCTTGCACTGCCAGCCGCGGTTCACAAGTCGGCTCTGCTTCCCCGTCATGGACAGGGGTTGCCGACCCGCTGATGGATCGCGTCGATCTTCGCCTCCAGCTCCGGTGAGATCGTCACCGAAGCGGAGCCGATCGCCGTCCTGAGCTGCGCCATGCTGGTCGCGCCGATGATGTTCGAGGTGACGAAGCAGCGCGAGGTCACGAAGGCCAGCGCCATCTCGGCGGGGTCGAGCCCCGCCTCGCGGGCGAGCCCGACATAGGCCTTGATCGCCTCTTCCGCTCCGGCGGTCTCGTAGCGCTGGCCCCGGTCGAACAGCGTCGAGCGCGCCCCGGCCGGCCGGGCGCCGTCCAGGTATTTGCCGGTCAGATAGCCCTGGCCCAGCGGCGAATAGGCGAGCAGCCCAACCTCCTCGCGCATGGCGATCTCGGCCAGCGCCGTCTCGAAGGTGCGGTTCAGGAGATTGTAGGCGTTCTGGATCGACTGGATACGGGGCCGGTCGCTGCCATAAGCCGCAGCGAGGAAGCTCATCGTGCCCCAGGCGCTCTCATTGGACAGGCCGAGATGGCGGATCTTGCCGGCCTTGACCATGGCGGCAAAGGCGTCGAGCTGCTCGGCGAACGAGGTCTCGTCCTCGGCTTTCGCGAATGCGGCCTGGTTGTATCGCGTCGGATTCGAGCCCCATTGCATCGGCCGGTCGGGGAAATGAATCTGGTAGAGGTCGATATAATCGGTCTGCAGTCGCCTCAGGCTCTTGTCGACAGCCTCCTCGACCTGCCTGCGGTTGACCCGGGTCGGCCCCTTGTCGTCGCGGAACCAGTCATTGGTCGAGCGGCCGACGATCTTGGACGCGATGATCACCTTGTCGCGATTGCCGCGCGCCTTGAACCAGCTGCCGATGATCGTCTCGGTCGCGCCTTGCGTCTCCGGCTTCGGCGGGATCGAATACAGCTCGGCCGTATCGAAGAAATTCACGCCCTGCCCGAGCGCGTAATCCATCTGCTCATGACCCTCGGCTTCCGTGTTCTGCTGGCCGAAGGTCATCGTGCCCAGGCAGATCGCCGAAACCTTGAGATCGGTGCGGCCGAGATGGCGGTAGTCCATGGCGAAAGGCTCCGGCGACGAGCGCGCCGGGACGCGCCGCGCATGACTGGACAATGGCGGGATGCGCCTTGGCTCAGGAGCGCGGGCGCAAGGAGGCGAGGAACCGCTCCACCGTCGGCAGGATGCGCTGCGCGATGACGCGCACGCCTTCAGCCGTCGGATGCAGCATGTCGGGCTGGTTCAATACCCGGTCCCCGGCGATCCCGTCCAGAAAGAACGGATAGAGGATGAGCTCATGCTTCTCGGCGAGCTTCGGATAGATCGCGTCGAAGCGGGCGACATAGTCCGGGCCGTTGCTGCGCGGCGCATACATGCCGGCGAGCAGCACCGGGATGCCGCGCGCCTTCAGCCTGGTCACAATCGCGTCAAGCGACGTCTCGGTCAGCGCAGGATCGACCCCGCGCAGGGCGTCGTTGGCGCCGAGCTCGAGGATGACGCCATCGGTCCCATCCGGCACCGACCAGTCGAGCCGTTCCAGCCCGCCCTGCGAGGTGTCGCCGGAGACGCCGGCATTGGCGACCTCGACCGAAATCCCCTTGTCGCGCAGCAGCTTCTCCAGCACCGTCGGGAACGCGGCGCTGCCGGGGAGGTTGTAGCCGGCGGTCAGGCTGTCGCCGAGCGCCACCAGCTTGAGAGGCTTGGTCTGGGCGTGAGTCGCGCTGTTCATCAAAAAAGAACCCAGGCTGGCAAAGACGAGCAGCATCGCCGCCCAAATGCGCGGCGACAGCTGGATTCGTGACGGCAAGCGCCCATATCGGGTGGCGGCAGGGCGCATGGCGGTTCTGATCCCTTCGGCTCGAAATGGCGGTCGAAGCGGCGACATCGGATGGGATGAAAGCGGAAACATGGCGGTGAGCGAAGAAACCCCGGCAGTGATCGAACTCGACAACGTCGAGCTCAGTCTGGGGCGCGGCGCCGCCCGCGTCCATATCCTCAAGGGCGTTTCGCTGGCGATACCGCAGGGGCAGGCGACAGGCCTCGTCGGCCCGTCCGGCTCCGGCAAGTCGACTTTGCTGATGACCATGGCCGGGCTGGAACGTCCCGATTCCGGCATGGTGAGGGTCGCCGGTCAGGATCTCGGTGCGCTCGGCGAGGACGCGCTTGCCCTCTTCCGCGGTCGCCATATCGGCATCGTCTTCCAGTCCTTCCACCTCGTGCCGACCATGACGGCCCGCGAGAATGTCGCGCTGCCGCTGGAATTGGCTGGCGCCGACGACGCCTTCGAGCGCGCCGCGGCCGAATTGCGCAATGTCGGCCTCGGCGAGCGCATGGATCACTACCCCGCCCAGCTCTCCGGCGGCGAGCAGCAGCGCGTCGCCATCGCCCGGGCCGTCGCGCCCGATCCGGCGATCCTCGTCGCCGACGAGCCGACCGGCAATCTCGACGAGAGCACCGGCCGCTCGATCGTCGACCTTATCTTCGCGCTCCGGCGCGAGCGCGGCGCCACCCTCGTGCTGGTCACCCATGATCTCTCGCTCGCCGCAAGCTGCGACCGCACCGTGCGCCTGCGCGCCGGCCGGATCGAGACCGAGACCGGCACAGAGGCGCTGGCGATCTGATGCACGCCCCCGTCAGACCCTCGACGTCTTCTTCCGCTCCCATTCGGCGCCCGGTCGGCCTGAAGCTGGCCCTGCGCCTCGCCTGGCGTGACCTGCGCGGCGGCCTGCGCGGCTTCGGCGTATTCATCGCCTGCCTGGCACTCGGCGTCATGGCGATCGCCGCGGTGTCCTCGGCCTCGCGCGGCCTGAGCGAAGGCCTCGGCCGCGAAGGACGGCGCATTCTCGGCGGCGATGCCGCCTTCAGCCTGATCCATCGAGAGCCGACCGCCGAAGAACATGCCTTCCTCGCCCGCCATGGCAAGGTTTCGACCATTGCGACCCTGCGCAGCATGGCCAATGCCGGCGAGAAGGGCGCGGCCCTGGTCGAGCTCAAGGCCGTCGACGGCTCCTATCCCAGCATCGGCGAACTCCGCACCGATCCGGCCCAGCCGGCGGCCGATCTGCTTGCCTTGCGCGACGGCGCCTATGGCGGCATCGCCGATCCCGTCCTGTTCGGCCGCCTCGACCTCAAGCCTGGCGACACCGTGCTGATCGGCTCGGCGCGGGTGCAATTGCGTGCCAGCCTGACGTCAGAGCCCGACAAGATCGCCGCCGGCGTCGGCTTCGGCCCGCGCCTGATCCTCTCGCAGGACGCGCTGCGGGCGTCCGAACTGCTGCAGCCCGGCAGCCTGGTGCGCTGGACGGCGCGGGTCATCCTGCCCGATGGCGCCAATACCGATGCCGCCCTTGAAGCCCTTCTCGCCAGCGCCACGCGCGAACAGCCGAATGCGGGCTGGGAAGTCCGCTCGCGCGCCAACGCCGCCCCGAACTTCCAGCGCAATATCGAGCGCTTCACCCAGTTCCTGACCCTGGTCGGCCTGACCGCGCTGCTGGTCGGCGGCGTCGGCGTCGCCAATGCGGTACGGCGTTTCGTCGAGGCCAAGCGGCTCGACTTCGCCACGCTGAAGGCGATCGGCGCCACCGGGGGCCGGGTCGTCGCCATCCATCTGACCGAGGTCATGCTCGTCGCCGGCTTCGGCATCGCGATCGGGCTCGCGCTCGGTGCGGCCGCCCCGTTTGCGCTCGGCTATGCGCTCGCCGACGTCCTGCCCCTGCCGTTCGAGCCGACGCTCGCACCGGTCGAACTCGCCATCGCCGCGCTCTACGGGCTGCTGACGGCGCTGGTCTTCGCCATCATCCCGCTCGGCCGCGCCCATGACGTTCCTGTCTCGGCGCTGTTCCGCGACCAGATCGAGCCCGACCGGCGCCAGCCGCGTTGGATTTACCGGGCGATCTTCCTGGCCGCGCTTGCCGGCCTCGTCGGCGTCGCGCTCGTCTTCGCCTATGACCGGCGCATCGCGCTGATCTATGTCGGCGCCGCCACCGGCATCTTCCTGCTGTTGCGGCTGATCGCCTGGGGACTGATGGCGCTGGCCCGGCGCGCCGGGCGTCCCCGGCAACCGGCGCTGCGCCTGGCACTCGCCAATATCTATCGTCCCGGTGCGCTGACACCCTCGCTGGTGCTGTCGCTCGGGCTTGGCGTGGCCCTGCTCTCGACGCTCGCCTTCATCGACGTCAGCTTGCGCCGGCAACTGACCCAGTCGCTGCCGCAAAAGGCGCCGAGCTTCTTCTTCCTCGACATTCCCAATGCGCAGGCCGCCGCCTTCGACCGCTTCCTCGCCGAGCAGCGTCCCGGCGCCCATGTCGAGCGCGTGCCGATGATGCGCGGGCGCATCGTCAGCGTGAACGACGTCCCGGCCGAGCAGATCAAGGCGAGCGAGCAGATGGCCTGGGTGCTCGAGGGCGACCGTGGCATCACCTATTCCGCCGCGATGCCCGAGGCCTCCAGGCTCGCCTCGGGCGAATGGTGGCCGGAAAACTACCGCGGCGAGCCGCTGGTCTCCTTTGACGCCCGCGCCGTCGAGGGACTGGGCCTCAAGCTCGGCGACAAGCTTACGGTCAACGTGCTCGGCCGCAATATCACCGCGCGCATCGCCAATTTCCGCGACATCGAATGGCGCTCGCTCGGCATCAACTTCGTCATGGTGTTCTCACCCAACACCTTCGCCGGCGCGCCGCACACCAATCTCGCCACCGTCACAGACAAGGGCGCGGCGCCTGTGGCCAACGACGCCGCGCTGATGCGCCAGCTTGCCATCGCCTTCCCGGCGGTGACGGCAGTCCGGGTCAAGGACGCGCTGGAGGCGGTCAACACCATCGTCGGCCAGCTCGCCGGCGCGATTCGCGGCGCCTCGGGCCTTGCCATCACCGCGAGCCTGCTGGTCCTCGCCGGTGCTCTGGCGGCCGGGCAGAGGGCGCGGCTCTATGACGCGATGATCCTGAAGACGCTCGGCGCGACTCGCCGCTTCATACTTTCGTCGTACATCCTCGAATACGCAGGGATCGGTGTCGTGTCTGCTCTGTTCGGGCTCCTGGCAGGTGCCGCGGCCGGCTGGGGCGTCGTCACGCAAGTGATGAAGATAGATTTCGTCCCTGATCCGACAGGCGCTATCCTCGCTGCGACTGCAGCCGTCGTGGTCACCGTCCTGTTCGGATTGATCGGAACGCTGCAAATACTATCGAAGGCGCCCGCTTCTCATCTGAGGAATTTATGAGGTCTGACTCAAGTCGGTCTGACATAAACATGAACGGACGGTAATGTTGCATAGACTGGCCACCGAATATCTATGCCACGCGCGGCGCTAACCATGCTTGCCTCTTGTAAGGGCGCCTGATCCCCCTCATATTCTGCGATGTCGCCACGTTGGTGCGCGGCGGCGGGTGTCGCAACGGCGATGTCCGCCAGGCAAAGTTTCAAGGGGAACTCTCTCCATGAGCGATTTCGACCGCAACGCTCAGGTCTGGGGCGCCGGCCGCGCCCAGCAGACCAGCGCCGTCGAGATGGACCAGGGCCTGCGCTCGTTCATGCTCGGCGTCTACAACAACATGAGCATCGGCCTGGCCATCACCGGCCTGATGGCGATCGGCATCTCCATGCTGGCGATCGCCGGCTACTCGCCCTCGGGCAAGGCCACCGCGCTGACGCCGCTCGGCCAGGCGCTGTACCTTTCCCCGCTGAAGTGGGTGGTGATGCTGGCGCCGCTGGCCTTCATCTTCTTCTTCTCGTTCAAAGCCGAGAGCATGAGCTCGTCGACCGCGCGCGCCATGTTCTTCGCCTTCGCGGCGGTGATGGGCATCTCGCTGTCGTCGATCTTCGTGGTCTTCACCGGTGAATCGATCGCCAAGGTGTTCTTCATCACCGCGGCCTCCTTCGCTGGCCTCAGCCTGTTCGGCTACACCACGAAGAAGTCGCTGTCGGGCATCGGCTCGTTCCTGATCATGGGCCTGATCGGCCTGGTGATCGCCTCGGTGGTCAACATCTTCCTGGCCTCGAGCGCGCTCTCCTTCGCCATCTCGGTGATCGGCGTGCTGGTCTTCGCCGGCCTGACCGCCTGGGATACGCAGCGCCTGAAGGAAATGTACCTGTACTCGGACATGGATTCCGAGTCGGCAGCGAAGCTCTCGGTGAACGGCGCCCTGTCGCTCTACCTGAACTTCGTCAACATGTTCCAGATGCTTCTCTCGCTCTTCGGCTCCAAGCAGGAGTGATCCGGGCGACAGCCTGAACAAAGAAGCCCCGGCCTCGCGGCCGGGGCTTTTCTTTTGGACTGAGCCTAGAGCATTTTCGAGCGAAGTGGACACCGGTTCGCGTGAAGAAAATGCGACAGAACAAGGACTTAGAGCCTTTCCGCGATTCGAAGAATCGCGGAAAGGCTCTGGTGGATCAGCTCAGCTCACCACGCTCAACCGCTTGTCGAGCACCTTGAGCACGCGGCTCAGTTCGGCGCCGCGCTTCAGGATCAGCCCGGTCGCGGTCACCACCGAATAGGTACCCTGTCGCCGCGCCAGCGACGGGTCCTTGACGATCCGGTAGAGCGGCACCTCGGCCGTGCGGCGAAACACCGAGAATTGTGCCTTGTTGCGCAGGAAATCGATGGCGTAGTCGCGCCACTCCCCGGCGGCGACCATGCGGCCGTAAAGATTGAGCAACTCGTTCAGTTCGCGGCGATCGAAGGTGACGGAGGAGGGCGCGGCAGCAGCCGGAAAGGCGACGACCGGGCCCGCTCGCTGACCTGGCGGAGTTTCGCTTTCGCTCATCACGCCTCCTTTTCGTGGCCGGTGGTGATCCGGCAAGGGATGATGCGCCCGCCCTCCAGCGCTGGCAAGGGCACCACAAGACAGATTGACGACAGGCCTAGGATCCCTTTTTCGCGGCCAGGGTGATTGCCATGATTTTGCCGCGCTTGCGCCCAGCGAACGCCCCGTTACGGGGCTCAACTCCGATTCGTTGCTTCGGCGGCCCGGCCTGTCCGGTTCCGGACACGTCAGCCCCCCAGCCCCTCCGGCGCTGCGGCGGGCCGGGCCAACGAGTCGAAGCCAACTCACGGCTGGCGGTTTCCGCCGGCCGTTTTCTTTTGGCCGGGCCCCAGAGCATTGTCGATCGAAGGGGCGACCGGCTCGCGCGAAGACAATGCGTCAGAATGGAAAGGTCGAGCATTCCGCGCTTCACGGACGCGCGGAGATGCTCTACCGGGACGCGCCGTGATATTCGGGATTGGGCCGCATATCGACCGCCGAGGCGATCCGGTTCGACATGTTGTAGAACGCGGCGACCGCGCCGATGTCCCAGATGTCGCGCTCGCCGAAGCCGGCGGTTCGCAGGGCCTGCCGATCCTCCTCCTCGATCCTGTGCGGCTCTTCCGTCAGCTTCACCGAGAAGTCGAGCATGGCGCGGTGGCGGGCCGAGAGCTGCGCGGCGCGATAGTTCATCACCATCATCTCGCCGAGCACGGGGTCGCCCGAGAGCTGGCGCACCGCCTGGCCATGCGCCGTCAGGCAGTAATAGCAGCGGTTCACGCTGGAGACGGCGACCGCGATCATCTCGCGCTCCAGCTTCGAGAGGCCCGACGGGGCCAGCATCAGATCGTTGTAGAAGGTGGCGAAGGCCTGGAGCTTGGCGTCGTCATGGGAATAGGCGGCCAGGACGTTCGGGACATAGCCGAGCTTTTCCTCGCATTTGGCGAAATAGGCCTGCATCGCCTCGGAAAGCTCGGCTCGCGGCAGAGAGAGCGCCATCACGGCCGGCGGCGCGTCCTGCTTTGCAGGCTGCTCACCCACCATCGCCTTGTCATGCTTCTTCGTCATCTCTGCACTCCTCGCGCTGATATCCGCGCGGATTGGGCACGACTTGCCGCGTCCGCGCCATATTGGTGCAATCTGGCTGCTGCGATGCGACGAAAGTTGCAGCAGCCGGTGAGCTATGTCATCGCTTCGGCAAAATAGCAGGGGGAAGAAGACTATGGCCAAGCGCGAAGCGAATGCCACGGCCGCAGCCGTCACCGCGATCGAGGCGGCTGCCCAGAAGCTCGGTTCGGCGATGCCCGCGGACTTCCCCAAGCTGCTCTATGGCCGGACCGTCGCCGAGGATCTCGTTGCACTGCCGCCCGAACTCCTGGCTCGCGCCGCCAACGCCGCCTACGCCCACCTGACCGGCAACCGCAAGCCCGGCGAGCCCAATCTGCGCTTCCGCGACGAGGCGGTGAATGAGGATGGGCGCGAGCGCCAGATCACCATCCTCGAGGTCGTCAACGACAACAAGCCGTTCCTGCTGGATTCGACCCTGGCCGAGCTCGCCGAGCAGGGCTACGAGCCCCGCCTCGTGGCCCATCCCATCCTCGCCGTGGTGCGCAAGGACGATGGCACCTTCCAGTCGCTTGCCGGCGAGGCCTCGGGCCGCGCGGTCGAAGGCACGCGCCGCGAGAGCTTGATCCATATCCATCTCGACCGGATCGACACCGCCGAGGCCCGCGAGCGCCTCGCCACAGGTCTTGCCCGCGTCTATGTCGATGTCGGCCTCGCCGTCGACGACTGGGCCGCGATGCGCGGGCGAATCACCGAGGTGATCCAGTCCTACCGCGCCAATCCGCCGCCGCTGCCCGAGGACGAGGTCGCCGAGGCTCTGAATTTCCTCGAGTGGATCGCCGGCGACAATTTCACCTTGCTCGGCGTTCGCGCTTATCGCTTCGCGGGTGGCGACACCGCCGCCGACCCGGTCGACTCCTCCGGCCTCGGCATCCTGCGCGACCCGGATGTTCGGGTGTTGCGCAAGAATCGCGAGCTCGTGGTGATGACGCCGGAGATCCGCGCCTTCCTGGCCAAGCCGCAGGCGCTGATCATCACCAAGGCCAACGTCAAGAGCCGCGTCCACCGCCGCGTCCATCTCGACTATGTCGGCGTGAAATTGTTCACGCCCGACGGGCGGCTCGACGGCGAACTGCGCATCGTCGGCCTGCTCACCTCGAACGCCTATACCGGCAGCGCCCGCTCCATCCCCTATCTGCGTCTCAAGGTCGCGCGCGTGCTCAAGAGCACCGGCTTCGACCCGTCGAGCTATTCCGGTCGCGCGCTCTACAACGTGCTCGACGCCTTCCCGCGCGACGAGCTCTTCCAGATCGATGTCGAGACGCTGGAGCGCTTCGCCCTCGACATCATGCAACTGACCGAGCGGCCGCGCATCCGCGCGCTCGCCCGCGCCGACGAGTTCGACCGCTTCGTCTCGGCGCTCGTCTTCATCCCGAAGGATCGCTACGACACCACGGTGCGCCGGCGCGTGGGCGAATTCCTCGCCCGCGTCTACCAGGGCCGCGTCTCCGCCGCCTATCCGGCCTATCCGGAAGGGCCGCTCGCCCGCACCCACTACATCATCGGGCGCGACGAGGGTCGCACGCCCAAGATCGACCGCAACACGCTGGAAGCCGGCATCGCCGCGATCGTCCGCACCTGGAGCGACGGCCTCAAGGACGCGCTCGACGCGCAGAAGGCCGGTCCCGCCGCGCGCTCCCTCGCCGAGCGCTATGCCGAGGCCTTCGGCGCCGCCTATCGCGAGCGTTATTCAGCAGAGGACGCGCTGGTCGACGTCGACATGCTGCAGAAGCTGTCGGCGGAGCGGCCGCGCGCCGTCAATCTCTACCGCCGCGACGGCGACGGCCCGACGCGGGCCAATCTCAAGCTGTTCTCGCGCGGCGCCGCGATCTCGCTCTCCGAGCGCGTGCCGATGCTGGAGAACATGGGCTTCCGCGTCGTCAACGAGCGCACTTTCAACATCACCCCGCAACAGAACGGCGGAGCCGGAGCCGACAGCCGCGTCTGGCTGCACGACATGACGCTGGAGCGCGCCAGCGGCGGCGAGATCGACATCGAGAACCTCGATCCGACGATCGAGGCGGCGCTGATGGCGCAGTTCCGCGGCCTCACCGAATCCGACCGCTTCGACCAACTCGTCCTTGCCGCCGGCCTTGCCTGGCGGGAAGCTGCACTGCTGCGGGCGCTCGGCCGCTATCTGCGACAGGTCGGCGCGCCCTATGCGCAGGGCTACATCGCCGACGCGCTGACCCGCCATTCCGGCATCGCCACGGGGCTGGTGAAGCTCTTCGTCGCCAAGTTCGACCCGCACCTCTCTGACGAGAAGCGCGCCGAGCAGATGAAGGCCGAGCGCGAGCGCATCGAAGCCGCGCTCGCCGACGTCACCAGCCTCGACGAGGACCGCATCCTGCGCCGCTTCGTCAACCTGATCGACGCGACGCTGCGCACCAACTTCTTCCAGATCGGGCCTGACGGGCACCCGCGCGGCACGATCTCGTTCAAGCTCGCCTCCGGCCAGGTCGACGGCATGCCGCTGCCGCGGCCGCTCTACGAGATCTTCGTCTATTCGCCGCGCGTCGAGGGCATTCATATGCGTTTCGGCAAGGTCGCGCGCGGTGGCCTGCGCTGGTCGGACCGGCCCCAGGACTTCCGCACCGAGGTGCTCGGGCTGGTCAAGGCCCAGCAGGTCAAGAACGCCGTCATCGTCCCGGTCGGCGCCAAGGGCGGCTTCGTTCCCAAGCAATTGCCGCCGGCCTCCGATCGCGCCGCCTGGCTCGCCGAGGGCACCGAGAGCTACCGCATCTTCATTCGCACCCTGCTCGAGCTCACCGACAATCTCGACGGCGAGAAGATCCTGCCGCCGCCCGACACCGTCCGTCATGACGGCGACGATCCCTATCTCGTCGTCGCCGCCGACAAGGGCACGGCGACCTTCTCCGACACCGCCAATGCGCTCTCGGCCGAGAAGCATCACTGGCTCGGCGACGCCTTCGCCTCGGGCGGCTCGCAAGGCTACGACCACAAGGGTATGGGCATTACCGCCCGCGGCGCCTGGGAAGCGGTGAAGCGCCATTTCCGCGAGATCGACGTCGACATCCAGACGACCCCCTTCACCGTGGCCGGCGTCGGCGACATGTCCGGGGACGTCTTCGGCAACGGCATGCTGCTCTCGCCGGCGATCAAGCTGATCGCCGCCTTCGACCATCGCGACATATTCCTCGATCCCGATCCGGATACGGCCAAGAGCCTCGCCGAACGCCAGCGCATCTTCGCCCTGCCGCGCTCGTCCTGGCAGGACTACGACAAATCGCTGATCTCGAAGGGCGGCGGCATCTTCTCGCGCCAGGCCAAGAGCATCGCGCTCTCGCCCGAGGTCCGGCAGGCCATCGGCTTCGACAAGGCGCAGGCCACGCCGGCCGAACTGATGACCGCGATCCTGAAGGCGCCGGTCGACCTGCTCTGGTTCGGCGGCATCGGCACCTATATCCGCGCCAGCGACGAGACCGACGCCCAGGTCGGCGACCGCGCCAATGATGCGATCCGCGTCACCGGCTCCGATCTGCGCACCAAGGTGATCGGCGAGGGCGCCAATCTCGGCGCGACCCAGCGCGGCCGGATCGAGGCGGCCCGCAACGGCGTGCGCCTCAACACCGATGCGATCGATAACTCCGCCGGCGTCAACACCTCCGACGTCGAGGTCAACATCAAGATCGCGCTGGCCGACCCCGTTCGTGACGGCCGCTTGCCCGAGAAGAAGCGCAACGCCCTGCTGGCTGAGATGACCGACGAGGTCGGCCTGCTCGTCCTGCGCAACAACTACCTGCAGACCCTGGCACTCTCCCTCACCGAGGCGCAGGGAATCCAGGCAAGCCCGCATCTGCGCCGGCTGATGGTTCGGCTGGAGGAGGAGGGCCGGCTCGATCGCGGCGTCGAGTACCTGCCCTCGGATGCCGTGCTGATCGAACGCGAGAAGCGCGGCGAAGGCCTGACCCGGCCGGAGCTCGCGGTGCTCATCGCCTATGCCAAGCTCGCTCTGCACGACGCGCTGCTCGACTCGGCGATCCCCGACGACCCCTATCTCAAGAGCGAGCTCATCCGCTATTTCCCGCAGCCGCTGCGCGAGGGCTATGCCAAGGAGATCGCCGGCCACAGGCTGCGCCGCGAGATTGTCGCGACCCAGCTCGCCAACGCCATCATCAACCGCGGCGGCCCGGCCATCGTCTCGATGCTGGCCGACCAGACCCGCGCCGAGGCGCCGGCGATCGCGGCGGCCTATGCCGTAGCCCGCGATGCCTTCGACCTGATCGCGCTGAACGGCGCCATCGATGCGCTCGACGCCAAACTGCCGGGCAAGACGCAGACCGGGCTCTATGCCGCCGCACAGGAGCTGGTCGTCGACCGGATGCGCTGGTTCCTGCGTCGCGGCGTCGCCAAGCCCGGCGCGATCGAGCAGACCGTGGCGCATTATGCCAAGGGCGTCGGAGCGCTGGAGGGCGCACTCGGCGAATTGCTGCCCGAGGCGGCCGCCCAGGCCCGCAATGCCCGCATCGCCGCACTCACGGCCGAAGGCGTACCGGAAGCGCTGGCGATCCGCGTCGCCAGCCTGCCCTGGCTCGCCGAGGCGACCGACATCGTCGACATCGCCAGCCGGACCAAGCGCGACATCGTCGAGGTCGCCCGGATTCATTTCGGGACCGATTCGGTCTTCGGCTTCTCGACGCTGAGATCAGCTGCTGAAGCCGTCCCGGCGACCGACGATTACGAGCGTCTCGCCCGCCAGCGCGCGGTCGAGACCCTGACCGATGGCCATGCCGGGCTGACGCAGGAGATCGCGACCGGCAAGCCTGGCCCGGACGCGCTGAAGGACTGGCTGGCCGAGCGCGGCGCCGATGCCGAACGCACCCGTGCCACCGTTTCGGCCATTGCCATGTCGGGGCTCTCCCTGCCAAAGCTGATGGTGGCGGCCGGCATGCTGGCCGATCTGCCCCGCAAATGAGGTCTGGAGACAGGTGGTGATGGATACGGACGAGGAAGGCACGGTGCCAGCGGTGACGCGAATCGACCCGAAGCTACTGGAAATCCTCGTCTGCCCGGTCACCAAGGCGACGCTGGAATACGACGCCGGACGCCAGGAACTGATCAGCCGCGCCGCCAAGCTCGCCTACCCGATCCGCGACGGTATTCCGATCATGCTGCCGGAAGAGGCGCGCCAGCTGGAAGGATAAGACCGGAGATCGCGCGTCCTACTTGGATTGACTCAAGTATGATTCGGGCGGACTCCCGAAGTTCGATCCCTGAGTCATTAGAAGCCGCCGGCCCGACTCGGTATGACCGAGTCGGCCTCCGGTTATGGCGGCGGATAGACCTACAGCATCTCGCCCTTCAGCAGCCGCGGCGTCGGCCCGGCCAAGCCGGCCGCCTCACGAATGAAGAAGCGCTTCAGCCCCGGCATGCGCTCGACCAGGCCGAGGCCGAGATCGCGTGCCAATCGTAACGGGGTCGAATCGTTCGAGAACAACCGGTTGAGCCCGTCGGTAACCACGCCCATCGCCACGGTGTCGAAGCGCCGGCCCCTCTCATAGGCTTCGAGCACCTCGGAGCCGCCGACATCGAGGCCGAGCCGGGCCGCGTCGACGATTGCCTCGGCCAGCGCCGCGACGTCCTTCAGCCCGAGATTGAGTCCCTGGCCGGCGATCGGGTGGATGACATGGGCGGCGTCGCCGAGCAGCGCCAGCCTGCCGTCGACGAAACGGCGCGCCACGCCGAAGGAAAGCGGATAGGCGCCCGGGCGGCTCTCCAGGGCGATCTCGCCGAGCTCCAGGCCGAAGCGGCGCTCGACCTCGAGCAGGAGGTCCCTCTCGTCCAGCGCCAGCAAGGCCGGGACGTTCTCGCTGCGCTCCGTCCAGACGATCGAGGAGCGATGGCCGAGTTTCCCACCATCGGCCAAAGGCAGGATGGCGAAGGGCCCGGACGGCAGGAAGTGCTCCACCGCCCGCCCGTCATGCGGCCGCTCATGGCCGATCGTCGCGACGATACCCGATTGCGGATAGGACCAGCCGACCCAGCCGATCCCGGCCTGCTCGCGCAATTTCGAGCGGGCGCCGTCGGCAGCAATCAGCAGCGCCGCATCGAGCTTTTCGCCGCCGGCGAAGGCAATGGCGATCGCACCATCGTCCTCCATGCCTGAACGGACGCTCTCGGGCCGCAATTCGACGCCATTGGCGCGCGCGACCTGAAGCAGTGCCGCCATCAGCGCGCCGTTCTCGACCATATGGGCAAAGGGCTGGCCGGGTTCGATCTCGCCGTCGAAGGTCAGGAAGACCGGCCGCACCAGATCGGGCGTGCGGCTGTCGGTGATGACCATCTCGGTCATCGCCGTCGCGGTGGCTTCCGCAAGACGCCAGATGCCGAGCGCTTCCAGCATGTTGCGGGCCGCCGCCGCGACCGCATAGGCGCGATCGTCGGCGCGCGGCGGGCCTGCCAGCGTCGGATCGGCGACGATCACATCGAAGCTCTCGCCCAGTGCCTGCTTCAGCGCCACTGCCAGCGTCAGCCCGGCGACGCCGCCGCCGGCGATGACGATGCGTTGGCTCGCATTCTCGGGTCTCTGCACTGTCGCCATCCTCGCATCGCGCCGCTTGACGCGGCCGAGTCGCTCGTTGCTGATGCTGTCTCGTCTTGCCCATAGCCGGCCGGGGCTGCAAGCCCGGGCCGTGCCGGTCCCTGCCGATGACATCAGCCGCCAACACCCTGCTCTCGATCTTCGATCTCGAACCGCTCGGACACAACCGGTTCCAGGGTCGCAGCCCCGACAATGGCTGGACCCGCGTTTTTGGCGGCCAGGTGATCGGCCAAGCGCTTTATGCCGCCTGCAAGACCGTCGAAGCGCGCCAGCCGCATTCGCTGCACGCCTATTTCATGTTGCCGGGCGATCCGGCGATTCCGATCGTCTACGAGGTCGAGCGCCTGCGAGATGGCGGCTCCTTCTCGACGCGGCGCGTGCTGGCGCTGCAGAAGGATGCGGCGATCTTCGCGATGTCGGCCTCATTCCAGATCGCCGAACCCGGCTACGACCATCAGATGCCCATGCCTGCCGTGCCGATGCCGGAGGAGCTTCCCGGTCGCGACGGCATGGAACGCGACGTGCTGCCACATATGCCCGAGGCGGTGCGCGCCTATTACCGGCGCGAGCGGCCGATCGAGATCCGCCCCGTCGAGATGAGCCGCTACGCGGCGGATGGGCCGCGGGAACCGAAATTCAATGTCTGGGTCAGGGCGTCCCAGACACTGCCCGAGGAGCCGGCGCTGCACCAGAGCGTGCTCGCCTATGCCTCCGACCTGATGCTGCTTGATTCCAGCCTGATCGCTCACGGCACAAGCGTCTTCGACCGGCGCGTCCAGAGCGCCAGCCTCGACCATGCCATGTGGTTCCATCGCCCCTTCCGGGCGGACGACTGGCTGCTCTACGCCCAGGACAGCCCTTCGGCCTCCGGTGCGCGCGGCTTTTCGCGCGGGCTGATCTTCGATCGGGACGGGAATCTCGTCGCCTCGGTCGCGCAGGAAGGCCTGATCCGGCCGCGGCCCGATCGCGCCTGAATGCGCTTATCGCCTGCTTTCGCGGCATCTGCCTAATTATTGATCATCTTTATGTGCTGAACCCCGCCGGATCATGGCGGAATCGCGGCATTGCCCGCTCGCGCGCCACATCCACCGGTTGGCACGCGGCTTGAAAGGCATCCCCCGACGCGCCTGGCTCGAAAGGGCGCGAGAGGCGCAACGACGTCGTTTGGATCGCGGTCCGGCGACGCACAAGCGGGGGACAACCCAGCCATGAAGATCGTGATGGCCGTCATCAAGCCGTTCAAGCTGGAGGAGGTGCGCGACGCGCTCACCGCCATCGGCGTGCACGGGCTGACCGTGACCGAAGTGAAGGGCTATGGCCGCCAGAAGGGCCATACCGAAATCTATCGCGGCGCCGAATATGCCGTGAGCTTCCTGCCCAAGATCAAGATCGAGGTCGCGGTCACCGACGACCTCGTCGGCAAGGTGATCGAAGCCATCACCGCCGCCGCCCGCACCGGCCAGATCGGCGACGGCAAGATCTTCGTCTCGTCGATCGAGAAGGCCGTGCGGATCCGCACCGGCGAGACCGACGGCGACGCCCTCTGATCCCCGACCTTCCCAGGAGTTTTACGATGAACACCAAGACCCTTAACCGGGCCGGGCTGGTCGGGCTGGCCTTCGCCGCAATGGCCGGCGCCGCGCTGGCGCAAACCCCGGCCGCGCCGCCCGCCCCAGTGCCCAACAAGGGCGACGTTGCCTTCATGATGAGCTCGACGATCCTCGTCCTGCTCATGACCGTGCCCGGCCTGGCCCTGTTCTATGGCGGCCTCGTCCGCTCCAAAAACATGCTCTCGGTGCTGACCCAGGTCTTCGCCATCGTCTGCATCGTCAGCCTGATGTGGGTCGTCTTCGGCTACTCGCTCGCCTTCACCAATGGCGGCGGCCTCAACGACTTCGTCGGCGGCTTCTCCAAGGCCTTCCTGCGCGGCGTCGACGGCAACTCGACCGCTGCGACCTTCTCCAACGGCGTCGTCATCCCGGAATATGTCTACATCGCCTTCCAGATGACCTTCGCCTGCATCACGCCGGCCCTCATCGTCGGCGCCTTCGCCGAGCGCATGAAGTTCTCGGCGCTGCTGCTCTTCACCGTGCTCTGGGTCACCTTCATCTATTTCCCGATGGCCCACATGGTCTGGTACTGGGGCGGGCCCGACGCCGTCGGCAACGCCGCCAAGGCGCTGGCTGATGCCGGCACCGACGGCAAGGCCGCAGCCCAGGCGGCGCTCGATGCGGTCAACGCCGATGCCGGCATGCTGTTCAAATGGGGCGCACTCGACTTCGCCGGCGGCACCGTCGTGCACATCAATGCCGGTATCGCGGGCCTCGTCGGCTGCATCCTGATCGGCAAGCGCATCGGCTTCGGCAAGGAGCTGATGGCGCCGCACTCGCTGACCATGACGCTGATCGGCGCCGCTCTCCTCTGGGTCGGCTGGTTCGGCTTCAACGCCGGCTCCAACCTCGAAGCCAACGGCACCGCGGCGCTCGCCATGATCAACACCTTCGTCGCCACTGCGGCGGCGGCGGTGGCCTGGCTGTTCGTCGAATGGGCGGTCAAGGGCAAGCCCTCCATGCTCGGCATGGTCTCGGGCGCGGTCGCCGGCCTCGTCGCCGTCACCCCCGCGGCGGGCTTCGCCGGCCCGATGGGCTCGATCGTCCTCGGCCTCGTCGCCGGCGCGGTCTGCTTCGTCTTCTGCTCGACCGTGAAGAACGCGCTCGGCTACGACGACTCGCTCGACGTCTTCGGCATCCACTGCGTCGGCGGCATCATCGGCGCGCTGGCCACGGGCATCCTGGTCAACCAGGCGCTCGGCGGCGCCGGCATCCCCGACTATTCGACCAAGCCTGGCGAGCTGGTCGCTGCGACCTACGAGTTCGGCACGGCCTTCATGGCCCAGCTCAAGGCGGTGTTGTTCACACTCGTCTTCAGCGGCGTCGGCTCGGCAATCCTCTACAAGGTCGTCGACGTGATCATCGGGCTGCGTATCCCCGCCGACCAGGAGCGCGAGGGCCTCGACATCGCCGAGCACGGCGAGCGCGCCTATCACGACTGAACCAGGGGTTCATCTCCCAGGAATCATCGCCCCGGCGGGAGACCGCCGGGGTTTTTCGTTGGGCCGCTCAGTCGCGGCTCGTCGCGCGGTCCAGTACGATCTCCAGCACCTGAACCTTCTCCGGCAATTCGATCAGGAATTCGGCATCGCGTTCGAGGTGATGGATCTTCCGCGGATCGGGCCCGGCGAAGCGCGACATCGCCTCGACGCTCTCCCAATAGGAGACCGTCACGAACTCGCTCTCGGTCTCGCTGTCCTCGCGGAACATCTGCGCACCCAGCGCCTTCTTCGCCAGCGGCCTGACGCCGACCTCCAGCAGATAGGCGGCATAGGCATCGGCCTTGTCCGGCTCGGTGCGGCCGCGCCAGATCCGGGCAATTCTTGCGATCCTGTCGTCGCCATCGGCCATCGTGCCCTCCTTGCGGTTGCTGTTTGAAAAATGCCCTGGCCAGGCCGATCGTTCCTCGATCTCCTGACAGCCCGCGGCGGCAGTGCAAGGTTAAGCGGGCCTTAACCGGACCTTCCTAACCTGCCGGTTCGACAGGTGGCGTTCGCCGCCTTCCTGATGCCCGCAGACACGGCCCGATGCGCACGATCCGACGCTCCTCATCGCTGATCGACCGCCTGCCCGATCCGGTGCGCGAGTTCCTGTCGCGCCGCGCCGCAGAAATCGGCGGCATCGCGATGCTCGCGCTGATGGTGGCTGTCGCCGTCGCCCTCGCGACCTGGTCGGTCGACGATCCCAGCCTCAACAACGCCACGCGCGGCACCGTGCACAACCTGCTCGGCCGGCCTGGCGCGATGATCGCCGATCTCGCCATGCAGCTGCTGGGCCTTGGCGTCGTCGCATTGCTGCTGCCGCCGCTGCTCTGGTCGCTCCGGCTGATTCGCTTCCACCTCTTCGATCGCAGCGCCCTCAAGCTCGTGCTCTGGGTCGTCGGCATCGTCTCGAGCGCGGCGGTGGCGAGCGCCCTGCCGGCGACGCCGCGCTGGCCTCTGCCGACCGGGATGGGCGGCGTGATCGGCGACGCGCTGCTGCAGGGCACCCGCAACATCGTCGGCCTCGGCGGCACCGCGCTCGGCGGCCTCGTCGCCTTCGTCTTCGCCGGCATCGCCATCCTCTCCGTCACCGCCGCCGCCGGCTTCGGCTTCGTCACCGACGAGGATCCGGAACTGGACCAGGACGACGATGCGCCCTTCGCCGATGGCGAGGAACGTCGCGACGACGAACCGGGGTTCTCGGTCATCCTGATCGGCTGGGTCGCTCATGGCGCCATGGCGCTGAAGGCCGCGATCCTTCGCCGCCTGCCGCGCCCGCCACAGGCGGCTTCCGCGGGCGCGGGCGCGATGCCCGTTCCGGCCCAGACCGGCCGGGTCCGCCGCGAGCCGAACCTCACCGGCGATCCGGAGGCCTACCGGTCCCCTGTCGTCGCCCCCGAGCTCGTGCGCCCGGCTGCTGCCAAGGCAGCGCCAAGCGCCCGGCCGGCCTACGACGACGATGACGAGCCCTTCGAGGCGCAGGACGTGCGCGATCTCAATGCGCCGCGCGTCGCCGCGCCGGTGCGCGCGCCCAAGCCCGGCAAGCGCCTGTCGCGCGAAGCCCAGCCCTCGCTGCTCGATCGCGAAGGTTTCGAGCTGCCGCCGCTGACCTATCTCGCCGAACCGAAGAAGATCCCGGCCAACACCATCTCGACTGACGCGCTGGAGCAGAACGCCACCTTGCTGGAAGGCGTGCTCGAGGATTTTGGCGTGCGCGGCGAGATCAGCCAGGTTCGCCCCGGCCCGGTCGTGACCTTGTACGAGCTCGAGCCTGCGCCTGGCACGAAGTCGTCGCGGGTGATTTCGCTGGCGGACGACATTGCGCGCTCGATGAGCGCGGTATCGGCGCGCGTGGCGGTGGT
>NZ_JBBBBQ010000016.1:0-59260 GCF_037120455.1 Allobosea sp. CCNWLY174 | reverse complement strand
CCGGCTCAACCCGCGATCCACAGCGGTACGATTGGATCGACAATGCGGGCTGCACCCGACGAGACAGCATTGCGCCACAACCGGACATCGGGCTCCTGCCTGGAACCGGACGTTGGTGGAAAGCGGCATAGCTCGGCTGGTGCGACGTGGCGCGCTGCTGCCGGTCGGCGCACAGGTGGAGGTCTATTCCTTCACCACGGCAGGTTTGGCCACATGAGCGGGATGCGTCGGCATCCAGAGGGGGAACGAGAGCTGTACCCATCCTATCGTGCCTTGCGGCCGGTTCTTGACGTCGACTTCGCGCAGCACTTTGACGCGAGTGGCGATAGGGGTCGCCCCGACCATGAAGGTGTAGCCGATCGTGCCGCCGATCGCCGTGGTGCGGCCCTTATAGGGGCCTAGGGTCGCGCCTGGGCCGCTGTCGCCGGTTATCTGCTGGTAATGCGACCCGATGAGGCCGACCGAGAGCTCCTTGGTCAGGTTCTTGCTGATGCCGACATCGATGTGGAATTCCTGCCCGGTCCGGTAGTCGGTGTCGGGGTTCTTGCCGTTGACGGTGAGGCCGACGACGGTCGAGATATCGAGGCCGAGTGTCGGCTCGAGATAGGTCAGACCGGCCGAGAAGTCGCCAATCCAGCGATTGAGGGCGAGGTTGGAGAGCTCGCCGGGTTGATAGGCGCCGGCCGGGATGCTGACGGCGGCGGCGAGCTTCCAATGCCAGTTGCCCGCATTCCAGCCGAGCGTCGCTGTGGCTACGGGATCGCCGAAATTCACCGTGGCGTCGCGAACGCTGAGCCCGATCGGCTGGCTATTGGTGCGCGGCCCGCTGAGTAGGGCGCCCGCCCGCACGCTCGGCTCGCCAAAGGGCACGCTGAGCCCGAAGGCGAGCCGCCCGCCGAAGATCTCGGCGGGCGTCACCCAGAGCCCCGTGGCGAAATCACCCCAGATACTGGCCCTCACGCCGGCAACGACGTTGCCGCCGAGCGATGTGCTGCGCTGGCCGGTCAGCGAGCCGCGATAGAACAGCAGGGTGTTGTCGAAATAGAAGCCGGGAGGCGGCACGATTCCGCCGGCCGGCACATTGAGCCCCGGCACGAACAGGCTGGCCCCGCCTTCGGAGGCATGCGCCATCGATCCCAGCGCGCCTGCCAGGACCAGGGCGGGGAGGCTGCGGATGGCGGCCCTAGTCAGCGCCCGCATGGTCATCCTCTGCTCCCTGCCTCAATGCAACCGGTGCCGCTTGACCGTTTCGGCCGGATACTCGGCGAACAAGCGACGGTAATAGGCGCAGAAGCGACCGACATCGCAAAATCCCGAGCGGAAGGCGACATCGGCGATCGTCCCCCGGCCCTTGAGCAGCTTGAGCTGCGAACGTGCCCGGCAGAGCCGCCTGTCGCGTAAGAATTCGATTGGCCCGATACCGATCTCCTCGTGGAACAGCCGGTGCAGAGAACGGCGAGATAGGCCGAATTCGGCGAGGATCCGCGCGACACTCATCGGGTGAGCCTCGTGGAATTCGAGAAAGTCGAGGATGTCGTAAAGTAGTCGCCGCGACAGCGCGCGGCTGTGATAGTCGGGCCGGGCCAGCGCCCCGGTGATCGCATCCAGGATCGTGTCCTTCCAAAAATCGATCTCATGCAAGTCGAGCTGGATGCTGCCGTCGACCCGGCTCACGATGTCGTGCAGCACGCGCGCCATCGATGCGGCATGGCCACCTTCTATGCGGAAACTCGACTGCCGCTTCCAGGCCTCCAGGCAGCCGAGCTCGCTGCCCGAGCCGAAGAAGCGCTCCAGCTCTTGAGCCGAGACACAAATTCCGCCGAAGGCGGCGCCGCCGGAATAGCGATGCACATGCTCGGCGCCGGGCGACCAAACGCCGACATGGCCATCGGTCAGCGCCGGCCCGGCGAACTCGCCCTCGCACTCGAACAACATGCCAAAGGTGATGTCGCGCTGGCTGAAGACACCTTGCGAGATCAGCCCGCGATCGAAACGGCCAAGCCCGAGCGCCAACCCCTCAATGGCGAGATGGCGCAATTGGCCCCGCATCGGGCCGCGTTCGACTTGGATGATCTCGGATTGCGTCGCTGGCGTCGCCTGCTGCAGCCGCTCGAAGCAATCGATCGCAATGGTGCGCGCCACGAAGTTGGCGGACTGCTCCCGCTTTTGCGCAGCCTGCTCCATGGGCCTCCCTCCCGTGTTTGGCACAAACTGCGCATCACAACCGGATTGATATGCGCTACAACCAGCAGTAAGACGCAAAAACACCAGGCAGGCAATCGATTCTCGCATATAATTATAATAAAATTCATTCCGAATGCGCTTCGATTATTCATCGAAGCAAGTGAATGCGGCATGCTCGAACCGAATACGAAGCGACTACAAGCCGTCTAGCCAGCCTTGGGGTAGGGTTTATGGCGCCAATCGACCTTTTTGCTTGGATCGTTCTTCTAGTTGTCGCCGGCTTTTGCCTTGCTGTGGTCATAGGACTCGGGATGCTGCCCGGGCGGATCGCGCGACAGCGCGGTCATCCCTGGCCGGAGGCCGTCGCGGCCGGCAGCTGGGCGGCGCTTCTGTTCGGCTTCGTCTTCTGGCCGCTGGTCCTGATCTGGGCCTATGTGGATGCTCCCGCGATGAAGGAGACCGCCAGATGATGGTCTTCCTCATGGCGAGCTATTTCGCCATCCTGAGTCTCTTCGTCTGGCTGCGCTGGATCCCCTGGAGTCCCTTCTGGAAGTTCTCGCCGCTGCTGGTCCTGGTCGCCCTCAATCTCGGCCTGTTCATTCCGATGGGTTGGGGGGCGCCGTCCGGGCCTGTCCTGGTGGCGCGCAACGCCGTGCAGATCGTGCCTTCCGTCGCCGGCGAGGTGATCGACGTCCCGGTGCGTGCCAATGCGACGCTGAAACAGGGCGACGTGCTACTTCGCATCGACCCGACGGTTTACGAGGCGCAGGCGGCCGCGCTGGCGGCGCAGTTGAAGTTCGCCGAGCTGCGGCGCTCGCAGATGGAGGCGCTGCACGATCGCGGCGCGGGCCGCAATTTCGACGTCGAGCAGCGCCAGGCCGAGGTCGAGCAGCTGCAGGCGCAGCTCGCCACCGCGAAATGGAATCTCGATAAGACAACGGTCCTGGCTCCGGCCGATGGCTATGTCACCAACCTGGCCTTGCGCAAGGGCGCCCGCGTCACCGCGCAGGCGCCGGTCATGGCCTTCATCGACAGCTCCGAAACCATCATAGGAGTCGAGATCGCGCAGATCTACGCGCGCTATATCGAGGTCGGGCAGCCGGTCGAGGTCGCCTTCAAGATCCGGCCGGGCGAAGTCCATACCGGCCGGGTTGAGGCGGTGCTGCAAGCCATTGCGTCGGGGCAGACAGAGGTGAGCGGGCGCGCCGTCCTGCCAGGCGATATCTCCGCCGCCCCCTTCGTGGTGCGGATCAGGCTCGATGATCAGGTAGCCGCGATGCGCCTGCCCGCAGGCAGCACGGGGACGGCCGCGATTTTCACCGACCACGTCAAGGCCAGCCACATGATCCGCCGAGTGATCCTGCGGCAGGTTGCGATCCTCAACTACATCAACCCGTTCTGAACGGGCGATTGCAGGAAACGAAGCGATGAGGAACTTTGGTCTCGCACTGCTGGCATTCATCTGCGCGGCAGCACCTGCCAGTGCTCAAAATCTGTCCCCTGAGGAGCTGGGCCAGCGCACCGTCCATCGCCGAGCCGTCGAGGCGGTCGTCTGGGGAATGCCGGCAGTCAATTTCGACCTCATGTTGCAGGCGGCTCTCAAGGCCGGCGGCAAGGACAACCAGATTGTCTACTGGTCGCGCTTTCTCGACTGGAAGAACCAGACCCTGACACCTAACCCGAGCACAATCTACTTCATGCCGTTCATCAGCACGAAGGAGGCGGGTCCGATGGTGCTGGAACTTCCGTCGGCAGAAGGCGGCTCCCTGACCGGCACGATCACGGACGCTTGGCAGACCGCTCTGGAGGATGTCGGGCCGGCCGGCGCCGACAAGGGTAAAGGAGGCAAATATCTCATTCTGCCGCCGCGTCATACCGCGCCAATACCAAACGGATACATCGTAGTGCACTCGTCGACCTACATGGCCGGGCCGCTGCTCCGCTCCAACGCGCTCGGCGGCAATGCCGCCGACATCGCAAACGCTGTAGCCTACGGCAAGCGGATCAAGCTCTATCCGCTCTCCGCCGCCGCGAACCCGCCGCCGCCAACCTTCGTCGACGCCACGGACGTCCTCTACGACAGCACCATTCCCTACGACATCCGCTTTTTCGAGGCACTCGACCGCTTCATCCAGCGGGAGCCCTGGCAGGAGCGAGACAAGGCTATGATCGACCAGCTGAAGTCGGTCGGCATCGAGCAGGGCAAGCCGTTCAAGCCGAGCGCGGACGGCCAAAAGGTCCTCGAACAGGCAGCCTCCGAAGCTAAGGCACTGCTCGATGTCCGCTACGAGGACCTATTCACGCCGTACTATCCTGGTGGACGGTGGGCACTGCCAGTCGCGCCGGACGTTGTCGAGGGACTGGCGACCAACTTCTCGAAGCCGGGCGTCTATCCGCTCGACGACCGTGGCGCCTTCTACTCCTTCGCGTTCTCTAGCGTTAAGCATCTCGGCTCGGGGCAGTTCTACCTCGTCGCGATCCGCGACAGGGATGGCAAGCCATTCAGCGGCGCCGAGACCTACCGGCTGACCGTGCCGGCCAGCGCCCCGGTCGACCTCTACTGGTCGATCACCGCCTACGACCGGGAGACGCATGCTCTGATCCGGAACATGTCGCGGTCGAGCCGAGGCTCGAATGTCCCGGAAGTGCAGAAGAATTCGGATGGTTCGGTCGACATCCATTTTGGACCGAAAGCGCCGGCCGGCGGTGAAGGAAACTGGGTCCCGACCGACCCGCAGCGCGGCTTCGAGGTGATGATGCGCTTCTATGGGCCGCAGAAGCCTTTGTTCGAGAAGACCTGGCGGCTCCCGGATATTGAGCGCGTTGCCGCGCCCTGACGTCTCGCTCACTCCCGATCCTGCGTCGGAGGAACCGCACCCGTGACACTCGGCAACGCGATCCCGACTGAAGCCTCTGCCCGACTTGATGATGCCATCAGCAAGATCGGAATGACCTGGATCAATGGCGGAGTATTCCGCATGGGGTCCGACCGGCACTATGTCGAGGAAGCGCCGAGCCACCAGGTCAACGTCGACGGTTTCTGGATTGATCAGACGCCGGTGACCAATCGCCAGTTCGGCGCCTTCGTCGATGCAACCGGGCATGTCACCTCAGCCGAGATTGCTCCCGATCCCAGGGACTACCCGGGTGCGTTGCCGCACATGTTGCGGGCCGGCTCGCTCATGTTCGATCCGCCATGCCATCCGGTCGATACGCGTGACTGGTCGCAATGGTGGACATTCAAGTTCGGCGCGACGTGGCGCAAGCCCTATGGCGCTGGCTCCTCGATCAAGGGCCTCGACGATCATCCCGTAGTGCATGTCGCTTATCTCGATGCCGAGGCCTATGCGAATTGGGCCGGCAAGGCATTACCGACCGAAGCCGAATGGGAGTTTGCGGCCTGGGGCGGGCGCGAGGGCTGCGAGTTTGCCTGGGGTGATGAGCTCACACCGGAGGGCCGCCATATGGCCAACATCTGGCAGGGCGCGTTTCCTCAGGAGAACAGCAGGGAGGATGGCTGGGCCCGCACCTCCCCGGTCCGGGCCTTTCCATCGAACGGATATGGGCTCCACGACATGATCGGCAATGTTTGGGAATGGACCGCAGATTTCTGGTCCGCGCGACATCAGGCCGATGCGCCTAAAGCCTGTTGTGTCCCGCAGAACCCGCGCGGCGGCCGGGAATCAGAGAGCTACGATCCGCATCAGCCGCAGATCATGATCCCGCGCAAAGTGCTGAAGGGCGGCTCGCATCTTTGTGCGCCGAACTACTGCCGCCGCTATCGCCCTGCCGCCCGCCACGCAGAGCCAATAGACACCTCTACAAGCCATGTCGGATTTCGCTGCATCATTCGAAAAACCTGAGGATATGGCGATGGATCGCAGAAATTTGTTCGGCGGCACCGCCGCCATGGTTGCGGCGCAGGTGCTTCGATCAGGCCCAGCCAGCGCAGACGCAACCCCAGCGGCCGGCCCAGCTGGGTCGTACTCCGTCCTCAAGCAGGTCGGCGAGTTCGAGGACAGCGTCAAAAGGCACCCACTGATCCGCATGGGGACGACCGGTCCCTATTCGCCACTACGATAGCCCGGAGAGGAGACCACCATGAGCGACGCATCCGAACGTAAAGACGGTAACACCGCGGGGCACCCTAGCCGGCGGCACATGCTCCTTGGCGGGACTGCGCTGGCTGCAACAGGCATGACCGAGCGGAGTGCGGTAGCCCAGGTGCAGCCAGCGCCGGTGCCACTCGCCACCACTTCTGCGGGAGGTCGTCGGCCGAACATTCTGGTGATCTTTGGCGATGATGTCGGGCAGGCCAACCTCAGCCTCTATTCGCACGGTGTCATGGGCTACCGCACGCCGAACATCGACCGCATCGGCCGCGAAGGGATGATGTTCACCGACTACTATGCCGAGCAGAGCTGCACCGCGGGCCGATCCTCGTTCCTCACCGGCCAATGCACACTGCGCACCGGTCTTTCCAAGGTGGGCATGCCGGGCGTGGCTGTCGGTCTTCAAGATAGGGACGCCACCATCGCCGAGCTGCTGAAGCCGCTCGGCTACGCCACCGGTCAATTCGGCAAGAACCATCTGGGCGACCGCAACGCCTACCTCCCGACCGTCCACGGCTTCGACGAATTCTTCGGAAATCTTTACCACCTCAACGCCGAGGAAGATCCGGAATCGCGAACCTATCCGCGCGACCCTCGTTTCCGTGAAACTCTCGGCCCGCGCGGCGTTTTGCGTTGCAAGGCGTCGGAGCGCGACGATCCCACCGAGCATCCTCGCTGGGGACGCATCGGCCGCCAGGTCATTGAAGATACCGGTCCGCTGACCAAGAAGCGCATGGAGACGATCGACGACGAAACCTCGGCGGCCGCGATTGACTTCATCCAACGGCAGACAAGGGCAAACAGGCCTTTCTTTTGCTGGTTCAACACTACGCGGATGCACTTTCGCACTCATGTGCAGGATGCCCGACGCGACCAGCCCGGCCTCACCTCAAGGACTGAGTATGCCGACGGTATGATCGAACATGACGCGCAAGTCGGAGCCGTTCTCAAGGCGGTCGACGATCTCGGCCTCGCGAACGATACGATCGTGCTCTACACCACCGATAACGGTCCTCATCAGAACTCCTGGCCTGACGCCGGCACGACGCCGTTCCGCAGCGAGAAGAATACGAACTGGGAAGGCGCCTTCCGTGTTCCGTGCCTCATACGCTGGCCCGGCCGTATCCAGGCTGGATCCGTCTCCAATGACATTGTGAGCGGAATGGATTGGCTGCCTACCCTTCTCGCCGCCGCCGGTGAACCCGACATCAAAAGCAAGCTGCTGACGGGCCATCAGGCGACCGGCAAGATCTTTAAGGTCCATCTCGACGGCTATGATCAGCTGCCTTACCTGACCGGCCGCCAGCCGCACGGCGCACGCAAGGAATTCTTCTACTTCAATGACGACGGTGATCTCGTCGCGATGCGCTACGAGAATTGGAAAATCGTCTTCGAAGAGCAGCGCGCAACCGGAACGCTGCGGATCTGGGCCGAGCCCTTCACGAAGCTTCGCACGCCAAAACTCTTCGATCTGCGCTCGGATCCATACGAACGCGCCGACATCACGTCCAACTCCTACTATGACTGGTTTACCTCGAACCCGGCGCCGTTTCTGGCGTCGCAATCGATCGTCGGGCCGTTTCTAGCGACGTTTAAGGAGTATCCGCCGAGCCAGCGCCCCGCGAGTTTCAGCATCGATCAGCTGATCGAACGGATGCAGAAGAGCCTGGAGCCCGCTCATTAGGCGCTAACGCAGCCGGCTGTGCTTTTTGCCGCGAGGCGATTGCCATCAGCCCTGAGGAGCCATCGTATGAGCCTCACCCGACGCTTCGCCCTTGCCGCTTTGTCCGCCACACTTCTGCCAGCTCCAGCGGCGCTGGCTCAGCCTGATCCTTTGCCTTCGTGGAACCAGGGGCTGGGCAAGCACACTCTGCTTGCGTTCATCGCGCGCGTGACGCGCGAAGGCGGACCGGATTATGTGCCGCCAGCCGAACGCATTGCGGTTTTCGACAATGACGGCACGCTCTGGGCCGAGCAGCCCAGCTATTTCCAGCTTCAGTTCGCGCTCGACCGGACCAAGGCGCTCGCGCCCCAGAATCCGGCCTGGCAAGGCAGGCCCGCGTTCAGAGCCATTGTTGCGGGCGACGCGAAAGCGCTCTCCGCCTTGAGTCACAAGGACGTCCAGGAGATATTGGCGATAAGCCACGCCGGCATGACCACTGATGCCTTCGCCAGAACCGTGGCGGAGTGGCTCGCGACGGCACGTCATCCGCGCTTTGGTCAGCCCTATGACCAGCTGGTCTACCAGCCTCAGCTTGAACTGCTGGCGCATCTACGCGCCAGCGGCTTCAAGACGTTCATCGTCTCGGGCGGTGGCGTCGAGTTCATTCGCGTCTTTGCCGAGAAGGCGTATGGCGTCCCGCCCGAGCAGGTCGTCGGCTCGTCGGTGGTCGTCAAGCTGCAGATGGCAACGGATGGCAAAGCAGAGCTTGTCAAGCAGGCGCAGGTAGAATTCGTCGACGATGGGCCTGGCAAGCCTGTCGGGATTAACCGCTTTATCGGCCGCCGGCCGATCATCGCCTTCGGCAATTCTGATGGCGACCATCAGATGCTGCAATGGACCGCGGCCGGCTCAGGGCCGCGCCTTATGGCGATCCTCCACCACACAGACGCGATTCGCGAATGGGCCTATGATCGCACGTCGCAGATCGGTCGCCTCGACAAGGCGCTGGACGAGGCGAACGATAGGGGCTGGACCGTGATCGACATGCGACGAGATTGGAAATGGGTGTTTCCCTTCCAGCGACAGGTGCCATGATCGACAGCCACGATGAAGGGAGTGGTCGCCTTCGCCTGGTGCTATCTCACCGGCGTTCTAGGACTGTCCCCTGGCACCCCTCGTTATCTTGTCGCGGCGCCGTGCGGCCTGCGACCGTGGCGGCCGAAGTTTAGCTTGAGTGTCGGCTTCAACTCAGTTCTCGGTCGGTTTGTGGGCGACTTGGGCGCGGCCATTAGAGCAACAGCTCCGCGCGCCACACCGACTGCAACTCGGCGCCGACTATAAATAGCGGAGCGACGGCAGTGGTCGGCAAATCGCGTTTGGCGGCGCAGCGATTTGATCAGCATCACATCCAATAACCGATGGTTCGCTATGTCCGAATTGGGCCATATGCGTTGGACGGTTGTCAGGACACAATGCGCCAGGCCCAGACATTCACGGATCGCCCGAATCCAGACACTGAGATCGTCGCAAGCCGCACAGGAGCCATCAGGCCGGCAATTTCAGAATGCGCGATGCGATTTTCTCTGCAAGTGCGGCCTCATGCGTCACCATCAGCAGGCCCAGGCCACGCTCGCGGACCGCTTCGATCAGGATTGCGAACACCTCCTTCTGGGTGACCGGATCCAGCCGCGAGGTGGCTTCGTCGGCGAAGAGGAAGACCGGGTCGAGCAGGAGCGCCCGCAGGATCGCGAAGCGCTGGAGTTCGCCGCCGGATACCTCGCCCGGGCGCCGATCAAGGAGCTCCTGCCCCAGGCCGAAGCACCGCATGCTGGCCTCGGCCTGCGCCCAGGCGAGGCAGTGCAGCCTCAGCAGGTCGCCGAAGCTTTGCCGCAGTGTCTGATGTGGGGCGAAGGCTGCTGGAGGGTCCTGGTAAAGCTTCTGAAAGCGGGTCGCCGCAATGCCAGGTGAGCGCTCAACTTCGCCGCTGTCGGGTCTGACGAGGCCGAGGAGAATGTTTCCGATCGTCGTCTTGCCGCAACCGCTAGGCCCCACGATCGCGACGATCTCGCCGCGCCGGACCGCGATGTCGAAGCCGTCGAACAGCACCCTCTCTCCGAAGCGCTTCGACAGCCCGGTCGCGGAGACGATCGGCTCGCCGGCTGTCGCCAGGGCGAGCGCTGGCCAGCGCGTCGGGTTCGCCGCAATTAGCGCGCGGGCGTATTCATGCTGGGGATTATCCAGGACCTCGTCAGCCGGGCCGAACTCGACGAGTGATCCGTCGAGCATGACGCCGATCATGCCGCCGAGGGCGGCCGCGACCTCGATGTCATGTGTGATGGTCAGCAGCAGGCGGCCTTGATCCACCTCTTCGCGCAACCTGTCGACGACACCGTCGCGCAGCGCGGCGTCGAGTCCCTTGGTCGGCTCGTCGGCGATCAGGAGGGAGGCGCCGGCCGCATGCGTCACGGCGATCGCTACGCGCTGGCACATGCCGCCCGAGAGCTCGTGGGGGTAGGCCTTTGTCCTGTCGCCGAGCCCGACCTCGGCCAGGTCGTCACGCAGGCTCTTGCCGGCTTCCGCTGGACCGAGGCCGTGCAAGTAGCGATGGATCTCGCCGACCTGACCTTCGATCCGCATGGTCGGATCGAGCGCGAGCCAGGGCTCCTGCGGCAGGATGGCGATCGTCCGCCCCCAGCGCGCTCGCGTTTGTGTCGGGCTTCCGGCGAGAAGATCCTCGTCGTCCAGCTTGACGATGCCTCGCGCCGAAAGACCGCTCGGCAGACTGCCCATGATGGCATGCGCGACCAGCGATTTTCCGGAGCCGCTGGCGCCGAGCAAGGTGACGGGCCGGCCGTGCGAGAGCGTGAAGGCGACGTCGCGAACGATGGTCGTGTTGCCCGCGCGGATCTCGAGGCCGGAGACCGTCAGCGACTGGAAGCGGACCGGAGCGTTCATCCCAGATCGCTCCGCGTCGCGAGTTGGAGCCCGAGCACGAGCAGGAAGATGAGGATGCCGGGCATCAGCACATGCAGCGGCGCCTCGTCATAATAGGGCAGCAACTCCACGATCATCGCGCCGAGCTCCGGCGTCGGCGGGCGCAGGCCCACGCTGATCGCGCTGAGCGTCGAGATTGCGATGATCGCCGTCGACATGGCGAAGGCGGCGAGCGTGATCAGGATCGGCCGGATCTCGGGTAGGACCAGGCTGCGCAGGATATAGCCGGTACCGAAGCCGAGCAGCCGCGCCGCTTCAACATGCGTCTGCTTCAGCACGCCGGCAGCCGTGACCCGGGTCACGCGGTAGAACTCGATCCAGAGCGTAAGCGCGAGACCGAGATAGAGCGGCCCGAAGGTGCCGGGCGCGAAGGCGAGCAGGATCAGCACCAGGAGCAACCCCGGCAGCGCGAGCAGCACGGTCGAGACCAGTTCGAGCAACCGTTCGAGCCAGCCGCCGCGCCAGGCGGCGAGCAGCCCGAGCAGGATGCCGGGTACGGCCGCCGTCGCGACGGTGAGCAGCGCCATGCCGAAGGAGAGGCGCGCCCCATGGCTGAGCCGCGCGAGCATGCTGCGGCCGTAATGATCGGCGCCGAGCCAATAGTCGGAGCCGGGCGATGCGAGACTCGCCGCGAAATCCTGTTCGGTCGGATCGACTGAGACGAGCAGCGGCCCAAGCAGCGCGAACAGCGCCAGCAGGCCGAGCAGAACGAGCCCGGTCGTCCGGGCCGGCGTCAACCAGGCGCGCTTCGTCGTTGGAATGAGGGTGGCGTCGGCGATGCTCATGTGCGTTTCGGCCTGGGATCGAGCCAGTGGCAGGCGAGATCGACTGCCATTGCGATGACGACGAAGAGCAGGCCCATGGCGAGCGCGGTGCCCTGCACCATCGGCACGTCACGCGCGATCACGGCGTGAACCAGGGCGTGGCCGATGCCGGGGATGCCGAACAGCGTCTCGACGACGACGACGCCTTCGATCAGGTAGATCGCCTGCAACGCGAGATAGGAGACAACGGGAATGGCGGCGTTGCGCAGCACATGCCGGCGCACGACCACCGGCTCCGGCAGTCCCTTCAGCCGCGCGAAGGCGAAATAGGGCGTGCGCACCACCGCCGCGACGGCGTCGCGGGCGACACGGCTGGAGACCGCCGCGAGGCCGAGCGCCAGCGTGAACGCCGGCAGCGCCAGATCGCGCCAGGTGCCGTAGCCCGCCGGCGGGAACAGGCCGAGCAGCATGGCGAACACCAGGATCAGCACCAAGCCGAGCACGAAGGGTGGGAGCGATCGCAGGACGATCGCTCCGCCGAGCGAAGCGTTGTCGACCCAGGCGCCGCGCCTCAGCCCTGCGAGCAGCCCGATCGGCGGACCGAGCAGCAGCGACAGCATGAGCGCCGATCCCGAGAGCCAGAGGGTGGCGCCGAGCTGGATACGCAACTCCTTCGTGATCGGCAGGCCGGTGACGACGGAGTGGCCGAGATCGAGCCGCGCCAACTGCCCGAGCGAAGCGCCGAGCTGGACGAGGAGCGGCTGGTCGAGGCCGAGTTCGCGCCGGACCGCCTCGGCCGCTTCCGTGATGTTGGCGTCGGGCCCATAGCGCCCGGCTGCGATGCGCATGGCAGGATCGCCCGGCAGGGCCCGCACCAGCACGAAGCAGAGGATGCCGACGACGAGCAACACCAGCCCGGCTTGGAGCAGCCGGGCAAGAACGAGGCGCTTCATGCCTATTGGACCCAGCGGACCGAGGCGAGCCCGTAGTTCACTTCGAGCGGGTCGATGCGCAGGCCAGTGACGCGCTTGTTGGCGACGATGGCAAGCTCCGACCAGGTGACCGGGATGCTCGGCAGCTCGCTCTGGAGGATCGCGATCGCCCGCTTCTGCATCGGCGCGCGTGCGGCGGGGTCGCTGGTCTGCGCCATTGTCTCGACCAGCGCGTTCAGTTCGTCATTGGACCAGCCGGTCGCCCCCCAGTCGCTGCCCCCGGACTTGTAGTCGTCGCGGAGCGTGCCAATGGCGTCGGGCACGATCGAATACAGGCGCGAGACGAGCCCCATTTCCAGCGTGCCATCCTTATGGCGCGCCGGGATCTCGGAGCTGTTGCCGACCGAGACCTTGGCGTCAATGCCGACTTGCTTGAGCTGCGCCTGGATCGCGGTAGCGATGGGCGGAAGCTCGGGCCAGCTGGCATAGGTCAGCAGCGTGAAGGAGAACGGCCTGCCGTCCTTCTGCAGGATGCCGTCGGCGCCGGGCGTCCATCCGGCTTCGGCGAGGAGCGCCTTGGCGGCGGCCAGATCGCGCTTCAGCGGAGGAAGCTCCGGGTCGTTCCAACCGGCCAACGCCTTGGGGAAGAGCTGGGTCGCCGCGAGATCGGCGTTGCGCAGGATGACGCGCGTCGTGCCCTCGCGGTCGAGTGCGGCGCTGATCGCACGCCTGACCCTGACATCGCTGAAAAGCGGCGAGGCGGCGTTGACCTTGAGCGAGCGCGTGCGCGGGATCGTGGCGATGCGGACATCAAGATTCTGGTTGCGCTTGAGGCGCTCGACCGAAACCGGCAGCATCGAGAAGACGAGATCGGCCTCGCCGCTTTCTGCCATCAGGGCGCGGATCTCGCCTTGGCCGACCGCCTGATAGTCGATCTCGGCGATGCCCGGCTTCATGCCAGTCCATTCCGCAGCCGCTTCCAGCTGCATGTTGAGCGGCGGCGTCAGGCTCTTCACGCGATACGGACCCGAGCCGACGATGCGCTCGACCTTGCCCGACGCCCCCACGGAGGACGGCGCGAGGATGATGGTGGTGAAGTTGACGAGATAGGCCGGCAGCGCAGCGAAGGGTTTCGACAGGCGGAGGACCACGTCCTGGCCGTCGGCCTCGACGCCTGCAACCGGAACCTGGCTGAACACGCCGGCGCCGCCATGAACCTTGCGCAAGGTCTCGGCTGCGATTGCGGCAGTCACCGCGCTTCCGTCATGGAAGCGAGCGCCGTCGCGCAGCCGGAAACGCCAGGTCAATCCATCCTCGCTCGTTGACCAGAAGGTGGCGAGGCCGGCGGTCAGGTTGCCAGCGGAATCGACCGAGACGAGCGTTTCTGCCACCTGCATGCGACTGAAAACAAAGCCGGACTGCGCCGGGTCTATGCCGGCGATCTCCCAGGGGCCCACGACCTTCAGTGGCTTCGCCGTGGCGACGCCCGTCATGGCCAGCACCGCGACGGCGATCGAAACCAGCTTCACCGGCACAACTCCGCTACATGAAACGTTATAGTGTTACGCAGTTAGCTGCGCGGAGACCGCCGTGCAAGATCAAATCGGCAGGCGCTCGGAAAATTCATCCGCCGCCGGCAATCACGATAGTCCCCTTCCATCTTCATGAGGCGCGATGTCGGCGTGAAATGCGCGGCTGCATTCACAAAGGCGAAGCGTTACCTATGACCGCCTTCGCTCGATCAGTCGGTGTGGCAGGACGCGCTGGCGGTCGGCCCCCTCTCGATCGTCCGTGATGAGTTCGGCTACCGCCCGGCCGAAGGTGCCATAGGGGATGAGAACTGAGGACAACCAGGGAGCGACCCAGTCGTTGAGCGGATTGTCGTCGAAACCGTAGATGGGCAGGGAAGCCGAATGGGGGCTCTCCTCGATGAAGCGGTGCGCGCCGAAGGCGATCAGGTCGCCGGTGCAGATCAGCGCGTCGTGGTCGGCGCCACCGCGCTCCAACAGGTTGGCAGCAGCATAACCAAGCGCCAGGTGCTCCTTCTCCGCCGGTCCGAGAACCAGCGAGGGCGGAATCGGAAAGCCTGCCGCGGCAAAACTCCCGATAATGGCTTCCACCCGCGCCCGCGTCGCCGATGAGGCAAGCGGTGCGTGGATCAGTGCCGGTCGTCTGATACCCTGCGCCAATGCGTGCGCGGCCACGTCATGACCCGCCTGCGCATTGTCGATGCCGACGAAGTCGCAATTTGGCTCGCCGGGGTCACGGCGATTGACGAAGATGAGGGGCGTTGGGCCACCCCGCACCAGGTCAAGCATCGGACTCGCAACTGCTCCTAGGAAAACGATGGCGCGAGCCTGCTGCGCCCGCATCTCGCGCAGGTATTCGTCCTGCAGCATGGGATCGTCATGCGTGTCGCAGAGAACCATGACCAGCCCCTGCTCGCGCAGCGCCACTTCGGTCGAGGCGGCGATCGCCGCCATGGTCGGGTTGGCGAGGTTGGCCGCCAGCACGGCAACCAGCCGGCTTTGCCTCTGCCGCAGTGATTTGCCGGCACTCGAAGGGCGATAGTCGAGTTCGGCCACGGCCTGCCTGACCCTGGCGACCGTCTCGGCAGAGGCCTTGTTCGCGATGCCGTTCAGGACCCGGGAGACGGTCGCGATCGAGACACCGGCCCGCTCGGCCACATTGGCGATCGATGCCTGCTGGGCATCGGCCGGCTTGAGCGCCGTGCGCCGCATCGTCATCGCCGTCATTCGGTCCAGGGCCACAAAAACACTTGCGCTTTTATAGCGAGAGGTCATAGGGTACAGCAAGGGTAAACGTTTACCCTCAACAAGACAGCACAGCAGAAGAGCGCAGCCAAATAGCGTTCACGGGAGGAAGCGATGAGGTTCTTGAAACGGATTGCCGCCGCCGCGGGTATCGTGATGGCGGGTGCGCTGCCCTCGGCCGCGCAGACGCTGACCGTCTGGCACGATCTCGGCGACAACGGCCTGAAATGGTTCGAGGCGATGTCCGCCGAATTCGCCAAGCAGCGGCCGGGCGTGACGGTGAAGTCGCTCAGCTACCCGACCGACCAGTGGTTCGGCCGCGTCATCAGCGCGCTGAACACCGATTCGGCGCCGGACCTGATCTACAACAATTACGAGCGCGTCATTCGCATCCAGGATCAGACCGGCAAGGTCTCGGACCTCAAGCCGGTGCTTGGCAAGGTCACCGACAAGGCCTTCCTCACCGAGGACGATCTCAAGGTCGCGACCTACAAGGACCGGCAGATCATCATCCCGATCCAGCGCGTGCAGATGGGCTTCGGCGTGCGCAAGAGCTGGCTCGACAAGGTCGGCGAGACCTTCCCCGAGACCTGGGAGGATGCCAAGCGCGTCGCGGTCAAGTTCCGCGACAACGACCCCGACGGTAACGGCAAGGCCGACACCTTCGGCTTTGCGCTCGAGGCGGCCAAGCCGCGCGACCTCATCCACATCCTCGATCTCTTCAGCTTCGGCACCGGCCTGCGCCACACGCTGATCGACCCCGCAGGCAACATCACCATCGACGAGCCGCGCCATGCGGCGGTGCTCGAGGAGTTCCTCAAGACCTATACGAGCTACAAGTTCGTCGCGCCGGACACGATCAACCACTCCTTCACCGAGATGTACCAGGTCATCGAGGGCGGCCGCGGCGGCATGTTCCGCGTGGGCGACTGGAATGTGAAGAAATGGGACGGGGAGAAGGTCCTCAACGGCGACTTCATCGTCGGCAAATGGCCGAAATTCGCAGCCGGCGAGACCAACTACGTCGTCATCGGCGGCATGCGCGGCATCGCCATCCCCGAGAACGCGCCGAACAAGGCACTGGCGCAGGAGTTCGCGCAGTTCATGCTGACCAAGGCGGCCCAACAGGCCTCGCTGGACAATGTCGGCGCCGCCGTGCGTGCCGATCTCGACGTCGCCGCACTGTCGCCTCGCTCGCAATACTTCGCCAAGGCCGAGGCGCCGCTCATCGCCTATGATTTCCCCGAGGCGGTGCATTCCTTCTATCCGGAGCTGGAGGCGGCCTTCCACAAGAAGCTGCTTTCCGGCATCGCAAAGCCGCCGGCGGACTGGAAGCCGTTCATCGCCGAGACGGCAAAGGAAATGCGCGAGCTCGCGGCGAAGCTGAAGGCCAAATAGCCTTAGCCGACCTCGCGATTGCGGGCCGCTTCGCGCGGCCCGCGGCCGAACCTCCTTCCGAAGGGCAGACAAGCATGACCACGACCCTTGAAACGGTCTGGCATAACCGGATCTTCTATCTCTTCGTCCTGCCCTTTGCGGTGCTCACGATCCTGTTCGGCGTCTGGCCGATCGTGCTGTCGATCATGGTGTCGTTCACCGCATCGGCGACGGCGCTGCGGCCGAACCCGACCTATGTCGGCTTCGCCAATTACGCCGCGATCTTCGCCGATCCGGCCTTCCTGGCCTCGCTGCTGCGCACCTTCCTCTATACGGCGGTGGCGGTCGCGGCGAATGTCGGCTTCGCCTTCGGCATGGCGGCCCTGATCGATTCGCCGCTCCTGAAACGCGGTGGCCTGCTCCTGCGCCTGGCGCTGTTCCTGCCGGTGGTGACGCCGGACGTCGCCGGCTACGTCGTCTGGCGCTGGCTCTACGACCGCTCCTTCGGCGCGATCAACGCGCTGCTCGACACCATCGGCCTGCCGGCCTTCGCCGGGCTGACCACCGGCCCGACGGCGATGCTCTCCCTCCTGATCGCCGAGCTCTGGCATCATGCCGGCTTCTACATGCTGATCTTCCACGCCAACCTCGCCATCCGCGACCGGGCGCTCGAGGAGGCCGCGCATGTCGACGGCGCCACGGCCTGGCAGCGCTGGCGCTATGTGATCCTGCCGCAGCTCAAGCCCGCCTTCATCATCAACACCGTCTATGCGCTGATCCAGTTCCTGAAGACCTTCACCGTCGTCGTGGTGATGACCAAGGGCGGGCCGAACGAGGCGACCAACTTCGTCTCCTACTACGCCTATCAGCTCTTCGATCAGGGCCGCTATGGCGAGGCGACGGCGATGGCGAGCGTCCTCTTCCTGATCGTGATCGGTATCTCGCTGACGATCTATCGCCTGGGTGACAGGGAGGCCGCGCGATGAGTGCCGCTGTGCAGATGGCGCGGGTCAGCCGGCCGCTCCAGATCGTCGCCTACGTCTTCGCCGGACTGGTCGGCCTGGCTTTCCTCTACCCCTACTGGTGGATGCTGGTCAGCGCCTTCCGCTCGACGCGGGCGATCATGGACGATCCGCTGCGACTGCTGCCCGAGACACTGGACTTCTCGATCTTCACGGAGATCGCCAGCCTCGGCGGCGTCTCGCTGGTGCGCTACATCGCCAATTCGCTGGCGATCACCACGGCCTCGACGGTGCTGAGCGTCGTCGTCACCGCGCTCGGCGCCTATGCGCTGACGCGCAAGCCGCAGCTGCCCGGGTTCACCGCGCTGCGCTACGGCTTCCTCGTCACGATCATGTACCCCTACATGCTGCTGCTGATCCCGGTCTATCTGGTGATGTTCAAGCTCGGCCTGCTCGGCTCCTATGCCGGCATCGTGCTCTTTCTGGCGCTCGGCCCGATCCAGTTCTTCCTGTTCGAGCAGTTCTTCCGGAAGATTCCGGGCGAGGTCATCGAGGCCGCGATCATCGATGGCGCCAACGAGGCGCAGATCCTGTTTCGCATCGTCCTGCCGATGGCGTCCTCGATCACGGCGACGGTCGCGCTGATCACCTTCCTGCTCAATTGGGCCCAGTGGTTCCCGGTGCTGGTGATCTCGAAGACACCCGACACCTACACGCTCCCGGTGGCGCTCCTGTCGATGAACACTGAGCTGGGGGCCAATTTCCAGGGAATCATGGCGCTCGCCGTGATTACCACCCTGCCGGTGGCCGGGCTGTTCCTGCTCGCCCAGAAACGGGTGATGGCGGGCATGGCGAGCGGGGCAGTCAAGGGATGAGCCTGATGTACGATGCGATATCGCAGACCAGCCGCACGGCCGCGATCGAGGCCGCGAGGCGGCGCTCGCTCGACTGGTTCGCCACGATGCAGGTGCCGGGTGCGCCGCGCGGCGTCATGCGCATTTCGGCCGCGCAGGATCCCGCGGACTGGCCGGGCGTCAGCCTCTACGGCACCTATAACGGCATCATGTGCCTCGACCTGATCGGCGGGCTCGGCGGCTATTCCGAGGGCGAGAGGGCCGCGCTCGTCACCTGGCTCGAAGGGCACCGCCGCCTCGACGGCATCGTCCGCGTGCCCGGCATGACCGGCGAAGCCGTGTTCAAGAAGCCCGATCGGGACGAGACCTGGCGCTATATCGACTTCCACGTCACCAATTACACGCTCGGTGCCATCGATGCCCTGGAGCCGGGCCGGCGGCCGAACCTGGCTTTCGCCAAGCCCTTCCTCGATCCGCTGAAACTCAAGGCCTGGCTGGCCGATCGCGACCTCAACGACCCCTGGCAGGAGGGCAACAACATCGTCAACCTGGCGGGCTTCTTCCTGCTCCTGCGGCGGGACGGGGATGCCGCGATGCGGGCACGCGTCGATGCCGCGCTCGAGATTCTTTATGGCTGGCACGACCGCAACCGCGAGCCCAGCACCGGCTTCTGGGGCGTCGGCCAGCTCTCCGACCCGACGCGCCTGCTGCACGCCTTCGCCGGCTCGATGCACAATTTCCATATCTGGTATCACGAAGGCCGCATCCCTGCCGCCTTCGACCGCTCGGTGGACTACGTGCTCTCGCTGCCGCCGCGCGTCGATTCCGCCTGCATCGACGTGGACGCGGTCGATGTCCTCGTCCACGGCCTCGCCTTGCTCGACCATCGCCGTGACGAGAGCCGCCAATGGCTCTCCACCCTGCTCGACGCGCTGCTTGCCGACCAGAACGCGGATGGCGGCTTCTGCGATGTCCGCACCGGCGTCCGCCGGCAGGATGGCTGGGTCAAGGGCTATGAGGAGCCGCAAGGGATTTCCAACGGCTTCGCGACCTGGTTCCGCTGGATCGCGATCGCGATGATCGCCGATATGCTGTTCCCCGGCCGCTGGAACTGGCGCTTCCGCCGGACGATCGGCATCGGCTACCGGCTCGGAGCGCGATGATGGCGGCCGACGATCCTTTCCATCATCTCCATGACGAGGACTACGCCCGGCCCTATCTCGCCGGGCTCGCCGGCGCCGCGACCTATGTGCCGGTCAACGGCCGGCCGGTGCTGTCGCTGGCCGGCGACTGGCGATTGACGCTCGACCTCTTCGACGAGGGCCTGCGGCAAAAATGGTTCGCGCTCGACGAGACGCCGCCGTCGCAATGGTCGCAGCCGCGCGATTACGAGATCGAGGCGGGGGAGCTCGTGCCCGTTCCGTCGTGCTGGAACCTGCTGAAGCCGGAATGGACCTATTTCGAGGGCGCCGCCTGGTACACGCGCCATCTCGACTGGCAAAGCGGCCCGGCTGGCGAACGGGCGATCCTCAATATCGGAGCGGCGAATTATGCGGCGCTCGTGTTCGTCAACGGCATCCATGTCGGCGGCCATCGCGGCGGCTCGACGCCGTTCAGCCTCGATGTGACCGATGCCTTGCGGAATGGCCGCAATCGCCTGCAGGTCATGGTCGAGAACCGGCGCTCCCCAGTCCGCGTGCCGATGCAGCATATCGACTGGTTCAACTATGGCGGGCTTTACCGCGAGATCTCGCTGATGCGCCTGCCGGCGGTGTTCATCCGCGAGGCACGCGCCGCGTTGCTGCCCGATGGGCGACAGATTCGGTTCTCGATCGCGCTATCCGAGACGGTCGACGTGACCGCCAGGGTCGACATCCCCGAGCTCGGCCTGTCGCTCTCCATTGCCGTCAGGGATGGCGAGGGCGAGGTGACGACGCCATTCACGGGACAAGCATGGTCTCCAGAAGCGCCCCGGCTCTACGATGCCGTGTTTTCCTGCGGCGAGGATCGCATCACCGAGCGCCTCGGCTTTCGCACGATCGAGGCCCGTGGCACCGACATCCTGCTCAATGGCGAGAAGATCTGGCTCAAGGGCGTCTGCGTCCATGAGGATGATCTGGCGCTCGGCAAGGTCTCGACGGAGGACGATGTCCGCCGCCGTTTCCGCCACGTCAAGGAACTCGGCGGCAACTTCCTGCGCCTGTCGCACTACCCACACCATGAGCACGTCGCGCGGATCGCCGACGAGATGGGCCTGCTGCTCTGGGCCGAGATCCCGGTGTACTGGGCGATCGCCTTCGACAACCCCGATACCTATGCCGATGCCGAGAACCAGCTGCGCGAGCTGATCGCCCGCGACATCAACCGGGCCAGCGTCATCCTCTGGGGTGTCGGCAACGAGAATGCCGACACCGATTCGCGCCTATCCTTCATGGCGCGGCTCGCGCAGGCCGCCAGGAAGGCGGACCCGACCCGGCTGATCGGCGCCGCTTGCCTGATCAATCGCGAGACCTTCGCCATCGAGGATCGGCTTGCCGAGCATCTCGATGTCATCGGCCTCAACGAATATTTCGGCTGGTACGAACCGGATTTCTCCGGGCTCGACCGCCTGCTCGCCAATTCGGCCCCCAACAAGCCGGTGATCGTCTCGGAGACCGGCGCCGATGCCTTGCCCGGCCACCGGGGCGCCGGCCGTGTCCTGTTCACGGAGGACTGGCAGGCCGAGTTCTATCGCCAGCAGGTGAGAAGGCTGGCAGCGACACCCTACGTCGCCGGGATCGCCGCCTGGCTGCTCTACGATTTCCGGACCGAGCGCCGCCAGACCGGCTTTCAGAAGGGCTTCAACCGGAAAGGCCTGATCGCCGAGGACAAGACGACCCGAAAGCTGGCCTTCGCAGTGCTCACGGAGCTCTTTGCCGAATGGTGAGCCGGACCAGCACCGCAAGGCACCAACAGGAGAGGGTTGCCTGTCCTCGGAATCGAGGCCATTGCATCTGACGCTGCCGGACCCTCAGCCTCCAAAAAAGCCGATGGCGCTTGGCGTAGGGGAGACCTCGATGGTGAGGGACGATTCGCCACTTATCGTGACGTTGCGTCTGGATCAGCAGAGCTTTGTGCGATTCAATTCCGAGCGCGAGCGTCACTTTCCGCCGAGCCGCAACCTCGTTCCGGCACATTTGACGATGTTTCATCATCTGCCCGGCGATCACTGCAGTGAAATCGCTGGGCAGTTGGCATCGGTGGCAGGCCGAACCGGCGCGCTGAAGCTATCGATTCCTTCGCTTCGGTTCCTGGGCAATGGCGTGGCCTACAATGTCAGCGGCAGCGAGTTGATCGACGTTAGGGAGATGATCGCGCGACGCTGGTGTGCTCATCTGACACCACAAGATGCGCAGGCCTTCCGCCCGCATGTGACGATCCAGAACAAGGTGCCGGCCGATGCCGCCAAAGCGCTTTACCGACGGTTGTCGGAGGCGTTCAAACCATTCGACGTGACTGGGACAGCCCTGCAACTCTGGCGCTATCGTGGAGGTCCGTGGGAAGCAGCCGGTGAATTCGGGTTCGAGGGATGACGCCGTCGTGACAGATCGTGTGGGAGGCATCCGCCCGTGCCAGATGCAGCGGTGATCATCGGTGCCTCTGGCGGGATCGGCGGCGCGCTCGCCGAGGCTATCGCCGCTTCGGGCCGGTATTCGATGGTCCACGGGATCTCGCGCACGTCCTGTGCGCCTCACGAGGTCATCCGTTTTCACACCGCGGACATCACCGACGAGGCCAGCATCGAACGGATCGCGGGATCGATCGGGTCGGCAGGACCGGTCAGCCTCGTCATCGTTGCGAGCGGCCTTCTCCACGACACCGACATCCATCCCGAGAAAGCGCTGAAGATGATCGACCCGGCCGCGATGGCGCGACTCTTCGCGGTCAACGCCATCGGACCTGCCGTCATCGCCAAGCATTTCATTCCGCTGCTGCCGCGACAGGGCCGATCGATCTTCGCCGTCTTGTCGGCGCGCGTGGGATCGATCGAGGACAACCGGCTCGGCGGCTGGTACGCCTACCGCGCCTCAAAGGCAGCGCTCAATCAGGTGATCCGGACGCTCGCGATCGAGCTGAAGCGGACGCGCCCCGAGGCCATAGCGCTGTCGCTGCACCCCGGCACGGTCACGACGCGCCTGTCGAAGCCCTTCCGGAGCAACGAGGCCCATGCCGGGCTGTTCGCGCCCGAGGATGCCGCGGCGAACCTGCTCAACGTGCTGGAGAACGCGACCAGCGAGCAATCCGGCGCATTGCTGGCCTGGGATGGCGCGCGAATTCCATATTGATGTCTGGTTGCGGGGATGCCGCCTTCAGCCGAACAGGTCACCCTGTGTCGCGACATGCATCTTCGTGCCAGGCTCTGCCAAGCCTTCGAGGAAAGCACGGGCCTCGCTGCGAATCGTCTCGCGGCGGGACGAGTCCATGCGATCGAGCGTGCGGTAGGGCATCGCCATTCTGGGCAGCTGTTCCAGCTTTTGGCGGTTCCTCATCAGGAAATTCCAGTACAGCAGGTTGAACGGGCAGGCGCCCTTGCCGGTCTTGATCTGCGGGCTGTAGACGCAGCGGCCGCAGTAATCGGACATCCGATCGATATAGGCGCCAGAGGCGGCGTAGGGCTTGGAGGCCAGCATGCCGCCATCCGCGAAGGCGACCATACCGTGCACATTCGGCAGCTCGACCCAGTCATAGGCATCGGCATAGACGATCAGATACCATTCCTCGATGTCGGCTGGTCTGATGCCGGCGAGCAGCGCGAAATTGCCCGTCACCATCAGCCGCTGGATATGATGGGCATAGGCGCGGCGCCTCGTGTCCGAGATGGCACGGGCCAGGCAGTTCATCTCGGTCTCGCCAGACCAGTAGAACCATGGCAAAGGCCGCTCCGCCTCAAGCGCGTTGGTCTCGGCATAGGCCGGCATCTCCAGCCAATAGACGCCGCGCACATATTCGCGCCAGCCGAGGATCTGCCGGATGAAGCCTTCAGCCGCATTCAGTGGCGCATCGCCTCTCCGATAGGCCTGCTCGGCCGCGACGCAGACCTCTCGCGCCGTCAACAGGCCGAGGTTGAGAGAAGGCGAGAGAAGCGCGTGGAAAAGACGCGGATCGTCTTCTGCCATGGCGTCCTGATAGTCGCCGAAGCGCGGCAGCGCCTGCGCAATGAACCAGTCGAGCGCGTTCACAGCATCCCTGCGCGTGACTGGCCAATCGAATGCGTCCAGATCGCCGAAATGATCCGCGAAACGCGACGCTACCAGGTCAAGCACGCGGCTCGTGATCGCGTCACGCTCGAACACCGGCCGTGGCGGCGAGCGCATCCCCTTCGGCAACCGCTTCCGGTTCTCGGCATCAAAATTCCAGCGTCCTCCAGCGGGCACGTCTCCATCCATCAAAATGCCGGTCCGGCGGCGCATCTCGCGATAGAAGAACTCCATCCGATAGCTGCGCCGATCGCCGGCCCAGTGCCGAAATTCGGCGCGAGAACAGAGGAAGCGGTCATCGTCGCGGATCTCGACGGGGACACCGGTCAGCGCCGGCCAATCGTCCATCATGCGGCGCACGCGCCATTCGCCCGGCTCGGTGACGACGATCCTGTCGGGCCGATGCCTCGCTACGGCTCGGACGAGTTCGGTGCCAAACGCACCCGTATTCCCTGTCGCGTCGAGCCCGACATAGTCGACGGTGATCCCCTCGGCTCGCAGTTCCGCCGCGAAATGCCGCATGGCTGACAGGACGAGCGCGATCTTCTGCTTGTGATGACGGACATAGGTCGTTTCGTCGGCGACCTCGACCATCAGAACGACGTCGCCAGGCGCCAGGCCATCCAGCGCGGACAGATCGCGGGTGAGCTGATCGCCCAGGACGAAAACGAGGGTCAATCCGTGACTCGACGGTCCCGCCGTGCCGCTTCGCGGCAGCGGTCCGAGCATGTCGCGATCGTCTCCCAAACACGCTCCCATTTTTTGCGCCATGCGAACGGCCGACCACAGGACACGCAGATCTTCGTCGGCAGATCGGCCTTCCGTCGCATCTTCGGCATTCGCAATTCCGCTTCCATCGTCGCGCAAGGACGAAAGCAGGTTCTCAGCGCGCGCCGTGAGCGTATCTTCCCTGTGTCACCTGCGCGGGGGTGACGCCGTAAGACGGTCGAGAACATCTCGCGTCAATCCGAAAACGCGTTCTCGCAACTCCGGCCTGCGCCACAACATGTAGCCTGCTGCACCCGCAAGAATAAGCCTGATCATGTCGTCGCCTCTCTCGTTCACTCGGCCTCAAACGGCGGCGGCCTCCTTAGGTTCCCGCATGAGCGAAGCCCATACTGACTGGACAGACGTGGCCGGAGCCAGAAGTCGCGAACGCGGCCGGCGGCGCTCCGCGGTCGCTCGGAAGCATGACGAAATTAAATCTGGCGGTCGACGCAGTTGCCCGGTGTTGCGCTCATCGCGAAGCCCTTTGCCATGACATAGTTCCTCGACACCATCGTGATCATCCTGGACATGATGCATACCGGAGCATCCTATCCCGTGCTGCAAGGGGCGGTTCCGATCCACCCGACCGTCTCGGAACTGATCCCGACCGTTCCAGGAGACTTGAAGCCTGACCCTTAGTCGGCTGACGGGTCGCAGTTCGGGCGTGCTGTGTGCGAGGCCCGCGCGCGGGGAACAGCGATGGGGCTGCAAGCGGCCCTGAGCTATCGTGAGAGTTTCAAGGCTCAGATGCCGCGCTTGCCCGCTATCGGCTCTCCAGCCGATAAGGACATCCAGAACAGCGCTCAAATCCGCTGGGTCAAGACGGCTTGTTCGATCCAAGCTCGGCCGTCTCGATCGATCGCCGTCGATATCCTGCGAAATGGGGCCGCCCGATTGGCTGAGCATTCGCACGTCTTGCAGGACTAGGCGGCGATAGCCAATTCGGTCAGCGGACTGCCCATGTTCGACATTCGCTGCTCCGGCAGACTGGGCTGAAGGAAGAGGAAATGGATCCGAGGATCGTAAAAATTCCCGGCCCCGACCATCCGATCACGATCACGCCCAGCCACAGCCGCATCGTCGTGAGCGTTGGCGGACGGGTTGTCGCCGACAGCGTCAACGCCCTGATACTACAAGAGGCTGCATATCCGGCAGTCCACTATATTCCACGCGCCGATGTCGACATGACAGCGCTCAACCGATCGGAAACCCATTCGTACTGCCCCTATAAGGGTGAGGCGTCGTATTTCAGCATCCCGAATGGGGGAGGACGCTCGGTTGACGCCGTTTGGACGTACGAGACGCCTTACGATGCCGTGGACGCGATAAAAGCCTATGTCGCCTTCTATCCGGATCGTGTCGATGCGATCGAGCAACGCCCGATCTGAAGCCGAACTGGTCAGTGGTTGCTGGGAGCTCGGTCGCTGCTGACATCGACTGACTGCCCGAAAGCTGACGATCACTCACCGTTGCAACCCGGAGAGGTTTGGTGCGTTGACGCACTCGACCATGTCCCTCCTCACGAGATCGCTCGGGCGAAATACCATGGCTGATCAGATCTTGAAGCGTGACGAGGCGACGCTCGCCCAGAGCACGGCGTTAGAGAAATATTCGAGCTTGCATGATTGGCGCTGCCAGGTCGCCGATCTCTATGCCGCTGTGCGGGCCATGCCCGGTCGCGACGGCTGGATGTACTGGCGAAGCGCTCGCGACAGGCTCTTCCGGGAACATCTGCAATCTCCGCTTGCCTCCGCGCGCCGCGCGCAATTTCGCGGAATTGATTATTTTCCCTACGATCCAGCCATACGATTCAAGGTTGGCTTGGGCGCCGCCATCGATCGGGAGATCATCAGGCTCGAAGCGGGTAAAGATGGTCTGATGACACTTGTCCCCTTTGCCATCACCCAGGGGCTCGATTCCGCGCTGGGCAAGGAACTGACGCTCTACTGGATCGAAGGCTATGGCGGCGGCGTCTTCCTGCCCTTTGGCGACTCGACGAATGGTCAGGAGAGTTTTGCTGGCGGGCGCTATCTGCTCGACACGATCAAGAGCGCGGATCTCGGCAGCAGTGACGACGGCGAGCTGATCCTCGATTTCAACTTCGCCTATTATCCATCCTGCGCCTACTCAGAAGCATGGGTCTGTCCCCTTGCACCGACGGAAAATAGGCTGCCGGTGCCGATCCGGGGCGGTGAGCGCAACGCCATACCCTAAAAGCACTGCATTCCATCTCAGCAGAACGCGCGGGCTATGGCGCTTCACTGATCTTTGTGTGGTCGGCTCCTTGCATCGGCGCCCCTACTTGCTAGCCTTTCTCATCGGACCTCGAGGAGCCCCATCCATGCGCCTTATCAGAACGGTCTTCGCAGCTGCCGCGATGTTGGCGGTCAGTCTTTCCTCCGCCTCGGCCCAGACCATCAAGATCGGCTCCAAGAACTTCACCGAGCAGTTCGTGGTGGCGGAACTCTATGCCGCCGCGCTCGAACAGGCCGGCTTCAAGGTTGAGCGCAAAATCAATCTCGGCGGTACGCTCGTTGCGCATGAAGCGCTGAAGAGCGGCGCGATCGATCTCTATCCGGAATACACCGGCACCGGCCTCAACGCCGTCATGAAGGCGCAAGGTGTGACCGAGACCGATCCCGAAAAGGTCCGCGGCATGGTCAAGGCCTTCTACGAGAAGGAGTTCAACCTGACTTGGCTGAAGGCATCCAACATCAATAACGGCTATGCGATCGTGGTCAGGCCCGAGACCGCCAAAGAATTCAACCTCAAGACCCTGAGCGATCTCGGCAAGGCCTCGTCCAAGCTCCGGCTCGGCGCCGGCACCGAGTTCGTCGATCGCCGCGACGGCATCGCCGGCTTGAAAGAGGTCTACGGCGCGCAATTCGCCGAGTTCAAGCAGTTTGCAGCCTTGCGACTGCGTTACGAAGCCCTGAACCAGAAGCAGATCGAGGTCGCCAACGGCTTCTCGACCGACTGGCAGATCGCGGCCGAGAAGTTCGTCGCGCTCGACGACGATAAATCGTTGTTCCCGCCCTATTACCTGTGCCCGGTCGTGCGCCCCGAAATAGCCAACGACGCCAAGATCGTCGCGATCCTGGAGAAGGTTGGCGCTGCGCTCGACAACCCGACCATGCAGGAGCTCAACCGTCAGGTCGAGGTCGACAAGAAGGAGCCGCGTACCGTCGCGGTGAACTTCCTTAAGGCGAAGGGTCTCTGAGCTGAACGTCGCGACCGCACCGGTGCGGGCAGCGAAGATACCTGACGGGAACGTCGTCCTGGGCCAAGGCGCAGTCGGGATCGAGGCGATTGTCGCCATTGCACGGGACATGACGCCGGCTCGGCTGCACGGGTCGGTCCGCCCGCGACTGGAAGCGGCGCGGGCGGTGGTCATGCGCGCTCTCGCACGCGGCGACACCGTCTATGGCCTGACCACCGGGCTCGGCGCGGCCGTCGACACCCGACTTGCCGACGAGGCGATCCTGGCCTTCCAGGGGCGCGCGATTCAGGCGCGGGCGGTCGGCGTCGGCGATATCATGACGACGGAGGAGGTTCGGGCAATGCTGGCGGCGAGACTCGCCGCGATCTGCCATGGCACCTCAGGGATTTCGCCCGATTTGGCCGAGGCTATCGCCGCTATGCTCAACGCCGGCGTTCATCCGGTCGTGCGACGGATCGGCTCGCTCGGCGAGGCCGACCTGTCGCCGCTGGCGCAGGCATTCCTGCCGCTCGTCGGTGCCGGCGAGGCGCAGATCGGGGGCCGCACGATGCCCGGCGGCGACGCGCTGGCCGCAGCCGGCATCGCCCTGCCGGCACTCGGCCCTAAGGACGGTCTTGCTCTCCTCAATGCCAACGCCCAGAGCATTGGCCTGGCAGCGTTGGCGGTCGCCGACATGCAGCGAGCCCTCGATTCCGCTTTGCTCGCAGGCGCCCTGTCGCTTGAAGCCTTCCGCGCCAATCTCTCACCGCTTGATGCCGAGCTCGATCGGTTGCGCGGAACGTCGGGCCATGCCGAAGGCGTCAGGCAACTGACGGCCGTGCTCGCCGGCAGTGATCTCTGGGCGCCTGGCGCGGCCCGGCGGGTGCAGGATCCACTGTCGTTCCGCTGCCTGGCTCCGGTCGCGGGTCACGCCGCCCGCGCCAGTTCCGCCGTGCGGCTGGCCGTCGAGGCGGAGCTGGCGAGCGCACCTGACAGCCCGATGGTGCTGATCGAGCGCGATGCGATGCTCTCCAGCGTCAATTTTGACACCACAGAGCTGGCGCTGACGCTCGAAGCCGCGGGCCTCGCCATGTCGCATGTGGCAGCGATCTCGGCGGCGCGGATCGTGAAGCTGATGTCGCCGGCGGCCAGCGACCTGCCTCGCTTCCTGACCCGACATGGCGGGTCGCATTCCGGTTTTGCGACGAGCCAGAAGACGGCCTCCGCGCTGGAAGCCGAAATCCGGCATCTCGCCTTGCCGCTCGGGGCACTGACGCTGCCGGTTGCCGACGGCGTCGAGGATTATGCGCCGATGACGCCGCGTATCGTCGAGAAGACGCATGCCATCGCCAGGCGTCTGACGCGATTGGCTGCGATCGAATTGGTCGTGGCGGCAGAAGCCGTCGATCTGCGCGGCCCGATCAGGCTAGGGAGCGGCACCGGTGCCGCGCATGCGTTTGTGCGCAGTCTCGTTCCGCGCCTCGGCGACGACCGGCCGATGGGCCGTGAATACGAGGCGCTGGCGCGCGCGATCGAGGCTGGCGATCTCATGCCGACAGACATCGCGGCCGACAACGGTGTCGCCCCGTGACCTGGGCGATCGAGAACTACGATCGATTGTTGCTGGCGCTGTGGGAGCACATCCAGCTCGTCGGCGTCGGCCTGCTGATCGCGCTGGTGATCGGCGTGCCGCTCGGTGTGCTTTCGGCAAGGCGCCCGCGCTTTGCGCTCGTCGTGCTACTGGTTTCGGGGGCGCTCTACACTGTGCCGGCTCTGGCGATCTTCGCTCTGCTGATCCCCTATCTCGGCCTTGGCTTCTGGCCGGCGATTGTCGCGCTCGTCGCCTATGCGCTGCTGATCATTATCCGCAACGTGGCGACCGGCTTGCGCGAAATCTCTCCGGATATCCTCGATGCCGCCAACGGCATGGGTTATGGCAGCTGGCGCCGGCTGTTCGCCATCGAGCTGCCGCTGGCGTTGCCGGTGATCATCGCTGGCGTCCGCATCGCGGTGGTCACGCAAGTCTCGGTCGCGACGGTGGCCGCGTTCATCAATGCGGGCGGGCTCGGCGATATCATTTTCCAAGGCATCACCCAGGATTTCGGCGAGAAGGTCGTGGTTGGCGCGGTGGTGACCTCGGCGCTCGCCATCTTCTGCGACGAGAGCTTGCGCCGGGTCGAGAACTGGATGCGCGCGAACCAGGCGGAGCACGCCTGATGGCCGGATGGATCGCCGCCAATCCCCAGATCTTCGTCGTGGCGCTGCAGAACCATCTCTGGCTCAGCGGCATCGCGCTGGTGGCCGTTCTGCTGATCGCGCTGCCGCTGGGCCTCGTCCTGACTCGTCAACGCGGCCTCGCCAATGCTGCCATCGCGATCGTCAACATTCTGCGAACGGTGCCCTCACTGGCTCTGCTCGTGATCATGCTGCCGCTGCTCGGCACGGGCTTCCTGCCCTCCGTGGTGGCGTTGACGCTCTATGGCCTGCCGGCGCTGCTGCTCAATACCTATACCGGCCTTACCCAGGTCGACGCCGACATCGTCGAAGCTGCGCGCGGCCAGGGCTTTTCGGATCGCCAGGTGATGATGAAAATCGAAATCCCTCTGGCGCTGCCGGTGATCTTCGCTGGCATCCGCACGGCTGCCGTACAGATCGTTTCGGCCGCGACTCTCGCGGCCTTCATCGGAGGTGGAGGGCTAGGCGAGCTCATCACGGCCGGCATGGCGAATTTCAACTTCCCGCAGCTCGTCGCGGGAGCGGTCGCGGTCGCGGCCCTGGCGCTCGTCGTCGAGGTCGGCTTTGCCGCGGTCGAGCGACTTCTGACACGGCAAGTGCGGATGGGGGCAGCATGACGATCCGCCTGGAAGCCGTGACCAAGGTCTTTTCCGGCGTCGCACGCCCGGCCGTCGATGCGCTCGACCTGACGATCGAGAAGGGGCAGGTCTGCGTGCTGATCGGGCCATCGGGCTGCGGCAAGACCACGACGATGCGCATGGTCAACCGGCTGATCGAGCCGACATCGGGACGCATCTTCGTCGGTGAGAGGGATGTGACCAAGGCCGATCCGGTCGAGCTGCGCCGCCACATCGGTTACGTCATCCAGCAGATCGGCTTATTCCCCCACATGACGATCGCGCAGAACGTCGCAACAGTGCCGAAGCTGCTTGGCTGGGATGTCGCGCGGATCAAGGCGCGCAGCGAAGAGATGCTTGATCTGGTCGGGCTGGATCCAAAACTCTATCTTTCACGCTATCCACGCCATCTCTCGGGCGGACAGCGCCAACGCATCGGGGTGGCCCGCGCACTCGCAGCCGACCCGCCGGTGATGCTGATGGACGAGCCCTTCGGCGCAGTCGATCCGATCGTGCGGGGGCGGCTGCAGGAGGAATTCCTCAGCATCCTGAAGCGGCTGAGCAAAACCGTCATCCTGGTGACGCACGACATCGACGAGGCGATCCATATGGGCGACGTCGTCGCGATCATGCGCGACGGCAAGCTCGTGCAATACGATACGCCCGACCGAATACTCGCCGCACCCGCCAACGAATTCGTCGCCGATTTCGTGGGCGCCGACCGGGCACTGCGCCGGCTCTCGTTGGTGCGGGCGGCGGATGCCGTCGAGCCCGGTGGCGCGAGCGATGGCTTCAGCCTGCCCGGAAGCCTTTCCATGCGTTCCGTCCTGTCGGCCCTGCTCGCCGAAGGCCGCGAAGCCGCGACCATCCTGAGTGAGGATGGTCAGCCGCTCGGCCGGATCACGCTGGCAGCGATCAGGGCCAGAGGCGCCGGGACTGCCGTCTCCTGATGGTCACCAAGAGCGGCCTGTCACCCGGGCTGCATGTAGCCCGCAGCGTCCGCAGCCTGCGCCTCGCGGACCAGTATCCGATAGCTTTCCGCCTCGACCACCTGGAAGCCCGTCAGCCGCAGATGCGCCAGGATTTCGCGTCCGGCCGGATCGTCGGCGATGGCCAGCAGGGCCTGCTGCAAGCTCGCGACCACCTCGTTCTCGACCGCTTGCGAGGCGACCAGCAGCGGCATCGGCCTGGGTGTCGTCGTCGCAACGATGCGCAGGCGTGCCGCCGTCTCGGGTTCGGCCACCAGCAACAGATCGTAGAAATAGGAATCGAGTGGGCCGATATCGATCCGCTCAGCGAGCAGCGCCTCCACGACGCGACGCGGTGTCAGTAGCGGGCCGATGCTCTCGCGATAAAGCAGTCCGCGTTCACGCCAATCGCCTAGCAGATGCGTCCGGATGGCGTTGAAGCCCGATTGCGAATGCGCCACCGTCCAGCCGATGCGGTGGCCGAAACTGTCCTGCAGGGTCGCTATGTCGCTTCTGGCCCTGACGACCAGATGCGTCGCGTAAAACGGCATGCCATCGCCGGAGGCCGGAACGGGTGCGGCGACCGGCCTCACGCTGAAAGGACCGCTTGCAAAGGGGTAACCGCACATGAAGGCGAGCCCCAGATCGTCGCGTCGCCAGAGATCTTCGAGCGGCGCCGGTGCGGCATGGGCGATGATGTCGAGCGGAACGCCGCTCAGCGCCGCGATCCGGGAAAACAGGGCTGACCACGCGGCGATCGTCGCATTATCGACGGCATACATGCGCGCGCTGGCAACGAGGTTCACGCGTAGCGCAGCCGCTGGCCGAGGCCCATGGTCTTCGCCTTCTCCAGCATGAAATGGCCCAGCGCGATATCCGAGAGCGAGAGGCCGCGATGCCAGAACAGGATCGTCTCATCCTCTCGCTCGCGGCCGGGTTTCAGCCCCGCGACGATTTCGCCCATCTCGGCGTGCAGCGTTTCCTCCGAGAGCTTTCCAGCCTCGACATGGGCGCGCAGCGAGCCGAAAGGGCCGCCCTTGCACTGGCCCCAGTCATCGACCACGAGCTTGCTCATGATGTCGGTCAGCGACAGCTCGACCGCGCTCATCGTGCCATAAGGCACGACGAAGGCGCCCGGCTTGATCCAGTTCGTCTTCAGCATCGGGGCCGGCTCGCTCAAGCGCGAGGCCTCGACGACGATGTCTGCGCCCTCGACGCAACTCTGCCAGTCCTCGGTCACGACGATCTTCTTGCCGAGATCGGCGGAGAGCTTCGCGCCAAAGGCCTCGCGGCTTTCGGGCCGGCGTGAATGCACCCGGATCTCATCGAAATCGAACAGAGAATCGAGCAGGCGGACGTTCCAGTAGGCCGTGCCGCGCGCGCCGATATGGCCGAGCACCCTGGAGTTCTTGGACGCGAGATATTTCGCGCCGATCGCGGTGATTGCGCCGGTACGCATATCGGTGAGGTGGCTGCCATCGACGATGGCTGTCGGGACACCGGTCATCGGGTCCATCAGCAGCAGCAGGCCCATCTCGGAGGGCAGGCCAAGCTTGTAATTGTCGACAAAGTCGCCGATGACCTTGACGCCAGCCCGCTCGATCGGCGCTCGAAAGGCGCCGCGCAGCACGTTGAAATGGCCGTTGGCGCCGGCCTTCGGCATCAAGTGCACACGCGGTTCGATCTCGGTCTGCTTGCGGCCTTGCGCGGAAAGTCCGGCCTCGACGGCGGCGATGATCTCGGCGTCGGTCAGCGCCAGAGCTTCGACGTCCAGCGCATTCAGGTAATCGATATAGAGCGGAGCATGGGTCATCCGGTCGTGGCTCCGACTTCTGGGCCTCAGCGTCTGAGTATACCAACCTGATACCCGTGATCGCGTGCTGCCAGCAAGCTCTCAGCGAGCCGAGAATTAGCGCCCGAGTCGTCATTGGACCAGTTCTGGCGGTCGTTGTCGTCCACCGAATTGCAATGCTTAAGACTGCGAGCTTTTTCGTTCTCTCTTGGATGGCCCGATCCCGCCATTAACGAAAGTTGGGACCTTGCTTGAAGGCTGACGTTCCGGATTTGAAGGAGCGGGGAGACCGGTCGCTAACGATGGAACAAGCCATCGAAGATGCGGCGCAGGTCGTTTGACGGGTCCATTTGAAGCTGCGCGCTGCCGCCAAGGCCGAAAACCTGCGTCGCTCGCCTCTCGGCATCGTATTGCGTCCAGGGAGCGGATCCGGTCCGGACGAAGGTCGCTACGGCGTCGTGCATATTGCTGCCGCCGAGTGCGGTTGGCGTGCCATACGGCCCCGGCTGGTTCCAGATGAGGCCGAGATCGGCGACATGAGGCGCGAGGCCGGCGAAGGGGCCGGCGGCAAGGGGGCGGTCATTGCGGTAGACCCAGCTCGGCCCTCCGGCCGCGGCATGAGCTTCGGCCAGTCGGATCGAGGGCCATTCGTATTCCTCCGCCGTCAGCAGCCGCTGGCGGCGAGTGTCTGCAGGCAGGGCAGGCCAAACGCGCAAGGCACGCGCTTCCGCTTCCGCCATGAGGCTGGGCGACAGATGCGTCAGCTGTCGACCGTCCCAGTCTTGCGGCGCTATCGCGCTTCCGCCCTGGAAGCTGCCGAAAAAGGCGGCCATCTCATCGCGCGCGGTGCCGATCAGCAGCGGGACCGGCTGGCGGGGTAGCAGTCGCTGCGGCGTCTCGGGCAGGAATGCGCCGTCCAGCACGGCCCGAAAAGGCTGCCGCCGCACCTCTTCGCCGCGCAGCTGCGTCTGCAGGGCGATGAGGTCGGCAACCGGCATCGTCAGGAGACGCTGTCCGTCGCCGCCCGCGAGCGCCAGGGCGCGCCCGGCGACGGCGTCCGCATCATCCAGCGCATCGATCGTGTCGCCGCCGCCGGAGCTCGAGAACGCCGCATGGAAAAGGCCTGTCGCCGACGGCGCAGCCAGAAGCGCGGCGACATTCTTTGCCCCGGCCGACTCGCCGCCGATCGTGACCCGACCGGGATCGCCGCCAAAGGCAGCGATCGCCTGCCGAACCCAGCACAGCGCCGCCACGACGTCGCGCAACGCGTTGTTGCCGCTGCCGCGGAAACGCTCGCCGAAGATGCGCCCGCCTTCGAGAAACCCGAGCAGCCCGAGCCGATGGCCGACCGTAACGCATGTGATGCCGGCACGCGCGAAGGCTGCGCCGTCATAGACCGGGCGGCTGGTGCCGCCGACGATCTGGCTGCCGCCATGGAGCCAGACGAGTACCGGATGAGGTCCGGCTGCCGCCGGCGTCCACACGTTGAGGTACAGACAATCCTCGCTTGCCGGGACCCGCGGCATGGCGTCGGGATCACCGGGATAGAAGCCCGGATCAGCCGGTTGCGGCGCGACCGGCGCAAAACCCAGCGCCTCGCGCGTTCCAGCCCATGGCGGTAGCGGCTGTGGCGGGCGGAAGCGCAGCGCGCCGACCGGCGGGGCGGCGTAGGGAACGCCCTTGAAGCACCGGAGGTCGCCCACGCGCACACCACGCAGCCGCCCAAAAGGCGTGTCCACGATAATGGGCTCGTTGGGCGCCGCGTTGCGGGACGCATTGTGGAACATCAGGTACGGTCTCGAGGATAACGGGTCCGGCTCCGGTCGGAGCGCCCGCGATCGCGTCGGCTACGCGGGCAGAGCCGGGAGCGGCGGCACGCGCAGCCGTCGCTCAGTCACCGGCGTGCGATGTTCCAATAGACGGGCGCCGGGGGCGTGAGCAGCCCGGTCAGGTTCGCCCGATGGGCGCGGATCTGGTACTGCACGCCGATCGGCACATAGGGCACGGTCTCCGCGGCGCGGGCCTGGATCTTCGCTGCAAGCGCCTGCCGTTGCTCCTTGTCGGAAAGGTCGGCGAAGGCTGTGCGCATCGTCTCGATCTCCGCATCGCAGGGCCAGCCGAACCAGGCCTTCTCGCAATTCGAGCGCAGGCCGAGATGGCTTACCGGCTCCATCATATCGAGGCCGCCGGGGCCCGAGATGAAGATGGACCAGCCACCCTTGCCGACCGGCTCTTTGCTGGCCCGACGGGCGACGACCGTTGCCCAGTCCATCGCCTGCAGATCGGTCTTGAAGCCGATGCTCTTCAGCAGTTCGTCGGCGACGGTCGTGAAGGCATGGATGTTCGGGTTCTCGGCAGCATCGAGCAGCACCACCGGCGTTCCGTCATAGCCGGCCTCCCTTAAGAGTGCCTTGGCTTTGGCGAGGTCGAATTTGGGGAATCCGGCCTCGGTGAAATAGGGCGACGAGCAGACATAGAACGAGCGGCATGGTCTGCCGAGGTCTGGATCATCGATGACGGCGGCGAGGAAATCCGCACCGTCCACAGCGTGGAGCAGGGCCTGCCGCAGCTTCGGGTTGTCGAACGGCGGCTGGATCGAGTTGATCCGGATCTGCTGGGCCACGCCGATCTCGTCCTGGCGTGCGAGCACGATCTCCTTCGACTTCTTGGCAAGCGGAATGAGGTCGCCGGACAGCTCCTCGCTGATGTCGATCTCGCCCTTCAGGAGGGCGTTGAGCGCCGTCTGCTGGTCCGGAATGATCAGCCATTCGACGCGGTCGACCTTGGCGACCTTGCCGCCAGAGAATCCGGCGGGCGCCTCGGCGCGGGGGACATAGGCGGGGTTCTTGGTGAAGACCAGTCGCGCGCCTGCCATCCATTCGTCCTTCTTGAAGACGAAGGGTCCGGAGCCGGTGTGGTCGGTGACAGGCTGGTTGGGTGGCGTTGTCGAGGCGATGCGTGCGGGCATGATGAACGGCACCGGAGCGCCAGGCTTGCCGAGAGCATCGAGCACCATTCCCCAAGGCGATGTCAGCGTCAGGCGGAACGTCCTGGCATCCACCGCCTGCCAGGCGGCACCGCGCTGGTTGAGTTGCTGTCCAAGGCTGTCATTGACGCTCCAGCGCTTCAGCGAGGCGATCACGTCGTCCGCCGTCAGGGGCTGGCCGTCGCTGAAGGTGAGCCCGCCGCGAAGCACGAAGGTCCAGACCTTGCCGTCCGCCGACGTCTCCCAGGCCTCGACCATCTGCGGCTTGATCGCCAGTTTGTCGTCGACCGCGAACAGCGTGTCGTAGATCATGTAGCCGAAATTGCGGGCCATCGAATCCGAGCCGAGCATCGGATCCAGAATCTTGACGTCCCCAGACGGCTTGACCTTGAGCAGGCTCTCGGCTTTGACCGGCCCGGCGGCGACGAGCATGGCACCACCCAGAAGCGCTGCCGCAATTGCTCTGATATCCATGATTCCTCCCCTTTATCGTTGGGCTGGGTTGTCTGTGACGATGTCGGCGGCCAGCTCCTCTGCTCGCATCGCACCCCGTTGCAGGTAGGCGTAGGTGGCGAGCGCCAGGCCGGCGGCGGGTTCTCGTCCCAATTCCGCGTTCGAGAAGGCGAGGTTCACCGTCGTCGCCCCGCCGAACAGGCTGGCGTCGATCCCGCCGAGCACCACGCCATGCGCCTGATCGCCGAGCTCGGCCGGCCAGCCGGCCACCACCACGCGCCGGACCGGCGTGAAATTCAGGGCATTGCCAAGCGCGTGCCCCAATCTGACCAGGCGTGTCGCGAGGTCGCCACGGGCGCGCGCCGACAGCTTGAGCCGGCCCGCCTGCCGCCCGCCCATCGACAGCAGATCCTGCTCGCGTAGGCCGATGGCCTGCGCGACGGCCGCCGTCGAGACATAGGCCTCGAGGCAACCCGAATGGCCGCACCGGCAGCGAGGCCCGCGCGGATCAAGCACCATATGGCCGATCTCGCAGGGCGAGACGTCGCCGCTCGCGGCGAAGTCGTCAATCAGAGCCGCGGCAACGCCGTGACCGACGAAGACGTAGAGATAGGGGCCATCGGCAAGGGCGACGCCCAGTTTCAGCTGGTGGGCGACGGCCCTAGTCATGATCGAATTGGCGGCGAGCAGCGCAACGCCCGGCTGTGCCGTCTGGATATCCGCGAGGATGTTCGCCGGATCAATGGCGATGATCGGGTTGATCCGGAGATCCTCGTGATAGCCCGGGATCGATACCGCAATCTGGCGAAGCTGAATCCCAGCCCGATGAACATAGTCAGTGAGTTGGAGCAGGGCGCGGCGATAGGTAGCCCTGACGGTTTCGAGGTCGGCATCGTCGCGCAGATCCAACCATTCGGAGAAACGGATCTCGCCGGTCAGCGATCCGACGCCGACATGCACCCGGCCGCTGGAGAACTCGACCGCGCCGACATGGCGATCTTTGCTAAGAGTTAGAAATGCGCTCGGCCCGCCTTGGTAGGGCGCTGTAAGTCTTGTCTCCTGGACCAGATTTTCGGCTTTCAGGTCCGCGACGATGCGCGAGATGCTCGCGTCCGTAAGGCCCGTTTTGCTGGACAAAGTCGGACGAAATGAGCCGCCGGTGCACCAGAGATGGCGCAGGATCGCTGATCGCGTCTCCCGCCGACTTCTTGGTGCTCCCACGTCCCCGCCCTCCTATTTTTACTTTATGTAATAATCCTGATCCGAGGCGGCAGGCCTGTCAACACGTCAGACGGGGTCCGCCATCGCCCTGTCAGTTCAGAGCAATCGTTAAAGGCTCGGGAATAGTTTGGTCAGCCGCGCTGGTGGGTCCCGGTTGCACCAAATGCGCCGATGACTCGTCCGGGCAAGTTGCCAGCGTCTACAGGCTTTCCATCTCTGCGTGACCGAGGCGCATCGCCATCGACCGGGCTCGTTCCCTCGGCGCCAGAAGCCGACTCTGGTCGATGGCGAGGACGCAGACATGGCGATGATGGGCTGAACAGCGGTCTTGGCGCTCAGCCAAGTTCAACGGCCCAAGAACCGCAAAGGCCATTGCGGCCGTCTGATTCAGCAGCGGCACGGTTGATGCTTGCCGGATCCTGCATAACGGTGCCGACATATCGCAGATCTCGCTCGTTCCGGCGGCCGCGTTCGTCCGAGGTCTTCGGTGCGCATGACAGTGTTGGGGCGACGGAGCGGCGTTTGAACGATCTGAAATGCCTGGAGACCTTCGTGTGGGTGGCGCGGCTGGGCGGGTTCCGGGCCGCCGCCGCCCAGCTCAACACGACGCAGCCGTCAATCTCCGCCCGCATCGACCAGCTCGAGCAGCATTTTGGCGTGACGCTGTTTGGCCCGCCTCTGAAGCGCAGCACGCTGACCCGCGAAGGCACCGTCCTTCTCGAATACGCCGAGCGCATCCTCGCGACGATGACGGAGGCGCGCACCGTCGTCTCGCGGGCCGATGCGGTGCGCGGCGTGCTGCGGCTCGGCGTGGCCGAGACGCTGGTGCACAGCCTGATGCCGCGGCTGATCGAGGTCATCAACACCAGCTATCCCGACCTCGTGGTCGACATGATCGTCGATACGACGAACGTCCTGACCGAGCATCTGCTGCGCGGGCAGATCGATGTCGGCATGCAGGTTGGCCCTGTCGCCGACCCGCGCGCGGTCAACCAGCGCCTGTGTCACCTGCCGCTCGGCTGGGTTGCGAGCCCGGAGCTGCCGCTGGGCGATGAGCCGCTGACGCTGGCCCGGCTGGCACAGTGGCCAATCATCAGCTTCTCTCATGGCAGCCCGCTGGCGGAGGAGATCAAGCGCGCGCTCGGGGGAGAGGGGCGCGAGCAAGTCCGCCTCTGGGGCAGCGCCTCGCTGACGATCATGACCCGCATGGCCCTCGACGGCATGGGAAGCTGCATCCTACCGCTGGCGCTCGTGCGGGAGGATCTGGCTTGCGGCCGCCTGCGGCGGCTTTCGGTCGAAGGGGTGACGTTACCACCCAACGGCTTCCAGATCTCATATCTGCGAAAATCGAACAATTTCCTCGCGGCGCTGGTCGCGCGCCATGCCTGCCAAATCGGCAGGGTGCTCGAACACGAGGCGCGGCCCGATCAGGAATCCCGATCGGCCCGATCCAAAAACACAATTCGACACCGGGCGCCCGATCGCCTTGAATTTCAGCCCTGAAGGCCGGCGGCCAAAGGCCTGTCGCAGGAAAAGACGTCAGAAGGAGTGTCGAGAAACGATAGAAGCCGTCGATCACGGCGGACGGAGGAAACAGCCGCAACGCGAGGGCCACCAAGGGGAACACGAACAACCGAGGCTCAAAGCGATGATCAAGTGCATTACGGCCGGCACGGCGCTGCTTGCAGCACTGGCCGCATCCGGTGTCGCGTCCGCGCAGGCGCCGATCCCGAAGCAGACCATCTCGGCGGTGACGCAGCCGCTGCCGACCAGCGCCCAGTTCACGCTCGTCGACGTTCCATTTCTCCGCGAGGGCCTGCCGAAAGCGTCCAACGGGCAGATCACCGTCCAGCTCAGCTCCCACAGCGAGCGCAATCTCGGCGGCAACGAGATCGTCCGCCTCGTCCGCTCCGGTCAGGTCGATATCGGCGCCGGCACGCTCTCGACATTGTCGGGCGACGTACCGCTGCTAGACGGCATCGACCTTTCGGGCCTGAGCCCCGACATCGGCATGGCCCGCAAGATCGCCGATGCGATGTTGCCGGTCGCCAACAAGGAACTCGAGCGCTTCAACACCCGCCTCGTCGTCACCTACCCGTTCCCGGCGCAGGTGCTGTTCTGCCGCCAGCCCTTCGCCAGCCTGTCCGATCTCAAGGGCCGCAAGATCCGCACCTTCGGCAACTCGCTGGTCGATCTCGTCCAGACCATCGGCGGCCAGCCGGTCTCGATCGGCTTCCCGGAGGTCTACAGCGCCTTGGAACGCGGTGTCGTCGACTGTGCCGTCACCGGCACGGGTTCGGGCGCGGCAGCGCGCTGGCCGGAAGTGGCGAGCCACATCTCCGACCTGCCGCTCTCCTGGGCGGTCGCCGGCTACATGGTCAACCTCGCCTGGTGGAACAAGCTCGATGCCGGCACCAAGGGCCTGCTGGAGAAGACCTTCGCCGACATGACCGATGCGCTTTGGAAGCTCGGCGACGCCGCGACGCGCGATGGCATCGACTGCAATATCGGGGCAAAGGACGCCTGCAAGATCCACTCGCTCGCCGCCAAGCCGATGACCGAGGCCAAGGCGACCGAGGCTGACAAGGCGCTGGTGCGGCAGATCATGCAGAGCACGGTGCTGCCTGGCTTCGTCAAGCGCTGCGGCGCGCGTTGCGGCACGGTCTACAACGACGTCATCGCCCCGATCTCCAAGGTGGAGTTCAAGCCTTGAGCCCCGTGGCCGGGGCCGACGCCCCGGCTGCGCTGCGGATCGCCCGGACACTGCGCCGGATGATCGAGGGGGCAGCCAGCTGGATGGCCTATGCGGCGGGCTGGAACTACGTGCTCTGCGCGCTCTTCATCACCACCGACATCGTCGGCCGCTCCTTCTTCGGTGTGTCCAGCGCCGCCACCGTCGAGATCAGCGGCTACATGCTCGCCTGCGGCATCTCCTGGTTGCTGGCGCATACGCTGGCGGAGCGGGCGCATATCAGGGTCGACGTGCTGATCAACCGCATGCCGCTGAAGATCCGCGCGTTCCTGCATCTCTTCGCGCTCGTTCTGCTCGGGCTTTTCGCCGCCTTTCTCGCTTGGGCAGGGTGGCAGCTTCTGGATGAATCCGTGATGTTCGACGCCCATGACAACAGCGCCCTGCACATTCCGATGGCATGGCCGCAGGGCATATGGGCTTTCGGGCTCGGCGCCTTCCTGGTGATGATCGCGGCCCTCCTGCTGGAAGCCTTGCTCGGGCTGTTCTGCGGCCGCTATGACGAGATCGCCGCGCTGCTCGGCTCGCGCAGCATCGACGACGAGGCAGAGGAAGCGCTCGAAGCCGTCGCCATGGCGCGCCGGGAGACCGGGGCATGATCGCGGTCGCCTTCCTCCTCGTCATGATGGGCGTCGTGGTCTTCGCGGCCGGAGCCCAGGCGCTCCCCGTCGCGGAAATCCTGGCGCTCGTCGCGATCTTCGCCGTGTTCTTCGGCGCGGGCGTGCATGTCGCGGCCGTGCTCGGCATCCTCGCCTTGCTCACCGGCTTCATGTTCTCGGACAGGCCGTTCTGGGCCTTCGCCGGCCAGACCTTCTGGGGACCGTCCAGCAATTTCGTGCTGATCGCGGTGCCGCTCTTCCTGCTGATGGGCGAAATCCTGCTGCGGGCGGGCCTGTCCGAGCGCCTCTACAAGGCGCTCAACGTCTGGCTGAACCGGATGCCGGGCGGGCTGCTACACACCAACATCGCCTCCTGCGCGCTATTCTCCGCGATCTCCGGCTCGTCGGTCGCCACCGCCGCGACGATGGGATCGGTCGCGCTGCCCTATTTCGAGGGCACGAAATACAACCAGCGCATGGTGCTGGGTTCGCTCGCCGCCGGCGGCGCCATGGGCAATCTGATTCCGCCGGGCATCACCTTCATCGTCTACGGCCTGATCACCGAGACGTCTGTCGGCGCGCTCTATATCGCAGCGATCATTCCCAGCGTCATCGTCACGGCCTTCTTCATCGCGATCATCGTGGCGCATGGCCTGCGCCATCCGATGGAGAAGCCTCCGCCGGCCCCGTTGATGACCAAGATCAGGGCGCTGTGGGATCTCGTGCCGACGCTCGTCCTGATCGTGCTCGTGCTCGGCTCGATCTATGCCGGCTTCGCCACGCCGACGGAGGCCGCCGCGCTCGGCGTCGTCGGGTCCGCCGTCTTCGCGGTGATCGAGCGTCGCTTCTCCCTCGCCATGCTGCACGCCTCGGCCCTGACGACGGCGCGCAACACGGCGCTGCTCGGCCTCATCATCATGGGCGCCTATCTGCTCAACTATGTGCTGACGCTGATCAACGTGCCGCAGGCGGTCGCCGAGATGATCGCGCATCTGCCGATCCCGCCCTGGGCGATCATGCTCGCGATCATCGGCATGTATTTCGCGCTCGGCACCTTCATGGAAGGCTTCTCCATGATCATCACGACGGTGCCGGTGGTTTTCCCCATCGTCGTCGGGCTCGGCTACGATCCGATCTGGTTCGGCGTGATCGTCACCATGCTGGTCGAGATCGCGCAGATCAGCCCGCCGGACGGCACTGTGATGTATGTCCTCCAGGGCATGCGACCCAAAGGCGGGCCGATCACCGACGTCTTCGCCGGCGTGATGCCCTTCCTGTTCGCCTATCTCCTGGCGGTCGGCGTGCTGCTGCTCTGGCCGGAGACGGCACTGTGGCTGCCGGCCCTGATGCGCTGAGCCCGCGAACTTCATCACATTTCCCACCTTCGAGACGACGACCGGAGCTTTCGTGACTTCCGTTCCTTTCATCCGCATCGGCATCGACATCGGCGGCACCTTCACCGATCTCCAGATCCTGAACGAAAAGACCCAAGGCCTCTCCAGCCTCAAGACCCCGACCACGCCCGAGGATCCCTCGATCGGCCTGCTGACGGGCCTGCGCGAGGCCGGGGAGCGCTACGGTTTCGCGCTGGCCGATATCCGGATCCTCCTGCACGGCACCACGATCGCGACCAATGCGGTGCTGGAGCGCAAGCTGGCGAAGGGCGTTCTGCTGACCACGGCCGGTTTCGAGGACGTGCTGGAGATCGGCCGACACAATCGCCGCGACATCTACAGCGCCCGGCAGAAGCGGCAGGCTCCGCTGGTCGGCCGCGAACGGCGCTTCGGCGTCGTCGAGCGCATGCGCGCCGATGGCAGCGTCGAGACGCCGCTCGATGTTGCGGCGCTGGAGCCGCTGGCGGAGAAGATCGCGGCAGCCGCCCCCGGTGCTATCGCCGTTTCGCTGCTCAACGCCTATCGCAGCGACCGGCACGAGAAGGCGCTGGCCGAATGGCTGGGCCAGCGCTTTCCCGACATCCCGATCTCGCTCTCATCCGATATCAGCCCCGAGATCCGCGAATTCGAGCGGACCTCGACAACCGTTCTCAACGCCCTGCTGCTGCCCGCGGTCGGCACCTATCTCGACCGGTTGAGGACGCGCCTGGCCGAGGCCGGCGTCGCCGCGCGATTGCTGCTCGTCCAGTCCAATGGCGGCGTCTGCAGCGCCGAGGTGGCGAAGCGCCAGCCGGCGCGGCTACTGCTCTCCGGTCCGTCGGGCGGAGCGCTCGCGACTCTGCGCATGGCGCAGGCGCTGGCGCGGCCGAACCTGCTCGGCGTCGACATGGGCGGCACCAGCTTCGACGTCTGCGTGGTGCGCGAGGGAACAGTCACGCAGATGACCCAGGGCGAGATCGACGAACTGCCGGTGCGCCTGCCGATGATCGAGATCCGCACCATTGGCTCGGGCGGCGGTTCGATCGCCTCGATCGACGAGGCCCGGCGCCTGCGCGTCGGCCCGCGCAGCGCCGGCTCGCGGCCGGGGCCGGTCTGCTACGGGCGCGGCGGCACCGAGCCGACCGTCACCGACGCCAATCTGGTCATGGGCCGGCTCGACCCGCGCTATTTTCTCGGCGGCGCGATGAAGCTCGATCTCGACGCCTCGCGCGCGGCCATCCTCGGAAAAGTCGGCGCGCCGCTGGGTTTGTCCATGGAAGCAGCGGTCGACGGCATGATGACCGTGACCAATACGAGCCTCGCCGCCGCCGCGCGCTTGAGCCTGTTCGAGAAGGGCCTCGACCCGCGCGACTTCAGCCTCGTCTCCTTCGGCGGGGCGGGCGGACTTCACGCCATCCCCGTCGCGGAGGAACTCGGCGTGTCGGAGGTGATCTTCCCTGCCGACGCCTCGACCTTCTCGGCCTACGGCATCCTGCATTCCGACATCGTCCACGATCTCGCCCGCAGCAGAGTGATGCCGACGACCGATGCCAACCTGCCGCATGTCAGGACGATGCTCGCGGAGCTGATGGCGCAGGGCGCTGCGCTGCTGGACGAGGACGGCGTGCCGGCTTCCAGCCGGCGCTACCTCGTCTCGGCCGATTTGCGCTATCGCGGCCAAGCCTCGGAGCTGGTGGTGCCCTGGACCGAGGCGAGCGCGACGCCGGAGGCGCTTGCCCGCGTCGTGGCCGATTTCCACGCCGGCCACGCCCAGCGCTTCTCCTATTCCGATCCGAAGGCGGCGGTGGAGTTGGTGGCGCTGCGGCTCGCGGCGGTCGGCGTGCTGTCGACCGGCACCGCGACGGCCGCGGCGACGTCGGCCGGTGGCAAGAGCGAGCCGATGGAATCGCGGCCCGTCCTGCTCGACGGCGCCTTCGCGGAGGTGCCGGTCTATCGGCGCCCGGCGCTCGCCGGCGAGATCGCCGGGCCGGCGCTCGTCGAGGAGGAATACACCACGATCCTGCTCACCGCAGGCTGGGCCTGCGCGCCCGGCCCGATGGGCGCGCTGATCGCCCGCAAGATTTGAGCGAGACGAACCATGACCGCCATGACAAGAACCGCAGCAGCGAAGACCGATCTCGGCCCCGTCACGCTCGAAGTGCTACGCAACGCCTTCACAGCCACCGCCAATGAGATGGACGTCACGGTCTGGCGCACCAGCCGCTCGACTATCGTGCGCGAGATGCTCGACTATTCCACCGCCGTTTTCGACCGGGACGGCTACAATGTCGCGCAGTCGGCCCGCATTCCGGGGCACCTCAACTCGATGAGCGCTGGCCTGATCACCATCGTCCGTGACTTCCTGCCGCTCGACCAATGGCAGGAGGGCGACGTCGTCATCACCAACGACCCCTATTGCGGCGGTCAGCACATCCCCGACATCCTCGCCTACCGACCCGTCTATGCCGAGGGGCGGCGCATCGCGATCGTCGGCACGCTCTGCCACCATCTCGACATGGGCGGCATGGCGGCAGGCTCCTATGCCGCGAGTGCCACCGAAATTTTCCAGGAGGGCCTGCGCATCCCGCCGCTGAAGCTCTTGCGCGGCGGCGTGATGAACGACGACGTCCTGGCGATGATGCTGCAGAACGTGCGCCGGCCCGACATGCTGCTGGGCGATCTGCAGGCACAGCTCGCCTCGCTCGCCGTCGGCCACGGCACGATGCAGCGTCTCGCGACGCGTTTCGGCGCCGATACCATCGTCGAGGCCTGCACGCGGCTGCTCGACGGCTCCGAGCGGGCGATGCGCGCGATGATCGGGCGGATTCCCGACGGGTGCTATTCCTTCGAGGATTTCCTCGACGACGACGGCATCCTGCCCGATCCGATCCGCATCCATGCGCAAATCGAGGTCAAGGGCGAGGAGATGGTCGTCGACCTCTCCGGCTGCGGCAAGCAGGCGTCGGGGCCGATCAACGCCACCGTCGCCTCTTCCGGCTCGGCGGTCTACTATGCGGTGATGGCGATCGCCGACAAGGAGATCCCTGCCAATGCCGGCTGCTACCGGCCGGTCTCGCTGATCGTGCCGGAAGGGCTGATCGTCAATCCGCGTCATCCCGCTCCGGTGGCGAACCGGGTCGCGGTCGGGCACCGGCTCGCCACCACCATGTTCGGCGCACTGCATCAGGCGGTGCCCGGGCGCGTGCCGGCGGCCTACTACGGCGTCTCCTATGTCTGCTCCTTCCAGACCATCGGCGAGCAGGGCGAGCGCGGCGTACTTGTCGAGATCGAGATCGGCGGCACCGGCGCCTACGACGACCAGGACGGGCTCAACGCCTATTCCTACGGCATGCACAACAACGCCTCGATCCCGATCGAGATGATCGAGGCTGACGTGCCTTTGACGATCACCGCTTACGGTCTGATCGACGGCTCGGGCGGCGCTGGACGCCAGCGCGGTGGGCTCGGCCTGTTCCGCGAATGGCGCGTCGACAGTCCTGCGGCGGTGTTTACCGCCAATCTGGAACGCTTCAAGTTCAAGCCCTATGGGCTGGAAGGCGGCGAGCCCGGCCGCGAGGGACATCTCTACCTCATCCGCGACGGCGAGCGGCAGGCGCTCGGCTCCAAGATCAACAATCTGCCGCTGGTGAAGGGCGACATCATCCGGCTGGAAACCTCCGGCGGTGGCGGCTATGGCGCGGTGGAGGAGCGAATGCCGTCAGCGGTAGACCATGACCGGCTCTGTCGCTACGCCTGCTGATCGCGAGTATCGAGCGCGAACGTCTCGGCGATTCTCCGGTGAGTTCTGGCTCGTATTTCATGCGGAAGGTCCGGCTCTCCTAAGGCGCTTGCCTCTTGGTCGGCCTGGCTTCATCCACTTCGCGCCATGTGTGGACGGCTCTCCGTTGGCAAGGGTTCAGTTGGATTGCGGCAATGCTGGTCGGTCCGGCAATGTGTTCGACCTGTCGATGTGGCACATCCGGTCGCAGTGCCGTTCCGCGCCTTCGGTCGCGCACGGCAATGGGGCTCACGCCACAGCTCCACCCTTCGGGGGACGCGGCGCGTAGTGGGCTGCCGCTACACTGCTCGGCCGGCCCGCGATTTCGAGCATGCTCTCGCGTGGCCTGGCCTTCGCGATCACTCGCCCGCCCTTGAGGACTGCGAGCCGTGGTGGTCGCAGGCGAATGGCCTCGATCGGATCGCGCGCATCGAGCACCACGAGATCGGCCGGCTTGCCGACGGCGATACCGTAATCCGCCAACCCCATCGCGGCGGCGGCATTGACCGTTACCGCGTCGAAGCATTGCTTCATCGCGGCCAGTGAGGTCATCTGCCCGACATGCACCGCCATATGGGCGGCATCGAGCGGGTCGGCCGCGCCGAGGGAGTACCAGGGGTCCATCACGCAATCCATGCCGAAGGCGACGTTGACGCCGGCCGCCATCAATTCGGGTACGCGTGTGAGGCCTCGGCGTTTGGGGTAGGTGTCGTGCCGGCCCTGAATGCAGATGTTGATAAGCGGGTTGGCGATGGCGTGAAGCTTCGCCTCTGCGATCAGCGGGATGAGTTTCGAGACGTAGTAGTTGTCCATCGAGTGCATCGAGGTCAGGTGCGAGCCGGCGACGCGACCCTGCAAGCCATGGCGCAACGTCTCCTGCACAAGCGTCTCGACATGGCGCGACATCGGATCGTCAGTCTCATCGCAATGCATGTCGACAGGCAGGCCGCGCTCGGCCGCGATGCGGCAAAGCTGGCGCACGGATTCTGCGCCATCGGCCATGCTGCGCTCGAAATGCGGGATGCCGCCGACGATGTCGACGCCGAGATCGAGCGCGCGCTTCAAATTGTCGACGGCGCCGGGGCTGCGCAGATAGCCATCCTGCGGGAAGGCGACGAGCTGCAGCGTGATATAGGGCGCTATGCGCTTCTTCACCTCCAGCAACGCCTCGACGGCCAGCAGCCGATCGTCGCAGATGTCGACATGGCTGCGGATGGCCAGCAGCCCCTGCGACGCTGCGAGGTCGCAATAGCGCAAGGCACGCTCGATCACGGCTTCATGGGTCAGCAGCGGTTTGAGCTCGCCCCACAGCGCGATGCCTTCCAGCAACGTGCCCGAGCGGTTCAGCCGCGGCAGGCCGAGCGAAAGCGTCGCATCCATATGGAAATGCGGGTCGACGAAGGGTGGGCTGACCAGCCGGTCGGTCGCATCGATGGTCTCGCGTGCCTCTATCGTGATGCGCTGCGCGATCTCTACGATAGTCCCATCCGCAATGGCGATGTCGACCGGTGCACCGCCCTCGGGAAGATTGGCCTGGCGAATGAGCAAATCGGGTTGCATGGCAGGTCGTCGCTCGCGAAAGGATCAGCGTTCGCCCTTGATGTAGGGCTTCATCAGGGCGCGCGGATAGTCAGCCTTGCGTGCGACCAGGATCAAGGCCGCGATCGAGAGCAGATAGGGAAGCATCAGGAAGAGCTGGCTCGGCACCACGCCGCCGGCGAGCGTCTGGAGCCTGAGCTGATAGGCGTCGAAGGCGCCAAAGAGCAGCGCGCCGAGCAGCGCCTTGCCCGGCCGCCAGGAAGCGAAGACGGTGAGGGCGATGCAGACCCAGCCGCGCCCGTTGATCATGCCGAAGAAGAAGGCGTTGAACGCCGACATGGTCAGGAAGGCGCCGCCGATCGCCATCAGCGCCGAGCCGGCAGCCAGCGCGCCCATCCGCAGCCCGGCGACGGAAAGCCCTTGTGCGTCGACCGAAGCCGGATTGTCGCCGACGGCGCGGATCGCGAGACCGAGCGGCGTCTTCGCCAGCACGAAGGCGGTGAGGCCGACGGCCGCGAAGGCGAGCCATGTCAGCGCCGTCTGCTGCGACAGGGCAGGGCCGAGGATCGGCACGGAGTCGAGGAAGCCGAGGCCGAGCGGCTGGAAGGGTTCGATGCGCGGCGGCGTCGTCACGGCGGGAAAGGCGACGCGGTAGCCGAAATAAGCGGCGCTCGTCGCGAACAGCGTGATGCCGATGCCGGCGACATGCTGGGAGAGGCCGAGGACCACGGTCAGGCAGCCATGCAGCAGGCCGAGGCACGCCCCCGCCATCGCCGCCACAGTGACGCCGAGCCAAAGCGGCAGGCCAAGATAGACCGAAAGCCAGCCCGCCATGGCCCCGGCGACGAAGATGCCCTCGATGCCGAGATTGAGCACGCCCGCCCGCTCGCAGATCAGCGCGCCGAGCACGCCGAAGATCAGCGGCGTCGCGATCCGGATCGCCGCCGCCCAGAAATTGGCCTGCAGCAGAATCTCGAATGCCTCGCTCATGCCGTCTCCACCCGGCGCAGCCGATAGCGCAGGAACAGCGAGCCGACGAGGACGCAGAGCAGCGAGAGCGCCACGACCAGATCGGCGAAATAGTTGGAGACGCCGAGGCTGCGGCTCATCGTGTCGGCGCCGACGAAGATGCCGGCGATGAATATCGCGGCCGGGACCACGGCCAGCGGCTCCAGCGCCGCCAGCATGGCGACGACGATGCCGGCATAGCCGAAGCCGGGCGAGAGGTCGCTGGTCAGATAGCCCTTCAGCCCCGCCACCTCGCCGGCCCCGGCGAGGCCTGCGAGCGCGCCGGAGATGAAGCCGGTCTTGACCAGCGTCGCCGCGACCGGGATGCCGGCGAAGCCGGCGGCGCTGGCATTGCCGCCGACCGCCCGCATCTCGAAACCCAGCACCGTCGCACGCTGCAGGAAGGCGACGAGCAGGGCCGCGACGAGCGCGATGATCAGCCCGGCATGCAGCCGCATCTGCGCGACCAGCTTTGGCAGGGCCGCCTCGTCGACGATAGGCGCCGACTGCGGCCAGCCCATGCCCATCGGATCCTTGAGTGGTCCTTCCAGCATCATCTGCACGAAGAGCAGCACAACGAAGTTGAGGAGAAGGGTCGTTACCACCTCGTCGACCGAGAGCTTCGCCTTCAGCAGCGCCGGCCCGAGCATCAGGAGCCCGCCCGCCAGCGCTCCGGCCAGGCAGACCAGCGGCAGCATCAGCCAGGGCGGCCCTTCAATCGCCCCGGAACCGATGGCGACGGCCGCGAGCGCTCCGGCATAGAGCTGCCCCTCCGCGCCGATATTCCAGAGCCGCGAGCGAAAGGCGATGGCTGCGGCGAGCCCGGTGAGGATCAGCGGCGTCGCCCGCGTCAATGTCTCCGTGAGCGCGAAGACCGAACCTGCGGCGCCAGCGAGCAGCAGGCCGATGGCACGGGAGGCCGGGGTGCCGGTCAGCGCCAGGATGACGAGCGACAGCAGCAGCGCGGACAGCGCCGAGGCAATTGGGATCGCGATCCTGAGCAGCAGGGAAGGCTGCGCGCGCGGCTCGAAGCGGATCATGCCGCGGCTCCGAAGGCGGAGAAGGCTTCGCCTGCCATGGCGAGCCCGATCTCGGCCGCGCTCAGCCGCTCGGCGTCGGCTGTGGGCGTCAGCCGTCCGCCATGGATCACCGCAATGCGATGGCTCAGCGCGAAAAGCTCGTCGAGATCCTCCGAAATCAGCAGCACGGCCGCACCGGCCTCCGCCGCCTCGCGCAGCCGGCGATGGACGCTGACCGTCGCGCCGATATCCAGGCCGCGCGTCGGCTGGTTGGCGAGGATGAGGCGGGGTGCGCCCGCCAGCACCCGCGCCAGCAGCAGCTTCTGGATATTGCCGCCCGAGAGCAGCCGAAGCGGGGCATCCGGGCCGGGGCAGCGGATGTCGTAGGAGGCGATGGCGTCCTGCGCCGCCGCGCGGATCGCCTTCGGCCGCAACAGGCCGAGATGGCTGAACGGCAGTTCGCCGCGCCGCTCGATCACGAGATTCTCCGCGACCGTCATGTCGCCGACCATGCCGTCGCGATGGCGGTCTTCGGCGAGCCGCCCGACGCCGTCGCGCCGCCGCTCGGCCGGGCTAGCACCGCCCTGCCGGCCCAAGACCGTCATGATGCCGCTGTCGGGTCCGAGCAGGCCCGCGACCAGCCCGGCAAGGCTCGACTGACCGTTGCCGGACACGCCGGCGATGCCGACGATCTCACCCTGTCGCAAGATCAGTGTGGCCTCGATCAGCCGCGTGCGGCCGGAGCCCGCCGAGACGCGCTGGAGCTCCAGTGCGGCCGGGCCGAGTTGGGCGGGCGCCGGGCGCTCGACCTCGACCTCTTCGCCGACCATCAGCTGTGCGATCAGGGCCCGATCGGCGCCCACGGTCGGCCGGTCGGCGACCTTGCGGCCGGCGCGCAGCACGACGAGCCGCTGCGACAGTGCCAGCACCTCGTCGAGCTTGTGGCTGATGAACACGATGCCCAGCCCGTCGGCAGCCAAGGCCCGCAGCGCCGCGAAGAGACCTTCTGCCTCCTGCGGGGTCAGCACGGCCGTGGGCTCGTCGAGCACGAGGATGCGGGTGCGGCGCGAGAGCGCCTTGAGGATTTCGATGCGCTGGCGTTCGCCGACGCCGAGCTCCGCGACGCGAAGGTCGAGCCGCACGACAAGTCCCGTGCGCGCCATCAGGGCCTCGACGGTGCGGCGCATGGCGCGCCGCCCGCGCGCCAGCCCAAACAGCGGTTCGAGCCCGAGCACGATGTTCTCGAACCCGGTCAGGTTCTCGGCCAGGGTGAAATGCTGGTGCACCATGCCGATGCCGGCGTTGAGCGCCGCCAGCGGCGAGCCCTGCGGCAGCGGCCGCAGCTCGCCTTCGGGGGAAGCGACCGAGACCTCCCCCTGGTCGGCCAGATAATGGCCCAAGAGGATGTTCATCAGCGTGGTCTTGCCCGCGCCGTTCTCGCCGAGCAACGCGACGATCTCGCCGCCGTGCAAAGTGAGATCGACCGCGTCGTTCGCCGTCAGCGCGCCGAAGCGCTTGGTGATGCCGCGCAGCGCCAGGACGGGCGCGAAGGCTGGCCCCTCGGCGCTCAAGCGGTCGACTTCGGCTCTGCGTCGTTGACGTTCACGCGGAAGGCGCCGTCGAGAATGTCCTTCTCCTTTGCCTTCACGGCGTCGATGACGTCCTGGGGCACGAGCTTGGGATCGAGCGGGGACAGGCTCGCGCCGCCATGGGCCATGTAACTGTAGACGCCGTAATCGGCAGGCTCGTAGGTGCCGCTGGCGACGTTCTTGATGACCCGGTCGATCGTAGGCTCCATGTGCCAAAGCGCCGAGGCCAGGACCACGCCCGGATACTGGGAGGCCGTGTCGATGACGTTGCCGATCGCCTTGACGCCGCGCTCCTTGGCCGCGTCCGTGACGCCGAAGCGCTCGGCGTAGAGAACGTCCGCCTTCTTGTCGATCATCGCGAAGGCGGCTTCCTTGGCCTTCGGCGGGTCGTACCAGGAGTTGATGAAGGTCACGAGGAACTTCGCCTGCGGATTGACCGAAAGCGCGCCTTCCATGAAGGCGTTCATCAGCCGGTTGACCTCCGGAATGGCATAGCCGCCGACGAGGCCGATGACGTTTGACTTGGTCGCCTTGCCTGCCACCATGCCGGTCAGGAACGAGGGTTCGTGGATGAAGTTGTCGAAGACCGAGAAATTCGGCTTTGAGGGCTGGAACGAGGAGCCCATCAGATAGGCGGCCTTGGGGAAGTCGGTCGCGACCTTGCGCGCCGCGCGCTCTACGCCGAAGACCTCGCCGACGACGAGGTCGGCGCCTTCGGTCGAATATTGGCGCATGACGCGCTCGTAGTCGGTATTGGTGACGTTTTCGGAGAATTTATAGGTGATGTCGCCGCGCTCCTTGGCAGCGTTGAGCGCTTTGTGGATGCGTGAGACCCATTGCTGCTCGACCGGGACCGTATAGATGGCGGCTACGCTCAACGGTCTCTTGCCCTGAGCGAAGCCGCCCTGCGCGAGCGCCGTCGAAGCGAGACCCACACCCAGTCCGAGCGCCCTGCGCCGGTTCACCATCAGCACCATCGATCTCCTCCCCGACAACATGTTCGTCATGAGCTTAGGCTTACGCGGAAGGCTGAGCAAAGGTTGTGCCAGCGCGGTCGACAACCTGACTAGCGGCTCGGTCACGGGACTGTCGACCGGTGATCGCCACGTTACCCCGGCGCCAGTTCCTTCATGAGCCGGTATTCCAGCTGCCGCTCCCATTTGCGCGCCAGGAACGCGACGATGGCCTCGCGCCCTGGGAAGAACTGCGAGCGGTTCCGCCAGATACTGTCCGGCGGATAGGCGAGAGCGACGCGCTCCGGAGAACGCTGGTTCCAAGCGTTCTCCGCCATCCGGACTTTCTGGATGGTGGAGAACGCGTGTGAACGGCGGCAGCGGCGGCCGCGTGATCGGCTCAGGCTTCCTTGAAGCCGTATTCCGGGATGCCCTGCCCGTTGCCGTAGTATTTGTACGGCAGGAACTTGCCCGACATCCCGATCTTGACGCGGTCGCCCTTCGGGTTCGGCTCGCGCTCGAAGGAGATGTTGAAGTCGATGGCCGACATGATGCCGTCGCCGAACTCTTCCTCGATCAGCGCCTTCCAGGCCGGCCCGTTGACCATCACCATCTCGTAGAAGCGATAGATCAGCGGGTCGGTCGGCGGCATCGGCGTGCCCGTGCCGCGATAAGGCACTTCGTTGAGCATGCGCTCTTCCATCTCGGTCAGGCCGAACAGCTCGGCCGCGGCCCTGGCGAGCGGCTTGACCAGCTTCATCTGGCCCAGCAGCGCCCCGACGATCAGCACCTCGGACATCCCGCCGATCTCCGAGGTGATATGCTTCCAGGTCCAGCCCTTCTCGCGCTTGATGTCGAGGATCTTCTCGGTCAGCTCTTCACGTTTCATGGTCTGCATCCTCTCGATAAAGATCGATCTTTGGCGCCTGGGGAGAGCTCAGGCCGCGCGCGAGCCTGAGGGAGCCGTGCTTCCGCTGGCGGCCGGCCGCACCACGGGGGGGTGTCTGCGGTCGTAACCCGCCGGGATCGCGTCCTTGAACGTCTTCGAGCGGAAGACCAGGAAGTCGATCAAGTGGTTGCGGATGGCGTAATAGTCGGGGTGATGATGGATCTCGGTACGCACGCGGTTGCGCGGGAGGGGGTTCTCGACGATCTCGGCCACCATCGCCTGCGGTCCGTTGGTCATCAGCACGATGCGGTCGGCGAGATAGATCGCCTCGTCGACGTCGTGGGTGATCATGAAGGCGGTCTGACCGGTCTCCAGGCAGATGCGCCGGACCTCGTCCTGCAGCGTTCCGCGTGTCAGGGCATCAAGCGCCGAAAAGGGCTCGTCCATCAGCATCATCTTGGGTTCGATCGACAGTGCGCGTGCGATGCCGACGCGCTGCTTCATCCCGCCCGAAAGCTCGGACGGCTTTTTCAGTTCGGACCCCTTGAGGCCGACCTTCTCGATGAAGGCCATCGCATGGGCCTGCACCTTCGCCCTCGGCCAGTCGCGGTGCCGGGCCGCGACTGCATAGGCGACGTTTCCGAGCACGGTGCGCCACGGCAGCAGGGAGTGGCCCTGGAAGATCACGGCGCGATCCAGCGACGGGCCTTCGATCGCCTTGCCGTCGACGATCGCTGCGCCGTCATCGGGCGCATCGAGCCCGTTCAGGATGTTGAGGACCGTGGTCTTGCCGCAGCCGGAGTGGCCGATGACGCAGGCGAACTCGCCCTTTCTCATCGAAAACCAGAGATCTTCGAAGATCGTCGTGGTTCCGCCCCCGCTCTTCGGATAGCGCCGGGAAATGCCCTCGATCGAAATGAATTTGGGGTTGGCCGACAGATCCTGCATGGCGCCGCTCAATCCGGATAGGTGACGGCGCGCTGGAACCGCGCCAGGGTCTGGTCGAGGAGCATGCCCATCACGCCGATGACGAAGATGGCGACGATCACATTGGTGATCGAAAGGTTGTTCCACTCGTTCCAGACGAAGTAGCCGATGCCGGTGCCACCCACGAGCATCTCGGCTGCCACGATGACGAGCCAGGCGATGCCGATCGATATCCGCATGCCGGTCAGGATCGTCGGGGCCGCGGCCGGCAGGATGACGGTGAAGGCGCGCCTGACCGGGCCGACCTCGAGGGTGCGCGCCACGTTCAGCCATTCCTTCCGCACGGCCGATACGCCGAAGGCGGTGTTCAGCAGCATCGGCCAGACCGAGCAGATGAAGATGACGAAGATCGCCGAAATGCCAGAGTCCTTGATCGTGTAGAGCGCCAGCGGCATCCAGGCCAAAGGCGAGATCGGCTTCAGCACCTGGATGAAAGGGTCGAGCGCCTTCGAGATCAGCGGCGACATGCCGATCAGGAAGCCGAGCGGGATCGCCAGCAGAACCGCCAGCGCATAGCCGAGCAGCACCCGTCCGAGCGAATAGGCGAGCTGGATTCCGAGCCCCTTGTCGTTGGGACCCTTGTCGTAGAAGGGGTCCTTCAGATGCCCCCAGATCGTCTTGGCGACATCGAGCGGTCCGGGCATCGCGGACTTGCCCTGCGTGACCTGCTGGCCCATCAGCTTGGCGTATTCCGGATCGATGTTGGACGCTGGCCCGCTCCCGCCCAGCGTGGCGATCTGCCAGGCGGCCAGGAAGACGAGGAGAATCGTCAGCGACAGGACCGAGGCGCGAAGATTGGGGCTGATCGTCATGCTAAGGCTCCGTCGCCAACGCGTCAGCTGCGCTTGATCGGGAAGCTTTTGAGGTAGTCCTCGGGCTTTGCGGCGTCGAAGGTCTTGCCCATCATCACGATGGTCTTCGAACCCGGAGCCGGCGGGGTCAGCCCGACCTCTTGCATCAGCTTGGCGGTATCGGTTGCGAGATAGACCTTGGAGGCGATGCCGGCATAATCGACGTCGCCCTTGATCTGGCCCCAGCGCTTCATCTGCGTCAGCATCCAGACGGCGAAGCTGTCATAGGGAAACGGATCGAAGTCGATGCGGTTGGCGTCGCGCTTCACCTGCCCCAGCCCGTCCGCATAGGTGCCCGTCAGGATCTGTTCCAGCACCGTCACCGGCTGGTTGAGATAGTTCGCCGGCGCGATGGCCTCGGCGATCGACTTCCGGTTCTCCTGCTTCGAGGCGAAGGCGGTCGCGTCGATGATCGCCTTGAGCAGGGCGCGATAGGTGTTGGGCTGGCTGGTGACGAACTCCTGGCTGGCCGCGAAGCCGCAGCAGGGATGGCCGTTCCACAGCTCCTTGGTCAGCAGATGGATGAAGCCCACGCCGTCGAAGACCGCACGCTGGTTGAAGGGGTCCGGCCCCAGGAACCCGTCGATGTTGTCGGCGCGGAGATTGGCGACCATCTCCGGCGGCGGCACGGCGCGGATCTGGACGTCGGTATCGGGGTCGAGCCCATGCTCGGCCAGATAATAGCGCAGCAGGTAGTTGTGCATCGAATAGTCGAAGGGCACCGCGAATTTGAAGCCCTTCCAGCTCTTCGGATCGCGCTTGTCCTTGTGCTTCATCGACAGCGTGATCGCCTGGCCGTTGATGTTCTCGACGGCCGGCATCGTGTACGGGATCGGATTGGATCCCGCGCCCATCGAGATCGCCAGCGGCATCGGCGCCAGCATATGGGCGGCGTCGTATTCCTTGTTGATGGTCTTGTCGCGGATGACGGCCCATCCGGCGGTCTTGATGACCTCGACGTTCAGCCCGTGCTTGGCGTAGAAGCCCATCGGCGAGGCCATGATGATCGGGGTCGCGCAGGTGATCGGAATGAACCCGACCTTGAGGTCCTTCTTTTCGATGCCGCCGGTCTGGGCGAGCGCCTCCGTGGCGAACCCGATCGGAAAGACGGAGGCGATCGCGGCGGCGGCGGTGGAGGCGCCCAGCGTCTTGATGAACAGCCTTCTAGCCTCGTCCTGCGGGAAAACCGCTCTCATCAGCGCGTTCTCGACGACGCGGCGATAGGTCGTCTCTTCCGAAGGCGCGGCGACAGTCTCGGCGCGCATCGCCTGATTGTGAGCCGCCTCGCTGTCATGCCGCCCGCAGGCGCAGCCGCGGACCAGTCGGCGCGTCGCGTCGAAAGCGTCCTTGAACAAAGCCATCTGCATGCCCTCCGGCTGGATTGGATCTTCAGTGTCGATCCAGCAACCTTCGGGCCAACTCCGGCCATGAGGCTCGATGCAATGAAATCAGCGGCTTGCAGCCTGATGAGGTTTGACGATATATCGTGAATTACGAAATATCGTGCGCCTGTGACGAAATTTCGTGAATCCGGAGCGGATAGAGTGGGGCAGAATCCGGTGTTCGATACCTTCCCCGAAGCGCTCCTCCAGATCGATCTCGGCTCCGGGGCGATCCTGGCTGCGAACCGGGGGGCGGCACAGTTGCTGGGGCGGAGCGTTCCATCGCTCTGCACCCTCGGCATATTCGATGTCTTCGTCGACCAGCGGCCGGCGGTCACCGTCTTCAGCGACGCCGTATCGGCGCAGAAGCAGTGGTGGACGCGCGATCTCGTCCCGGCGCATCCATCCGGCCGCCGGTTGGCTGTGGAATGCGCCGGGACGATGCTGGCCCTGACATCTCCGCCGGTGATGCTGCTGACCCTGTTCGACCTGGAGGCGCGCCACAAACGCGACCTCGATGCGGAAGCGGAGGCCTATCAGCGCGGCGGGCTGTCGGAATGGCTGCGCAGCGAGCGCCTGTTTCAAGATATCGAGCGCGGCAACCAGCTGATCCTGCGCGCGGCGGGAGAAGGAATCTTCGGCGTCAGCACCGATGGAAAGACCACTTTCGTCAATCCGGCAGCGGAAAAGATGCTCGGCTGGGATACCGGAGACCTCGTCGGGCGCGACATGCATGCGATGGTGCATCACCACCGCCCGGACGGCAGTCATTACCCCCATGAAGAATGCCCGATCTACGCCGCCTTCCGGGACGGCGCCGTCCACCATGTCGAGAACGAGATGTTCTTTCGCAAGGACGGGTCCGGGTTCTGGGTGGAATACACCTCGACCCCGATCCGCGACCGCGGCCGCCTCGTTGGGGCCGTGATCATTTTCCGCGACGTCAGCGAGCGCCATGCCGCCGACGAGCGGCTGCGCGCCGCCCTGGCCGAGGTGGATACGCTGCGCGAAAGGCTGCAGCATGAAAACGCCTATCTGCAGGAGGAGATGCGCATCGAGCGCAACCATGGCGGCGTCATCGGCCGCTCGGCCGCGATCCGGCGCGTGCTCAGCCAGGTCGAGCTCGTCGCCAAGACGGATGCGGCCGTGCTGATCACGGGCGAATCCGGCACCGGGAAAGAGCTGATCGCCAATGCCATCCACGAGGCGAGCCGACGCAGCGCGAGGCCCCTCATCCGCGTCAATTGTGCCGCGATCCCGCGAGAGCTGTTCGAGAGCGAGTTCTTCGGCCATGCCAAAGGCGCCTTTACCGGCGCCCTGCGGGACCGGGTCGGGCGGTTCGAGCTGGCCGATGGCGGCACGCTGTTCCTGGACGAGGTCGGCGAGATCCCGATCGAACTGCAGGGCAAGTTGCTGCGCATCCTGCAGGAGGGACAGTTCGAACGTGTCGGAGAAGAGCGGACGAGGCGGGTCGATGTCCGCATCATCGCGGCGACCAACAAGGATCTGCGGCGAGAGGTCGATGCCCGTCGTTTCCGAGAGGACCTGTATTTCCGTCTCGACGTCTTTCCGATCGCCTCGACCCCGCTGCGTGACAGGCCGGACGACATCCCGCTCCTGGCCATGCATTTCCTTGAAGGCGCACGACGCAAACTTAAGGTCGAAGGCCTGACGTTGAGCGAGGGAGATGTCGCCCGACTGCTGGCCTATGGCTGGCCCGGCAATGTTCGCGAACTGCAGAATGTCATCGAGCGCGCGACCATTCTGGCACGCAATGGCCGCCTTGTGATCGATCTCCCTTCTTCTAAACCGCGATCGCCCCTGGTTCCAGCCGAAGCCTCCACGAACACCTTGATCATGACCGAGGCCGAGCGTGTGCACCGCGATCGTCAAGCCATCTTGACTGCGTTGAGCATGACGGGTTGGCAGGTTAGCGGAAAGCTCGGGGCTGCCGAGCTTTTGGGGATAAGGCCTACTACACTCGCGTCGAGAATGAAGGCGCTTGGAATTGTCAGAAGGCGTATCGAGTGATGCGACCAGCGTCAATTTGGGCCATTCGCGCCATTCGCCGACTTTGGCGCCCCGTCCGATAGCGCACGCCGACCCCAGCGCTCATGGCGCGGGATTGGCGTCCGAGCCTCCCGAGGCAGTCCCGTCAATCCGCCTCGGACGAGGCACGACTATCGTCCCTAGTCGAGGAAGGCGCGGATCGTGGCCACCGTGGCAGCCGGTTTCTCTGCCATGATCCAGTGGCCGGAATCGGGGATGACGCCTTCGGTCACGTGGCTCGCTGCAGCCCGCATCACCGCCGCCATCGCGGCGCCGAACGACTTCTCGGGACACTCGATTTGCCTGACATGATCGGTAGCACCGCGTGACCTGAGATCCTGATCTTCCTCCAGATTGGAGTAGAGTCCGTCACTCACGGAGACGGACGATGCGCCCCTCACGA
>NZ_JBBBBQ010000015.1:0-60680 GCF_037120455.1 Allobosea sp. CCNWLY174 | reverse complement strand
AACGCCGCGATGCTTGCCGTGGCGGAAAAGCATGCCGCTGGCGCCAAGCTATCGTTTCGCCACGCCGACGCGCAGGCGCTTCCATTCGACGATCAAAGCTTTGACGCGGTCATCTGCCAGCAGGGATTGCAGTTTTTCCCTGACCGGCGAGTGTCGGCAATGGAATGCCTGCGGGTCCTGAAGCCCGGTGGTGTCGCTATTTTTTGCACTGCACGAGGACTGTCGGAAAATCCGTTGATGCAGGCGCAGGCCGCCGCATTCAGCCAATTCTTTGGAGAGGGAGCCGCGGCTCCAATTCGTGCCGTCTGTGCGTTTGCAGACGCTGATGAGACACGATCCTTGTTTGCCGATGCCGGTTTCTCGTCAGTGCGGGTAGACAAAGTCGTTCTAGATCTTTTCGTCGAGGACGCCGTTGGTTTTGTGGATGGCATGATGATGGCAACCCCGGTTGCCGACAAAATCGGAACGCTCGAAAGCGCAACGCGGCAACAACTCAGGAGCACTATCATAGACGAGTTCGGCGCCTGCTTTGACGGCTCGTCCCTCAGATTTCCGCACAGCGCCAACGTTGCTGTGGTATCCCGACCATAGGCAAACCTGTCCGGCTCAACCCGCGATCCACAGCGGTACGATTGGATCGACAATGCGGGCTGCACCCGACGAGACAGCATTGCGCCATAACCCGACATTGGGTCTTCCCCTTAAACCAGACATTCGGAGAGGCCGGTCTGCCAATGGGTTGAGGCTGCCGAGCGGCAGGACGGCTGATGCGCACCTTTGCTCTTCCTGGTCGCCAGTGGCTACAACAGGTGTGCTGACTTCGCCAACGATCGCCTTCAATTTTAGCGTTCGTTAGCACGATGTCGTTCGCATTCCATCCTACTCATCGGGGAGACCGCCAGAACCGCGCAGCTGCCATGTATAGAACGCTATCGTGCTTGACCGATGAACATGCCGGCTGGGTCCTTCCCCTGTCGGCGTTGATCTGTTGGGTGTCGTGCCACGCGACGTTCGGCTTACTTAAACAGGCACGCGAAAGTACGGGCTGGGCGGCAGCCATCTGGCTGGTCGGCACCGGTGCCGCTGCTGGCGCAGGGATCTGGAGCACGCATTTCATCGCCATGCTCGGCTACGAGCCGCCGCTCAGCATCGGCTATGATGTTCTCCTGACGCTGGCATCATTGGGCGTCGCCATGGCGACCGCTTTCGGCGCCGCAACCTGGATTCGAGGTGCCACCAGTGCCACCTCCGTTGTTGCCAGCGGCATCTTGCTGACCATTGGCATCGCCGCGATGCATTTCACCGGGATGGCGGGCGTCCGCATTCCGGGTCGCTTCATCTGGGACGAGGCACTCGTCGCCGCGGCGCTCGCCGCGGGGGCCATGTTGACCTGCGCGGCGCTATTTGTGTTCACCCACCGCTCGACGCGTTACCCCCGTGCCGTCGCTGCGACGCTCCTCGCCAGCGCCATCGGGACCTTGCACTTCCTGTCGATGGCGGCAGCGCAAGCAATACCGGATCCATCGATTGCCGGGCCTGACGACGGGCTTGCGCGCGGGGCGCTTGCAGCCGGCATCGCCGTCGTGATGTTGACGATCCTGGCGTTCTCCGCGCTCGCCTTGTTCGCCGACCGCCTCAGGCGCGCCAACCACGCGCTGGCATCGCATGGTGCGGCGCTTCGCGTCAGCGAAGAACGCTTGGCGCGCGCTCTAGATGCGGGTAGCGACGGCCTCTGGGACTGGGATATCGGAACCGGCCAGACTTGGTTTTCCGACCGCTGGCTGACAATGCTCGGCTACGAGCCAGGAGAGCTCGAGGCTCATGTCCGGACCTGGCAACGCCTGATCCACCCGCAAGACGAGCCGAAGGCCTTGGAGCTCCTGCAAGCCCATTTCGACGGTCGCTCGCCGGTCTACGAGTGCGAGCATCGGTTGCTCCGCAAGGACGGCAGTTGGGGCTGGGTGCTGGCGCGCGGAAAGGTCGTCGAGCGTGGCGCCCTGGACGCCCCCCAGCGCATCATCGGCACGCACATTGATATCGAAGAGCGTAAGGCTGCGGAACAGCAGGTTGCGCATATGGCGCGTCATGACGGGCTGACCGGCCTGACCAACCGGACTTACTTCCACGAGCTGTTGCGCCTGACATTGCGGGAGGTCGCCGAGGACGGCGACGCCTGCGCGGTGATGTGCCTGGACCTCGACCGCTTCAAGACTGTCAACGATACGGTCGGCCACATGGCCGGCGATGAGCTGCTGAAGCACGTCGCCGCCAGGATCGCCGGGTGCATGCACCCAGCCGACACGGTGGCGCGGCTGGGCGGCGACGAGTTTGCCGTTCTGGTTAAGAGCGACCCGACAGGGGAGTACCTCGGCAACCTGGCTCAGGAACTGATTTCTATCGTGGGCAAGCCGTTCACCTTCGCAGGACAGATTATCGAAGTCGGCCTCAGCATCGGGATTGCGCGTGCGCCGCAGCACGGCCTCGTCGAGCAGCTTCTCTTCAGCCGGGCTGATCTCGCGCTTTATCGGGCGAAGGCCGAAGGCCGAAATTGCTATCGCATTTTCGACGCGGCGATGGACGAGGCGGTTACGAGGCGCCGCGAGCTCGAACGTGATCTCAAAACGGCCCTCGCGGACGGGGGGTTGGAGCTTTTTTATCAGCCACAGGTTAGAGCTAATAGCTGCGAGCTCGTAGGCTTTGAAGCGCTCGCACGCTGGCGGCATCCGACGCGCGGCCTGATACCGCCCAGCGAGTTCATTCCACTCGCCGAGGAGACCGGTCTCATATCGGTCCTCGGTAAATGGGTCTTAAGCACCGCCTGCAGCGAGGCCGCCAGCTGGAGCCGGCCTCTCAAGGTCGCAGTCAATCTGTCGCCTCGGGAGTTCCAGCAGAGCGACCTTCCCGACCTCATTCTCGGCATCCTGTCGGAGACCGGTCTGTCTCCGGCCCGGCTCGAGATTGAAATTACCGAGACGGCGATCTTCGCCGATAGGGGCCGCGCGCTGTCGATCCTGCGGCGGCTGAAGGCGCTTGGAATCAACATCGCAATGGACGACTTCGGAACGGGTTACGCTTCGCTAGCAACCTTGCAGGCCTTCCCTTTTGACAAGATTAAGATCGACAGGTCCTTCGTTGGGCAGGTCGAAATCTGCCCACAAGCCGCGGTGATCGTTCGCACCGTTTTGGGACTGGGACGCAGCCTCGGCCTTTCCGTCGTAGCGGAAGGGGTCGAGACCGCTGGCCAGATGCGGTTTCTGATTGCCGAAGAGTGTCAGGAACTCCAAGGTTATCTGTTCGGAAAGCCGCAACCGATCGCAAGCTTCACGGAAGCCACAGGTGGCCGGGAGGGATCCGATCTCGCGATCAGGGTATCGCCAGCTCGCGACGCAGTACGAATGGACTTCGCATCGTAAGGCCGGCAGGCATGTTTGGATCGCGAAGATTTCACGGACCAGCGCTGTGGCCGAAATGAAATGTCATTGAACCCGCCAAGCGTCATGCAAGGTCGGCGCATGCGGGTTCCACACCGCTCCAAAGGCGCTCCACAGGCTCCATCCGCGTACCGCTCGTCAGCGAAATGCGCCAAAAGCCGATTTTGGCCCGTCGCCGGCAAGCGGACATTGGCTTCGGTGACCCAATGGGACGCGGTATTCTGCTCTGGATGCTGGGCATCCCCCTGCCAATCATTCTTCACCGAGCATTTTTTCGGTGAAATCCTTGCAAGCACCATTTTTCGCTCGCCGGTCGACTGTCAGAAGGCCGTCCATAATTTGCTGGCGTTACAGGCGGACGGTCGTGCGGTTACCGCTCCGGCAGTTCAAGCGGTGGTAGAGGCAATCGAGCATTACAAATCGGTGACGAAAATGGGGGAGAGACCCCGCTGGCACACTTGTCGGCGAAAGATAAATCAGCACTCGTTTCAATTAGCGCGCGTCAATATCTTTTGACATTAAATAAAATATATATTTAAGCCGGAACGGTCGGCGGTTGCGCCCGTTGTGCCCAGCATAACGGGAGATTTCATTCATGTTTATGCGCGTCGACAAGCTTCAGGCGGAGTTGCCTGTTCCAAAAAAGGCCGACCCCAACGCCGCAGCCGCCCTGCAGGAACTGCTGGGCGGAAAATACGGTGAGATGTCCACTCTGAACAACTACATGTTCCAGAGCTTCAACTTCCGCAGCAAGGAGAAGCTGCGACCCTTCTACAGCCTGGTCGCGGCCATCACTGCCGAGGAGTTAGGCCACGTCGAGCTGGTCAGCAATGGTATCTGCATGCTGGCCAACGGCCCTGACAAGCATGATGGCGACGCCCGCGACGGTGGTGACATCTCCGTTGCACCATTCGCCGATATGTCCGACTTGCGTCTTGCCGCAGCGTTCCTGTCGAATGCCGGCGGTGCCACCCCAGGCAACAGCAACGGTGTCTCGTGGAACAACGACTTCGTCACCACGACCGGTAACGTCGTGACCGATCTGCTGCACAATTTTCACCTCGAGTGCGGCGCGCGGCTTCACAAACTGCGGGTCTATGAGACCCTGACGGATCAAACCGGCCGCGAGGTGTGCGGGTACCTTCTGGTGCGCGGTTCGGTTCATGCGCACGCCTATGCGCTAGCGCTGAAGCAGATCACCGGCGTCGAGATCGAGAAAATGCTGCCGACGCCGAACATCAATCTCGACAAGATTCCTGAATGCCAGAAATACCTACAGGAGGGATCGCATCGTCGGCTGTATACGTTCAGCCCCGACGACTACAAGGAAATGGCTGGCATCTGGGGCAACGGTGAAACGGCGCTTCCCGGCGATCCGCCGGGCGAGCTCGAGGTCATCGACGGCATGCCGGAAGGTGGCAAGATCCAACAGTTCGTCGGTGTCCCCTCGGCTTTCACCCCGGACTACGCTCCGGAAGAAATGTTCGAGATCGCGAGCAAACTCTACAAAAAGTCGCGGTAATAGCTGCCGTGAAGGCCATCTCATGGACTGCCTGCGCGATGCGCACGCCATGGAAAAACAGGCGGAGACGATGCTCTCCGCCATGGCGGGGCCGCTAAAACATTAGCCCGCTCTGAAGGCCCGTATCGCAGGCCCCAAACAGTTGTTGAATCGCTTATGTTCTAATGGCACTCATCCCCGCTTTCCATCTCGCATCGGTTTGCTGAGATAGGGTGAGCCGACGGCGCCGAAGCGCCACGGCACATCGACAGCCTGCGATATCCCGATCCGTGGCCCCGCATCGATCTCCAGCCTGTCCGGCCCGGCCCGCAGATCGAAAGGCGGCAAATTTAGGTCATGCCCGTCCCAACGGCGATCAATGCCCAAAGCCGCACAGAGGCGTCCCGGCCCGGAGCAGAGGCGCGTATCCGGCAATGCGCCCCGGCGCGACCGCATCACGTCGAGCCCGAAAAGCGGCTCGATCGCGCGAACCAGCACCGCGGAGCCGGGCCGAATTCCGCAGACGAGGTTGAGGCACCAGTGGATGCCGTAGGAGCGATAAACATAAGCGCACCCCGGGAGGCCGAACATGCTTCGGTTGCGGTCCGTCATACCACGCACGCTGTGTGAGGCGGGATCCTCGTCGCCATATGCTTCGGTTTCGACGATGACCCCGCCCACCCCGGCGAATAGCAATAGGGAGCCAATCACCTCGCGCGCGACGGTTTCGACCGGCCGATGGAAAAACGATTGCCCGAGGCGGCGTGCCGTCACTTCCGCTTATCCCGTCCAAGCATCTTCTCAAGTGTAAGCGCATCGCCGGTCGCTGCCGAGGACGCAGTATTGTCGAGGATGCACCAGGCGACAGGGGCGGCGTCGGCAATCGTCGCATTGGCCAGGGCCTTCAGCCGATCCTTCGGATAGGGCGAGCGGTAGATGTCTGGAGAGCCGTGCAACCGCGTATAGGTTAACCCGCGCCACCCCCCGGGTTTGTCAGCCTCCGCCGCGGGAGGGGGATCGGCCGCAACTCTCGCTATGCTCTGCCTTCGGAGCAGTTCATCCACGCCGGGCAGGAACCAGGACGGATGCCGCGGTTCCAGGGCAAGGTCACCGTCGACGCGGCTTCTAAACACGTTCAAGAAGCGATCGGCCTCCTGCATGTCGAAGGCCCGCTTCGGAGGAAGCTGGATCAGGATCGGCCCGAGCTTTTCGCCGAGACCGGCGATCTCGACCAGAAAGGCGTCGAGCTCGCCCGAAATATTGATCCAGTCGGAGTGCGTGATCGACCTGGGTGCCTTCGCCGAAAACCGGAAATGGTCCGGTACCGAGGCCGCCCAGCGCTCATAAGTCGATCTGCGGTGGTGGCGATAGAAAGAGGTGTTGATCTCGGTCACAGGAAAGACCGTCGCGTATCTTTCTAGATGGCTTCCGTTCTTCGGAAAGCTCTCGGCGTCGATTTTTGGAATGCTCCAGCCGGCCGTGCCGATGAGGGTCTGTCCCGTGGCTCGGATCGCGTCGGCCATGAGTGCGGTGACCTTCCCTGCGAGAGCGTGCGAAGCGATTGGCAGTCAAGGCTCGCCGACTTCGCCTCTGATGAGAGGCCATCAGAAGATGCGGTTGGTCGAAGGGCGCGCCCGCTGACTGCAGGCACGCCCATGACCGCTTCGCTGCTTATGGTCTCAGCACAACCTTGATGACGCCATCCTCCTTGTCCCGGAACTTCTTGTACATTTCGGGAGCGTCTTCGAGACTGGCCGGGTGCGTGATAACGAAGCTTGGATCGATCTCGCCCGCCTCGATCTTGGCAAGCAGAGGCTTCGTGTAGGCCTGGACGTGGGTCTGGCCCATCTTGAACGTGAGACCCTTGTTCATGGCGGCGCCGATCGGGATCTTGTCGCCCACCCCGACATAGACGCCGGGGATCGAAATCGTCCCGCCCTTGCGACAGCACATGATGGCCTGCCGAAGAACATGGACCCGATCGGTCGCGAGGAACGCGGCTGCTTTCACCTTATCGAGAATGGCGTCCGCGGCGCCATGCCCCGAGGCTTCGCACCCGACGGCATCGATGCAGCTGTCCGGTCCTCTGCCCTTCGTCATGACCATCAACTCGTCATAGATGTCGACCTTACTGAAGTTCAGCGTCTCCGCTCCACCGGCCTCGGCCATGGCCAGACGCTCCGGCACCTCGTCGATAGCGATGACGCGGCCTGCGCCCATCATGATGGCCGAGCGGATGGCGAACTGGCCGACGGGGCCGCAGCCCCAGATTGCGACGGTATCGCCGTTCTGGATCTGAGCATTCTCCGCCGCCATGTAGCCGGTCGGGAAAATGTCGGAGAGGAAGAGCGCCTGCTCGTCGCTGACGCTTTCGGGCACCTTGATGGGGCCGACATCCGCCATGGGGACGCGCAGATATTCAGCCTGGCCGCCGCTGTAGCCACCCATCATGTGGCTGAACCCGAACAAGCCCGCAGGAGACTGTCCCATCGCCTCGGCGGCCATCTTGGCGTTCGGATTCGTACGGTCGCAGGCAGAGAACAGGCCATGCCGGCAAAACCAGCAGTCGCCGCAGCTGATCGTGAAGGGGACGACTACCCGGTCGCCGACCTTGAGGTTTGTCACCTCCGATCCGAGTTCCATCACCACGCCCATGTTCTCGTGGCCGAGGATATCGCCGCTCTCCATCGTCGGCTGATAGCCATCGAGAAGATGCAGGTCCGAGCCGCAGATCGCGCAGCAGGTAATCTTGATGACTGCGTCGCGTGGATGCTCGATCTTGGGGTCGGGGACGGTGTCGACGCGAACGTCGCCCTTACCGTGCCAGCACAGCGCTCTCATGGGGTCTTCCCTATTCTGGAGGCCCCCGCCTGTTGAGCGCAACGCCGCGTGTGCCCGGCCGTTCCCAGCGATCCATCTTTTTGTCGTAGCGATGGAATGTGTGTGGAGGGTGAACCCGCTTCTCGAAAAGCGCAGAGACGAACGAGCCAGACACGACATAGGCGAAAACGCCGATTGGCGGCTGACCATGGCTCGCCAGCATCTCGATCTTCCTGCGCTTCAAGAACTCACCGGAATCAAAGCCAGCCCGTGCAGCCGACAGCGACACTGGTGCCTAAGGCATGGAAGAACGCTCCAAAATCGGCGTCGGCGCTCTGTGATCCAAGCATCACGAGCGAGCGGCGCATTCCCTCGAAGGCGCTGTCCATAGCATTTGCCGCTCGTCGTAAAGGTCGTTTCTGATCGCTACGGCGGCGATGGCGGCCTGACCGTTACAGACGCTGATCTGGTCGAGACCATAGACGACATCCCCGGCGGAATAGAGGTATTTGACACTCGTTCGCTGATGGCGATCGACCTCCATGCACCCGTCGTCGCTTGCGGCGGCACCCAGCTTCTTGGCCAGGCTCGAATGAATGGACGAGCCAAGCGCGGGATACACGGCGTCATAGATAGCGGTTTCGTCACCGATCGCGACTTCAAGACCGGAGGGCCGGAGATGAATCGCGCTGATCGGTCCGAGACGGACGTGAGCACCGATCTGCTCCAGGCGGCGCATATGATCCTCGCCGAACGCGTTGCCCGTGGTTAATACGAGTGTCACACGATCGGTGAAGGAGCGCAGGAACTCGGCCTCACAGACGGCTCTTTCTTCGCAGCCAATAACCGCAATATTCTGCCCCGAAACCTCATAGCCATCGCAGATGGGGCAATAGCGCAGATGCCCCCGTTTGAGAGCCTCAGTGTGTGTGTCGTCGTCGATATCGGGGCGCTTGTTGGTGACACCTGTCGCGAGAAACACGGCGCGCGCCGAGAATAAGGTTTCGCCCATTCTCGCAGCGAAGCCAGACGGCGTCTGCTCGATGTCATCGATGCGCCCATCGACGATGGTCGCGCCGTAGGAACGCGCGTGCTCTCGCAAGAGGCAGAGATAATCGTGGCCCGAAATACCGTCTGGAAAGCCAGGCAGGTTATGGCTTTTCGGGATGAGAAGGGCGCGGCTCTTGCCCTCATCGACCAGCACGACCTTCAAGTGAAAGCGCGCGAGATAGATTGCCGCTGTCAGGCCTGCCGGGCCGCCACCTATGATCAGGCAATCCAACGGTTCGTCCATCGCGGCAGAGCCCTTTATGATGAATTATGACGTAACACGGCTTAGACGAACAAAATCCCCGCAGGGGAGCGTGATGGTGACGACGACGCCTCCCGACTGCCAATCGTACTCGAAAGCGCCCTTGAACTGGCGCACGATGGTGTTCTCAGGAGGCGCGTTCCGAACCCTGAGACGCGTATCGCGTCGAGCGTTAACGTCTTGCCAGATACGGCGCTACGCTAACCGATCGAGGAGGGCCTGCTCTGCAAATCGCATCGAAAAGGTCGTGCCGCCAGCTGCATTCGATGTCCAACTGGTTTCGGCACCGAGTTGTACCGCCAGCGTTTTGATCAAAGTTTCGCCGATGCCGGCGCGTCGTTCACTACCTAGCCCAATGCCATCGTCCGATATTGTGACCGAGCGCCATGGCTGGTCAGCGGACAGTTCGATGTCGATCAGGCCCGCGCGGCTGTCTGGAAAACCATGCCGAAGTGCGTTTGAGAGCACCTCGTGGATCACCAGCGCAAACGACGTGGCATGGTCCAGCGGGACATCGAAACCAACCCCCGCAACGTTTCCTACAACGCTATCTCTGCCGATAGAACTCTTTAGTGATTTGACGAGCAATTCGACGAACGGTTTTGCGCGCAGCATCGACGTCCCTACATCCTGCAATTGGATGTGAACGGCAGCCATCGCCTCGACACGGTCCCTGAGCGACCTCAGGTCGGAGATCGAACCGGGCGAGGCTCTTCGCATGTGCAGGCTCACGAGGCTTGCGGTCACCTGGAGGTTGTTTTTGACGCGGTGATGCACTTCGCGCAGTAGCACGCGCTCATGGCGCAGGACATCCTGCAGGCCTTTCGTCGAAACCGCGACAGCCTCTTGAAGCCGCAGCTTCGTCTCGGCAGGCGAGGCTAATCTCAGGATCTTGGGAAGCAGGTAGGTGAAGACGGCTGCGATGATCAACGAGACGATCGCGGTGAACATCAGGACCGAAAGGGCCAGCCAGTTGTGAGGAGTTCGCGCGCCGATGGCATCAAACGCGTGCACGCCATGGCTCAGGCCGCATGCAACGATGAAGACGGCGAATCCGGCCCACAGCCAAGGGAACGGCAACTCCTGGCGCCAGCGCGCGAATACGACGGCCATTGCTGCCGGTATCCAAAAATAAGCGACAGCGATCGCTGCATTCGCCAGGATCGTGATCTCGCGCCAGTTAGCGGGGGCCGATCCTGACGTGCAGATCGAATAGAGAAGCTGCAGCCATTCGAACATTCCGAACTCCACAGCAGCGGGTGCAACCTCACCAGGCACCCCGGTGATTTCGGGTGACCGCTCTGAAAGCCCAAGCGGCTCAGTAAGTTCCCACGTCAGGGGCGAAATTCGTTATGGGGGAGAACCTCGTCGCCGAGATCGAAATAGAAGTCGCAGATCAGACGGGCAGCAGCGCTCGCCTGTAGATCAGTCATATGCGCGGCTGTCTCATGAGCGACGATCTCAACGTCGTCCTGATCTACGGCGAGCAGATCGAGAATGCGTGCAAATTTGATCTTCATTTCGGCATCCCCCTCGAATTCATCGATGGCCACTCGAAGTATGCTTTCGTTGGCTTCGATCAATCGCGTTTGGATGCTGTCTGCCGAGCAGGCCAAAATCCGGATCGCTGAGAAAAAATGCTCACGTGCATCGCTGTGATGGTCGTCCATGGACATGATCTTTCGCTGGCGAGAGCCTTGGACGCGAGGCCGGGACGCGGAGGTCTGAGCAGGATCGCAAGAGTGAGCCTTCTGCACGGGCAAATGTAGAACGAGGTCCTGCGTACCGATGGAGTGGAGCGGCGATCCAGCACGCGTTCCGGCACTGGACGACAAGTCGCTATCCTGATGCGATGCCGGCAAGAAGCTCCAGTAACTTCGCCTCCCGATAAGGCTTTTGCAGGAATACCGTTCCCGCGGGCATATCGGAGGCCGTCGGCGAGACCCGGCCCGAGGCCAAGATGAGGACGACGGGCGGCCAGCGCTCGCGGATCGCGTGGAGCAGCCTCAACCCATCCATCGACCCTGGCATTTCGACATCTGAGAAAACCACGCGAATGTCGGACCGCGTCTCCAACTGGAGGATGGCCTCGTCCGCGTTAGCCGCTTCAATCACATCGTGCCCTGCGTCTTCGATCAGCGAGACCGCGTTCATACGTATGATGGCCTCGTCTTCGACAACAAGAACGACAAGATTGAGCATGAAAAAGGTTTTCTCCTGAGCCACCTAAACCAGCAAAAACTGTCGTTGTTTCATATGAATAAAAACAATTTTTCTATTAAATTATCTTTTCACACATTGTGCTATGGTGGCCCTTTCGTCAGGAGCGTCCCTTCATGACCGCAGCGATCCGAATTGGTGACAAAGTCCGGCTGACGTTCGGATTCCTCGACCAGACCGGCCGAGGGGACTACGAAGTCGTCCGCGTCATGCCTGCTTCGGCTGACGGCGAGATGATGTATCGCGTGCGCGGCGCGGACGGCCACGAGCGGGCGATCGGCGCAAAGCAGATCAGGAACACTGATGGCACGGACGATGCCATCGCCTAGTTCGCAAGCCTGGACGATTTCATCAGGAGGGTGACAACGACACCCTCGGTCGACCAATCACACGCGATTGATCCGCCCAACTGGCCTGCGATGCTCCTTTCCACGAGACGGCTCCCGTAGCCGCTCTGGCGCTCACTCTTGACTTCTGGCCCGCCTCGCTCGGTCCAGACCATCTTGACGTATTCCCCTTCCGAAGTGCCGGAGACGTCGAGCGTGCCATTTTCCGACGACAAGGCGCCGTACTTCAACGAATTGGTCGCCAGTTCATGAATGACGAGAGCCAGCGTCGTCGCGGTACTTTCGCCCACGCCCATGCGCGGCACAGCCACGCGGATGCGCCCGCTGAAGGCTCCCATGTCCTCATAGGGCGAGAGCAGAATTGAAATGAGGTCCCCCAGCAGCGCAGCCGTGCCCTGATGGCCGGGAAGCGGCCGTACGAGGTCATGGGCCCGTCCGAGTGCACTCAGGCGGCCTGTTAGCTGGACGGCCATCTCCTGGGCCGTCTTGGCCGATCGTGAGGAGATCTGCGTGAGTCCGGACGCGATGGCCAGCAGGTTTTTGACGCGATGGCTCATTTCGCCAGCGAGAAGCTCATGACCTTCTTCAGCCTGCTTGCGTCCGGTGACGTCCAGAAAGATCCCGTAGGCCTGATGGTCGTAAAGGGCCGTATCGTCGCCGATGCCTCGCGCCGAAATCCAACGGATTTCGTCACCGATGATGATGCGAAAGTCGATCTCGTAGGCGCCAACGATCGCGCGCGTCGCGGTAAACGCTTCTCTGACCCTATCACGGTCAGCTGGGTGAATCCGCGCCGACAGGTCCTCGAACTTGACGCTGTCGGACCGGCGCACCGCCCAGAGCTCGAACCCCAGATCGTCCATGGCAAACCCATCGGTTTCCACGTTCCACGACCACAAGGCGACACCCGCCGCGCTGATGGCGCGGCGCAGATTCGTCGCGTTCCACGCGCTCGGGTTGGTCAAGGGCAACGTTGACTGCTCCACGCGGCCGGAATGGCCTACCCCGTTGGTAACCGACATGCGTCGTAATCCCTACGCATTTGGTGTGAGCCGCATGATCCATTGCTCGGACGCCGCTGTCCGAATGTCGTCGTCAGTCGGAAATTCTGCCGATCGCGTACAGCGGTACACATTAATGCGGCCAATTCATTAATCGAACCACTCGCTAATTCAGTGCCGGCGCCATCGTTGGCGGGGGAACCCCGATTCACGCACTCCATGGGAGTTCAGACGTGCTAGCCGACGATTACCATAACGGAGAGCGCGTGCGCTTGGCGGCCGTGAGGGCGCTGGAACTGCTCGACACGCCGAGCGATCCGTCCTTCGATGCGATTGTTGCGCTCGTTGCGCAGCATTTTGCTTGCCCGATCGGACTGGTCACGCTGATCGATCGTGATCGCCAGTGGTTCAAGGCCCGCTGCGGCCTGCAGGCCATTGAGACATCGCGTGATGTCGCCTTTTGCAACTATACGATCCAGTCCCCCCGTCTGCTGGTCGTTGAGGACGCCACAAAGGATGCCAGATTCCGTCACAATCCTCTCGTGACCGGCGCTCCGCATGTCCGCTTTTATGCTGGTTACCCGCTGTCCATCGATGGCCAGAATCGGATCGGCTCTCTGTGCATCATCGACACGGAGCCGCGCAGCTTCGACGCTTCGGCGCGGACAGCGCTCATGCGTTTCGGTGTTCTCGTCGAGGACCTCGTGCGGCTTCACGCCAACGAACTCGCATTGAAAGCCGCCGCGAGAAAGCAGAAGCGGGAAAATCGAGATCTCGAGACGAAGAACCGACTGCTGGCGCAGATCGAGAGCATGGCCGCCATCGGTGCGTGGTCGCTCGATCTCGAAACGCAGCGGGCGACCTGGTCCGACGAGATATTCCGTTTGCACGACCTCCCAGTAGGCGCCCCTCCGACGCTCGATGAGGCCCTCGCATTCTACTCCGGTGAGTCCCGCCAAACAGTGGAGGCCATCTTGAGATCGGCGATTGAAACGGGGGACCCGTTCGAGTTTGCGGCCGATTTCACGACCGCGACCGGTCGCCGACGCCGCGTCAGGTCGGCGGGCCACATCGAGACAGTCGACGGCGTCCCGGCCCGCATCGTCGGCGTTTTCGAGGACATCACCGCAAGCCATGAGGCTCAAGAGCGTCTATGGCAAGCCGCGAATCGCGATTTTCTGACGGGCTTGGCGAACCGAGCGCTCTTTGAGAAATCGCTTATCGCCAATATCGCGGATGCAGAGGCTGCGGATTCGACCGTGACGCTCCTGCTGATCGATCTGGATGGTTTCAAGGAAATCAACGATACGCCCGGCCACCAGGCCGGAGACGACGTGCTCAAGGCGGTCGCAGCACTGCTGCACGAGTGCGCGCCGCCCAACAGTACGGTCGCACGTCTCGGCGGCGACGAATTCGCCGTTATCATGCCGGTAGCAGGGCCCCGTTCGCGTCATCGCGCCATTGCACGCAAGGTGCTCAACGCGCTCAAGCAGCCCCTTCTCGCGATGGGCGAGAACATCATGGTTTCGGCGACGGTCGGTGTCGCCAGCTATCCCGAAGACGCCTTGCACTGGAAAGAGCTGCTCCGCTGCGCCGACATCGCACTCTATAACGGGAAGCGACATGAGCGCGGCGCCATCGGTTGCTACAAGCCCGAGATCAGCACGTTGTTCGACAAGCGTCGGATTGCGATCGAAAAGGTCGAGCGGGGCATCATCGGCAATCGGCTGATGCCATTCTACCAGCCCTTTGTCCGGCTGTCCGATCGGTTGGTCTATGGCTACGAGGCGCTGGCGCGCATCCGCAATCAGGACGGCTCGGTCAGTGCAGCAGGTGATTTTGCCGAGGCCTTCTCGGACCAGCGCTCATGCCGGCGCATTGGCGAACGCATGATGAGCCTCGTCACCGCCGACATTGCCAATCTGAGGGCGGGCGGGATCAATCCTGGCGTCATCAGCCTCAACGCCACCGAAGCTGAATTGAACTCGCCCGACTTTGCGGGCAGGCTGCTGAAGCGCCTCCATGACTGTGCGATCGACCCGAGCACGATCAAGCTGGAGGTGACCGAAACGCTTTTTCTCGGCAGCGATACAAGCGGTATCCGAAGTGAGCTCCAGAGATTGAGTGCGGCGGGCATTCTCATCGCGCTGGATGATTTCGGCACTGGTTACTCGTCGCTCACCCATCTGCGGGACTTCCCGATCGATCAGATCAAGATCGACAAGTCTTTCGTGTTCGGACTCGACCGAAATCCCGAGAGCCCTGCCATCATCAATGCCCTTGTCGATCTTGCTCATGCACTAGGCATGACGGTCGTGGCCGAGGGCATCGAGACCGAGGCGCAATACGCTTTCCTTCGGGCGACAGGTTGCGATTCCGGCCAGGGCTATCTCTTCGGCCAGGCCTGCCCTGTCTCATCCGTGACAGGGAGGCGACGACATGTGCCCAACTTTCAGTCGGTAGCCTAGACTCCCGACACGATTAATTCCCGCTGGGCTAGATCCCCGTGCTATGGCTTGCTCAAGAGGAGCAAGTGAGCCCGATCGGGCATTGCTATAGCCACGGGTGTTCCGTGGACCCGCTTTCGCTCCGAGAGCAGCCGACAGCCGAAAAGGCCTGTCATGGCCAACAACACAGATACTTCTGCGACGGAGATCGCACTAGGGCTTGCTCTGGCGGTGATTTCCTCGTCCGATGCGCCGCTGCTCTTGCTCAACGACCGGCTGGAGATCATTGTCGCAAGCCGCTCGTTCTGCCGCGTGTTCTCTCTCAATCCGGCGAACGTTGTCGGCCAGAAAATGGCTGATCTCGGCGCCGGTGAATGGGACGTCCCACAGCTCGACTCGCTCCTCAAGGCGACCGCGTCGGGGTTCGCGGAAGTCGAAGCCTATGAAATGAACCTGCAGCGGGTCGATCGAAGCCCCCAGCGTCTGGTAATCAATGCCCACAAGCTCGATTATCAGATCGAGGAGGAGGAGGCGCGCGTTTTGCTGTCGGTACTCGATGTCACCGAAGCCAGGCGTAGCGAGAAGCAGAAGGACGACCTGCTCCGCGAGAAAGCGATCCTGCTCCAGGAGCTTCAACATCGGGTTGCCAACAGCCTGCAGATTATCGCGAGCGTTCTCATGCAGAGCGCCCGCAAGGTGCAATCGACGGAGACCCGCGGCTATCTCCAGGATGCCCATCACCGTGTGATGTCGGTAGCGGCTCTGCAGCAGCAACTCGCGACTTCGCAAATCGGCGACGTCAGGCTGAAGCCTTACCTCATCAATTTGTGTAGGAGCATCGGCGCCTCGATGATTCACGATCGCGATTCCCTGGCCCTCGACGCCGACATCGACGACAGCATCGTGCCAGCGGACCGTTCGATCAGCCTCGGTCTGGTCGTGACGGAATTGGTCATCAACGCGCTGAAGCATGCCTATCCAGGCCAACGGGGTGGCCGGATCATGGTTAGCTACCAAGCCACCAGCGCCAATTGGTCACTGACCGTTGCAGATGATGGTGTCGGGATGCCAACGGCTGCCGAAGATGCCAAGGCCGGTCTGGGAACGAGCATTGTCAAAGCGCTTGCCGGCCAGTTGGGAGCCGAGATCACGGTGACCGAGGCTCAGCCGGGAACGATCGTCACCCTGGCTCATATCGCAGACGTCGATTCCAGTGGGCAGCCGATGCCGGAACCGGTGAGCGAACCCGTCTAGCGCTCTCGCCGCGACAATGTCGCGTGGATGGGCATCACCCCTATGCCAGCAAGCAACGTTCCTAGGGTCCGCTAGGGCCCAAAATCGCTGCCGGTCGACCGGGCGAGATGCGCCAATAGCTGAGATTAGCCGCCTGGTAGGAAGCGGACATCTTGTGCTGGCTAAACTCCGATGAATTCAATAAATCGTCAAAGCGGGCACATAGCTCACCAGTAGCAGGACGAGCATCGCAACACCGAAGAAGGGCCAGAGCTCGCGGGTCGTCTCACCCAGGGTCGTTCGCGCAATCGACGTCGAGATGAAGAGCGTCGTGCCGATCGGCGGCGTATAGAGGCCGATGCCGAGGTTGAGCACCATGATGATGCCGAGCTGGACGGGATCGAGCCCGATCGAGGCCGCCAGCGGCACGAAGATCGGCCCCAGCAGCAGGATCGCCGGCGGCAGGTCGATCGGCATGCCGACGAGCAGCAGCAGAACGTTCATCGCGAGGATGACAAGGTAGGGGTTCGAGATCGTGGCCGAGACCCATTCGGCGAAGCGCTGCGGCACTTGATCGAAGGTCAGGATCCAGCCGACGATGGCCGAACCCATGATGATCAGCATTACGACGCCGGTCGCGACGCCCGCCTCCATCATGCTGATCCTGAACCTGCTCCAGCTCATGTCACGGTAGAGCACGATGCTGAGGATCAGTGCGTAAAGCACGGCCAGGACCGCGATCTCGGTCGGCGTCGCGATGCCGAAGCGGAGTCCGAGCAGGATGAAGACCGGCATCAGCAAGGCCGGCATGCTGCGCCACGCGAGCCGCGCGAGCTCCGCCCGGGAGACCGGCGCCTCGGGCGAAACATAGCCGCGCCGTCGCGCGATCCAGCTGCACAGGACGATGAATCCGCCGGCCATCAGCAGGCCCGGCAGGATGCCGGCGGTGAAGAGGTCGGCGATCGAGACGTTCGAAACCAGCGAGTAGAGGATCAGCGGGATCGAGGGCGGGATCAGGATGTCGATGATGGCGGAGGTGGCGTTGTTGGCGGCGCAGAGAGGCGCCGGGTACCCCTGCCGCTTTTGCCAGGGGATCAGCACGGAGCCGAGCGCACTCGCATTGGCGACAGCGCTGCCGGACACCCCGCCGAACACCACGGATGCGACGACCGTCGTCGAGAGAGGCCCGCCACGCCAGCGCTGCATCGACTTAGAGGCGAAGGCGAGCAGCTCGCTACCGAGCTTGCCGCCGAGCATGAGCGAGCCGGCGAGCATGAAGAACGGCAGCGCCAGCATCGGGAAGGACTGCGTCTGTTGATACATCTGCTGGGCGATGATCGTCAGCGGGATCTGGCCCTGCACCAGCAGGGCCGCGCCCGCCGCGACGATCAGCGCATGCCCGACAGGGATGGCAAGCAGCATCAGGATGACGAAGGAGAGGATCAGGGTGAGGCTCATGCGACCTGCTCCTCCGGAGCGGGAACGGGCATCGCTTCGGGCCCCATGATGGCGACCCTCGCCGCCTGGTTCGCGGTGACGACGATGACGAGCGCGAGCCCGATGGCGATGGTGTAGTAGCCGTAGCTCGCCGGGATCCCCATGACGGGAGAGCGGTCGATCCAGAGCATCTCCGCCAAGAGCAGGATGTCCCTGCTCAGCAGGATGTAGCTTCCGATGACGATGGCGTGCCCGACGAGGAGCATGGCGCGCGCACCCTGGCGGCCGAGCATGACGAGCACCGTCTCGACGGCCATATGCCCACCCTTCTGCACGCCAAGCACGACGCCCGCCATGATGAAGACCGGGAACAGCCGCTCGGGCAGTTCCTGCGCGAAGCGGAAACCGCCGGAATCGAGCACGTAACGAGCGCCGACATTGGCAGCGAGCATGGCCAGCAGTAGCGAACCCACGCCGATGACGACGATCTCGCAGGACTGGGCGACGACCAGGTCGACGCGATCTGCCAGGCGGATGACGCCTGCGCGCCATCCAGATGGGTGCGGCCGCTCCACCGCTCAGCCCCGCGCCGTCTTGACGAGGCGATCGACGAAGTCGCCGAAGGGCTTGGCCTTCCAGGTGTCGTAGACCTTGGCCGAAGCCTCGCGGAAAGCTGCCTGGTCGGCCTCGTTGACCTGCAGCTTCGGGTTCGCCCTGAACTCGCCGGCGAACTTGCTGTCGGCCTCCAGGAAGAGCTTGCGCTGAAGCTCGCCCGCCTCCTTCGCCGTCGCCCTCACCACCTCGCGATCGGCCGGCGACAGCCGCATCCAGGTGATCTGCGACATCAGGAAGGGCGAGCACTCCCATTTATGCGCGGTCAGCGAAATGAAACGGTTGACCTCGAAGAGCTTCGACGAGGCGATGTTCACGAGCGGGTTCTCCTGCCCGTCAACAACGCCCTGCTGGAGTGCGACGTAAAGCTCGCCGAACGAAATTTGCTCCGTGCCAGCGCCGAGCGCCTGGAAGATGTCGATCGTCATCGGATCGGGCGGCGTCCGGATCTTCAGGCCCTTGAGATCGGTGGGCTTCGCGATGGCGCGCTTGCTGTTGGTGACGTGGCGGATACCGTTGTCCCACCAGCCGAGCGGCACCATGCCGATCTTGGCGAAGCGCTTATCAAGCTCGGTGCCGATCGGCCCTTCAAGCAGCGAGAACGCCTCCGCCGAGGTCCTGAACAGGAAGGGTAGGCCGAGCGCGGCGAGCTCCGGCAGCAGGGCCGAGGTGGAGCCCTGGCTGTTGACGGTCATGTCGACCGCACCGGTCCTGAGGCTCGTGAGCAGCGACTGCTCGTTGCCAAGCTGTTCGGCTCCGGCCACGCGAACGGCAAGGCGCCCCTTCGTGCGCTCCTTCAGGAGTTCGCCGAACCGATCAGCCGCGATCCAGCGTGGATTGCCGGCAGCGGCGTTGTGGCCTAGCGTCATCGTCACCTGCGCCTGCGCGCCGCGCGGCAGCGTTAGGAGCGCCGGCATGGCGACGCCCGCTGCCAGCAGCCCGCGACGGCTCAGACCGGTGGCGATCAGTTGATTCTTGGTCATGGCTTTGCTCCCTGATGTGACGTCGCCTGAAAGCGCTTCTGTCGATGGTCGATGGGCGAAGGCGGTCTCAGCCGACCCACTCCTTCACACGGGCGCAGATCGCCTCGGTCGAGATGCCGTAGCGGTCGTGGAGCGTCGGCAGCGCGCCGGCCGCCAGGAACTCGTCCGGCAGGCCGATCATGCGGAAGGCGGGATGCACGCTCTCTCTCATCAGCAAGCCCGCCACGGCCTCGCCCAGCCCGCCAATGACGGTGTGGTTCTCAGCAACGATAACGAGACGACCGGGCCTGGAGCAGGCGTCGACGATCGCCGCGGCATCGAGCGGCTTGATCGTAGGGACATGCAGGACTGCGGCCCCGATCCGGTCATTTTCGAGGAGCTTTGCCGCCTCAAGCGCGCGCATCGTCAGGATGCCCGACGAGACGAACAGGACCTCCGCTCCGTCGCGCAGGAGCTTCGCCCTGCCGAGCTCGAAGCTGTACCCGTACTCGTCGAGCACGAGAGGCACCTGCCCGCGCAGCAGCCGCATATAGACCGGGCCCTGATGCGCGGCGATGGCCGGCACGGCCTGCTCGATCTCGTGCGCGTCGCAAGGGTCGATCACCGTGATGTTCGGCATCGCCCGGAATAGTGCGAGATCTTCGGCCGCCTGGTGCGAGGGACCGTAGCCCGAGGTCAGTCCCGGCAATGCGCAGACGATCTTCACATTGCGGTCTTCTTCCGCGATCGTCTGGTGGATGAAGTCGTAGGCGCGACGCGACGCGAAAACGGCATAGGTCGTCGCGAATGGCGTGAAGCCTTCGGCCGCGAGTCCCGAGGCCGCCCCGAAGAGCAGCTGTTCGGCCATGCCCATCTGGTAGTGCCGCTCGGGAAGGGCCTGCGCAAAGATGTGCAGGTCGGTGTACTTGCCGAGGTCGGCGGTCATGCCGAGGACACGCTCGTCGCTCTTCGCCAGCTCGACGAGCGCATGGCCGAAAGGCGCAGGCTTCGTGCGCTGACCTTCGCCAGCGATCGAGGCAATCATCGCCGACGTGGTAAGGCGCGGCTTGCCCGTGGACGGTGGTACGGCGGGCTTCATGCGGGCCTCCGCTCGTCGAGCGCTTGGAGAGCGAGCGCCCACTCATGGGCTTCGACGCGGATGAAGTGGTTCTTCTCGCGTGCCTCCAGGAAGGGTACACCCTTACCCATTAGCGTATCGGCGACGATCATGGCCGGCCGGCCCTGTCCGCGCTGGGCCTTGCAGGCGTCGAAGGCATCGCGGACGGCGTCGAGGTCGTTGCCATCGACCCGCGTCACAAACCATCCGAAAGCATGGAGCTTGTCGACGAGCGGCTCGAAACCCATGACCTTGGTCGAGGGTCCGTCCGCCTGCTGGTTGTTGATGTCGACGACGGCGATCAGGTTGTCGAGCTGGTGATGGGCGGCGCCCAGGATCGCTTCCCAGACCGAGCCCTCGTCGAGCTCGCCATCCGAAAACAGCGTATAGACGGTCGCGTCCGAGGCCTTGCGCTTGAGCCCGAGCGCCCGGCCGACGGCGATCGAAAGCCCGATGCCGAGCGAGCCGCCCGACATTTCCATGCCGGGCGTGTAGGCGGCCATGCCGGACATCGGCAGGCGGCTCTCGTCCGAGCCATAGGTTTCGAGCTCGTCCTCGGGGATGATCCCGGCCTCGATCAGCGCGGCGTAGAGCGCGATCGCATAGTGGCCGTTGGAGAGAAGGAAGCGGTCGCGGCCTTCCCACTCCGGATCGTCCGGCCGGTAGCGCATGGCGTGGAAGTAGGCGGCAGCCAGCACATCGGCGATGTCGAGCGCCTGGGCGATGTAGCCCTGGCCCTGGACCTCGCCCATCCGGATAGCGTGCCGCCGGATGTTCCAGGCGCGACGCGCGAGCGAGACGTTGTGGCCGATCGGAGCGTGGCCGGCTCGATCGGCATCATGCGGTGCCTCAGCCATGGATCAGCATCCCGCCGTTCACGTCGATCACCGCGCCGGTCACGTAGGCCGAAAGGTCGGAAGCGAGAAAAAGATAGATGCCCGCCACATCCGCCGCGTCGCCGAGGCGGCCGAGCGGGATGCCCCGGAGGATCTCCCGGCGCATCTCCTCGGTCAGTTTGCCGCCGGTGATGTCGGTCTCGATCAGACCGGGCGTGACGCAGTTCACGCGGATGCGGTCGGGGCCGAACTCGCGCGCCATCGCCTTGGCGAGGCCGAGCACGCCGGCCTTGGCGGCAGAGTAATGCGGCCCGCCGAAGATGCCGCCGCCGCGCTGCGCGGAGACCGAGGACATGCAGGCGATCGAGCCGCCGCCGCGCGCCTGCATGTGTGGGATGAAGACTTGGCTCAGGAAGAGCACGCCCTTGGTGTTTACGTCCTGAATCCGGTCCCAGCTCGCCTCGTCGATATCGAGCGTCTTCACCGGCTGCGTCACGCCGGCATTGTTGACGAGGATGTCGATCCCGCCGAATGCGGCGATGACCGCGTCGGCGGCCGACTGACAGGATGCCTTGTCGGCGACGTCGCAGCGCAGACCGATATGGCCGGGACCGAGCCCGGCCGCGGCTTGGCGCGCTGCAGCCTCGTCGATGTCGAGGATGGCGACGCGGGCGCCATGGGCCGCGAAGAGCCTGGCGGTCGCCAGGCCGATCCCGCGTGCGCTCGCCGCGCCAGAGATGGCAGCAGTCTTGTTCTGCAGAAGCATGTCCGTCCCTAGAAGCACTTCTTATGCTGCTGAGAGTGGCTCATGGATCGGCAGCTGGGAAACGCAAAAAATTGCGTCTTACATGAATTGAGTTCAGGTATAACGCCCTGGCCCGACATCGCCCGGAGCTCGCCCGATTGAGACGCCTTCCACTTTCCTCGCTGCAGGCCTTCGAGGCAGCGTCACGGACAGGGTCCTTCCGTGCGGCCGGAGAGGAGCTGGGAATATCGTCGAGCGCGATCAGCCATGCCATCCGCAAGCTCGAGGAGCTGATGGGCACCACGCTCTTCGATCGTCAGAGCCGCGCCATCCGCCTGAACGGAGCGGGCGAAGCGCTCCTCTCCCATGTCGCGACCGCGTTCGACGAGATGCGGCAGGGCGTCGAGACGATCGGGGCTCGCTCAGGAAATCTCCTGCGACTGCACTGCGCGCCTTCGATGGCGACGCAGTGGCTGATGCCGCGGCTGCGCGGCCTGCTCGAGACGCAGCCGGGACTGGAGGTGCGACTGGCGGCGGGTATCGACTATCCGCGTTTCGAGCACGACGAGTTCGACGCCGACATTTGTTACGGACCGCCCCGTCAGGAAGGGCTCGTCGTCATCCCGCTTGGCGAGGAGACCGTGACCCCGCTCTGCGCGCCCGAAGTGGCCGAGAACATCCGCACGATCGAGGATCTCAAGTCGGCCAAGTTGATAGAAAGCGACAACAAGCGCGTGCGGTGGGCCGGCTGGTTCGCCGCCAACGACCTCTCTTCGCAAGCTTCGCGCGGATCACGCTTCGACCGCTCGTTCATGGCGATCGCTGCGGCGGTCGACGGACTCGGGGTCGCGCTCGAATCCACGCGCCTGGCCGAACGCGAGCTCGCCGATGGTCGGCTCGTAGCCCCTCTGGCTGGCCGCGCGCAGGACGTCCGCTATATCGGCCACTACCTCGTCTTTCCGCGGGTGGCGAAATCCCGGCTCGCCGTCCGAACCTTCGCGCGATGGCTGACTCAAGAGCTGAAGCTTAGCTCAGTCGATTAGCGAGCTGCCCGGAAGATTGGACCGTTGCGGACCTCTATGGCACCTATCGTTTGATTTGGTGCGGAGCAGGAAGCCGGGCGAGCAACGCTGACCTCGCTTGCGCAGCCAAGGTTCAATCGGGAATGCCGAGCAAGGTGGCGCAAAACGGGCTTGAGCGAAGAATTAGAGGCTGCCTTGCGACAGAAGCCGCCCTTCAGCGACTGAAGGGAAGCGGACGTTGGTCACACCGTGGCCGAGAGTATCGATTGACAAGCGGCCCATGCTCCGAGGCTAATCAGCGTTAATTCAGCGCAACGCGAAGAGACCCGACGAGCCGCCGCTCTCGACAGCCTCGGCTGCGATACGGCCGGTCCCATTCGCAATGAGCGGCTTCAGGCTGGACGTTCGGTCGTCATGCGCAAGACGTCCAAGCGACCTCTCGGCCGGGTCACGACCACTGAGAGTATCCGCGGGGCGTTGCGGGGTGTTTCGCTTTCGGGGCATTACCGTCGCTCGATTGTGATCGACGGCCGGGAAAAGCTCTTCACCTTCGATCCGGGAAAGATCTATCTGCGCGACTTCAGCGCCTGCTTTCCCAGGGCCAGGAGGCCCGCGCAAAGGAGTTGCTCGCCAGCCATCTCGACGGCGATGTTCTGGTCGGAGACATTGCCGCGGCGTGCGGGATGTCCCGCAGCAGCTTCATGTAGGGCTTCCGCGCGACCAGCGGCACGACGCCGATGCAGTGGCTCACGCACATGCGGATCGAGACCGCCAAAAAGGCTCCTGGAAGGCAGCGAACTTTCGCTGGCGGAGATCGGCGCCCGATGCGGCTTCGCCGACCAGAGCCACTTCGCACGCGTCTTCTCCGCGAGGAGGGGTGCTCCGCCGGGAGCATGACGCCGCCGGGCTTGAGGCTGGGGGGATCCGCGGCCGGACGATCGGGCACAAGCCCGGACGATCGATCAAGACCCGGACGTCTCTTTCTGACCAATTTTGGAGAGGCTGGCAGACATCAGGCTCTCGCTGCTGGCGAGAGCCGCGTCGACCGCCAGACCCGAGGGTGTCAGGGAGTACTCGACATGCAGCACGCGTCCGCTGAGGTCGCGGCGCTCGACATAGCCTGCCGCTTCCAGCGCCTTCAGCCGGGCCGACAGGACCCGTGCCGAGAGACCGGGCGGGAGCTGCCGGCGAAGCGCCCCGAAACGAAGTGCGCCATGGCGCGCCAGCGCGAGCACGATGTGGCTCGTCCATTCCTGCGCGAAGAACTTGAGGAAGCCATCGGCGGCGCAGGCTTCACGGGCATCGGGGCCGGCGGGCCGCTCGATGCCCTCATCGGGATCCGGTATCCGCGAGGTAACTAATGGCGTTCCCACGATGGCCTCGCTAACATATCGACGAAATGTCGTTAAAGCACAGCATGGCCATTGAAGCCAACTCAGTTTTTCCTGGCAGCACTGTCGAACATTCGGTGCCTTCTTTGTCCAAAATGAAGACGTGAGTTATCGATGCTCTACTATGAAATATTTATGAGATCAGTCGAGAAGAAGGATTGAGTATGCCTCTAGTCAAGACCGGTGAAGGTGTCGAAATCTTCTACAAGGATTTCGGGCCGAAAGACGCGCAGCCCCTCATGTTCCATCACGGCTGGCCCCTGTCATCCGACGATTGGGACGCGCAGATCCTGTTCTTCCTCGGCATGGGCTATCGCGTCGTCGCGCATGACCGCCGCGGCCATGGCCGCTCGACCCATGTCTGGCAGGGCCACGACATGGATCATTACGCCGCTGACGCCTTCGCGGTTGTCGAGGCGCTCGATCTGCGTAACGCCGTCCATATCGGACACTCCACCGGCGGCGGTGAAGTGGCGCGCTATGTCGCCAAATATGGCGAGCCCGGGGGGCGGGTCGCCAAGGCGGTGCTGGTCAGTGCCGTGCCGCCCCTGATGCTCAAGACCGAAGGCAATCCGGGCGGGCTACCGCTCGAGGTGTTCGACGATTTCCGCAAGGCCACTGCCGACAGCCGCGCGCAATTCTTTACGGATGTTCCCGCCGGTCCATTCTACGGTTTCAACCGGGACGGTGCGAAGGCCTATCCTGGCGTCGTGCAGAATTGGTGGCGGCAGGGGATGATGGGCAGCGCCGTCGCCCATTACGAAGGAATCAAAGCGTTTTCTGAAACGGACCAGACCGAGGACCTGAAGGCTATCTCCGTCCCCACACTCGTGCTCCACGGCGAGGATGACCAGATCGTGCCGATCGACGCCTCGGCCCATGCCTCGATCAAGCTGCTGCGAAACGGCACGCTCAAGACCTATCCCGGCTTCAGCCACGGCATGCTGACGGTCAATGCCGACGTGCTGAACGCGGATCTGCTGGCCTTCATCGAGAGCTGAGCGACAGGCCGGCGCCCCGTTCGACGGACGCCGGCCACTCACTCGAACTCACCGCAAAGGATTTTGGTCATGACGACCCTCTCCAAACGCGCCTGTACCGCGGTGCTGGTCCACGGAGCCCGGGCCGACGGTTCGAGCTGGATGCGCGTCATCGCGCGCCTCGATACCGTCGCCGCGGCAAGCGGGCCTTCCTCCGTCACACAGGCCGCGCGATGAAAATCTACCTCTTGTCACTCGGCGCCGGCCTTCTGGTCGGCGTGATCTACGCATTGATCAATGTACGGTCGCCGGCGCCGCCCGTGGTCGCGCTTGTCGGGCTCCTCGGGATTTTGGTCGGCGAACAGCTGCCACCTTTAGTGCGGAGCCTCTGGGCGAAGGCGCCTGCCAATCAATCCTGGGAACATCAGGTGAAGCCGCATGTCTTCGGACATCTTCCGGCCGGCAAGGCGGCCGGTGGCAAGCCTGGCTCCGACATCGGAGGGAACGGCTGATGCCTACCCGACGCGCCATTCTGGGCGGGCTCGCCATGCCCGGCCTTGCCGCCTCTGCCTTGGGCCAGACTTCACCATCCGGAGACAAACCGATGTCCGCCGATCTCATCCTGCATAGCGGCCTGATCACGACGCTCGACCGCGGAAACCCCGCGGCCAGCGCGGTGGCCATCAAGGATGGGCGCTTCCTCGCCGTCGGCCGCGAGGCCGAGGTGATGGCCCATGCAGGACCGGATACCAAAATCGTCGATCTGAAGGGCAAGCGGGTCCTGCCCGGCCTGATCGACAACCATCTCCATATCATCCGCGGTGGGCTTAACTTCAACATGGAGCTGCGCTGGGACGGCGTGCGCTCGCTCGCGGACGCGATGTCCATGCTGAAGCGCCAGGTGGCGGTGACGCCGCCGCCGCAATGGGTCCGCGTCGTCGGCGGCTTCACCGAGCATCAGTTCGCCGAAAAGCGCCTGCCCACGATCGAGGAGCTGAACGCCGTCGCACCGGATACGCCGATCTTCATCCTGCATCTCTACGATCGCGCGCTGCTGAACGGCGCAGCGCTGCGAGCTGTCGGCTATACGAAGGACACGCCCAACCCGCCCGGCGGCGAGATCACCCGCGACGCGAGCGGCAACCCGACCGGCCTGCTGCTCGCCCGGCCGAACGCCAACATCCTCTATGCGACGCTGGCCAAGGGGCCGAAGCTGCCCTTCGACTACCAGGTCAACTCGACCCGCCATTTCATGCGCGAGCTCAACCGGCTCGGCGTCACCGGCGCGATCGATGCCGGTGGCGGCTACCAGAATTATCCGGACGATTACGCCGTCATCCAGAAGCTCGCCAACGAGAACCAGCTGACGATCCGCCTCGCCTACAACCTGTTCACGCAGAAGCCGAAGCAGGAGAAGGAGGACTTCCTCAACTGGACGAAGACCTCCAAGTACAAGCAGGGCGACGATTATTTCCGCCATAACGGCGCGGGCGAAATGCTGGTCTTCTCCGCCGCCGATTTCGAGGATTTCCGCGAGCCGCGCCCCGACATGCCGCCCGAGATGGAGGGCGATCTCGAAGGCGTGGTGCGCATCCTCGCCGAGAACCGCTGGCCCTGGCGCCTGCACGCGACCTATGACGAGACGATCTCGCGCGCCCTCGATGTGTTTGAGAAAGTCGACAAGGACATTCCGCTCACGGGCCTGAACTGGTTCTTCGACCATGCCGAGACGATCTCGGAGTGCTCGATCGACCGCATCGCCGCGCTCGGCGGCGGCGTCGCCGTGCAGCACCGCATGGCCTATCAGGGCGAGTATTTCGTCGAGCGCTATGGTGCCGCTGCCGCCGAGGCTACCCCGCCGGTGGCGCGGCTGCTTGAGAAGGGCGTCAAGACCTCGGCCGGCACCGACGCCACCCGCGTCGCTTCCTACAACCCCTGGGTCGCGCTCGCCTGGTTGGTCACCGGCAAGACCGTCGGCGGCCTGCGCCTGACGCCGCAGCGCAACTGCCTCGACCGCGAGACGGCTTTGCGGATGTGGACCGAGAACGTCACTTGGTTCTCCAACGAGGAGGGCAAGAAGGGCAGGATCGCGGTCGGCCAGTTCGCCGATCTTATCGTGCCCGACCGCGACTTCTTCGCCTGCCCAGAGGACGAGATCTCGTTCATCACGGCCGACCTCACCATCGTCGGCGGCAGGATCGTTTATGGTGCCCGCGATTTCGCCAGCACCGACGAGAGCACCCCGCCGCCGGCCATGCCGGACTGGTCGCCGGTGCGCACCTTCAAGGGCTATGGCGCCTGGGGGGAACCTGATGGCGCCGGCAAGAACTCGCTGCGGCGGACGGCCATGACGAATTGCGGCTGCGCCAATTCCTGCGGCGTGCATGGCCATGATCATGCCAGCGCCTGGTCGAGCAAGCTGCCGGTCGCCGATCTCAGGAGTTTCTGGGGTGCGCTCGGCTGCGCCTGCTGGGCGGTCTGACATGACTGGCGCAGTCCGCTTCCTTGCCCTGCTCCTGCTCTGCGCCGCCTATATCCAGGGGCCGGTGACCAAGATCTTCGATTTTCAGGGTGCTCTCGTCGAAATGAGCCATTTCGGCCTGACGCCGGCGCCGCTCTTTGCGGTCGGGGTGATCGGCTTCGAGCTCGGCGCGACCGCGCTCATCCTGATCGGCCGCTGGCGCTGGCTCGCCGCGCTGGCGCTCGCCGGCTTCACCCTGGCCGCGACGTTCATCGCCGTGCGCTTTTGGGAGATGCCGGCCGGCCAGGGGCGGATGATGGCGATGAACGGCTTCTTCGAGCATCTCGGCCTGATCGGGGGCTTCATCCTGGTCGCGCTCGACGATCTCGCCCAGACGAAGGAGACGCGATGATGAGCGAGGCTCCGTCGCACCCGCCCGCTTCGAGCTTCGCGCCGCTGCGCCAGAAGGTCTTCGCTGTGCTCTGGGCGGCGACGATCATTGGCAATATCGGCTCGTTCATGCGCGATGTCGCCAGCGCCTGGCTCGTCACCGACCTCTCCGGCGCGCCCGCCGCGGTCGCGCTGGTCCAGGCTGCTGCGACGCTGCCGATCTTCCTGCTGGCGATCCCCGCCGGCGTCCTCTCCGACATCCTCGACCGCCGCAAGTTCCTGATCGCCATCCAGATCCTGCTCGGCTGTGTCAGCCTTGCGCTGATGGCGCTGGCGAGCCTCGGCCAGCTCAGCGTGCCGGCGCTGGTGGGCCTCACCTTCCTGGGCGGTGTCGGCGCGGCGCTGATGGCGCCGACCTGGCAGGCGATCGTACCCGAGCTGGTCGGCAAGGGGGATCTGAAGAGCGCAGTTGCGCTCAACTCGCTCGGGATCAACATCTCGCGCGCCATCGGCCCGGCACTGGGTGGGCTGATCCTCGCCGCCTTGGGCGCGGGATTCACCTATGGCGCCGACGTGCTGAGCTACGTCATCGTCATCGGCGCGCTGCTGTGGTGGCGGCGCCCGCAGGGCGCTGACGATGCCCTAAGCGAGCGCTTCGCTGGCGCCTTCCGGGCGGGGCTGCGCTACGCCAAGGCGAGCCGCGAACTGCATGTGGTGCTGCTGCGTGCCGCGATCTTCTTCGCCTGCGCCAGCGCCGTCTGGGCCTTGCTGCCGCTGGTCGCGCGCAATCTGCTCGGCGGCGGCGCTGGCTTCTATGGTGTTCTGTTAGGGGCGGTCGGCGCCGGCGCGATCGGCGGCGCCGTGCTGTTGCCGCGCCTACGCGCGCATCTGGGTGCCGATGGGCTGCTGCTTCTCTCGGCTGTCGTCACCGCGGCGGTGATGGCAGCGTTGACGCTCGGCCCGCCGCAATGGCTCGCCCTCGTCATCCTGCTGTTGCTTGGCGCGGCCTGGATCGTCGCCCTGACCACCCTTAACGGCGTCGCCCAGGCGATCCTTCCAAACTGGGTGCGGGGGCGAGCGCTCGCGGTCTACCTCACGGTGTTCAACGGCGCGATGACCGCCGGCAGCCTCGGTTGGGGCGCAGTCGCGGAGGCAGCCGGCATCCGCGGCACTCTGCTGATCGGCGCGGGTGCGTTGCTGGTCGCCGGCCTTGTGATGCACCGGATCAAGCTGCCGGCGGGCGAGGCGGACCTCGGGCCATCCAATCATTGGCCGGAGCCGCTCGTCGCCGAGGCCATCGATAATGATCGCGGTCCCGTCCTGATTCTAATCGAGTACAGTGTGCCGCAGGCCGATCGCGAAGCCTTCCTGGAGGCGATCTACGCGCTCTCGGTCGAGCGGCGCCGCGACGGCGCCTATGGCTGGGGTATCACCGAGGATACCGCCGATCCCGGCAAGTTGGTCGAATGGTTTATGGTCTCGTCCTGGGCCGAGCATCTGCGCCAGCATCGCCGCGTCTCCAAGGCCGATGCCGATCTCCAGAGCGAGGTCAGGCGCTTCCATGCCGAGGAACAAGGACCGGTCGTGCGGCACTTCCTCCATATCGACGCGCCGTATCAACCGGCCGCGTCCAAAAAGAAGACGGAGCCATGAGGCGGCTGCGCAAAGCGACGCTGGTCGGCGCGTGCTGGCTGCCGCTGGCCGGCGCCGCCATGGCACAGGCCGACAAGCCTGGCGGCACGCCGGAGACGGATCCGTTCGACCGCTTCAAGGATATCGCGCTGACGGCGGATGGCGCAGTCGGCTTGAGGCTCGGCGGGCAGATCCGCATCCGCCCGGAATTCTCGCGCCATCCCGTCTTCGGGCTGGCGACGCCGGACCACAATAACGGCTTGCTGATCCGCTCCTTCCTCTCGGCGGACCTCAGACTCGGCCCCTATCTGCGCGCCTTCGTCGAGGTCGTCAGCGGCCAGGCGCCGATCTGGGCCGGGCCGCCGCCGGGAACGCAGCTCGATCGGCTCGACCTGCGCCAGGGCTATGGCGAACTCACGCTGCCGATCGCGGCCGGCAGCCTGATGGTGCGCGGCGGACGCCAGGAGATGAGCTTCGGCTCCTCCCGCCTGATCTCGGTGCGCGACAGCCCGAACATCAGGCGTGCCTTTGACGGCGTTCGCGCCGCCTGGTTCGCGTCGCCCGACACCCGCGTCGACGCCTTCCTGGTGCGGCCGGTCGCGCCGCTGGCGGGGCTGTTCGACGACAGGTCGGACCCTGCCCAGGTGTTCTGGGGCGTATACGGGGCAAACCCCGTTCCCGGCGTCCCCGGCCTCAAGGCCGATCTCTACTATCTCGGCCTGAACCGCGAAAACGCCCGCTTTGCGCAAGGCACGGCCGATGAGCATCGCCATACCGTCGGCGCAAGGCTGTTTGGGAAGGCCGGCGGATTCGACTGGAATCTGGAGGGCGCTTACCAATTTGGCAATTTCGGACGCGCCGACATCCAGGCCTAGATGGCCTCGGCCGTGGTCGGCTACAGCTTTGCGGACCTGCCCTTCATGCCGCGCCTCGGCCTCAACGCCGATGCATTCAGCGGTGACGGCAATCTGCGCGACGGCAAGCTCGGTACTTTCAATCCGCTCTTCCCGCGACTGCCCTATTTCTCCGAGGCCAATCTCGTCGGACCGGCCAACCTGCTTAACATCCAGCCCAACATCACACTGGCCCTGCTGCCCAAGGTGAAGCTCACGCTCGGCTGGAATCCGCTCTGGAAGCAGGCGAAGGCAGATGCGTTCTACGGCCCGGCGATCACGCCCGTCGCGCGCACGGCCGGCGGCGCGGGCCGTTATCTCGGCCAGCAAGTCTCCACCACGCTTGAATGGACCGCGAGCGACCATCTCACGCTCGGCGGAACCTATGTTGCCTATGCGCCTGGGGAGCGCATCCGGCAGGCCGGAGGCCGCTCCGGCTCCTTCGCCGCCGGTTGGGCGACCGTCACCTTCTGAAGCCCCACGCAAGAGTCCCAAGAGGAGAACACCATGTCCCATCTCGAAGTCCTGACCCCGCAGAACAGCCAGCTCATCTTCATCGACCAGCAGCCCCAGATGGCCTTCGGCGTGCAGTCGATTGACCGGCAGGTGCTGAAGAACAATGTCGTCGGCCTCGCCAAGGCGGCCAAGACCTTCAATATCCCCACCACCATTACCACCGTCGAAACCAAGGGCTTCTCCGGCCACACCTATCCCGAGCTTCTGGCGGTCTTCCCGCAGAACAAGATCCTCGAGCGCACCTCGATGAACTCCTGGGACGACCAGAACGTCCGCGATGCGCTATCTGCCAACGGCCGCAAGAAGGTCGTCGTCGCGGGTCTCTGGACCGAGGTCTGCAACACCACCTTCGCACTCTGCGCGATGCTGGAGGGCGGCTACGAGATTTATATGGTCGCCGACGCCTCGGGGGGCACCTCGGCCGATGCGCATAAATACGCCATGGACCGCATGGTGCAGGCTGGCTGCGTGCCGGTCACCTGGCAGCAGGTCCTGCTGGAATGGCAGCGGGATTGGGCCCGCAAGGAAACCTATGACGCCGTCGTCGCGATCGCCAAGGAGCATTCCGGCGCCTACGGCATGGGCATCGACTACGCCTACACCATGGTCCATGGCGCGCCCGAGCGCGTCCCCCATGGCGAGACCATCGGACCACGCGCTGCGTGAATGGTTGTTGTCGACGTGCAGCAGGAAGTCAGCTAACGCCCGCAGTCGAGCATGAAGCTCGCAGTTCGTTCCCGTGTGCAGTCCGGTAGCTGCGGGGTCAACTTGCAGATGTCATGCCAGAATGAAAGCTAGAAAGGGACCCGGCGAAGGCAAAGGCTGCCGCCGGGCCCCGGCCCTTGTAAAGGTCGGTCTGCTAGGAAATGCGCAACGCGTCGTCGACCTCGATGCCAGATGTTTGACGTTGCTCACCAATTTCGAATGGCCCAGCAGGGGTTTGCACGCTCGCAGATTGCCGGTGCGCTTGTAGATCAACGCGACCTTAGTCCGACGAAGGCTGTGGATTGACGTTACCCCTCGGTCCTAAACCAGTTTGAAGTTCGTTCTGGCCCCGCAAGAGGACCAGAACATGAAACGCAGCCGCTTCTCGGAAGAGCAGATGATCGCGATCCTGAAGGAGCAGGAATCGGGTGATTCAGTCGCGGATCTGTGCCGCAAGCACGGTGTGAGCGACGCCAGCATCTACAAGTGGAAAGCGAAGTTTGGCGGGATAGACGTGGTGGTGCCGCGGATCATGGGGAGAACGCCCTTTCGAATTGTGACCCTAGGCGGCAACTTGCACGGAAGTCCTGGAGCGAGCGCTCTCGAGGATGGCGTCCAGCGTCAGCGCGATGTCGACGGATTCCTCCGGTGTTGCGCCCGTCCAATATTCCGGCCCCTGCCTGACCAGCCGCTCGAAGGATTCCGCCTCGGCCAGGAAGCCGTTGCCCGGGGCGACTTCGACGATTTCGGGAACGACGGTGTTAAGCGTGCCGCGCCGCAAGGTCAGGATCGGCGGCCCGCCGACCGGCGGATGGTTGAGGTAGGTCGTCTCGATCGTGCCGCCATCGCCGACGACCAGCGCATGGCGATGAAAGGCCGTGGCGAAGCTGCATGAGATCTGTGCCAGCGTACCATCCGGAAATTCGAGCGTCGCCACCGTGCTCAGGTCGACACCGGTCTCGCTCCAGCGCGCCGTCGCGCTGACGCGCTCTGGCCGCCCGCCGGCGGCGAGGAGTGCGAGGCTAACCGAGTAGCTGCCGGCATCGAGCAGCGCACCGCCGCCAACATCAGGTTTCAGGCGGATATTGCTGGGGTCGGAAAAGGCCACGCCGAAGCTCGAATGGATCAGCTGTACCTTGCCAATTGTGCCAGCGGCCAGCAATTCGCGCAGCTTCAGGGTCTGCGGCTGGGCGCGGTACGGATAGGCCTCGACCAGATGACGGCCGAAGCGCCTAGCGGCTGCAAACATGGCACGAGCGTCGGTCGCGTTGGTCGCCAACGGCTTTTCGCACAGCACGTGCTTGCCCGCCTCCATTGCGCGGATCGACCATTCGGCGTGGAGCGAGTTTGGCAGCGGATTGTAGACGGCGTCGATCGCCGGGTCGGCCAGCAGCGCCTCATACGAGTTATGGAAGCGCGGGATGCCGCACTCCTTGGCGAAGCTTTCGGCTTTCTTCGCCTCGCGGCTGGCTACCGCCGCGACCTTGACGGACGCCGAAGGCGCGACGCCGCTGGTGAAGGCGCGCGCGATATTGGCGGCTCCGAGGATGCCGATCTGCAGCGGCCGCGGTCCCACATCACCCATTTCGGTCTCCTCGACGACTTGGCCCGTCAGGCGGTTGGAGCAGCAGCGGTTCTGGGCCGCCCAGATGATGCTGCCTGTCAATGCTTGCGAAGGATCTCGCCCAGGAACTTCCGGGTGCGTTCATGCCGGGGCGCGGTGAAGAACTCGGCCGGTGGTGCCTCCTCGACGATCGCACCGCTCGCCATGAAGATGACCCGATCGGCGACCTGCCGGGCAAAGCCCATCTCATGGGTGACGCAGATCATGGTCATGCCCTCCTCGGCTAGGCCGATCATAGTGTCGAGGACTTCCTTGACCATCTCGGGGTCGAGCGCCGACGTCGGCTCGTCGAACAGCATGACCTTGGGCTGCATGCACAGCGCGCGGGCGATAGCGACGCGCTGCTGCTGACCGCCCGAGAGCTGGGCCGGATACTTCTCCGCTTGCTCCAGGATCTTGACGCGGGCGAGGAGCCGGCGGGCCGTCGCCTCTGCCTCTGCCTTGCTGACTCGCAGCGAGCGCATCGGCGCCAGCATGCAGTTCTGCAGCACGGTCATATGCGGGAACAAATTGAAGTGCTGGAAGACCATGCCGACCTCGCGGCGGATGGCGTCGATCGTCCTCGCATCATCGCCCAGCAAGGTGCCGCCGACCCAGATCTCGCCTTTCTGATAGGCCTCGAGATGGTTGATGCAGCGGATCAGCGTCGACTTGCCGGACCCCGACGGTCCACACAGAACGATCTTCTCGCCGGTGCGGACCGACAGGTCGATATCGGTCAGAGCCTTGAAATCGCCGTACCATTTCTCGACACCGGCCATGCTGATCATGGCGTCGCCGGCTGCTTGCGCATGCGAGGATTGGCTTGTCATCTCAAGACTCCGATCCATTCTTGACGGCTCAGCTAGCGGTGAAGGTGATGCCCTCGAGGCTGTCCGGGAATTTGTGGACGGGGACCTTCATCCACTTGTCGTAGACCTGCTGCAGCTCGCCGCTGGCCTTGATCTTGTCGATGAAGGTGTTGATCGCGGCGTTGATCTCCTTCTCGCCGAGACGGGTGCAGGCGCCGTTGTAGAGGTTCTGGAACTCAAGCTTGTTCTCGAACTCGCCCGGGCGGGCCTGGTCGATGCGCTGCAGGTAGAAGATATTGCCGCCGAGGGCCTGAACCTGGCCCGAGACCAGTGCCTGGATGCTAGGCGCATCGCCGTCATAGCGCCGGATCGTCGTGCTGGACGGGGCGTTCTTGGTGACCTGTGTGTCCTGCGCCGCGCCCTTGGCGACGCCGATGGTGAACTTGCCCATGTCCTCGTTGGTCTTGATCGTGTCGCTCTTCTTCCCGATCAGCACGATCGTGTTGGCGACATAGGGCTTGGAGAACTGAACGGCCTTGGCTCGCTCAGGTAGCATCGCCATGGTCGCGAACAGCACGTCGACGCGGCCGGTAGTCAGCGCGGGAATCCGGTTGTTGACCTCAAGCGGCACGAATTCGACGGAGACCCCGAGTTCCTTGGCGAACAGCGTGGCGATGTCGGCATCGAGCCCGTCCTGCTTGCCGCCGCTGGTCACGAAACCCCAGGGCGGGTTGTCGCCCTGAATACCGACTACGAGCTTGCCCTTCGCCTTGATCTCGGCCGGCGTGATCGCGAACCCCGACTGCGAGAGCAGGACCGGCGCGGCGAGCGCGAACGCGCCGCCGAGCAGCAGATGGCGGCGGCTCGGCAATCCCTTGATCAGCTTCTTCATGACGTTTCTCCCTCGGTTGAAAATGGCCTTGAGGCCCTGGTGGTCGGTGGCGTACTAGCGCGTCGTTGCTGCGAATTGGCGCTCAAGGCGCGCGCCGTAAAGCGACAGCGGCCAGCACATGATAAAGTAGAGAATGCCAACGATCCCGAAGACCAGCAGCGGCGCAAAGATCTGGTTCGAGATGATGTTTCCGGCCCTGGTCAGCTCGGTGAAGCCGACGATCGCGGCAAGCGACGTACCCTTGATCAACTGGACCAGGAAGCCGATCGTCGCCGGCAGCGAGATACGGATCGCCTGCGGCAAGATCACGTCCTTCATCCGCGAGAGGTAGTTCAGGCTGAGCGCCTTGGCGGCTTCCGTCTGCCCCTTGGGCACGGCCTCGATCGATCCGCGCCAGATCTCGCCGAGATAAGCGCTGGCATGCAGCGTGAACCCGATCGACACCGCGACCCAAGCGTCAAGCTTGAGGCCGATCAGGGCCAAACCGTAGTAAACCACGAAGAGCTGCATTAGGAGCGGCGTGCCCTGAAACAACGCGATGTAGCCTGCCGTCACGCGCTCCAGCAGCGGAAGCTCTGAGGTCCGCGCCAGCGCGACGGCGAGGCCCGCTATGCCGCCGCCGAGGAAGCCGACTGCCGACAGGGCCACCGTCCATTTCAGGCCGGTAAGGAGGAAGAGGAATTCGTCGGAACCCATGACGTCGTCCTCACTTCACCGGGTAGCTGAAATAGCGCGTCGAGATCAGCCCGAAGCCGCGCATCATCAGCCAGGAGATGACGAGGTAGAACACCGTCACGACGCCGTAGACCTCGAAGCTGCGAAAGCTGGAGGTTTCGATCTGCTGAGCGACCGAGGTCAGCTCGTAGGCCGAGATCGCCGAGGCGATGCTGGTCGTCAGCGTGAGCAGCACGAACTGGCTGGTCAGCGACGGAAAGATCGCCCGCAGCGCCGGCTTCAGAACGATCAGCCGGAAGACCTGTGTCTTGTGCAGGCCGAGCGCGAGGCCGGCCTCGATCTGCCCGCGGCCGATCGACTGGACGCCGCCGCGGATGATCTCGATAGCGTAGGCGCCGCCATTGATGCCGAGCGCGATGATCGCGGTGGGCGTCGGGTCGAGCCGAACGCCTGCCAGCGGCAGCGCAAAATAGATGAAATAGATCTGCACTAGGAAGGGCGTGTTGCGGATGACTTCGACGAAGGACTTGATAAACCAGCGCACCGGCGCGATGGGGGAGTCGCGTAGCATCACGCCGCCGATGCCGATGACGATGGCCAGCGCCATGCCGCCGAGCGCCAGCGCGAACGTGCCGAGGCAAGCGGCGAGCAGGCTCGGCAACCCATCCAGCACCGGCGTGAAATCGAGCTTGTAGTTCATGGCGTTTCCCAGAACGGCCGACCTTCTGGATGGGTCGGTTCACGTCGCGTCAGTGCAAGTCTTGTCGTGGCAATTCGGCCTTGATATCGGCGCCTCGTTCGGACGCCTTGATCGCGGTTCGCAGAAGAAGTTGTGCGGCCAGCAATCGGTGTTAAATGTACGAATTGGTTCAATTGGTCAAGTCAACTTAACCGCATGGTCCATTTCCTTTGTTCGCGATGGGAGGATGGCAAGGCGGCCGGAAGGTTCGACATGGAAGAGACGGCTCCGGCCACGCCTCGACGGGCAGGCAACGGAAAGAAGGCGGCGAGCTGGACACAGGACCCCGAAGGTGTGCGTCGCAACATACTCGCGGTCGCACGCGCCGAGTTCGTCGAGAACGGGCTGAGCGGGGCGCGGGTCGACGAGATCGCGGCCAAGACCTCGACCAGCAAGCGGATGATTTACTACTATTTCGGCGACAAGGAGGGGCTTTACCGCGCCGTTCTCGAGGAGATGTACGGCCGTATCCGCACGTTCGAGCGCAGCCTCGACCTCGCAGCGCTGCCGCCTCGCGAGGCGATCGCGACGCTGGCGGGCTTCACCTTCGACTATCACGCCGACAATCCCGACTTCGTCCGGCTGGTGATGGTCGAGAACATCCACCATGCCCGGCACTTGGAGAACTCGGCCAAGATCGGCGAGCTCAACCTCTCCGCGATCGACATGATCCGCGAGATCTACGAACGCGGCCGGCGCGAGGGCGTGTTCCGCGAGGGACTGGACCCGATCGACATCCACCTGACGATCAGCGCCCTCAGCTTCTACAACGTCTCGAACCAGGCCAGCATCCGGCAGGTCTTCGGGCACGACATGGGCGCGCCAAGCGCCCGCGAGCGCCGACGCGCCAGCACGATCGATACGGTGCTGCGCATGCTCGCTCGTTGATGGGCTAAGCTGCCAGCGCGCCATCGATTGCATGTCTGTCGTGGCGTTGGGCTGTTCCATGGCGTGAGCGCGGCGCCCTCAGCTTCGCTCGACCAGCCCGGCCATCGCCTGAAGGGCCAATTCATATCCGGCAGCGCCGAGCCCGATGATGATGCCGGTGACGGTCCGGGAGATCAGCGAGTTGTGGTAGACGCTCTCGCGCGCGTGGACGTTGGAGATGTGCAGCTCGATCTTCGGCCCGTCGAACATCTTCAGCGCATCCAGGAGCGCGACCGAGGTGAAGGTGTAGCCTGCCGGGTTGATGATGATCCCGCAGGCCTCGATGCGCGCCTGATGCACGCTCTCCACCAAGGCCCCCTCGAAATTCGTCTGGCGAAAATCGACCTCGAAACCGAGCGTCTCGGCCTTTTTCGCGCAGCTCAGGCGGATCTCGTCGAGCGTGGTCGTCCCGTAGATGGCCGGCTCGCGTTGGCCGAGTAGGTTTCAGTTCGGGCCGTTGAGAATGTAGATGCGTTTGCCCATGCCCGGATTCCTGCCGCCACGACACAGGCGTTGTCGCATCGGTGCGATTCCATATCAACTGATAATATTGAGATCATCGGGTAGTTTGCATTTGCCAGATTTTGTTCGACCCGGCTTTGCGAGGCCGACGGGTCGTAGTATCGGTCCGGAAAGATGCGAGCAGCGGCATGGCGGATTTGACGACGGGCATCGTGGGTGATGAGGTCGCGCCCGTCTCGACGGGCGAACAGGCCTACGAGCGTATTCGCTCAGACATCGTCTTCGGGCGGTTGCGGCCGGGGCAACGCCTCACGCTGGAAAAGCTGCGCCCGGCCTACGGCGTCGGCATTAGCACGCTGCGCGAAATACTCAGCCGACTTACGCCCGAGGGCCTGGTGACCGCAGAGGGTCAGCGCGGTTTTCAGGTTGCGCCCTGCTCGGCGGAGGATTTGAAGGAGATCGCGGCATTACGCCTGCTGATAGAGAAGGATGCGCTGGTGAAGTCGTTTCGGGCCGGCGACATGGAGTGGGAAGGCCGCGTCGTCGCCTCCCATCATAAGCTGGCGCGACTGGAGGCGAGCCTTCTGGCGGGTGACGCCTCCCGTACCCAGCAGTGGAAACGCTACGATTGGGAGTTCCATCAGGCGCTTGTCTCGGCCTGCGGGTCCAAGGCCCAGCTCGGCATCCACTCCGGCATCTATGACCGTTATCTGCGCTACCAGATGGTCTTTGTGATCTTCCGCGGGCTCGTTGCGGCCGACGAGCACAAAGCCCTGCTAGAATGCGCCCTGAAGCGGGACGCCAACAAAGCCGAGGCAATACTCGAGCGGCACGTCCAAGGCTGCCTCGACTTCGCATTTCAGAATCGCCTTATTTGATATCTGGGGCGAGTAGCTTCCCGCTGTTCGGAATGTTCTCCTCGCTATCCGCGGCCGACCTACCGATGCCCCTCACACGGCCGCCACAGATGCTGATCAAGTGCCCGGGAACGGTGATTTCGCGCCATAAGTGGAACTCGACTTCATGCCAGAAACCAGAACTTCGCTGGCCCGAGCCGAAGCGCTACTCCGCAAATGAAGCAGCCCTTTCGAATCCAAACGCGTAAGCGCCTGCCATCATAACAACGGCCGACGCAGCCCTCAGCCCAGCGAGACGCTCCGCAACCTGAGCGCATTGGCGATCACGCTGACCGAGGAGAGGGCCATCGCCGCGGCGGCGATGATCGGGGACAGCAGGATGCCGAAGAAGGGGTAGAGCAGACCCGCGGCAATGGGCACCCCCGCCGCGTTGTAGACGAAGGCGAAAAACAGGTTCTGACGGATATTGCCCATCGTGGCCCGACTGAGCTGGAACGCCGTTACGATGCCCTGTAGGTCGCCCTTGAGCAGGGTAACCCCGGCGCTCTCGATGGCGACGTCGGTGCCGGTTCCCATCGCGACGCCGATGTCGGCGGCGGCGAGAGCGGGCGCGTCGTTGACGCCGTCGCCTGCCATCGCGACGATCCGACCCTGAGACCGCAACTTGGCGACGACGCCGCTCTTCTCTTCCGGCAGCACCTCGGCTTCGACGTCGTCGATGCCAAGGCGGCGAGCCACGGCCTCGGCGGTCGTCCGGTTGTCCCCGGTCAGCATGACGATCCGGATGCCGGCCGCTTTAAGGGCCTTGATCGCCGCGGGCGTGGTTTGCTTGACGGGGTCGGCGATCGCAAGGAGGCCGGCGGCCCTACCGTCGATCGCGACCACGATGACGGTGGCGCCATCGCCGCGAAGCACCTCTGCTTCCGCGGAAAGCGTCGCGATGTCGATGCCGGCGTCGTCCATGATGCGATGGCTTCCGATGACCAGCGAACGGCCTTCGACGCTGCCCGTGACGCCCCTGCCCACGGGGCTGTCGAAACCCTGGGCCTCGCCGAGCGTTAGTCCTCGTTCCTTGGCGGCTTCGACAATGGCCTCCGCGAGCGGATGCTCGCTGGAGCGTTCCAGGGTTGCGGCGAGGCGAAGTACCTCGTCCTCGCTAAACCCCTCGGCGGCCTTCAGGCTCGTCAGCTTCGGCCTGCCCTCGGTCAGCGTCCCGGTCTTGTCGACGACGAGCGTGTCGACCTTCTCGAAACGCTCCAGGGCCTCGGCGTTCTTGATGAGCACGCCGAGGCTCGCGCCGCGGCCGACACCCACCATGATCGACATGGGCGTGGCGAGCCCAAGCGCGCAGGGGCAGGCTATGATCAGCACCGCGACGGCGGCGACTAGGCCGTGCGCAAAGCGCGGTTCGGGCCCCCAAAGCATCCAGGCCCCGAAGGCAATCACCGCCACGCCGATCACCAGCGGCACGAACGAACCTGAGACCTGGTCGGCGAGGCGTTGGATCGGCGCGCGCGAGCGCTGGGCCTGGGCGACCATGGCGACGATGCGCGAGAGCATGGTGTCGCTGCCGATCTTGCTCGCGCGCATGATGAAGCCGCCGCTGCGGTTCAGAGTGCCGCCGATCAGCGCCGAACCGACCTCCTTCGTGACCGGCATCGACTCGCCCGTGACCATCGCCTCGTCGATCGAGCTGCGGCCCTCGATGAGCTCGCCGTCGACCGGAACGGTCTCGCCGGGACGGACGCGCAACCGATCGCCGACGACGACGGCATCGAGGCCGATGTCCTCGTCGCCGCCATCGTCGCGCACTCGCCGCGCCGTTTTCGGCACCAGGTCGAGCAAGGCCCGGATGGCGCCGCCGGTCTGCTCGCGCGCCCGCAGTTCGAGAACCTGCCCGAGCAGGACGAGCACAGTGATCACCGCCGCCGCCTCGAAATAGACCGCCACCGACCCTTCGACGGATCGGAACGTCGCCGGAAAGATACCAGGGGCGACAGTCGCGACGACGCTGTAGATCCATGCCACGCCGATGCCCATCGCGATCAGCGTGAACATGTTCAGGCTGCGGTTCACGATCGACTTCCAGCCTCGCTCGAAGAAGGGCCAGCCGGCCCAGAGCACCACGGGCGTCGCCAGGGCTAGCTGTATCCAGTTCGAGGTTTGCGGACCGAGCCACGTGTGCAGGTCGAGGAGATGCCCTCCCATCTCCAGGAGGAACACGGGAAGGGCCAGCCCCAGGCCGACCCAGAATCGGCGCGTCATGTCGCGCAGTTCCGAGCTAGGCCCAGCCTCGCCCGTCGCGATCCCCGGCTCCAGCGCCATGCCGCAGATCGGACAGTTTCCAGGCGTTGGCTGCCTGATCTGAGGATGCATAGGGCAGGTGTAGATTGCTCCGGCCGGCGCTGGCTCGGTGGCAGGGTCCTCGCCCTCCGACAAGTAGCGCTCCGGCGCCGCCTTGAACTTGGTCTCGCAGCCCGCGGAGCAGAAATGATACGTCTGGCCTCCATGGACCGCCTTGTGCTTTGCGGTGGCCGGATCGACCGTCATCCTGCAGACCGGGTCCTTCTCGACCGGGGCTGCCGACGGGGGGCGATGGTCATGACCAGGTTCGCCATGGTGGTGATCGTGATGGGTCATGGGGGCCGGCTTTCTGCTTGATGACGAGCGGCCTGGGGGAACCGGGCCTGTTGGCCCGGCTCGTTGGCGTTTGGGTGGCGTCTCGCCACGCTTCGATGCATCTCCGTCCGCGACGGAGCCTAAGATTACTTCGGGGCGTTCTTGGTCAGCCACTCACGCATCTCGGCGATCTCGCGCTCCTGATCCTTGATGATCTGAGCGGCCATCGCCTTCGTCGTCTCATCTTTGGCATGAGCCAGGGCCACCTTGGCCATGTCGATCGCGCCCTGATGATGCGGGATCATCTTGGTGCGGAAGTCGACGTCCGGATTGCCTGTGTAAGGTACCGCCATGTCGTGCATCATCTTCATGTCGGCGGCCTTGAAGTCCTTGGTCGACGCGGCGTCGCCAGCGGCCGGCATCATCGTCTTCATCATGGCCTGCATGGAATCCATTTCCATCTTTCCCATGTCCGTCTTTCCCATGGGCGCCGCTCCGGCCGCGGGGGCCGCGCCATGCCCCTGATGGGATGATTGCGCGAAGGCGGGGCCGGCGAGGGCGAGGAGGATCAGCGTGGTGGGGATCGAGCGTTTCATCGGTTCGGTTCCTTCTTCGGGGTCAGTCGTGGGTGAAGCGCGCTTGAAGCGCGTGGCCATCGGCGAGCGTGGCCGAGACAACGACGCGTGCGCCCTTGCCGAGGGATTGGGCGAGGCTGCCGACGAGCTTGTTGGGTTCGACAGGCGAGAGTGCGACGGTCGCGGTCTTGCCGGCATCCTGGACGATGGCGCGGGCCGACTTCGTTCCCGCGGAGGCAAGCGGCTTGTCGGCGGCATCGGTGAGGTAGAGGACGAACTCGGTCCCCTTGGCCACCATCTCGACGTGGTGGCCCGCGACGTCGACCACGGGCCCGCCGTTGGGACCCTTCGAGACCTCATGGGCTCCGGCGGTCGACGCGAAGCCGACGATGGCCAGGGCGGCGATCGATTTGAGCATGTTGGTTCTCCTTTTCTCTCAGTAGGTCTCGGCAGGTGTCAGTTCCCCGCCTTCCGACGCGCGGCCAGACGCGATGCGCTCGAGCGGCTTGCGGCCGAAGGCGAGGAAGAGGATCGGCGTCAGCACCGTGTCGATGATGGTCGCCGAGATCAGGCCTCCGAAGATCGTGACGGCGACCGGATGGAGGATCTCGCGGCCGGGCTGGTCGGCGCCGTAGAGCAGCGGGACCAGCGCGAGTCCCGCCGACAGCGCCGTCATCAGCACCGGCGTCAGCCGTTCCAGGCTTCCGCGGATGACGAGGTCGCGCCCGAAGCTCTCTCCTTCGTGGAGGGCGAGGTTGATGTAATGCGAGACCTTGAGGATGCCGTTGCGGGCAGAGATGCCGGCGAGCGTGATGAAGCCGACCATCGACGCCACCGACAAAGGCTGGTCGGCGAGGTGCAGCGCGACGACGCTGCCGATGAGCGCCAGCGGGATGTTGCCCATGATGATCAGCGCCAGCACCGCCGACTGGTAGCGGGTGAACAGCACGACGAAGATCAGCGCCAGCGACACCAGGCTGAGCAGCCCGATCCGCAGCGTTGCCTCCTCCTGTGCCTGGAAGGTGCCCTCCATGCGGGTGACATAGCCCTGCGGCAGCGGCGTCTGCGCGACGACCCCACGGATGTCGGCGATGATCGCCGTCATATCGCGTTGCCCGTCGCCATTGCCGTAGACCGCTATCCGGCGCTGGCCGTTCTCGCGCTGGATCTGGTTGGGGCCGTCCGTCTCGGAGACCGAGGCGATCATGCGCAACGGCACGTGGCCGGACGGCGTCGCGATGAGGAGGTCCTCCAAGCCGTTAGTCGAACGATCCTGGTCGGACAGGCGCAGCATGACGTCGTAGCGGCGGTTGCCCTCTACGATCTGCGAGACCGTGCGACCGTTGGAGAGGGTCTCCAGCGCCTGCGTAACGCTCGCCGGGGTCAGGCCATAGAGCGCCGCCTTCTCATGGTCGACGTCGATACGCAGCTGCGGGATGCGGACCTGCCGCTCGACCTGGAGATCGACCAGCCCAAGCACGGAGGCCAGGCGCTCGCGCAGCGTCTCGGCCAAGCTGCGGATCGTGTCGAGGTCCTCGCCATAGACCTTGAGCGCGATCTGGGCCCGCACGCCTGAGAGCATGTGGTCGAGACGGTGGCCGATGGGTTGGCCGATGTTGACCGAGACCGGCAGGACGCTCAGCGCGGTCCGGATGTCGGCGTAGATCGCCTCCTTGGGTCGGTCGGAGCGATGCAGGTCGATATCGACCTCCGAGGAATGGACGCCCTCCGCGTGCTCGTCGAGTTCGGCCCTCCCGGTCCGGCGCCCGATCGACTTCACTTCGGGCACCTTGAGCGCCAGCTGTTCGGCGATGAGCCCTAGGCGATGGCTTTCGGCCAGTGAGATGCCGGGATTGTATTGCAGCGAGACGACGAGCGTGCCCTCGTTGAAGGGCGGCAGGAAGGTCCGCGGCAGCAGCGTCGCCCCGTACACGGCCAACGCCACGCAGATGCCCACGACCGACAGGATCAGGCCACGCGCCCCGAAGGCCCATCGCAGCAGCGCCGCGTTGCCGCGCTTGAGGTGGCGTACGACGAACGAGTCCCTCCCATGCCCGCCGGCCGTCCCCGAGAGCAGGTAATACGCCATCACCGGCGTCAGCGTGATCGACACGACCAGCGACGCCAGAATCGAGACGATGTAGGCGACCCCGAGCGGCGCGAAGAGCCGCCCCTCGATGCCCGACAGGGCGAAGAGCGGAATGAAGACCAGGATGATGATGGCCGTCGCGTAGACGATCCCCGACCGCACCTCCTGAGAGGCGGCCGCGATCACCGCCAGCACCGGCTTGGGCACGGCGCTCTCCCGGTTCTGCTTCAGGCGCCGCAGGATGTTCTCCACGTCCACGACCGCGTCGTCGACCAGTTCGCCGATCGCGATCGCCAAGCCGCCCAGTGTCATGGTGTTGATCGTCAGCCCGAAGAACTTGAAGACGAGGACCGTGGTCAGGATCGAGACCGGGATCGCGGTCAGGGAGATCATGGTCGCGCGGACGTTCATCAGGAACAGCAGCAGGATGACGGCGACCACGCCGGCCGCCTCCAGCAGCACGCGCTCGACATTGGCGATCGAGGTCTCGATGAAGGTCGCCTGCCGGAACTGGACATTCGTCGCGGAGATGCCGGAGGGCAGCGTCTTCTGGATCTCGGCCAGCGACGCCTCCACCTGCTTGGTCAGCGACACGGTGTCGGCCTCGGGCTGCTTCTGGATGCCGATGATCACCGCAGGCTTGCCCTGGTATCCGGCGTCGCCGCGCTTGACCCGTGCGGCGAACTCGACGGCCGCGACCTGGTGCAGCAGAACCGGCTGGCCCTGACGCTGAACGACGACCGTATTGCGCAGATCCTCCAGCCGGCGTGTCAGCCCGACGTTGCGGATGAGGTACTCCCGGCCCTGCTGGTCGACGAATCCGCCGCCGGTGTTGGTGCCGAAACGCGTGACCGCCGCCTCGACCTGCTCGTGAGTGACGTCCAGCGCCTGCAGAGCCGCGACGTCCGGGGTGATCCGGTACTGCCGGACCTCCCCGCCGATCGGGATGACCTGCGAGACACCGGCGATGTTGAGGAGCTGCGGCCGTATGGTGAAGTCCGCGATCTCGCGCACCTCCATCGGCGAGGCCTTCTCGGCCGTCACCGCCACCAGCATGATCTCGCCCATGATGGAGGAGACTGGGCCCATTTGAGGAGCGACGCCGCGCGGCAACTGCTCGCGAACAAGGGACAGGCGCTCGGCGACAAGCTGGCGCGAGCGGTAGATGTCGGTGCCCCAGTCGAATTCGACATAGGTGATCGAGAGCCCGACGCCCGAGACCGAGCGGACGCGAAGCACGCCCGGCATGCCGTTCATCGCCGTCTCCAGCGGGTAGGTGACGAGTTGCTCGACCTCCTGGGGCGCAAGTCCCTCGGCCTCCGTCATCAGGGTGACGGTCGGCCGGTTCAGGTCGGGGAAGACGTCCACGGGTACGCGCGGCAGCACGTATGAGCCGTAGGCGACGAGGACGAGCGCGGCGGCTATGACGAAGAGCCGGTTTCTCAGGCTGGCCGAGACCAGAAGGTTGAACATCGTGGCGCCTCAGCGGATCTGGTTGAGGTGTTCGGCGCCGCGGACGACGATCCGGTCCCCCGGCGCCACGCCGGCCCGGATCACCACTCGAGTCGCGTCGAACGGCTCGGTGCGGACGGGCTTGGCCTCGAACCGCTCGGGATCGGTGTGGCGCCAGACCAGCGCCTCGCCGTTGCCGCCGCGCACGACCGCGTCGCGCGGGACGATGATGCCGGCGACGCTGGCTCCGTTCTGGGCCGTCACCCGGACGGGATGCCCGATCGCCAGCGCGGCCGGCGCGTCGTCGATCGAGAACTGCACCACCGTCGCCTGCTGCTGCAGCGCCCGCCCGAAGCCGCGGAAGGACAGCACGAGGGGCTTGCCGCCCGGCAGGGACGCCGAGGCGCCGCCGAGTTGCGACAGGTCGACGTCGCCATAGGACAACGCCTCTACCCATAGCCCGCCCGGATCGAGGACCTGGAACAGGACGTCCTGCGATCCGACGACCTGCCCGGCCACGACCCGGACGGCCGAGACGACGCCGTCCAGCGGCGCGCGCAGCACCTCGGGTTCGACCCGGATGCGACCGACGATCTCGCGCCGCTTCGTCAGGCCGGCCAGCTCAATTTCGGCGTCGATGACCTGGCTCTGCGGGGCGATGGCCCGTTCAGCCAGCCCGCGCAAGCGCTTGAGCTTCGCCTCGACCATCGCGATCTGCTGCTCGATCTCGCCGACGCGCTCGGCGATCGTTGTCCGGTCGGCCTGCGGCACGGCCTGCTCGACCGTCGCCAGGACGTCGCCTCGCCTCACGGTCTGCCCCAGCCGGGGCAGACCTTCCGCCGACGCCACGATCCGCCCGCCGGTAATGCTCTGGACCTGGCCGGAGCGATTGGGATCGGCGATCACGCGCCCGACCAGGGCGACGGTCCTGCCGGCCTCTTCGGGCTTGGCGGCCTGGGTGCGCACGTCGAGAAGCCGCTGCGTCGACTTCGGCACGAAGACGGCCCCGTCCGCGAGCCTGCGGGGCGTGTCGCCAGCGGGAAGCGCCACCTTCGCCGCCTCGCCGTGATCATGTCCTTCATGGGCGGTCGCGATCGCCGTGCCCGCGATCAGCAGCAGCATGACGAGCCCGATCGCCGGAATGACCGGACGGGCGCCGCGCAAGCCGACGCCGAGCAGCAGCCCCAACGCCAGGGCCCCGCCGGTGGCTAGGTGAAGTACCGGCACCTGCTTGCCGGCGATGGAGATGCTATCGGCCCGTCTCTCGGTCGTGGCCGGCCCCGCTGGCGCCAAGTTCGCGGTCGAAGCCGCAGGCCGCTCCAGCGTTCCGATCAGCAGATCGTCGCCTCGGGGGTGGGTGATCGCGATGACGAGTTCCAGCGGGTCGGCGCCCGCAAGCTGGTCCGAGGCCAGGACGTAGGTGCCATCCGGCGTCGGCGTCGCCACGACCTCGGCGCCCCCAGCGATCGTGACCGCGACGCGTGCGTCGATGACGGGCTCGTTGCTGGCATAGCGGTCGAGGAACAGCGTCAGCCGGCCCGTGCGCAAGATTCCGACAAGCTCATAGGCGTCGGAGTGAAGTGCCAGGCGAGGCGTTCCGGCAGCCGACACCAGAGCGGCCGGGGCGCCATGGTCATGGCCCTCATGGGCAGCGGCGGGAATCGACAGGAGGGAGGCGAGCGCCAATGGCGCAATAAGGCAGCGGGCGACGCTGCGACATAGGGAGAACATGAGGAGGAACCCACTGACATCGGCACGGCATTCCCGGCGGCGCGGCGGGATGCCGGCCGTCGATCAGGCGATGTCGAGGGTTCGTGGCGGCTTGGCGTGGAGGCCCGGGGATTTCGCGAGCGAGAGCGCCTCCGGCTGCGGGGCGAGCCGGATGCCGTGAGGGGTTCGCAGAGGCAGAGGTGCGATGCCGCGTTCGATCAGAGCGACGTTGCACATCGTGCCGCAACAGGCCCGACCCGACGTGCCATCGCGCTGCCGGTGATCGGGCGCGGTCGACGTATGCTCGAGCTCCGTACGGCAAACGCCTGCGGCCTCGACCAAGGGTGCATTCACCGACACGCGGAGCTGATCCTGCGACGAAGTGGCGACGACGCCCTTCAGAGGTTGGACGTGGCCGGAGTGCGCATTGGCGGCCGTTGCCCAGGCAAGCGCCAGCAGGGCGACCAGGGCGGTCGCCTTCAGTACGCTTGCGAGTGCGTAGATCAACCTCACGCCATTTACCGATTTGCCTAGTGTAGCCGACAGATGGAGCTTCCCACATGGGAAGGTCAAGAGAGCCGGGGGAATTGCGTTCTCGGTACCAAGGCAGCTTCCCTGAGCTCGCGTGCTGCCTGTCTTACGCGTGCTGCCTGTCTTATGAGCCGGCGGGGGACATCCCAAACGTCCGCAAGGGCCGCAACCAGATGCCTACCCCCCGTAGGATCGCAAACACGCCGCCGAGTATGCGCAGCCCGCAAACACTATGCGGAGCCAGCGCGATGCGGGCTGTCCCGCGCCGAGCCAGAGCGGCGCTTCCTGTTCGAAGCGTCGGACGGGCCTGCCCACCTTCGGGCATAGAGGCTACTCCGTTCAACGGAAGGCAGCTTAGAGCGACGATCTCGACCGAACGTGACCGGCGCGTACGAATTACCAATAGCGGTAATACCCGAAGTCACGGGCTCGCCGCCCATAGGCCCGAGCGTGAGGCGGCGGGCCTCTATAGTATCCACCGGACCCATAGCCGTGATCCCAGTGCCGTGAGCCCTTCCAACCCTTGTGGTGTTTGTACTTGTAGCCACCCTTCTTGATCTGCTCGACGTGGTCGGGCATCTCGACGGTTGTCAAAACCGCCACAGGGGCAGCCTGTAAAGTCGATGGCGTGATTGAGGCCAGGCCCAGCATGGCCGCCGCAACAAGAGCCAACTTTCGCATTTGGTATCTCCCGCATGAACAGTCGCCGATCGGGTGATGACGCAGCGGATGGTTGGGTCTGTGCCACAATTCAGCCGCTGAACCCAAGCCTGTGTCAGTCGCAGATGCGCATCCGGCGCTCGACGATCTCGCCGTAGCGATTGACCCGACGCTTTACGACGATGCGACAATCGTCATCGTCGTCGAAGACAGGGCCTCGGAAGCCACGCCGTTCTCCGGCAAAGCGGTACCACGGGGCTCGTGATAGCGCGGACCATCATAACCGGGCTGGTCGATGCCGAACCGGAACTCGACCTGCGCTTGAGCGGGATCGCTGAAGGCGGCTGTCGACGCAACGGCAGCGGCGATCAGGAAAGGCCGTAACATGGCGTCGTCTCCAATTTATCAGGTGAGCGGTTCGAGAGAAGCCCACCCTCTCAGGGGTGGGCTTCATTTGATCATTCGATGATCTGAACGATCTTCCGCGTCTTCGGCTCGACCAACACGGTCTGGTCGTTGACCACCGTGTAACGGTACTCGGTCTTGCCGTAGCGCGCCGGAACCTCGCGATAGGTGACCGTGTCGGGCAGCGTCGCCCCGACGACGACCTTCTCGCGGTACGCCACCGAAGGCACCTTCTGTTCCTTTACGTAAGTGCGGAACTCGGTACGCTGATCCGTAGCGATGCCACCGACGATCGCGCCGGCAGCGGCACCACCGACGCCACCGACCACTGCCCCCACAGGACCACCCACAATGGCTCCGCCGACGGCGCCCGTAGCTGCGCCGCTGGCTGCGCCACCGGCTGCGCCCGAGTTCGACTGCGCGAAGGCGGTTGCAGGAAAGATGGCGAGCGCGCCGATAAGAACGAGATTCTTGATCATGGTCTTCTCCCTTTCGAGGACATGATGCCCCTCAGTCGCATTCTGAACTGCGGACTGACGCGTCAGTTCCATGAATAACCGTTCATAATGAAAGACTTAGCGCGAATCTGAGCGAGTCTCTCTCGACCGGGAGTGCGGCTAGCGCACAACCCGCTCCAGTGACTACTTCCAGCGTGGGCTGAGGGGAGGAACTTTGGCCCGACCGAGGCGTTTCAGGAGACATGCATGAATTTGGGAGGCCGCAGTGATCTCGCAGTTGGCAGCGCTGCTTATGCCGAGCGCGATTTTCCTGACCAGTCACGCAGCTCCCGATATGAACATTACTTACAGCTGCAAATTCGACAGCGGCTTGGTCGTCATCGACCATCGCGAGGCCGCCGGCCGAGTCACCGTTCAGATCGACGGGTCGACGCGGCAATATCTCTATGACCAACAGAAGCTTGTGGCCACCGAGGCCGGCCTGCCTACTTACTATTTCCAGGCTGAGCTGAAGCGCTGGAAGCGGCTCAACGACAGCGGCGAAACCGTCGAGACAACGGTTTGCAAGGTGAGCCGCCCGGTCAGAGCCTCCGGACTGGACCCTTCGCATCGCGACTAACACGATAGCCGCGTTCAAATGCGCGACATGAATGCCTGTCCGACATAGAAATTGGGGAAGACGCGATTCGACGGCCAACGGTCGCCATGCAGTCGTGCCCTGGTTGCGCGGAGCTAGTCACTATTCAAAAATGCCTCAACCACCGACTCCACAAGAAGCGCGTCGTCGGTGCCCTCGCTGATATGGCGCAGGCACATTTTAGTGAGCTGCTTGTGCGGTGCATCAGCTTCCGCCTCAAGGAACAATCCTCGGGCGCGGAGAGTGGAAAAGGCCGATTTTAATGCCTTTTCCACTCTCACGAGCTCGGACGGCTCGAAAATGCCGTAACGGACGTATCGTGGGCAAGTCAGATGTGGCGCACCGAAGGAGTAATTCCAGTCTAGGAAACGGCTTCCCATTCTCAGAGCGCTGCATCTTAACGCAAGTTGTGAACGCAGGCATGACGCGTACCTGTTAGGGTATAAACTTAATCAGCGCCTTGAGATCGCTACATTTGGTTGAACCCGTAGCCTTTTTCGATGAAGGCGCGGCATGGCGAGATCGCTGTTTTGGCTGTCGGACGAGGCATGGGCGCGGATCGAGCCGCACCTTCCGACGAACCAGCCCGGCGCGCGCCGTGTCGATGATCGACGGGTGATCTTGGGCATTATCGGCTTGGCCTCCTCCGGTGCGTCGGCTCGTTAGAAAATCGCCGTCGTCGGCAAGCCGAGCGCCATTGCACCAGCATAACGGGCTTGCGGACTGGCCTGGAGGGGATGGAAACGCGCACCTTGGATGTCACGGAAGCGCCGCTCCAATCCCGTCGCCCGGTAAAACGAGGCGCCGCCCGCTAGCTCCATCGCCAGCTCGACGGCTGCAATCGCATGACGGGCGACCAGCGTGCGCCCTATCATGACTTCGTTGACCGTCTCGGCGCATGGTGCATTGCGCGCCACGGCATCCAGCATCCAGCGGTGCGCGAGCTGGGCGGCCCGCAATTCGGTGTCCAAACGGCCGGCCAGCGTCGTATCGGATGCCTGCTTTCTCTTCGCGACCTCGATGGCGATGTCGCGGGCGCTCTCAGCAACTCCGAGGTAGACGGCGTAGATCAGCGGGAAAGCGATCGTCGCGATCGTCTCGAAAACAGGGTGCCATTCGCCGGCCCTGCGCGAAAACGCGACATTCGCGGCGGGGATGAAGAGATCCTCGATCACGACGTCGTTTGACGCGGTGCCACGCATGCCGAGCGTGCGCCAGGTCTCCTCGATGCGCACGGCCGAGGACTTCATCGGAGCGCCGAAGTGAATGACCGACCGGGTTCCGTCTTCTCCCTCGTAGATCGCTCCGGTCATCAGGATATCGCCGGCTTCGGCGCCGGAGGTGAATACCTTCCGGGCGGTGATGCGATAGCCGTCGCCCTCCTTCTCGGCCTTGCCTGAGCCGCCGATCCAGTCCGAGCCGCCGGACGATAACAGGATGATCCTCTCCGCCGCGACCCGTTTCAACAGCGGCTCCACGGTGGCGACCTTCTGGTGCCGCCAACGCCAGGCCGGGATGGCGACCTGATGGGTGTGCATCGAAAAGGCCAGCGCCGTGGAACCGCAGGCCCTGGCGAGCACGCGCAGCATCTCGGCGAGCTCGGCAATCTGTGCACCGCCACCGCCGAGTTCCCGCGGGACGCCTGCCTCGACGAGGCCAGCTTCCTTCAGCAAGGCATAGTTCTCGCCGACGAAACGGTCCTTCTGATCGATCTCGGCGGCACGGGCGGCGAGCTTCGGCGCGAGGCGGTGCGCCGTTTCCACGACGCTGGCGGGAGAGGCGGTGGCTCCGACGAATGACGGAGCCGAGGCTTTCGAAGCAGCGATCGTCGACATGGTGTCCTCCATTGCTATGAGTGGGAAGGATCACCGCTGCGGTTCCGGGCTTCCAGTTCAGCAACTGAACTGCGGGCGTTTTCCGTGTGCCCCCCGATCTGGTACCATTCGTCAAAAGAAAACGGGGTTCCCCATGAACAATCGCGGCGGCTATGGCCAGTTCTGCCCGGTTTCGATGGCCTCGGAGATACTGTGCAGCCGATGGACGACGCTGGTCGTGCGGGAGTTGCTCTGCGGCAGCACCCGGTTCAACGACCTGCGGCGCGGCCTGCCGAAGATGTCGCCCGCCTTGCTCTCCAAACGGCTCAAGGAACTGCAGCAGGCCGGGGTCCTCACCGTCTCCCGCAAGACGAAGGGCTCGGTCGAATATCACCTTTCCGAGGCCGGCGAGGAACTGAGACCGTTGATTATGGGCCTCGGCACCTGGGCGCAACGCTGGATGGAATCGCGGCTTTCGCTCAGGAATCTCGATCCTTCGCTGCTGATGTGGGACATGCACCGAAGCCTCGACGTCAAGCTGCTGCCGGCGCATCGCTGCACGATACAGTTCCTGTACCCCGAACTTTCAGGGTCGCAGAAGAAGTGGTGGCTCGTGGTGGCCGACGGTGCCGTCGACCTGTGCAATTTCGACCCCGGCCATCAGCTCGACCTGCTGGTCAAGAGTTCCCTGCGCACGATGACGGCCATCTGGATGGGGCTGACGACGATCAAGAAGGAGTCGGACGCGGGCCAGTTGGAGATCGACGGCGATCAGGCCCTGGCTGGCTCCATGCAGCAATGGCTGGGGCTCAGTGCCTTCGCCTTCGAACCACGCCGGGTGCAGTGATCGACACAACGATTGGTGTGCAGGAACAAGCAAAATCACGGCTCTTCTGCGCCAACCACTGATATTCAACCGTTGCCAGGAAGCGGACATCCTTCTAGTCAGACCGAAGCTGGGAGGGCGCGCGCTCGGGCATTGAGACGAGCGAGGGTATCCTTAGCGAACCAATCCACGGCCAGTCGGCTTGAAAACCGAATTGTCGGCGGCCATTCTTGCCGTCCCAACAAGGAGGGCATTGATGGCTACCGGAACTGTGAAATGGTTCAACGCAACAAAGGGGTACGGTTTCATTCAGCCTGATGGCGGCGGCCAGGATGTGTTTGTCCATATCAGCGCTGTTGAGCGTGCTGGCCTGCGGGAGCTGCGCGACGGCCAAAAGATTTCCTATGAAGTCGTTGCAGACAAGCGCTCGGGCAAGTCCTCGGCCGATAACCTGCAGATCGATTAACCCGAGCGCCTTAGCAATGTCTCGCCTGAGTCGGCAGGGCCACCAGCACCGGTTGCGCCGATGTGGCCAAAAAGCAGACCATCGAGATCCAAGCCGTCGGGGTCATGAGAATCGAGGTCAGTTCAGATCCGACCCTGGATTCTGTGATCACCTTCGCAACCGAGGCTGAAGCAAATATAGCTCTGCGATTGCTGCCTACGGTTATCGCAGAGCTAGAGGCTCTCCTGGCACGCGCCAGCCGGGAGGAGGCGAGGCGACTGGCGAAGCAATAACCTTACAATCACCAAGGTGGAGACGGTCTATCTGTTCGACTACGATGCGACGGATGGCACCGCGCGCAATCGACGGGTCTGGCTATCGCCCGGCCACGCGCCGGGACGCCCGGACGGCGCGGCGGTCGATGCCGATGGCTGCTATTGGAGCGCCCGATGGGGTGGCAGCGCCGTTGTCAGGTTTACGCCATCCGGTCGTATCGATCGCGTGATCGAGATGCCGGCGAGCCAAGTTGCGATGTGCGCGTTCGGAAGTCCGTCGCTTTGTGATTTATACGTCCCACGGCGCGGATCGGGCTCAGACAGCCTCAGATCGAAATGGAGCCACGCGGGAGGGATTTTTGTCATTCCTTCAGTTGGTCAAGGGCTGAAAGAGAAGCGTTTCGGAGGTTAGAAAGTCTGTCGATTGTTGCCTCATGGCGGGGGTACGTGAGCACGCCCGACATTCACTGGGCGACTAGCGCCAATAGCTGACAGGTGCTCGGTGCCAGAGAGCAGACATTTGGCACTGGGGCTCAAGACCAATGTTGCCTTGTTCGCGTCGCGATGCCCCCCAAGAGCCGAGACAAGGTTGTCACTATCGGCGATCTGTCAAATCCGCTCCACGACATCCTGCTTGAACAGCAGTGACAGCTCCGGCGTCATACCGTCGAAGACCGGTAGCGTCGCGGCGCCCAGCGCCGGCGTATCCGGCCCCATCTCGGCGGCGATCAGGCGGGGCGTGTCGGCAGTCTTGTTGAGGCTGACACTACGCGGCAGCGGCTCGATCCGGGCGACGAGCGCCTCCAGCACCTGGCGAGGCAGCACCCCGCCAAGGATCACCGTCTGCGGATCGAGCATGTTCTCGATCATCACCACGGCCTGGCGCAAGCTGGCGGCCGCTTCGTCGAGCCAGGCGAGCAGACGCGCGTCGCCGTCCGTGAGCGCTTCGGCGATGCGGTCGAGATCGCCATGCCGCACGGTCGCGGCCTGCACGTCGCCGAGCGCTTTCAGGGCCAGCGAGACCGAGGCATAGCGTTCGAGGCAGCCGCGATTGCCGCATGGGCAGGGCCGCCCGTTGGTGTCGACGACGAGATGGCCGATCTCGCCCGACTTGCCGTAGCCGCCACGATAGGGCTGGCCGCGCAGGAAGAGCCCGCCGCCGATGCCGGCGCCGATATAGATATAGGCGAAATCAGTCAGCGTACGGCCGGCGCCGTAGAGCCGCTCGCCGATAGACGCGGCCGTGGCGTCGTTCTCGAGCAGCACCGGCAGGCCGAGCTTGTCCTGCAGCGATTGCCGCAGCGGGAACTCCTTCCAGCCGGGCAGCGCCACCTCGCCGAGCACCACGAGCCGGTCGTCCTGGAACAGGGCGGGAATGACGAGGCCGACGCCCCAGACGCGCTGACGCGCCACCTGCTGACGCTCGAGCATGGCTGAGATCGTCGCCGCGATCTGGTCAAGCACCGCCTCGGGCGCATCGGAGGCGAGGTCGAGTTCGGCGCGATCGCGCACTGCTCCCGCGACGTCGGTCAGGATGACCAGCAGGACACCATGGCCGAAGGACACGCCGAAAGTGAAGCCACCATCGGGATTGATGTCGAGATCGACCGCCGGCTGGCCGCGGGCGCCGCTGCGCCGGCTGACGCTGCGGACCAGCCCGGCCTCGGTGAGCTCGCCGATGATGTTGGAGATGGTCTGTGGCGCCAGACCGGTGGCGCGGGTGATCTCGGCACGCGAGAGCGGCGCCTGCAGCCGCACCGTCTCCAGCACGACCCGCCGGTTGAACCGGCGGGCATGGTCCATGTTGGCGCCGAACAGCTTCATCTGTGCCTCTGATCCATCGCTCCTGCCTACACCCGGGCGCTTGCCAGCCGAAGTGCTCTCTGATTAAATCACTTCATTGGAATAAATCGGGCGGCAGCGAAAGACCGCCCGGAACCAGCGGGGAACAGACCATGACGCAGCAGCGCGAAACCAAGACTGGCTTGTCCCGCCGGACGCTTCTGGGCGCGGCAGGGACGATGGCGGCGAGCGCCTATGGCTTCGGCGCGCGGGCGCAGGAGATGAATGTCCGCTTCGTCGGCGAGCGCTACCCGGCGCTGGAATTCTACGTGAAGAAGCTGCAGGCCGCGCTGCCGAACGTGAAGGTCACGGCCGATCTGATGCCGAATGCGCCGCTGAAGGAACTGCAGACGATCACTCTGTCGTCGGGCGCGGACTCGATCGACATCATGCTCGGCAACGATCTGACGATCGCGAACTTCGCCCAGAATGGCTGGCTCGAGCCGCTCGATGAATACATCGCTAAACACAAGGACGAGTACAAGCTCGCCGACTTCGCCAAGACGGCGATGAGCTCGGCTTCCTTCAGCGGCAAGGTCTACGGCCTGCCGGTGCTGACCAACACCCAGCTCATGGCCTATCGGCAGGACCTGTTCGAGGCCAAGGGCCTGAAGCCGCCGACCTCGTTCGAGGAATACATCGCTGCCGCTAGCGCGCTGAATTCGCCCTCCGTCGCCGGCACGGTGATGACGTTGAAGGGCGACGGTGTCCTCAATGAAGGCCACTGGTATCTCAATGCGCTTGGCGATGGCTGGTTCGACGCCAACAAGAAGCCGGTGTTCAACAGCCCGAAGGGTATCGCGGCGATCGAGACGATGAAGTCGCTGACGCGTTTCGCGCCACGCGGCTACACCGCCAACGGCAACGATGAGTCGACCATCCTGTTCCAACAGGGCGCCGCAGCCATGGGCATGCAGTGGCTGACGCGCACTGCCGCGATGGACCGCCACGACCAGTCCAAGGTGATCGGCAAGATCAACTGGGCGCCGCCGCCGCGTGGCGGCCAGGTCGTCGTCGCCGACAGCTTCGCCATCTCGAAGTTCTCGTCGCGCAACAAGGACATGCTGTTCCGCCTGCTCGCCGCGACGCTGTCGCCGGCGAACCAGCGCGAGGGCGCGAGCCTCGCCTGCCCGACGCGCGTCTCGGTGCTTGAGGATCCGGAGCTGCGCCAGCGCTTCCGCTATTACAACGTGCTGGTGCCGGCGCTGGACAAGGGCGCGATATTCCCGAAATTCGCCGAGTTCAAGGAGGTCAGCGAGACCGTGACGCGGCGCATCCTGCAAGCCGTCACTGGCGAGATGCCGGTCAAGGAGGCGCTCGACACCGGCGCCAAGGAGGCCGAGGAGTTCCTGACGCGCCGCGGCGTCTACAAGTGAGCAACTTCGCTCCCGGAACGGTCCGGGCCTGAACAGGGCCGTTCCAGCAAGGCATGAACTAATGGCGTCGTCCTCGGCGCGGGCCTATCCCCGCGAAATATCGCTCTGGCTGTTCGTGGTGCCGAGCGCGCTCGTCGTGCTTGGCGTGCGGCTCTACCCGGTGCTCTACGCCGTCTATCTCAGCTTCTTTGACTACCATATCGGCCAAACGCAGCCGCGCTTCGTCGGCGCCGAGAACTATGTCGCCTTGCTCGGCCAGGATCGCGTCTGGGCCTCTCTCAGGACGACGGTTATCCTGGTCGCCTCATCGCTCGCGATCGAGTTCGCACTCGGCCTCCTGCTGGCGCTCGGGCTCTACAAGCTGACGCGCGGCGCGCGCATCTTCTCGACACTCATCTTCGTGCCCTATCTGATAACGCCGGTGGTCGCGGCGCTGTTCCTGCGCTGGATCTTCGCAGCGCGCTGGGGCCTGGCGGATGCGGTCATCGCCTCCTTCGACATCTTCCCGCCGGACTGGCTGGGCTCGCCGGTCTGGGCTTTCGTCACCATCATCGTCGCCGATGTCTGGCAGTTCACGCCGTTCGTCATGCTAATCCTTTACGCCGGCCTGCAGGGCATGGACGCGGCGCTGCTCGAAGCCGGCAAGATCGACGGAGCTTCCGGCCCACGGCTGGTCTGGCACATCATCCTGCCGTGCTTACGGCCGCAGATCCTGTTCGTGCTGGCGATCCGGCTGATGGATTCCTTCCGCACTTTCGACAGCATCTACGTGTTGACCGGCGGCGGCCCGGGCACCGCCACCGAGACGCTGACCATGTACACCTACGCGATGGCCTTCAAGCAGCTCGACCTCGGCCGCGCCTCGACGCTGGGCGTCCTGACCATGCTGATCGTCACCGGGCTGACGCTGATGCTCATCTCGCTGATGTACCGGCGCGAGCGGGGAGCATTCTGATGAGTCGCCTGCTCGGACAGCCGACGGTCGTCTTGCTGCTGTCGCTGTTTTCGCTGTTCAGCCTGACGCCGATCATCTGGGCGGTGCTGATCTCGATCAAGCAACCGGCCGATGCCTTCGCGATCCCGCCAAAACTGTTGTTCGAGCCGACCTTCCGCTTCCATTACGAGATCTGGGTCGAGCGCCGCTTCGTCGAGTTCTTTCTGAACAGCGCAATCATCGCTCTCGGCACCGTCTTCATCTCGGTGCCGCTCGGCACGCTCGCCGCCTATGGCCTTTCGCGGCTGGAGAGTCGGATGGCCCGCTCCTATCTGATGGGGCTCTTGGTGATCCGGATGTTCCCGCACATCCTGCTGCTGATCCCGTTCTTCATCGTGGCGCGCTCGCTGTCGATGATCGACACTTACCCCGCGATGATTGCGGCGATGGTGGCGATCAACCAGCCTTTCACCGTTTGGCTGATGCGCTCATTCTTCCTGGAGATCCCGCGCGAGCTCGACGAGGCTGCGACGATCGACGGCTGCAATGCCTGGACGACTTTCACCAAGGTGATCCTGCCGCTGGCCAAGCCCGGCATCGTCGTCACCTCATTGTTCAGCCTGCTGCTCGCCTATAACGAATTCCTGTTCGCGCTGATCCTGACCGGCAGCAACACCAAGACGCTGCCCGTCGCCATCGCCGAATATGGCGGCGAGGACCTGAACTATTGGTCGCTCTCGGCTGCCGGTGCGATCGGGATCATGCTGCCGATCCTGCTGTTCATGCTGTTCTTCCAGCGCCATCTCGTGCGCGGCCTGACGATCGGCGCGGTGAAGGGATGACTATGGTCGACCAGAGCATCATCGACGGCTTCATAAGAGCGCAGGCACAGGTCGTTCCGGCGACAATCGCCGCAGTACGGCAGCGGCTGCACGAGCTCAGCTTGCCGCTGGCACGGCACATCGTCCTCGTCGGCTCCGGCACCTCGCTCAACGCTTTGATGGTGGCAAAGCCCGCATTGGAGGCCGGCGGCGCCTTCGTCGAGGTGCTGAACCCCGTTGCCTTTCTGCAGCGCGAGCCTGTGCTCGGTCGCGAGGCGCTCATTGTCGCGCTGTCGCAGACTGGGACCAGCGAAACCACCGTCGCGGCGGTCAAGCGCGCGCAGGACAATGGTCGGACCTGTCTGACCATCACCGCCGAGGCCGACAGTCCGATCGGGCAGGTGGCGACCACCAAGATCGTGATGCCGGTCGGCCTCGAGCCCGTCGGCCCGAAGACCAAGGGCTATGCCGGCTCGCTCGCGGCGCTGGCCGAGCTTTCGGCGGCGTTGTCCGGACAGGTGGGCCCGGATGTTGCCGAGCTGGAGATTGCCGCGCTGATCGAGGCGGCAACGCCGCCAGCCTTCGCGCTGGCGGCGGAACTCGACATGGTCGACGGACTGCTCTTCACCGGTGAAGGCCGTCATGTCGGTACGGCGCTCGAAGCCTCGCTCAAGCTCGCGGAGATGACCGGCGTGCCCGCCGCGGCCTTCCCGACCGAGGAAGCGATGCACGGCCGCCTGCACGGGCTGACGGCGAGGAGTCTCTGCGTCATGATCGCGGCGGATGCGGCCGAGCGCAGTCTCGCAGCCCATGCCGCCGTCGTGATGACTTCGCTCGACGTCCGCATGCTGATCCTCAACCTGACCGCTGAGCCGACGCCGTTCGACTGGATACGGCTGGCCTCGCTCCCGCCGCCGTTTGATGCGCTCGCCGCCATCGTGCCGGTGCAGCGGCTAGCGCAAGCGATGGCGGCGCGACGCGGGATTCCGCCGCATCTCATGCGCTTTCCGGGGTTGTCCAAGAAGCTCGGCATCAAGATCGCCCGCCTGTCATGAAGACCGTCTTCGCCTTCGACATCGGCGGTACCGCCGTCAAGTTCGGGCTGGTGGCCGAGAGCGGGCGCCTGCTCGGGCAAGGCGAGGTGCCGTTCGAGCGGGAATTGCGGTTCGACGCGCTCTGCGAACGGCTGGCGCGGCTCTATGAGCACGTGATGGAAGGCCGCCGGGCCGATGCACTAGCGGTCGCGATGCCGGGCTTCGCTTCGCGGGAGAGCGGCGTCGTCGTCGATGGCGGCGGCAATGTGCCGGCGCTGCGCGACGGCTCGATCGCGCAAGCGCTCGGACAGCGCCTCGCTTTGCCGGTCTGGTTCGCCAATGACGGCGTTGCCGCTGCGCTGGGCGAGGTCAGGTATGGCGCCGGCAGGGCACTCAGCCGCTTTGTGCTGATTACCATCGGGACGGGGGTTGGCGGTGCCGTCGTGCTCGATGGCAAGCCGATCATCGGCCCGAATGGCCATCCTCCCGAGTTGGGAGCGATCATCGTCGGCAGCGACGATACCGGTGAGCTGCTCTCGCTTGAAGCGCGGTCCTCGGCGCTCGCCATGCTGCAATCCTATGGACGTCGGACGGCAGGAACGGCTGTATCGGTGCGCGACCTCTTCGCGCGGGCCGAGGCCGGCGAAGCGGCGGCGGGCGCAGCCATCGATGCCGCCTGTCACGGAATCGCCCAGGCGGCGGGCACCCTCACCAATGCGCTCATGCTTGAGGCGGTCATGCTCGGCGGCGGCGTATCGGGGGCCGGCGAAGCTCTGGCGAGCCGGGTTCGCGTTCTTCTGCCAGCCTATGCCTGGCCGTCACTGGCGGCAAAAGTCCATATCCGCATCGCCGAGCTCGGCAACGCGGCCGGGCTGCTGGGCGCCGCCTCGCTCGCTTTCGAAGGTTTGCCCGCGTCAACGCATGCTCGTGGGGCAGGGAGGTGGCCAAATTCTGAACCATGACCTGAGCGATCGGGGCTCATGGATACCAACTCGCGCCACAACGGGACTCTGGCTCAATGCTGGTTAGCGGACATTGAGCGTCGACTCCGGGGATCCAACTGGGCCGGATTTCGACTGTCGTTGCTCAGAGGACTTGCCGCCGGTGGGTAGACGAAGCCGTGGCGAACAGGATGGTTCTTGTGGTGAGCGCTGCGCGCGGCGGCGCGCCGGCCGACCGGGAAGCATTTCAGCCGTCAA
>NZ_JBBBBQ010000014.1:0-94289 GCF_037120455.1 Allobosea sp. CCNWLY174 | reverse complement strand
GTTTCATGTCCTGGTCCTCTTGCGGGGCCAGAACGAACTTCAAACTGGATTAGGACCGAGGGGCAACGTCACGAGCACATGTGCGAGCTGCCGGGCGTTGGTGGTCGGTTCCTGCCAGCGGCGGGGACGGTTTTCGCCGTTGAAGAGACGCGTGCGGATATATTCGCCCAGCGTCCGCTTCCCCGCTTCTGCGACAAGGCGGCTCCGTTCCTCCTCCGTCACCCTTACGGCGACAGGTCGTGTCGGCTCTTTGCGTGGCGCCTGTTTCCCACTTCCCTGCTTCCCGAGGTCCATGTCCTGCCGTTTCCGGACAGGCACCGAGCAGACGGCTTCCCGCGCTCTGATCGTAGATCAGAGGTCAAATTTCGGGGGCCGTTGGGGCTTGATGCCGGTCGCTTGAAATAGCAAGGCAAGCGGGTTGAGGGTCCGCTCCACCAGGCCTAACGACTGATCGTTGATCTCCCAAAATCATGCCGCTGAAGCCGCTTGAGCGATGGCCTCGCCTTGGCTGCCGGCGCTTGTGCTGCCTAGTATCGGGCGATCCGCCTCGAACCGCCCGGCAGCGCGACGATGACCCGCTACCCCATGTTCAACCCGCAGCTGCTGCAGAGCTTCGTCGCGGTCTGTGAGAGCATGAGTTTCACGCGCGCCGCCGAGCGGGTCTCGCTATCGCAATCGACCGTCAGCCAGCAGGTCCGGCGGCTGGAGGAGATGCTGGGCAAGCCTCTGTTCGAGCGCAGTCCGCATCAGGTGCAATTGACCGAGGAGGGCAGCCGGCTGCTCAGCTATGCAAGGCGCATCCTCGCTCTGCACGAAGAGGCACATGACGCGCTGACCGGCTTCTGGCGCGACGGTGTCCTGCGGCTCGGCATGCCCGAGGATTTCACCGTGCCGACCGCAGGCTTGCTCGCGCAGTTCAGTCTGGCGGAGCCGCATCTGCGGCTCGACGTCACCAGCGGCCTCAGCGCCGATCTCTACAGCGCCTATGAGCGCGAAGAGCTCGACCTCGTCCTGGTCAAGCAGCGCCGCCGCCAGCCACCGCGCGCCGCGCGACCCGAGCCGCTGGTCTGGCTCGACAGCCTGGCCCACCCCGCCATCGAGCGTGCGCCGGTGCCGCTGGCGGTCTTCCCGCTCAACGGGCTCTACCGCGAGGAACTGTGCGAGGCGCTGGACGGCCTCGGCATACGCTGGCGCGTCAGCTACGCCAGCACGAGCCTGGCAGCCCTCGTCGCCGCCTCGGCCGCCGGTCTCGGCCTGACCCTGCTTCCCGCGAGCTGCCGGCGGCAAGGCCACCGCGTGCTCGGGGCTGCTGAAGGCCTGCCGGAGGTGACCGGCTTCGAGTTGGCGCTCTACTATCGCGACAATGCCCCGAGTGCGACCGCGGCCCTCGCCGGGGCACTGGCTGGCTTCTGCGGCCTCCAGCCATAGCGCGATCTCTGGCGCTCATTGCTGGCTATCGACTTGAACGCATTGATCATTGCCGAATCGAATGATCATCATGGGCAAACATCGCTGCCAATGCTTGCCCTCGTCCCGTAGATCGGAGCCACGAGCTCACAGTCAGATCGGGGAAACACCATGGGCAGCGTGCCGCACCAGAGCCGCAGGGGCTTTCTCATGCAGACCGGCCAGCTCACCACGTCAGCCGCGATTATCGGCTTGGCCGGTAGCGTAGAGGCAGCGCCCGCTAAGGCTGGGAAGGACGATGCCAAGACCGGCATCACCACATTGACGGACCGCCACTACTATCTTGGTGGCGTCCGGCTCGAAGACGGCTTCGACTATGACGGCGAGATCGTGGTCGGCACCCGCACCGGGCTCTACACGCTGGAGATCAAGAACGGGACGATCGCCGCCCTGCATCCGGCCGGCGCCCCCCTTTCCGCCGCGCTTCCGCGCTACGATGCCGGCGGCCAGCTGGCGCTCCCGGCGATGCGCGACATGCACATCCACCTCGACAAGACCTTCTATGGCGGCCCCTGGCAGGCGCCGCGCCCGCGCCAGGGCAAGACGATCATGGACATGATCGCGCTGGAGGAGAAGCTGATCCCCAAGCTGCTGCCGACCTCGCAGGAGCGCGCCGAGAGCCTGATCGCCCTCTTGCAATCGAAGGGCACCACCACCGCCCGCAGCCATTGCAACATCGACCCAATCAGCGGGCTGAAGAGCCTGGAGCACCTGCTCCTCGCGCTCGAAAAGCACCGCGACGACTTCTCCTGCGAGATCGTCGCCTTCCCGCAGCACGGCCTGCTGCACTCCAAGGTCGACGGGCTGATGCGCGAGGCCATGAAGATGGGCGTGCACTATGTCGGCGGGCTCGATCCGACCAATGTCGACAAGGCGATGGAGAAATCGCTCGACGCGATGTTCCAGATCGCGCTCGACACCGGCAAGGGCGTCGACATCCACCTTCACGAGACCGGCCCGTCGGGGGCTGCCGCCATCACCTACATGATCGACATGGTCGAGAAGAATCCGGCCTTGCGCGGCAAGGTGACGATCAGCCATGGCTTCGCTTTGGCGACGATGGCGCCCGGCCTGCAGGCGGAGACGATCCAGCGTCTCTCGGCCCAGAAGATGACGATCGCCTCGACCGTGCCGCTCGGCGCCCTGACGATGCCGCTGCCGCAATTGCAGGACAAGGGCGTCTTCGTGATGACCGGCACCGACAGTGTGATCGACCACTGGTCGCCCTTCGGCAGCGGCGACATGCTGGAGCGGTCCTACTTTTACGCGCAGGTCTATCGGAACTCGGACGAATTCCGTCTGTCGCGCTCGCTCGCCATCGCTACTGGCGGCGTCCTGCCGCTCGACGACGAGGGCAAGCGCGCCTGGCCGAAGGTCGGCGACACCGCCGGCTTCACGCTGGTCGGCGCGAGTTGCTCCGCCGAGGCGGTCGCGCGCATTCCGGCGCGCAGCGCCACCTTCCACAAGGGCCGGATGGTCTATGGCAGCGTCGGCAAAGCCTGAGACGGCCCGGCACTCATAAAGTCGAGATGCAGGCGCGCCCGGAAATCGGGCGCGCCACGCTAATCTCTGCTCAGCCCTTCAGCTTGGCGTTGCACTGGCTCCAATAGCCGCCGCCCTTCTCGATCCACTTCAACTCGCCATTGGCGTTGGCGGCCTTGTTGGCGTTGTACTGGTCGGCGCAGGTCTTGAGGCGCGCGCGGCCGGCGGTCTCATCCGAATATTTCGTCGCGACTGCCTTCGGGAACACCGCGGCCTTGGCCTTGCCCGCGGGCTTCGCCGGGGTCGCCGCAGCCGGCGTCGCCGCCGGAGCGTCCGTCACCGCCGCGGCCGCATCGTTCTCGGAGGCGTCGTCGTCGGCGCAGTTGGCCTTGCGGAAATCGTTCCACTTCTGGCCCTTCAGCGTGTTCGCCTTCTTGGCGTCCTGATACTTTGCGCTGCACTCCTTCATCGTCAGGGCCGAGGCCGGCGCGCCGGCAAGGCCCATGGTCATCAAAGCAAGGGCGGTGGAGAACAGAAGCGTCTTCATGTGCAGTCTCCCTGGGCGATGAATCGAGCTCGCCGCAGCGAGCTTAACCAACGCCGGGAATCTCTGCCATTGCCTTGCGGCAACTTCTTGGCGTGTCGAGCGTTTACAGCCCGGTCATTTAAAGAGGATCAAGCCATGAAGACATTCACTCTCGCCGCCCTTGCCGTCATGGCCATGGGTCTGGGCGCCTGCTCGACCACGGAAGAGCGTATCGGCGGCGCGGCCGTCGGTGCTGGAACCGGCGCGGTCGTCGCCGGGCCGGTCGGTGCCGTCGTGGGCGGGGCTGCCGGCGCCGTCACCGGCCCGACAGTGGCTCGCACCACGCGACGGGCGGTGCGCTAAACGCGATCGGCGGCGGAACCCTACCGCCGCTCCTTCGTTTCGACCATGAAGCCATTCGAGCCCATGGAGTCGAACGATGGACAACGACAAGCGCCTGCCGCCGGACGTACCCTCGCACGAGGATGAGATCGACCGTGCGACGGGTAGCGTCGCGGCTCGGGCCGCAGACCTCGCCAACCGCACGGCAGAAACCGTCAAGGACGGTTATGGACGGGCCAAGGAGAAGCTGGCCGAGATCGATCCCCGCGACACATTGCGCGACGCCGGCCGCTATGCCCAGGAAACCGGCGAGGCGGCAGTCGAGACGGTCAACCGCCACCCGCTCGCGGCCTTTGCCATCGGCGCGGTCAGTGTGGGCCTGCTCGCCTGGGCGATGACGCCACGCCGGTCGAGCTGGCAACCCGACACATCAGGCTGGACACGCATGCTGCGCGACTACAGCGACCAGGCGCTGCGCGCCGGGCGCGATCTCGTCGGCAGTGGCCGCGAACAGCTCGATCGCAGCCGCGATTATGCCAGCCGCGGGCAGGAATATCTCGACATGGGCCGCGATTACGCCCGTGAAGGCGGCCAGATGCTCATGCGTCGCGGCGAGCGCGAGCCCCTTGCCGCTGTGGTCGGCGTCGGACTGGCGCTCTACGTGATCGGCTCTCTTCTGAGCAGCAGCGGCAGCAGCGGCCAGTCGCAACCTGCCGCCCGCCGCCGGGCCAAGCGGTAACCGATCGACTGGGCGGCTCAGCCCCGGCGCGAGGCCTTCTCCGCCTGGCGAGCCGCCTGCTTCTCGGCATCGCCGGCCCGCACCACACTCCGGATCGTCAGCGGCGGCTTGCCCGACCTCTCGGCGATCACGCGGTCCTGCTCCTGAATTGCCTCCAGCGCGGGATCGTCGCCATCGATCCCGCCGAGCAGTTCGGTGGGGACGCGGCGATTGGAGCTGCGCGAGCCGTCCTCATAGAACACGTCGAACAGTACGAAGGCCGCGTCGAGCGGCTTTGATTTCTTGCGGGCCATGGTTCAGTCCTGTCGGTTGAGCGATCTGCCCGGCCGCAGCGCTCGATGGCGGGCCGAGAGATCGCGGAGCCGCGCGAGCGGCGGCAGAAAGCGATGGCCGCGAGGTAGACCTGTCAGGCCGGCAAGGCAAGCCGGAACGGCGCCAAGGACGAGACGCAGCCTATGTCAGGCTCAGCGTCTCGACGATCTGCGAGTCGAGCACGAGGTCGTCGCTGGCCCCCATCAGCCACAGGCTGTCGGCTGTGAAGCGCAGGATCGGCCTGTCCCACCAGCGCTCGATCAGACCGGCGAGCGCTGCAGTCTCGGCCACGTCGAGATCGTCGCTCAGGTTCCAGATGCCGACCACATAGAGATCACTGGTCGGCCGCCCGAGCGCCCGCTGGAGAAGGTGGAGCATGTTCTGCCCGTCGCGGCGTTCCGGGTACAGTCGCAGATAGAGCCGGCCGCGATTGACGTTGCCCGAGAACAAGCCGCGCAGTTCCATTGCGACGGGCCCGATGCGCGACAGCGCATCGAGCGCGGCAGGATCGATCACCGGCGGCGCACCGACCGACAGCGAGCTGCACACCGTCGCATGCAGCTTCGCCTGCCGCCGGCTGACGATGTCCCAGGCGATCTTGCCCGCGAACGGCGACGCGCGCAGCTCGCGCTCCAGCTCTTGGTAAGCCGGCGCCACCTGCAAGCCCAGCGTCGGCACCACCAGTGAATAGATCGGCGGGTGCCGACCGTTGTCGTAATGCGTGCCGTCCTTGCGCGCGATCGCCTTGGGATGGGCAGGGTCGATCAGCGGCAGATGCGCCAGGCGGTAGCTATCGTCGAGCGCCATTCCGGCACCTGCAACGAAGGCCGTGCGGCTCCTGAGATAGGCGAGATCCTCGTCGCCGATCAGCTCGATCCCGGTCGCCTCGCTCACGCCTTCAGCATCCACTCATGCGCAGGGTCGTTGTGGAACTTCCAGACCCGCTTCGGCCCGGCCATGACGTTGAGATAATAGAGCTCGTAGCCATGCGGCGCGCCGACGGGGTGGTAGCCCTTCGGCACCAGAACGACATCGCCATCCGAGAACGCCATGGTCTCGTCGAGCGAGCGGTCGTCGGTATAGACGCGCTGGAAGCCGAAGCCCTGCGGCGGGTCGAGCCGGTGGTAATAGGTCTCCTCCAGCAGCGATTCCGCCGGCAGATTGTCCTGATCATGCTTGTGCGGCGGATAGCTCGACCAGCACCCCGAAGGCGTGATCACCTCGACGACGAGCAGGCCGTCGGCGCTTTCCGTCTCCGGCAGGATGTTGCGGACATGGCGGGTGTTGCTGCCCTCCCCGCGCGTCAGCGAACCGACATCGGCCGGGCCGATGATGCGGGCAGGCCGCGCCCCGGCCGCACCCGGCGCCGAGCAGATCGCAAGCTCGCATGGTCCCTGTGCGGTGAGGCTCCAGTTCGAGCCAGCGGGCACATAAAGCGACCAGGGATCGGGCTCGAAGGGCGAGGAACGCCCGCCGATCACCCCGAAATCCTGTCCTCCGGCGCTGGCCGCGACCTTGCCGGAAAGCAGGACGAGGCAATGCTCCCTGTCCCCGGTCTCACGTGACAGGCTCTGCCCGGCGGCCAGCTTGTGCACGGCGAATCCGACATGCTCCCAGCCGGCCGTCTCGGGCGTGACCTCATGGATGCGCCCCTCGGCATCGGGCGCCTGCGGCTTGACCAGCAGCTTCGACATCGCTCGCGTCCAGGCTCAGGCGAGCCCGGCCTCCTTCAGGCTCTGCTTGAGATGGGCGACGCCCTTCTTGGCATAGGTCAACGGATGCGCCTTCTGCGGATCCTGCTCGGCCTCGACCACGACCCAGCCGGAATAGCCCGGCAGCGCCTTGAAGACGGCGGGGTAGTCGACCATGCCGTCGCCCGGCACGGTGTAGACGCCAAGTTCCTGCCCCTTGCCGAGGATGGCGTCGAGGAAGCTCCAGTCCTCCTTGCGCGCCTGCTCCATCACGCCCTTGCGCACATCCTTGGCATGGACATGGCTGATGCGGGCACGGTAGCGCTGCGCGAGCTTGACCGGGTCGGCCCCGCCCCAGGTCGCATGGCCGGTATCGAGCAGGAGATGCGCCGCCTCGCCCGTCGCGGCCATGAAGGCGTCGATGTCGGCCTCGCTCTCGACGATGGTGCCCATATGGTGGTGGTAGACCAGCCGGACGCCCTCGGCGAGCGTGCGCTCGGCGACCTCGGTGATCCTGCGGCCGAACTGCTCCCAATCGCCGGCTGCCATCACCGGCCGCTGCGACAAAGGCTTCGAGCGGTCGCCATGGATCGCGTTCGAGGTCTCGGCAAAGACCAGCACGGTCGAGCCCATCGCCTTGAGCAGGTCGAGATGGGCACGCAAATGCTTCATCTCCTCATCAGCGTCGCGCTTCAGCAATTCGGCCGAATACCAGCCGGAGATACAGGCCATGCCGAACGGATCGAGCGCCGCCTTCAGCGCATTGGGCTCGCGCGGGAATTTGTGGCCGAGTTCCATGCCGACGAAGCCGGCTTCGCGGGCCTCGGCCAGGCAGGTTTCGAGCGGCGTCGCGCCGCCGATGTCCTGCAGATCGTCATTCGACCAGCCGATGGGGTTGGCGCCGATACGGATAGGCATGTCGTCCTCTTTGATCAGTTGTCGCGCGCGGCAAGCGCGCCGTCATAGCGCTTGCGCGCTGCCTTGACCTCGTCGCGTACCGAGACCTCGGGCACCGCCACCTCCCACCAATGCCCGCCGGCATCGGTCGAGATCAGCGGATCGGTATCGATGACGATGACGCTGGTACGATCATGGCCGCGCGCCTCCGCCAGTGCGGTCTCGAGTTCAGCCAAACCGGCGACCTTGCGCGAGATCGCGCCCATCGCGCCGGCATGCGCGGCAAAATCGATCTCCGGCAGCGTCTCGTGGCGGGTATCGCGCAGGAGATTGTTGAAGGAGGCGCCGCCGGTCGCGTTCTGCAGACGGTTGATGCAGCCGAAGCCCCTGTTGTCGAGCACGACGATGGTCAGCTTGACCCCGAGCATCACCGAGGTCGCGATCTCCGAGTTCATCATCAGATAGGAGCCGTCGCCGACCATGACGAAGACCTCGCGCGCCGGGTCGGCGAGCTTGGCCCCCAAGCCCCCGGCGATCTCGTAGCCCATGCAGGAATAGCCGTATTCCATATGGTAGCCGCCGGGCGCGCCGGCCTGCCAGAGCTTGTGCAATTCGCCCGGCAGGCCGCCGGCGGCACAGAGCACGACATCGCTCGTCCGGCTCTGGCGCTGCACCGCGCCGACAACCTGTGCGTCACTTGGCAGGGCCTGGTTGCTCATCGCAGTGTAACGCGCAGCGGTTTCAAGCCAGGCATCACGCGACGCCTGCACCTGCGCGTTCCAGCCTGCCGGCGCCTTCCACCCCGCCAGTGCGGCTTCCAGCTCGGCGAGGCCAGCTTTGGCATCGGCCATCAGCGGCTGCGCGCCATGCTTGCCGGCATCGAAGGCTTGCGTGTTTAGCCCGATGATCCGGCACTCGGGATCGGCGAAGAGTGCGCGCGAGCCGGTGGTGAAGTCCTGCAGGCGCGTGCCGACCGCGAGCACCACATCGGCATGCTTCGCGGCATCGTTGGCCGCGCCAGTGCCGGTGACGCCGATCGCGCCGAGATTGAGCGGGTGATCATGCGGCAAGGCGCTCTTGCCGGCTTGCGTCTCCGCGCTCGGAATGCCGTGCGCCAGGCAGAAGCGCGCGAGCTCGCCTTCTGCCTCGCTGTAGAGCGTGCCGCCGCCGGCGACGACCAATGGTCGCTTCGCGCCCTTCAGCAGCGCGACCGCTTGCGCCAACTCCTGCTCGTCCGGACGCGTCCGGCGCGGTTGCCAGATCCGCTCGGCGAAGAAACTCTCCGGGTAGTCATAGGCTTCCGTCTGCACGTCCTGGCACAGCGCCAGCGTCACCGGCCCGCATTCCGACGGATCCGTCAGCACCTGCATCGCCCGCTCGAAGGCGGGGATGATTTGCTCCGGCCGGGTGATCCGATCGAAATATCGCGAAACAGGGCGGAAGCAGTCATTGGCCGAGACGGTGCCGTCGCCGAAATCCTCGATCTGCTGCAGCACCGGATCGGGCCGGCGGCCGGCGAAGACATCGCCCGGCAACAGCAACAGCGGCAGGCGGTTGACATGCGCGACCGCGGCGGCCGTCACCATGTTCGTAGCGCCCGGCCCGATCGAGCTCGTCACTGCCATCATCCGGCGCCGGCGCGAGGCCTTGGCGAAGGCGATCGCGGAATGCGCCATCGCCTGCTCGTTATGCGCGCGCAATGTCGGCAGGATGTCGCGCGCACCATGCAGCGCCTCGCCGAGCCCCGCGACGTTGCCATGGCCGAAGATGGCCCAGACGCCGGCGAAGAGCGGCAATGTGCGGCCACCAACGACCGTTTTCTGCGCGGCAAGCGCCGCCACCAGCGCCTGCGCCATGGTGAGCCTGATCGTGCTCATGACCTGTCTCCTCAGCGCGCTTGCCAGGCGTCGACCAGCCGGCCGAAGCGCTCGGCCATCATCGCGGTCGCGGCCTCGTCGTCGAGCTTGCCGGCGAGCCAGCCGCGCGCCGCCTCGCCAAAGATCGAGCGCCCGACCGCGAAACCCTTCACCGTCCTGGCGGTCTGCGCCAGCCGGAACGCAGCCTCCAGCTCCGGCAGCGGCGCGTCGAGCCCGAGCAGCACGACGCCGCGGCAATAGGGATCGTTCTCGGCGATCGCGGCATCGACCGCCGCCCAGGCCGCTGCGCTCGGCTGCCCCTCGAGCTTCCACCAATCCGGCTTGATGCCGATGTCGTAGAGCCGGCGCATGACTGACGCCATGGTGTCGTCGCCAACCGGACCGTTCTTCGAGCAGATGATCTCGACCAGCAGCTCGCGGCCGACCTGCCGGCAGGCGAGCGCGACGCGCTTCAAGGTCGCCTCCTGCTCGGCCTTCAGCGCCGCGTCGTCGTCGGGATGATAGAAGGCCAGCACCTTGACGACATGGTCGACCGGCCACTCGTTCAGCACCGCACCGAGCGAACCATCGGCATCGGTTTCGAGCCTGAGCGGTCGCGAGCCCGGCACCTCCAATGGCCGTGCGACCCAGAAACCGTGATCGCCGGCGCGGAATAGCGCCTCGCGGCCATGGCGCCCGTCGAGCAGCATGCCGAAGCCCTCGGCACCCTTGGCAATCCGCGCCGCGGCATCGACGGCGAGCCGCTTGAACGCTGCGATGCGCTCGCGCGGCACGCCGGCCTCGTCCGCCATCGCCTCGATCTGGGAGCGGTGGTCGATCGCGAGCGCCATCAGCGTCGCCGCCTGCGGCCGGCGCGTCGTCGCCCAATGGACATGGTTGATCGCCACGTCATGGCGCAGCGCCCGGTGCGGCGAGCCATGCTTCAGGAAGAACTGCAATTCGGCGAAGGTCGGGCTTTCCGGCGAGCAGAGCAGGCGCGAGACGGCGAAGGCGCCGCAGGCATTGGCCCATGTGCAGCAGGTCTCGATCGGCTCGTCGCTGAGATAGCCGCGCAGGAAGCCCGACATGAAGGCATCGCCGGCGCCCAGGACATTGTAGACCTCGACCGGGAAGCCCGGCCCCTTGATCCCGTCCTCGATCGAGGCAGGGATGGCTCCTGGGAAAACCACACAGCCCATCGGCCCGCGCTTGCAGACGATCGTCGCCTGGCTCAGCGCGCGGATGTTGCGGATCGCGGCGAGCGTATCCTCCGAGCCGCCAGCGGCGTGCAATTCCTCCTCGGTGCCGACGATCAGGTCGCACTCCGGCAGGATCGCCTGGAGATGCTGGGTGACGCTGTCGGAACGGATATAGCGCTCCTCGCCGGCGCCATGCCCGGCAAGGCCCCAGAGATTGGGCCGGTAGTCGACGTCGAACACGACCTTGCGGCCATGCTTGCGGGCGAGCGCGATCGCCTTTCGCTGCGCCTTGGCGGCGTTCGGAATGGCGAAATGCGTGCCGGTGACAACCACCGCCTTGGCCGAGGCGATGAAGGCCTCGTCGATCTCGCTCTCGTCGAGCGCCGCATCGGCGCAATCGGTGCGGTAGAAGATCAGCGGGAAGGTCTTCTCGTCGCGCACACCGAGGATCACGAGCGAGGTCAGGCGTTTGGGATCGACGACGACGCCCCTGGTTTCGACGCCCTCGCGCTGCAACTGCTCCAGGATGAAGCGGCCCATCTGCTCGTCGCCGACGCGGGTGATCACCGCCGATTTCAGCCCGAGCCGGGCGGTGCCGATCGCGATATTGGTCGGGCAGCCACCAACCGCCTTGGAGAACGAGGCCATGTCCTCGAGCCGGCCGCCGATCTGCTGGCCATAAAGGTCGACCGAGGAGCGGCCGATCGAGATCAGGTCGAGCACGGGTTCAGGCATCGGGGCGGGCTTTCTCTGCGGTGCCGACGGCGAGCGTCATGGCGAGCGCGAAAGTGGCCGACATCGAGCGGAAGGCGCCGTAATCGGCCTCCTCGACCTCGAGCCACAGGGAGCAATGCTGGGCGAGCGGGCTGAGCGCGCTATCGGTGATCGCGATCACCGGGATGCCCTTGGCATGGGCCTGCGCCGCGATTCCGACCGTCGTCGGCGTATAGGGCGCACAGCTGACGGCGACGACGACGTCGCCCTCGCGCGCGATCGCCGCCTGCTCGGGGCCGAGCGCGGCGATGTTGTCGACCAGCACCGCCCGGATGCCGAGCTTGCCGAACGCATAGGCGAGATAGGACACTACCGCGAACATCCGGCGCGCGCCGATGAGGATGATCGTCTCCGCCCCGGCGAGCAGGTCGGTCGCCCGGTCGACGTCATGATATTTCACGGTCGATTGCAGCCGCGTCAGCGAGCTGCGGCTGGCCTCGACGAAGCCGTCCAGCAGCACCTGCGCCATGTTCGGCCCGGCCGCGCCTTCGTCGCGCAGCGCCGCCAGCCGGTCGCGATAATCCGGGAATTGCTGGCGCAGCCGCGAGCGGAAGAGCTGCTGCAATTCGCTGAACCCGGAATAGTCCAGCGCCTGGGCAAAGCGCACCAGCGTCGAAGCCTGCACGCCGGCCTGCTGTGCCACCTGCGCCGCCGTGCTCAACGCCATGTCGTCGGGATTGGCGAGCGCATAATCTGCGACCTGCCGCAGCCGTTTCGGCAGGCTCGCCCCCCGCTCGCGCAGCAGGGCGACGAAGCCGTCGAAATCGTCCTTAGGCGTTTCCTGCTGCACTGGCGATGTCATCGGGAACAGGGGCTCTCGCGGCCTTGACTTGCGCCGCCAGAGAATGGAATGTTTGTTCCATTAGTCAAGCGCAATAAAAATAATGTGCCATTGTGACAATGGCATCGCAGGGAGAGACATACGTTGTCCGAGCCAACCGACTTTCGCCGCGACCTCGACGGCAAGGTCGCCGTCGTCACCGGCGGCAGCCAGGGCCTGGGCGAGGCGATCGCTCGCGAATTCGCCGCGCGCGGCGCTGCCGGCCTCGTCCTGACCGGCCGTAACCGCGAGCGTGGCGAGGCGGTTGCCAGCAACCTTAAGGCCTCCGGCTGCCACGCCCTCTTCCACGCCGCCGATCTTGCCGATCTCGAAGCGGTCCGCGGGATCATCCCGGCCGCGCAGAAAGCTTTCGGGCGCCTCGACATCCTCGTCAACGCCGCCGGCGACACCGACCGCGGCACGATCTTCGATACGAGCCCCGAGCTCTATGCCCGGATCATGGCGGTCAACCTCTCCGCGCCCTTCTTCCTGATCCAGGACGCCGCGACCCTGATGCGCAGGCAGGATATCCGGGGTTCGATCGTCAACATCCAGTCGATGTCGGCCCATGGCGGCCAGCCCTTCCTCGCCGCCTACAGCGTTTCGAAGGGCGCGCTGGCGACGCTGACGAAGAACGCCGCCTACGGGCTATTAGCCGACCGCATCCGCGTCAACGGTCTCAATATCGGCTGGATGGCGACGCCCGGCGAGGACGCGATCATGCGCCTGCGCCACGATGCGCAGGATGGCTGGCTGGAGAAGGCTGAGGCCGGCCGCCCCTTCGGCCGCCTGATCGATCCGCGCGAGGTCGCCAAGGCGGTCGCCTATCTGGCGTCGGCCGAATCGGGACTGATGACGGGCGCCAATATCGACTTCGACCAGACCATTCTCGGCGCGCACGACTGAGCCGCCGGAGCATTCTCGAACCGCAGGACCACGGACGTGATGAGATTTGGATTGCTGGGCGCCGGCCGCATCGGGCGCATTCACGGGCTCAACGTCGCGGCGCGTGCCGATGCGCAACTGGTCGCGCTCTCCGACGCGTCCGCCGAGGCAGCCGCCTCGCTCGCCCAGGCGTCCGGCGCCAGGGTCGCGAGCACGGAGGCGATCCTCGCCGATGGCGGCATCGACGCCGTGGTGATCTGCACGCCGACCGACACCCATGCCGACCTGATCGAGGCCGCCGTCACCGCCGGCAAGGCCGTGTTCTGCGAGAAGCCGGTCGATCTCGACGCCGGCCGCATCCGCCGCTGCCTCGAGGTCGTCTCGAAGTCCGGCAAGCCGCTGATGATCGGCTTCAACCGCCGCTTCGACCCGAACTTCGCCGCCCTCGAAGGGCGCCTGCGCGCCGGCGAAGCCGGCGCGATCGAGATCGTCAGCGTCATCTCGCGCGATCCCGGCCCGCCCCCGGTCGAGTACGTCAAGCGCTCCGGCGGCCTGTTCCGCGACATGATGATCCATGATTTCGACATGGCGCGCTTTCTCCTCGCCGAGGAGCCGGTCGAGGTCTTCGCACTCGGCGCGGCTTTGGTCGATCCCGCGATCGGCCAGGCCGGCGACGTCGACACCGCCGCCGTGCTGATGCGCACCGCGAGCGGGCGCATCGCCCAGATCTCGAACTCGCGCCGCGCCACTTACGGCTACGACCAGCGCATCGAGGTCCACGGGTCCAAGGGCATGCTGCGCGCCGGCAACATCCACGAGACCACGGTCGAGATCGCGACCGGCGCCGGCTTCCGCGCCGACCCCGTGCAGAACTTCTTCCTGGAGCGCTATGCCGCGGCCTATCGCGCCGAGCTCGACGCCTTCGTCACCGCCTGCCGCGACAAGCGCGCGCCCTCTCCTTCCGGCCTCGACGGCTTGAAGGCCCAGATTCTCGCCGACGCTGCGACAGAATCCCGTCGCACCGGCGAGCCGGTCGCCGTCTCGCTGGAATCGCTGTGATGACGCCAGCCGAACTCGACCTGCGCCAATACGCCGTGCTCGGTCTCGTCGACGAGGCGAGCCGCCTGGCGCTCGACTATTTCGGCCGCAAGGACAGCCTCGGCATCAGCATGAAGGGCGCGCAGGATTGGCTCACTGTCGCCGACGGTGCGGTCGAGACCTTCCTGCGCGAGCGCCTTGCCGTGCTCTTCCCGAGCGATGCGGTGATCGGCGAGGAAGGCGGCGGCGAAGCCGCCGATGCGGTCTGGATCATCGACCCGATCGACGGCACCTCGAACTTCGCCCGCGGCGATCGCACCTGGTGCATCTCGATCGGCCTGCTGCTCAACGGCATTCCCGAGATCGGCATCATCTCGGCCCCGGCGCTGGGCGAGGTCTATCTCGGCCGCCGCGGCCGTGGCGCGACCATGAACGGCGAGCCGATCAAGGTCTCCGGCACCGCCGACATCCGCCGCGCCTATTTCGAATTCGGCTGGTCGACCCGCATCCCCACCGAGGATTATCTCGCCACGGTCGGCCGCGGCTTCGCCGCCGGCGCCTCGGTCAAGCGCTCCGGTTCCGGCGCGCTCGGCCTCTGCCATGTCGCGATCGGCCGTACCGAAGCCTATGCCGAACTGCACATCAATGCCTGGGACGTCGCTGCCGGACTGGTGATCGCGACCGAGGCCGGCGCCGACGTCAACGACTTCTTCGCGGGCGATGCGATCAAGGCCGGCAACCCGGTGCTATGTTGCACCCCGGAGCTGACGGCCGAGCTGGAACGCATCACCGGAATAGTAAGCCGGCACAATAGCCGTTGATCTTTGCCGACGACCGGTCACTATCGACCCAACAAGAACAGACAGAACCAGATATCGGGAGGAAGACCATGCAGAAACACCACTGGCTTCGCGCCGGACTTTTCGCCGCCGCCGCGAGCGCGGCCTTCGCCGCCGCTCCGGCCCAGGCCCAGGGCTCGCTCGTCATGTATTGCGGCGTGCAGGAGGAATGGTGCCGCGCCATGAGCGGCGCCTTCGAGAAGGAAACCGGCATCAAGGTCGCGATGACCCGCAAGTCCGCCGGCGAGATCTACGCCCAGCTCAAGGCGGAATCGTCCAATCCGCGCGGCGACATCTGGTGGGGCGGCACCGGCGACCCGCATCTGCAGGCGGCCGAGGAAGGCCTGACCCAGGAATACGAATCGCCCGCCAACAAGGACCTGCACGAATGGGCGCTGGCCCAGTGGGAGGCCGCCAAGAAGCGTTCGGTCGGCATCTATGCCGGTGCTCTCGGCTTCGGCTACAACACCCAGCAGATCAAGGCCAAGGGCCTCAACGAGCCCAAATGCTGGGCCGACCTGCTCGATCCAAAGCTGAAGGACGACGTCCAGGTCGCAGACCCCAACTCCTCGGGCACCGCCTACAACCTGCTCGCCACGGTCGTGCAACTGATGGGCGAGGACAAGGGCTTCGACTATCTCAGGGCCCTGCACAAGAACATCAGCCAGTACACCAAGTCGGGCGCCGCCCCGGCCAAGGCGGCGAGCCTCGGCGAGACCGCCGTCGGCATCGTCTTCATCCATGACGCCGTCGTCTTCGCCGTGCAGGGCGACCCGATCAAGGCCGTCGCCCCCTGCGAGGGCACAGGCTACGAGATCGGCTCGATGTCGATCGTCAAGGGCGCGCGTAATCTCGACAACGCCAAGAAGTTCTACGATTGGGCCCTGACCCCGGCCGCCCAGGCGCTCGCCGCACCGGCCAAGTCCTATCAGGTGCCTTCGAACAAGAACGCGCCCGTTCCGGCCCAGGCTCCGAAGATGTCGGACATGAAGCTGATCAAGTACGACTTCGTCAAATACGGCTCCTCGGCCGAGCGGGTCCGGCTGCTGACCAAGTGGGACAAGGAGATCAAGGCGCTGCCGAAGTGATCGCGCAAGTGAGCGCACGCTGACCGCTGACATCTGAGACGAGAGGCGAGAGACGATGCGTCCCGCGACGAGGCTCGCGCTGCTGGCCGGCTGGCTCGGCTATGCGCTCATCCCTTGGTATCTGCCCGAGGGGATGAGCCTGTCCGGCTATCCGTTCGGCAAGTCCGGCGCGGCGCTGGCGCTCGTGCTCTCGGGGGCTGCGCCCTGGCTCCTGCCCGTCGGCATCGCCCTTCTCCTCGCGAGCCTGCTCAGCCTCCGGCAGGAAAATGCCGGCACCGGCAAGCTCCTGGCCTGGATCGGCTTTGCCGGCCTCGCAGTCTTCTTCGCCCAGGGCTTCGCCGTCACGCTCAAGGACCAGGGCATGCCGGCGCTGGCCGCCCTGCTCGGCGGGGCTGGCGCATCGCAACCCGGCATGGGCTTCGGCGCGCTCGTCACCCTTGTCTCGCTGCTCCTGCTGCTCTGCCACGGCCTTGCCTATCGCGGCCTGTGCCGTGGCGACCTCTTCACCACGTCCTCGATCGGCATCGTCATCATGCTGATCGTCACCTTCATCTTCCTGCCGGTCGCAGTGATCCTGCGCAGCGCTTTGGTCGATTCCAGCGGCGCCATCGTCCTCGGCGAGTTCATCGAGCGCCTGTTCTCTTCGACGATCTGGGGGCTGGGTTGCCTGTCCGCCAACACCAATTGCGGCGTCGCCTGGAACACGCTGATCCTGGCGGTGCTGACCGGGCTGATCACCACCTTGCTCGGGCTCGCCTGCGCCCTTCTGATCCTGCGCACCGGCATGCCCGGCAAGCGGGCGATGCGCCTGCTCACCGTGCTGCCGATCATCACGCCGCCCTTCGTCATCGGCCTGGCGCTGATCCTGCTCTTCGGCCGCTCCGGCCTGTTCTCGACATTCCTGTTCGACTGGTTCGGCATTCCGCGCTCGCGCTGGATCTACGGCCTGCCCGGCGTGCTGCTCGCCCAGGTCCTCGCCTTCGCACCGATCGCCTTCCTGGTGCTTATCGGCGTCGTGCAGGGCATCGCGCCGAGCCTGGAAGAGGCCTCGCAGACGCTCGGCGCCAAGCGCTGGACCACCTTCCGCACCGTGACCTGGCCCCTGCTGCGACCGGGCCTCGCCAACGCCTTCCTGCTCGGCTTCGTCGAGAGCATGGCCGATTTCGGCAATCCGCTGGTCCTCGGCGGCAATTTCGAGGTGCTCTCGACCAAGATCTTCTTCGCCGTGGTCGGCGCCGCACATAACCAGGGCCAGGCGGCGGTGCTCGCCATCGTCCTGCTCGGCTTCACGCTCGCCGCCTTCTGGGCGCAGCAATACTGGCTCGGCGGAAAATCCTACACCACCGTCACCGGCAAGGGCGATTCCGGCCTGCCGACGCCATTGCCGCGCCGGATCACCTGGATTTCGGCCCTCGTGATCGGGCCCTGGGTGGCGCTGACCGCTGTCATCTACGTCGTCATCCTGATGGGCGGCTTCGTCAAGACGATGGGGCGCGACCACACCCCGACGCTGCAGCACTACATCACCGGCTTCTCGATCGACTTCAGCCGCGGGCTCTATTTCGACGGCTCGGCCTGGCCGTCCTTCTTCACCACGCTGAAGCTCGCGGCGATCTCGGCGCCGCTGACCGCGATCATCGGCCTGCTCACCGCCTATCTCCTGACGCGCCAGCGCTTCGCCGGACGTGGCGCGCTCGAATTTGCGACCATGCTGAGCTTCGCCATTCCCGGCACCGTGCTCGGCGTCGCCTATATCCTCGCCTTCAACGTGCCGCCGGTCGAGATCACGGGCACCGGGTTGATCCTGGTCATCGCCTTCGTCTTCCGCAACATGCCGGTCGGCGTGCGCTCCGGCATCGCCGGGCTGTCGCAGATCGACAAGAGCCTGGACGAGGCTTCGGCGACGCTGTCGGCCCGCAGCTTCACCACGCTCTGGCGGGTGGTGCTGCCGCTGCTGCGCCCGGCCCTCGTCGCCGCGCTGATCTACAGCTTCGTGCGCAGCATGACGACGGTGAGCGCCGTGATCTTCCTGGTCTCGGCCGAGTACAATCTCGCCACCGCCTATATCGTCGGCCGCGTCGAAGCCGGCGAGTTCGGTCTCGCCATCGCCTATTCCTCGGTGCTGATCGTGGTGATGGCGCTCGGCATCAGCCTGATCCAGCTCGGCGTCGGCGAGCGCAAGCTCGGCCGGCGCAGCACCCCGCCCGCCCTCGCCTCCTCCGCGGCCGAGCCGATCAAGTAAGGATACGTTGCAGCCATGCCCAAGGCCGGCCCCGCCTCAGTCGCGTTCCGCAATGTCAGCATGCGCTACGGCGCGGTGACGGCGGTCGACAATGTCAGCTTCTCGATCGAGGCCGGCAAGCTCGTCACGCTGCTCGGTCCCTCCGGCTGCGGCAAGACCACGACGCTGCGCATGATCGCCGGGCTGGAGATCGCCAGCGAGGGCCAGATCCTGATCGGCGACAAGGACGTCACCCGGCTCTCCGCCGCCGATCGCGACGTCAGCATGGTCTTCCAGTCCTATGCGCTCTTCCCGCATATGAACGTGCTCGAGAATGCCGCCTACGGCCCGACCGTGAAGGGCCTGCCCAAGGCCAAGGCGCAGGAGATGGCGCTGGAGAAGCTGGCGCTGGTCGGCCTCAAGGGCTTCGAGAAGCGTTTTCCCTCGGAGCTCTCAGGCGGTCAGCAGCAGCGCGTCGCCGTGGCCCGCGCCCTCGTGCTGGAGCCGCAGGTCCTGCTCTTCGATGAGCCGCTCTCAAATCTCGATGCCAAATTGCGCCGGCGCGTGCGCGAGGAGATTCGCGAACTGCAGCAGACGCTCAACCTCACCGTCGCCTATGTCACACACGATCAGGAGGAGGCGCTCGCCGTCTCCGACCGCATCATCGTGATGTCGAATTCCCGCATCGCCCAGGAAGGCACGCCGCGCCAGCTCTATGAGGAACCCGCCGACGCCTTCGTGGCCGACTTCATCGGCGACGCCAACATGGTCGACGTCACCGTGAAATCAGTCGCCGACGGGCGGGCTGCCGTCGCGATCGGGCCGGCGAACGTCTCATTGGCGGCGCGCGGCCTGCAGCCGGGCCCCGCGAAGGCAGCCATCCGGCCGCAGAGCCTGCTGGTTTCGCGCCATGAAAGCCAGGGCACACTGCCGGGCAGCGTCCGCAAATGCGCTTATCTCGGCAACCATCTCGACCTGATGATCGAGACCGCGGTCGGGGAACTCTTCGTCATCAGCCACGATGTCGACGACATGCTGCTGCCGGGCACGCCAGTCTGGCTCTCCTTCGCCAGCTCGGGCGTGATCCTGGTGCCCTGAGTGTCTACTCAACCGCCGATGTTGAAGGAATAGCTCGCGCCGATGCCGACCGAGAACTGGTTGCGCTGCCCCAGCTTGTCGACCAGCGGCGAGTTGCCGGCGTCCCCGACCAGCCGGTCGTAGCGGGCGAACAGCGTGGTCGAGAAGCTCGGCGACCACGCATATTCCAGCGACGAGGCGAGACCGACCGATTTGGCGCCGGCACCGGGCTTGTAGGCGGAAATCGTGCCGTTGAGCGCAGCCTCTCCCGGCAGCACGCCGAAATTCCGGCGCATATAGGAAGCGCTGCCGAGCGAGGCACGTGGACCGACGGCGAAGGTGAAGGCGCCGAAGCGCTCGACCCAGTCGGCCGAGAAGTCGGCGACCACGCCATGATGCCCGTTGAAGCCCTGGCGGACTTCGACACGGGTGCGCAACCGCTCGGGGATGACCCAGTACTCGGCGAAGACGCCGGCCTCGATCGCCCAGGGCACGTCGCGCATGCCGAGCAGCCGGATATTAGAGCCTGAGTAACGACCGGAGCGATAGGCGCCGACCACGCCGACATCGAAGCGATCGGTGTCGTAGATGGCGTAGTCCAGGCTGTCGTCGGGGGCGCTGAACCCGGCCGGCTCCCCGGCGCGGCGCCAGGACAGGGACGGCATGAAAGACGGCCCGGCGGAGTTTGCTCCGTCATATTTCGGGCCGACCTGGAACGAGCCGCCCAGCGTCACGATCCAGCCCTTGGCCGGAGTCGGATCGGTCAGTATCTTCTTGGTGTCGTCATCGTCGTCGTCGTCATCGTCGTTCGCGCGCACCACCCCGTTGGAGAGGACGAGCAGCGCGGCGATCCCGGCCAGGACGGCGACGTGCCGGCGCCGGCCGCGGGCTGGACGTTCGTGACGTACGAGAGCAAGCATGGAGAGGGTCGTCCCATGGGTCGTCAGTCCGCGATCGCGCGGCCCAGCCTAATACCGAGTTTCTTAATGCGGTGCCAAAGGCTTCTTTCCGCTATGCCTAGCAATTTCGCAGCCCTGACCTGCACGCCGTCGCTGCGCCTGAGCGCCTCGAGGATGAAATCGCGCTCGATCCGCTCGAGTTCGGCGTCGAGATCGCGCGGCAAGCTGTCGCGATCGCCCCGGCGCGTGGCGTTGAACAGATCCTGCGGCAGGTCGCCAGCATCGATCGTCGGCGCCTTGGCTACGATCACCGCCCTTTCGATGCAGTTGTGCAGCTCGCGGATGTTTCCCGGCCAGTCATAGGCGGTCATGGCAGCCAGCGCGGCCGGCGAGAAGCCGCTCGCTCGCTTGCCCATCCCTTCAGCCAGCTCGGCCAGGAAATGCGTGGCCAGCAGCGGGACGTCGTCGGCGCGGTCCCGCAGCGGCGGCAGCACGATCGGGAAGACGTTGAGCCGGTAGAACAGGTCCTCGCGGAAGCTGCCCTTGTCGACGGCCTGGCGCATATCCTTGTGCGTCGCCGCGACCAGCCTGACATCGACCGTCTGGGTCCGGGTCGCGCCGACCGGCTCGAAGCTGCGCTCCTGGATCACCCGCAGCAGCTTGGCCTGGATCGGGAGCGGCATATCGCCGATCTCGTCGAGGAAGAGCGTGCCGCCATCGGCCGCGGCGAAGCGCCCGGTACGGTTGGCGAGCGCCCCGGTGAAGGCACCCTTCACATGGCCGAAGAGCTCGCTCTCCAGCAGGGGTTCGGGGATCGCCGCGCAATTGACCGCGACGAAGGGCTTGTCGCGTCGCGGGCTGTTGAAGTGGATCGCCTTGGCGACCAGCTCCTTGCCGGTGCCGCTCTCGCCGTTCAGCAGCACGGTTGCCTTCGTCTCGCAGACCTCGGTGACCTGCTCGATCACGCGGCGGAACGAGGCGCTGTTGCCGACCAGGGTGTCGAAGCTGTAGCGACCTTCGAGCTCGCTGCGCAGCCTTTCATTGTCGCGCACCACATCGGCGAGGCGCAGTGCCCGCCTGATCGTGGCCGAGACGTCATCGATCTCGAAGGGCTTGGCGATGTAGTCGAACGCACCTTCCTTGACGAGGTCGACCGCGTCGCGCACCGCTGCAAAGGCAGTGATGATGATGACCGGCACCTCGGGCCAGCGGCTGCGAACCTCCCGCAACAGCTCGCGTCCGTCCATCACCGGCAGCCTGAGATCGGTCAGCACCAGGTCGAAGCGCGCCTGTTCGAGCTCGCCAAGTGCAGCACGCGCGCTGTGGACGGCCGTGGCGCGGAAGCCGAGATCCTCCAGCGCTGCCGCCAGCACGTCGGCGAGCCTTGCCTCGTCGTCGACCACCAGGATGGAATGGCTCATGCCGGTGCTCCCGGTTTCGCCTGCGGCAGGGTGATGGTGAAGGCTGCGCCCCGCCCCGGTTCGCAGACGCAGGTGGCGCTGCCGCCATGGGCCTCCGCCACGGTCTGCACCTTTGCGAGCCCGAGCCCTGAGCCCTTGGCCTTGGTGGTGAAGAACGGGTTGAAGATCTCCGGCCGGATCGCATCCGGCACGCCGGCGCCCTCGTCGCTGATCGTCAGCGAGACCCCCTCCCCGGTGGCGCGCAGGCTGGCCTGGATCGTGCCGCCCTCGGGCATCGCGTCGATCGCGTTGAGGACGAGGTTGAGACAGGCCTGGTAGAGTTGATCGGGATCGCCGAGGACGGTCGCCCCGCCGCTCGTATCCTCGACGGTCAGCTTAATCTTCCGGCGAGAGAACTCGGGCGCCGCGATGTCCGCGACGCGATCGATCACTGCACGCAAGGGGATCTCGATCTTCACCGGCGGCTTGGGCTGCGCGAAATCGAGGAAGTCGCGGACCAGCGTCTCGATGCGGCGCACCTCGTCGATGACGTAGCCCAGCATCTTCTCTTCGGCATTGCCGAGCTTGGCGCGGTTGCGGACGACCTCCGTCGAGGTCTTGATGATCCCGAGCGGGTTGCGCACCTCATGGGCGATCACCATTGCCGCCTGCCCGAGCGCCGAGAGCCGGTCCTTTCGCCTGAGCTCGGCCTCGAGCTCCTGCAGCTTGCCGAGCTGCTCGGCCATGCCGTTGAAGCCGGTGGCGAGCTCGACGATCTCGCGCCCGCCGCCCGCCGAGACGCGCTGGCCGAAATCCCCGGCCGCGATAGCGCGCACGCCAAGGGTCAAAGCGCGCAGGGGGCGCACCAGCAGGTCCGAGGTCAGGATACCGACGACGATCGAAATCGCGCTGCCGAGCAGGAAGATGCCGAGGAACAGGCTCTCGCGGCCAAGCTGCTCGAAGAATCCCGCCTCGCTGCGCATGCCGATGAAGCTGATCGCCGCGAGCTGGCCATCGATGCCGCGCAGTCCCGCATAGACCGCGCGATAGGCGCCGCCATCGGCATCGGGATCGAAGATCTCGTCCTCCCCGGCCTCCAATCTCGCCCGTATGGCCGCAGGTATCACGGCCGTGCGGTCGGAATGCGTCTGCATGACCAGTTCGGGCTTGCCGTCGAACAGGGCGAAGAAGCGGATCTCCAGCGCCGTCACCACCTTGATGCCACCGAAGGAGCTTTCGTCGAGCCAGGTCCCGACCAGTAGGTTGGCCGGCTGGCCGCCGATCTGCACGGCCTGGACGGCGCCTGCCATGATCCAGCGCTTGCCATCGGTCTCGATACGGAACAGGCCGAGGCTGGTCTCCGTCGGCAACGGGGTGAGGCTGCTGAAATCTCGCGTCTTGAACAGCACTTCGCCGCCCGGACGATAGATCGCGATCAGGTCGTAGCCGACCGAGTTCAGGACCGCGAACTCGCGCTCGACGGTCTTCTGCATCTTCTGGTCGCTGCTCGATTGCTCGAGCCGGTGACCGATCACGCCGGCGACCCGCTGCGCCTCCAGCGTCGCCTCGGCAATCTCGAGCGCGAAGAAGCGCGAGGTATCGCCAAGCCATTGCTCGACATTGTCCTCGAAGGCATCGGAGATCAGCCTGGCGGCGATGAAGGCGGAGGCCAGCATCGCCGGCACGCTGACCAGCATGAAGCCGATCACCAGCCTAAACCTGAGCGATGCCATCCGCGTCGACATGCCGGATCTCGTTTCCCTCACCTCCGGCCGCCGGCCACCGTCATGGCTGCCGCGACCAGGTGTCGTCGTCGCAGATCAGACCGCCGAGTACGCAGCCGCGCATGACGAGGCTCCCGGAGGAAGCCAGTTCGAGCGTCGTGCGATAGGTCTTACCATCGGCGGGATTGTAGCCCTCGCCCTCGAGGCCGCCTTTCGCAGCCGGCTTGAAGCCGGAGAGCACCTGGATTCCCATCAGCGAGCGCTTCCGCAGCCCCTCATTGGGATTGTAGATGTCGAAGCGCTCCTCTTTCAGCCAGACGATCTTGCCGCACAGTGCCGGGCCGCAGCGGCTGATCGCGATCTCGGATTCCCCGTCGGAATCGCGCCAGCGCCCGACGATGTCGGTCATCGGATCGGCCAGGGCCGGCAGCGCCGCCATCCACGCAGTCGCAACCAGCACGATCAGGCCGAGTCCAAGGCCAGCTCCACGTTTCATTCGTCCCCTCCGAGCAGGAACACGCCCGCGATGATCAGCGCGATTCCGCCTGCACGAACCAGGTCGATATGTTCGTCGAAGGTGAACCAGGCGAACAGCGGAACTGTGACATAGACCAATCCCGTCATCGGGAAGGCGCGGCTGAGCGGCATGTCGCGCAGGATGACCATCCAGACGACGAAGACGCCGATATAGCCGAGCGTCGCCAGCCAGACGCCCGGCAGCGACACCGCCTTCGCCATCATGGCGAGGCCGAAGTCCATGTCGCCGATCCCGTCGGCGCCCCATTTGAAGGCGAGCTGGGTACCGGTGTCGAGCACGATGAAGGCGAGCCAGATCGCCAGCTGACGGCCCCATGCATTGCTTGCCGGTGGCGAGATGCTGCTCATGCGGCCTTCTTTCGGGCGATTGCGGCGAGATCGGGGTCGAAGCGCTCGAAGCCGAGCCAGGGGCTCAAGGACCGCAGCGCCCATTGCAGCGGCGCGAGCCGGTGCCGGACATGCAGGGTCGAGGGCACCAGCCGGCTGCCGAAGCGCAGCTTCGCGGCATAGGCGGTCTGGCCGCTCTGGAGCTTGTCGATGCCGCGCTCCAGACAGAAGCGGACATTCGCCATCCAGCTCACGGCATAGAGATTGTGCTCGCGGGCCAGCGGGTAGCGCATGCCCAGGAACTTGTCGATCACCCGGTCGGGCTCGACCAGCAGCAGGTTGAAGGCGGCGAGCTCCTCGCCGATCCAGTAGAGCACGAACACCGCCCGCTCGCCGAGCGCACGCGAGACCGCGCCGAAATAGCCGGGCGGCAGCACTTCGAGATCGCCATAATCCAGCCCGCTCTGGGCTCGCGTCGCCTCATAGAGCGCGTCGATCGTCGGCTCCAGCCCGGTGATGTCGGTATGGAAGGCGATGCGCACCTCTCCCGCTTTGGCGAGCTTGCGCCTGATGTCCTTGCGCGTCGCCGCGGAGAGCGAAGCGAGATAGGCGGCTTCATCCTTGAAGGGCAGGTCGAGCAGCGCGATCGGCAGGCTGCCGAGCCGGGCGAAGCCGGCCTGCTTCAGGGCGCCGCCGAAGCCCTCTTCTTCGACCGGTGCCAGGTCCTTCCAGACCACGAGATGCGCCTTCTCCTCGGCGGCCTGCCGCTCCAGCGTGGCGGCGAGCTCCTGGAAGGCGGCGGCGCGCCCGGCCGCATCGAGTTGCGGCGAGAAGCCGAGATGGCAGCGCTCGGCATAGGGCGAGCCGATGCAGAGCACCTTCAGCGTGACCAGTCCCGGCACATGGCGGAACAGGGCGTCGCCGAAGCCCCTGAGCTTGCCCTGCAGCGGCGTGTCGAGCCGATAGCTCAGCCGGAAGAACGGCACCACCGCGACGATCTCGCCGTCGGATCCCGCACAGGCGGCCGCCATGCGCAGGCCGACACCGGCCTGCGCGGCGACCGCTTCGCAGGCAGTGTAATAGGCATGGCATTCGGCCTCGCCGGGCAGGCAGCCGTCCCAGGCGGCAGCGGAGACATCCGCGATGCCGGCCAGGATATGGCCTTCGGGCGCGCTCATTCGGCTGCCACGACACGCAGCGGCGTCATCGGGCGGTGGGCCTTGGCAAGCCGCGCAGCCAGCGCCAGTGAGCGCTCGATCACGATGTCATGCTGCTGGTCGATGGTGACGAGGTGATAGCTGTCGTCGAGGATCACCGCATCGACCAGCCCGCCGAGCTTGCGCTGGATCTCGAAGGCGTTCCTGAGGTCGGCGATATCGTCTTCGCGCGGATGGACCAGCAGGGCCGGGCATTTGACCTGCGGGAGCTCGCGGCGAGTGACCGCGATCAGGTCCCACATCTGCTTCAGCGCGCCGGACGGCGTGCCGAGCAGGCCGGCGGTCGAGCTGTCGCCGCTCGTCAGCGAGGAGACCACGAGGGCGCGGGAGCGCGTGTCCTTCAGCCCATAGGGCTCGCGCTCGACGAAGCTGTAGCGCCGCCCGAACGGTGTGTTGATGAACCATTTCAGCAGGAAGGCATAGCGCGGGATCGACCAGCCATCATACCAGAAGGTCGGTGCGTAGAGCGCGAGCCCATCGACCTCTTTCGGGCGCTGGGCGGCCACATGCATCGCCAGCACCGCGCCCATGGATAGGCCGCCGACGATGACCGTATCGCAGATCTCGCGCATGCGCTCGAGCTCGTCAAAGACGCTCTGCGTCCAGTCGCGCCAACCGGTGGCGAGGATCTCCGCCTCCCCAGCGCAATGCCCGGCGAGCTGCGGGCAGTGCACGGTATGGCCGGCCCGGTGCAGCGCACGGGCGACGAAGCGCAGCTCGACCGGGGTGCCGCCGAGGCCGTGGATGAGCAGGAAGCCGGTGCGGTCCCCGGCGAGGCGGACACTGAAATCGCGCTTGGTCATCGGAACATGTCCGTCAGGCAGTTCTGGCGACGATGATGACGCCGCAAGTGATCAGGAAGGAGCCGAGCCATTGCCGCCGGCCGACGCGCTCACCGAGGAAGACGGCGCTGGCCAGGGTGATGGCGAGGAAATTGGCGCTCGCGATCGGGAAGGCGATCGAGAGCGGCACTTCCGCCAGGATGCGCAGCCAGATGAAGAACTCGGCGACATAGGTCGCGAGCCCGGCGGTGATCCAGCCGCAGCGCGCCACTGCCGCCGCCGTGGCCCGGAAATCGGCGCCCTGCGGCAGCCGGTCGGCGCCGATCTTGAAGAAGATCTGGCCGGCGACGTCGCAGATGATCGACGCCACGAACCAGAGGATGATCGTCGTGTTCATGACAGCACCCGCTGGAAGCAGTCGATCAGGCTCGCATTGATGCGGGCATTGACGGAGAGTTGCTCGGGCGTCGGCCTGAAGCGCGGCGGATGGTCGAAATAGGCGAGCGTCGCACGGAAGGGGTCACTGAAGCGCGGCTCCGACCAGTCGCCGCAGACATCGGCACCCACGATCCGGCGCTCGCTTGCCAGCCGCTCCACAGCCGCCAGCAGATGGCGCAGCGGCAATTCGCCCTGGTCCCAGTTGGTGCAGGCGTCGCCCGGCCCGAGCACGTCCTTGTCGATCGTCAGCCAGACCGACGAGGTCGGGATCGCCGTGATCAGCTCGTCGAGGAAATCCGACCAGTCCTCGTCGGCGAGGTTGCGCCAATGCAGATGGCCGCTCTCCTGGCGATAGCTCGCGGTCTTGCCATAGCGTCCCCACACCCGCGAGGGCTCGTGCCGCCAGGGATAGAGCGCGATCCGCCCCTCGGCCACGGCCCGCAAGTTTGCGAACTGCCATTCGGGACGCACGAGATCGTCGCTGCACGGGCCGATCGTCACGACCTTGTGGACTTGCGGCAGCTCCAGCGCACGGTTGACCCAGGCGCCGCAATTCACCGTGGCGGGAAAGCTGACCCAGTCGGGATGGTTGTCGAAGTGCACGACCGTGACCGGCTCCTCGACACGGCCCAGCAGCACCGAGGTGACGTGATGGAAATCACCCGAGCCGTAGAAGAAGACGGGCACGCTCTTTCCCTCGCCGTCACATTGGCCAAGGCGTTGTAGCAGCTCGGCCTTGGCCCGGCGGCTCGCGACGATGCGCATGGCGCCGGCAAGGTCGACGGCCTCGATGCACGCGGCCGTGCCGGCATCGATGCGCCGGCGCAGCGGCTCCTGCGCCGCCACGCTACCGTCGAGGTCGATCACGCGCAGGCGCAAGGCCCGTCTCCGCTGCTCAGGCGCCGGCGACGCGGGCGAAAAGCTGGTCGAGCAGCTCGATCGCGAGGTCGATCTCGGCGTAGCTCATGGTTAATGCCGGCGCGAGGGTGATGACGTTCTTGTAGTAGCCGCCGATATCGAGCACGAGGCCGTAGCGCTTGCCGCCGACCTCGAGGTCGGCCTTCATGCCCTCGTCGCACATCAGATCGACCAGCCGCTTCGACGGGGTGAAGCTGTCATGCGGCTCGCAGATCTCGATCCGCAGCGCCATGCCGAGACCGTCGACCTCGCCGACGATTCTGTGGCGGCGCTTCAGCCCCTGCAGCCCGTCGAGGAAATACTTGCCCTTGGCCATGACCATGGTCTCGTAGTCCTCTTCCTCCATCATCTTCATCGCTTCCAGCGCGACGGCGGTGCCGAGCGGGTTGGCGTTGAAGGTGGAGTGGGTCGAGCCCGGCGGGAACACGGTCGGGTTGATCAGCTCTTCCTTGGCCCAGATGCCGGAGAGCGGGTTCAGGCCGTTGGTCACCGCCTTGCCGAAGACGATCACGTCCGGTTGCACGCCGAAATGCTCGATCGACCAGAGCTTGCCGGTCCGGTAGAAGCCCATCTGGATCTCGTCGACCACCAGCAGGATGCCGTGCTGGTCGAGCAGCTTCTTGAGCTCGATGAAGAAGTTCGGCGGCGGGATGACGTAGCCGCCCGTGCCCTGCAACGGCTCGACATAGAACGCCGCGTACTCGGCCTCGCCGACCTTGGGATCCCAGACGCCGTTGTATTCGCTCTCGAACAGGCGGGCGAATTGCTGCACGCAGTTATGCCCGTACTCTTCCTTGCTCATCCCCTTTGGGCCGCGGAAATGGTAGGGGAACGGGATGAAATGCGCGCGCTCGCCGAAATGGCCGAAGCGGCGGCGATAGCGATAGGACGAGGTGATCGCCGAGGCGCCGAGCGTGCGGCCGTGATAGCCGCCCTCGAAGGCGAACATCAGGCTCTTGCCCTTCTTGGCATTGCGCACGAGCTTCAGTGAATCCTCGACCGCCTGGGCGCCGCCGACATTGAAATGGACGCGCCCCTTGGCGTCGAACTTGCGCTGCGCATCCTGCGCGATCATCGCCGCGAGCTCGATCTTCTCGCGGTGCAGATATTGGCTCGCCACCTGCGGCAGCGTATCGATCTGGCGCTTCAGCGCAGTGTTCAGGCGCGGATTGGCGTAGCCGAAATTGACGGCCGAGTACCACATCTGCAAGTCGAGGAAGCGGTTGCCCGCCGCATCGAGCATGAACGAGCCCTCGCAGCCCGAGAAGATCTTCGGGAACTGCGTGTAGTGGACGGTGTCGCCATGCGAGCAGTACTGCGCCTCAAGCGCGAGAAGGCGGGCTTCCTCATCGGCCAGCGTCGCTGCCGGCGCGGAGGAAATATCGACCTGCTCGGCGCGGTCGAGCAGGGTGAAGCCGTCATCCATTGATCATGTCCTTGCGTGCAGGGGCCGCCGGTTCGCTCGTGGTTTCCGACAGCAGGGTTTCGAGGAGGCCGACGGCCTCCGAGAATGTGTTGAACGGGCGGTGGCCGATGCCGTTCTCGCGGCAATGCGCGATCAGGCTCTTCTTGGCGAAGACGAGGTCGGCCTGGCCGGCGACGCAGAAATCCGAGCGACCATCGCCGACCAAAAGGGTCAGCGGCCGGGAAAGGCTGCTGGCGACGCGGCACTTGCAGGTGCCGCTGGCGCAGCCGCCTGAGGGGTCGGCATGCGGCGAGGTCAGCCGCCAGCGATCGCCGGGCAACTGCTCGATATGGTTGGCGACGACGGTCAGGCCGCTGAGGCCGGCACGGCCCAAAAGCGCATGGATCGTGCGGTCGAGCCCGTCAGAGACCACCGTCACCGGAATCCCGGCGCGCTGGCACAGCCGCACGAAGGCAGCGAAGCCCCAGTCGATCGCCAGCGAGGAGACGAAGGTGTCGAACACGTCGGGCGAGGCATGCAGCAGCGCGACCTGGCGCTGCATGCATTCGCGCGAGCCGATCTTGCCGGCGACCCAGTCCGCCTCGATCTCTTCCCAGCCCGGCTCCGCGAAACGCTGCAGCACACGGTCGGTCGTATCCTCGCGTGAGATGGTCCCGTCGAAATCGACGATTGCCTGCCAATTCATGCCTGCTGCGCTCCAGCCAGTCCGCGCGCCGCCTCAGCAACCCTCGTGCCACACACCAAGCCCTTGAAATATCGAGAAGAAGAGAGCCGCAGTTCTGGGTCGCGGCCTGCGCCTTTTGAAGGAGGCTCCATTTTTTGGAGCCTCGCATCCAGTCTATAAGCGGTGAGCTTGCCTGAGGATTGCGTCTCATACGGCGGGCAGAGCAGGTCGCAGGACCACAGCCTCTCGCGAAAGACGCCCCGCATCTAGGGTCCCGCAGGACCGATCTCGCCTCCCCGCGCGAACGATTCGAACCGCCTGAGATCCATCGCCGACACAAACGGTCTTGACTCACTGTCAAGCCGGCGTAATGTTCCTTTTATTGAAACTTAAGTTCCATTTTATGGAACTTCTTCGGAAGCGATCCGGATGTCCATTCTGACGGCAGCCGCAGACGTGCTTCGTTGCTTCTCCAGCACGCGTCACGACGTGACCGTGACCGATCTCGTGACTCTCCTGGGCATGCCGAAGAGCAACGCCTCGCGCCTGCTCAGGGCGATGCGCGACGAGGGGCTTCTCGAGACGGTCGGCGACAGCAAGCGCTATCGCCCGGCGCTGCTGCTCGCCCAGATCGGCCAGCTCTATCGCTTCGCCGCTTCGCTGATCGATCGCGCCGACGCCGTGGTCGGACGCGTCTCCGATGAGATCGGCCACACCGGCTATATCAGCGTGCGCCGCGGCACCGAGATCATCGGCGTCACCGCCCATCCCGGCCGGCATGCGCTCAGGGTCGTCACGTCGATCGGCGACCGCATCCCCGCCTTCGCCTCCAGCACCGGCCGCGCTCTGCTCGCCAGGCTCCCCGACGCCGAGGTCCGCGCGCTCTACCCTGAGGGCTTCGTCGCGCCGTCCGAGACCGCGCCTCGCGACATGGACGAGCTTTTGGCGCGGCTGGCCGAGACCCGCCGCAACGGCTTTGCCGAGTCCCATGACGAGGCGGTGCGCGGCGTGCGCGCCATCTCGGTCGGCCTCGGCGATCCCGCCACCGGCGACGAGGTCGCGCTCTGCATCTCCTTCCCGGCTGCGACGGTCGAGCCGAGTGAGCGCCTTTCCATCATCCGTTCCCTGGCCGAAGGGGCCGCCGAGATCGCGGCCCTGACCCAGGACAAGCGCTTCTTCCCCTTGAACCTCTCATCTTCGGAGACCGCTCCATGAGCAATCGCTGGCGCATCGGCTTCGACATCGGCGGTACCTTCACCGACTTCATCCTCTATGACGGTGAGAAGCGCTCGGTCCTTCTGCACAAGCGCCTGACCACTCCGCACGATCCGTCCGAGGCAGCGCTGATCGGCCTTGGGGAACTCGTCGAGATGGCCGGGATCACGCTCGCCGATGTCGGCGACATCGTCCACGGCACGACGCTCGTCACCAACGCCGTGATCGAGCGCAAGGGCTCCAGGCTCGGCCTGATCACCACGAAGGGCTTCCGCGACATCCTCGAAATGGGGACCGAGCAGCGCTACGACATCTACGATCTCTTCCTGACCTTCCCCGATCCGCTGGTCTCGCGCGAGCATCGCCTCGAAGTGCCCGAGCGCATGGACCGCGACGGCAAGGTCGTGACCGCGCTCGACGCCGAAGCGGTGCGCAAGGCCGCCCGCGAGCTCGCCGCCGCCGGCTGCGAGGCGATCGCGATCTGCTTCCTCAACAGCTACCGCAACCCCGCCCATGAGCAGGAAGCGGGGCGCATCGTCCGCGAGACCTGTCCGGAGCTGACCGTTTCCCTGTCGAGCGAGGTCGTCGCCGAGATCTGGGAATACCAGCGCTTCGTCACCACCGCAGCGAACGCCTATGTCCAGCCGCTGATGCGGCGCTATCTCGAGCGACTTGAGCGCGAGCTTGCCGCCCGCTCCTTCACCGGCGCGCTCCGGCTGATGCATTCGGCCGGCGGCCTGGTCTCGCCCGAGACGGCCCGCACCTTCCCGATCCGCCTGCTCGAGAGCGGTCCGGCCGGCGGCGGCCTCGCCACTGCCCTGTTCGGCGAGCTCGCCGGCCACAAAGACGTGATCTCCTTCGACATGGGCGGCACCACCGCCAAGGCCTGCATGATCGAAGACGGCCGCGCCGAGATCGCGCCGATGCTGGAAGCCGGCCGCGTCAACCGCTTCGCCAAGGGCTCTGGCCTGCCGATCAAGGCGCCGGTGATCGACATGATCGAGATCGGTGCCGGCGGCGGCTCGATCGCGGCGATCGACGAGGTCGGCCTGCTCAAGGTCGGCCCGCATTCGGCCGGCTCCGATCCCGGCCCGGCCTGCTATGGCATGGGTGGCATGAAGCCGACCGTGACCGACGCCAATCTCGTGCTCGGCTACTACGATCCCGGCTTCTTCCTCGGCGGGCGCATGGCGCTCGATCTCGACGCAGCGCGCAAGGCCGTCTCGACCGTCGCCGAGCCGCTCGGCCTCTCGATCGAGGAAGCCGCCTGGGGCATCCACAAGGTCGTGGTCGAGAGCATGGGCGCCGCCGCCCGCGTCCATCTCGTCGAGAAGGGCAAGGACCCCCGCCATTACGCCATGGTCGGTTTCGGCGGCGCCGGCCCCGCCCATGCCGTCGATGTCGCCCGCGTGCTCGGCGTCAGGCAGGTCATCATCCCGCCGGCTTCCGGCGCGGCCTCGGCGCTCGGCTTCCTCGCCGCGCCGCTCTCCTTCGACATGGTGCGCTCGCTGCCGGTCGAGTTCTCCGAAGGCTTCGACGCCGCCGCGGTCAACCGCGTGCTGACCGATCTGGAGGAAGAAGGCCGCAAGCACCTGATCGAGGCCGGCGTGAAGCCCGGCGACGTCACGGTCGAACGCTCGGCCGATATGCGCCTCGTCGGCCAGATGCACGACATTTCCGTGCCGCTGCCCTCCGGCGCGATCGATGCGTCGAGCCTGGAGGCGATCCGCACCGCCTTCAGCAAGGCCTACTCGGCCCGCTACACCTCGGTCTATGAGGGCGCCCGTCTGGAAGCGATCAACTTCCGCGTCCGCTGCGCCGGCCCGGTGCCGACGCTCTCGCTCTCCGGCGCTGCCGGCGGCGGCGACGCCACGAACAAGGTCAAGGGCAGCCGCCGTGCCTGGTTCGAGGGCGGCTGGAGCGAGGCGGAGGTCTATGACCGCTACGCCCTGCGCTCCGGAGACACGATCAAGGGCCCGGCGATCATCGAGGAGCGCGAGGCGACCACGATCGTGCCGCCCGGCGACAGCGTCACGATCGACGAGGTCCTGAACCTGATCATCCATGTCGGCCAGGCCAATGCGGCCGAGACCACGATCACCGCCGACATGCCCCTCGCCGAGGCCGCGCGCCGCATCGAGGCCGATCCGATCTCGCTGGAGATCATGTGGAGCCGCATGATCAACGTCGTCGAGGAGATGTGGCTGACCGTCTGCCGCACCGCCTTCTCGCTGGTGATCTCCGAGGCGCAGGACTTCGCCTGCGAGCTGCTCGACCCCGAAGGCGAGACGCTGGCGCACAGCCCACGCGCCATGCCGGTCTTCAACCTGACGCTGCCGCGCGCCGTCAAGGCGCTGCTGGAGCGCTACCCGGCGCAGACGCTGAAGCCCGGCGACGTGCTAATCACCAACGATCCCTGGCTCTGCGCCGGCCATCTCTTCGACATCGCCATCGTCACCCCGGTCTTCCTGGGGAACCGCGTCGTCGGCCTGATGGGCACGGTCGGCCATGTCTCCGACATCGGCGGTACCAAGGACAGCCTGCGAGCCCGCGAGATCTACGAGGAAGGCTTCCAGATCCCGCCGATGAAGCTCTACGAGGCCGGCAGGATCAACGAGACGCTGGTCCGCCTGCTCGCCGAGAACGTCCGCAATTCCGAGCAGGTGCTCGGCGACCTGCACTCCTTCGTCGCCGCCAACGCTATCGGCGCCGAGCGGCTGCAGTCCTTCCTCACCGACTACGGCATGCAGGACCTGCGCGCCCTCGCCCATGTCGTGCAGAGCCGTTCCGAGAAGGCGATGCGCGAGGCGATCCGGGCGCTGCCTGACGGCACCTATCACGGCACCGTCTCGAACAACCCGCTCGGCACGCCGATGACCTATCCGCTGGCGCTGACGGTGAAGGACGACACCATACATCTCGACTTTGCCGGCGCGCCGCCACAGCTGCCGCAGGGCGGGCTGAACTGCACGCTCAACTACACGATGGCGCACGCCACCTACCCGCTGAAGTGCATGCTGACGCCGTCGGTGCGCGGCAATGCCGGCTGCTACCGCGCCTTCTCGATCGATGCGCCCAAGGGCTCGATCCTGAACTGCGACAAGCCGCTGGCGGTCAACCTGCGCACCCGCACCGGCTGGTACCTGGCGCCGAACATTTTCCGCGCCCTGTCGCACGCGGCGCCCAAGCAGGTGCAGGCCTTCACCGGCCTGCCGGTGGCAGCCAGCGTCTATGGCCGCGACCAGGCCGGCGACACCTATTCCGACATGCTCTTCGTCGGCGGCGGCCAGGGCGGCTCGGCCCATGGCGACGGCAAGTCCGGGCTGCTCTACCCGACCTCGGCGGCCAACACCTCGATCGAGACCTTCGAATCGCGGGTGCCGGTGCTGGTGGTCGAGAAGACCTATCTGACCGACTCCGGAGGCGCTGGCCGCCAGCGCGGCGGCCTCGGCCAGCTCGTGCGCCTGCGCAAGCTCTCCGATGACGGCCTGCCGACCCTGGTCTCGCTCTATCCGGAAGGGGTCAACAACCCGATCCCGGGCCTGTTCGAGGGCAAGGCCGGCGGCGGCGCCTCCGGCCGGATCATCGACGAGCAGGGCCATGTGCTGAAGGACGTCGGCACCGGCGAGCTCGTTCAGGTCAGGCAGCCGCACGAGATCGTCGAGCTCGTGCTCGCCGGCGGCGCCGGCTACGGCCCGGCCTCGGAACGCTCCCGCGAGGCGATCGCCCGCGACATCGCGCTCGGCCTCGTCTCACCGGAAGCGGCCAGGCGCGATTACGGCGTGCATGCCGCCCATGCCTCCCAGGATGTCGGCGAAGCGAAGACCGGCATCCTTGTTGCCTGACCGATCAAGCGAAAGACGCCCGCTGAGGGCCAATAAGGGGACGTAAGGCATGACGACGCAGAATGACGGAGTGCCTCAGCGGCACCCCAGCCTGTTCGAGCCGGCGACGCTGGCGCTGATCGCGATCCTCTGCGTCTTCGGCGCGATCATCGGGATGCAGCTGCTGGTATCGCTCGGCATCACAGCCAACACCTCGCTGATCGGCGCGCTCGCCGCCATGGCTCTGGCGCGCGTGCCGCTCGCGATCTTCGCGCGCTATCGCTCGATCCACGTCCAGAACCTGGCCCAGAGCGCGATCTCCTCGGCCACCTTCGGCGCCGCGAACAGCTTGCTCCTGCCGGTCGGCATCCCCTGGCTGCTCGGCCGGCCGGACCTCGTCCTGCCGATGCTGGCCGGCGCCTTCTTCGCCATGCTGCTCGACGGCTACCTGCTCTACCGGATGTTCGATTCCCGCGTCTTCCCGGCAACCGGCGCCTGGCCGCCGGGCGTCGCCGCCGCCGAGGCGATCAAGGCCGGCGACGAGGGCGGGCGCAAGGCGGTGCTGATGGGCGTCGGCTTCGTCACGGCGATCCTCGTCGGCTTCGTCAAGGTGCCGCTGGCCTGGATCGGCTTCGCCGGCTCGGCGGCAATGTCGAGCATTCCGATGTCGGCCTTCGGCGTCGCCTTCATCGGCAACATCTGGGCGCTGGCCATGTTCGGCGTCGGTCTGTTGCTGCGTGGCTATTCCAGCCCGATCTTCGGCGGCCCGCTCTTCGAGACGATCATCCCCAAGGGCGACCTGATGGCCGCCTATATCCCGCACGGCTTCATGATCGGCGCCGGCCTCGTCGCACTGCTCCAGGTCGGGCTGCTGCTCTTCCGCCGCAATGAGGCGCAGAGGCAGGCCGAAGCCGCCTCCGGCACCACCGATGCCGAAGTGAAGCGCGCGCTCGGGCTCGGCACCATCGGCTATCTCGTCATCGCCGTCTTCCTTGCTCTGGTCGGTGGGCTCATGACCGACATGTCGATCGGCATGCTGATCCTGTTCGTGCTCTACGCCGCCTTCGCGGCCTATGTGCACGAATTGATCGTCGGCCTCGCCGCCATGCATTCCGGCTGGTTCCCGGCCTTTGCGGTGGCGCTGATCACCCTGATCATCGGCATGCTGCTCGGCTTCCCGATGCCGGCGCTGGCGCTGCTCGTCGGCTTTTCGGCCGCGACCGGCCCCGCCTTCGCCGACATGGGCTACGACCTCAAGGCCGGCTATCTCCTGCGCGGCAATGGCGTCGATCCCGCCTTCGAGCGCGAAGGCCGCCGCCAGCAGCTCTTCGCCGCGATGTTCGCCTTCGTCATCGCCGGCGCGGTCGTGCTGGTCTCCTACCAGTCCTTCTTCGACCGGAACCTCGTCGCCCCCGTCGACAAGGTCTATGCCGCGACGATCAAGGCCGGCGTCGCGCCCGGCGTCGCCTGGCAGCTCTTCCTCTGGGCGATCCCCGGCGCGATCCTGCAACTCATAGGCGGGCCGAAGCGCCAGATCGGCGTGCTCTTTGCCACCGGCCTCCTGATCAACTTCCCGATGGCGGGCTGGGCGGTGCTGGCCGGCATCCTCTGCCGGCTGGTCTGGGAGAAGTTGCGCGGCGCCGACGGCGAAGGCGACATGGAGGTCTTCGCCGCAGGCGTCATCGCCGGCGACGCGATCTTCTCCTTCTTCGACTCCGTCCTGAAGAACTTCAACAAGCCATGAGGGCTTAAGGCTCGGGCCGGCACCGGCCCGAGCCGCTTCATCTCAGGAAGGACGCAGCCATGGCCAAGCTCGGCACCCTCACCATCGGCCAGGCGCCGCGCGCCGACATCACGCCGATCCTCGATGCAGTGCTGGGCCCTGAGCTGCCGCGGCTGCATGCCGGCGTGCTCGACGGGTTGTCGCGCGCGGAGATCGACCGCGACTTCGCGCCCGAGCCAGATGGCGCGCTCCTGATCACCAAGCTGCTCGACGGAACCTCGGTCGTCATCGACCGCGACCGTACCGAGCAGGCGGCGCAGGCCAAGCTCGCAGCGCTCGAAGCGGCCAGTTGCAGCACGATCCTGATGCTCTGCACCGGGCATTTCGTCAGCCTGCGCACGGAGCGCGCCCGGCTGATCGAGCCGGATCGCATCCTGCCACCGACGGTCGCGGCACTGGTCCAGGATGCTCAGCTCGGCATCATCGTGCCGCTCGCCGAGCAGATCGCCTCCGAAGCCGGGAAATGGGCGCCTCTCGCGCGCGCACCGATCTATGCCGCCGCCTCGCCCTATGGCGGCGGCGGCCTGACGGTCGCGGAGGCCGCCGAAGCCCTCGCCGAGCGCGGCGCCAACATCCTGCTGATGGACTGCATGGGCTTCGTCGAGCAGCATCGCCAGGAGGCGGCTGCGGCCGGCCTCCCGGTCATCCTGTCGAACGCGCTGATCGCCAAGATCGTCTCGGAAGTGGTGTGAGAGCGCAGCTTCAGCCGCGCTATCTGCCCGAAGGCGGCGTCCCGTGAGTGTGAAAACTCTCGATCGTCTTCAGCCCCCAGGCCTGGCCCTTCTTCCGCTCCTCTTCCGTCCAGGTCACGGTCTGCCAGTCGGGATCGAGGATCAGGCGCGCGCCGGCATTGGCGATCTCGACGCGGTTTCCGGCGGGTTCGTAGACATAGAGGAAGAAGGTTTGCTGCACCGCGTGCTTGTGCGGCCCGGTCTCGATGAAGACGCCGTTCTCGAGAAAGAGATCGGCCGCCTCCAATATGTGCTCGCGCTGGTCGACGGCATAGGTGACATGGTGGAAGCGCCCGCGCGCCGGGGTGTGGTCGCGGGTATAGGCGATGTCGTAGCTCTTGTTGTTGACGGTGAACCAGCAGCCGCCGACCTCGCCTGAGTCGAGCACGATCTGCTCGGTCACCCGGCTGCCCAGCGCCTTCGGCATGAAGTCGCGGATCACCGCGACGTCCTGCGCCAGCAGGTTGAGATGGTCGAGCCGGCGCACGGCGCAGCCCCGGCCATGGTTGCGCTGCGCCTGGTTCTTCAGGGCCGGCCGTTCCTTTTCAGGAGCGGCATACTTATTGGTCTCGAAATAGATTTCGAAGACGTGGTCGTCCGGATCGCGGAAGCGATAGGCCCGGCCATGGCCGAGATCGCCATCGCTCCAGCCGATGCCGCAGCCCATCGCCTCGATCGCCGCGACGCGGCGCAGGAGCGCCGCCTCGCTTGAGGCGCGATAGCCGATATGGCCGACACCGGTCGTCTTCGCCGCGGTGAGCTTCAGCGTGTGGAACTCGTAATCGTCCCAGGCACGCAGGTAGACGCTGTCGCCCTCGCGCCCGCTCTCCGTCAGCCCGAAGATCTCGACGAAGAAGTCGAGGCTCTCCTGCGGCTTGTTGGTGAAGAGCTCGACATGGCCGAGATGGGCGATGTCGAAGCAGGGCTCGCTGCTCATCCCCAGACTTCCTTGGCAACTTCCAGGATGCGCGAGAGCTTGGCCCATTGCTCGTCCTCGGCCAGGACATTGCCTTCCTCGGTCGAGGCGAAGCCGCATTGCGGCGACAGGCAGAGCTGCTCGAGCGGCGCGTATTTGGACGCCGCCTCGATCCGGCGCTTGAGATTGTCCTTGCTTTCAATCTCGCCGAACTTCGAGGTCACCAGGCCGAGCACGACCTGCTTGTCCCCCTTGGGCAGGAAGCGCAGCGGCTCGAAGCCACCCGAGCGGTCATCGTCCCACTCCATGAAATAGCCGTCGACATTGATCTCGTTGAAGACCATCTCGGCGACCGGCTCGTAGCCGCCCGAGGCGATGAAGGTCGACTTGAAATTGCCGCGGCAGGTATGGGTGGTGATCTGCATGTCGGCGGGCTTCGCCTTCAGCGCCGCGTTGAGAACGTCGCGATAGATGAAGACCAGCTGCTCCGGGTCGTCGCCGCGCTCGGCCAGCATCTTGCGCTGCTCCGGATCGCAGAAATAGGACAGGCTGGTATCGTCGAGCTGCAGATAGCGGCAGCCGGCATCGTAGAAGGCCTTGATCGCCTTGGCGTAGACCTTGCCGAGATCCTCGTAATAGTCCTCGATCCGCAGATAGGCACTCGGATCGATCGCCTTCCGGCCGCCGCGATAGTGCAGCATGGACGGGCTCGGGATCGTCATCTTCGGCACCCGGCTGGTCGTCGAGGCCAGGAACTTGAAATGGGCCAGATGCGGATGATCGTCCGGGAAGTCGAGCTTGCCGGTGACGCGGACGGCATGGCCCTTGGTGGTGACGCCCTTGAACTGGATGCCTGAATCGGTCTCGAAGCTGGTGACGCCGGAGAGGCCGTCGAGGAAGTCGAAATGCCAGAAGGCGCGGCGGAACTCGCCATCGGTCACAGCCTGCAGGCCGACCTCCTCCTGCTTGCGCACGAGCTTCCTGATTTCCTCGTCCTCGATCGCGGTCAATTCGGCCTGATCGATCTCACCGGCCGCAAGCTTGGCGCGGGCGTCCTTGACCGGCGCGCTGCGCAGCAGGCTGCCGACCATGTCGCCCCGGAACGGCGGCTTCTGTCTCTGGCTCATGGCGTTTCCTTTCACTGGTTCTGTCGTTGGTTCAGGCGGCTGCGAGGCCGAGATGGCGCTCCAGCCGTGACGGGTCGACGAGGAGCTCGGCGCTCCCCGCGGCGAGGACGACGCGGCCGCGCTCGAGCACGATCGCCTCGTCGGTGAGCTCGAGGATCTTGCGGGCGTGCTGCTCGATCACGATCGCCGAGAGCCCCTCATCGCGGACGAGCCGCTTCAGTGCGCGCAGCAATTCCTCGACGATGATCGGCGCCAGCCCCTCGGTCGGCTCGTCCAGGAGCAGCAGCTTCGGATTGAGCATCAATGCCCGGCCGATCGCCAGCATCTGCTGCTCGCCGCCGGAGAGCTGGTTGCCGAGATTTGCCTTGCGCTCGGCGAGGCGCGGGAACATCGAAAAGACGCGCTCGGTCGTCCAGGCGCCCGGCGTCGCGACGGCAGTCAGGTTCTCCAGCACGGTCAGCGACTTGAAGATGTTGCGCTCCTGCGGCACCCAGCCGATGCCGGCATGGGCACGCTGCTCGGGCGTCGCCGTGGTGAGATCGCGCCCTGCAAGCACAATCCGACCGCCGCGGCGGCGGGTGACGCCGATGATGCTGTTGACCAGGGTGGTCTTGCCGACGCCATTGCGGCCGAGCAGCGCCAGCGAGCGCCCCTCGGCGAGCGAAAGATCGATGTCGAACAGCACCTGGGCCTCGCCATAGCCGGCACTGAGGCGTTCGACTTCGAGGAGCTCAGCCATGGCTATGCTCCCCGAGATAGGCGGCGCGAACGGCCGGATCATTGGCGATCTCGCTCGGCGTGCCGTCGGCGAGCAGGCGGCCATTGACCAGCACCGTGATGCGCGTCGCGAAGCGGAAGACGAGGTCCATGTCGTGCTCGATCAGCAGGACCGAGACGTCCTCCGGCAGTCCGGCGACCATCGCCATCAGCTCGCGCCGCTCGGCCTCGGGCACGCCCGCCGCCGGTTCGTCGAGCAGCAGCACGCTCGGCCTCGCCGCGAAGGCAGCAGCGATCTCGATCTGCCTTTGCTTGCCATAGGGCAAGGTCGCGATCCGCTCGTCCATGATGTCGTCGAGCCTGAAGCGGGCGAGGATCTCGGCCGTCTCGGCGACGAGTTCCTTGTCCCTGTCGAGAGCACGCAGGGGCTGCCGGCCGCGGCCGAGCCGCTCCGAGGTCACCAGCGCGATCATCTCGACAGGCGTCATCGTTCCGAAGAGCTGGTTGATCTGGAAGGTGCGCGCCAGCCCGCGCCCGACCCGCGCCTCGCGGGGCAGCGTGGTGATGTCCTCGCCCATCAGCTCGACCCGGCCGGAACTCGGGCGCAGCACCCCGGTCAACTGGTTGACGAAGGTGGTCTTGCCGGCGCCGTTCGGACCGATCAGCGCGTGGCGCGCGCCCTTTGCCAGCGTGAAGTCGACATGGTCGGTCGCGGTGATGCCACCGAAGCTCTTGCAGAGATCGAAGGTCTGGAGCGCCACGCTCATGTCGACGCCCTCCGGCCGAGGCGCGCGACACGGCCGACAACCGCCTTGATCCCGCCATGGATCAGTTCGCGGCCGCCGAGGACGAAGAGGACAAGGAACAGCCCGATCCAGAACATCCAGTATTGCGGCGTGAAGCTCGCGATCACGTCCTGCAGCAGCTTGAAGGCAACCGCGCCGATCAGCCCGCCATAGAGATAGCCGGCGCCGCCGATGATCAGCACCAGCATCAGGTCGGCCGAGCGATGGAAGGCGAGCACGTCGAGCGAGACGAATTGCGTGGTCTGGGCGAGCAGCGCCCCCGCCGCCCCGGCATAGGCGGCCGCGAGCGTATAGACCGCGACGAGCCGCCAGTGCAGCGGCACGCCTGAGGCGGAAGCGCGCAGCGGGTTGTCGCGGATCGCCCGCAGCGAAAGGCCGAAGGGCGAGCCGACGATGCGGCGCGCCAGCACGAACAGCACGAACAGCACGGTGAGCGAATAGAGATAGGCGACGCTGCCGAAGATATCGAACTCGAACAGGCCGAGCACCGGCCCCATCATGATGCCCTGCAACCCGTCTGCGCCGCCTGTGAGCCAGCCGAGCGAGTTGGCCAGTTCCCCCAGGATCAGCGCGACGCCGAGCGTCACCATCAGGCGTGTCAGGTCGCTGCCGCGCAGGATCAGCGGGCTGCTGATCAGCCCGAGCAGCCCGGCTGCGCCCATGCCGACCGCGAGCCCCGCCAGCGGATCGGCGCTGGCATGCTTGGCGAAGAGCCCGGCCGCATAGGCGCCGAAGCCGAAGAAGGCGGCATGCCCCAGCGAGACGATGCCGGCATAGCCAAGGATCAGGTCGAGCGAGAGCGCGAACAGCCCGAGGATCGCGATCTCGTTGAGGATCAGGAGCTGGCGTGGCAGCAGGAAGAAAGCCGCCAGCGCCAGGACCCAGAACACGATCTCGGCCGGATGCCAGCGCCGTGCGCCATAGAGCGAGCGCCGGACGCGCGCCTCGATGCTGTCGGCCTTCATGCCCGGCTCCTCGCGAAGAGCCCGTGCGGCCTTGTGATCAGCAGGACGACCATCAGCGCGTAGATGATGAAGGCGCCGAGCTGCGGCACGAGATACTTGCCGCCGACATCGGCGACCCCCAGCAGCATCGCCGCGAAGAACGGGCCGGAGATGGTCGAGGTCCCGCCGACGGTCACGACGATCAGGAAGTAGATCATGAACTTCAGCGGGAAGGTCGGGTCGAGCCCCATCAGCTCGATCCCGAGCGCGCCGCCGAGACCAGCAAGGCCGGAACCGAAGGCGAAGGTCAGCGCGAACAGCCGGTTGACGGGGATGCCAAGCCCGCGTGCCACCCTGGCGTCGTCGACGGCGGCGCGCAGCCGGCTGCCGAAGCGTGTGCGGGTGAAGCCCCATTGCATGGCGAAGGCGAGCGCGCCGCAGAGCAGGATGATGAAGAGCCGGTAGCGGCCGACGCCGATGCCGGCGAGATCGAAGCGCCCGCTCAGCCAGGCCGGCAACTGCACGAATTGCTGGCTCGAGCCCATCAGGTAGTCGGCACCGGCGACGGCCATGAACACCAGCCCGATCGAGAACATCACCTGGTCGAGATGGCTCTTGGCGTACATCGGCCGGTAGACCAGCCGCTCCAACAGCAAGCCCGCGAGCGCAGCGGCGAGGAAGGCCGCCGGCAGCGCCCACAGGAACGGCAGGCCGAGCCGCTGCATCGCCAGCACGGTGACATAGCCGCCGAACATGGCAAAGGCGCCGTGGGCGAGGTTGACGAAGTTCATCAACCCCATGGTCACGGACAGCCCGCAGGCCAGCACGAACAGGATCATGCCGTAGGCGACGCCGTCGAACAGGATGGTGAGCACGTCGGGTCCGCCCTGCCAGGCTTACTTCTTCGCCTTGGTCGGATCCTTGACGTTGGGGATCGTCTCGAACTCCTGATTGTAGAGCTCGCCGTTCACGCGCTCGACCTTGCGGATGTAGACGTTCTGGATGATGTCGCGGGTCTCGGGATCGATCGAGATCGGCCCGCGCGGGCTCGTCCAGCTCATCCCCTTCATCGCGTCGACCAGCGCCTGCCCGCCCTCGCCCTTGGTCTTCTTCAGTCCCTCATAGAGCGCGTGCATGCCGTCATAGCCGCCGACCGCCATGAAGTTCGGGCGCAGGCCCGGATTGGCCTTCTTGAAGCCCTCGACAAAGGCCTTGTTCTCGGGGCTGTCATGCGAGGCGGAATAGTGCTGGGCGGTGATGACGCCGAGCGCGACATCGCCCATGCCGTTGAGAATGTCGTCATCGGTCAGATCGCCGGTGCCGATCAGCTTGATGCCGCTCTTGTCGAGGCCGCGCTCGACGAACTGCTTCATGAACTGGGCACCGACGCCGGATGGCACGAAGACCAGCAGCGCTTCGGGCTTGGCGTCGGCGACGCGCTGCAGGAAGGGCGAGAAATCGGGGTTCTGCAGGGGCACGCGGATGTTCTCGACCTGGCCGCCGCCGGCCTTGAACGCCTCCGAGAACGAGCTCTCGACGTCATGGCCCGGGCCGAAGTCGGAGACGATGGTGATGACGCGCTTGGTGCCCTGCTTGGCGATCCAGGTCCCGAACGGCGCGGCGATCTGCGGCACGACCTGGCTGGTGCGCACGATGAAGGGCGAGCGCTCGGTGATGATCGCGGTCGCCGCCGCCATCACCACCATCGGCGTCTTCGCCTGCGTCGCCAGCGGCGCGGTCGCGAGCGCCAGCGGCGTCAGGCCGAAGCCGGCTATCGCGGTGACCTTGTCGTTGACGATCAGCTCCTGCGCGATGCGGCGGGTGACGTCGGCCGTGCCGGTGTCGTCCTTGACGATGAGCTCGACCTTTTTGCCGGCGACGGTCGCGCCCTTCTCCTGGATATAGAGATTGGCCGCCGCGGCAATCTGCCGCCCGGTCGAGGCGAAGGGTCCGGTCATCGGCAGGATCAGGCCGATCTTGACCGCGTCCTGCGCCAGAGCCGCGCCGCTGACCGAGGTGGCCAGAGCCAGGCCGAGCATTCCTTTAAGAACCGTCCTGCGAATGGTCATGTCGTTCCTCCCGAGTGTTTGGCCAATCCCCTTGCCGGGGCTTTCGTTGGATTATTCGCCGTCATCGTCGCGATAGACGAGGCCCGCTTTGGCGAGGCCGTCGCGCATAGCGTACATGTCCAGGCCGAGTTCGCCAGCAGCCAGGCGTCTACGCTTTTCGTCTTCATTGGCCTCGCGCTTGCGGCCGGCGGCGGCAACCGCCTCGGCATCGCGCCTGGGCACGATAACAACCCCGTCGTCATCTGCGACGATTACGTCGCCGGGATGGATCAGCGCCCCGGCGCAGACCACCGGAACGTTGACGCTCCCCAGCGTCGCCTTGACCGTCCCCTTGGCCGAAATCGCTCGCGACCAGACCGGAAAGCCCATCTCGGTCAGCATCCGAACATCGCGGACGCCGGCATCGATGACGAGGCCGACGCCGCCCCGCGCCTTCAGCGATGTCGCCAGCAGGTCGCCAAACATCCCGTCGGTATTGTCGGTCGTGCAGGCGACGACGAGCACGTCGCCCGGCTGCACCTGCTCGATCGCGACATGGATCATCCAGTTGTCGCCCGGCTGGGCCAGCACCGTCACCGCCCCACCAGCGATCTGCGCGCCGGCATAGATCGGCCGCATATAGGGCTTCAGCAGCCCGCTCCGGCCCATCGCCTCATGGGTGGTGGAGACGCCGAGCGCGGCGAGATCGGCGATCGCCGCGGCGGGCGCACGCTTGCTGGTGCGGATGACGACGGGATTCATGCCAGCGTCTCCAGCGCTTCCGGGAAGAGGCGCTGATAGGCCTCGCCATAGGTCATCGCCTTGCCGGAGTTGCGCCCGCCCTGCATGCCGCGGTTGAGCGCGACGCGGGTGTAGTACTCCCAGAGGTGCTTCTGCGCCGCGAGGATCTCGAACGCCTTGCGTTTCTGCTCCCAGACCTCGTCGATGTTGAGGATGACGTTCGGCTTGAAATTGCACTGCTCGGGCTGGTGCGGCTCGAACAGGAAGACCGGCGGCGCGGCATAGGTGCGATTGGGATCGGGCTTGTGGCCGGCGGCCTGGGCGATGATGCGCGCCTCCTGCGCGAAGCGCGTCGCCTCGGGATGGTCGACATTATAGGGGTCTTCGAGCGCATGGGTCAGCACGAAGCTCGGATTGAGTTCGTGGAAGATGTCGATCGCTCGGTCGAGCATCTCCGGTGTTGTCCGCAGCGGATAATCGCCGGCATCCATGAACTCGATCTCGGCGCCGAGCGCTGCCGCAGCAGCTTCCGCCTCTTCGCGGCGCTGCGCCTTGACCTCCGCCATCTGCACGCCCGCCTTCTTCCAGGCAAACTGGCTCTCGCCGCGCTCGCCATAGGACAGACAGAGGATCTTGACGCGCATGCCGCGCCCGGCGTGCAGCGCGATAGCTCCGCCGGCGCGCCAGACGAAATCGCCGGGATGGGCTGTTATCACCAGGCCTGTCTTCTGGGCGCTCATGGCATGCGCTCCTCTTGCACTCTATCGGCCGGCACGAAGGCCTGCCCTGCCATCAGGATGCGGGCGGTGCGCAGCAGCCCGGCCCGCTCGACGACCGGCTGCTCTGCGGTTCCACCGACCGTCAGCGTCACCGTGAACTCGCCGGTCGGATGCTCGACCGAAAGCGCCCGCTCGCGTCCCTCCGGCATCACGACGACCGAAGCCGCAGGCGAGCCCGGCAAGACGGCGGCGGTGGCGACCGTCACGGCTGCGAAGACGCCGATCGAGGCATGGCATTCATGCGGGATGAAACTGCGGGTCGAGATCGCCCCGCCGGCCTGCGGCGGCGCGACCAGCGCGATCTTCGGCACGACCTTCCTGGCGACGTCGCCGAGATTCATCAGCGGCCCGGCAGCGAGGCGGATGGCCTCGATCCGGGCATTGAGCTCGGCATCCTCGTTGAGCTGGTCGCGCGGCTCGTAGCCGGTGCGCCCGACATCGGCCGCCCGCATCACGATTACCGGCATGCCGTTGTCGATCAGGGTGCAGGGCACGCCCTCGATCACGTCGACGACATTGCCGGTCGGCAAGAGCGCGCCGCAGACCGAGCCCTCGGCATCGAGAAAGCCGATATCGATCGGCGCCGAGGTTCCCGGCACGCCGTCGATGCGCGCTGCACCCTCGGCGCTCGCCTGCCCGTCCGGCGTATCCATGGTCAGGTCGGCGATCGTGCCGGTGTTGATCGTCCGGACCCGGACGGTGGTTCGCGGGCCGCTCGCCTTGACCAGTCCGCGTGCCAGTGCGAACGGCCCGATCCCGGCGAGGATATTGCCGCAGTTCGGGGTGGTATCGACCGAAGCCGTCTCGATACCGACCTGCGCGAACAGGAAGTCGATGTCGCATCCCGGCTCGTCCGAGGGCGAGACGATCGCGACCTTACTGGTCAGGGGATGGGCGCCGCCGAGCCCGTCGACCTGGCGCTTGTCGGGCGAGCCCATCACCGCAAGGAGGACAGCGTCGCGTGCGGCGATATCGGCCGGCAGATCATCGCGCAGGAAATAGGCGCCCTTGGAGGTGCCGCCGCGGATCAGCATGCAGGGGACGGCGAGCTGGCCCATCGCTCACTCCGCCGCCTTGATGCCGGAGCGGGTGATGACCTCGCGCCAGAGCTCGAGCTCCGAGCCGATCAGCTTGCCGAAGCCTTCCGGCGTCTCAGGCCGGGCGATGGCACCGTCCTTGGCCAGCGCCGCGGCGAAATCCGGCTGGCCGAGCAGCGTATTGATCTCGCGATTGAGCCGCTCGACGACGGGATGTGGCGTGCGCGCCGGCGCCACGATCCCGTACCATTGCACCGCCTCGAAACCCGGCAGGCCGCTCTCGGACAGCGTCGGCAGGTCCGGTGCGAAGCCCACGCGCTCGCGCGCGGCGACGCCGAGCACCCTGAGCTGACCACCTTCCGCCAAGGGTAGAACCGCCGGCCCGCCCGTCAGCGTGAACTGGATGTTGCCGGCGACGAGATCGTTCACCGAAGGCGCCGTGCCGCGATAGGGCACATGCGTCGCCTCGATGCCGGCGCGATGGCAGAAATAGGCGGTGGCGATATGGGCGGCGCTGCCCTGCCCGCCCGACGAGTAGTTCAGCTTGCCGGGGTTCGCCTTGGCATAGGCGATGAACTCGGCGAGGGTCTTGGCCGGCAGTTTCGGGTTGATTGCCAGGATGTTCGGCAGCATGGCGACGAGCGCGACCGGCTGGAAATCCTTGACCGGGTCATAGGGCACGTTCGGGTAGAGCGAGGGCGCGAAGGCGAGCGTGCCGATATGGCCCATCATCAGCGTGTGCCCATCGGGATCGGATTTGGCGACCTGCCCCGAGGCCGTCATGCCGCCGGCGCCCGGCCGGTTCTCGATCACAAAGCCCTTGCCGGGAATGCTGCGCTCGAGATTGCTGGCGATCAGTCGCGCCAGCACGTCGGTGCTGCCGCCGGGCGTGAACGGCACGACGATCCGGATCAGCTGGCTCGGCCACTCCGGCTGGGCGCGCACCGACGTAAGCCCGGCGAAGCCAGTGAGCCCTATGCCGGCAAGGACGGAGCGACGATCCAGCATCATCGCATCCCCTCCTTTCGCCGAGCCCCGCGCAGCTGCGCGTCGGCGACCGCCTGGGCGACGCCGGGATGCAGCCCCGCCGCCGCCAGCATCTCGGCCGCCTCGCGCATCTCGGCCGAGCGGCGCACGCCATGGGTGGCGACGCGCTCGCGCATGTCGGCGGCGAGCGCATGGAAGTCGATCGAGGGGAAGGTCGCGTTGAGGCTGGCGAAGACCGGGTCCTTGACGTCCCAGGCCTCGCAGGCGGCGGCGCAGTCGACCATCAGCGCCTCCAGCCCCTTGATCACGATCGAGCGGCAGAGCTTCATCGCCGAGGCCCGACCATAGACCTCCGACACCGGCGTCAGGTTCATGCCGAGCCCGTTGAGCGCCTCGGACGCAGCCTGCGCCTGCGGCCCTCCGGAGAGGATCGCCACCTTGAGGCCAGGCTTCAGCACCGGCGCCATCACCGCGGCCTCGAGATAGTCGGCACCACTTGCGGTCACCGCCTGCGCCGCCCGCTGCTTGGTCGAGGGCGCGGCCGAATTGACATCGACGAAGACCTGGCCCGGTTTCAGCCAGGCCGCAGCTTCGGTAGCCACCGCCTCGGCGCGGTCGGCAGTGACGGCCGAGAAGACGAAGGTTGCGTTTGAGCAGGCCTCCTGCGCCGAGGGTGCGCGGACGACGCCGAGTTCCTGCGCCGCCGCTTCAAGACGGGCGCCGGCGTCGCTACCGAAGAGCAGGTCATAGGCGCGGATGGCGACGCCGTCATTGGCCAGCAGGCCGCGCGAGAAGGTCTGGCCGACCTCGCCGAAGCCGATGAAGGCGATCGCCGTCGTGTTGGCGCCTGCCATTGCTGGCTTCTCCTCGCGCGTTTCATCCCGCCGCGAGGGTCGGCCAAAGCCATTCTGCCATCAAATGATAAGAATGCAGCGATTGATTACTTTTCTTCATCTCGCCGCGGCACGACGCTGCGTTTGAGCGCCTGGCTCAAGATCGTGATCAGGTCACGCGTCACCGGGCGCAGCGGCACCGATTTGCGCGTGATGATGCCGAGCGTGCGGGTCACAGCCGGGGAGCGCAGCGGGATCGCGACGAGCTCGCCGGCATCGACGATATCGAGCGAAAGCTGCGGCACCACCGCGTAGCCGATGCGCGAGCGTACCAAGCTGACCGCGGTGACGACGCGCTGGACCTCGTAGCGCCAGGTCAGGCTCTCGCGCCTGGCGCCGAGCGCATCGTCGATCAGGATGCGGTTGCCGGTCTCGGCGCTGATCCGCACCAGCGGCTCGTCCTGCAATTGCGCCCAGGTCAGCGACGCCTCCTGCGCCAGCGGCATCGAGCGATGGCTGACCAGCACGAACGGCTCCTTGACGACCGGCTTCAACTCGAGGTCCCAGCGATTGGCGGCGACGATGGTGACGCCGAACTCGGCCTCGCCCGACTGGACCTTGTCGGCGATCTCGGACGCCGAGTTGTCGTGGATGCGGACGCCGACACCGGGATGGCGCGCGGCGAAAGCAGCGATCACTGCCGGCATGCAATGGGCCGCCACCGTCGGCAGGCAGCCGAGCGAGACCTGCTCGTCGCCCTCGCGCAGGTCGACCCTGACCTCGTTGATGGCGAAGCCCAGATCCTCGAAGATACGCCGCGCCCGCGGCAGCAGCGTCGTGCCCGCCGCGGTCAGCGAGACCTGCCGCGTCGTGCGCAGGAAGAGCGGCGTTCCCAGCGATTCCTCGAGCTTGCGGATGCGGTGGCTGAGCGCCGTCTGCGACAGGTTGAGATGCGAGGCGGCGGCGCGGAAGCTGCCGCGCTCTGCGATGCTGACGAAGGCCTGCAGCCCGAGAACGTCCACCCTCATCGGATCGCCCGCTCCTGTCCGGCGATGAGATCGGCAAGCCGGACCAACTCGGCCAGCGTCGCGGCGCCCATCTTCCGCATCACCTGGCCGCGATGCACCTTCACGGTCACCTCGCTCAGGCCGAGATCGGCGGCAATCTGCTTGTTGAGGCGCCCCTGCGCGACGAAGGCGAGAACCTCCTTCTCCCGCATCGTCAGCGTCGCGAAGCGCTCTTTCAGCTCGGCGAGTGCCGCCTCGTCCTTGCGCCTCGCCTCGTCCTTCCCGATCGCCACACGCACCGCATCCAGCAGGTCCTGCTCGCGGAACGGCTTCAGCAGGAACTCGACTGCCCCAAGCTTGATCGCCCGCACCGCCATCGGCACGTCGCCATGGCCAGTAAGGAAAACGATCGGGATCGGATCGTTCAGGGCGGAAAGCTCCGCCTGGAAGTCCATGCCGCTCGGGCCTGGCATCCGGACGTCGAGGACGAGACAGGACGGCGTGTCGGGACGCCGGACCAGCGCGAACTCCCGCACCGATGCGAAAACCGAGACCGCATAGCCGACCGAGCGGAGCAGGCTGTCGAGCCCCTCGCGGACCGAGACATCGTCGTCGACGACGAAGACGGTGGCCGGCTTATCCATGGCGTTCGTCCGATTCTGTGCCCGCCACGGGCAAGGTGAAGCCGAAGACCATGCCACGGGGATGATTGACGGCGGCGTAGACCGTCCCGCCATGCGCCTCGACGATCGAGCGGCTGATCGCGAGGCCCATGCCCATCCCGCCCGGCTTGGTCGAGTGGAAGGCCTCGAACACCTGCTCGATCGCCGCCGGCGCCAGGCTGACGCCGGTGTCGCGGACGCTCACCGTGATCGCGCGGCCGTCGCTGGCAGCGCCGACCAGCAGGTCGCGCGGCCCGGTCTCCAGGCCGCCCATCGCCTCGGCCGCGTTGATCACCAGGTTGAGCACGACCTGCTGGAGCTGAACCTTGTCGCCAAGCGGCTGCGGCAGGTCATCGGCCAGATCGGTCTGGAGCATCACGCGGTGCCTGCGCAATTCGCCGCGGGTCAGGGCCAGAACCTCCTCGATCAACGCGACCATATCGAGCCGGTCACGCGAAGGCGGAGCCTTGGCCACGAGGTTGCGTACGCGCCCGATCACCTCGCCGGCGCGATCGGCATCGGCGACGACGCGCTGCAGGGCCCGCTTGGCCTCGCTGGTATCGGGCGGTGTCGCCGCGAGCCAGCGCAGGGCGGCATGGCCGCTGGCGGCGATCCCGGCCAGTGGCTGGCTGACCTCATGCGCGATCGAGGCGGCCAGTTCGCCCATGGTGGTGACGCGCGCCATATGGGCCAGCTCGGCCTGGGTCTGGCGGATGCGCGCCTCCGCCTCCCCGATCCGCAAGGCCAGATAGGTGGTCGCGCCGATGGCGATCAAGCTCAGGGCTCCGTTCGCCAGGCCGGTCTCCTGGATTCCGCGCGGCGTCAGCAGATAGCTCAGCACCGTCAAAACGGCGCTGCCGGCGCCGAACGAGACGACGACCGCCGGCCGGTCGAACCTGACCGAGATCAGGATCACCGCGACATAGAGGACGGCGACCGCAATCTCCAGGCTGGTGAAGGTGTCGGCCAAGAAGATCGCGGCCATCGCCGCGATCAGGCCGAGCCAGAGCCATGGTCTTTCGATGCGCATGCGCTCGCGATCGCTCCTCATGCCCTGCCCTTCGCCACCGGCCTACCCAGTCAAGCTATCGGACAAGACAGATGGCCGAGCGCTCTGTCCAGCCCGTGCATCAGCTCGGATTGTCCAGCGTGAACAGGTCGGCATCCTCGTCATAGGCGAAGTACTCGCCATAGCGGGCCCAGTTCGTCACCGCCTTCAGCGTCGTCGCGGCATAGTCCTCCGACATGTGGTCTTCGAGCTCGTCGCGGAAGCGTGGCGCCGGTGCCTTGTGGCTGGAGCGCTCGTCGAGCACCCGCCGGATATGGGCGGCGAGCGGCACATAGGCCGCGAGCTGCTGGGCGAAGAGGCGCTTGCGTCCGTCGACATCGGCGTCGGCGAAGCGCAAGCCCGCGGCGGTCAGCCTGATGTCGCCGCCTTCGAGATCGGCGAAACGCAGCAGCTGCAGCGTCTCGGCCACCGGGAAGAGATCGTCGATCTCCAGGTGCAGTTCGGCCGCGAGCGGCGGCAGGTCGGCCTCCCCCCTGTAGGCCGCGCCCGCGATCGTCTCGATCAGCCCGGCCATCAGATTGGTCGAAACCCGCGGCAGCGCCATGGCGATGCCGGTGCCGGGAAAGAAGCCGTCCCGTGCCGGCGCGCCGGCCTTCGCGGTCATGCGGGCATAGATGTCCTCGACCAAGGTGCGGAAGGCGGGATCGAGACGGTCGCGCGGCTGCGGCAGCTCGACCTTCAGCTCGGCGATGACGCGGCCCGGATTGGAGCCGAAGATCAGGATGCGGTCGCACATCAGCACGCCCTCCTCGATATTGTGCGTCACCATCAGGATCGCCTCGATCGGCATCCGTCCCTCGCACCAGAGATCGAGCAGATCGGTGCGCAGCGTCTCGGCGGTGAGGACGTCGAGCGCCGAGAACGGCTCGTCCATCAGCAGAACCTTGGGGTGCACGACCAAAGCGCGGGCGAGCCCGACACGCTGGCGCATGCCGCCGGAGAGCTCTTTTGGATAGGCGCTCTCGAAGCCGTCGAGGCCGATCAGGTCGATGGCGGCGAGCGCGCGCTTGCGCCGTTCGGCCGGCGCGACGCCCTGCGCCTCCAGGCCGAGCTCGACATTCTCCAGCACGCTCAGCCAGGGGAACAGTGCAAAGCTCTGGAACACCACGGCGACGCCCGAGCTCGGCCCGGTCACGGCCCGCCCCTCGAAGGTGACGGTGCCGCCGCTCGGCTGGATCAGCCCGGCGATCGCCCGCAGCAGCGTCGACTTGCCCGAGCCCGAGCGGCCGAGCAGGCCGACGATCTCGCCAGGCCGAAGCTCGACATCGACCTTGTCGAGCACGACCAGCGAGCCGGCCGCGCCTTTGTCGTAGCTCTGGCAGACCTCTTTGGCGCTGACGAGCGGAGTGGCATTCCCGGCCTTGAAATCGCGGGTCGCGCTGATCTCGTTCATAGCGGCATCCTCCTGCGGAAAGGTTCAGTCTAGGCGCATCCGGCGTTCCGCCATCACATAGAGCGGGCGCCAGAGCAGGCGGTTGAAGAGCGTGACGAAGAGCGACATGACGGCGATGCCGAGCACGACACGCGGGAAGTCGCCGGCCTCTGTCGCGTTGGCGATGTAGGCGCCGAGGCCATAGGCCTCGAGCTTGGTGTCGCCCCAGCTCGCGACTTCGGCGACGATGCTGGCGTTCCAGGAGCCGCCGGACGCGGTCAGCGCCCCGGTGACGTAAAAGGGGAAGATCCCCGGCAGCATGACGCGCCGCCACCACGTCCACGAGCGCAACTGGTAGACGCTCGCCGCCTCGCGCAGATCGGTGGGGAAGGCGCTCGCGCCGGCGATGACGTTGAACAGGATGTACCACTGCGTGCCGAGCACCATCAGCGGCGAGAGCCAGATGTCGGGGCTGGCGCCGGTCGCGACGATGGCGACGACGGCGAAGGGGAACAGCACATTCGCCGGGAAGGCCGCGAGGAACTGCGCCACCGGCTGGACGCGCTCGGCAATTCCCGGGCGCAGGCCGATCCAGACGCCGACCGGGATCCAGATCACGCTGGCGACGGCGATCAGCAGGGTGACGCGCAGCAAGGTGACGAGGCCGCGCGCCAGCGGATCCCAGGCATCTGACCAGGACAGGCTCTGCCCGAGATAAGCGATGGCGGTCCACATCGCCCAGGCACCGATGGCGAGAATCAGGACGAGCCAGGCCCGGTCGAGCGTCTTGCTGGTCCCCGCGCTGACCTCATGGCGCAGCGGCGGCGCACTGCGGAACCGCACCAGCAGCAGCCGGCCGCCCAGCCAGGCGAGCGGAGCTGTCAGGCGCTTGAGCAGGCGGGTGCGCCGGGCGAGGCCATGCACCCAGGAGCGCGGCTTCTGCTGGCCGGCGGTCTGCTCGAAACGGAACTTGTCGGCCCAGGCGACGATCGGCCGGAACAGCAGCTGGTCGTAGAGGCCGATCACGATCGCCATCGCCAGCACGGCCCAGGCCACGGCTGCGAAGTTCTGCTCCTTGATCGCGAGCGCCAGCCAGGAGCCCAAGCCCGGCAACTGCACGGTGGTATCGCCCACGGTAATCGCCTCGGAGGCGACGACGAAGAACCAGCCGCCGGACATCGACATCATCGTGTTCCAGACCAGGCCCGGCATGGCGAAGGGCGCCTCCAGCCGCCAGAAGCGCTGCCAGGACGACAGGCCGAAGCTGCGGCTGACCTCGTCGAGATCGCGGGGGACCGTGCGCAGCGACTGGTAGAACGAAAAGGCCATGTTCCAGGCCTGGCTGGTGAAGATCGCGAAGATCGAGGCGCATTCGGCGCCGAGCTGGCTGCCCGGGAACAGCCCCATGAAGAAGGTGACGGTGAAAGTCAGGAAGCCGAGCACCGGCACCGATTGCAGGATGTCGAGCGCCGGGATGATCACCATCTCGGCGCGCCGGCTCTTGGCCGCCAGCGTCGCGATGGTGAAGGTGAAGGCGAGCGAGGCGATGATCGCGGCGAACATCCGCATCGTCGTGCGCAGCGCATAGTCCGGCAGCAGCGCCGGATCGAGCACGACCGGCTCGGTGGCGAGGCCGGATAGTGGCGCGCGCATCGCCGCTGCGCCATGCAGCGCCAGCACAGCTAATGCAGCGAGCAGCGCGAACGCCGCCAGATCATAGAGGTTGGGCAGGACACGATTGCGCGTCAGCGCGGCGAGCGCACTGGACCTCGTATCGCGGTTCGACAGAAACGCCATGGGAACCTCGGCGGGATGGAAGTGACTGCGGCCGGTGGCCGGCCTTGCGGGCTGGGCGACTTGGTCAGGCGGCGCGCCTGCACCCTGAGCGGCAACTGCCGTCATCGTCGCGCTGCTCCCCGCCCTCGCTGCGCCAGCGGCACTCCAGGCGCCCGTCAGCTGCATTGATGCGCCATTCGGCAACCAGCCCTGATCGCTTCTGTGCAGCCCTGCGCAGGAGAGTGCCGTTGCTCGGGCGCAAGTTCGGCCAGGCCAGCGCTCGCGAGATTACAGAGTGCCGAAACGCGACGACGTTGTTCATGGCCCACCTCTTCGGTCCCGGTGGGGCGGTCCGACGCGCGAACGGGCGCACACGACGACCCACGCCGCAGCGATGGCTGCATGCGATCGGTCGGCATGGCCATGTCCCTGCGACGGAAAGCCGGTAGTTGCGACAGCGCCTCGCGGTCCGCGCCGCGAAGTCATCGCCTCTCTGCGCCCCAAGGCGATGGCGATCAATCGGACGATGGGATCGCGGCCGATACCTTGGTATAGCGCCGCCAGCGCCGCATCCGGCGGGCCTGGCTCGGTCGGCGCGAGATGATCCACCTCTCCGGCGAGAAGCTGGCGCTGCGCGTGCTCGAAGCCGATCCGCCGAACCCTTCGCACAATCTTTGCGCTATGTGGTGGAACAACGAATCCGCCGACGAGTGCGGTTATCTCGCCAATCTCGCTCGCGAAATCGCGACCGCCTGACGCTGGGACATGCCCCTTATCCAGGCGGAATGCCGGATTTGCGGCCAAAACAGGGCATAGCCCCCGAGCCGAGCATGCATTAGGCTGCCCTCCAGGCCATCTCATAATAGGCCGGCTAGAACAGGGGAATATGATGGACGAGCGTACGCTGAGCAGCTTGATCGAGAACGTGAAGGACGGCGCGATCTCCCGCCGCTCCTTCATTCGCAGACTGGCTGCCGTCGGCATCACGGCGCCGATCGCTTCGCAGATCCTGGCCTGGAACGACGTCGCCATGGCGCAGGCGTCGCTGCAGTACAAGCCGACCAAGGCCGGCGGCGGCGGGCCGCTGAAGATCCTGCTCTGGCAGGCGCCGACGCTGCTCAACCCGCACTTCGCCAGCGGCACCAAGGACCAGATCGCCGGGCGCATCTTCTTCGAGCCGCTCGCCGGCTGGGACAAGGACGGCAACCTCACCCCGCAGCTCGCCGCCGAAGTGCCGAGCCGGGCCAATGGCGGCCTCTCCGAAGACGGCAAGGTCGTGACCTGGAAGCTGAAGCAGGGCGTCAAATGGCATGACGGCAAGCCGTTCACCGCCGACGACGTCGTCTTCACCTGGGAATATGCCGCCGATCCGGCGACAGCCGCCTACACCACCGGCTCCTACACCAACATCAAGGTCGAAAAGGTCGACGACCACACCGTCCAGGTCATCTTCAAGGAGCCGACGCCGTTCTGGGCCGATCCCTTCGTCGGCGTCGTCGGCCAGATCCTGCCGAAGCACCATTTCGGCGACTACAAGGGTGCCAAATCGCGCGAGGCCCCGGCCAATCTCAAGCCGGTCGGCACCGGTCCGTACAAGTTCGTCGACTTCAAGCCGGGCGATATCCTGACCGGCGCGCGCAACGAGGATTACCACGTCAAGAACCAGCCGCATTTCGACACGATCGAAGTCAAGGGCGGCGGCGATGCGGTCTCGGCGGCGCGGGCCGTCCTGCAGACCGGCGAGTTCGACTACGCCTGGAACCTGCAGGTCGAGGACGAGGTGCTGAAGAAGATGGAGACCGGCGGCCGCGGCAAGGTCAGCGCGGTCGCCTCGGGCGACATCGAGTTCATCATCCTCAACACCACCGATCCGTGGACCGAGGTCGACGGCGAGCGCTCCAGCGTCAAGACCAAGCACCCGACCCTGTCGGATCCGAAGGTGCGCGAGGCGATCAATCTGCTGATCGACCGCGATTCGATCCAGAAGTTCATCTACGGCCGCGGCGGCACCGCAACGGCGAGCTTCGTCAACGAGCCCAAGCAGTTCAAGTCGCAGAAGCTGAAATACGAGTTTAACGTCGAGAAGGCCAACAAGATCCTCGACGACGCCGGCTACAAGAAGGGCTCGGACGGCATCCGCGAGAAGGACGGCAAGAAGCTCAAATACGTCTACCAGACCTCGATCAACGCCCCGCGCCAGAAGACGCAGGCGATCATCAAGCAGGCGTGCCAGAAGGTCGGCATCGACCTGGAGCTGAAGTCGGTGACGGCATCGGTGTTCTTCTCCTCCGACGTCGCCAATCCCGACACCTACACCAAGCTCTATGTCGACATGGAGATGTATACGACGACGCAGCCGCAGCCCGATCCGGAGCGTTTCCTCAACCAGTTCGTCTCGTGGGAGATCGCCAACAAGGAGAACAAGTGGCTGGGCCGGAACGTCTCGCGCTATTCGGATCCTGCAGCCGACGAGGCCTACAAGGCCGCCCAGAAGGAGCTCGATCCGGCCAAGCGCGCCGCGCTCCTGATCAAGGTCAATGAGATCTTCTGTGAAGCCAATGTGATCCTGCCGCTGCTTTCGCGCACCCGCGTCGCCGCCTCGGTGACCAATCTGATGCACGACCACAGCGGCTGGGACGTCGACACCTGGAACGTCGCTGCCTGGTATCGCAGCTGAGGCTGGATAAGCCGCTCGCGGACGACCGATACCGTCCGCGAGCGGCCCTTGCCGCTTCCGCGCGAGCCGCCCCGGCCCGGTGACGTCTCGTTGCCATCAGCCCGTGCGGCTCGCTTTAGCGACACCCCGCTTCACGGGAATCCTTGATGGCGACCTATCTTCTGCGGCGATTGCTGATCGCCATACCGAGCCTGCTCGGCATCAGCCTGATCCTGTTCACGGTCCTGGCGCTGGCGCCGGGCGACCCGTTCTCGGAGATGGCGACCAACCCCAACGTCCCGCCCGAGGTCCGTGAGGCGCTGCGCGCCAGCTTCGGCCTGAACGACCCGATCATGGTGCGCTATCTGCGCTGGCTTTCGGCCATGGCGCAGGGCGACTGGGGCTTCTCCTTCGCCAGCCGCATCGATGTCGACACCCTGATCATGCAGCGCGTGCCGACCACGCTCTTCGTCGTCGGCACCTCGCAGATCCTGGCGCTGTGCATCGCGCTGCCGGTTGGGATCTACGCGGCGACGCGGCCCTATTCGGTCTTCGACCAGATCGCCAACACGCTCGCCTTCGTCGGCTTCTCGCTGCCGACCTTCTTCACCGGCCTGCTCCTGATCCTGCTGTTCTCGATCAAGCTCGACTGGTTCCCCTTCGTCTATCGCTCCGACATCGCTGCCAGCGGCTGGCGCTGGTATTGGGAGATGTTCCGTCAGGCGATCATGCCGATCACGGTACTCGGCCTGTTCCAGGCTGCGTCGTATACCCGCTATGTCCGCTCGGCCGTGCTTGACGTGATCCGGCTCGACTATGTCACGACGGCCCGCGCCAAGGGCCTGAGCGAGAAGCGGGTCACGCTGCGGCACATCACCCGCAACGCGCTGATTCCGGTCGTGACGCTCGTCGCCCTGCAGATGCCGGCGGTCTTCGGCGGCGCCATCGTCACCGAGCAGATCTTCCGGATCCCCGGCATCGGCTCGCTGCTGATCGACGCGATCCTCGCCAACGACACCCCCGTGATCATGGCCGTGACCTTCGTCTTCGCCTGCCTGGTCGTCCTCTTCAACCTCATTGCGGACCTGCTCTATGGCTGGCTCGACCCTCGCATCTCCTTCGGCTGACCCGGCCGTGGCCGCAGTGGCCGCCGCGACCGTATCGGTCTCGCCCGGCCGCGAAACCTGGCGGCGTTTCCGCCGCCACAAGCTCGCCATGGCGAGCACTCTCATCCTGGCGCTGCTGATCCTCGGCGTGGTCGTCGGTCCCTGGGTGTGGACCATCCCGATCAACGACATCGACTTTTCGGCGACGTTGCAGGGCCCGTCGCTGGCGCATCCCTTCGGCACCGACGATCTTGGCCAGGATATCCTGGCGCGGATGATGTATGGCGGCCGGATCTCCCTCGCCGTCGGCCTCGCCGCCATGGTGGTCGCGACCACCGTCGGCGTCGTGATCGGCGCTCTGGCCGGCATGTCGCGCAAGATCGCCGACCCCGTGCTGATGTGGGTGACGGACCTGTTCCTGTCGCTGCCGCAGCTGCCGCTGCTGCTGCTGGTGATCTACCTGTTCCGCGAGCAGCTCAAGGCGGTGTTCGGCGTCGAAGGCGGCGTCTTCATCCTGATCGTCGTCGTCATCGGCGGCCTGCGCTGGATGCCGGTCGCCCGGCTGGTCCGTGCGCAGTTCCTCTCGCTGCGCGAAAAGGAGTTCGTCGAGGCCGCCAAGGCCCAGGGGGCCACCAAGCTCCGGCAGATGACGCGCCACATCCTGCCCAACGCGCTCGGGCCCGTCATTGTCGCGTCGACGATTGAGGTCTCCTCTGCGATCATCGCGGAGTCCACGCTCTCCTTCCTCGGCCTCGGCTTTCCGCCGGATATCCCGACCTGGGGGCGCCTGCTCTTCGATGCCAAGGACCATCTCGACACCGCCCCGCACTGGGCGTTGTTCCCGGGCGCGGCGATCTTCCTGACCGTGCTGTCGATCAACTTCATCGGCGATGGCCTGCGCGACGCGCTCGACCCGCGCCGCGTGATCTGAACGCGCTATACGACAACGCCAGGCCGGCAGCCCGGCCTGGCAGCATATGACCTCATCTCCTCGGCAGCTCGCTGATGGAACTGACGGTGGATAGCCGGTCGGCCTTTGACCGCGCGGTGAACAGCCGTCAACATCCGCAGGCTCGACCGCTTGCGGGGTACCCGTCCCTGTAGAATCGTCCGCTCGGCCGAATCGTGCCGGAATCGGAGCGCCGACAGGCGAAGCAGAGCTGATGGATGCGACCTTCCGCGACCGGCTCGTCATCGTCGAGGACGACCCCGTCACCCGCACGGTCATCGCCGGCTATTTCACCGATCAGGGCTTCCGGGTCGAGGAAGCCGAGACCATCGCCCAGGCCAGGCAGGCGGTGCGGCGCTTCAGGCCGGACCTGGTCTTCATCGATGTCGTCCTGCCGGACGGCGACGGCCTGGAGCTCGCCCGGGAACTCCAATCGGCCTCCGATGCCGGCATCATTTTCGTGACAAGGCGCGACGCCGATGTCGATCGCATCGTCGGGCTCGAGCTCGCCGGCGATCACTATGTCAGCAAGCCGGTCGACTTGCGCGACTTGCTTGCCAGGGCCCGTTCCCTGCTGCGCCGCCGCCGGACCGAGCGCGACACGGCGCGCCGCAACACCGTGGCGCTCTTTGGACCCTTCACGATCGACCTGCTGCGCCGCGAGCTCGCGATGAACAACGGCGAGCCCATGCGCCTGACGCGCGGCGAGTTCGATCTCTTGGCCGCGCTCATCGAGAGCAATGGCCATCCTCTCAGTCGCGACTATCTGATCGAGGTCATCAGCAACCGCTTCACCGATGTCGACGCACGCAGCGTCGATGCCCTGGTCGCACGCCTACGCAAGAAGCTCGGGGACACCGACAAGTCGGGGATCATCGCGACCGTCAGCGGCAAGGGCTACAAGATCGGCGTCCCCGTCGAGCGCATTTAGCCCTCGAGCGCCCCGATCATCTCCACCCGCGTCGCATGCCGGCCACCCTCGAACCCGGCGCTCAGGAACGCATCGACGATGTCGAGCGCCAGCCCTTCACCGACAACCCGCGCACCGATCGACAGCATGTTGGCGTCGTTGTGCTGACGGATCATGCGGGCTGAGAACGTGTCGGCGCAGACTCCGCAGCGAATGCCCTTGACCTTGTTCGCCGCCATCATGATGCCCTGCCCGGTGCCGCACAGGATGATGCCGAGCCGGCAGTCGCCGGAGGCGACGAGCCGTGCCGCAGCTTCGCCATGCTTGGGATAAGGCGTGCTCTCCGGCGTCGTCGGCCCGATATCGACCACCGCCCAGCCCTGCGCCGCGACATGGGCGGCGATGGCCTGGCGGAGCGGAATGGCGGCATGGTCACTGGAGAGGACGATGCGGTTGCTGGCTGTCATGGCGAAGTCGTCCCTTTTCCCGAGGCCGCCCGGCGGCCGCGCCAGGTTGGATCAGGCGCGTCTTGTCTCGCCCGCATCTTGTCTCGTCAATGCCTTGGACCTTCGCGGACCGGCCAGATCGTAAAAGCACCCGAGGCTATCTGGCCTCACACCGCGTCGGCGGTCGCCGGTGCCTCCTCCAATCCGGCCAAGGCATCCAGGGCGTCGCTGCGGGCCAGCCCGAGCGCTTCGACCGCAGCCGCGAGCGCTCCCCGGTCGGCTCTCGCCGCATCGCGTTCGAGCGCGCTTGCGAGCGCAAGGACCTGCCCGAGCCCGACCGCCCCGGCCGAGCTCCCCAATTGATGGGCCAGCCGCTTCAACTCGCTGCGGTCCAACATCGGCAGGGCGGCCTGCATCTGGGTCAGGATCGTCCCGGACACTGTCGCGAACAGCAGTACGAGCTGCCGCGTGCGCTCATGGCCGATCAGGCGGCGCTGCGTCCCGAAGAAGGCCGCATCGACAGGCTGGTCCGCCGAAAGCGCCACGACCTTGCTCCGGCCACCGCGGCTGCTGCCGCGCCCGATCACCTGCAGCAAAGCGGCGGAGGTGATCGGCTTCGACAGGATCGTGGTCAATCCCGCCGCACGCATGCGCCGCATCGTCTCCGGCGAGACATCGGCCGTCAGCGCGACAATGCGCGGCTGCGCGATGCCGGTGATCTCGCGGATCGCCAGTGTGGTCTCGATGCCATCGATCCCGGTCATGTGCATGTCGAGCAGCACGAGATCGAAGGACCGCCGGCGCAGCGTCTTCAGCGCGGCCTCGCCGGAAGCCGCGGCCTGCACCTTGTGGCCGGCCTTGCCGACCATGAGCCGCGCGACCTCCCGCGTGACCGGATCGTCGTCGACCACGAGAATCGTCTGCAGCTGCCCCGTCGCCGCCTCGCCTGGCCGGGCGGCAGCCTTGGCCGCCGTTACCGGCAGCCTGACGGAGAAGGTGCTGCCCTGACCTCTGGCGCTGACGACGGAGATCGAGCCGCCCATCAGCTCGGCCAGCTTGCTGCAAATCGCCAGGCCGAGACCGACGCCACCATTGCGCCGCCCGGTTTCCGGATCGACCTGCACGAAATCCTGGAAGATCTGCGGTTGCATGACCGGATCGATGCCGATGCCGGTATCGCGAACCGTCAAGGTCAGCTCGAGGCCTTTCCCCGCCGAGGCGCGCTGCAAGTCGGCCCCGAGCTCCACCTTGCCCGCTTCAGTGAAGCTGATCGCATTGCGCAGCAGGTTGACCAGGATCCGGTGGATCTTGCCTGCATCGCCGTGCAGGCGCAGCCCTTCGGGCGGCGAGCGCAGCGTCAGGACAAGACCCTTCTGCTCGGCGGGCGGGCGCATCAGTGCCACTGCTGCGCCAAGGAGGGGGCCGAGGTCGAAGTCACGCCGATCCAGCCCTTCGGTCCCGGCCTCCAGCCGCGACAGGTCGAGCGTCGCATTGGCAAGGTCGACCAGCGCCTCGCCCGAGGTCGCGGCCATGGCGACGAGGCGGCGGTCGCGCTGGCTCATGCGGCGGCGGTCGATCAGTTCGAGAACGCCGAGCACGCCGGCGAGCGGCGTGCGGATATCATGCCCGACCACCGCCAGGAACCGGGACTTGGCCCGCGTCGCCTCCTCCGCCGCCTTCTGCCCGGCGGAGGCTAGCCGCAGCGCCTGCTCCAGGGCCGCAGTGCGCTCGGCGACCTTGTCCTCCAATACGGCACGGCTTTCCGCCAGCTGCCCCGCCATCACGTTGAACTGCTCGCCCAGTTCCTGCAGTTCGTCGCCCGTGCGGATCGCAATCCGCCCCTCGAGCTCGCCGCGGCCAATGCGTGCGGCCCCCTCTCCGAGCGCCTTGATCGGCGCGACCAGCCTGCGGCTGAGCATGATGCCGGCCAGCACCGCGACCAGCAGGGCGACCAGCAGCACCGTGAGCGAGCGCAGGATCGACGCATGGATCGGCGCGAAGGCTTCGCTCTCCGGCAGGTCGATCACCACGTTCCAGTCGAGGGCCGGAACCGGCGCCATCACCGACAGGACACGCCGGCCCTCGATATCCGTCACCGAAAGCCCGGCTCTGGCCGCGCCGGCTGCCTCATGCGCGCTCACGAGCGCGGCGAGATTCGTGTTACGCAGCACGAAACGCAGGTCGGGATGAGCGATCAGGCGCCCTGAGCGGGTGACGATATAGGCGCGGCCGGCCTCGCCGACCTTGAGGCGGGAGACCAGCTCCCGGATGAACACGAGATTGACGGTGGCTCGCGCAACCCAGTGCGGAGGCGACGACGCCCGCTTGAGCAGCACCATGTGCGGTTCCGAGCCGCGCCGGAATTCGACCTCGCTGTAAAAGCTGCCCTGTGCCATCGCAAGCTGGAAGCCGGGATCGGCCGACCAGTCGGTGCCGCCATCTGCCCGGTCGCGCGCATAGCGCGACAACAGGAGCTGCTCGCGCCCGACCGGGTCGATCTGGCGCAGCTCGAGCACGGCAGGCACCTGCCGCATCAACCGCAGGCCGTCGAGCCGGCGCTCCTCCGGCGAATTGCTGCTGGCGCCGCTTTGGGAGGCCCAGTCGAGATGCCCCATGATGTCGGCGACGAAAGCGCCGATCCTCTGGGCCGCCGCCCTGGCCTGCTCCTCCTGGACCCGGACCAGCAGGGCCCGCTGGTCCGAGAAGGCGAAGAAGGTCGCGATCGCCGTGTTGAGCCCGAGGGCAAGGCAGATCGCAAGGCCGACGAACAGCGCATATTTGCGGGCGAGCTCGCCGCGCCGGCGTGGCGTACCGTGCTGCCCCGCCGAACGATCCTGCTGCGTCACGACAAGATCCGTTGCGCCCGGATCCGCAGCGAGGCCGGCAGGCTCAAGCCCAGGGCCGCCGCGGCTTTCTCGTTGATGACGAGCTCGAAACTGCGCGAGAACTGCACCGGAAGTTCGGCGACGTCGGCTCCGCGCAGGATGAGGTCGACATAGGAGGCGATCATCTCGGACGTCTCTTCGCGCGCGCCGGCATAGGACATCAACCCGCCCTGCTGGGTGAAGGCGTCGAACGGATAAACGGCGGGCAGGGCGAGGCGCGCGGCAGCGGCGGCACAGATCGCGGCATTGCGGAACGTGAAGCTGTCCGGCAGGAAGACCAGGCCGCCGCCGGCTCCCTTGCCGGCAAAGCCCGCGATCTGCCTGTCGATCCCGGACGGTTCGGTCACGTTGACCGTCTCGAAGACTGGCCCGCCCGCCGGCGTCGTCGCCTGCAGGCGGGCGAGATAGGTCGCGCCGGCCGCCGGCGTCGAGTGAGGATTGAAGACCACCCCGATGCGCCGCGTCGCCGGCGCGATCTCGGTCAGGAGCTCGACCCACTTCTCCGACATGGCGGGGTCGTTGTTGCTGAAGCCCGTCGCGTTTCCGTCGGGGCGTTCGAGCGAGCGCACGAAGCCGCTGCCGACCGGATCGGAGGCTGTGGAGAACAGCACCGGGATCCGCCGTGTCTTCGCCAGCACGGCGGCAGTCTCGGTGCTGGAGCCGACGATGATGATGTCCGGATTGCCGGCGACCACTTCGGCCGCGGCGCGGGCAAGGTCTGCCTCGCTCGCCCCTGAGACCTTGCTGCTGACCTGCAGATTCTTGCCGTCGATCCAGCCTCGCTCGGCCAGCATCCGATAGAGCTCGGCCATGCGCGCGCTCACGACGGGATGGTCGAGCGGCAGCCCGATCAGCAGGGCCACCCTCTTAGGTGGCTCCGCCGGGCGCGCCGAGACGGCAAGACCGCATGATGCCAGGGCAACCAGGAAGGAGCGGCGACGCATGCGGCGAACCAGGTGAAGGAAGGAGCCGGCCGCTCCCTGAGGGATAATTTGCATGCTGCGCCCGTTCGCGTCGAGGGGAGATGCGGCGGAGGGATGGGAGCGGCCTTTCCCGGCATTTTCAGCGCGCGCGGCATCGGAAAAGCGCCTTGCGAGCGCTCCCGAGCCGGCGAATCTGCCGCACTTTCACTCCGGGATCGCACCTGCTAGACGGTGCGCGATCGCGCGTGCACGGCGCAAACAGGTTACTCGAATTATGCTTCTTCGCGTTGGCACCCGCCGCAGTCCCCTTGCCATGACGCAAACCAACTTTGTAATTGGTTCAATTCGGGCATTGTATCCGCATATCGAGTTCGAGATCTGCCCGATTTCGACCGTCGCCGATCGCGACAGGGTCTCCGAGTTCCATCAGTTCGGCATGATCGGCGTCTTCACCACCGAGCATGAGGAGCAGTTGCTCCGCAAGGAAGTCGATTTCGTCGTCCACTCCCTCAAGGATCTGCCGACCCTCCTTCGCGACGGACTCGTTCTGGCGTCGGTGCCCAAGCGCGAGGATCCGCGCGATGTCCTGTGCGGCTCGGTGCTCGAAGAGCTGCCGGAAGGCGCGCGGGTCGGAACCGGCTCGCTGCGCCGCCGCGCGCAGATCCTGAGCCTGCGGCCCGACGTCACCGTCGTCCCCATCCGCGGCAATATCGGCCCGCGCCTCGCCAAGATCGAGGGGGACGATGCGCTCGATGCCGTCATCCTGGCCCATGCCGGGCTGGAGCGCCTCGGCCTCGGTGCCCGCTCTTCGGAATTCCTCGATCCGGTCGCATTTCCCTATGCCGTCGGCCAGGGGGCGCTGGGCATCGAGGCGCGCGGCGAAGATACCGAGCTGGTCGAGATCCTGCGCTCGATCGAGTGCCGCAAGACCAGGGCCGAGGTCGATGCCGAGCGCGAGATGATGCATGCGCTCGGGGCCGGCTGCAGCCTGCCCGTCGGCGCCGTCTGCAACTGGCAGGACGAGCGGCTGAGCCTGCAGGCACAGATCACCTCGCTCGACGGCCATGAGCGGGTCGTCGCGACGCAGGACGAGCCGGGAGAGCAGGCGAAGGAACTCGGCCTCGCCGTCGCCGAGACGCTGAAGATCCGCGGCGGCGAGAAGATCCTGCAGTCGAGCTACCGGGAATACTGCAGCCACTTCAAGATGCTGCAGTCCTGAGGCGGCGGCGGCGCCCGGCCGAACACGCTGTGCTTCACGCCGCCGTCGATCGCGCCATCGTCTCAGTCGCCACCGCGATCGCCGCTTCGGTCGCCTCGATATCGGCGAGGCTGTGGGCGGATGACAGGTAGCAGAGACCGCGCGGCAGGGTCATCACCCCCTGTCTGAGCAGGGCACCGGTGAAGACCAGCGTCTTGTCCTTGTCGACCTTCGCCGTGTCGCGCAGCGTCTCGACCGGCCCGTTGGCGGCAAATATCTGAAAGGCCGCCCCGGCCTGGCGCGCCCGGATCGGAACGCCGCGACGTATGGCCTGATCGTTCAGGAACCCGCATAGCTGCGCCGCGAACCCCTCCATGCGCGGATAGATTTCCCCGCGCTCGGCCTGCAGCACCTTGAGGCAGGCGATCGCCGCCGCCACCGAGAGCGGATTGCCGTTGAAGGTGCCGCGATGCATCAGCCGGCCGCTCGACAGGATCTCCATCGCTGCGCGGCTGCCCGAGACCGCGCTGATCGGCAGGCCGGCGCCGAGCGCCTTGCCCAGCACGCTGAGATCCGGCGTCACGCCATAGCGTTCCTGCGCGCCGCCGAGGGCGAGGCGGAAGCCGGTGATCACCTCGTCGAAGATCAGCAGCGCACCGCAGCGCTGCGTCGCCGTCCGCAGGCGCTCCAGGAAGCCGGCAGGCGGCTCGAAGCAGCCGCCATTGATCGCGGCAGGCTCGACGATGACGGCAGCGAAACTGGCATCGAGCACCGCCTCGACCTGCCCGGCATCGCCCCAATCCACCAGCGTCACGCTCTGCGCCGCCTGCGGATCCTGGCCAAGCGCCGAGGCGCCGTCCTGCCCGATCGCATTGCCGACATGGATGCCGTCGGCCCAGCCATGATAGTTGGCCCGGAACTTGATGATCTTGACTCGGCCCGTCGCGGCGCGCGCGACACGCAGGGCGAGCTGGATCGCCTCGGTGCCGGTGCTGACGAAGCTCGTCTGTTCGGCCGAAGGTACGCAAGCCGCGATCAGCTCGGCCAGCTCCGCCTCGCCGCGATGTACGCTCGCCGTCCGCAGGCCGCGGCCGAGCTCGTTCTGGATGGCTGCGAGCACCGAAGGCGGCGTGTGGCCAAGGATCAGCGGGCCGTAGCCGAGCGCGTAGTCGGTGAAGCGATTGCCGTCGACGTCGACGACATGGGCGCCCTCGCCGCGCTCGACCGCAATCGCCACCGGGTTCTGCGTCGCGCGCGGAGTCGAGGAGACGCCATACGCGAGATGGGACAGCGCGCTCTTGCGATGCGCATAGGAGCCGGCGAAGCGCTGGCGGTCTGCGGCGTCGAGGCTGTCACTCATCGCATCTCTCATAGGCGTCGATTGGGCGTGGGCGTCAAAACTTGAAAATAAGTATCAATGATATAAACATAATACAACATACTTCCGCGGGCAGCGGCCCGATTGGTATTCCAGACCATACATGCTAGCGATTCCCCACGACGAATCCGGGAAGGCAATCCATGGCGAGACCGCAGACGGGTACGGCGGCTGAGCGGCCTTCGTCGGAACGGGACGTCATCCCGCTCTATCACCGCGTCTACGTCATGCTGCTCCAGAAGATCATGGACGGATCCTACCCGCAGGGCTCCCCGATCCCGAGCGAGGACGACCTCGCCGAGACCTTCAGCGTGTCGCGGGTCACCATCCGCAAGGCGATGGAGAGGCTGGAGCGCGAGGGCCGCGTCCTGCGCCAGCGCGGTCGCGGCACCTTTCCGCTGACGCCGGCGAACGAGCTGGGCGAGCCCGCGAGCCAGTTGCTGAACAACCAGATATCGCTCGCCCGCAAGACGAAGGTCGCCTTGCTGGCCTATGATTTCGTCCGACCCTCGCCGTTGCTTGCCCAGACCTTCGAGATCGCCGACGGCACGGAGCTGTTGCGGATCGAGCGCGTCCGCGGCGACGAGCGCTCGCCGATCTCGCACACGCTCTGCTATCTCCCCGCCGACCTTGCCCCGCTGGTGCCGCGCACCGCGATCTCGTCGCTGCCGGTCTCCGCCACGCTCGCCGCCGCGGGCGTCAAGCTTGCCCGGTTCGAGGAGAAGATCACGGCCGTGCTCGCCGATTCCGATGTGGCGCCGCATCTCGACGTCGCGATCGGCACGCCACTGGTGGCGATGACCCGCCATGTCCGCGACGAGAACGCGCGCCTGATCGAATTGCTGCAGGCGCTCTACCGGCCAGACCGCTACGAATACCGCGTGCAGTACTCGATCGACGGCCAGAACCTGGGCACGCCCTGGAAGGCGATGATCACCGACAGCGGCGTCGCTTAGGACGCCGCTCCCGTGCTGGCGCTTCAGCGCCGGATGAACGGGTTCGGGATGTCCGTCGCCGTCGAGATCCAGACGCTCTTGGTCTCCATGTACTCGCGGATACCGGCGATGCCGCCCTCGCGCCCGACGCCGCTCATCTTGAAGCCGCCGAAAGGCGAGGTCGTGCTGGTCGAGCGGTAGTTGTTGACCCAGACCGTGCCGGCGCGGACCCGGTTCGCCATGGTCAGCGCCCGGCGCATCGACTGCGTCCAGATGCCTGCAGCCAAGCCGAACTGCGTGTCGTTGGCGATGCGGACCGCCTCGTCCTCGTCCTTGAAGCGGATCACCGACAGCACCGGGCCGAATACCTCCTCCTGGGCGATGCGCATGCTGTTCTTCACGTCGACGAAGATGGTCGGCTTGAAGAACAGCCCCTTCGGATAACCGGGCACCGACGCCGGCTCGCCGCCGGCGACGAGGCGGGCGCCCTCGGACTTGGCGATCTCGACATAGGACTTGATCTTCTCGAGCTGCGGCCTGGTCGAGATCGGCGCGACCTGCGTTGCCGGATCGGAGGGATGGCCGAACCTGACATCGGCGATGAAGGCTTTCAGCCGCTCGACGAAGGCGTCGTGGATCGTGTCCTGCACCAGCAGGCGCGAGCCGGCGACGCAGGTCTGGCCCGAGGCCGCAAAGATGCCGGCGACCGCGCCCTTGATCGCCTGGTCGAGTTCGGCGTCGTCGAAGACGATGTTCGGCGACTTGCCGCCGAGCTCCAGCGTCACTCGCTTCATATGGCGGGCGGCCTTCTCGTTGATCATCCGCCCGGCCTCGGGCCCGCCGGTGAAGGCGATGCGCTCGACCAGCTTGTGGCTGATCAGCGCGTCGCCGACCTCGGCGCCATAGCCGGTGATGACGTTGACGACGCCCTTGGGGAAGCCGGCCGCCTCGACCAGCTTGACGAATTCGAGCAGCGAGGCCGAGGTGAACTCCGACGGCTTCAGCACGACGGTGCAGCCGGCCGCCAGGGCCGGCGCCAGTTTGAGGCTGGTCAGCGGCAGCGGCGAGTTCCACGGCATGATGCAGGCGACGACGCCGATCGGCTCCGGCCTGGTGTAGTTGAACACGCCGGGCTTGTCGGTCGGGATCACCGTGCCTTCGATCTTATCGGCCAGCCCGCCATAGTAGTAATAATAGTTCGCCATATAGCGCATCTGCATCGAGAGCTCGGCGAAGAGCTTGCCGTTGTCCCGCATCTCGACCCGCGCCAGCCAATCGGCGTTCTCGGTGATGAGGTCGCCGAGCCTGCGCAGCAGCGCGCCGCGCCCCGAAGCCGATAGCGCCGGCCAGGCTCCTTCCGAGAAGGCGCGATGCGCCGCAGTGACCGCCCGCTCGACATCGGCGGCATCGCCGCGCGCCACCCAGGCCCAGTCCTCGCCTGTCACAGGGTCCGATGTCTCCAGCCACGCATTGCTCGCCGGATCGATGAAAGCCCCGTCGATATAGTGCTGATAGCGATAGCGCTGGTCCGAATCCTGCTGGGTCGGGCGGATCGCCGGCGAGATCGGATCGAGCGAGAGCGTGGCTGCGGTCATCGGAGGTCCCTGGAGAGCACGGCGTCGGGTAGCCGTTGACAGATATGTATCATCATCATATCAAAAATACCAATACGCTTGTCACGTGGGTGGCGGGCGGCTTGACGCGGCAGCAGGACTACCGTCGATGGCCGTCGAAACCCGGGCTTGATATCCATAAGAACGAGGGGATGAGCATGAAGACGACGAGATTTGCCTGCGCGGGGCTGTTCGCGCTCGGACTGGCCTCGGCAGCGGCTCCTGCCCAGGCACGCGACCTGATGGTCGTCGGCTTCGGGGGCGGTTTTCAGGACAATGCCCGCAAGCACCTGTTCCAGGGCTATGCGACGGAAAAGGGCGTCAAGGTCGCCGACGACGTCTACAATGGCGAGATGGCCAAGATCTATTCGATGGTGAAGTCGAACGACGTCACCTACGACGTGATCATGGTCGAGGCGCCCGAGCTCGCCCGCGGCTGCGAGGACGGCGTCTTCGAGAAGCTCGACTGGAGCGTCATCGACCAGAAGAAGTTCATCCGCGGCGGCACCACCGCCTGCGGTGCCGGCGCCGTCGGCTGGGGCGTCAGCCTGTTCTACGACCAGGCCCGGAATCCCACCGGCCCGGCGAACTATGCCGAGCTCTGGGACGTCCGGAAGTTCCCCGGCAAGCGCTCGCTCCGTTCCGGCGCCAAGATGACGCTCGAGATCGCCCTGATCGCCGACGGCGTGCCGGCCGCGGATGTCTACAAGGTGCTGGCCACGCCGGACGGGCAGAAGCGCGCCTTCGCCAAGCTCGACCAGATCAAGCCGCATGTCGTCTGGTGGAAGTCGGGCACGCAGCCGCTCCAGCTGGTCGGCTCGGGCGAGGCGGCCTATGCCGTCGGCTATGTCGGGCGCACGATCCGCGCCAATGAGGGCGGCGCCAAGTACCCGGTGCAATGGAACACGCTGCTGTTCTCGTTCGACTATTGGACGGTGGTGCGCAACTCGCCGAACAAGGCCGAGGGCATGAAGCTGATCAGCTACATGACCGACGAGAAGCCGCTGACCAACCTGGCGCAGGACTGGGCGGTGTCGCCGGCCAACGCCGCCGTCGCCAACAACCCCGAGATCATCAAGAAGAACCCCGGCATGGTCGCCAACCACGCCAAGGAAGGGCTCTTCATCAACACCGAGTTCTGGGTCGAGCACGGTGAGGACCTCGAGGCCCGCTTCAACGCCTGGCTGGCGAAGTAAGCCGGCGCGCGGGCACGGGGACTCGGCATGTCACGACGGAACCTGCTGGCGGCGGCGCTGATCGCGCCCCTCCTGCTCCTGGTCACGCTGAGTTTCCTCGTCCCGCTCGGGGCGACGCTCTATCGGGCGGTCGACGATTCCGAGTTCTCGACCGCCCTGCCCCGCACCGCGGCGCTCCTACGCGCCTGGGACGGCAAGGACCTGCCGCCCGACGAGGCCTTCGCCGCCATCGTCGAGGAACTGCGCGCCGCGCAGCAGAACCAGGAGGCCGGAGCGGTCCTCAGCCGCCTGAACTTCGAGGAGACCGGCCTTCGCAGCTTGTTGCTGCAGGCTGCCCGCGCCTCCGCACGATTGGCTCCTCCGATCAAGGATGGCCTGATCGCGCTCAATCCGCGCTGGGGCGAACCTGAGCTCTGGCGCATGTTCAAGCGCGCCACCGGCCCCTGGACCTCGCTCTATCTGCTGCGTTCGCTCGATATGCGCCCGACCGACAAGGGCATCGTCCATGCCGGCGCGGAGGATGCAGTCTTCCTGCCGCTGTTCTGGCGCACCTTCGAGATCAGCCTGATCGTCACGGTGATCTGCGCGCTGCTGGCCTATCCCGTCGCCTACACGCTCTCGATCCTGCCGCAGGGCTGGGCCAATGCCGGGATGATGCTGGTGCTGATCCCGTTCTGGACCTCGATCCTGGTGCGGACCACCGCCTGGTTCATCATCCTGCAGCGCGAGGGGCCGATCAACGCGCTGCTGATGGCGTTCGACATCGTCAACCAGCCACTGACGATGATCTTCACCCGCTTTGCCGTCTATCTCGCCATGGTCCATGTGCTGCTGCCCTTCGCCATCCTGCCGCTCTACGGCGTGATGAAGGGCATCAAGCCCGACTATATGCGCGCCGCCGCTTCGCTCGGCGCGCCGGGCTGGCGCCGCTTCCTGCGGATCTACCTGCCGCTGACCATGCCGGGCGTCGCTGCGGGATCGCTGATGGTGTTCATGCTCTCGGTCGGCTTCTACATTACGCCGGCCCTGGTCGGCGGTTCCGGCGACCAGATGGTCAGCTACTTCATCGCCTTCTTCACCAACACCTCGGTGAACTGGGGCATGGCCGCCGCGCTGGCGACGCTGCTGATGGCGATGACCGCCCTGCTCGTCATCGTCGCGCGGCTGATCGTGCCCGGCTTCCGCTCCGGCAATGTGAAGGTCTGAGCGATGGCAGGCACCGCTCCCTCCTCCCCTGCGCGCAAGCTCTCGATCGGACGCCTCGCACTGGCGCTCGCCACGGCCCTGATCCTGCTCTTCCTGGTCGCGCCGATCGTCGTCGTCTTCCCGCTCTCGCTCTCCTCGGGCGAGTTGCTGGTGCTGCCGACGCCGGGCTACTCGCTGCGCTGGTACGAGGACTTCTTCACGTCGAGCCGCTGGCTCGGCGCCACCTGGAACAGCTTCGTCGTCGGCATCGCCACCATGGTCCTGGCGACCCTGCTCGGCACACTCGCCGCCTTCGGCATCTTCCTCGGCCGCTTCCCCGGCAAGGCGCTGCTGCTCGCCATCCTGTCGCTGCCGATGGTGACGCCGGTCATCGTCACCGCGATCGCCATGTATTTCTCGCTGTCGCTCGTCGGCCTCGGCTCGACGCTGACCGGGCTGATCCTCGCCCACACCGTGCTGTCGGTGCCCTTCGTGCTGCTGACGGTGCTGGCCTCGCTGCAGACCTTCGACCAGAACCTGCTGCGCGCCGCCGCCAGCCTCGGCGCCAATCCGGCGATCGCCTTCCGCCGCGTCGTGCTGCCGCTGATCGCGCCGGGCGTAGCGACCGGCGCGCTCTTCGCCTTCGCCACATCCTTCGACGAACTGATCGTGGCACTGTTCATCGCCAGCCCCGGCCAGTTCACCCTGCCGCGCCAGATGTATGCCGGCCTGCGCGAATTCCTGAGCCCGACCATCGCCGCCGCCGCCGTGCTGCTGATCCTCTTCTCGGTGCTGCTGCTGGCCCTCAACGAATTCATCCGGAAGCGCGCGCAGGCACGCGGGGCCTCCCCCTCCGGCCCGACCGCATGAGTACTGGCATGAGCGACCCCATCATCGTCTTCGACAAGGTCACCAAGAGCTATGACGGCACGACGCAGGTCGTGAAGTCGCTCGACTTCGCCGTCGAGCGCGGCGAGTTCGTCACGCTGCTCGGCCCCTCCGGCTCGGGCAAGACCACGACGCTGATGATGCTGGCCGGCTTCGAGGACCCCTCCGGCGGCACCATCACTTTCGACGGCCGCCCGCTGAACAATGTCCCGGCCCATCGGCGCGGCATCGGCGTGGTCTTCCAGAACTATGCGCTGTTCCCGCATATGAGTGTCGCCGCCAACCTCTCCTTCCCGATGGAGATGCAAAGCGTCAGCCGGGCGGAGCGCGAGGAGCGGGTGCGGGGCGCGCTCGACATGGTCAAGCTCGGCCATCTCGCCGACCGGCGCCCGACGCAGCTCTCCGGGGGCCAGCAGCAGCGCGTCGCGCTCGCCCGGGCCCTCGTCTTCCGGCCCAAGCTCGTGCTGATGGACGAGCCGCTCGGCGCGCTCGACAAGCAGTTGCGCGAGCACATGCAGCTCGAGATCAAGCACATCCACGAGCAGCTCGGCGTCACCGTGGTCTACGTTACCCATGACCAGGGCGAGGCGCTGACCATGTCGAACCGCGTCGCCGTCTTCCATCATGGCCGCATCCAGCAACTGGCGCCACCGAACGAGATCTACGAGAAGCCGGCCAACGCCTTCGTCGCCTCCTTCATCGGCGAGAACAACAGGCTCGACGGGAGCATTGTCGCCCGCGATGGCGCCCAGTGTCGCCTGCGCCTCTCCGATGGCAGCGAGGTCCGCGCCATGGCCGGCACCGACCTGCCGGTCGGCGCACAAGCCGTATTGGCGCTTCGCCCCGAAAAGGTCCTGATCGGCCCCGCCGCCGCCGGCGAGAACCGCTTCGACGCCGTGATCGAGGAACTCATCTATTACGGAGACCACACCCGCCTGCGCCTGCGCGTCGGCGGCTCCGAAAGCTTCACCGCCCGCCTGACCTTTCGCGACGGCCTGCCCGCTCTGCAGCGCGGCGAGCGCATCCCGGTCGGCTGGGCAACGGCGAACTGCCTCGCGCTCGGCCCGGAAGAGACCTGAGGGCCGCTCCCGGCCGCTCTTGCCAAAACATATTAAGTAGCATACTTAATACAAATTAATGCGCGACGCATGGCGCCGCTGCGGAGGATGCTCATGACTGCCAGCCTGACAACGCAAGTGATCGTAGCCGGCGCCGGGCCGGTCGGCCTCGTCGCCGCCCTGATCCTTGCCAGAGCGGGCGTCGACGTCGTCGTGCTCGAAAAGCGCGCCGCCCTCACCGCCGCCTCCAAGGCCTCGACCTTCCACCCAGCGACGCTGGAGATCCTCGATGAGCTCGGCGTGCTCCAGCCGATGCTGGCCGAGGGCGAGATCGTCAAGCGCATCCAGTACCGCACGCCGGACGGCCCCTTCGCCGAGTTCATCCTGGCCGACCTCGCCGAGCGCACCCCCTTCCCCTTCCGGCTGCATCTGGAGCAGGCCCGCCTGACGCCGCTGCTGCTGGCGCAGATCGAAGCGCTTCCCAATACACGCGTACTGTTCGGCGCCGGTTTCGAGGCGCTGACGCAGGACGAGAATGGCGTCACCGTCACTGCCGACCGCGATGGCGCGCCGCTAACCATCAGAGCCGACTACCTGCTCGGCACCGACGGCGCCCGCAGTGCCATGCGCGAGGCGCTCGGCATCGCCTTCGACGGCATGGTCTATCCGCACAAGGTCCTGCGCGTGATGACCTCGGACGATCTCGACACCGTGCTGCCGGGGATCGCGCCGATCACCTATCTGCACAATGGCTCGAAGTCCCTGAGCTTCCTCAAGATGCCGGATTGCTGGCGCATCATCATCCGCGTGCCCGGCGACGTGCCGGACGAGACCGCGCTGCAGGACGGCTGGTTCGCCGACCGCATCCGCGAGGTCATGCCGAGCTGGACTAAGCCGCCGACCGTTCTGGGACGCGACGTCTACGGCGCCAGCCGCCGGGTCGCCTCGCACTACCATGTCGGCCACGCCTTCCTCGCCGGCGACAGCGCCCACGTCACCAACACCCGCGGCGGCATGAACATGAATTGCGGCATCCACGACGCGAAGGCGCTGGCCGAGGCGATGATCCGCGCCTTGCGCGAGCACCGGCCGGAGCTCGTCGTTGCGGCCGCAACCGAGCGCAAGCGCATCGCCGAGGAGATGCTGATCCCGCGCACCGACCGCAATGTCGCCGGCGGCGCGGACTGGCTGCAGAAGGTGCGCGATCTCGCCGCCTCGCGCAGCAGCGCCATCGACTATCTCGCCACCGCCGCGATGCTCGACATGCTCGAACGCCCGGCCCGCGCCGCCTGAGGGACGCCATGGATCTGTCTCAACTCGCCACGCAGCCGGCGCTCGGTGTCCTCGTCCCGCCGGCCAACCCGACCGTCGAGCCGGAGATGAACCGGCTGATCTCCTCGGGCGCGCGGGTCTACGCCACGCGCCTGCCGGTGATGCCGGACACGACGCTGGAGCAGCGCAACCGCGCCTATATCGCCTCCTACCAGCCGGCGCTGAAGAGCTTCGGCAGCCTGAAGCTCGATGCCGCGACAGTCGCGCTGACCGGGCCGAGCTACCGGCTCGGCGCCAGCGCCGACGATGCCCTGGCCGCATGCCTCTCCGAGGCAGCGGGCTTTCCCGTAGAGACCGCAAGCGGCGCGATCCGCCATGCGCTGAAGGCGATCGGCGCGAAGCGCATCTGCCTGTTTTCGCCCTATCCGGCCTGGCTGACCGAGGAGGCTACGAGCTACTGGGCCGGCGCCGGTTTCACCGTCGCGCAGGTCGTCAAGGTCTCCGAGACCTTCCGCGCCTATGAACTGACCACGGAAGAGGTCGAGGACGCCTTGCGCCAGGTCGAGACCGCCGGCATCGACGCCATCGTCATGAGCGGTACCGGCATGATCACTCTGCCGGCCATGCTGGGACGCGCCGAGGGCTCGGCCCCGCCGCTGCTCTCGTCCAATCTCTGCTGTGCCTGGTGGATGATGAAGCAGGCTGGCGTGAAGCCCGCCGCGCTGTTCACGCGGGCCTGTTCCAAATTGAGTGCGACGCTGGGCTGAGCCAGGCCCGTCTCAGCACCCGGGCCGATGGGCGACGCATTTGATCTCGACCAGCAGGCCGGGATGGGCCAGCTCGGAGACACCGATCCGGGTCCAGGCATAGCCTTCGCGCGGGACGAGGCGGTTCTTGACCTCGCGGAACACGTCCATGTGGCGCGCCATCCCGACATGATAGGTGGTGACGTCGACCATGTCGGCGAAGCTGCAGCCGGCTGCCTCCAGCACGATCCGGACATTCTCCCAGGCGGCGGCGAACTGCTCCGCCGGGTCCTCGATCACTTGGAGATCAGGCGTGCGACCGACCTGGCCAACGACATAGACGATCTCGCCGACGCGCACCGCCGGCGCATAGCCGGCCCGCTCGACGATGGCGCGCATCGATTCCGGGACGATGATCTCGCGATCGGCCATGGCTGCGGTCCCCTTCTAGCGATCGACTTATGTTTTAGGTCATCGAGGAAGCTTCAGCCCTGCACACCGGTCGGCAGGTCGTCGCGGACGGCGAGGCCGCCGAGATAGTCCTTGACCTCGGCCGACGGGATCACGTCGGCATATTTGCAGTTGAGGTCGAACAGGTTGATCGCGTGGCTCGCCTGGAAGCGGTCGAACGCCGTCTCCTCCGGGATCACCACCTTGAAGTTATAGGAATAGGCGTCGACCGCGGTCGCGCGCAGACAACCCGAGGTGGTGCAGCCGGTCAGGATCAGCGTGTCGACGTCGAAGAAGTTGAGATGGCTCATGAAGATGGTGCCGAAGAAGCAGGACGGCTTGCGCTTGCCGATGCGGATGTCCTGCGGGCGCGGCGCCAGCGGCGCGACGGTCTGGGTCGCATGCGTGCCCTCGGTCGAGGTCTTCTCGGTGCCGCGATGGTTCTTGCCGACCTGCACGCCGGAATCAATCATGTCCGGCCGGCGGGCGCTCTCGGTGTAGAAGACAGGGATGTTCTTCTCGCGTGCCAGCTCCAGCAGCGGCACGATGTGCTCGACCGCCGCCCAGGCCTCGGGACCGCAATGGGTGCGGTACTGCTTCAGACCTTCCAGGATGTCCTCAGGCTTGTCGCCGCAGAAATTGTACTGGACGTCGATGATGAACAGGGCCGGACGCTTGCCGAAGCCGCCGCGCTTGCCATAGCCGGCCTGCGCATAGACCTGCTTGTCGCGCTCGGTCAGGAAATCGTCCCAGATTCGCTTGGTCATCGTGTTTGAGCCTTTGGTCGTCAGGAGCGGTGCAGGTAGCGGCCGGCCGGCGTCGCGCGGGCATCGGGATCGACGGCGCCGTCGCTGGCGATGATCCGGCCGCGCAGGATGGTGCGTACCGGCGCGCCCTTGAAGCGCATGCCCTCATAGGGCGAGTAGTCGGAGTGCGATTCCTGCGTCGCCGGATCGACCAGTACTTCTCTGTCGGGATCCACGACGACGAGGTCGGCATCCATGCCGACGGCGATGTGGCCCTTGTTCGGGATCGAATAGAGCTTCGCGACATTGGCGCTGGTCGCGGCGGCGATCTGCTCGATCGGCAGCCCGCGCCTGTGCACGCCCTCATGGATCAGTATCGGCAGCAGCGTGCCGAGGCCGGGGAAGCCGGCGCTGGCCTTCCAGATGTCCGGCCCCTTGGTCTCGCGCTTGCGCGGCACATGGTCGGAGCCGATGGTCGAGATCGTGCCGTCGCGCACGCCCTCCCACAGCGCCTCGACATCGTTCCCAGACCGCAGCGGCGGATTGACCTTGCCGAGGAAGCCGATCGGCGACTGGCTGGTCAGCGAAAGGTAATGGCTGCAGGTCTCGACATGGATCGGCGCCCGGCCCGGCCGCTTCGCCCGGCGCACGATCTCCAGGCTCTCGGCGCTCGACATGTGCACGATATTGACCGGGCACTGCGCCTTCTCGCCGAAATAGATCACGCGGAACACGTTCTCGGCCTCGAGGAAGCCCGGGCTCTGCTCGTCCCAGACTGGCAGGTCGTTGCGGCCGGCTGCCTTCAGCGGCTCGCGGAAGACCGGGATGACCTCGACATTCTCACAATGCACGCCGACGACGCCGCCCTTGATGCGCGCCCCCTGCAGCAGCGCCCGGTAGAGCAGGCCGTCATCGATCTCGGTAAAACCCTTCGCCGCGCCCGAGGCGCCCTTGTACATCAGGTAGACCTTGATCGAGGTCACGCCGAAGCGCTCGGCGCATTCCGGCAGCGTGTCGATATGCAGCTTGCTGGTGACGCCGAAATGGAAGCCGAAATCGATCAGCGACTGGCTCTCGCCGCGCTCCTTCCACGGCCCGGTCGACTGGCGCAGATCGTTGGACCGGTGGAAGGTCATCATCCCGGTGACGCCGCCGATGGCGGCCGAGCGCGATTCCGTCTCGAAATCGGTCTCGTTCGAACCGAAGCCGATATGGGTATGCGGGTCGATCAGCCCCGGCATCACCCATTTGCCGCGGCAATCGATCACCTCCCTGGCGCTCGCCTGCTCGCCCGGCGCCAGCAGCGCGGCGATGCGGCCGTCCTTGACCGCGACCGAGCCGGTGCGGACCCCGACGCCCGGGAAGACGACCTCGCCCCCCGTCAGCAAGAGATCGAAACTCATGGATGCTCCGTCGTGACCAGAGCCGGCGCCTCGCGCCGGGTGAAGAAGGCGAGGACCTCGGCCATGATGCCGCCCGCCCTCAGGCAAGCGCGCTCGCTCCGGGTCGAGACATCGGCCGTGACCGAAAAGCGGATCGACCCGGCGGCGCCGGTGGCGGTGACCGTGGCCGAGCCGGTGCCGTCGATCGCGGCGACCATGCCCTCGATGTCGAAGGCCTCGCTACCGTCGAGGCCGAGCTGGCGCCAGCCTTCGCCGTCGGCGAAGCGCAGCGGCACCACGCCCATGCCGATCAGGTTGGAGCGATGGATGCGCTCATAGCTTTCGGCGATGACGGCGCGCACGCCGAGCAGGGCCGAGCCCTTGGCGGCCCAGTCGCGGCTGGAGCCCATGCCGTAATCCTTAGCCCCGAGCACGATCAGCGGCACGCCGCGCTCGCCATAGGCGGTCGCGGCCTCGTGGACGGAGACGACCTCGCCCTCCGGCTGGAGCTGCGTCCAGCCGCCCTCGCGGCCGGGCACCATCTGGTTCTTGATGCGCAGGTTGGCGAAGGTCGCGCGCGCCATCACCTCGTGATTGCAGCGCCGGCCGACATAGGTGTTGAACGCCTTCGGCTCGATGCCGAGCCCGATCAGATAGCGCCCCGCAGGGCTGTCGACCGGGATCTCGCCGCTCGGCGAGATGTGGTCGGTGGTCAGCGAGTCGCCATAGGCGCCGAGCACGCGTGCCCCGCGCAGGGCATCCGGCACGCCCTCGCGCGCCCGCTCGCGGGCGAGATCGAGGAAGGGCGGCTCGACCAGATAGCTCGATTGCGGATTCCAGCCGAAGCGCAGCCCGCTCGGCGCCGCGAGCTCGTCCCAGAGCAGGCCGGAGGGCGTATCGCCATAGACCTCGCGGAACAGGCGTGCATCGCCGGCACGCGCCGCCAGCGTGGCGATCTCAGTCTCGTCCGGCCAGAGATCAGCGAGCCGGACCGGCTTCTCGGCATCCGGCCCGTTGAGCGGCCCGTTTTCGAGATCGATGTCGATCCGCCCGGCCAGCGCGAAGGCGACGACCAGCGGCGGCGACATGATGTAGTTGGCCCGTACCTGACGATGGATGCGGCCCTCAAAATTGCGGTTGCCCGAGAGCGCAGCGGCGGCGACCAGCCCGCCGGCATCGATCGCCTGCGCCATCACCGGCAGCAGCGGGCCGGACTTGCCGCCGCAGGTGGTGCAGCCATAGCCGACGACGCCGAAGCCGAGCCGCTCCAGCGGCGCCAGCACGCCGAGTTCGTCGAGATAGCGCGTCACCACGCGCGAGCCCGGCGCCAGCGAGGTCTTGACCCAATCCGGCACCTTCAGCCCGGCCGCGACCGCATTGCGCGCCAGCAGCCCGGCGGCGATCATCACCGCCGGGTTGGAGGTGTTGGTGCAGGCGGTGATCGCCGCAATCGCCAGCGCGCCGTGCCGCAATTCGGCCCGGCCAGCAGGCGTCGAGACCGGAACGGCCGCAGCAGGGTCGGCGGCAAAACCGCCGTCCGCAAGCGGCTGCGGCAGCCGGCCTACAAAATCCGTCGCGACGGCGGCAAGGTCGAGCCGATCCTGCGGACGGCGCGGCCCGGCGACGCTGCGGCCAACCTTGCCGAGGTCGATCTCGATCACGCGGGAATAGTCCGGGTCGGGCTGTCCCGGCTCGCGGAACATGGCGTTGGCCCGCGCATAGGCCTCGACGAAGGCGGCCTGCTCCGGCGAGCGCGTGCGGGAAAGATAGCGAAGCGTCTGCGCATCAATCGGGAAGAAGCCGGCGGTCGCGCCGTATTCCGGCGCCATATTGGCGAGCGTCGCCCGGGACGGGACCGACAAAGTCGCCGCGCCCGGCCCGAAATATTCGATCACGGTCGCAACGACGCGCTCGCGCCGCAGCCGCTCGGTGACGGTGAGGACGAGGTCGGTGGCGGTCGCGCCCGGCGGCAATGCCCCGACGAGCCTGACACCGACGAATTCCGGCACCGGGAAGACATAAGGTTGCCCGAGCATCGCGGCCTGCGCCTCGATGCCGCCCACGCCCCAGCCGAGCACGCCGATGCCGTTGATCATCGGTGTATGGGAATCGCCGCCGATGACGAAGTCCGGGCAGGCGATCTCGCCGAACGATGTCGACACCCGCGTGATCACCGGAGCGATGTGCTCCAGATTGACCTGATGGATGATGCCGGTACCCGGCGGATAGACACGGACGGAGCGGAAGGCCTGCTGCGCCCATTTCAGGAAGCTGTAGCGCTCGCCATTGCGCTCGAACTCGCGCGCCATGTTGCGCGCCATCGCGTCGGGCGTGGCCGAGACGTCGACCTGCAGCGAATGGTCGACGATGACGTCGACGGGAATGCGCGGCTCGACGCTGGCCGGATCGCAGCCGGCTTCGGCGACGGCATCGCGCAACGAGGCGAGATCGAGCAGCACCGGCAGGCCGCTGGAATCCGGCAGGATGACGCGGCCGACGGTCAGCGGCACGCCGACGCCGTATTTGTCGCGCCAGTGCAGCATCGCCGCGACGGCGTCCGCACCGATATTGGGATCGCAGAGCCGGCCGCGTTGGAGATTCTCGACGAAGACGCGGCAGGCATAGGGCAGCGTGGCAAGGCCGATACCGGCATGCTCGGCCGCATGGGCGACCGAGACATAAGCTCCCGCCGCGGCATCGATCTTCAGGCTGTCATCGGACGTCATGAAGTCGGCCATTTTGCCGTTCGCATCGCTCTCACTCGCCGAAAATGAAAGCCCGCCCTGTAAATGTCAACACTTTCAAAAAAGTATTTTCCTACAGACGTTTTGGTTCCGAGCAGCCAGCTATCGGGTTAAGGCCGCGATGCATATGAAGTTGGCCGCGCGACTTCCTGTGTGCTGACTTTCAACGGGCATCCGTCAAAACTGTTGACACATTTTCAACCCGCTTCTAGCATTCGCCCATGGACCTGCAGGAAGCGGAAACCGGCGAACGGCGCCCCGAGACGCTCGGCGAAGAGGTCTTCGGCCGCATTCTCGAGCTTATCTACAGCACCGAACTCGCGCCCGGCATGGTCGTCAACGAATCCGTGCTGGCGACGCGCTTCGGCGTCAGCCGCGGGCCGGTGCGCGAAGCGATCCGCCGCCTCCAGGGCATCCAGCTCGTCTCGCGCGAGCCGTTCCTACGGGCGCGCGTCGTCTCCCTGTCCGCCCAGGCGATCCTCGAGCTCTTCCAGATGCGCGAAGCGCTCGAAGGCTATGCCTGCCGCCTCGCCGCCCAGCGGATGAGCGAGGCCGAGATCGATGCGTTGATCGCCGATCTCGAAGCAGCCCATTCCGGGCGCCAGCCCGAAGGCGCGCGCTTCGACTTCCACGTGCGGATCGTCCGCGCAAGCGGCAACAATCGCATCATCGACAGCCTCTGCGGCGATCTCTACCACCTGCTGCGCATCTACCGGCGCATCTCCGGGGCCGTGCCGGAGCGCAAGGAGCTCGCCTTCACCGAGCACTGGCAGATCCTGCGCGCCATCAAGATGCGCGACGGCGCACTCGCCGAATCCCTGATGCGCTCGCATGTCGAGCGCGCCGGCCGCCATGTGCTGGCCCAGGTTCCCGAAACTCCATCCCCTGCCGCCACCGATGCGGAGAAACGAGCATCATGATCGCCAGACGCGAGATTTCGGCTCCGGCCGCCTTCCGGGCCCTGCTCAACTCCGGCGAGTTCCTGGTGTCGCCCGGCGTCTATGACGGCTACAGCGCCCGCCTGGTCGAGGCCGCCGGCTTCAAGAGCGCCTGCACCAGCGGCGCCGCCATCGCCAATGCGATCCTCGGCGTCGAGGATCTCGGCATGATGGGGCTGAACGAGAACGTCAATCACTGCCGCCAGCTCGCCCGCTCGATCGCTATCCCGCTGACCTGCGATGCCGACAACGGCTACGGCAACCCGATGAACGTGCATTACACCGTGCAGATGTTCGAGGAGGCCGGCGTCGCCGGCGTCAACCTGGAGGACCAGGTCAGCCCGAAGCGCTGCGGCCACATGCCCGGCAAGGAAGTCGTCTCAAGGGAGGAGATGGTCAAGAAGATCGAGGCCGCCTGCCTCGCCCGCCGCGACGACGACTTCGTCATCATCGCCCGTACCGACGCCCTCGCGGTCGAGGGCATCGACGCGACGCTTGAGCGCATCCGCGCCTACGTCGCCGCCGGCGCCGACGCGATCTTCCCCGACGCCGTCAAGACCGAGGATCAGATCGCCCGCGTCGTCGAGGCCGCCGGCGGCAAGCCGGTCTCGATCAACATGGGCTTCGGCATCCGCCCGCGCCCGACCACGCCGCTGATCCCGCTGCCGCGCCTGAAAGAACTCGGCGTGCGCCGCATCAGCCTGCCGCGCATGCTGCCGGCTGCCGCGATCAAGGCGATGCAGGAAGCGCTCTTCGTGATGCGCGGCGTGATGGAGACCGGCATCCCGGCGGATCGATCCGATCTCCTGGTCGGCATCGACGAGATTTGGGACCTGATGGGCTTCCCCGCCATGCAGGCGCTGGAAAAGCAGCTCCTCACCACCGACCATTACGAGACCAAGTACAAGGCGACAGCGAAAGCCCACTGAGGCGGAGCGGACCATGACGTCCGCCGAGCCCGACCTCGAGGTCGACGTCGTAGTGATCGGCGCAGGCGGCTGCGGTCTCGTCGCGGCGCTCGCCGCGCATGAGGCAGGAGCCGAGGTCGCGGTCGTCGAAAAACTGCCGCGCCTCGCCGGCAACACCATGCTGTCGAGCGGCTCGATCCCCGCTGCCGGCACCCGCTTCCAGGCCGCGGCCGGCATCACCGACGATCCCGCCCGCTTCGCCGCAGATCTGCGCCGAACCGCCGGCCCCCACGAGGCCGAGGCACTGGTCGATCGCCTCGCCGACATCTCGGCACCGATGGTCGAATGGCTCGCCGATACCATCGGCCTGCCGATCGAATTGATCGGCGCCTACCGCCATGTCGGGCACAGCGTCAACCGTCTCCACGCCGTGCCCTCGCGCCGCGGTGCTGACCTGATGCAGGGGCTCTGGCAAGCGGCCGAGGAGCGCGGCATCCCGGTGGCGCTAGCGACCCCCGCGACCGCGTTGGTCGTCGAAGTCGGCGCCGTCCGCGGCGCGCGGGTCCGGACGCAAGGCAGCGAGGAGAGCCTGATCGCGGCCAAGGCCGTGATCCTCGCCTGCAACGGTTTTGGCCATGACCGGGAACTGCTCGCCCGCCACGCCCCCGACATCGCCGGGGCCGAGTATTTCGGCGCGCTCGGCAGCGATGGCGAGGCGGTGCGCTGGGGCGAGGCACTCGGTGCCCGCTTCGCCAATATGGGCGCCTACCAGGCCCATTCCGCCATCGCCCAGCCGCATGGCGAGCTCGTCACCTGGACCGTCGTCGAGAAGGGCGGCGTCATCGTCGACGAGACCGGCCGGCGCTTCGCCGACGAGACCCTCGGCTATTCCGCTTTTGCCGCGCCGGCGCTGGCACGCGGCGGTCGCCTGTTCGCCATCTATGACAGCCGCATCCGCGAGGCGACCGCCGCCGGCCAGCCGGATTTCGGCGTGCTCGTCGCCCATGGTGGCGCGCCCGATTTCGCCGATGCCACCGCGCTCGCCACAGCGTGCCGCCTGCCGCCGGATGTGCTCGGAGAGACGCTCGCGCTAACGGCTGGTGCAGCCCAGGGCGATCGGCCGGACGTCCTCGGCCGGAAGGCCTGGGGCATGGGGCCCCTGCAGGCGCCGTTCGTCGCGACACGGATCGCTCCGGCGCTGTTCCACACCCAGGGCGGCCTGCTGGTCGACGAGGAGGCGCGCGTGTTGCGCTCGGATGGCGGCGTCGTTCCGGGCCTCTATGCCGGCGGCGGCGCCGCGGCCGGCATCAGCGGGCAGGCCGGCGGCGCCGGCTATGCCTCCGGCAACGGCCTGCTCGCAGCGCTCGGCCTTGGCTTCATCGCCGGGCGGGCGGCGGCTCGCCTGACGCGAACCGCCTAGAGGGAGGGCGCAGCCGATGGATCTCCGGGCGCTGCGCTATTTCCGGACCGTCGCCGAATGCGGCAGCTTCAGCCGCGCCTCGGAGATGCTCCGCATTTCCCAGCCGGCGGTCAGCCGCACCATCCGCGAGTTGGAAGGCGAGCTCGGCAAGGAGCTGCTCGAACGCGGCCGCGACGGCGCCCGCCTCACCGAGGCCGGCCGCATCCTGTTCGAGCACTCCGCCCAACTGCTGCGCCAGGTCGAGCAGGCCGCCAGTGACGTTCGCCGCGGCGCCACCGCACTGACCGGCCGCCTCACCATCGGCATGCCGCCAGGCGTCGGCCATCTGCTGGCGCCGCCTCTGCTCGCCCGCTTCAGCGCCGCGCACCAACAGGTCGAGATCAAGCTCGTCGGCGGGTTCTCCAGCCAGCTCCGCGACCTGCTCGCCCGCCGCCAGCTCGATCTCGCCTTCGCCCATGATCCGCTGCCGCAGCGCGGTCTCAAGGTCACGCCGCTGCTGCGCGAGGAGGTCTTCGTCGTCGGGCTCCCCGGCAGCCTCGGCGGCGGCACCGGTGGATTGCCCTCGGCCGAGATCGTCAAATTGCCGCTGATCCTGCCGAGCCGGCCGAACGCCTCGCGCCGCCTGCTCGACGCCTGGGCCGCGCGCGAGGGCCTGTGGATCGACGCGCGCTACGAGGTCGACGACCACGTCATCACCAGCGGGCTGGTCCGGCGCGGCCTCGGCGTCAGCCTGATGACCCGTGCCACACTCGCCGCCGGCATGCTCGCCGGGGCGGTCGACATCCGCCCGATCGCGCCGCGCGCCTATTGGCCGCTGGCGCTAGTCGAACTCGATCTGCCCTCGCCCTCGACCATCGCGGCGGAGTTCGCCCGGATCGCGCTCGGGATCGTCCGCGAGATGACCGAGCAGGGCGGCTGGCCGGGCGCGATCGGCCCGGAGTGAACCGGTCTCAACTCGGCGCGACCAGCGAGGCCCCGCCGCAGACATAGAGCGTCTGGCCGGTGATCGCCCCGGCCTCCGGCGCCAGCAGGCACTGCACGAGATAGGCGACCTCGTCCGGCGCGATCAGCCGGCCGAGCGGCAGCGAGACGGCAGGCGCCTCGCCGCGACCGGGATCGCGCAGCATCGGCGTGTCCGTCGCAGCCGGCGCCACGACATTGACTGTGATGCCGTGCGGCGCCAGCTCGAGCGCGAGGCTCCGGGCAAGGCCCTGCAGCGCCGCCTTGCTCGCGGCATAGGCGCCCCTCCCCGGCCGGCCGAGCGCGCCGCGGCTCGACAGCAGCACGATACGCCCGCGGATATCAGGCAGGATCGGCACGAGCTCGCGCAGGATGGCGATGGCGGCGCCGACATGCAGTCGCCAGAGCGTTTCCATATCCTCGTCGCGGATCTCGGCGATGCGCCCCGTCCGCATCAGCCCGGCGCAATGCACGAAGGCGTCCGGCCGCTCCGCCAGGATGTCCGGCAAGGCACTCGCCAGCGCAGCGGCATCGAGCAGATCGAGCGGCACTGTGCGCAGGCCGGCAGCCTCCGCCTCGGTCGGTGCCGCCTGGCGGTCGATGCCGGTTACGCGCCAGCCAGCTGCCAGCAGGCGCTGCGCCAGCGCAAGGCCGATCCCGGACGAGCTGCCGGTAATCAGGGCGTGGCGGGAGAATACCGCCTCAGCCATCGGCCGGCTCCGGCTCCGGCTTTATCGCCGCACCATCGATCACCAATCGCTCGCGCAGCAGCGGAACGACCCCCTCGGCGAAATTGGCAAGTCCCTCCGCCATCGGGTGGAAGCGCAGCATCAGGCAATCTACGCCGATGCGTGAGTACGTCTCGATCCGCTGCGCCAACAATTCCGGCGTGCCGACTAGCCCGGCCCCAAGCCCGCGCGCAGCCACGGCGGCGATGCGGCTGCGCTTGCCGTAGTCCAGCATCTCCTCGGCCTGGGCGTGAGCGTCGTCCTGCGTATCGGCGCAGATCACATGCGCGCTGAGCCCGATGCCGAGTTCGCGCTCGTGGCCGGCGGCGAGCGCCTTCATCTCGGCGATCTCCTGCGTCATCACCGCCAGGTTGTCGTCATAGAGGCGGTAATCGGGCACGTAGTCGGCGAACCAGACATCGCAGCTTTCCGCCACCAGCGCCTTGCCCTCGGGCGAGCGGCTGGCGGCGTAGATCGGCGGCGGCGAGCGGCGCGCCTTCAAGGGCAGGCTCGCCTTGTCGACCGTGTAGAAGCGGCCGCTGAACGAGAACGCCTCCTGCGTCCACAGCCCGCGCAGCACCCGGACGAATTCGCCGAGGCGCGCGGCGCGGTCGGCGCTGCTCTCCAGCCAGCCGCCATTGCCGAACAGATTGAGCTCGTCGGGCCACCAGCCATTGACCAGGTTGATCGCGAAGCGCCCGCCGCTGATCCGGTCGAGCGAGGCGCCCATCTTGGCCACGGCCTGCGGCGTGACGATGCCGGGATGGGCGGCGACCATCAGCTCCATGCGCTGCGTCCGCTGCGACAGTGCCGAGGCCATCACCCAGGATTCGAGATCCGGCCCAAGCCAGCGCTCGGCGATCAGGGAGATCGAGAACCCCGCTTCTTCCGCCTGCTGCAGGATGCGAGCGGCAAATTCGAAGGAGGTGTCGGCCGCATCCCCGGTGCCCGCCGTGCCGAGCTCGGCGATCGCACGCTCCATCTCGGGTTCGGCGCGGATGGTGTGGGGCAGCGGCGCCCAGATTCCCAGCCTCATGACGCAGTCCCGGCCGAGGTGAAGGTCGCGGCGCGCTGTACTGATGCCAGCCCGACGAGCGCCGATCCCTGCGAATGGACGAAGGCAAGCACCTGCTCGCCGACGCGGCGGAGATCGGCGGCGACTGCAGGATCGCTGCAAACTCCCCCGGCGAACAGGCCGGGCGCCGTGCGGATCGTTGCGCCGTACGGCGTCGGCCAGCCGCGCAGCGCATGTGCGATCGTCCGCAGTGTCGCGAGCGTCTGGCCCGCCGCCTGCCAGCCGGCGGCACAGGCGATCAGCCCGATCGGAATACCGTCGAGATAGGGCCGCGCCTCCCCTGCCAGCTCCTCGGCATAGTCGAGCGCGTTCTTGATCAGGCCCGAGACGGTGCCGTGATAGGCCGGGCTCGCGATGATGAGCCCGTCGCAATGCATCAGCGCCGAAACCAGCGCTGCAGCACCCGCATCCTGGCGCGCGATGCCCGGCTGATAGAGCGGCAGCAGGAGGTCGCGCCCGGCGAAGATGCGGATCTCGGCCTCATCCGCGATCGCCTCGCAGGCCTGGCGCAAGGCGAGTTCGCTCGAGGACTGCTCACGTGGCGTGCCACCGATGCCGACGATGAGCGGCTTGACGGCGGGCATTCTCGCGGGAGGGGACGTGGCCAGCATGGGCTCCGGCTCGGACAGGACAGGGCGCCTCACAAGACCGGGCTCACGACCCGGCGTCCAAGGCCGTTTCGTCATCGCCCCATAAGCGGATTGCATGCAGATCTCGCACATACTGTTGACACTATCGACGATGGACTCTGCGCCATCTCCAAAGTGCACCGCGCCCCTGCAACACCAGCCTCATTGAGGGGGGACCATGAGGCGCTGCTGATGCAGGACTTCAACTCATAATGCCCGCCTGACCGCCCGCTTTCGAGACACGTGCCGAAATATGCGTCAGCCAGCGCCGCAAGAAGTGTTGACATTTTATTGCATACAGCAAAGGCTCAGGCATCGCGCGTCTGGTCCGGCTCCTTGCCACTAGGCCCCGATCAGGCCGGAACGAGGGAAGACGAACGATGAGCGGGATGGACGAAGCGGGAATCGGGAGGCGCGCCCTCCTCGGCGGGTTGGCCGCTACGGCCGGGCTCGGCCTGGCGAGCCGGGCGGCCTTCGCCTTTCCGACGCAACCGATCACCTTCGTCGTGCCCTATGCGCCGGGCTCGACCGATCAGTTCGCCCGCGCCTTCGGCACCGAGATGGAGAAGATTCTCGGAAAGAACGTGCTGGTCGAGACCCGTCCCGGCGCCGGCGGCACGATCGGCGCGAACTACGTCGCCAAATCGGCCAAGCCCGACGGCCACACCCTGCTGTTCTCGACCTCGGCGCCGCTCTCGGTCGCGCCGCACCAGAACCAGTTGCCCTATGCGGTGTCCGATCTGCGGCCGGTCGCCCGCGTCGGGCTCGGCCCCAACGTCATGGGCGCCCGCGTCGGAGCCCCCTTCAACGACGTGAAGAGCCTCGTCGCCTATGCCAAGGCCAATCCGGAGAAGGTCACATTCGGCAGCGCCGGCACCGGCGGCGGCACGCATCTCTCCGGCGAGGCCTTCGCGCTGGCCGCCGACATCAAGCTGACCCATGTGCCCTTCCCTGGCGCGACGCCCGCGGTGGCGGCGACCGTCGGCGGCACCATCGACCTCGCGCTCGGCTTCGCCCAGTCGATCGTGCCGCAGGCCAAGGGTGGGCGCATGGTCGCGATCGCGCAGTTCGGCAAGACGCGCGCCAAGATCCTGCCGGACGTACCGACCTTCGCCGAATCCGGCGTCGACCTCGCTTTGTCGCCGCTGGTCGGCATCTGGGCGCCGAAGGCGACGCCCGACGCGGTGGTGCAGCAGCTCGCCGCCGTGATCGAGAAGGCCGCCGCCGGCCCGGCCGTCATCGCCTTCGCGCAGAGCACGATGACCGAGGTCGAGTTCGCCGGCCCGGACGTCTTCGGCCGCGAGATCGCCGAGGAGAGCGCGATGATGAAGCCGCTGCTCGTCAAGCTCGGCCTGGCCAAGTGACCGGAGAGACGAGCAGCCTGGCCGCGACCCTGCGGCCGCGCCTCGGCGCGATCGCAGGCATCGTCTGCGGCCTGATCGGGACCTTCGCCTCGCTGCAGCTGCCGCTCGGCACGAGCCGGCTGCTCGGCCCCGGGGCGGTCCCGCTGCTGCTCTCGCTGGCGATGACCGGCCTGAGCCTCGCGCTGCTCGTCAAGCCGGGTTCGGACGAGGCCGAAGCGGATGAGGAGGATGGCGGCCTGCATGGCGCGGCCATGGTCGCGCTCGTCACGCTGATGATCGGCGCCTTTGCGTTGCTGCTGACCTGGCTCGGCTTCATCGTCGCCGGCACCGCGCTGATGTACGGCCTCTATGCGATCGGCGAGGAGAAACTGGTCTCGGCCAAAGCCCTCCTCCGGGCCGTGCTGACCGCGCTCGCCGCCTATCTGCTCTTTGTCGTCGCGCTCTCGGTCAACATGCCGGCCGGCACGCTCTGGGGTTACTGATGGAAGGCTTGCTCGGAGGGTTCATCGTCGCCCTGAAGCCGATGAACCTGGTCTTCTGCTTTGCCGGCGCGTCGATCGGCACGCTGATCGGCGTCCTGCCGGGGCTGGGCCCCACGGCTGCCATTGCGATGCTGTTGCCGCTGACCATCGGGCTCGACCCGGTCTCGGCAATCATCATGATCGCCGGCATCTATTACGGCGCCAGCTATGGCGGCTCGACCACCGCCATCCTCGTCAAGATTCCAGGCGAGGCCCAGAGCGTCGTCACCTGCCTCGATGGCTACAAGATGGCGCAGCAGGGCCGCGCCGGCGCCGCCATCGCCATCGCCGCGATCGGCTCCTTCGTCGCCGGTACGGTCGGCGCGGTCGCCATCGGCCTGATCAGCATGCCGCTGGTCGAGTTCGCCATCCGCTTCGGCCCGGCCGAGAACCTGTCTCTGCTGCTGCTCGGCTTCATCGTCATCCTGGTCCTGGCCAAAGGCAACGTCGTCAAGTCGCTGATCATGATCGCCGCCGGCCTGCTGCTCAGCATGGTCGGACAGGACGTCATCACCGGCCAGCCGCGCTTCACCCTCGGCATTCCCGAGCTCACCGACGGCTTCGGCGTCGTCGTGGTCGCGATGGGCATCTTCGGCCTCGGCGAGGTCTTCGAGAACGTCGAGAAATTCCGCACCCGTTCGATGCAGGCGGTTCCCGTCGGCAGCCTGATGCCGACCAAAGACGACTGGAAGCGCTCGGCGATGCCGATCGCACGCGGCTCGGTGCTCGGCTTCCTGATCGGCCTGCTGCCGGGCGGCGGCGCGACGCTCGCCTCCTTCATCTCCTATGGCGTCGAGAAGAAGTTCACCAAGCATCCGGAGGAGTTCGGCAACGGCGCCGTCGAGGGCGTCGCCGGGCCGGAGGCCGCCAACAATGCCGGCGCGGCCGGCTCCTTCATCCCGCTGCTGGCGCTCGGGCTGCCCGGCAACCCCGTGACCGCCCTGCTGCTGGGAGCGCTGATCGTCCACAACGTCACGCCGGGCCCGCTGATGATCCAGGAGCGGCCGGAGATCTTCTGGGGCGTGATCGCCTCGATGTATGTCGGCAACGTCATGCTGGTGCTGCTCAATCTGCCGCTGATCGGCATCTGGGTGCAGCTGCTGAAGGTGCCCTATCGCGCGCTCTATGCCGCGCTGATCCTGTTCATGATCATCGGCGCCTATTCGCTCAACAACAACCCAGTCGAGATTCTGCTCCTCCTGCTGTTCGGCGTGCTCGGCTACGGCCTGCGCAAATTGCGCTTCGACACGGCGCCGCTGATCCTCGCCTTCGTGCTGGGCGGGCCGATCGAGTTCAACCTGCGCCAGACCATGATGCTGGCGCGCGATCCGCTCGACTATCTGATGGGCCGGCCGATCGCCCTGACCATCCTGGCCTTCGGCCTGCTGCTGATCGTGCTGCCGATGTTCTCGAAAGTCCGTCAGAAGCTGATGCTGGCGCGGGCGGTCAATGAGCTCTGAGGCGATCCTCTCTCCAGCCCTGGCGGCCGAGCGCCATGACGGGCCAAAGGCGCTCGCTTTGCGCTATCTCGCGGCGATGGAGCGGCGTGACCTCGATGCCGCCCGCAGCTTCATCACCGCGGATGCCGCGTTCGTCTTCCCTGGCGGCGTTAGGCGGAGCGATCTGGCCGCGATCGTCGCCGGCTCGTCCGCCCGCTATCGCAGCATCGCCAAGCATATCGAGCGCTGCGACTGCTGCGAGCAGAGAGACGGCACCGCCATCGTCTATGTCCTCGGCAGCCTCTATGGCCGATGGCCTGATGGCACCGCCTTCTCCGATATCCGCTTCGTCGACCGCTTCGAGATCGCCGGCGGATCGATCCGGCGCCAAGACGTCTGGAACGACAGCGGCGAGGCCCGATTGGCCGCACAAATCTCGGATCCGGGCTGAGGCCGTCTCATTCACTCCCGAGCCGGCTGCCGCAAGCGCGTCGTTGAGCAGACGCGGATGATGCCTTCCGTCGGCCGAGGCTGCCGGATGGCAGGCTGAGCCCGAGGAACTGCGGCAGAACTGCAACAATTTATTTTATCTCGAGATGTGAACGGCTGTTCATTGCCTCCTGCCCTTACCCGCCTAAGCCTGTGGCGCGGTTGGGTTGGGCATTCTCATGATATCGGTCACCAGTCCTGCGCTCGGCGGGACATCTCGCACGCGGCTCGCATCGCACCTGCTCGCGGGCACGGCGCTCGTGCTGCTCCTGTCCGCCGGGCAGGCGCTCGCCAATGGCGGGCGCGGTGGCGACCGAAGCAGCGCGCAACCGGGCTCCGGCGGCGCGGGCGGCATCGACAACCCGACGGGTGCCGGTGGTGCGGGCGCCAGAGGTCAAATAGCGCCAGGAGGCAATGCGGGCGGCGGCGGCGGCGGCGCCGGCGCTGTTACCGGCGGGACTGGCGGGCTGGCCGGCGACGGCAACCCCAACGAGGGCCGAGGCGGCGATGGCGGCGTGCATGGCGCCGTCGGCGCGGTCCTGCCGGTCGGTGCCAGTACCGGCAGCAATGGCGGCGACGGCACCTCCGGCTATTTCTACTCGGGCGGCGGCGGTGGCGCGGGCGGCTTTGGTGGCGTGGTCACGGGCGCGGGTGCGACGGGAGCGATCGCCGGCACGCTCACCGGCGGCAATGGCGGCCATGGCGGTGGTAGCTTTTATGGTTTCGGCGGCGGAGGCGGTTCCGGCGGCATCGGCCTGCTCTTCACCGATGGCAGCGCTGCCCAGGACCTGACCATCGACGGCACGATCCAGGGCGGAAACGGCGGAAACGGCGGCTCCTATGTATCGGACGGCACTGGCGCCGCCGGCGCGGCCGGCGTTGGCGGCGCCGGCCTGGTCTTCACCAATGGCGGCGCGACGACGACGCTGACCGTCAACGGCACGATCCGTGGTGGCGTTGGCGGGCGCGGCGGCTCGAATTTGCCGACGTCCTTCGGCCGCCCCCCCAACCCAGGCGAAGAGGCGAACGGCGTAGGCGCAGCCGGCGGCGAGGCCATCATCGGCGCCGACCTGATCATCACCAATAACGGCACGATCGAGGGCGGCTTGTCGGGTGACGGCACGACGCGGGCCGCGGCGATCCATTTCACCGGCGGCAGCAACAGGCTGACCATCGGCAACGCCTCGGCGACTATCAATGGCGGCATCGTCGTCGACACCGGCACGCTGACCTTCGACCAGACGATCGCCGCGACGATCGGCAGCGTGGTCAGCGGCGCTGGCGGCGTGGCCAAGGAGGGCTCGGGCACGCTGACGCTGACCGGCGAAAACACCTATAACGGCGGGACGGCGCTCAATCAGGGCACGCTCTCGATCTCGCAGGATACCAATCTCGGCGATGTGTCGGGTGGACTGACCTTCAATGGCGGCACCCTGCAGGCGACCGCGAGCTTCTCGACGGCGCGAGCGGTGACGCTCAACGCCAACGGCACGGTCGAAGTGACCGCCGACCAGACTTTCACCATGGATGGCACGATCACTGGCACCGGTGGCATCGCCAAGACGGGAACCGGCACGCTAGTCCTGACGGGCACGAATTTCTACACCGGCGGCACGACGATCTCGGCGGGGACGCTCTCCGTCTCGTCCGATGCCAATCTCGGCAATACCGCCACCGGCATCACCCTTTCCAACACGACGATCGTCGGCGGGGCCGGCACTGGGGCTGACGCTGTCCTGCGCACCACGTCGACCTTCTCGAGCGGTCGGAGCATCGCCTTCACCACGGGCGGTGGGCGGATCGAGACCGATGCAGGCACGACGCTGACGCTCACCGGTTCGATCACCACCGGCGGCAGCGCCAGCTTCATCAAGCAGGGCGCCGGCACGCTGGTTCTGACCGGCAACAGCTCCGGCGACTACAATGGCCGGACCTGGGTCAACGAGGGCACGTTGCGGATCGAGGCCGGTGGCAAGCTCGGCAGCTCCGTCGCTGGCGGGCAGGCCTATATCAGCAATGGAGCCACCGCGATCGTCACCGGGACCGGCTCGAGCTGGGAGACCTTCGGCCAGATGCGGGTCGGCGAGATCGGCTCGGGCACATTGCTGATCGAGGCTGGCGGCTCGGTGAAGACCGGCAGCGGCACCGGCACGGTCGGCATCGTCGGCGGCGGCGGCGACAGTTCGGTCACCATTACCGGGGCGGGCTCGCAATGGGTCGGTAACGGCACGCAGCTCTATGTCGGCCATGCCAATACCGGCACACTGACGCTGTCCGAGGGCGGAACGCTGCAGCTGACCGGAGGTGGAGGCGGCAGCGAGGGCGGGGGCGGCAGCAGTACGCTCGATCTCGGCCTCGTCGGCGGCAGCGCCGGCGGCACAGTCAATATCGGCGCGGCCGAGGGCAGCGCCGCCACGGCGGCTGGCAATCTCATCGTCAGCACCGTCGCCTTGAACACCAGCGCCAGCAAGCTGGTCTTCAACCACACCGAGGCCAGCTATACTTTCTCGCCGTCGATCACCGGCACCGGCTCGGTGCGCCAACTCGCCGGAACGACGAACCTGATGAGCGCGAACAGCTATTCGGGCACGACGACCGTGTCCGGCGGCACCTTGCGGGCTGGCGTCGCCGGCGCGTTCTCGTCGAACTCGGCCTTCACGGTTGGTGCCGGCGCGACGCTCGATCTCGCCGGCTTCGACCAGAGCATCGCCTCGCTGGCCGGCGCCGGCACGGTCACGCTCGGCTCGGGCACGCTGAGGGCCGGTTCGGATAACTCGTCGACGACCTTCTCGGGCACGATCACCGGCACGGGCGGGGTGACCAAGGCGGGAACCGGCACGCTGACGCTGACGGGAGCCAACACCTATACCGGCACGACCAAGGTCTCGTCCGGCAAGCTCGTCGTCAACGGCTCGCTGGCGAGCGCTGTCACGCTCGACGGCGGTACGCTCGGTGGCTCCGGCACGATCGCCGGTGTGAGCGTCGCCAGCGGCGCGACGGTCGCGCCGGGCAATTCGATCGGGACGCTGACCGTCTCGGGCAATGTCTCCTTCGCCTCGGGCTCGACCTATCAGGTCGAGATCAACGCCGCCGGCCAGGGCGACAGGATCGTCGCTTCGGGCTCGGCGACGCTCTCGGGCGGTACGGTGCAGGTCCTGGCCGAGAGCGGCAACTACGCGGCGTCGACGAGCTA
>NZ_JBBBBQ010000013.1:0-129846 GCF_037120455.1 Allobosea sp. CCNWLY174 | reverse complement strand
AACACGCGTCGTCGGCGATCAACAGGGCCCTATTGCTGAACCCGAACTCGGCGTGGACGCTGCAGAGGGGAGCGTGGAACAGTTTCTACAACGGCCAATACGACGAGGCTGTCGATCGTTTCAGGGCGAGCATCCGGGCGAGTCCATTGGATCCGCTGAACTACAATGCCTCCTTCGGGATCGGCTGCGCCTTCTTCGGTAAGGAGTGCGACGAAGCCGCCGTGGAGTGGCTTGAGGCGGCGATGGCCACCCGGCCAAGCGCAACCTTCGTCCATCGCGTCCTAGCCTCCGCGCTCGCCCACCTGGGTCGTGTGGAGGAGGCCCGGCGAGCGGCCGATACCTTCCTCGCAGCTCATCCAGGAATGACCGTCTCCGCGATCCTGGAAACGCTGCCCATGAATTCCCCGAGCTATGTGGAGCGTTTCGCCGAGGGCATGCGGAAGTCCGGTATCCCCGAATAGCTGCGCCGCTGCAGCAGCGAGCAACCAGCAAACCGGACGAGCCCACGCTGAAGGTCTGCTTCCTGGCCATCAATCAGAGGCCGATTTTGGCGCTTCCTGTTGATCCCTCGCCGTAATTTGGCTCGCTCCCGGCCAAGCAGCCTGACTCCTTTTCGTTCCCTCATCCGTCTTAGCTCCATCACATGATCGGAGCGCGGAAACATGAGTTTGCAGGACAAGAGTGTCGTGGTTACCGGGGGCAGCCGTGGCCTCGGTTCGGGCCTGGTCGAGACCCTTGTCGATCTTGGCGCCAAGGTCACCGTGGTGGCGCGGCAATCCGAGGCGCTCGAAGCGGTACGGAACCAGCTAGGGGTAGGAACGCTTGCCGCCGATGTCAGGGACGGTGCCGCCGCCCATCGCATTCTCGCCGAGGTGCGGCCGGACATCCTAGTGCTGAACGCCGGCGCCAAGCCGCCGATGGCTAAGCTCGACCAGATCAGCTGGGCGTATTTCACAGCGCTGTGGGAACATGACGTCAAGGCGGTGCTGCATTGGCTGCAGGCGGCGTTGAACCTGCCGCTCGCATCGGGAAGCCGGGTCCTCGTGGTATCGAGCGGTGCGGCCGTTGGCGGCTCGCCCATGTCCGGCGGCTATGGCGGCGCCAAGCGCAGGCCGTTGCGGTCGGTGACCTTGCCCGCAACTGTCAGAATGATGGCTTCCTTCGGGCGGGGCAATTCCGCCGCAAATGACGGCGCAGCGAACTTTGCTCAGAACCGCATTTCGACGCGTCCCTTGAGGGCGTGGTCGCGGGAGCGTTCGCCGATGGCAGCGGAGTAAGTCAGGCCGAGCGCGGTAGCGGAGGAGATGCGCCAATCGAGGCCGGCCTCGGCGACGAGGGCCTCGCGGTCGATCGGGGTGGCGAAGACCGTGGCCGGCGTGGTGCCGGCGACGAAGGCGGTGCGGGCCTGCGGCGTGAGATCGCCGAAGCCATGGCGCCAGCCGAGCATGCCGCGGGCGAACAGCGGCATCGCCCCGATCTGCGCCTCGGCGCGCAGGCCGAGCGTGGTGAAGCCAAGCGTTTGGTCGCTGGAGAGCACCCGCAAGGCCGCCGCGCCGCCACGCTCGGTGCCGGCATCGGTCGAGACCCGGATCAAGGCGAGCTGGGCGAAGGGCTCCAGCGCAATGCCCTGGAAGGCGAAGCCATAGCCGAGCTCGGCAAAGCCCTGCGTCACCGAGCCCGGACGCTGCAGGCGCAAGAGATCGCCGAAGCCACGGATCTGGACCTGGCGGCGGATGTCGCTATCCGACCAGCTATAGGCCGCGCCGGCATCGAGGCGAAGGTTGCCGAAGCGGGCGCCGGCATAGAGCGCGGCATGGCCGCTCTCGAGCTTGCCGCTGGAAAGCCTAGCATCGATATCGAAGCGCGACTGGCTGTAGCCGCCAGCAACGCCGAGCTTCAGCGATGAGCCCGGCGCGTCGTAGACCATGACATCCGCCCCGAGCAGCGCCCCGCCGCTGCGGCGGCTCAGGCTGGCGGCATTGCCGTCGTCGTCGGTGTTGCCGGCGCTGCCGAAGGCCGTGCCCCAGAGGCCATAGCGCGGCTGCGGCACCGGGGCGGGCATCATGACCGCGCCCTTGCGGCCGGCAAGGTCGGCGCTGAAGGCACCAGCGACCTGCTGCCCCGGCGCGGTCAGCAGTGGGCCGCGCAGATGGCCGAGTATGGTGTCGCGCACAAGCCGGCTCGCGTCGATCATCTCGCTGACCGCCTGGGCATGCGCCTCGCCCGAGAGCAGATCGAAGCCGGCCCGCGCCTGATCGGCCGTGGCCGAGATCAGCTCGTCGTAGACCGCATTGCCGACCCCGAGCCGCTCGGCCGCGATCGCGATGAAGCCCTGGTTGCGGGTCTGCGCGACAGAGGTGCCGCCGGAGCTGCCGCCACCCTCGGGGCCGAAGGAGTTGTCGTTGCGCGTCATCGTCAGCGTGACGTTCTGGCTGTCGTAAGTCAGCGACGGCGTCAGGAAGGCGAGGTTCGAGGTGACGCTGCTAAAGGTGCCGCTGACGCCACCTGAGGCGGTCAGGATTGTGTAGCTGGTCGCCGCCGCGTAATTGCCGCTCTCGGCCAGCACCTGCACATTGCCGCCACTGATGCTGGCGCTGCCGGACGCCACGATCCTGTCGCCCTGACCCGCGGCGTTGACCTCGACCTGATAGGTCGAGCCGCTTGCGAAGGAAACGTTGCCCGACACCGTCAGCGTCCCGATCGAGTTGCCCGGCGCGACCGTCGCGCCGGCATTGACCACCGTCGTGCCGACCGTGCCCGAGCCGCCGAGCGTCGCCCCGCTCATCACGGTGACCGCCGAGGAGGCGAGCGATCCGTTGACCGAGAGCTTGCCGGCCTCGACCGTAGTCGAGCCGACCAGAGCGCTCGTGCCTGTCAGGTCGAGATTGCCCGCACCGCGCTTGGTGAAGGAGCCGGTTCCGTTGATCGCGTTGGCGAAGCTTGCATCCGTCAGCTGGTCGATGACGAGCACGCCGCTATTTATGATTTGGCCGACGCCGAAGCTACTGGCCGAGCCGATCAGCGTGCCCTGCGCGATCAATGTTCCGCCGGAATAGGTGTTGGCGCCGGTCATGGTCAGCGATCCGGCCCCGCGCTTCTGCACGTCGCCCGAGCCCGAGATCGCGCCGGCGAAGGCGATGTCGTCCGAGCGGTTGAAGGCGAGCGTGCGGTTGTTGACGACAGCGCCCGTGATCGAGCCCGAGGTGCCGCCATCGCCGATCTGCAGGACGCCGTCGGTGATCGTGGTCCCGCCGGCATAGGTGTTTGTTCCGGTTAGCACCAGCGTACCGTTCCCGGTCTTCGCGAGGGCGCCGCTGCCGCTGATGCCACCCGACCAGGCCAGGTCGGCATCGGCCTGGAAGATGCCGCCTGCGGCATTGAGTACGACATTGCGGGTAGAGGAGAAGCTCGCCGTCGTCCTCAGCGTGCCACCGTTCAGACTCAGGCCGCCAGAGATCGCGCCGAGATTGGCATCGGCCGAAACCTGCAGCGTGCCGCCATCGATCGCCGTTCCGCCGGTGTAGCTGTTGTTGCCCGAGAGAATGAGCCTGCCGCCGCCGACCTTGACGATGGCCGTGCCGGTGCCATCGACAATGGTCGAGGCAATACTGGCGACGACGCCGTTGTCGACATTGAAGGTACCGTCCCCTCCACTCGCGGGCGCGATCCAGAGCGTGCCGCCGCTTAGCACATAGCCGCTGGTCGAGAATTGCAGAGTGTCGAAGCTCACCGTGCCTGACACGCTCACCGCACCGCCCGCGGCACCGGCGAAGATGCCAACCGAACCGCCCCAGCCCCCATTGGTGCTGCCGGCGCTGTCGGTCCAATTGGTGCCGAACGCCGACCAGGTACCGGCACCACCGTTGACGGTGCCATTGGCCGCGGTGTTCGCGCCGTCCCAGAATTGCATGGTCTGGCCGGTGCCGAGCACGACGAGATTGACCTGTCCCGCCACGGCCGTATCGACTTGCGCGCTGGCGATGGCGAAGTCGCCGCGGGTCGAGGTCACGCTCTGGCTGTCGAAGCTGCCGGTGAGCGTGCCGCCATAGTCGAACAGGCGATAATAGCCGGCCGCCGCAGCGCGCGCGTCGAGCGCGCCGCCGAGCGTGAGGTTGCCCGTAACTTCAACGAGGTCGTTGCCGGCGACGGGATCGCTACCGCCGACCACTCCCGGCGTGTTCAGCTCGAAGACCGAGGTCGAGCCGCTGTTGAGCGTCAGCGATCCGACCGTGAGCGTGCCTGGGCTGTGGCCCGCCGACAGAGTGCCGTCCACGGTCACAGCCCCGGCGATGCTGCCGGTCCCGGACAGGGTCGCGCCGGCTGCGACCGTCACCGCGCCGAGCCCGATCAGCGCGCCGTCGACGCGCAGCTCTCCGGCGGAAACTGTCGTTGTGCCGGCATAGCTGCTGGTCCCGCTCAGCGTCTGCCTACCGGAGCCCTGCTTGACGACACCGCCGGTACCACCGATCGAGCCGGCGAAGCTCCTGCTAGTCGCATCGCCGAAGGTCAGCGTCCTGGCGCCCAATGTGACGACGCTGCCGGCCGCGCCGGATAGCCCTCCAATGGTCTGATCGGTGACGGATGTGCTGATGTCGAACGCAGCGCCTGCGCCGGCAAGGTTCAGCGCGCCGGCCGCGCCCAGGCTGCCGGCGCCGCTCAGCGCGAGTGTGCCGGCATTGATCGTTGTGCCGCCGGCGTAGATATTGCTGGCGGTCAGCGTCTGCGTGCCAGCGCCCTGCTTGATGATGCCGCCCGTGCCACTGATGACCCCGCCGAACGTCTGGTTCGTCGCGTCGCCAAAGGTCAACGTATTGGCGCCGAGGGCGACGGTGCTGCCACTGACTCCGGACAGCCCACCGACGGTCCGTCCGCCGGTCGCGCCGCTGATGTCGAAAGCCGACCCCGCTGCAGCGAGGGTCAAGCTGCCGCCTGCGGCGAGGCTGCCGGCGCCGCTCAGCGCGAGCATGCCGGCATTGATCGTCGTGCCGCCGGTAAACGTGTTGGCGCCGGAGAGCGTCTGCGCGCCCGCGCCATCCTTGGTGAAGCCACCGTAGCCCGAGATCGTGCCGCTGAAAGCGGAAGTGGCATTCTGCGTGCCTGCACTCAGATTCACTCCGGGACCGAGGACGATCAGCCCGCTGCCGCTGAGCCCATTGACCGACAGCGAAGAGTTCAGCTGGTGCGTACCATCGATCTGGAGATCGGTAGAAGCTTCCACAGCGTCGGAACTGGTGGTCGTCAATGTCACACCGGGCCGAACCTCGAGCGTCCCGATGCTGGCACCAACACCCGTCCAGGTGCTATCCCCGGAGAAGGTGAGCCGCGACGCTCCCGTTATACTGGTCGAAAATGTTCCTCCACCAATCGTCAGCGGCGCGGCAATGCCGATCTGGCCATTGCCCTCAAGACGGGAGATCGTGGTCGCGTCACTCGAGAGATAGACTGTCGCATTGTTGTTGATCGTGAGGGATTTAGCCTGGCTCAACACGGCGCTGAGCGAATGAACGACGACACCACCGGGCCGTACGAGCATAGACGTCAAGGTACCGCCGTCCACGACAATATTGAGACCGATTCCTCCTGCCCCTTCCCAGCCATTGAAGTTGATATTGCCCGTATCCGCGGCCGACCCGAAATAGACAGTCGCTCCTGTCAGGAAACCGTGGAAGTAGACATTCATGGAATGTCCGGCAACCGCAGATATCCGACCGACTGACCCTGTATCCGCGATTATTCTGCTACCAAGACTGATATCGTCGAGAGCGCGGATATGGCCCGCCGTTCCCACGAACATAACCCTGTCGTAGGGGAATGGGTTATCAGTCGAAACTTCTGCCAAGCCTCCAATGTTGCCAACAGTTTGGGAGATCGCAAATTGACAGTGGGCGTTCTGAATTAGTAGAACTAAGAACGTGAGAAGAATTCGTCCTTTGTACGTTGAGCGTTTTGATTTCGCTGATTGAGCGGTACCGCCAGCCTGTTGTCGGATGCCTGCTGGATCCCCCGGGCGAGTAGCGGTCTTTCGCATGGCAGGCTATGAATCGGCTCAGTCGATTGTCGTCGGGGCAGACGCATCAAGCCATGCCGACCTTGCGTTGCAAAGTCCAAAATCTGCACGCATCCGGCCATGCATGATGCTCCGGAACCGGCTGCGCGCGCCGATTTGCTCCACCGCTCAATCGCGCTCCATGCCGACAGAGGTCCATGGCCCTATGCCGCCAGCCTGACCCACCACCGCGGGTTCCGCGATGCGCTACGCTTATATTGCGCTGCAGTGATCCAGCGACCGGAGATGCCCTGGCCGGCGGATAAATTCTTCGGCCAGAGGCTGCGCTATCTTGTGTCTTTTTCTCTGATCGGTCTCGATGCGCGCTGGCGCCGGGGGGGCGGCGAGGCGCCGACGCTTGCTACACTCCAGCGTGTCGCGCCAGCCAGCGCTCGGCAGATCGCAGAGCTGGTCGTCACGCTCAGGCTGGGCGGTTACGTCACCGCGCAGCGACTGCCCGCAGACCGTCGAGCTTTGCGGTTGAGCCCCTCGATGACACTGCTTCAGGAAATCGGTCGCTCACCCCTCGCTTTTCTGGAGGCCTCCGAACGCTTGGTTCCGGCTGCGTCGCCGATGGTTGCGAAGCTTCGGTTGGATGCTGCTGCGTTAGCGGATTGGCTCGGAGCCTCCTATGAGAGGTTCCTGCAGGAGGACGTCTACTTCGGTCCCTTTTGCAACGTAGTCGAATTCACCGGTCAGGATTGTGGGTACTCCGTGCTGTCGGCCGTGCTGGCCACACACTATGCCGCGCTGTCGGGCGTCGCCGCCCCGGCGCCCCTATCCTACAGCGGATTGGCCGAGCGATTTCGAGTCTCCCGTCAGCACATCGGCAATATCCTCTCGAGCGCGGAACGACGCGGATGCTTCAGCGTTGCCCGCGGCGGTCGCAGCGTTGCCATTTCGGCAGACTTCCTGTCGGAGTTTGAGACTTGGGCAGCAGGGCAGATGGCACATTACCGCGTACTCGCCGAGCGTGTATGACGGGTGCGGGCAATGTATTCGGTGTAGTCGCCGCCACAAGCAGTGAGCTAGGTGGGCTTCGACGATATCGTAGACATCACGACGTTTCATACTGATCCCGAAAACCAGTTCGGCACGGTGATGAACGTCAAGAGCAAGATATTTCCGCAGGCACCCTACCCGAACTAGACGGCGATCGGCGTGAACTAGCTGGCGAGCTTAGCCTTCGAGATCAAGGTCATCGCCCCTATTCCTGAAGCTTGAAGAGCGTGTTTCCGAAATGACCGGCGCTGTATCGCCGAAGGGGCTTCCCTTGGGGGCGTGATGTTTCAGCTTGGCATCGCGCAAGACTGCTGAGGCGCGGAAAGCTGCTTTAGCCCTATCCGATGACGTCCGCTTCCGGGCGAAGTCCCAATGTCGGGAGTTGGCGCGCAGTTCGCGTTCCAGCAGTTCGCATTTGCCGATCGCAGCTATCGATCGCTGGCAATCATGATGCACCCATCAATATGCGTCAGGTGCACGCGATAGTCGAAGAGGCCAACGCGGCACCGATGGAGATTTCACGCGCTATCTGCCAGAGCCGCCCTTCGATTGCGCAGGATTGTCGGCGACAGCATCGCCAGCAGGAGCACCGCGACCACCGCCAGCAGCACCGCGCTGATCGGACGCGACAGGAAGACCGAGAAACTGCCGTCCGAGAGCAGCATGGCGCGGCGGAAGTTCTCTTCCAGTTGTGGCCCGAGCACGAGGCCGAGCAGCAGCGGGGCCGGCTCGACGCCGATCTTGATGAAGAAGTAGCCGATGCCCGCGCAGCCCAGCATCAGCCAGACATTGAACAGGCTGTTGGCGATGCCATAGGTGCCGATGCAGCAGAACAGCACGATCGCCGGGAAGAGCAGGCGGTAGGGAATCTTCAACATCGAGACCCAGAGCCCAATCAGCGGCAGGTTGATCACCAGCAGCATCAGGTTGCCGACCCACATCGAGGCAATCACGCCCCAGACCAGCTTCGGCTGCTCGGTCATGATCTGCGGCCCAGGCTGGATGCCCTGCATCATCAACGCGCCGATCATCAGCGCCATTAGCGCGTTCGCCGGAATGCCGAGCGTCAGAAGCGGGATGAAGCTCGTCTGCGCGCCGGCATTGTTGGCGGCTTCCGGACCGGCAACCCCTTCGATCGCGCCCTTGCCGAAGCGGGACGGGTCCTTCGCCAGCTTTTTTTCAAGTGCATAGGAGGAGAAGGGCGGCAGCGCCGCGCCGCCGCCGGGCAGCACGCCGAGCACCGAGCCCAGGGCGGTGCCGCGCAGCATGGCGGGAAAGGCGGCGCGCAGATCAGCCCGGCTTGGGATCAGGTCACGGACCTTCTGGCTGACGACGCGGCGCTCCGTCGGTCGCTCCAGATTGGCGATGATCTCGCCGAGGCCAAACAGGCCCATAGCGATCGGCACGAAATCGAGGCCGTCCGAAAGCTCAGCGATGCCAAATGTCATCCGCGCCGCGCCGGACGAGACATCGATACCGACGAGGCCGAGCAGCAGTCCCAGCAGCACCATTGCCAGCGATTTGGCCACCGAGCCATGCGCCAGCACGACAGCCGCGATCAGGCCGAGCACGAGCAGGCTGAAATACTCGACCGCGGTGAATTTGAGCGCCAGCACCGAGAGCGGCACGCTTAACAGCGCGATCACGACCGTCGCCAGCGTGCCGGCGAAGAAGGAGGCGATGGCGGCGATGGCGAGCGCCGTGCCGGCCTTGCCTTGCTTGGCCATTTCGTGACCGTCGATGCAGGTCACGACGGAAGAGGTCTCGCCGGGCACGTTGACAAGGATGGCCGTGGTCGAGCCGCCATATTGCGCGCCGTAGAAAATGCCGGCGAGCATGATCATGGCGCCGGCCGGGTTCAGCCCGAAGGTGAAGGGCAGGAGCAGCGCCACCGTCGGGATCGGCCCGATGCCCGGCAGCACGCCGATCGCCGTTCCGATCAGCACGCCGATCAGGCACAGGCCGAGATTGTTGAGTTCGAGCGCGGTCGAGAGGCCGAGCAGCAGATTGTCGAACAGTTCCATGGTAAGGCAACCTTCAGCGCGGCCAGACGGGCACCGGCAGCGCCAGGACCTTGATGAAGAGCAATACGGCTGCGCCCGAGAGAACGAGCGCGAACGGGACCGTTTCGAGTACTCGCCCTTCGCGCGTGGCGAAGCTGGCGAGTACGACCGTGACGACGGAGGCGATGGCGAGGCCGAGCTTCTCAGCCGTCAGCGCGAAGATGCCGACGGCGCCGAGCACCGCGAGCAACGGCCGCGCCAGCACAGGCTCGATCGCCTGCGCCGCCCCGGCGCGCCAGGCGCCGCGCGCGCAGAAAAATAGGCCGAAGCCGAGCAGCACCAGCGCGATGACGCGGGGCATGTAGCCCGGCCCCATATCGGCGGCATGACCGACGGCGAGGTTATGGGTGGCGAAGAGCGTGCCTGTCGCGACCCCGACTAGGAACAGGCCGAGCAGGAGATCGCGCCAGTCGATCCGCGAAGGGGTCATCGGAGCGCTCACCTAGCTACCCTTGATACCCGCCTCGCGGATGATGCCACCCCAGCGTGTGGTGGCGTCCTGCAGCCAGGTCGAGAATTCGGCCGGGGAACCGGATTTCACCACGCCGCCCTGCTCGGCGATCTTGGCCTTGATGTCGGGCTCCTGCAGGATCTTGCCGATCTCGGCATTGAGACGCGCGATCACTGCGGGCGGCGTGCCGGCCCGCGTGAGGACGCCTTGCCAGGTACCGGCATCGCCGCCCGGCAACCCGGCCTCCTTGAAGGTCGGCAGGCCGGCGACGCGATCCTCGCCGGTAACGGCGAGACCGACGAGCTGCTTGTTCGAGACGAAAGGCAATGTCGCGGTCGAGCCGTTGATAATGACGCCGCTCTCGCCGGAGACGACGGCGCGCGAAGCCGCAGCGCCGCCTTTATAGGGCACGTTCTTCCAGGTGATGCCGAGTTCCTTGGCCATCTGAACGGCGGTGATGTGATTGGCGGCGCCGACGCCGGAATTTGCGACCGCGAGCTTGTTCGGGTTCGCTTTGGCATAGGCGACCAGTTCCTGCGCCGTCTTGGCCGGGACCGATTCGTTCACGGCGAGGACATAGGGGCCGAACATCACCATCGAGACCGGCGCCAGGTCCTTGGCCGGATCATATGTCAGGTCCGAGAACAGGCTGGGCGCGGTCGCCAGCGAGCCGACATCCATCAGCAGCAGCGTATGACCGTCGGCTGGCGCCTTGGCGACGGCATCCGCCCCGAGATTGCCGGCCGCGCCCGGCTTGTTCTCGATCACGACGGGCTGGCCGATCGCAGTCGAGAGCTTGGGACCGATCAGGCGGGCGAGGATATCGGAGGTGCCGCCGGGCGCAAACGGCACCACGAGACGCACCGGGCGCTCGAAATTCTGGGCGCCGGCGGGCTGCGCGGCGAACGCGAGCCCGGCCATCATCGTAACGGCAAGGCTCTTCATCGAGCCTGCGGACAAACGGAACGGAAGTAGGAATCGGCTCATCTGTCGTGTCCTCCTGTGGGGTGCGGACCGGCCGTTCGGCCAAGGTCGCAGACAGTCTTGCAAGCTGCCTCGTCTTACGCAGGATAGGATGGGCACGATGCGCCGGTGAGTTAGATTGGCAATGAAACCATACCTTTTTTGGATCGTACGATAGCGCCAAGGGGGTTGCCCGGAACTGGGTCCCGCCTACTCTCAAGCTGAGACGGCAAAAGCCGCAACATCTCCTGGGAGGGAAAAATGAACCGATCGATCACGCGCCGTGCGGCGCTGAAGTTGGCAGGCGGCGCGCTCGCCGCACCGCTTTATTCGCGCGGCGGCTTCGCGCAGGCCTATCCGGCGAAGCCTGTGACGGTGATCGTGCCCTTCGGCGCCGGCGGCACCACGGATCTTGTCGGGCGCATCATCTGCGAGAAGTTGACGCTGCGGATGGGCAAGGGCTTCATCATCGAGAATCGCGCCGGTGCCGGCGGCAATACGGGGGTGGCCGCGCTCTCGCATGCAGCGAACGACGGCTACACCATCGGCATGACCACACCGTCGACGCACGGGATCAACCCCAACCTTTACAAGGAGAAGCTGCCCTTCAAGCCGTTCGAGGATTTTGAGTTTCTCTCGCTGGCCTCGTCGCAGCCGAATTTCCTCTGCATCCATCCGTCGATCCCGGCGCAGAACGTCGCCGAGCTCATCGCCTATCTGAAGGCCAATCCGGGCAAGGAGAATTTCGGGTCCTCTGGCATCGGCACCTCGATCCACCTCTCCGGCGAACTCTTCATGCAGCTCGCCGGCGTGAAGATGCAGCACGTCACTTATCGTTCCTCGGGTGCGCTGGTACAGGATCTGATCGCTGGCAACGTCAAGATCTCCTTCGACAATTTCACCTCGCCCTATCCGCACTATAAGGCAGGCACGCTGCGCGGCCTCGCCGTCACGACGACGGAGCGCGCCAAGATCGCACCGGAAGTTCCCGCTTTGGCAGAAACCCTCCCTGGCTTCGACATCAGCTCCTGGAACGGCTTTCTGGCGCCCAGGGGCACGCCGAAGGAGATCTGCGACAAGCTGACCGCCGAGATGCAGGCCGTGCTCAAAGATCCCGCCGTCGTCGCACGCTTCGAGGAGCTGGGCGCGGCCGCGACGCCTTCGACCGGGGAGGAGGCGAAGGCGAAGGCGCAGAGCGAGATCGCCAAGTTCAAGGGGATCATCGACAAGGCCGGGATCACCATCCAAAACTGAGCCTCGCCGCGAAAGCAGGGCCTTCGGGCGGCGCAATGGAAGGCTGGGGATGTTCGAGCTGAGCCAGCTACGCTGCTTCGTCGCCGTCGCGGAAGAGCTGCATTTCGGCCGGGCGGCGCTGCGTCTGAACATGACGCAGCCTCCCCTCAGCCGGCAAATCCAAATCCTCGAACGGGTGCTCGACGTCGTGTTGCTCGAGCGCAGCAACCGGACGGTGAAGCTGACGCCCGCCGGCCAGAGCTTCCTCGCCGAGGCGCGACGCCTGCTCAAGCTCGCGGAGAGCGCGGCGTTGTTGGCCAAGCGCGTCGCCAAGGGCAAGGCCGGCTCGATCAATGTCGGCTTTACCGCGACCTCGGCCTATTCCTATGTGCCGGAGTTGGTCGCGGCGTGCCGGCGCGAGATGCCCGATGTCGAGATCTCGCTGAAGGAGATGGTTAGCGGCGACCAGCTCAAACGGCTCGATTCCGGCGAGATCGATATCGGCCTGCTGCGACCGCCGATCCCGCGCACCGGCTTGAGCGCTTTTCGTGTCATGGCCGAGCCGCTGATCGCGGCGGTCAACGCCAGCCACAGCCTGGCACGTTCCAGGACGATCGCGATCGAGGATCTCGCGAGCGAGCCCTTCATCATGTACGCGCCCTATGAAGCCCGCTATTTCCACGACCTGTTGGTGGAGCTGTTCTCGCGCGCAGGCCTCGTGCCGAACTATGTCCAGCACCTCGCCCAGATCCATTCGATCCTCGCAATGGTCCATTCCGGCGTCGGCGTCGCGCTTGTGCCGGAAGCCGCTATGAACCTGCATTTCAGCGGAGTCGCCCTGCGCCCGGTCGACCTGCCGCGACAGCGTCCCGCGGAACTCTTCTTCGTCAGCCGCGAGGACAACGACAACCCACTCCTCCCGATCGTCGCTGCTCTGGCGAAACGTATCGCGCATGATCCGGTGAAAGTGCGACGGAGCGATCCAATGATTGGATCGACCGATACAGTGTTTGGTCACTTTCGGCATCGCTCTTGATCTACTCCTGCGCTGCATTCAGTCAGGGAGCCGAGTATGAGCAAGATGACCCCGCAGGAAATGGCCCGCCATATCGGCAATGGATTGCTCTCCTTTCCCGTCACGCCCTTCACCGAAGGCAACGTCTTCGACGAGGCGCGTTATCGCTCCAATCTCGACTGGCTCTGTGGCTATGAGGTCGCCGGTCTCTTCGCAGCCGGCGGCACGGGCGAGTTCTTCTCGCTCTCCCCGACCGAGGTGTTGAAGGTGGTAGCAACCGCCGTGCAGGAGACCCGCGGCCGTGTGCCGGTCCTCGCCGGTGTTGGGCACGGCACGCAGATCGCGACCGAGCTCGCGGCCGGCGTCGAGCAGGCCGGCGCCGACGGCATCCTGCTGCTGCCGCCCTATCTCGTCTTCTCCGAGCAGGATGGTCTAGCCGCTCATATCGAGGCGGTCTGCAAGGCGACGAAGCTCGGCGTCATCGTCTATAACCGCGACAACGCGATCGTCACCGAAGAGACCCTGGCGAAGCTTTGCGAGCGCAATCCCAACCTCGTCGGCTACAAGGACGGCATCGGCGACATCGAGCTGATGACACGCATCCATCTGCGCATAGGCGACCGCCTAACCTATATCGGCGGCCTGCCGACGGCCGAGACCTTCGCCCTCCCCTATCTTGAAATGGGCGTGACCACCTATTCCTCGGCCGTGTTCAACTTCGTTCCGCAGTTCTCGACGATGTTCTATGCAGCGGTGCGCCGCCGCGACCGCGAGATGGTGCAGGCTGGCCTGCGTGACTTCATCCTGCCGCTGATCGCGATCCGCAACCGCAAGCGCGGTTACGCCGTCTCGATCATCAAGGCCGGCATGAAGGTGATCGGCCGCAATTCCGGCCCGGTGCGGACCCCGCTGACCGATCTCACCGAAAGTGAGACGGCGGAACTCGCCGCCCTCGTTGCAAAACTCGACAAGAGCGAATACGCGACGCGCGAACGCGCCGCGGCCTGAGCCTCTTTCGAGAGAATGATCGACGCCGTCGCTCCGATCGGGGCGACGGCGTTTTCCCCTTATCGGAGCGATCTTGCTCTTTCGATGCGCCGATTGGATGGATCGATACGGCCTTTGAGCTGTCCGTGACCGATTCTGACTCGAATAATCGCCCCTCGAGGTCGCGCCGCCAGCCATGGCCAACGAAAGACCGACAGGGGGAAGACAATGACGAGGACAAAGACTGGCGCGGCAGCGCTGCTTGCGCTCATCCTGGGCGCCATGCCCGCCGCTGCGAAGACCATCGTCTACGTCTCGAATGCCGACAGCCGCGAGATCAGCGTGCTGGAGCTCGACGCATCCTCACGCCAATTGAAGCCTGTCCAGACGGTCGCCGTCGGCGGCACGGCAATGCCGATGGCGATCTCGCCCGACAAGCGCCATCTCTATGTCTCGCTGCGCTCGCAGCCCTTTTCCGTCAGCTCCTTTGCCATCGACCAGCAGAGCGGCAAGCTCGATTTGCTCTCGACAGCGCCGCTGCCCGACAACATGGCCTATGTCGCGACCGACCGGACCGGCCGCTTTCTGCTCAGCGCCTCCTATACCGGCCACAAGATCGCGATCAATCCGATCAGCCCGCAGGGCTTCGCACAGGGCGAGCCGGTGCAGGTCGTCGAGACGCGCAAGCACGCTCATGCGATCCTGACGGATCCCTCGAATCGCCATCTCTTCGCCACCAATCTCGGCGGGGACGTCGTGCTGCAGTTCCGCTTCGACGCAGTGACGGGGAAGATCGTGCCCAATGAGCCGGCCGTCGTCGAAACCAAGCAGGGCGCTGGGCCGCGCCACATCGTCTTCCATCCCAACGAGCGCTTCCTCTATCTCGTGAACGAGCTCGACGGCACGGTGGACAGTCAACGTTTCGATCCGGCAAGGGGCACGCTGTCAAAGCTCGGCAGCATCAGCATCGTGCCGCCGGGCTTCAGCGGCGGGGCACCGGCCGCCGCCGAGATCCGCATCGCGCCGGACGGGCGCTTCCTTTACGCTTCTGAGCGCACCTCGAACACGATCGCCGCGTTCAAGGTCGACGCCGAGACGGGCGCCCTGACGCCGGCGGGGAACTTTGCGACGGAAACGCAGCCGCGCGGTTTCAACGTAGACCCGAGGGGGAGCTTTCTGGTCGCGGCCGGCCAGAAGTCGAATTCCGCAACGCTCTATGCCATCGATCCGGACACCGGGGCGCTGAAAGAGCTTCAGAAGATCGCGCTCGGCAAGAATCCGAACTGGGTCGAGATCATCGAGCTGCCGTAACTAGCTGGCCCTGAAAGAAGCGATCTCGTGGCCGGCCGCTTCCAACGTCGCCTTCTCGGCGTCGAGCCAGCTTCAGCTTCTGGCGCCGGGAAGACGCGAAGGCGTCGCCGGCCGCCCTTGGTCGAGCCCAACCGAAAGTTACAGCCCGATCTGTCCATTGCAAACAATGCAGCGCGGACGGCGGATCGGGCGGTTGCGCGGCGACTTTCGAGGCCTCGCGTCCATCAATCGATCTACTGCTGCCGAGCAGACGACCCCAAAAAAGGTGTGCGTGCCGCATTTGCACAATGCTGCGGCGCGTCAGGCATACTCCCCATTCGGTGGGATCGGTTCGGGCTGCATCGCAGCGACCCGTGCCTTCAAGGCAGCCAATTCATCTTCAACGCGGCGCAGTCTGGCGTCGTCGATTGCAGCACGGCCTTCATCGAGTGCGGCTAGCGCTTCACCATAGGCCTTCATTTCCGCGGCGAGGCGCGACCAGATCGTGCCCGTCATCGGCTGCCTCCGTCGAGTTGAGCGCCGGTCAGCCCGAGCTCGGTCCCCATCCGCGGGAAGGCCGGCAGGATGATGTTCGTGGCAAGCGTCTCAATCGCGGCAAGACCCGCTAGCAGAATGACGATATCGCTGGTGACATTACGAGCCGCGCTGGCAGCGAGGCGGTCGCCCACGCGTGGAAAAGGGCCCGGACGACTCAAATCCGCAGGGGGAGCCTTCATTGCATCCGCTCCGGCTCGACAACGGCCGCGTGGCCCTGGCGCCCGACATCCTCGCTGGTCACGCTGGCGGCAGCCGTCTCCAGAAAGCGCCGTGCCAGAGTTTCGTCGTTCACGGCCCTCGACAGGAGCAGCGCGCCGACCATCGTCGAAAGCACGACCATCGCCTCGTCTTCGTGTCCCTCGCCGAGCCATCCAGTGACCATGTCGAGATAGCCGAGCATCCCAGCCTCAAAGACGGCTTTGACTTGGGGACCCTGCCGCGCCGCGTCGGACCCCAGCGCAACGATCGGGCAGCCATCGGCGCGCTCGGCGGAGTGGCCTTGGCTCAGATAGAACTCGCTCACCGCCCGCAAGCTATCGTCCGGCCGCGTCGCCGCCGCCTTCGACCAGCGCTCGGAAACGCTCTCCAGCGCGCGACGCGTCGCCAGAGCGACCAACTCGTCCTTCGACGCAAACTGCTTGTAGAAGCCGCCTTGTGTCAGGCCTGCTCCCGCCATCAGGTCCTTCAGGCCGATGCCGTCGAAGCCGTTCTCGCGAAACAGCCGGCTGGCCGTCTCGATCACCCGCTTCCTGTTCTCCGCCGCCTGTTGCCGTGACACGCGCATCCCGAACCTCAAAATTAGATTGCGTTCGAACTCTATATACAGCATAGATTTCGAACACAATCTATTTTGGTGTGGTTCATGTCTCGAAGATTCAAACTCGCTTTGGCGGCGGGTGCCGTGACCCTCGCAGCCGCAGGCATCGCCGGCGCCATCATGTTGGTGGGGCCGAGATCCGCAGCCTCCGTAAAGGTCGATCCGCGCCAGGATGCACCGACCGTGCTTGTCTCGATCGCCAACCCTGTCGTCCGCGCGGAGAGGCGCTTCACCGGTGTCATCGCGGCTCGGGTTCAGAGCAATCTCGGGTTCCGTGTTCCCGGGAAGATCGTCGAGCGGCTGGTCAACGTAGGGCAGCCAGTGAAAGCCGGGCAGCCGCTCCTGCGGATCGACGAGACCGATCTGCGCTGGGCCCTGACCGCAAAGCGCAATGCCGCTGCGGCCGCCCGCGCTGTGCTGACCCAGGCCAAGGCGGATGAGGCGCGCTACGCGGTCCTGGTCAAACACGGCTTCGCCGCCAGCCCCCAGCGTTACGAACAGGCCAAGGCAGCATTGGACACCGCGACCGCGCAGGCTGCCGCGACCGATGCGGAGGCGAGAGTCGCCGAGAACGAACTCGGCTACGCCATCCTCGTTGCCGATGCGGACGGCGTGGTCGTGGATACGTCGGGCGAGCCCGGCCAGGTCGTGGCGGCTGGGCAGGTCGTGATCCGGCTCGCTCAGGCCGGGCCACGGGAGGCGGTGGTGGCGTTGCCCGAAACGATGCGGCCAGCGATCGGGTCAGTCGCGCAGGCAGCGCTCTATGGCTCCTCCGGTCGGAGTATAAGGGCGATGTTGCGGCAATTGTCGGATTCCGCCGATCCGCAAACCCGGACGTACGAAGCCCGCTACATCCTCGACGGCGATGCCGCTGCAGCGCCACTCGGCGCGACCATCACGATCGGCATCGCGGCGAGTGGGGCGGCAGCCGACATGGAGGTGCCTCTTGGTGCGGTCCTCGACGATGGACACAAGACCGGCGTCTGGCGCCTGGACGACGCGGGGTCGCTCGTCACCTTCCAGCCGGTGCGCTTAGTCCGTGTGACCGGCGATACAGCCATCGTCTCCGGGCTCGAGGCCGGCCGTCGGATCGTATCGCTGGGAGCGCACCTCCTGCGCGAAGGCCAGCGGGTAAGGCCGTCCTCCAGCACCGAGGCGGCCTCGCGATGAGCCTGAATCTCTCAGCCATCGCCGTCCGCGAGCGGGCGGTGACCCTGTTCACGATCATGCTGCTCATTGCTGCCGGCGCTTATGCGTTCGTCAAGCTCGGGCGCGCGGAGGATCCGAGCTTCACGATCAAGACCCTGACGGTCACCTCCATTTGGCCGGGCGCGACGGCCCGCGAGATGCAGGATCTAGTTGCCGAACCCCTTGAGAAGCGGCTCCAGGAACTGGCCTGGTACGATCGTGTCGAGACGACGACACGACCGAGCTTCGCGTACCTCACCGTCAACCTGAAGGATTCCACCCCGCCCGGGCGCGTGCAGGAAGAGTTCTACCAGGCCCGTAAGAAGCTCTCCGACGAGGCCAAGAACCTGCCGCAGGGCGTGCTCGGCCCCTTCGTCAACGATGAATACGCCGATGTCAGCTTTGCCCTCTACGCTCTCAAGGCGAAAGGCCTGCCGATGCGGGAGCTGGCCCGGCAGGCCGAGGTCATCCGGCAGGATCTCCTCCACGTTCCTGGCGTCAAGAAGGTCAATATTCTGGGTGAGCGTCCCGAGCAGATCTTCGTCGAATTCTCCCATGAGCGGCTGGCAACGCTCGGCATCTCTGTCCAGGACGTCGTTTCGGCTCTGCAGCGTCAGAACACGGTGACGCCGGCGGGCACCGTCGAGACAAAAGGACCGCGCGTCTTTATCCGCGTCGATGGCGCCTATGACAGCATTCGCGCGATCGCCGACACGCCCATCGTCGCCGGCGGCCGCACGCTCAAGCTGTCCGACATCGCCGATGTCCGGCGCGGCTATGAAGATCCGCCCGGTTTCATCATCCGGCACCACGGGGAAGCCAGCCTGATACTCGCCGCCGTCATGCAGGACGGCTGGGACGGGCTGGCTCTCGGCAAGGCGCTCGACGCCAGGACGGCGGCCATCGGCCGGGCGCTGCCGCTCGGCATCTCGCTGGAGAAGGTGACCGACCAGGCCGTCAACATCGCCTCGGCCGTGGACGAGTTCATGACGAAGTTCGCGATGGCGCTTGGCGTCGTGCTTCTCGTCAGCCTGCTCAGCCTCGGCTGGCGCGTCGGCATCGTGGTGGCGGCTGCGATCCCGCTGACGCTGGCCGTTGTGTTTTTCATCATGCTGGAAACCGGCCGCTTCTTCGACCGGATCACGCTGGGTGCGCTCATCCTCGCGCTCGGGCTTCTCGTCGACGACGCCATCATCGCCATCGAGGTGATGGTGGTAAAAATGGAGGAGGGCATGGATCGCATCAAAGCCGCGGCCTATGCCTGGAGCCATACCGCGGCGCCGATGCTCTCAGGTACGCTTGTCACGATCGCCGGCTTCCTGCCGGTCGGCTTCGCCCCTTCGACGGCCGGCGAGTATGCCGGCAACATCTTCTGGGTCGTCGGCTTCGCCCTGATCGTCTCATGGATCGTCGCGGTGGTTTTCACGCCCTATCTCGGCGTCAAGATGCTGCCAGAGATCAAGCCGGTTCCCGGCGGCCACGCGGCGATCTACGACACGCCAAACTACCGCCGCCTACGCACACTCATCACCTACGCGGTCGATCATAAGGTTCTGACCTGCGCGGTCGTCGCCGTCGCCTTCGTGGTGTCCGGCGTCGGGATGGGCGGCCTGAAGCAGCAGTTCTTTCCGACCTCGGACCGACCCGAGGTGCTCGTCGAGGTGCGTCTGCCTGAGGGCAGCAGCATCGAGACGACGACGGCGGCGGTCGCGAAGATCGAGCGCTGGCTCGACAAGCAGCCCGAAGCCAAGATTGTGACGAGCTATGTCGGCCAGGGCGCGCCGCGCTTCTTCCTGGCACTGTCGCCCGAGCTCCCCGACCCGGCCTTCGCCAAGATCGTCGTTCTGACGCCGGATGCAGGCACCCGCGAGGCGCTGAAGCAACGCCTCCGGCAAGCCATCTCGCAGGGGCTGGCGCCCGAAGCATATGTCCGCGCGACGCAGTTCGTGTTTGGCCCGCCCTCAGTGTTCCCGGTCGAATTCCGCGTGACCGGCCCTGATCCGGCGCAGCTCTATGCGATCTCCGAGCGTGCTCTAGAGATCATGCGCGGCGTGCCCGACGTCCGGGAAGCCAACCGCGACTGGGGGAACCGCACGCCCGTCCTGCGCTTCGTGCCGGACCAGGACAGGCTCAATCTCATCGGACTCTCTCCGGCGCAGGTCAGCCAGCAGCTTCAGTTCCTGCTCAGCGGTGTCGCCGTCACGCAGGTTCGCGAGGGCATCCGCAATGTGTCCGTCGTGGCGCGCAGCGCCGGCCCCGAGCGCCTCGATCCGACGCGGCTCGCGGATTTCTCCCTGATCAGCCGCGATGGTCGCCAGATTCCGCTCGATCAGATCGGGCATTCGGAAATCCGCTTCGAGGAGCCGATGCTGAAGCGCCGCGATCGCGTGCCCACGATCACGGTGCGCTCGGAGATCAACGAAGCGACCCAGCCTCCGGAAGTCTCCAAGCAGGTCCTGACCGCGCTCCAGCCGCTGATCGCGTCGCTTCCAGCGGGCTACCGCATCGACATGGGCGGCTCGATCGAAGAAGCGGCCAAGGCCAACGACGCGCTGGCGAAAATCTTCCCGCTGATGATCGCCATAACACTGATCGTGGTCATGCTCCAGGTGCGGTCGTTCTCGATGATGACGATGGTGCTGTTCACCGCGCCGCTCGGTCTAATCGGCGTCGTTCCGACGCTGCTCGCCTTCAACCAGCCATTCGGATTCAACGCGATCCTGGGCCTCATCGGCCTGGCCGGCATCCTCATGCGTAACACGCTGATCCTGACCGACCAGATCGAGGAGAACAGGGCCGCAGGGCTAGACGACTACCGTGCGGTCATCGAGGCGACGGTGCAGCGGACGCGACCCGTCATTCTCACCGCTCTTGCGGCAGTTCTTGCCTTCATTCCATTGACCCACTCGGTGTTTTGGGGCTCGATGGCCTACACCCTGATCGGCGGGACGGCCATCGGCACCGTGCTGATCCTGCTGTTCCTACCGGCTCTCTACGCTGCCTGGTTCAGAATCTCTCCGACCCCGGCCAACCGGAGCCATGAGGCACACTCGGGCCGCAGACCGTTGCCCGCAGCGGTGCATGGCACGTCGAGTGAACGCTCCGCCGACCTTGAGGCGCTGCAGGAGCAACGCGAAATGGTATGATGCGGCTGGCAATCGCGGGACAGAACATGATCATGATCATGTCCGACTTCGCACTGCAGGAATTCTGGGTCGAGCACGGTCGCGAACGCTGTCTGGCGGCAGGCGAAACGCTGTTCCGCAAAGGCGACGCCATTGAGCAGCTTCGTCGCGTCGAACACGGATTGATTGCGCTGGTGCGACCGCTGCCACAGGGCGCAGATTTGAACAATAGCGTCAGGTAGCATGTTGCCCAACCGATGCCTGGTTCGGGCGCACTGGCCTTAATGGCCGCAGTTGGTGCTACCAATACTTCGAGCTCGGCGTCCTATCAGTCCGCAAGGGTTAGGCTTGTGGGGCGCCAAATGCTTCGGATCGGCGAATTGTGACACGGACTAAGAAGGGCGAAATCGCTAGTTACGTACCTATCGTCCGCACTGCACCGACAAATTGGCGTCTGACGCACGCCTTGGGCGGTGTAATGTTTAGCGCCCATTTAGAGCAAGGGTTTTGGACAAACCTGATCTGACCAAGTTTTCTGAAGGCGCGCGAAGGTGGCCTTTGATGGCGCCAGCAAGCGCTTTCGTGGCCTGCGTGCCTCCGCTCAGACCGAACATTGCATGAGGAGCAACAATGCCGTGAAACACTATGTTCTCTTCCTTGCATTCTCAGACAGCTACGAGGCCCGCCGGCCGGAGTTTCGGGATGAACATCTGAAGAAGGCCTGGGCCGCCGCTTCGCGCGGAGAGCTGGTTTTGGCAGGAGCACTGACCGATCCCCTGGATACGGGTGTCATTCTCTTCAAGGGAGATAGCCCGGAGATCGTCGAGCGGTTCGTGAAGGACGATCCCTATATCAACAATGGTCTCGTTCGGGAGTGGCGCATTCGTGAGTGGGCCACCGTCGTAGGCGAGGATGCCTCCTCGAAGATGCGGCCGAACTGACGACGCGTCTGCCGGTCCAGGCGCCAGATGCCGTCCGGCCTAAGCCAACTCGGGTAGGCGAAGGTCGCGATTGCGTTGCATCACCTCGGCGCACAGGAAATCCGCCAGCGCCCGGATGCGAGCGGACGCGGCAAGGTCGGCGTGGGTAACCAGCCAGACCTCTGCGCTGAACATCCGCTCGGGCGGAATCACGCGGACGAAGTCCTCGTTCACAGTGAGAAAATCCGGAATGACGGCAAGGCCGAGGCCAGCCCGTACGGCGGCAATCTGCGTGGCGAGGCTGGTGGTGATCATGGCGATCCGGCAGCCGGGATGCTCCCGAGCCAGCCATGTTGCAGCCGGCAGATGGGCGTGGGACGCGTCCCAGGCGATCGCATAGCGGCCCCCAAGCGGCTCGCCAGCCTGGGCCGGATGGCGCTCGACATAATCCCTGCTGCCATAGACCGAATAGGTCATATGCCCGACCCGCCGGATTTTCAGGTTCCCGCGCAACGGTCTCACGACGCGAAGGGCGATGTCCGCTTCTCGTCGTTCAAGTTCTGCCGTCGCTGTACTGGTCAGAATTTCTAGGCAGATTCCGGGATATCGCTCCTTGAACGCCGGAAGAGCTGGGATGACAAGGTCGGTGGCCAGGTTGTCGGATGTGGCCAGCCGCACCGTCCCCACCGGGCTTCGGTCGAGTCCCGCGGCGGCTCTTTCAAGCGCCATGACGCTGTCCTCGACCAACTCGGCATGGCGTAGGACCTCCTGCCCCGTATCGGTCAGGAAATAGCCGGTCTGATGCCTTCGAAAGAGGCTGGCGCCGATGCTCTTCTCAAGCTCCGCAATCCGCCGGCTGACCGTCGACTGGCTCGCACCGAGATTGGACGAAGCCAGCGTAAGGCTGCCCGTCCGTGCCACGGCGAGGAAATATCGCAGATCGTTCCAGTCCATGCATTTTCCAGAATCGGCGGACCATCTTCCATGATCGCCCATTGTTTTCCAAGCGGGACGGGACGAGCTTTTCGCAGTGGCGGCGCGTGCGCATCGCCTGCAACCCCGTCACCACATCGTCGACACTGGGAATTGGAAAGCGGAAATGCTGACACGTCGTAAGCTTGGCCGGCAGGGCCTGGAGGTTTCGGCGCTCGGTCTGGGATGCATGGGGATGAGTCATGCCTATGGCCAACCGGATGATGCGGAGTCGATCGCAACCATTCATCGCGCAATCGAACTCGGCTGTACCTTCTTCGATACGGCCGAGGTATACGGCCCATTCACCAACGAGGAGCTGCTCGGGCGGGCGCTCAAGGGGCGGCGCGAGCAGGTGCAGATCGCGACGAAGTTCGGGTTCGTGATCGGCAAGGGCCTGTTCGCGGGAGCCGACAGCAGGCCACAGCATATCCGCGAAGTCGTCGACGCTTCTTTGAAGCGCCTCCAAACTGACCGTATCGAGCTGCTCTATCAGCACCGTGTCGACCCGGCTACGCCGATCGAAGACGTTGCCGGAACGGTCAAGGACCTGATTGCCGAAGGGAAGGTCCTTTATTTCGGCTTGTCCGAGGCGGGCGCCGACACCATTCGTCGGGCGCATGCGGTGCAGCCGATCACGGCCCTGCAAAGTGAATACTCGATCTGGGAACGGAATCTCGATGACGAGATCATCCCACTTCTTCAGGAGCTTGGGATCGGCCTTGTTCCCTTTAGCCCCCTGGGCCGGGGCTTTCTCACAGGCACAGCCAAGCGGGCCGAAGACTATCCGGCCCAGGATTTTCGCGCGAAGGGCGATCCGCGCCTTCAGGGCGAGAACTTCGACGCCAATATGCGAATCGCCAATCTGGTGCGAGAGATCGCCGAGCCTCATGGAGCCACTGCGGGCCAGGTGGCGCTAGCTTGGCTGCTTCAGCGGAAGAATGACATCGTTCCGATCCCGGGAACGAAGCGGCGAAGCTACCTCGAAGAAAACCTCCGTTCCGACGGTCTCAAGCTCTCCCCAGATGATGTGAAGCGGCTTGATGGCGCACTCACAGCCTTCGCGGTCTCCGGAGAGCGCTATGGCACGGCCGCACTCGCCATGGTGAACCGCTGAGCTAATCTGCCAGCCTCGGCAGCGCTGCTAAAAATTGCGACCATCGCTCGCCAAATCGGCCGATCGTCGACTTCCATACTGCTGCACGCGTCAATGAGGGCGGCATTGGGGGACCAGGCCATGTTGTTTGACGGAAGGATCATCGCAGGCATCACCGTCTTCGTGGCGGTGGCCAACACCGGAAGCTATGCCCGAGCGGCGGACCAGGTCGGGCTGTCACGCTCCGGGGTAGGCAAGTCCATCGCACGGCTGGAAGACCGAACCGGCATGCGGCTTTTCGACCGGACCAGCCGGGCGCTCAAGCTGACCGACCAGGGTCGCGGGTTTCTCGAAGAGGTCACGCCTTTGCTGGAGCGGCTCGGCGTCATCGCGGCACCGACCTCTCCGGCTGAGATTCGCGGCCGGCTCCGCGTTTCTACCGACGCCGCGTTTGGCCCGGCACTGCTGATGCCGGTCTTGCCGACTCTGCTCGCCGCGCATCCGCGGCTGCGGATCGACCTTCTGGTTCGGGATCGGATCGACAACCTTCTCGTCGAAGGCATCGACGTGGCCATTCGCTTCGGGGAACCGGAGTCACATGGGCTGGAGAAGCGGGCCGTCCTGCAGAGCCGCATCATCACCTGTGCCTCGCCCGCCTATCTCGCCGAGCACGGCATGCCAGAGACGCCCGACGACGTCGAGGAAGGCCACAGTTGCGTTCGTCTGCTGAACGACGTCACGGGCAAGCCCTATCGCTGGCTCTTCCTGAATGAAGCCGGCGAGCGCCGGCTGGTCGAGCCTGCATGCGGGCTCGTCGTCAACGATGCCCCGCTGCTGGTGGGGGCTGCGCTGACCCATGTCGGGATCGTCCGGCTGCTGGACTTCTTGGTCATCGACCATCTGCGCACCGGCCGGCTCGTCGAGGTCCTGCCGGACTGGAACCATCATCTCTGGCCAGCCTTTCTTTATTCGCCGAGGACGGCCCGGCCGACACCTGCTGTCCAGGCCTTCAAGCGCTTCATCTTCGAGCACGATTTCGGGCGCCTCACCGGCTGAGATGTTGACCTCGCGTCCTCGCTGACAAGACGTTTCGGAGACGAACCTGACCCGCCGCTCAGGCATTATCGCCCGTATCCGCAGCAAACACGGAGACGGCAACGATGGCATTCCGCATGGCAATGGTTCTTGCTGGCACACTGCTTCTTGCGGCGCCTGAGCAGCCAAGAGCCCAGGGTATCGGCAGCACGGCGTCACCGGTCGAGGAGAGAAATCGTAAGGTGATCTCAACTGCCTTCGAGCGCTGGGCAAGCGGGAACGGCGATGTCTTCAGCCTCCTGACGGACGACGCTCGTTGGCAGATCATCGGCTCGGATCCGGAGATCGCGCGGACCTATCATAGCCGCGAGGAGCTGCTGGCCGGCGCGGCCCGTCCGCTCGCCGCCAGGCTGACGACGCCGCTGAAGCCAGTCGTCCGCAGGATTTGGGCGGATGGCGAGGATGTGCTGGTCCATTGGGACGGCAGCGCCGAGCTCTTCGACGGTACGACTTACAGAAACAGCTATCTCTGGATCATGACCGTCAAGGACGACCGGGTCGTCGCTGTCACGGCCTTTCTCGACATTCCTAGCTTCAAGGCAGCCCTCGCGCTGCCCGCACCCGCGCGCTGACCGGCACCCAGTACCCTTTCCCAATCGCCTGCAGAGGAGGCACGACTTGTCCTGGATCGAAGCGGATTCCGGCGCTGCCGTGACGCTCAGCGTCAATGGTACGCGGCACGACCTCAAACTGGATGCGCGCGTGACGTTGCTCGACGCGCTGCGCGAACATCTTCAACTGACCGGCACCAAGAAGGGCTGCGACCACGGCCAGTGCGGGGCCTGTACAGTTTTGGTCGATGGCCGGCGCATCAACAGCTGCCTCTCGTTGGCAGTCATGCACCAGGCCGACGAGATCACGACCATCGAAGGGCTGGGCACGGCACACAAGCTTCATCCTCTCCAGGCCGCCTTCGTGGCAAAAGACGGCTTCCAGTGCGGTTATTGCACCTCGGGGCAGATCTGCTCCGCCATCGGCATGCTGGGCGAATGGCGCAAAGGGTGGCCGAGCCATCTTGGAGACCATGCCGGCGCAGCATCGGCGATCGACGCCGCCGAGATCCGTGAACGGATGAGTGGCAATCTCTGCCGTTGTGCCGCCTACCCGCGCATCGTCGAAGCGATCGAGCATTACGCCATTCACGAAGGAGCGGACACGTGATCGCCTTCGACTATATCCGTCCCGCCGACGAGACGGCGGCGCTGCAGGCGGCGACCGAGCGCCCCGGAGCGCGCTTCATCGCCGGCGGCACTAACCTGCTCGATCTGATGAAACTCGGCATCGAGCGGCCCCGGCACCTTGTCGATATCGGAGCTCTGGATCTGCGAGAGGTGACGGAGACACCTGGGGGCGGGCTGCGGATCGGCGCGCTGGTGACGAATGCAGCGCTCGCGGCGCATCCGCTGGTTCGGCAGCGCTATCCCGTTCTCTCCCAGGCGATCCTCGCGGGAGCATCGGGGCAGTTGCGCAACAAGGCGACGACCGCGGGCAATCTGCTGCAACGGACGCGCTGCTACTTTTTCTACGACCCGGCCTCCCCTTGCAACAAACGCGAGCCCGGTGCGGGATGCAGCGCGATCGGCGGTTTCAACCGCATCATGGCGATACTGGGAACCTCGGCGCATTGCATCGCCTCCCATCCTTCCGACATGGCCGTCGCCATGAGGGTCCTCGATGCCCGCGTCGAGACAAGGCTGTCGGATGGCCAAACGGGATCGCACACGCTCGAAGCGCTCTACCGCCTGCCCGGCGAGACGCCGCATGTCGACCATCGTCTTGCGCCGGGCGAGTTGATCACCGCAGTGGTGCTGCCGCCTCCCCCTGCCAGACAGCAAAGCTATCGCAAGGTGCGAGACCGCGCCTCCTATGCCTTTGCGCTCGTTTCGGTGGCCGCTGTCGTCTCCGTGGAGGAAGAGCGGATCACCGAGGCTGCGCTCGCCTTCGGCGGCGTCGGCCCCATGCCGTGGCGCAATCGCGAGGCGGAGGCACTGCTGGTCGGCCAGGCACCATCAGCCGCGCTCTTCGAACGCTGCGCCGACGTGGTACTCGCCGAGGCGAACGGCCATGGCGGCAACGACTTTAAGGTCCCCTTGCTGCGGCGAACGCTGGTTTCCTGCCTCACCAAGCTGACCGGAGCCGAGCCATGATGGACGCAAGCGTGAAGATGGACGCGCCCTTCGAGCACAGCCTGCTCGACGAAAGCCCCATGCCCACGATCGGCAGGGAGATCGCGAGGATCGACGGGCCGCGGAAGGTCTCGGGGGCTGCACGCTATGCTGCCGAACATTTCCCGGAGGAAGTCTTGCATGGCGTGCTTCTGCGCGCGCCGGTCGGGTGTGGCCGCATCAGCTTGGTCGATGCGACCGCTGCGCTGGCGATGCCGGGCGTTCTTGCGGTGATCCGCGATGAGCGGATGATCCGCAATGCCGGCGACTTCGGAGGGGATGCCGCGCCCGTGCAGGGCGTCGAGGAGGTTGCCTATTTCGGGCAACCGATTGGGCTCGTCGTGGCGGACAGTCTGGAGCGTGCGCGTGCTGCGTCACTATGCGTGCGCGTCTCTTTCGAGTCACAGCCGGGCGTCTTCGACATGATGGCAGCCCGCGATAGCGCCCTGCCCCCAACCGATGATATCTTCGGCCTGTTCCTGATCCATACCGAGCAGGGCGATGTGGAGCGGGCGGCCGGCGAAGCCCAGGCTCTTGTCGACACGGTGTGGGAAACGCCGAGCCAGAACCATGCGGCGATGGAGCCCCATGCTTCGGTTGCGATCTGGAAGGAGGGGCGACTCACGCTCCATGGCTCCTACCAGTCACCGGTCGTCACGCGCGATCAGCTTGCGACGGTGATGGGCCTTCCGCCCTCGCAGATCAGGGTGCTGTCGCCGTTCGTCGGCGGCGGCTTCGGCGGCAAACTGGGAGTCATGCCCGAAGCGGTGGCCGCGGCCATCGCCGCGCAGCAGCTCGGCCGGCCGGTGAAGGTTGTCATGACCCGCCAGCAGGTTTTCGAGACCACCGGACGGCGCCCGATGACCCGTCAGCGCATACGACTTGGCGCGAACAGCGACGGGCGGCTCACCCTCGTGCAGCATGAGACCATCACCGACCAACTTGAAGGCGAGGTCTTCTTCGAGCCGGCGGGACTGGCCACGCATCTGCTTTATGCAGGCGAGAACAGGGTGGTCGATCACAAGGTCGTCCGCACCAACAAGCAGCTCGCGGTGTCAATGCGGGCGCCCGGCGAGGCCGTCGGGCTGCTGACGCTCGAATGCGCGATGGACGAACTTGCCGAAGCGCTGAGCCTTGACCCGATCGAGCTGCGGCTGCGCAACGAGCCCAAAAGCCACCCCGAGATGGATATGCCGTTTTCGAGCCGTGCGCTCGTTGACTGCCTCCGCCAGGGTGCGGCGCGGTTCGGCTGGGAGAGGCGCAACACCAGCCCGGGCCAGATGCGCGATGGAGATTGGCTTGTCGGGCACGGCGTTGCGGCAGCGGCGCGCGGCAATCTCTTCGGCCCCAGCAGGGTTCGCGCGACGATCCAAGGCGACGGCCGGGTCGTGGTCGAAACCGAGATGACCGATATCGGCACCGGCACCTACACCATCTTGGCGCAGATCGCGGCGGATCTGCTCGGCGTGCCGTTGAAGCAGGTCGAGGTCCGCCTCGGTGATACCGACGATCCGCGTAGTGCAGGCTCGGGTGGCAGCTGGGGCGCGACGACCAGCGGCTCAGCACTGTATGCGGCCTGCGCCGAACTGCGCGCCCGCCTAGCCGCCGCCGCCGGCGCATGTGTCGATGCGGTGACTCTGACGGATGGCATCCTCACGGCTCCCGGTATCAGCCGGCCCATCACCGAGCTCGTCGGCAACGGGCTTTCGGCGGAGGGAGCGACCGAGCCCGGAGAAAGCAACCAGCGCTTCAACCAAACCTCTTATGGCGCGCATTTCTGTGAGGTCAGAGTGAATGCGGTTACGGGCGAAGTGCGAGTTTCGCGCTGGACCAGCGTCTTCGCCGCAGGTCGTATCCTCAATCTCCAAACCGCGATATCGCAGGCAATCGGCGGCGTGGTGTTCGGCATCGGCGGCGCGCTGACTGAGGAACTGGTCCACGATCCAAGAACCGGTAAGATCGTCAATCGCGATCTCGGCGAGTATCATGTGCCGGCTCACGCCGACATTCCTGCCATCGACATCCAGTTCCTGGAAGAACGCGACCTTGTCGCCAATCCGCTGCATGCCAAAGGCGTCGGGGAGCTGGGTGTCTGCGGTGCCGGCGCTGCAATCGCCAACGCCGTCTACAACGCCACAGGCGTGCGAGTGCGGCAGTTCCCGATCACGCTGGACAAACTTCTGCCCGGCCTTCCGGCCATCGCTGAGTGACGGGCGCAGCGAGCATTGCTGCCCTGTCGGATGCGGGTCGCATGTGACAGGGTGGGTAATCAGCGAGGCGACATCACCAAGCCCAACCTGACGACGACAAGTCCATCCCAATCGCGCACGATCGGTATGGTGCTGTTCGAGCAGTTAGAGACGCTCGACGTCTTTGGCCCCGTACAGGCGCTCGGGCGTCTGCCGGATTACGAACTCGTAGTGTCTCGAAGAGCGGTGCCGGCCTCACGTCATCCCAAGGCTTGCCGGCCGGCGTTCACTCCAGCTTCGCTGCGGCACCGCAGATGGATGGTCTGCCCGTGCCGGGCGGGCAAGGCACGCGTCGAGAGGTCGATAATCTGGCCACGCTCGCTCTCTCGCGCCGGCAATCCAAACGAGCCGCTTGGATGGCATCTGTCTGTACGGGCGCCGCCCTGCTTGCCAAAGCCGGCTCCGCACAGTCGATGAAATGGATTGCAAGATGGTGGTCACTGTCCACAGCCTCGCGCTAATCGGCTAAGAGCGTTGCCGTGCAGTACTCTTTCGTAACCGGCTAGCGGCTCGAGGCTGCCTTGGGCCGACCAACGCCGTTTTCCGAACGATCGGTAACCCTGCTTAGTGCTCGTGTCAGTTGCATGCCTTTGAGCATGTCGAACGACACAGGGCGGCTGAAGAAAAATCCCTGCGCGATATCCGCACCGGCTGCGATAACAAAATCGCGTTCTTCGGCGGCTTCCACGCCCTCCACTATAGAAGCAAAACCCATTGACTGCGACAGCGCCAGGATGGTTCTGACGATCGCCTGCTGTTCGACGCTATGATGTATGCCGGCGACCAAGGATCGGTCGATCTTGAGCGTATCGACCGGTAACCGCGCCAGCATGGAAAGGTTCGAATACCCCGTGCCGAAATCGTCCAGCGAGAAATGAACCCCCGCTCGTCTCAGATCGACGATCTGCCGCTGGACTACGTCGGAGTCGCGCATCGCGACCGATTCCGTAATCTCGATTTCGAGCCGGTCGAGTGGGAAGTCGGCCCTGGCCAAGCAAGCCTCGATCCGGTTTGCGAAGGTCGGATCTTCTAATTGAAGGACCGACACGTTCACTGCGATTCTGAGGTCGCTGCTGTCGCGCACTAGCGCAGCCGTCTCGGTGACCGCCCGCTCCAGCACGAACTGCCCAAGCTCGGATATCAGACCCGCATCCTCGGCGATCCCGATGAACTTTCCTGGTGGAATGTCCCCCATCGTCGGATGGCGCCAGCGCACTAGCGCCTCGGCGCCCACGATGGTGCCATCCCGCAAGGAGAAAAGCGGCTGGTACAGCAGGTTCAGGGTCTGCTCGCTCAAGGCAACGCGCAGCTCCTTCTCGATTGCAAGCCGCTCCTGCATCAGCGCAGCCGCCTTCGCAGTGAAAAACGCGTATGAATCTCGGCCGGAGCGCTTGGCCTCATACATGGCTACATCGGAACTGATCAGCAGATCGTCGTATGTAGCGCCGTCGCGACCAGCGATGGCGATACCTACGCTTGCTCCGACCGTCATGTGCGACGAGCCGATGACGAAGTTTTCGCCAAGACGCCGGATGAGGTCCTCTACAAGGCGTTGTAGCCGCGCCTCGGTCGCGGTGAGATCGAGGATCGCGAGGAATTCGTCGCCGCCGAGCCTGCCGACGCGGAAGGCGTTAATCTCATTCGATCGGACCCGACTATCGAAGAAGTTGGCGAGCCTCTGAGCCAGCGCTCCCAATAGCATGTCGCCGGACTTGTGGCCGAAAGTGTCGTTGATCGATTTGAAGCGATCGAGATCGATGAATAGGAATACGACGTCAGACCTCCGTGACGTCAGCGCCTCCGTCCCATCGATCCGCAAGCTGGCACGGTTGGGCAGACCAGTTACCGGATCGAAGAATGCCAGCGTTCGCGTCCGGCCGAGGCTCTCGCGCAGGTTCGCGAGCATGACCTCGAAGGCTTGCCCCAGGCTGCGCACCTCACCGACGCCGATGGCGCGGAACGGCACGTCGAGGTCTCCTCGCGCAACGGACGCAGCAGCCGATGCGAGCTGCGGCAAGCCTCGTGTGACCTGCCTAACGGCTACCAGTACCACAGACACGAGAATGCCAAGCGAGCCCGCCGCGAGCACGAGGAACCACGTAAAGAGGGCGCCGGCTTGTCGCTCGCTCACGCGAAGCATCTGTTGCTGAGCTTCCTGGACTTCCGAAGCCTCGACGTGGGTACAGACAAGGAGGCCGAGCTCGTGGGCCGCACAGCGGCCAACGCGGTTGCCACCGGAGCCGGATATCAGCTCGTCGTCAGCTAATGCCGTCGTTGCATGGAAATTGAAGGTGGGGAGACCGCCCGAGGAAAGGGTGAGGTCTCCATCCTTCACGAGTACACCGGCATTCACGATGCTGGAAAATTTCTCGAACGTGGCCTCTGAAGGAGCCAGCGAACGGATGCCGATCAACACCCCTGCCACGTCGCCGAAATCGTCGAAAACCGGCTCTATGGCGAAATGTGCAATCGTCCTTCCCAGTGGCATGCCGATGGCGCGATCGTCGTCGGGCATCACGCGCAAAGTCGTCCGATCTGACCTCCTTTCGCTTCGGCGATTATCGGTCAGAACCGAAACGATACGATCGTCGAGTCCCAATCGCGCGATCGCCTCCCGAGCGACAAGGAGGTCGGTCGTTCGGCTCGATCCTATAATGTTTCCGGCCGGATCGCTGACAAGAAACGCATCGAGCTCGCCCGTGACGCTCGCAGGGTGCAGCAGAAGCTGCATGGCGACCGAGTTTGCCGAGACGATGGCCTTTACGACGTCTTGTCGCTGCGAGAGATATCGCGTCTGGCGGTGCGCTTCGTCGAACAAGACCCGCAACCTGGCTTCGGCCAGACGCGCCTCCCCATCGAGCTTCCGAGCAAGCTGCTGACGCGATAGCTGGGCCAGTGCGGTCGCCTGTTCCTCCGCGTCGGCCCTCAGACGAATGAGAGAGACGACGCCAATAGCCGCAAATGCCAACGCGCCGGTCAAAAGCACGACCCACGCAAGGTGCGCCCCGACATGGGTGTCCGACATTCGCGCGCGCAACCACAGGGATCCTCGTGATGCCGCATGCGATATCAGACGGTAGCCTGTCGCCCACAGTCCTCCGGCGATCTCCACCCTCTTCGGCGAGACCTCCATCGGTTTACTATGGGATTTCTCCGGCACCAGGCCGCCCTCTTTGATCCTCGTACCGCGCGATGTTAGGGACAAAGCATGAAGTCAAGGTAAAATCTTATGCTCCAAAGGAACGCGACCATGTTTCGCGGCTACGGTTAGCAATCGTTTACGGGGCAGCTGGTAGGCTCACGTTTCCAACCGCAGAGAACGAGCCATGCGATATCTACCGCTAGTAGTGCTTATGCTGACGAGCTCGGCTGCGTTACCTGCAGAAGAGCTATCCGTCGTAGGAACCGGCGACGGCATCGAGATGCTGCAAGCTGTCGCAGCTCGCTTTCGCCAAATGGAGCCGTCGATCGAGGTGCGGATCCCGCCTAGCATCGGTTCAGGCGGCGGAATCGCCGCGGTCGGATCGGGAGCGGCCCGCCTGGCGCGCGTAGCCCGGCCGCTCAGCGACGCCGAGCGCGCGAGAGGGTTGGCCTACGTGCCTGTCGCGAAGATCCCAAGCGCCTTCTTCGTGCATCCGAGTGCAGGGATATCGCGGCTCGATACGGTGCAGCTTGCGGCGATCTACTCCGGCCAAATCTCGAACTGGAAGGAGGTCGGAGGTATGGATATCCGCATTCGGGTCGTCCGCCGGGAGGATGCCGACAGCACGCTGACGACGCTGCGTGCCAACATGCCCGGTTGGAAGAACCTTGAGATCACGGAACGGTCGAAGACTGCGGTTTCAACGCAGGAGGCCGTCGAAAGCGTGCGCTTGACCGATGGGGCCATCGGCTTTGGTCCGTACAGCAAGATACTCGACATCGGCACCACAGTCCTGGAAATCGACGGCCATCATCCGTCGCAGCCCGGCTATCCGAGCACCGGCGAACTCGCCTATGTCTACCGCCCGGAAGGTCTGCCAAACGATGTGTCCAAGTTCATCGCCTTCTCCAGGGCGGGAGAGGCAGCAGAGATCATCCGAAGCTACGGCGCCCTGCCGGCGGCAAACTGAACTGTTGCTTCACCCCTGTTGGCCCGCCGCCGTGGTGGGGCCCGGTTCGGCAATGCCGGGTCGCTTCAGGAACGAGAGCAACCGCCGTCCGATCGATTGCTGCACCGGCGATGCGGTGAACGGATCGCAGTGGCATGTCGCGCCGGCCTCATGGGAGAGCGCCTGCACCGCTGCAACCATCGATGGATTACCGGCTGCATAGACCGTGTCCTCGGCGGTGAAGATCGGGAGATGGTCGGTTACGCGACCAGATAAGACGCCGTCTCCATCTCGGGTCACCGGCGCGCTGGCGGTTGCGATGACCGTCCGAACCCCTGTCGCGGCCAACCATTCCAGCGACTCCCTCATATAGATGTCCTCGACAGCGCGAGCGCCGACGACGACCACCATCTCGCGATCGGGCTGCCGAAACCGCGACGCTCGCGCAATGGCCCAGACCGGAGCCCATCCCGTGCCGGTGGCGACCAGGACGATCCGACCCTCGCCCAGGCGATGGAACGCGCTGCCGAAGGGTCCGTGGACCGTCACCTTGTGGCCGATGCCGATACTGGTGCCTAGCCGGGATGACACCACCCCATCGCGCAGTCGCCTGACGTGGACGATCAATTCATCGATCGCGCCGGTTCCGTCGACGCGTTGGGTGGGGCTGTAGTCCCGCCCCGGAAAGCCGCCGAAGGCGCATTTCACGTACTGTCCGGGCAAAAAGGGCAAGCTTTTGTGAAGCCCGATCGCAAGTTCCAGGATAGCCGGCGAAAGAGGTGTGATGCCCGTCAGGATCGCCGGAACCTTGATCGGCTCCGGCACGGCGTCGAACTCGAGGACGGCGTCGCCCGTGACCCGCGTTTGGCAAGCAAGCACGGTAGCGCCACGACGCGTGCCTCGATCATCCACGACGCCGTCGTAGACCCGAACGCGGCAGGTGTCGCATTGGCCCGACGAACAATCATGTGGAATGAAGATGCCCGCGCCCATCGCGGCGTCCAGCACGGTCTGGCCCGTGGTGGCTGAGATCTTCTTGGCATTGATAACGAGCGACGCCGTCCGTTTCATCGGGACCTTTGGGACAAGACTTTCACCATGCGCAGTCTAGCGCAGCCTGACCTCAACCGGCCTGACATGGCGCGTGTGCCGAGTCTGGTTATGGTCGAAGACGGACACCCACATGTACAGGGGGCTCTTTCCAGTGAAGTCGGCATCGTAGCGGCTCGCCGTGCTCAGGTTCCGGGACGCTTCTACAGTCCAGTATCCGTCCTTCCACCGAGCGCCGGCGCGGATATCACCACGATCGCCCTCGTAGTCGCCCTGGATCAGAACGCCGGGCATGATGCTACCGACGGGGAATCGGGCATCCGCCTCAATCGTGTAGGGCACACTCTCCGCCTCGGTCAGCCACCAGATGCTGCCCTCGTCCTGGCTCAGATCGGCATTGGTCGGGTCGAATGTCCCGATCGCGCGTGCCGCGGCCTCCGGGTTTTTCGGCAAGCGCTTTGGGGAGACGGGACCCTTGTAGCCGCCGGGGCCTTCGAACCCGAAATTATAGCTGTAGAAGGTCCGGCCCGGGTCGTTCCAGTACCCGCCCTGATAGCGTGCGCGCTTGGCCGCCTCGTCGGCGGTCGCTTCCCTGGGGGGACCGATATATTGGTCGTCCATGTAGCCGATCAGACCTCCGCGCGAAGCCTTCCACTGCCACATGTCGATATACGAGCCGTCGGTGGTGTAATGCAGGCCGCGCTCGTTCAGGGACGATGGCCGGTCGGGAAGCGGCTTCGGGCCGAGATGCGTCGCGCCGCCGCCGGCGAATGCGTCGCTCGCCGAGAAGATGACGGCGAGCTTGTCCTCGTAGAAATCCACGACGTCGGCACGATCGCCATCGTGACCGACCAATCGCCATCCGTCCTCTCGCTTGATCATCGGCAGACGTGCGAGGGAGCGGGTCGGGTCCTGCCACTTGAACGCGAAATAGATCTTGTTCGCGTCCCGGACCGCCCGGATCTCGACGGTGGACTCGCCGGTCCCGCCGAGATTCGCGCCCTGGGACGTCCTGACCCGGACGGGGCGCGCGGATCGCCATGCGACATCGTCAGTGGTGCCGTCGAGGGTCGGCATGTCCGTCGTCGTCTGCACGAGAAGTTCGTCGCGACTCTCATAGTCTAGCGCGGCGATGGCGACGGCGGTCGGAACGGCGACGAACGAGGCGATGAGCAACGGGTAGCGGCTGCGCTGGCCTACGGAGGGCGCGAGCCGGGCCGGCCGGAAGATGCGCAGCCACTGGCGCCAGCCGCCATATCCGAAATGCGCGATTATATGGGCCAAGGTGTAAGCCAACGTGCCGAAGGCTGCCGCAAGATGTACGGTGACGACCCACCCGCCGAAACCAAGATAGAGCAGCACCCCGGTGATCGTCAGGGCCACCACCAGCCCGTAGAGCAGCCAATGGAGCAAGACGTTGACGCTCAGCCACCGGAGTTTGGCAGGGGCTCGCATCCTCAACGGCGATAGCCTCCGGGCCGAAATGCGCGCGGACAGCCCGCTTGTCGCCATGTAGATCAAATAGGCGGTCGACGTCGCAAACAGCGCCAGACCGGCCCAAATATGGACGCTCCAAATCTCTCCTTGAGGCAAGATTGGTTCCATCCATTTCGAGACGACGGCATCCAGCGCGTCGGCCGAAATTCTGATGCCTGTGACTAGGCTCGTCACCACCGCGATCACGGAGATCCAGTGCAGTACCAACGTACCGACATCGCTGCTCGGTAAGCTGGAAGACACATTTTCTTGTCTCGGCACTGGCGGCCGTACAGGATCCGTGACAACTACCGGTGTCGACCCGAAAGTTGCGTTCCCTCCGATAGGCTCGTTCATCCCGGCGTAGCCTCTTTTTGGAAGGACAGTATTCTACGTTGTCAACATCGGTGCAAAGAGTATACCGCAAGTGTCGGCGGTTCGGTAGGGTCCACGCGCGGGCCTCTCGGTCAGACTGCGCCCAAGCAGTCGACATCTGATAGCAAATCTGGGGCTGCAACTATGAAGCAGCCTAGGGTTCAGACTCAATCGGGCGGCGTAGTCGCCATGGTGACCAGGGCGGCGACCGTGTTCATGTTCCGCGCCGTTCCTGCCGCGGCGTGAGGAATGCTGAGCTTGGAGCGACCCATTTTGTCGCCGTAGTGGACGTAGATCTCGCGAACCCCGACGCTCACCTCTTCACCGTCCTGCCCTGTGATGCCCGCCAACGTGCCAGGATGCGGAGGCTGGTCGAGGAAGATCACCACCGTGCGGTTGGGCGAGGCCGTCGGGAAGGGATTACCGGCCGACACGGCGGCCAACTCCTTCGCTGTCCGAACGAGCACGCCGATCGGCTTTCCGGCGTAAGCGCGAAGCTGCTCTTCAAGTAGCGCCTTGACCTCAGCTTCCGTAGCGTCGCTCGCAAAGACGACGTTGCCGGAGGCGATGTAGGTCCGGACCAATCCGAGGCCTGCCTTTTGGCAAAGGTCCCTCAGGTTGCTCATGGGCAGCTTGCCGGTCCCGCCGACGTTGACGGCGCGCAGCAGGGCGATGAAGGCTGTCATGGCTGTCCTTCCGGTCGATCAACACCAGAAAGCCAAGACGGCGGCGAGCGCAACGGCTGAGGCGAAGTTGGGCGCCAGCTTGTCGTAGCGGGTCGCCACGCGGCGGAAGTCCTTAAGGCGGCAGAACATCGCCTCGATCAGCCAGCGACCCTTGTAGCGTTGTTCGTCTTGGCGGATGCGCCGCTTGCGGTAAATGCGGCCAGGGATGACGGGATCGTGCCGGCTTGCTTCAGGAAGCCCCGGAACTGATTGGCGTCATACCCGCGATCCGCCACGAGGCGGCGGAAGCCGGTGACGTGCTCCTTGAGAAGCTCCGCCGCCTTGATATCGGAGGTGTTGCGTCAGCGCGACGGGACGGCCGAGAAGATCGCAGACGGCGTGGATTTTGGTGGTCTGGCCGCCGCGCGAGACGCCGATCGCCTGCGCCTTCGCCCCCGTTTTTCCACCATGCGCCGAGGATGCGCCTTCATATAGGTTGAGTCGAACATGCCCAACTCCGAGTTGTCCTTGCGCTGACAGCGACGCGAACAGCCGATGCCACAGCCCGCGCCGGCTCCAACGATTCCAGCGGTCGTAGAGGTGGTCGCCGGCCCGTACTCCGGCGGGCAATCCTGCCAACGTCCGCCGCATCTGAGCATGTGGATGATGCCCGAGATCACCCGTCGATCATCGACACGACGCGCGCCGGGCTGGTTCGTCGGAAGGTGTGGCTAGATCCGCGCCCATGCCTCGTCCGACAGTCAAAACAGCGATCTCGCCATGCCGCGCCTTCATCGATAAAGGCTACGGAATCAACCAAATGCAGCGATCTCAAGACGCTGATTGAGTTTATACCCTAGGGATTGGAAATGACCAAGCTACGTCGTGCCGTCGCCGTGCGGCAACAAACCCGTCGCCCGAAGGCACGACTCGACGATGTTAACGATCATCCGCGGTCAGGGCCATCTGGCTGGAGGGCCTTTTTAGCAGGCCAGCCTCGACAGCGAGATGAAGATCGATTTGCGTAATATCCTCCTGCGATAGACCTAAAATCCTACGCAGCACCCGATGTGTCGCAATATCAATAACGATTGAGGGACTATCAGCAGATTTATCTGAGCGATATTTATTCCTTGAGCATTTCGGCATTGTCATCGCCAACTGCATAAAGATGTATCTTTGAATGCATTCCCTACAGCAAGCAGAGGTCGTCTGTCCATCCCTCGCAGTCTCATTATAGGTACGCGTCATGCCTGCGTTCACAACTTGCGTTGAGATGCAGCGCTCTGAGAATAGGAAGCCGTTTCCTTTACTGGAATTACCCTGCAGTGCGCCACATTTGCCTTGCCCGCGATACCCCCGTTACCGCGGCCGCCGCAGGGCGACCAGCAGGGCATCGTAACGAGTGCAGTTCGGTTCGATCGAGATTGGACTGGCACAAGCGTTGCCGCGCGCGTTAAGCATGAGTCGGTCATCAAAATAGCGGATTGCGGACGCTAAGAAATTCCCCATATCGGGCGAACGGTCCGCCGACCGCTCCGGGCTCTCCCGCTGGTAGCTGGTCACTTCCGTTCCCCTGAGGCTTTGGCATATCGCCTTGGCTTCCCCTTGGCCGGCTCCCTTTGGGACGCCGGCCTTTTTTCTAAATCGACGCGGCCCGCTTTGATTTGAGCGTGATCGCTTCCGACATCATGGCCGAGGCCAAGGGGGAGCCCGATCCGGCGGTTGTGGCGCGCCTGACCGAGTAGATCGGGCCGGTGCTGGAATGGCTCGTCGATGCCCACGGCCTGCCCTTCGACGTGGCGCCGCCGGGCGCAATGATGTGGAGATTGGGATGGTCGCCGTCGATCCCCATCTGTGCGGCTCCGAAGCGAAGCCGATCCGAGCCTCGAGATGCCGAGGGTCCCGGAGACGTCCAGATTGACGGGGAGCCAGAACCCGGACGGGCGGCTGGCGGATCGAAGCTATCAAAGAAAAGTCCGAGTCATAGCGCCAGCGCCCGCGTGAGATCGTCGTGCTCGAAGGCGCTGGCCATGCGAGTAATCTCGACCGACCGAGCGCCGACGGCCTTCGCGGTCTTGCGCCATGTCGCGGTCACGGTGGCGACCTCTTTGATGATCGCTCGGGCCTGCGCCAGCGTCAGTGCGAAGTATTCCGATGCCTGTTCGAGCAGATCGAGCGAGCAGGTGCCCTCATCGAGGTTGATATTCGTCGTCAGCACGCGCGCCTTGAGATCGGTGGGCACCGGATTGAGGTCATAGGCGGGCGCGAGGGACCACCCCGCCTTGCCGAGCCAGAGAAAACCGTGGTTGCGCAGGTGATCGTCGACGTTGGAGATCAGCACATTGAAGGCGACACGCCGATAGAGTGCGTGGGCGTCCGTCTTTCCCTGCGCGCCATGCCTGGCCAGGGTGTCGACGATCTCGGGGTAGCTGCCACGCTCGCCGTCCCTGGCGCCCATCATCGCCATTGCCGACAGGAACGGGATGCGGATCGCGCCATTGCGATCGAAGCGTCGCGACAGCATCACTGACTTGCCGGCCACTTCGACAAGTTCGTGTTTTGGGGTGACGATGCCGGCTTGACCGGCCAACCGCAGCGCGATCTCCTCCCAGGTTTCCACGCTGTAGTCGTCGGTCTCCTTAGGAAACTTGGCGATGGAGAGATGGCCATGCGGGTCGATGAGCGAAGCCTTCGGCCGCGCACCGCCCAGGGAGGAGCCGGGCGCGAAGATCAATTGAAGGTCTTCGTCCGTTTCCTCGTCCCGGAGAATCCGCTCGGTGATCTGAAGCAGACGGCCCAGCTCGATCAGGGCCGGTACGCCGGCGCTGATCGGCGCCTGGAAGGCCTCTTCGCCGACCCACCGAAACCGTAATGCACCTAGCCTCGTCTCGTCTGCGACCCCGAGCAGATAGTTGCTTTCTGCGAGCGTGCGGACTGCGCGGCCCTCGCGGTCGGCGAAGCGGCGCTCGGCGCGCTGCATAAGGCGGCGGCCCCACGTATCTGGTGCGGAGTCGCCGATTGAGCCGAAGGTTGCAAGTCCAGAAGGAGGAGCGAACGCGCCGCGCGTCAATGCAAGCGCCGGCTCCAGCGAGAAGCGATCCGGATCCGAAAGCCAAGCATCGTCATACTCGAAGAGAATAGTCTCTGCGCCGCGGACGCGATTGCTCCGCGCCAATCCGATTGGGCGTGTGCGACCTTGCAGCTCGACGTGCACCTCGAAGTTAGCCATCGCGGGACGATCCGGTTGGCCGCTTGAGATGAACGTGTTTGGGCAGATCGGCACTGGCCAGTGCCTGTCCGACGCTGTCATTGCTGATATCGGCGATTTGGCCCAGCGCTTCGAGTAAACTGAGGGCATGGAGGACGCCGGCATAGATGCCGATGCTCACATTGGCATCGCCGGCCTCGACCCTCTGCAGGGTCGAGCGCGATGTGAAAGCACGCTCCGCCACGACCGCCATAGGCAGCTTGCGGCGGCGGCGGGCGTCGTGGATATCCGCGCCGAGCTTCCGCAGGGTGCGGCGCACGGCCGCTGGAGGGATATGTGGAGTAGGCATTTGCTACCTTCGCACTGCAGATTGGACAGATATGTAGCACGAAGATTACAATCCGCCACCAGCCTGATAGAAAGCGTGGAGCTGCTGCTACCGAGGAGGCGAGGCATGAAGCCAACTAGGCTTCCCGAGCCTATCGCGATGGGGATCTGCGCCGTCACGGCGTCGTTCCGATGCGTGGCGCGAAGGCTCGGCCTGCGAGGGATCGGTCATGAACCTTCATGCCGACGAGCATCGCAATGACGAAGATCGCGACCGGGGCGAGCCCTAGCGAGCCAGGCCAGGGCCGGGCCGGGGCAAAGACCTGCCATGCCCCAGCCGATGCCGAAAATGGCAGAGCCCAGAACTTGGCGGCTGTCGATCGGCGTGATTGCCGGCAGGTGGAAGGCGTCGTCGAACGCGGGCCGCCGCAGCCGCCGGCGCACGACCATCCCGGCAGAGGCAATGAGGACGGCCCCGCCGAGCACGAAAGCCAGGCTCGGGTCCCACGTGCCGGTAACATCAAGGAAGCCGCGCACGCGCATGGGATCGAGCATGTCAGACAGCGACAGGCCGAGGCCGAAGATGGCGCCTGAGGCAAGCGCGGTCAGGATTTGCATCCATCGCTTCATGGCGAGACGAGCCTCATTAGCGTGACGGTTATGATCCCTGCGCCGAGGAAGGTGACCACAGCCGCGATCGAGCGCGGCGACAGCCGGGCGAGACCGACAATGCCGTGGCCGCTGGTGCATCCTGAGCCCATGCGTGTGCCAAATCCAACGAGCAGCCCGGCCAGTGCGATGACCGGGAGCGACGTCGTGATGGTCACGGCCGGCCACGTGCCCGCAGCAAGGCGGTAGATCAGCGGGCCGAGGATCAACCCGATGACGAAGGCGGCGTTGGCAGGCAGTTGCGTGCCCTGCGCCAGCCTGCCGAGAATACCGCTGATGCCGGCGACGCGGCCGTTGAGGAGCAGGAGCAGGGAGGCCGAGAGGCCAATCAGCATGCCTCCCAGGAGCGAATGCCAAAATGGCGTCATGGCGCGGGGTCCTCTGCGCAGAATATGGCGTGCAGTGCCGCGACGAGATGGGCGACCTTCTGCTCCGTCAGGCGATAGAAGATCTGCTTGGCTTCGCGTCGGGTCTCGACGATACCGGCCTCGCGCAGCACGGTGAGTTGCTGCGAGAGCGTCGGCTGGTGGATGCCGAGTTCGTCCTCGATCTGGCCGACCGAATACTCCCACTCGACCAGCGTGCAGACGACCATCAGCCGGTTGCGGTTGGCGAGCGTCTTGACTAGGGCTGCGACCTCGGCCGCCCGGCTTGAAAGCTCGATCAGGCGCATGGAGCGCCTCAGTGGCTGTGTCATGAGAGGTTCTGTCCCAGGCTGCACAAGCGAGCGAATCGAGCGGAATGTTGCTCACGGAAATTCGTTGCTCTTGCAGGCATTGCGGCTAAATTTCCGCTGCGCTATCGATGCGTGGACGGCTGACCCATCGCATCCCATTTGGGATTGCCGCGCTAGGAACGAAGGCGCGCTGGAATGCCGATTTCACGACGATACCTCATCACCTCCACCTTAATCTTCCTGATGATCGGCGCCGTGGCCTTGCTGGGCCTCGTCGGCGCGACCGTGTGGTTGAGCCAGAGAGCGCAGGTCGACGCCGGAATGGTCGACGCGCAACGCTTGCTGCGCAACCGCGCCGTCAGCATCCGCGAAGCGCTTCTCGCAGCTGAATCGAGTCAGAGGGGCTACATCCTCACCAGCAACCAGATCTATCTGGCGCCATATGAGAACGCCAAGCTAGTCGCACAGGATGAAACCGCGCAGCTGACGCTGGACCTCGCCTCGAGCGCCCGCTTCCAGGCGATGCTGCCGCGGCTGAAACTGCTGGTCGAACAGCGGATCACCGAACTGGACAAGTCCGTGAGCGAAAGCGATGCGGGCGGTATCGCAAGCGCGGCTGCCACGATCAGCAACAATCAGGGCAAGGCCCTGATGGACGAAATACAGGTTTTCCTCTCGGCGATCGTGATCGAGGCGGAAGACAATCTGACCGACCGGCTTCGCACCCAGACGGCCAACATCTTCGCGCTGCGCGTCGGGACCGTTCTGGCGAGCCTCATGATCCTGGGCGTCATGGTCGGAGTCCTGATCACCTACACGCGCTACACGCGCGAGATTGTTCAGGCCCGCGACGACCTTTCCAAAGCCAATGCCAGCCTGGAAATCAGGGTTGCCGAGCGGACCGACGATCTCGTCCGCGCTCGCGACCGGGCAGAAGTGCTGCTGACCGAAGTCAACCACCGGGTCGCCAACAATCTGTCGTTCGTAAGCGCACTGATCCGCCTGCAGCGGCAGGCCATTCCGGACAAGGTGGCTAAGGAGGCTCTCGACGAGACGAGCGCCCGCATCCAGGCCGTCGCCGAAATCCACAAGCATCTCTACACGTCTGGAGACGTGACTTCGGTTGCGATGGACACTTATATGACCGCCTTGCTGGACCAGTTGGAGCAGACGCTGACGTCGGGCGGGTTCGGCGCAACGATAAAGCATGATATCGAGCCGGTCCGCGTTCCGACCAACGCCATCATCAGCCTGGGCATCGTTGTCACCGAATGGGTGACCAACGCGGTCAAGTACGCCTATGAGGGCCAGCCGGGCGAGGTTCGTGTGCTTGCTCGCAAGCAGGACCACAAGCTCCTCGTGGCAGTCCAGGACGATGGCATCGGCATGTCGGCGGGCACGCCAGCGCGCGGTACCGGTGTCGGCTCCAAGATCGTGACGACGATCGCGCGCTCGCTCAAGGCGGAAGTCGATTATTCGAACCGAAGTCCCGGTACGGAAGCCCGCCTCGTGATGTCACTCGAGCCGGCCTGATGAAATCGAAGCTGTGGATGAAGGAACGAGAGACCTCCATGAATGTGTCGCGCCGGACGGTGCTTGGAGCGATCGGGCTGGGTATGGCCCTCCCCTCCCGCAGCTGGGCGCAGGAGGCGCCGCGCGGGATCACAGCGCCGCGCGTCTTCGGAAGCTTCGATCGTAATGCGGCGCGCTGCGCGGCGCCTCCTGGATTGAGGAAGACTCTGGTCTTCGCTCAGGACAACAACCGAGAGTTCGTCCAGGGCGCGGCGCGGGGGATGGCCTTGGCAGCTCAGCAGCGGGGGCTCGCTTTCGAAATAGCGCTTGCCGACAACAACCCCGCGACGATGGTCGAGCATGTCCAGCGCGCAATCGCGGATCGCACCGGCGCACTCATTGCCGCTCCCATCGACGTTGCGACGCTGGCGCCGGTGGTCCGACGATTCATCGCCCAAGGGGGCTATGTCGGATCGATCGTACCACCCCCGGCAACGACGATCCTGAATGCGCCCCAACTGGCGACAGGCAAGGCGCTGGGCGACGCCGCTGCGGCCTACATTAAAACCAAGTTGGGCGGTGAGGCTCGCGTCGTGCTGCTGACGCACGATACCAACCAGTTTTTGGCGCAGCGCTTCGTGGCCATCCGCGCTTCGCTGAAAACAGTCCCCGGCGTGCGGATCATCGCCGATATTTCGCCCCGGACGGTCGACAAGGCCGGCGGCGAGGCAACGATGCGGACTGTTCTGCTGGCGCATTCGCGCATCGACGTCGTCCTCGGAGCGGATACCGTCGTTCTCGGTGCGCTCGCGGCTCTGCGCGAAGCCAGGCTTGCCCGTGACGATCAGTTCATTGGCGGGATCGATGGCGAGCCGGAAGCACTGGCCGAGATGCGCAAGGCTGGGCCGTACAAGGCGAGCATAAGCCTGGCGTCACCGATCTTCGGCTATGCGCTCGCGCAGCATGCGGCCGACTGGCTGGAGGGCAAATCCGTGCCGCAGGGCCTCGACATTCTCCCGACAGCCTTGACGCGGGAAAGTCTCTTAGGTTTCGAAGCCGATCTCGCAGATCCCGCTGCAGTCTATCAAGATCCCAGCCGGCGCGACGCCTATCTGCGTTCTTATGGTAACATCTGCTACGATTCCCGCAGCGAATTCGTCGATTTCGGTTGGTCGTCGGAAATGAAGTAAGCTGCGATGGGACCTATGAAATTTCCGTGGCCAGCGGCTGCGACGGCAGCGGATCGGCTGCGTTGATTATGTTCTCTAGTGCGGCGGCGATCTGAACACACGCGAAGGCTTGGGAACGATAACGCTGTTCGGCATGCCTTGCACCGCCCATTCGCTCGCGCTGTCACCAGTAACGTCAACGATCGGCAGTGTCTGGATGTTCAGGCGCGCATGCAGGCCCGTTCCGCCGAAATCTGGGTTGTGCTCGCGCGACAGCCTCTAAGGTCGAAGCTGACGTCGGCGTTGAGCGATGGGGCAATGGCCGGTATCAACGCAACGCGAATGGAATTACCCAGGACGCTCTGGATGAAAAACAGGTGCCCGTCAGTAGGTGCCGGGACGGTCGCAGTTTTCAAGGCAGCATTCACATTTGAAGTGGTGTCTTCGCAATATGATCGGTCACGACGTTGATGAAGGCCCGCAGCCGCTGAAGGCGCCGGATGTCCCGATGATATCCCATCCAGATGTCCCGTGAGGGTGGTTCTGCCGGCAGATCAAGCTTACGAAGACCCACTATCTGGCTTCCGACTACCTGTGGCAGGACGGCGATGCCAATGCCCTGGCGGCTCATCCGCCCCTGTACGTTGCGATTGTTCGACCGGAGAAGCGGCTTCGCGTTCGGAAAACTCTCGGTAAGCCAGGCAATATCAGGGAATTGGCCCGTCGACGTGTCGTGGGTGATGAGCCGGAAGCCGGCGCCATCGCCATAGACCGGCTCGGGTGAGCCTGCCGCGACGTAGACGCCATAGGGTAGACGGACCAGTCGTCGCTGCACGACGTCCGGACTGTCGAACGGGACGATCCGGAAAGCGATGTCAGCCTCGCGCTGCGCCAGGCTGAACAGGCGGGTGCCAGTGAGAATTTCCAGATCGACCTGCGGATAGACCTTTGCGTAATTGTCGATGATCGGCGGGAGGACGTAGGCGCCGAACCAGTCGGCCGACGATATGCGCAAGGTGCCGTGAAGGGCTTGCTCCTGTCCGGCGAGCCGCCGCTCGATGGCCAGAGCGCCGTCTTCCATCTGTTCCGCCAAGGCAATGACGGCGTTGCCTTCTTCCGTCGGAATAAAACCGTCGGCCGTTCTCTGAAAGAGTGTTTGGCCCGTAGCCTGTTCTAGAGCCCGAAGGCGGCGTCCGACCGTGGGATGGCTCAGATGAAGCGCGCGAGCGGCAGCACCCAGCGTGCCGGTACGAGCTATGGCCAGAAAGATCCTGACATCGCTCCACTCCATCGCTGCACCCACGAAACTGAACAGAGATCGTACGGTAATGTCAGTTCTCGCACAAATCCAACCACCTATCTTCCCCCCATCCCGCTGGAGACGAAAAGCGCGCCGGCCGCTCATGGCGGCGGGTTCACGCCGCGCCCCGACCTAGGCGCTGAAGGAGGACATGATGAAAACCTGGCTGATCACCGGATGCTCGTCGGGCTTGGGCCGGCAGCTTGCTGAGGCCGTAGCCGCGCGAGGTGATCGGCTCGTCGCCACCGCCCGTTCGACGGAAAGCCTAAAGTCTTTGGGCGGACGCTATCCCGAGACGGTACGCAGCATTTCGCTGGACGTCACGCGCGCCGGCGACGCCGCAAAGGCCGTGGATCTGGCCGAAAGCACGTTCGGCGGTCTCGACGTTCTCGTCAACAATGCCGGCTTCGGCTTTATCGGCGCGATCGAAGAGGGTGAGCCCGGCGAATACCGGCCGATGTTCGAGGTGAACCTCTTCGGCCTGATTGAGACGACCCGGGCCGCCCTGCCGGCGCTGCGCAAACGTGCCGGGGCCCGCATCGTCAATCTCTCTTCCGGTGCCGGGATTGCCGGCTCTGCCGGCTTCGGCTTCTACAATGCGAGCAAGTTTGCGGTGGAGGGGCTATCCGAAGCGCTCGCGCAAGAGCTTCGTCCGCTCGGCGTGCGCGTGCTCATCGTCGAGCCCGGTCCCTTCCGCACCGAATTCCTCGGGCGCTCGATGCTCACGGCGGCGCAGGAGATCGCTGCCTATGCCGAGACCGTGCCAGCGAGACGCCAATACCGGCAGACGAATAACGGCAGGCAGGCAGGCGACCCGGCGAAGGCCGTCGCCGTGATGCTGCGGGCCGTAGATGCGGAGCATCCGCCGCTGCACCTTCCAATCGGGCCGCGGGCTTACGCGGTAGCAGAGCAAAAGTTGGAGTCGTTCCGCGCCGACATCACCGCCTGGCGCGACATCTCCATCGCAACCGACTTCGACGCCCAGGACGAGGCGGCCTGGCTTGATCGGTGGCAGCAAAGCTCAGGCTCGAGAGCGGACATCCACTCATGAGTGCCCCGACATGTGAAGCTACAGCCCTCAACGTCGCCATGGTGCGAGACGGCGACGCCCAGCCCGAGCCGCGGCGCTGGACGATGTTCGTCATCCTGCTCGTCGGCGCGTTCCTGCCGCCGCTCGACTTCTTCATCGTCAATGTGGCGCTCCCCTCGATCCGGGGGGAATGGGGAGCCTCCTCCTCCGCCGAGCAGCTCGTCATTTCATCCTATGCCGCGCTCTATGCCGTGACGCTGACGACCGGTGGGCGGCTCGGCGATCTGTTCGGTCGCGGCCGTGTGTTCTTTCTCGGCCTGATCGGGTTTGCCGCCGCCTCGACGCTGTGCGGCCTCGCCTGGTCGCCCTGGGTGCTGGTCACCGGCCGCGCATTGCAGGGCGTAACTGCCGCCATGATTGCGCCCCAGGCGCTCGCTTCGGTGCAGGCGATTTTCCCGGAGAAGGAGAAGCCGCTCGCCCTTGGCATCTATGGTGCGATTTTCGGATTGGCTGCGGTGGTCGGGCAGGCTTTGGGCGGCGTCCTGATCGCGCTGGATTTCATGGGGCTGGGGTGGCGGGCAATCTTCCTGGTCAACTCGCCGATCGCGCTGCTGGTCCTCCTGTTCGGCATTCCTCTGCTGAAAGAGACGCGCGCGCGCGACGCACGCCGGCTGGATCTCGGCGGCACGGTGCTCTCGATGCTGACGCTCGGCGCGCTGCTCGTGCCGTTGATCGAGGGGCGCGAAGCTGGGTGGCCCCTCTGGTCCAGGCTGTCGCTCGTCGGCGTACCGCTGTTGGCGTGGCTGTTCTGGCGTCATGAGGCCCGGCTGGCACGAGCGGGCGGTGCCCCGTTGCTAGACCCGGTCGCCTTGCGGGAACCGGGACTGGGCCACGCGCTGCTGATCGCGCTGTTGTTTTATTCGATCGGCAGCTTTTTCCAGCTGCTCTCTGTCTATTTGCAGGAGGCGCTGCATATGACTGCGCTGCAGGCGGGCTTCATCTTCCTGCCGTTTGGCGCCGGATTCCTGCTCGGGCCGCTGTCGACGCCTTTTTTTCGACGGTACTGCGGCGCCTATGTCAATCCAATCGGCATGGGGCTTGAAGTCGCCGGGTTCCTGGGTCTCGCTGGGCTCATCATGGCGACAACGACTGGCACGCATCCCGATCCGATGCCGCTTGCCGCCCTCCTGTTCGTCATCGGTTTCGGGCAGGGGCTGGCGCTGCCGACCCTGATGCGGATGGTAACGGGCCGAGTCGCGCCAGCCCTATCCGGCATGATCGCCGGCATTGTCAGCTCGACTCTCCAAGTCAGTACGGCTCTCAGCGTCGCCGTGATCGGCGGGATCTTCTTCGAGGTGCTCGGCGCCCGGACAGATCCGGCCGCCATCGCGCAGGCGCTCATTGTAGCCATCCTTTGCATCGCCTTCTGTCTCGCAGGAAGCGTAGCTCTCAGCATCGCGCTCGTCCGGCAAGCGCAAGCGCCTCCTTTGCATGATGAGGTGCAGCGGCAGGTTTGAGAACCGTCCACAATGCATGCTCAGAGCCGGATGTCGGCAATGATCAAGGCCCCATTGGAGCCGAGAACCGCGGCTCCTCCACAACCGCGATGCCGGTCGATCGGGATCATCTATCGCATCAGATCGGAAAAACAGGACAACTTCATGTTTGGAATTTCGCCACTAGGCTGGGTGCATACGCTCGGCAGCTTGCCTGCCATTCCGCTCGCCATCTACATGTTTGCCCGACACGGCCGGATCGTGCCGCGATCTGTGCCCGGAGCCCTCTATTTCGCTTCAATGCTGATTGGCGCGACAACGGTGTTTCTGGTTGCACGTGAGCCAATAAGCTACGGCATCGGCGCGGCGACGATCCTTCTGCTGGTCGCTGGCTATAGCGTCGGGCACGTTTCGGGTTTCGGCCGTGGCGCCACATACCTTGAAACGATATTTCTGACCCTCACCGCATTTCTTCTCATGGTGCCAAGCGTCAGCGAGACGCTTCGACGCGTTCCGGACGGTCACCCCTTGGTGACCGATCCAAAGTCGCCGCTTCTGTTGGGCGCCTTGGCCGGCCTCTTTGTCATGCTCGTCGTCGGACTGACCGCTCAGATCGTCCAATTGCGCAGACAGAGCTGACACGGGACAGGCTCCTCGGCGGTAAGCCGCCTCGATTGCGATCGATTCCGTTTGGCTGAAGGCACCTCACGCCAGGAACTCACCGGTCCAGATTGTTTCCAGCTCGGTGTTAGCTCCACCATTCACCCAAGTTTGCACAGCGGGGGTGAGCCATCGGACTCAAAGGGTGCGAGTATTCTAAATTTCTCGAACACAAGACTGAGTAACGGGCCGCGGGAAGAATCCGCTCGACTGGTGGGTTAATGGCGCATCACTCGACCACGCAGTGCGACACCGGCTGCGTCGCTGCGTTCAGAATCGCTAGCGCCGCAGCGGCCGCCACCTTGAGGCCCTAACGCATAACAAACAACAATAGGCCGGGGGCGTCTTCAAACGCGTGCATCGGTCGTTACATGGGTCGGCAATGAAGGAGACGTTCTCCGGCACATCGCCGGCTCTCGGCTTGAGGCGCCCATAGGCGACGATGATCACGACGGGGTCAACGCTTACGGACCGCCGCATGCCGTCTATCGAACCCGGCGTGTTTACGGTGGTAAAGTTGGCTCGGCCGCCGTCGCGGTTCTCAAGCATCGCGACCTCCTCGGCGTCGCTCCGCGCCTCCAATACCTCATAACTCGCGTCTTTGACCTAGGAAATGGCGTGAAAAAAACAAGGATCGGTTTCTCCTCCACGACCAAGGCTACGGGCTTGCTCATTCACTCGCGGGGTCCGATCGGCGACTGTGCGGCAGCTTCATCGATCGGGTCCGCAACGCACCCTTTTCGACCCGTGAAGTCCATCTCGCCCCGAAAGACCGTGGCACCATCCATGTCATCGATCTCGACTGCCAAATGAGCCTTATCGGTTCCAGGCACCTTCTCCTTAGCCGCCTCTGCCATAGCCACTTGTGCGTCGTGGCAGGCAGCATCTGCATCGGCAAAGTCCATCAGCTCACCCTGGTCCGGCCCCTCGCCGACGTCCATGCGCACGTTGTAGGTAGGCATCTCGCTGCGTCCTCGATCCCGTTCCATTCTATCGAACGGCAAGAGGCAAGAGCAGTTCCTCGCCAGCTTGATTCTCTTTTCTAGCGAGAGGCCCCGCGCGAGCCCACGATGGGCCTTTGCGTCAGATCAGCCGTGGTTGAGGGCACTCGCCTTCAATCATCCCGGAGGAACACGCTAGAGAGCCCGGCGATCCCGCCAGCATGGAGGGAGCATTAGATCACGCCCTCGACGAGCCCCATCGAGACGGCGTCGTTCGCCTCGATGTACCAGTTCTCGGTTGCCTTCGGCAGCAACTCTTCCATCGTCACCGAAGAGCCAGAAATCAGGTTCTGGAAGCCTTCGTTCTGGATCTTCACCGAATGCTCGATCTCGTGAAGCTTCGCCTTCAGGCTGGCGACCACGGTGGTGAGCGGCCCGTCCAAGGTGACCTGTGCCGCGAGCTTGCGCTCATGGATCATCAGACGAGTGCCGCGGGTGAGGTAACGGTTCTGGCGAGCGAAGAAGCTCATGAAGGTTGCCCCTGCCGAATAGATTGCCGCCTTCCCGAGGAAGACGAGTCTGCGCTCCGGTGACATCTCGCTGTTGAAACGGATGTCCTCGCCCATCATGCGTGCGACCTCGGGATCGCCGCCGAGGGTGCTGAGCTCGATCACGACCAGGCCGGAAGAAGGGGCCGCCATCAGCCTGTCCCTGAAGAATGCGTACATCGAATAGTCCACTGCGCCAGCCAGGAGGACGGCGGGGTTGGCGAAATCCGCGCTGACGAGCGGACGAAGCATGGTTTGGTTTTGGTCGGTGGTCATGGAAGCCCCTGCTGCGGAATGCTGCGCTGCAACGGGCGAGCATCGAGCGTGTTCCGCAGGTGAAACAATTTGAGCAGTTGACCAAGTTCTAGGCGCGCGTCGAATGGGAGTACGCCTGCGATCGCCCGCCATTTCTCTGCATCGCTCTGCGTGTCGTCCCAGAGCTGGCAGCGGGTGCGCCCACAGGAAGCAAGATGAGCAAGCAACTCGCCAACCAACGGATTGCAATTGAAGCGCGGATCCCTCGTAGCGTCTCGCACAATGATGAAATCGGCGTCCAGCATGACCTTGGCGCAGAAGTGCAGGCAACTCGGCTGGCAAGCACGATAGGATTTACAAAGCGGGGCGGCCAGATCCGCGATCTCCTCGAAATCTCGCTCCAGCGGGTCTCGCTATCGCATGATTTCTTGTTCCGGTCGCAATACGCAGCTTCATTGATCGCCTTATAGGGATGACGATCGCGAAACCGGAACATCTGGTCTACGTCCGTAAGCAGGGTGGCTTTTCGTTGGACCAGTCCGTACACCAAGCGGTGGGCTTCATACTGGTTTGCCTGGCGCAACCGCGGAGCGTTAGCTACACGCTGTTCGGGTCAGCCTGGAGCAGATGCGAAGGCTGAATCATCCGAGCCAGTCAGTCACGCAGGAGCTTGCAGTGAAGTCGATGCCGAATGTCTTTGGTCCTGGAAGCAGGTTAGGCATCGTGGGTGGCGGTCAATTGGCGCGCATGATCGCGCTTTCAGCCGCCGAGCTTGCAATCTCCAGCCACATTTTTACGCCGGAACCGCACTGCCCCGCGGGCGACGTTGCAGCTCAGGTTACGCAGGCCGAGTACGATGACGAGGTCGCTCTCGCGGCGTTCGCAGACAGCGTCGACATCATCACCTATGAATTCGAGAATGTTCCTGCCAAGACAGCAGCGTTACTGGCAAGTCGACGTCCGCTCCATCCGAATTCCGATGCGTTGGAAACCACCCAGGATCGCCTGCTGGAGAAAGAATTCATTGCTGGCCTGAATTTGCCGGTTGCCTCCTTCCACGCCATCGACACCATAGAAGATCTCTCGCACGGCGTTCAAATTTTAGGTTCGCCTTGCATTTTGAAGACCAGACGTTTTGGCTACGACGGCAAGGGCCAAATCAAGATCGAGGCCAACGACGGTCTTAATCGAGCCTTTGACGAAATGTCTGGGGCTCCCGCGATTCTGGAAGCCTATATTCCATTTACTCGCGAAATCTCGGTTGTGGCCGCGCGCAACGCTGTAGGAGAGTTCTGCGCATTCGATATCTGCGAGAATGTACATCGCGACCACATCCTACAGTTCACGTATGTACCTGCGAATATTCAGAATAAAACAGCAGAGATCGCGATTTCTGCTGCGAGGAAAATTGCCGACGCCTTGCAATATGTTGGTGTCATTGCAGTCGAAATGTTCGTTACCAGCGACGGTTCCGGTGAACGTATCATCATCAACGAGATCGCGCCGCGCGTCCACAATTCGGCTCATTGGACGATCGACGGAGCGAACACATCTCAATTCCAGCAGCATGTGCGGGCCATTTGCGGTCTGCCGCTAGGATCCGTCGCGCGGCGAGGAACCATCGAAATGGAGAACATTGTCGGCGATGCGACCGAGCGCTGGCTCGATTTTCTTGGAGAACCGAACACGCATTTGCACCTCTATGGCAAACGCGAAACCCGCCCTGGGAGGAAAATGGGTCATGTCACGCGGGTGCGATAATCGTTTACTGTCGAGGCGCGGCCGATGCGCAGCGTCGACACAATCACGGAGATCGCCCGTCGGGCATTCCGGCACACGTCAGTCCAAATGCCCTTAGCTGGGCAACACGCACCCTTGGCGATCGCATCCTCATCTCCTAGACTCACGCCCGGCAACCAGCGCCATTGGCCGACACCTTCTCCAAGGCAGAGGAACATCGCGGTTGAACGATCTATCCGACAAGCGGACCGCAGCCGTCCATTTCGAGCCGGACGATCAAGTCGATCGTTTGAAGTCCGAAATCCTGCGCAAACTCACGTATTCGCTAGGCAAGACTCCCGCCGCCGCCCAAGCACATGACTGGCTGACCGCAGGGATCCTGGCGACCCGCGACCATGCGATCGATGTCTGGCAGGCAAGCACGAGGGAGAGCTACGCCACAGGCCGCAAGCGAGTCTACTACCTCTCGCTCGAGTTCTTAATCGGCCGCTCGCTGGCCGACACGCTCAACAATCTCGGGCTGACCGAGCCCATGACGCGGGCCATGCGTGAGCTCGGCGTCGACTTGCCGGAGATCGAGACCATTGAACCCGATGCTGCTCTCGGCAACGGAGGCCTCGGCCGTCTGGCCGCCTGCTATATGGAGGCGATGGCCTCCACCGGCGTCCCGGCGCTCGGCTACGGAATTCGCTACGATCATGGCCTGTTCAAGCAGGGCATCGAGAACGGCCGGCAGATCGAGCGGCCGGAGGACTGGCTGTCATTCCGCAATCCCTGGGAGTTCGAGCGGCGCGAGGCGTCCTATCGAATCGGCTTCGGCGGTTCGGTCCCGGCGAGCGGGCCAGATCAGGTTATCTGGACACCTGAGGAAACGGTGTTTGCGGTCGCGTACGACACCCCGGTTGTAGGTTGGCGCGGCCGCGATTCGACAACGCTGCGGCTATGGCGCGCCCGCGCCGTGCATCCGCTCTCCCTCGACGCTTTCAACAAGGGCGATCTTGTCGGCGCCGTCGCAGAGCGCAATCGCGCCGAAGCGATCTCGAAAGTCCTTTACCCCAACGACTCGACGCCGGCCGGGCAGGAATTGCGCCTCCGGCAGGAGTTCTTCTTCACCTCGGCCTCGCTGCAGGACCTGGTCCATCGTCACCATCGGCAGTTCGGCAGCCTCGAAAATCTGCCCGAGAAGGCGGCGATCCAACTCAACGATACGCACCCCTCGCTCGCTGTCGCGGAGCTTATGCGGCTCCTTCTCGACGAGCATAAGTTCAATTGGGAGAAAGCCTGGGAGATCACCAATGCGACGATCTCCTACACCAACCACACCCTGCTGCCGGAAGCGCTGGAGACCTGGCCGGTCGCGTTGGTCGAGCGCCTGCTGCCGCGGCATATGCAGATCATCTTCGGCATCAATGCGCGCTTCCTCGACGCGGTGCGCCGCCGTTCGCCCGACGCCGACCTGGCGAGCCTGTCGCTGATCGACGAACATCACGGCCGACGCGTGCGCATGGCGCATCTCGCCTTCGTCGGCTCCCACACGGTCAACGGCGTCTCGGCCCTTCACTCCAACCTGATGAAGGAGACGGTGTTCGCCCAATTGCACCGCACCTTCCCGGAGCGGATCACGAACGTCACCAATGGCATCACGCCGCGGCGCTGGCTGCTCAACGCCAATCCCGGCCTGTCGCGATTGCTGCAGCTCATCTGCGGCGACAAGGTTGCGGATGACATCGGCCTGATCCGGCAGTTCGGCGCTCATGCCGACGATGGCGCGATTCACGAGCGGCTCGCCGCCATCCGCCGCGACAACAAGCTCAGGCTGGCCAAGATTATCCGACAGGACTGCGGCGTCGTCGTCGATCCTCAGGCGCTCTTCGATGTGCAGATCAAGCGCATCCACGAGTACAAGCGCCAGCTGCTCAACATCCTCGAGACGATCGCGCTCTACAACGCCATCCGGGCCGAGCCCTATCGCGACTGGCCCCCGCGTGTGAAGGTCTTCGCCGGCAAGGCCGCCTCGAACTACACCACCGCCAAATCGATCATCAACCTCATCAACGACGTCGCCGCCGTGGTGAACAATGACATCACCACGCGTGACCGGCTCAAGGTCGTGTTCCTGCCGAACTACAATGTCAGCCTCGCCGAGCTGATCATCCCGGCAGCCGATCTCTCCGAACAGATCTCCACCGCCGGTATGGAGGCTTCCGGTACCGGCAACATGAAGTTCGCACTGAACGGCGCGGTCACGATCGGAACCCTCGACGGTGCCAACATCGAGATCGGCGAGCGCGTCGGCGCCGATAATATCGTGATCTTCGGCATGACCGCGGACGAGGTCGAGATAGCCAAGCGCAATCCGCGACCGAGCGCCGAAATCATTCGCGCAACGCCACATCTTGAAGGTGTCCTCGACGCTGTCGCCGGCGGCGCCTATTCGCCGGGCGAGCGTGACCGCTATGCCGATCTTGTCGAAGGTCTGCGCCTGAACGACTGGTTCATGGTGCTGCGCGATTTCGAGAGCTATCACCAGGCGCAGCGACGGGTCGATGCGCTCTGGGCCGATCCCGCGCGATGGTGGCATATGTCGGTCGCCAATACGGCCCATTGCGCCTGGTTCAGCGCGGACCGGGCAATCGGCGAATACGCCGAGCGCATCTGGCACGTGCCGTTCGGCCAGCCGACGCAGGCCTGACCCTTGCGCCCGCGCGATCTGGCGATGCAGCGGTGACGGCAGAGCTGATCCACTGCCGGCTACCGCCGCAGCTCGGGGCGACCGCGACGGCAGATGGGGTCGCCTTTGCCGTGTTCTCGCAAAATGGCGAGCGCGTGCTGGTTTCGCTCTTCGACGACAGCGGCGAGGTCGAGACCGCGCGATTGCCGCTGCCCTGCCGCAGCGGTGACCTCCATCACGGTCTGCTTCCTGGCGCCGGCCCCGGCCTACGCTATGGCTTGCGGGCCGAAGGGCCGTGGCAGCCGCATCGCGGCCATCGCTTCGATCCGGCGAAGCTGCTGGTCGATCCCTACGCCAGGGCAATCGACCGACCATTCCACTGGGACTCGCGGCTCGCGCAGCATGGCGAGGAGACGGCCGATTTCGTGCCGCGCTGCATCGTTGTTGCGCAGAACGCACCGCTCTTCGTCGAGTCGGCACAGCCGAGCTTCATCTACGAGATCGCTGCGAAGGCGTTCAGCATGCGCCACCCGGCGGTACCGGAGACGCTACGCGGAACGCTCGCCGCGCTGAGCGAACCTCGCATCATCGATCATCTGCGCCGTCTCGGCGTCAGCCATGTCGAGCTCATGCCGATCGCGGCATGGATGGACGAGCGCCATCTGCCGCCAATGGGGCTGCGCAATGGCTGGGGCTACAACCCCGTCAACTTCTTCGCGCTCGATCCGCGGCTCGCTCCGGGCGGGGTTGATGACCTGCGCAAGCTCTGCACCGCCTATGCGCAGGCTGGCATCGGCGTCCTCCTTGACATCGTCCTGAACCACACTGCCGAGAGTGACGAACTGGGCGCGACGATCTCGCTGCGCGGCCTCGACAATGCCGTCTATTATCGCCATGCGCAGGACGATCCCGGACGTCTCGTCAACGACACTGGCTGCGGCCATACGCTGGCGCTCGATCGTGCGCCGGTGGTGCGGCTGGCGATGGATGCCCTTCGGTGCTGGCTGAGCCTGGGCGTCGCCGGGTTCCGGTTCGATCTGGCGACGGTGATGGGCAGGACGGCGGCCGGCTTTACGCCTGACGCGCCGCTCCTTGCGGCGATCCTGCAGGATCCGGCGCTCTCGCAAGCCGTTTTGATCGCGGAACCCTGGGATATTGGTCCGGGCGGCTACCGGCTCGGCGAATTCCCTTTTCCTTTCGCCGAATGGAACGGGCGTTTCCGCGACGACGTCCGCCGCTTCTGGCGCGGCGATGCCGGCATGGCCGGCGCGCTCGCGACGCGGCTTTTCGGCTCGTCCGACCTGTTCGCTGCGCAGCATCGGGGGCCTCATGCCAGCATCAACTTCGTCGCGGCCCATGACGGCTTCACGCTCGGCGACCTCGTCAGCTACGCCGCCAAGCACAACGAGGCCAATGGCGAGAGCAATCGCGACGGCGACAACGACAGCCACAGCTGGAACAACGGCCTGGAAGGCCGGACGGACGAGCCGGAGGTCACAGCGCATCGCGCCCGCGATGTCCGAGCCCTGCTCGCAACGCTGTTCGCGTCACGCGGAATCCCGATGCTGACTGCCGGTGATGAGCTCGGTCGCACGCAGCACGGCAACAACAATGCCTATGCCCAGGACAACGAGACGACTTGGATCGACTGGGCCAATGCCGACGAAAGCCTGATCGCCTTCACCGCTGATCTCTCACGCCTTCGCCGAGAATTGCCTTTGCTGTCACGTAACGGATTTCTCAGTGGCGCCGGCGATCCGCCCGATGCGCGATGGCTGAAGCCGGACGGTTCGCCCATAGCGGACGAGGACTGGCGAAGCCTGGACCTAGTCTGCCTGCTGCTCCGCGATCGGGCGGACGACGTGCTCGTCGCGATCAACCGGAGCCGGGTCGGCGCGCGCCTCGCGCAGGCCGAGCAAGGTTGGGTCCGGCTGCTGTGCTCGGCGGACGCAGCCGAGGATCTGCCGGCGCGCAGCGTAAGCATTTGGCGGCCCGGCTGACGCCGGGCCATATCGGCGACTACATCAGGACGATCAGCGAGCGCGGCGAAAGCGTGATCTCCTGATCGGCCTTGAGGCCCTTGCGGCCTTCGTCCGAATTCGGGCCGGTCTCGGTGTCCAGCACCACCGACCAGGACCCGCTCTTTACGCGCGGCGGGATCTTGAAGACGACCTCGCCATCGAAGGCATTGAACAGCATGAGCGCCTCGTCGCCGCCCGACTCGACATCCGGCATATGCATCAACAGCCCGATCGCGAGGACACCGGGGTCGTCCCAATGCTCTTCCTGCTGCTCGCCGCCAGCCGGGTTGATCCAGCGCAGCAGGCAGCCGTCGCGGAACGAGGCGCGGCGGAAGATGGGATGCTCGGCCCGCAACTGCAGGACGCGCCGGACGAAGTCGCTGAGCTTCTGGTCCCTGGCGCCGATCTCTTCCCAGCGCATCCAGGCCGTCTCGTTGTCCTGGGCATAGACATTGTTGTTGCCATGGTTGGAATGCCCATGCTCGTCGCCAGCGAGCAACATCGGCGTCCCATGCGACAGGAGTAGTGTCGCAAGCATGTTGCGCTTCTGGCGCTGGCGGACGGTGAGGATGCCGGGATCATCGGTTGGTCCCTCGGTGCCGTGGTTGAAGGACAGGTTATGGCCGTGGCCATCCTTGTTGTCCTCGCCATTCGCCTCGTTGTGCTTGTCGTTGTACGAAACCAGATCGTTCAGCGTGAAGCCGTCATGGGCGGTGATGAAGTTCACGGTCGCCCAGGGCCGCCGTCCGCGTTGGTCGTAAACGTCCCCCGACCCGGTGATCCGCGCCGCGAGGTCACGGATGCTACCTTCCTCGCCCTTCCAATAGGCGCGGATCGTGTCCCGGTACTTGTCGTTCCATTCGGCCCAGCCCGGCGGGAAACCCCCGACCTGATACCCGCCCGGACCAATGTCCCAGGGTTCGCCGATGAGTTTGACCTTGCGTAGCACTGGATCCTGCCCGATCGCGTCGAAAAAGCCGCCGCGCGGATCGAAGCCATGCGGCTCGCGACCGAGAATGGTGCCGAGGTCGAAGCGGAAGCCGTCGACCTCCATCACCTCGACCCAATAGCGCAAGGAATCCATCACCAGCTGCAGCACGCGCGGATGGCTGGTGTTGACGGTGTTCCCGGTACCGGTGTCGTTGATGTAGTAGCGCGGTTCCTCTGGCATTGTCCGATAGTAGGAGAAGTTGTCGATGCCCTTGAACGAGAGCGTCGGCCCGAGCTCGTTGCCTTCCGCGGTATGGTTGTAGACCACGTCGAGGATGACCTCGAGCCCGGCGTCGTGAAAGGCCCGGACCATCTGGCGGAACGAGGTTAGACCTGCCCTGCCTTCATAGCGCTGCATCGGCGCGAAGAAGCCGATACTGTTGTAGCCCCAATAATTCGAGAGGCCCTTCGAGATCAGGTGATGGTCGTCGAGATAGGCGTGAACCGGCAGCAGCTCGACCGAGGTGACGCCGAGGCTGCGGATGTAGTCGATCACCTGGTCATGACGCAACCCGTCGAAGGTGCCGCGTTCGGCCTCCGGCACGGCCGGATGGAGCTGGGTGAAGCCGCGGACATGCGTTTCATAGAAGACGGTTCGGTCCCAGGGAACGAGCGGCTTGGCCGGAGACTCAGGATCGGCCTTCCAGTCGCAGACGACGCATTTGGGCATGAACGGCGCGCTATCGAGCTCGCTGAAGCTGAGATCGCGATTCTCGCCGGCGTTTAGATCATAGCCGTAATGGGCATCGTTCCAGTCGAGGCTGCCTGCGAATTCGCGAGCGTAAGGGTCGAGCAGGAGCTTGTGAGAATTGAAGCGGTGCCCCTCTTCCGGTGCAAACCGGCCATGCACGCGGTAGCCATAGCGCTGCCCGGGACGAATTCCCGGCAAATAGCCATGAAAGATTTCGTCCGTATACTCCGGAAGCGTTATGCGCGCCGTCTCTGTCTTGCCGCTGTCATCAAACAGGCATAGCTCGACACGATCGGCATAGGCCGAGAACAGCGCAAAATTGGTACCCTCGCCATCGAAGTTCGCCCCGAGCTCGACTGGGGAGCCAGGCCTGACCTCGATCTGATCTTGCGACATGTCGTGATTGTCCTTGGATGCTGGCGCAAACGGCCAATTCTCGACAATCCGCCTTACGCGATGTCGCGCCAAGGGGAACGTGGCAGGAGGCCGGCAGTTCCAGATCGGCCCCAAGATTGCATGAGAATTTTGCACTGCATCATGGAACCAGCGACCGGCGTGCCGGTTGCGGGTTGGCAGTCTGGGAACCCTGTAATGGCCGATAGTCTGAAGCTTGCTGAAACGAGGACCGCGTCCTCGACATCGGCGCATGCACTTCACTACGCCCAGGCGGTCAAGGACGACCCGCAGGACATCCCATCTCCGCTTCCAGGCACAACCAAGCTGCTTTTCGTGACGTCCGAGATGAGCGACTTTATCAAGGCCGGAGGCCTGGGTGAGGTCTCTGCCGCTCTGCCGCGGCAGATGCGCTCCCATTGCGACGTCCGCGTCCTGATTCCAGGCTTCCGCCAGGTCCGCAGCGCAAGGCCGGTGATGGAGGTCGTGCGCCAGATGCCGGGCACTGCCGAACTGCCGCCCTGGTCGCTTGGCCGCTTTGCGACGTCCGATGGTCTGACGATCTACACCGTGCTCTGTGACGAGCTTTATGATCGCTCCGGTTCTCCTTACGGGCCGTTCGGCGGCAGCGAATTCGCCGATAACGACATCCGGTTCGCCCGCCTGTCACTTGCTGCAGCGGAGATTGCGGCTGGCGAGGCCGATCCCAACTGGAAACCCGACATCCTGCACATCAACGACTGGCCGTCCGGGCTCACCGCCGGCTATCTGCGCTGGAAAGACGTGTCGACGCCGACGATCCTGACGATCCACAATCTCGCCTATCAAGGTCTGTTCGAGCCTCGACGGATGGCCGCTCTTGCCATCCCTGACCAGGCATTCAGCGTCGACGGCGCCGAGTTCCACGGCATGCTTTCATTCCTCAAGGCCGGCATATTCTACGGCTCTCACGTCACCACCGTGAGCCAGACCTATGCGAGAGAGATCACCACCCCCGAGCATGGCTGCGGTCTCGACGGGCTGCTCAGAAGCCGGATGGAGGCAGGTCATCTGACCGGCATTGTCAACGGCATCGACGCCAGCTGGGATACGCTGATCAGAGGCGGGGCTACGAACGAGCAGATGGTCCGGCAGTGGAAGCGCCGGAATGCGACTGCGATCCGCAACGCATTCGCACTTCCGGAATCGAAAGGCCCGCTCTTTTCGATCATCTCTCGCCTCGTCCATCAAAAAGGCATTGATCTGTCGATCGAGGCGGCCGCGACGATCGTTGCCGCAGGCGGCCAGCTCGTCGTCACGGGTCAGGGTGAATCGCGTCTGGAAGAGGCGGTCGCGCATCTGGCAAAGCGCCATCCCCATGCAGTCGCAGCGCGGATCGGCTTTGACGATGCCGAGGCACGGCGGCTGTTCGCTGCCAGCGATTTTCTGCTGATGCCGTCCCGGTTCGAACCTTGCGGCCTGAGCCAGATGTATGCGCAGCGGGCTGGTGCGCTTCCGATCGCCTATCGCACGGGTGGCCTGGTCGACACGATCGAGGACGGCGTTTCAGGCTTCCTGTTCTCGTCGTTGAGCGGGGCGGGACTATCGGCTGCGGTGCGCCGCGCTCTCGATGCCTTCCGCTCGAAACGAGCATTCAGGCTGATGCGCGACCAGGCAATGTCCAAGCGTTTCGACTGGCGGCGTCCGAGCTTCAACTACGCTTCGGTGTATGCCCGGGCGCTTGGAGGCTAAAGCACTTTTCGCAGGCGGCGCGCTGGGGCGAAACCAAAACAGAATTGCGGGCTCGGAGGCCCGCCTATTCTCAACTACACGGCCTTCTTCGACCGTTCTTTCGTCGCAGCAGGCTTGTCGACCGACACCTTCTTGCTACGTCCCTTCGCAGCAGCCCCAGTCTTGGACTTGCCCTGCTCCGCCTCGCCGCGCGAGACGCGTTCCTCTGCCAGGCGCCAATGCTCGAAATCGCGGCCATCGGGACGACCCTCGGCCTCCCAGATGGCATAGGCTGTATCCCTCACGAGTTTGTCCCGACTCATAAGCTATCTCCCGGCTGCATCAGACGCTTCAAACAACCGCCACAGACCTCCCAAGTTCCGCAAAGGTGCGTTGAGGCTCGATCGCGTCAGCGGGGAACGGCGAGTACCTTTGCTGCGTTGCGACAGGCATGGTCCGGAGCGGCGATTTGGCGTTGCTCACAGGCTTTCAATGATATCTCTCCCGAGGCGGCTTAGCGACCGATGACAGACGAAAGCCTTCGTGAACTCGCGATCCGAGCAGGGGTAGCGCCCGATTGGACGGACCAGGCCGGCGCCATCCACCAGGTTTCACCAGCAAGTCTGCGCGCCATTCTCCTGGCGATCGGGCTCCCGGCCGACACAGGTGCGGCCATCGCCGATTCGCTGCAGATCGTCTCGATGCGAGAGGCCGGATCCGCATCGCGTTTCATCGTCTCGCGCGTCGGGCTGCCGATCACGCTGCCGTTTGCGCGAAAGGGAACCGGCGAGATTGAAGTGACACTCGAAAAGGGCGGGCGGCGCACGGTGTCGCCTCAGGCAAGCGGTAGCGAGGGAGCGATCCTGCCGCCGTTCGAGGAGCCGGGCTACCATATCGTTCATCTGGCGGAAGGTGATGTGACCGTGGCGGTCGCCCCAAGCCGTTGCGTGACGTACGGGGACCTGGCTGGCGGTCACGCCGGCTGGGGTCTCGCTGCCCAGATCTATTCCCTTCGCAGCGGGCTCGATGGTGGCATCGGTAATTTTGCCGGGGTCGCCGGACTCGGCCGGGCGGCGGCTGACAAAGGTGCCGATGCCCTGGCGATCAGCCCGGTGCACGCACTCTATGGCGCGCTGCCCGAGCAGTTCAGCCCCTATTCTCCCTCGACGCGGCTGTTCTACAACCCGCTCCATGCCGATCCGGCGGCAGCATTGCCCGAGGCCTACATCCGCGACGTCGTTGCGCGCAGCGGATTGGGCGAGGAGATGGAGCGTCTGTCGGTCCTGTCCGAAATCGATTGGCTAGAGGCGACGCCCCTGCGTCAGCGTCTGTTGAAAGCGCTGTTCCTGAGCCTGAGGAACTCGTCCGATACGATCGAGGCACGCCAGGATTTCGAGCGCTTCCTTGACGACGCGTCGCCCTTGCTGCGGGACCATGCGGCTTTCGAACTGCTCCACGCCGCTCAGCGCGAACGCGACCCGACAGCCCTGCATTGGCGCGACTGGCCGGCGCATTATCGCGACGCCGCGAGCGCCGAGGTTGCCGCCTTCGCTGCGAGCCACGCCGAGGAGATCGATCACCAGATTTTCCTGCAATGGCTGTCCGCCCGCTCCTATGCGGGCGCGCAGCAAGCCTGCCGCGAGGCCGGCATGAAGGTCGGTCTCATCGCCGATCTCGCCATCGGCATGGATGGCGCCGGCAGCCATGCCTGGAGCCGGCCAAGCGATGTGCTGATCGGCCTTACGATCGGCGCGCCGCCCGACTACTACGCGATCGATGGCCAGAACTGGGGGCTAACCACCTTCTCCCCGCTTGGGCTGGCGGCGAGCGGCTATGCACCCTTCATCGAGACGTTGCGGGCGAGCCTGCGCCATGTTGGCGGCATCCGCATCGACCATGTGATGGGCATGAGCCGGCTCTGGCTCATCCCGGAAGGCGCCGGCGCGCTCGAGGGCGCCTATGTCAGCTTCCCGTCCGAGACGCTGTTCCGTCTGATCGCGCTCGAGTCCTGGCGGCACCGGGCCATCGTGATCGGCGAGGACCTGGGCACCTTGCCTTACGGCTTCCGCGAGCAGCTGAGCGATCAGGGCATCGGCGGGATGCGGGTTCTCCGCTTCGAGCGGACGCAGAATGGCTATGTGCCGCCGAAGGACTGGGACGCACAGGCGGTCGCGATGACCAGCACGCACGACTTGGTGCCGACCGCGGGTTGGTGGGCGGGCTCGGATATCGATCCGTCAGACGGCGAGATCGATCATCAGGCGGTTCGCGACTGGGATCGCGGCATCCTCTGGGGCGCCTTCCGTGATGCCGGCATCGCTGAAGGCGATCGGCCGGCGCCTGACGATACAGGCCCCGTCGTGGATGCGGCGGTGCGCTATGTCGCAGCGACACCCTGTGCGTTGAAGATCCTGCCGGTCGAAGACGCGCTGGGGATTCGGACGCAGCCGAATGTTCCCGGAACGACGGTTGAGAAGCCCAACTGGCGACATCGGCTGGCCGGGAATGCAACCGACCTGCTCGAGGATCCGGTGGTTGCGCGCAGGCTTGGTCAGCTTGGTAAAGCCGGCTGACGATGCGATTAGACTTCGATGGCAGCCCGTCCGCTCCACTCTGCCTTTACCTGTGCGGGAGGCCAGTCTGTGATGCAGCGATAGTGCTCGATGGCGTCCTGCAACGCGCCATATTCGAGCTCTTCGACAACACCTCTCTCGACTGCGGCCAGGGCTGCGATCCGCATCTCAACCCGCTGCATGTCGAGGGGCGACCTGATCGGCGCAATATCCATCGGAGCACCTCCGATGCGCAAACGCGGCCATGCGCATGCGGTTCCGCCCGCCGCCGCTGATTTTTTGACCGCTGCGGAAGCGGCCGAACCGCCGCTGATCTCGAACGTTGACGAGGCGCGGGCATCGACGCCGCTCGAGCCGGGAGAATCACCTTGGACCAACTCAACGCGGTGGTCTCGACCTACCGCCTCCAGTTTCACCGCGACTTTCCGTTTTCGAAGGCCTGCGATCTTGCCGGCTATCTGCGGCAGCTCGGCATCAGCCATGTCTATTCGTCGCCCATTCTTGCGGCGCGTGCCGGTTCGCTGCACGGCTACGACGTCATTAGCTACGACGAGATCAATCCCGAGCTTGGCGGCGCCAAGGGTTTTCGCGCGATGGCCGAGGCGTTCCGCTGCGAAGGCATCGGCATCATCCTCGATATCGTGCCGAACCATGTGGCGGTGGGCGGCGATGATAATGCCATGTGGCTGGACCTGCTCAAGCGGGGGCGAGGCAGCGTCTTTGCAACCTGGTTTGACGTCGATTTCGATGAGGGCGATCCGGTCCTCGCCGGGCGGATCCATCTGCCGTTTCTTGGCGAGCCCTTTGGCGATGCACTCGATCAGGGCAAGATCGCGCTGGTCGACGACCCGTCCCGGCAGGGCTTTGCCTTGCGTTATAGCGAGCATCTGTTTCCCGTGCGCGAGGAAGACGATGCCGAAATCCGGGCGGCCGGAGGCGCCGAAGCCGAGTGGGACGGTGAAAGTCTCCGTGCCCTGATCGAGCGCCAGCATTACCATCTCGACTACTGGCGCAACGCCTCCGACCGACTGAACTGGCGTCGCTTCTTCGAGGTCACACAGCTTGCTGGTATCCGCATCGAAGAACCGGACGCGTTCGAGGCGGCTCATCGCCTCGCTTTCGCATTCTACGAAGAAGGGTTGATCGACGGCCTTCGGATCGACCATGTCGACGGGCTGTCCGATCCTGCGGGCTATTGCGCGAAACTGCGCGCGCGGCTGGAAACCTTGTCGCCACGCCGTCCGAGCTGGGCGACACCAGGCCCGGCCTGGCTAATCGTAGAGAAGATCCTGGCGCCCGGCGAGCATCTCCCCGCCGATTGGGGCGTTGACGGCACCACCGGCTATGATTTCATGGACCAGGTCGCGGCCCTGCTCCATGACGGCCGCGCCGAACCGGCCCTGGCGTCGCTCTGGTCCGAGGTCAGCGGCCGGCCGGCCGCCTTCTCCGACGAGGAGCAGAGTGCCCGGCGCGAGGTCCTCGAACACGGCTTCGAGGGGCAGCTCGAATATGTCGTCGACCGGCTCATGGCGCTGGCGGCGGCCGCCGGCCGCGACGTCGACATTCCGCGCGGCGCCATGCGGCGGGCGACGGCGGCGCTGGTCTGCAACATGCACAGTTACCGCACCTATCTGATCGGCGCGGATGGGATCGAAGATCCCGGGCCGTTCTTCCAGGACGCGCTCGAAACGACGCGGGCGCAGCCGCAGGCGGAACATCTCGCCCTCGACTTCATCGGCGCGGCGATGACCGGCCGCGAGTCCGAGCTTCCGGCCGACCTTCGCGCTGCGGCCGTGCAACGTTTCAACCAGTTGACCTCGCCATTGGCTGCACGCAGCGTCGAGGATACCGCCTTCTATCGGTATGGGCGCCTGCTCTCGCGCAACGACGTCGGCTTCGACGCGGCGCGGCTGTCGCTGTCTGTCACGGAATTCCACGACCTGATGCGAGAGCGGGTCGAGGCCCAGCCGCACTCGATGCTGGCCCTCGCCACCCACGACCACAAGCGCGGCGCCGATGTCCGCGCACGCCTCGCCGTGATCAGCGAGGATGCGCAGCGCTGGCGAGAAACGGTGGAGGGCTGGTTCGCCGTCAACGATGCCATCCGCCGGGCCGAGCTCGATAGGGGCGACGAATACCAATTCTACCAGATGCTCGTTGGCAGCTGGCCACTTGATGGCTCGGCCGTGGCCGGCGAATTCGCCGATCGGCTCAGCGCTTGGTGGCGCAAGGCCTTGCGCGAGGCGAAGCTGAAGACCGGATGGCTCTCTCCCAACGAAAGCTATGAGCAGGTTGCGGAGCTATTCCTGCGAGCCGCGCTCGATGCCTCGCGCAGCGCGACGTTCCTTCGATCGATCGAGGATTATGTCGGGACTATCGCGCCGGCCGCTGCGCTCAACGGCATCGTGCAGATGATCCTGCAATGCACGGCGCCGGGCGTGCCTGATACCTATCAGGGCACCGAGTTCTGGGATCTGAGCATGGTCGACCCGGACAATCGCCGGCCGGTCGACTTCCCAGCGCGCATACAGGCGCTGGGATCGGAAGCGGACGAGAACATGCTCCGCCATCGTTGGCGCGACGGCCGGCTCAAGCAGCAGGTGCTGCATCGGCTCCTCCAGGCGAGGCGTGCAAAGCCGGATCTCTTTATCGGGTCACCTTATCGTCCGCTGTCGATCACGGGCACGCGGCAGGATGATGTCGTCGCCTTCGTGCGCGAGACGCAGGATGCCGCTATTCTCGTCGTCGCGCCGCTGCGATGCGCCGCGATGGTCTCGCCGACGCTGACGCTTCCGTCTGCGTGGTGGCAGGACACGGCGATCGAACTGCCGGCTGTCGGCGGCGAATGGACGCCGCTCATCGGTGGCTCAGTGTCCGGTCATGCTTTGGCGCCGGGGGCGGCCGGCAGTGATTTTCCCTGCCGCATCGCGATCGCCGAACGATAGCGTCGTCAGTCGGACAGAAGAGCCAGGAACGACGGACCCTCGAGTTGCACCGCATCGGTTTCGAGGCCGGCAATTCCAAGCGAGAAGATCGCTCGGCCGGCGGGCGCTGGTGCTTTGACCGCCTCCTCGCCAAAATTCGCGAACAGAACGAGCGAGCGGCTGCCGAGGCGCCAGCTCGCCTTCAGCGCCTGCGCGCCGAGCAGCACGGCGCCCGTGCTGCGGCAATTGTCGAGATCGGGTACGATCAGGCCGCGCCGGACTCCGATCAGTTCGCGATAGAGTGCGAGCCAATCAGGCGCATCCTCGCCCGGCTGCGGTCGCGAGGCTTCAAAGGTGTCGGCTGCGTTCGGATCGAGCGCCAGCGGGTCGCTGCCATGGTCGTCATGCGCGAATTCGCGCTTGCGCCCTTCGCGGACCGCCTGGGCCAACTCTTCGTTGTGGTCGGTGAAGTAATAGAAAGGCGTGCGGCTGCCGTGCTCCTCGCCCATGAACAGCATTGGTATCTGCGGATTGAGCAGCAGCAGCGCTGCTGCGACCTTGACCTTGGCAGGCTCCGCCAGAGCGAGCAGTCGCTCGCCGAAAAGCCGGTTCCCGATCTGGTCGTGGTTCTGCAGGCAATTGACGAAGCGGCTCGGCGCGAGATGGCCGCTCGGCTTCCCGCGCGGCCGCCCCCGGCTCGGCGTTACCTCGCCCTGGAAGGCAAAGCCGCTCTCGAGGATCCGGGCGAGATGGCGCAAAGGCGCCGGCGCGAAGCTTGCATAATAGGTTTGCGTCTCGCCGGTCAGCAGGACATGCACGGCGTGATGAAAATCGTCGTTCCATTGCGCGTCATAGGCGCCGAGTAGATCGGCGTCATTGTCCTCGTTCTCGACGACGAGATGAATGTGCCGCTCGCGCGGCAGTGCCGCGCGAATGTCCTGCTCGAGCTCGAGCAGGAACTCGGCGGAGGGAATGGCGTGGACCGCATCAAACCTCAGCCCGTCGAAGCGGAACTCGTCGAGCCATTGAACCGCGCAAGCCCGATAGAAGGCGCGAACCTCGGGCCGATCGAAGTCGATGCCAGCCCCCCAGGGCGTCTGGCTTCCGGCTTTGAAGAACTCCGGCGAATGGGTGTGCAGATAGCAGCCATCAGGACCGAAATGGTTGAACACAACATCGAGAAAAACGCTGAGGCCGAGCTCATGAGCCCGGTCGATCAGGCTTTTGAGCTCAGCCGCGCTGCCGTAGGCCGCAGCGGGCGCGAATTGCAGCACGCCGTCATAGCCCCAGTTCCGGCTGCCGGGAAAATCGGCGATCGGCATCAGTTCGATCGCCGTGATGCCCAATTCCGCCAGCCACGGCAGTTCGCGCTCGACCCCGACGAAGCCGCCGAGCAGGCCGACATGCAGCTCGTAGAGGATCGTCTCCCGCCAGGGCCGGCCGCGCCAGTCGGGGCAGCGCCAGACATGATCGTCCGGCGAGACCAACACGCTTTCGCCATGGACGCCGCCCTCCTGCCGGCGCGAGGCCGGATCAGGTATGGCGGTGCCGTCAGGCAGCCGATAGCGATAGCGCGTTCCGAAGGGGAGATCTGCGCGGTATTCATGCCAGCCATTGGCGAGCGGAGCCATTGCCACCCCGGCAGATCCATCGATCTCGATTGAGAGTCTTGCGATGGCCGGCGCCCAGATCCGGAAAACGGCTTCGTTCTTCTCTCGCCACGCCCCGAAGCGAGGTATCGCGCTTGGGGATGCGGCAGCGATGTCATGACTGGCATCGAGCATGGCTAACCTCTCGCTTCATGGGCGCACCGACTCACGTCTCGGCGACGAAAACCAGCGTCGCAAGCGGCGGCAATACGAGATCGAGGCTGGCCGGATAGCCGTGACTGGCTGCATCCATCGCCCGGACACCGCCGCCATTCCCGACACCGGAGCCGCCGTAGAAGGCCGAGTCGCTGTTGAGCGCTTCGCGCCACGTGCCCGCCCCCGGCACGCCCAGCCGGTAGCCCGATCGTGGCACAGGTGTCAGGTTCGCCACCACGAGCACCGTCGGAGAGCCAGGCCTCTGGCGGACAAAAGCGAAGACACTGTTGTCGCGATCGTCCTGCACCACCCATCGGAAGCCATTCGGGTCGGAGTCGGTGGCGTGCAGCGCCGCATGCTCGCGGTAAATGCGGTTGAGATCCCTGATCAGGCGCTGCACGCCCGCATGGCCGGGATCCTGGAGCAGGTCCCAATCGATTTCGCCGTCGTGGTTCCACTCGCGCTCCTGGGCGATCTCGCCGCCCATGAACAGCAGCTTCTTGCCCGGGTGCGTCCACATGAACGAGAAGTAGGCGCGCAGCCCGGCCAGCTTGGTCCAGCGGTCGCCTGGCATCTTGCCGAGCAGCGAGCCTTTGCCGTGCACCACCTCGTCGTGCGAAAGCGGCAGGACGAAGTGCTCGGCGAAGGCATACACCAGGCCGAAGGTCATCTCATGATGATGGTGCCTGCGATGGATCGGATCGCGTGCCTGATAGTGCAGCGTATCGTGCATCCAGCCCATGTTCCACTTGTAGTGGAAGCCGAGGCCGCCCTCGCCGGTCGGACGCGTGACGCCGGGCCAGGCCGTCGATTCCTCAGCGATCATGATGGCGCCGGGATGCCGCTCCACCACCACCTCATTGAGATGGCGCAGGAAGTCGATAGCCTCGAGATTTTCGCGTCCGCCGTGGATGTTCGGCCGCCATTCGCCGGGATTGCGGCTGTAGTCGCGGTAGAGCATCGAGGCCACGGCATCGACCCGCAGGCCGTCGACATGAAAATGCTCGAGCCAGTGCAGCGCGCTGCCGATCAGGAAGCCTGCGACCTCGCGGCGACCGAAATTGTAGATCAGCGTGTTCCAGTCCTTGTGGAACCCCTCGGTGGGATCCTCGTGCTCGTAGAGCGCGGTTCCGTCGAAGCGCGCCAGGCCATGCGCGTCGGAAGGGAAATGCGCCGGCACCCAGTCGACAATCACGCCGATGCCCTCTTGGTGGCAGGCGTCGACGAAGATCGCGAAGTCCTCCGGATCGCCGAAACGCCGGGTCGGAGCGAAGAGGCCGAGCGGCTGATAGCCCCAAGACCCTGTGAACGGATGCTCCGCCACGGGCAAGAGCTCGACATGAGTGAAGCCCATCTCCTTCGCATAGGGAACCAGTCGAGCCGCCAGACCGCGCCAGTCTAGCGTCGTTCCGTCCGAAGCATGCGTCCATGAGCTGGCGTGTAGCTCGTAGATCGAGATGGGGGACGTCTCCTTATGCCGCGCGGCGCGCGATCTCATCCATGCGTCATCGCGCCAGACATGGGAGGGCTGCCGCGGCACGACGGAAGCCGTGCCCGGCTGGCGCTCGGCCGTCCGCGCCACCGGGTCTGCCTTATGCGGCAAGACTTGGCCGTGCCGGTCGACGATCTCGTATTTGTACAGTTCGCCGCTGCCGAGCCGCGGTATGAAAAGTTCCCAGATGCCGCTGCCGCCGCGCCGCCGCATGACATGGCGTCGCCCGTCCCAGCTGTTGAAACCGCCGATCACGGACACTCGGCTGGCATTGGGAGCCCAGACAGCGAAACGCACGCCAGGCACGCCGTCCACCATCGCAAGATTGGAACCGAGCACATCCGCGAGCCGCTGATGCCGGCCCTCGCCGATCAGATGGAGATCTAAATCTCCTAGCATAGGGCCGAAGGCATAAGGGTCCTCAGTGATTTGCTCGCCACCCGGCCAGGAGATTGCGAGCAGGTAGGCGCCTTCCCCGATCGGGCCCTCGAAGAGCCCGGCCGCATCGCGGGTGGACAGTTCAATCCGCTCGCGGTGTTCGCCTTGCATCACCGCGACGGACTGGGCGCCGGGCACGAATACGCGCACGAACCTTCCGTCAGGGCCCGGGTGCGGGCCGAGCACAGCGAAGGGATCACCAAATTGCCCGCGCGCCAGGGCTGCCGCGATCTCCGGATCCAGCGGCGGCATCCGCTCCAGTGTCCGATTACTCATTCGCAGCTTTCCCGCTCAGCAATCGGTCGATGAGGTCGGTCAACCCCCGCAAGGGGACGCCGAGCCAGTCAGGCCGGTTGCTAACCTCGTAATTGATCTCGTAGGCGGCCTTCTCGACCATGAACAGATCGAGCAATGCTCTATCATCCTTGGACCCATCGCCGCGCCGTTCGGCGGTCGCCTCTGAATAGGCTTGCAACAGCGCCTGAGGCATTCTCTCCCTGAACGCGGCCGCAAGGGTGGCATATGCGCCGTCGTGGCTTGCCGCGGCAGGGCTGCGGCGTGCTGCCTCGAGCGCATAATCGAACGAGCGCAGAATGCCGGCGACATCGCGCCAGCCGCTGTCCTTGGCCCGGCGCTCCGCCAGCGGCTGCGAAGGCTCGCCCTCGAAATCGATGATCATGACGTCGCCGCTCGAAACCAGGGTCTGGCCGAGATGAAAGTCGCCGTGGATACGATGAAGCAGGCTTCCTCGCCCGGCCTTGCACAGCCGCTTCACCAGAGCGACCAAGGCATTCTGGCGCGACAGGACGCTGTCGGCCAGGACCCGTTCGTCCTCGCCGAACTGATGACGCTGTCGGCCGAGATTTTCGCAAGCCGTCAGGACGCGACCCTCGATCCGCTTCACCCAGCGCTCGACCTGTGCGTCGTCGGCCGAAACCGGGGCGAAAGCGCCGTCGTCGGTCGGCTGCGACAGTGCGACATGCATCTCGCCGAGGCGGCGCCCGAGGATAGCGGCAAAGCTCTCAAAGGTCGAAAGCAGGTCGGCGAGATCGGCGCCCTCGCGCGAGAGCTCGTCGAGAACCCGGCCCAAATAGGACGCCGCCCAATCCCAGGCATCACCCTCGCCCGGGATGAACGCCTGGACGACGCCTAGCACCTCCTCCTCGCCCTCCTCCGGCACGTGGACAATCTCGCCCAGCTGAGCCGGCGCGTTGGCAAAGCCGCGCTCGGTCAGCGCGCGCATCATCTCCGCCTCTGGATGGCGGCCAGGCGCGAGCCTCCGGAACAGTTTCAGCATCACCTTGTGATCGACGACGACGGAGGAGTTCGACTGTTCGGCCGAAAGCCACCGCACTGGATCCTCCGGCACGATCTCGACGGCGCCAAACGCCGCTGTCGGCTTGAATGACACCACTCCCGACGCACTCCTGACTTCCGCGCCCGCCTTGAGGAGGCGAAGCAGTTCATGAATGAAGCCCGGCAATGCGAAGGCATCAGTGAGAAATCCGGTACGCCGACCGCGGCGCACGCGCGCAAGAGCGAGTTGCTGCTGCAGCGCTGTGGTGACCTCCTCATCCCAGCTGATGCCGAGCGGCAGAAGATAGCGCTCGCCGCCGCCGCCATGCGTCGCCTCGACCGCAACGAGCGCCATCTCCCGATTGGGGCCAATGCGCGCCGTCAGCGCCACGCGCGCGCTGTCGAGCTTTTGGTCCTTGGCCGCGAACCAGCGTCGCTTGGCGAGGTAGGGCGGCAGGATATTGGTCTCGAATTCGCGCCGGTGCTGCGGCGTGATCATCTCGTCAGGCCCGCCGCGCAGCACGAAGGTCGTGTAGTCGGGCATCGGCTCCGGCGCCTGCGCATGCCAAGACGGAGCCTGCGCACCTTCCACCAGGAGAAACCAGTAGAAGCTGTAGGGCGGCAGTGTCAGCAGATAGGTGAGCTGACCGATGGCAGGAAAGACCGAATTGCCGAGCATCTCGACGGGATGGCGGCCGGCAAACTCCGATAGGTCGAGCTCGAAAGCCTGCGCCGAGCGCGAGAGGTTGGAGACGCAAAGTATCGTTTCGCCGTCATGCTCTCGCAGATACGCGAAAGCCTTGCGATTCTTCGGATAGAGGAAGCGCAGCGTCCCGCGGCCGAAAGCCTTGTGTTCTTTGCGGACGGCCAGGATGCGCCTGGTCCAGTTCAGCAGGGAATGGCGATCGCGGGTCTGCGCCTCGACATTCACGGCGCTGAAGCCATAGAGCGGGTCCATGATCGGCGGCAGCACGAGGCTGGCGGGATCGGCCACCGAAAAGCCGCCATTGCGGTCCGGCGACCACTGCATCGGCGTGCGCACGCCGTCGCGATCGCCAAGGAAGATGTTGTCGCCCATGCCGAGCTCGTCGCCGTAATAGATCACTGGCGTACCCGGCATCGACAACAGCAGATTGGTCATCAGCTCGACCCGGCGCCTGTCGCGTTCGAGCAGCGGCGCCAGCCTTCGCCGGATTCCGAGATTGATGCGTGCGCGCCTGTCCGACGCGTAGAAGTTCCAGAGATAGTCGCGCTCCTTGTCCGTGACCATTTCGAGCGTCAACTCGTCATGGTTGCGCAGGAAGATCGCCCATTGGCAATTCTCCGGAATATCCGGTGTCTGCCGCATGATGTCGGTTATCGGAAAGCGATCCTCCTGCGCGATCGCCATGTACATCCGCGGCATCAGCGGGAAATGGAACGCCATGTGGCATTCGTCGCCGGCGCCAAAATAGGCCTGGGTGTCTTCCGGCCACATATTGGCCTCGGCCAGCAGCATGCGGTTGGGAAAGGTGGCGTCGAGCTCGGCCCTGATCTTCCGCAAGATGTCGTGCGTCTCCGGCAGATTCTCGTTCGAAGTGCCGTCGCGCTCGATCAGGTAGGGGACTGCATCGAGACGAAGGCCGTCGACGCCGAGTTCGAGCCAGAACTTCATCACCCCCAGAACCGCTTTGAGAACGGCAGGGTTGTCGAAGTTGAGGTCTGGCTGATGCGAATAGAAGCGGTGCCAGAAATAGGCCTTCGCCACCGGATCCCAGGTCCAGTTCGAGCGCTCGGTGTCGAGGAAGATGATGCGCGTGCCGGAGTAGAGCTTGTCGTCGTCGGACCAGACATAAAAGTTCCGGTGCGCCGAGCCCGGCCTGGCCAGCCGCGCCCGCTGAAACCAGGGGTGCTGGTCCGAGGTGTGGTTGATGACGAGTTCGGTGATGACGCGCAGCCCCCGCTCATGGGCCGCGCGAATGAAACGCCTGACATCTGCGGCCGTGCCATAGTCGGGGTGGACGGCCTTGTACTCGGAGATGTCGTAACCGTCGTCGAGGCGGGGCGAAGGATAGAACGGTAGCAGCCAGATGGCGGTTGCGCCGAGCTCGACGATGTAGTCCAGCTTGGCCATGAGCCCCGGAAAATCGCCGATACCGTCGCCGTTCGCGTCGAAGAACGACTTCACATGGAGCTGGTAGACCACCGCATCCTTGTACCATTGCGGATCGGCCGCGTCCGCCGCGACGGTCTGAATAAGGCTCGCATCCATCATTGAAACCTGCTCCCGGGCGTGATGCGCCAGATCGCAAAGGGCGTGTCCTGCGGATCGAGCCGGATCGTCTGCCATTTGCCATGCCAGTCGAAGCGGGCGCCGCGCATCAGGTTCTCAACGGCGACGGTGCCGTGATCCGGCAGTCCGAATTCCCAGAGCGGAACCTCGATCGAGGCGCCATGCACGCCGAACGGGTCGAGATTGATCGCGACTAGGATGATCTCGGATGCGCTGCCGACGCGCTTGCCGAAGTACAGAATGTTGTCGTCCGCCGCATTGTAGAAGGTCAGGCCGAGATGGCTTTGCAGCGCTGGATGGCTGCGCCGCAACTGGTTGAGCCGGGTAATCTCCGCGATGATGTTGCCCGGCGCCTGCCAATCCCGCGGCTTGATCTCGTATTTTTCACTGTCGAGATATTCCTCCTTGCCAGGGATCGCCGCGGCCTCGCAAAGCTCGAAGCCGGAATAGACCCCCCACAGGCCGGACAATGTCGCAGCCAGCGCCGCGCGGATCAGAAAGCCCGGCCGCCCTGAGCTCTGCAGAAAAGCCGGATTGATATCGGGGGTGTTGACGAAGAAGTGCGGCCGAAACAGGTCCCGCACCGGCGCTTCGTTGAGCTGCGTCAGATATTCCGTCAGCTCAGCTTTGCTGTTGCGCCAGGTGAAGTAAGTATAAGACTGGGTGAAGCCGACTTTGCCGAGGCGATACATCACCTTGGGTCGTGTAAACGCTTCCGACAGGAAAATGACGCCCGGATCGCGTGAACGGATATCGGAGATCAGCCATTCCCAAAACGGGAATGGCTTGGTGTGCGGATTATCGACCCGGAAGATGCGAACGCCCTGATCGACCCAATGCTGGACAACGTCGCGCAGGGCCAGCCAGAGGCCGGGAATCGCGCCAGGCCCATAGAAGTCGACATTGACGATATCCTGATACTTCTTCGGCGGGTTCTCGGCATAACGCATCGAGCCATCCGGCCGCCATTGGAACCAGTCAGGATGCTCGCGGAGCCAGGGGTGGTCGGGCGAACATTGGATCGCGAAGTCAAGCGCTAGCTCGAGCCCGTGCTTCGCCGCCGCCTCGACCAGAGCGCGGAAATCCTCTGGCGTGCCGAGTTCCGGATGGATGGCGTCGTGGCCGCCTTCCGGCGAGCCGATGGCATAGGGGCTGCCGGGATCATCAGGCGCTGGTGTCAGCGTATTATTTCGGCCCTTGCGATTGGTCGTGCCTATCGGGTGGATCGGCGGGAAATAGAGCACGTCGAAGCCCATCGCCTTGATCGCCGGGAGGCGGCCGATGACATTTCGAAACGTGCCATGGTGCGCGGGATCGTCGGTGATCGAGCGCGGAAAGAGTTCGTACCAGCTTGAAAACGAGGCGGCCTCGCGATCGGCATCGACCGGGTATATCTCGGAGCGGATGGTATGGGGCCGTGGATCGGCGCGCTCCATTGCGAGCCCGAGCTCGTCCGAGAGCAGGTTGGCGACCTGATCGCTGTCTGCTCCGACGAGCTGCTGCAGGTGCCGCTCGATGACCGGCCTGTCGGCAGCTGGTGCGGTTGCGGCAAATTTTTCGAGGATCAGCCGCCCTTCCCGGAGCTCCAGCGCGATCGGCACGCCGGCCGCGTGCTTCTTGCCAAGATCGCGCCGGAATGTGCCAAATTCGCTCCACCAGGCCATGATCGCAAAGACATGGCGGCCCGTCCGCAGCAGCGGAAATTCGCCGCGCCAGCGATCGTTGACCAGCAAGCGCATCGGCGCGCGCGACCATTCGCTCTCATCGACGGCGCGCCAGCGCAGCTCGGCCGCAAGCACGTCATGACCATCGCTGAAGATGTCGGCCTCGACCGCGACGACGTCACCAACCGTGCGCTTGGCCGCAAAGCGGCCATTGTCGACCGCTGGTGTCACGGCCTCGATAGCCAACCTGTCGGCATGGAGACCCATCCACTCCTGCGGTGGCATGACGGTCTCGTTCTGTACCGGCCGGGTCTTTGAGAGCGCGATTTGACTGCCCGTAGCCGAAGGCAAACGACGGTCGACATTCGTCCCCTGTGGCCTCGCCTCGACCTTTGCCGCCAGCCGATCCATATCGGGCTCGCACGCGTTGATCGGATCTCGATTGAGTAAAACGAGCCGAGCCGGGCGCTCATCCTCGACACGCACAATCGCAGCGAAATCGCTGCGGAGTTCCAGCCCTCGCATAGACCGTATGGCAGCGGCCGAATTTGTCGCGACAGCCCGGTTGAGCGCCCTGATCTGCTCTTGCAGTTCGTCCGTCCTGTGCGAGGAGGCTTCCTCAAAATCCTCTCGACGGGCTTCGATGAAGGGCGCTTCCATTTCGAATTCGAACCCCATCGGCATGAGCCACCCGTCGGCCAGCAGTGCAGCCGCACTCACCGCAAGGCTGTGCCGACGATCGAGATTGATGGCGGCCGGCTCGGTGATGCGTCCGCCGAACGGGTCCTCCGGAAAGCCGATCAATGGCGCGCTTCCCGCAAGATCGTTGTACTCTTGCATCAGCCAGTGTTCACCGCCCGTCCACCACGCCACAGACGAGGGCAGGTATTGGAAAGCCTTGGTAGCCTCGACCAGGTCTGGCCGCGGCCGCCCTGGCATCCACCCAAAGGCAGCAAAGGACCCCTGCGCGTCCTGCGCCGGCTGGAGGATGTCCTGCCAGAACTCGAGATCGAGCTCGGCCGCGTTATGGCAGCGGATACCGCTGATCCCTGCCCGCTGCCATCGCAGCAAGCGATCCTGCCAAAACAAAGTCAGTTCCCGGCGCACAGCTTCATCGACAAATCGGACGGTTTGCTCATGCTGGCGATGGATCGTGCGAGGATCGAGATTGGCCGCGGCGGCCTCGTGCCACCAGTCCTCGTGCTGTGCGACGAAGGGGCCCGTACCGTCAGCGCGATCAATAGCAACATCGATCCAGAGCTGCAGGCCGTGTGCCCGACAGTGGCTGTTCAGCCTGTCAAGCACGCCGGACGCCGGCTGCCCGGCGATTGAATCAATGTCATGGGTCAGAAAAAGATCGTCCGATGCAGAGAAGGGCCACGCCAAAAGGATATGAGAAAACCCCAATCGCTGAGCGCGTAGGAGATGGCCATCCCAGGTCTCAGGTCCGCCACCGAGCGTCGGATGCAGATAGTATATCCGCGGAGTTCCAGCTGAGCCGCTTTGCACATCATCCTCGATCATGCCACCTCAGAAGAACCGGCAGGTCCCGAGGGAGTTCCAAACGAAGACGTCTTGTTTCTGGCCTCGCATCGTCAGCTTGGGGCGCGTAACTACGCTGGCCGTGTTCCTTATCCCCGGTCGGGCAGCTGGCAGCCGCTTTAATCGCGAGCAGCAGCTTGCCATAGCCTTGGGCCGTCAGTTTCAAGGCCTGCTCGCGGATGAGGTCGTAGGCGTCGGCCGGCATCATCGTCGCCAAGGCCGAGATGTGCTCGACAACTCCTGCGGGCGAGGCAATCAGCCCATAGAGGCGAGCGAAGGCGGTAACGCCGCTCCCACTCCGACGAAGTAGGATTGCAGAAGCTGACGTCCGGCGAAGCCTCCAGAGCGTGATGGCTGCGCGTGCTTGGGAATTTCGATCGGCACCGCTTTAGCGCCAGCATTTGTGGCGCGTTGTGCGCTCTGTAGTCCGAGTGGGAACCCATCCCATGATCGCGCGTATAAAGCGTCGCGAGGGAGGTCTGCATGAGCGTGCACCGAGATTTTGAATGTCAGTTCTGTGGCTCGCCTGCCGTCTCGCTGCCCAGCTCGTTGTACGCTTCGGCGACCGTGTGTTGCGGAGCGTGCCAAGCGCCGATCGGGACATGGGAAGAATACAAAACCCACGTTTCGAATCGGGTCCTTCGGGCTGGCGCGATCGTGTGCGCCGATCCGATTGCCATTGGCGATACAACCAGGGAGCCGGGAACCACACCGGTCGCGGGCTCCGGCCAGTAGGCGAACGGCTCAAGCCGCGTGCTCGCGTTCATCTTCCGAACGTTGAAACTGCGGGCCACCGGCGAGCAGTCGATGCAACGACGGCCCGTGGGCCCGATCTCAGACATCACCGCGGGGGTCACTCGTACCGGCGGTTTGTGCTGAGTCCAGCGCCGCAGCCGCCTAGCTTGAGATCGATCAATCGGCGGCGCCGCCCGCTTTCTTGATAGCCTGGGCGCAAACAGTTCGACCGGCATCGGTTAGCGAGAACAGCTTGTAATCGGTTGTACGCGCCCAGCCCTGACGCACCGCTGAGAGTAAATGAGGCATCGCGGCGATGCCCCAAGCCGAAGTTGCATCTACAAGTACGCGATCAAAACGGCTTCGACCCATACGTTCGGCCAGTTCAACAAGAACAATCAGATCGCGCTTGCGTGCGCTATCCTCTTCATCTTTCACCCTCTCCAGAGCGTGTTTGGAGGCATAAAGGAGATCTGGTTGAACGTCATGCAGCCCAGCACGTTCAATCAGTCGGCTAAGCTGTTCAGAGTTATGATAGGGCCACTCCACTGGTAGGTACGCTCGGCCTGTATTGTGATCAAATCTAACCAACAGCTTAACCGCGCGGCCGTAAATATAGTCTACGCTGGCACAATTAGTGTGATATTGGACTGATTGTAATGCTTCTTCCTCCGAAAGCGCTCGCATGAATGGGGCTTCGTAGCCTCGGCCAACGGGCAACGAGAGCCGGAACGCTTCGACCACCAGGCGCGCCAGCGGGATATCCGTTACGTCGATATAGCCGCGCCAATCATACTCGCTCATCTGCCTCCCCTCTTCGGCAGCAGGATAGATGATTGGACGTTGATGAAGCAATCCGCCGAGGATGCCGAGTGGCGATCGATCCGTCAGCTCATTAGCAACCACAGAGCCCGCTTCTCGAATTAATCCGGCAGGTCTCAGCAGTCCAACTTATCAAAGGCAATATTCTTCAAGTCAGTTGCCCCCTGGCCAAGTTGAAAAGTCGATCGACGCAAAAGCCTCTTAGCAATACCCGGAACTTGGGGCACGGCAGGGTCTCCGAATGCATACACGCGCGACGGGCGAGGATATTAAGCGAGGCCGTGTCGTCCTGGCGCAGGCGCATGCGGCCAGGGATGAGGCACACCCAGCGCTCGGGGAAAATGGTTCTTCAATTCTTCGGGAAAATCCCTCTACGACGGACCTGGCTGTCAGCGCAGACACGAATTTTACGCGCCGACCGGACGATTTCACACGAAGTATTGCCACTGACCTTTTTGACGCAATCGGCGCATCGCGGCCGGTCCATCGAACGGAATTGCCCGGAGATGCGCGCCCCAGCGCCACTTAGTGGTTGCTGAAGCGCGGCCAGCGCGCGTCAGCATGGTTTGATTAGGAAGTTCGGCCTACAGCCCGTACTGCCGCCGCAAGATGTCGGAAGCGCGCTCGCCGATAACGGCGCAGGGGGCCATGGTGTTGCCGGTCGTGACGCGCGGCAGTACCGAGCCATCGGCAATCCGAAGGCCTGTGATCCCGTGAACCGCGAGCTTGGCGTCCACCACCGACATGTCATCGGACCCCATCTTCGCAGTGCCGCATTGATGCCAGTAGGTCACCGCTGCGTCCCGAATGAACGAGTCGTCGACTGACCGATCGTCGCCGGGGATACGCTCACCCCTAACGAAGGGTTGGAAGGCTTGGCTGCGACCGATCTCCCGGCTGAGCTTCACACAGGCGCGAGCCGCTTCCAGGTCGCGCGGATCCGACAGCATGTTGGCATCGACGATGGGCATGGTGCTGGGATCGGCAGATTTCAGGCGGATCCGGCCGCGGCTGTAGGGCCGAGCAAGTCCGGCGAACATCGTCCAGCCATGGGCCGGCACCGCCAGCTTTGCCGTCCGCTCACTCGGTACTGGGAACTCCACCTGACAGAAGAGCAAGTCCGGCTCGGGGAGGTCGGGACTGCTTTTCCAGTAGAGTTTCGCCTCGCTGCCACTGTTGCGCGGAGGAATCGGCTCACGGTATTCCCAAGTGCACCCGAAGGAGACGTGATCCTGCAGATTGCGGCCGACACCGGGAAGGTGTTGGACGACAGGAATGCCAAGCTGCCTAAGCTCGTCGCGATCGCCGATCCCTGACAGCATCAGCAGCTTGGGCGTATTGATCGCGCCGGTCGAGATCACGATCTCTGTTCCTGCCCAGACCGCTGTGATCGTGCCGGCGCGTTCGATCTCGACGCCGGCGGCGCGGCGACCGTCGAACAGAATTCGCCGTACGTTCGTCTCGGTGAGGATCGTCAGGTTCGGGCGATCGGCAATCGGCCGGACATAGGCCCGGTAGAGGGAGTGCCGCTTACCCTCCCGAACCAGCATGTCGGAGTAGGCAACCCCGCCCTCGCCCTCCATCATCGCGCCATTGGGATGATCGAAGCGGGGAATGCCGAGGCCTTCTGCCGCATCGAGCAGGGCGCTGGCGATGGGGCTTGGATCCTTCGCGGGCTGAATCCAGACCGGGCCGGTGGTGCCCCGGTATTCCGGATCCGGCTTGCCCTGCCAGTTCTCGATATTGCGATAGATGTCGAGCACCGAGCGGTAGCTCCAGCCGGCATCGCTCGTCTCGGCGGCGAAGTGGTCCCAGTCGCTGCGATGGCCGCGGGCCCAGACCATGACGTTTACGCTGGAGCCGCCGCCAAGGCCCTTGCCCATCGACATCGAGAGCGCCCGGCCGTCCAGATGCGGATTGGGCTCGGCCTGGAATCCCCAGTCGCGGTCCGAGCCGAGATTGGTGGGCCACAGAGAAGGGTTGAGCACTGACTCCGCTTCGTCATCCGGCCCGGCCTCGATCAGCAGAACACTACAGGCCGAGTTGTCGGCCAGGCGACGCGCGATCACGGATCCTGCCGAGCCGGCTCCGCAGATGATGAAGTCGTAGGTCGATTGGAGATTGGCGCGGCGTTCAGCCTGATTTTCGCGCGCGCGTCGTTCGAAACCCCCGGCGTCGCCAGGAGCGTGATTGTCAGTCATCGTTCGGTCCTTCTTGATTGCTTGGGGCTGCCCTGAGAGCAGCTGAATGCGGCTGGCCGGTTACTTTGCGGCAGGCGCCGCCTGCCGAGCGGCCTGGTCGATCACATCGGCCACGACCTTCGGCTGGGTCATGAAGAGTGCATGACTGGCCGAGACCTTCGTGATCTTGGCGCCGATGCGCTTGGCCATGTGGTCGAGCATCGCCTGGTCGAAAGCCTTGTCCTCGCTGGCGATCACAGCCCAGCTCGGCTTGGTCCGCCAGGCGGCGTTCTTCAGCTTGGTGCCGAAGGCGGACAGGTTGATGGGCACCTGCGAGTCCCGCATGAAGGCGGCATCGGCGTCGCTGGCATCGTGGGCGAAGCCGGCCTTGAACTTGGCGCGGTCGACGAAGGCGAAGCCGTCCTGCGTCTTGTCGAGTACGAACTCGGTCGCCGGGGCAAAGCCTTCGTATTGCTGGGCCGTCGTCTCGCCGGCATCCGGAGACAGAGCCGAGACGTAGACGAGCCCTGTGACCTTCGGATCGACGCCAGCTTCCGTGATGACAGTGCCGCCCCAGGAATGGCCGACGAGGATCGTGGGGCCGTCCTGCCGGTCGAGTGCCCGCTTGGTGGCTCCGACGTCTTCTTCGAGCGAGGTCAGCGGGTTCTGGACGATCGTCACGCGATAGCCGCGCGCCGTCAGCAGGTCATAAACGCCCCGCCATCCCGATCCGTCCGCGAAAGCGCCGTGAACCAGGACGACGTTCTTGGCAGGCTGCGCCGTGGTTGCGGGCTGGGCGAGAGCGGCTTGCGACAGGCTGCCGATAGCGGCTGCGGCGAGAAGGGTGTTGCGGATGGACTTGGGCATGACAGCGTTCCTTTGATTGATTGTGGCGCTAATTGTTATTGCGATAACAGTTGTGCCGATTACCGCCATCCTTGTCAATCTGACATTTGTCGCGATATATGTTTTCGAGATCACGGTTCCGTGAACCGTAACGGGAGGCCCGCCGATGACCGAAGCCACTACCGCTCCGCCAGTCCCGCTGGAGGATCAGCTCTGCTTCTCGATCTACTCCGCGGAGATCGCGATCCAGCGGGCCTATAAGCCTCTGCTCGATGACCTCGGCCTGACCTACCCGCAGTATCTCGTGCTCAACGTGCTCTGGCGCGAGGATGCCCAGACCGTCGGCGGCATCGCCCAGCAACTGGCCCTGGAGTCCAGTACGCTGACGCCGCTGCTCAAGCGGATGGAAGCAGCCGGCCTGCTGCATCGCACCCGCAATCCCGAGAACGAGCGCCAGGTGATCATCGCGCTCACCCCGGACGGCGACAGCCTTCGCTTCCGTGCGGGCTGCCTGAACGAAAAACTGCTCCTGGCCTCCGGGGAGACGCCCGGCCACCTCGCCGAGCTCAATCGCCTGGTCAGGCAGCTTCCCGACGCGATCTACCGCCATGCCGGCGGCGCGGCAGGGGCAGCGCCGGGGCCGGTCGCCGCCCCGGAGAGCACAACGTCGTCGTGAGCTTCACCTAGACCGTCGCACGGTCCCGCCATCGATGACGTACTCGGTCCCGGTGAGGCCAGTCGCGCCATTCGGCAGGCTCAAGTTCGGATCGGCCCGCACCATGCTCGACCGGACGCAGGAGCGCTTCGGCCTCTGGCCGGCCAAGCTCGCCGCCGACAGCGCCCTACGGCTCGGCCGAAACCCTCGCCTGGTTGGTGCACGAGCGTGGCATCGAGCCGCATATCCCGGAGTTCGACAAGTCCCAGCGCAGCGACGGCAGCTTCGCCCGCTCCCGAGGCGCGCGCGGCGATTGACCGAATGCTCGCCGCCGCCCAGGCCAACCGCGTGCCGGTGATGGCCCCGGTGTTCAATCACGACCCGGTCGAAGCCGGCCGCCAGCGCAACGATTGGCTCGCGCGTGGGGCAACGATGTTCGTTGTCAGAACCGACAAAATCATCGTTGCCGATGCTGTGTCGCGCTACGCCTCCGCGTTCAGATAGATGTCGCTTGGCTTATTGCCGCTTCACGGGTTCACTTTGGCCTTGACGATCTGCTGCCTGATCCCGGCTCAACCGCCCTCGTACGGCAGTGGCAGCTAACTCACGCTTCAGCTGTTCCCGCCGCGTTTCCGGGTTGGGCATCTTGGCAACGAACTCCCGCACCTTCGTCGCCAGCGCTCGATCGCTGCCCTTTCCGCTCAGGTCAAGTTCCTTCGCGTGAGCGAGATATCTGGCCCTGATCTTTGCCTGCCGCTCGCGCACTTTGAATTCCCAGGGACGCGGGCCCGAGGCACCGCCTTTGGCAGCTTGAACAACATCGTCCCGCGCTCCCTTGTCGGCTTCCGGCACCACACCGCGACGCCGAAGCGCCACCACCGTCCCCTTGTCGTGCTTGCGCACCTTGCCTCTCGTCCGCCGCGGCGTCGCCTCGGCTGCTACGCCCCGCAATCGAAGCTCAGCAGCGAACCGCTCGCGCCAGGTCGCCAAATCGGACTTTCGCGGGTTCAGCCGTTTACGATTGTAGCCCTGTGACCGAACTGTCAGATGCACATGCGGATGCTTGTCGTCGAGATGCTGGACGAAAACGTAGTCGTGGTTCGTTCCAAAGGTCTCGATCGCAAACGCCCGCACGGCGTCCTTCACCGCCATAGGATCTGTTCCCGGCGGCATCGACAGGATGATATTGACCGAGACTGAGCCGTCGCGGCGGCGCTTGTCGTCGAGCACCGCGTCTTCAGTCCAGCGCGACTGCAGGTCCTTGAGTCCCTCTCTGCCCTGCATGAGCGATCCCTGCTCGGTCTCCGCCGTCAGCTCGCCATTGCGCATGATGTATTCCAGATGCGACTTGAGGTGCCCGGCGTCCTTGGTGCGCCCGGTGATCTTGACCATGACCTCCGGCGCGCGACCGACGATCCGTTCGAGCCGCGCCCGCATCGCCGGCGTGACGCGCTGCGGCGCGACCGGATCAGGAATATCCGCCTCCGACACGCGCGGCCGCCGAACCGGCGTCTGCCAGACATAGGAGATCGGCGGCAAATCATCGAGCAGCTCTTGTGCATGCTTCCCGCTCATCACCGGCCCTCCCAATAGGTGCTCGTCCGATCCACCACGCCTTTCAGTTCACCTTGCAGCGCTTCGAGCGCGAGGCGAGCTTCGTCCAGCCCAGGCATGGAGTCCCCCGTATTTTCGCTCTCCCCGGTGTTCGCAGCCCGCGCGATCTGGTTGATGTTGCCGCCGATCCGATTCAGCTCACGCGCGATCGAGCGCAGTTCCTCGCGCTCGCCATCCGACTGCTGCACTGGCGCGCCCAAGCGCGATCGCACCAGTGACGTGATCCACTGCGTCCGCGTCATCCCTCGCGCCGCTGCGAGCTCGCCGAGTTGACGAAGTTCGCTCTCACGGAAGCGCACCGTTACCTTCTGAGGCGTGCCGACGGCGACCGGTCCGCGCTTCGTTTCCGGCGCACCGACGGCGCTCTCGAGTAACCGGCGGATCAGCGCCGACTTGCCGCCCTCAGTCGCCGCTAAAGCCGCGAACTGCAGCGCCAGCTCGTCCGAAACCCGCAACGTCAGCGTCGGCATCTAGACTTCCTCTCGGCAGTGACGAGAACCATGGACGCGGCGAAGCACGTCGATAGGCCAAAGTGGTGTAATAAATCGCTGGCGGCAAGCCTATCCTGCACTAGAAAAGAACCCAAACACTCTCAACTATCCACCTCGGCTAACGATTCGCGAAGACGTCACCGCTGCTAGATGGGAACTGCTCACAGCGAACCGTCACGAAAAGGACGCTGTGGAGAGAACAGGTCACTGCGGGAGAGACGTGGTTCAAACCACACTTTGGAAAACGACACGGGAGGCCGAGTTGCTTAGCCGATCAACACTGCCTCGATCCGCAACTCGCCAACAGGCACATCCTCGCTTCCCCCGTCATCAAAGGTGACGCGGGCGTACCCCCGTCCGACATCAGCGCCTGCATGGAGGACCAGCATTCCTCTGCGCTTGGCGGCGCACACCCGCACAACCGGCTTGCCCTTCTTGCCCATTCCAGACGGCGCTGTTGGTGAATTTGAGGATGGCTTCTCGCGAGCCGATGCGCGATCTTTCTCTGGCGCTCGGGCATCTTTGGCCCCATCCCCTGCTGCGGTGTCGGGCGCTGCCGCTGGCTCGACGGGCGACCGGACAGCGGATGCAAACTCTCGGGCCTGCGCGTCAGTGAACGCATCGCGCTCCTTAACTGCTCGCTCCACGTCAGATGGCTGCTGCCGCCACGCCTGGTAGAGCTCGTAGACCGCACGGATCGAACTGGCGGCGAGCTTGTCCTGCAAGAAGCCCGGCATCTTCTGCACCGCCGCATAGCGCGAAACCCAGTCGCGCGGTTTGCCCAGCCTCCGTGCAATCTCGGTCTGATTTTCGCCAGCCTCGAGCCGCGCCGTGATGAAGCGCGCGATCTCGCTGGGCTTGAGATCGTCGCGCTGAATGTTCTCGACCATCTGCGCGTAAGGGTTCGCCCCAGCGGCGTCCTGAACGAAGACAGGCGCCTCTACCAGCTCGGCGAGCTTCGCCGCACGGTAGCGCCGCGCGCCCATGACGATGACGAAGCGCCCGGCCTGCTCTGAGTGCCTGACCACGATCGGCTGGAGAATACCATCAATCCGGATTGACGCAGCAAGGTGCTGCAGTTCGTCCTCCGGAAACTCCCGACGCGGTTGATCGGGATCCTCGTCGATAAGCTCCAGAGCCACCTTGAGCGGCCGGCCATCTGACGTTCCATCCGCGGCGACATCCGCCAGGTCCTTGAAGCTCAGATCCAGCGCCATGCCATCAACCCATCTGCTCGACGATGCGCGACAGCACGACACGGATCTCGCGACCGGCGTCCTGCGCCGAGCGCTTCTTCAGCTTCCAGACGGGCATGCCCTCGGCGACCGCTTCCGCATAGCCGTCACGTGCAACGATGTGGCCTGGAAAAACGTATCTCCCGGCCTCGCGCAAGAGCTGGTCGAGATGCGCTCGCTGACGCGGCGACTTCGTGTTGAAGTTCGACGGCAGCAGTCCGAGAAACTTCAAGTCGGATCGGCCATAGCGCTTCTGCACGCCGATCACGGTCTGGAGCAGGCCCTTCACGCCCTTCACGGAATAATCCTCGAGATAGATAGGCGACAGCACATGGCTCGCTGCAACCAGCGCGGCCACGCTGCGCAAGCCCAGAGATGGCGGCGTATCGATGACGCAGACATCGAACGCCGCGCTGCCAGCCTGCAGGTTGTCGCGGAACTGCTGGATGCCCGCGGCATCGCCGCGATCGACATCGGTGAGGGAGCTGTCAGAAGCCGCGAGCGTGATCCCGTCGACGCCGCCAGTGACTGGCGCCCTGCCCTGTCGAAACAACGCGGCAGCAGTCACCTCACCACGATGACGCTTCATCGTATCGGTGGCGTTGCCCTGAGCATCGGCGTCAATTAGCAGCACGCGGCCGCCAGTTTCGGACAGGTGCCAGGCGAGATGCACGGCCAGCGTGGTCTTGCCGACGCCGCCCTTCTGGTTGTTGATCACGATGGTCTTCATGCGAACGCGATAGTGTCCCGACAAATTCAATCAGAGCGTGTTGTGGGCGGAGATCGCGGCGATGACGTGACGGTGTGGTTCAAACCAAATCGGCGAGAGGTCAAAGACGCCCGGGCCGGCGCGCAGCGCAGCAAGCGCAGGCCAGGCGACACACAAAAAGGCCGGCCCGACGCGCATGGCGTCAGACCGACCGTCTCGGATCGTGATTTTCAGAATGGCAGAGCGGCGAGCTCCGCGGCGTGGACTGCGGCGCAACCCTCGACATCCGCGAAGTACCCCGTCTCCGCATCGCTGCGGTCTTGCTCGATCAGGAATTCAAGCTCGCGCTTCGCCTCGCGGCGCTCGCGCGTTGTCAGGCAGGCATTGGCCAGCTCGGCCTTGAGTTCGGCAATCTGCTGATCGATCGGCATGGTCATGAGAACCTCCTTCGTCTCGAGTGGACGAAGGCGCGCCACGCGTCGGTGGAGACCGGGTCAAGGATCGGCGTAAGCCGACCGCCAGAGGCGGCCCGTGGGGGAGCCGAAATGCGAAGCATTTTGGGGGTACCGCGCGTCCTTGAGGCGGGCTCCGCCGGCCGTACCATGGCACAACCAGAGAGCCCCTCCAGTTCACGCGGGAAGCACCAGGGCGGCTGCACCGTTCAGATCGCGCGAAGGCCGAAGTGTGGTTTGAACCAACAGCTCCCGGATGTGGTTGAACCACGAGCCGCTGCCCGCACGTTCAGCGAGGCGGCGGTTGTTTGAATCACAATCCGAGCGCTGACGGCACCTAAGGATCGGCTGTGGTTCGAACCAACAAGGGGACTGACGAAGTGGAAGGGCGGGTTGGTTTTCGCCAAACGGTCGCGGAGCGGGTGGATTGGCCCCGCCTCACGGCGGGGCCATCTTGCACTGGGGTCAGTTGCGGTTCGGGCGAGACCAGATGAGCTGGAGGCCTTCCGTGCCTTCGACCTAGATCAGGTTTGCGTAGATGGGAGCCGGAAAGCTCGGATCGTCGAGCTTGACCGAGAGATAGTCGCGCCCCTCGTCCGAGGTCTTCTGCCAGGCCGCGCCAAACTCGACAGCGCCTGCGAGGATGCGGAAGGCCGTGCCCTTCTCCGATGACCGCTCCGGGCGCACCATCTTGGCTTTGACGTTGAGGTTGAGGGTCTTGATCGTGCCGTTGAAGCCGTCGCCGTTCGAGGTGAAGCTGCCGATGATCGCCATGTCGTAGTTCCTTCTGGTTGCTCGAGGCTATCGCCCATCGCGGCCTCGATGGCAGTCGAAAGACCGGAGGCGCTCGACCTGCATCCTGAAGGGACCGTAACGCAGTGGAGGACGGCTAGGAGCGGCTTTATTGTCCCGCGAGGAATGGGACCGCAGGGACCAGGGGAAGAAAGTCGCGGATGGCCGTTGCTGGTGTAAGAGCGAGACGGCGCGCCAGCGACGACGGCCTCCGGTCAGACATGCCCAACGAGGACGCAGTGGACGCAAGGCGCTTGTAAGCAGCCATGGAACGCATGGTGGTAGCGTCCTGCATTGATCCCGAACTGCATCCGGCAACATCGAGCTCGACCACTCATGCGGCCTCCGCGATCGAGCTGGTCTGCGGCTGAAGCCCGTGGAGATAGGTGACGGCTCGCTGCGCATGCGCCGCAGCCGCAAAGATGAAGCGCTTGTCGCTGGACAGAACCGCGAGCCAGGAAGCGAGATAGCTGGCGTGATCTGGACGCGGCTCCAGCTCCGGCGCATTGCCAAGATCGGCGCAGAGGAAGCAGCTTCCGAGTTCCACGATCAGCTCCTCACGCGCCCGCGCGCTCCGATCCTTGCCGTAGCGGCTGAGATCACGGTTCGCGCGATGCCCTGCGGCCGTCCAATGCGTCGCCTCATGGCTCAGCGTCGCGATATAGGAACCCCCATCGCGAAACGTAAAGACGTGCGGCATCTGAATATGGTCGGTCGCTGGGGAGTAGTAGGCGCGGTCGCCGCCATGTCGGATGACGGCGCCGGTCGCGGCGAAGAATCGATCGGCCTGGTCGATCCGCTCGATCGGATCGCGCGACGGTTCTGATTGCCCGCGTTCCTGGGCCGGCAAGCAGTCGATCTGCTCGGCGTTGAAGACCGTGTAGGATTTGAGGAACGGGATCTCACGATTGACCGCATCACCCGACGCATCGGTTTCGGTCTTCTTGAAGCGGCTGGCGAAGACAACCGTCGCGCCGGTCTCGCCCTTGCGGACTGCGCCGCCGAGTTCGAGCGCCTGCTTGAACCTCATCCAGACCGGCGAGGCGTATCCACGCGCCGCGGCTTCCGACCAGAGCAAAAGCACATTCATACCGCTATAAGGCAGGCCGTTATGCCGCAGCGGCCGCGTCACGCTTCCGCTGCCGTTGCCTGAGCGCCACGGTTGCATCCAGGGACGCACGCCTTTCTCCAGATCGGCGACGATCCTGTCGGTGATCCGCGCATAGATGTCCGCGCGCGGCTTCTTGTCTGACCTGCTCATGATCCAACCTCCATCGTGGAGGTCGCGCCGATCGCGACCCCGTCACGGAGGTCGAAAAGCCGGGGAGCAGGCGATGGCTGCACCCGAAGGGCTGGAACGAAGTGGAAGACGGCAAAGCCGTTGCAGCCGACGCCATACCGCCAAGACCGTCGGCCGAGACGGGTCGCGGTCGGCCAGTCGCAACCGGCATCATATCTCGCTTAAGAGGACTGGCGCCGGCGGGCGATAGCCGCTATATTCTGACTATCTGACTAGGTCGAATATCGTCGCGAGAAGAGCTGCGCGAATGGTCAAGGCATTGCCCAAGGGACGATGGAAGCTCGAAGACGCCAAGGCGCGCTTCAGCGAAGTCGTGCGTCACGCCCGCACGGATGGTCCCCAGCGCGTCAGCGTACGCGGACATGACGCGGTTGTGGTCGTGAGCGTCGAGGAGTTCGACCGTCTGGTTCCGCAGAAACCGCAGGCGCCCTTCGTCGAATTCATGGAGAGCCTGCATCTCGATGGGCTCGACCTCCGCCGCGAAGCGGATTTCGGGCGGGACGTCGAACTTTGAAGGGCTGGCTTCTCGACACCAACGTCGTCGCTGCGCTGATCAATCCCAACGGCGCGCCGTCAGTCAAGAAGTGGGCGCGCAACCAGCAAGAGGAAAGCTTCTTTATCAGCGTCCTGACTTTGGCCGAATACGACAAGGGGATTTTCAACTTGGGCCCCGATCATCCCGACCGGCCGAGATACAAGGCCGCTCGCAACGCCCTCGCGCAACGATTCAATGATCGGATGCTTACGGTCAGCAACCCGGTTGTGCTGGCCTGGGGGCGGATCTCGGGAGAGATCAGGCGGACGAGCGGTCATCCGCCGCCGGTCATCGACACGATGCTGGCCGCGACCGCAATTGAGCACGATATCTATCTCGTGACACGCAATGCCAAGGATTTCGGCGCAACCGGCGCCGTGGTGTTCGATCCGTGGAACGATGACCCGGAACGGTTTCCGCTTACACCTCGCGGACAAAGGTCGGTGCGTTAATCCAGCGGCTGCGCTCAAGCAGCGATACGCGACCGGCGAAGGATCGGGTTCAGCCCCGTCTCCACATCTCGTCAAAAGCCTCGCGTGCAAGCGGCGTTCTCGCCGTATCGCTCATCGCGATGCCGTGCTGTTCCCGTAGCCGCTCGGCAGTTTGGCGAGGCGATTCCGCTGTGCGCCGCCGCGCCATGGCTTCCCCACGGCTAACGCCACGGCATCGTTGACGCTCAAGCCGGTCATCTTCGCGAGCTGGGTCGTCAGTGCCTCGGTTTCGGGATCATCAATTGTAATGGACATGCTGAATTCTATCTGGGGTGTCTGCAACGGGCCATCAGCATCTGAGCGCAGAGGTCGCGACCGAATGAGGATGGTGAGCGGGGCTGCGCGCCCCGCTCACCTGAAGCTCAACCGAACGCCGCCGTTTGAGCTGCTGCCGCCTTGCGATCGACGGATGGACCTGTCGTCTCAGCCGCTCGCTCGAAGGGCTTCCACCGTTCGCCGATGACCTGCTCGTAAGCCGCGACAGCGCCCTCGGCCGCCATCAGCAGCGCGTGGGCCTGGACGCCCATGTCGGCCGCGAATTCTCGCTTGCGCTGGGCAGGGCCGTCGAAGCCGACCGGGCCATCGACATCCTCGTCGCGAGCATCGCAGGCCGATTTGGCAGTGGCGTCGCGGGCCTCGGTGACAGCGCGGGAGTAGAACTGTCCGGCGCCATGGGCCGAACCGACATAAGCCCCGACGATGCGCTGCAGGTGAATCTGCATCGCCCTCTCACCAAGCCCTTCCTGCAGGCTGGCTGCCGTCTCCACGATCAGCCGCTCGTGCAGGTCGCGGATGCCGTCGCCGTCGAGGACCGGGAGCCCAAAACTCTCGGAGATCAGGATCGCCTGCTGCGTGTCGGGGCAGGCGAGCCGTGTCACTTCGATGGTCGTGCTTTTGCGGAGCGGCACGACGCGGGCGGTCTGGCGGGGTGAATGTGCGGTCTTGGCCATGGAAAAAGTCCTTTCTTCGGTTGCGCCCTCGGAGCGGGATCGGCGCTTGGCCGTCGTCCCCTCGGGTGCGGTCGACCCGAACCGTCGAAAGCCCTGGCGCTTCACAGGTCCGGCCTTTGCCAGGCGAGCGGACGAGGCTTGCGGCCAAGCAGGGCACAAGCCCTTGCGAAGGACGCCGGGCCTCGTCCGCAAGATCGGCGAAGGCCGGCCGCCACGCGGCGCGGCACGCGGCCTTGAAGCGCCTGGCCGACGGTTTAGACCGCAGCAAACCCGAGAGGACGAGGGCCAGCCCGTCTTGCGTCAGTGACGCGACCGATACGGACATTAGGGGCCTCGCAGCCATGCGCCGCCGAATGCCTCGGATCTGACGGACCTGCAACGCCCGCCCGCATCGCTCGGTCACGCCGCGGGCGAAAGCGCAATCTGCTGACGCGCGTGATGGGCGGCGATGGCCTGGTTTTGCCGCGAAAGTTTGCGCGACAGCGCGCTTGCCCTTGCGCTTGGTCGAGGCGAGCTCGTCGAGCTCTTTCTCCGGCATCGACTTCTCCGTCGATTTGGAGGCGCCGTTGAGTTCGCTCTTTTTGATGTCGCCGCGCTTGACGGCCAAGGCGGCGCCGGCCGCCTTCTGCTGAGCTGTTGACGTAGCGGGCATCTCGGTTCTCCTGGCCATGCCCAGCGCAAACCGAACCTTCAACGGCCTGCGGCTTGCTCAGCGTGAGGCGACGACATCGGCGAATTCGGGATGGCGGCGGGCCCAGTCGGTCACGAAGGAGCACGCGGGAACGACTTGCCGGCCGAAGCCTCTCGCTTGCTGAAAGAGACCATCGACGAGCAGTGAAGCCAGTTCCAGACCGCCATATGCGGCGGGAACCTCGGTATGCGTCAAGATCAGCTTGTCGCCCTGCTGCCTGAAGGCGGCGAATGCGACGCCGCTATTGAACCATCTCGAAGCGACCCCTGGCCGGCCGCTCGACGACATTCGCGAACGGGTTCGGCGACAGAGCCGTCCGCCTTCGTCCTTCGCTATCATGGATCCGATGATATCAGTCCGTGGGAGCCCATTGCTGGCGCGCTTCGTCAGCCGAGACGGTCAGAACGATCTTCTCGCCGACATCCGCGATCAGGTCCGTGCTCAAATAATGATGGGAGCCGCCTGAGCCGGCATCGTTCTTCTTCAGCTTGAGCTGCGTTCCAGAGAAATGGTCCACCGTGCCGAGGTGAGCGTTGTCGGAGCCAACCACCTCAAGGCCTTCCTTGATCTTCTGGATGTCGAACATCGTACGTCTCCCTGACTTTTGTCCCGCGAAGGAAACTGGGCGGGATCACGCATGTTCCGATTGCGAAGGCTGGCATGTTCGCTCTGGCGATGCCGGTCGTATGCCACTATAAACTGAGTTCTCTTTTCGTTCTCGGGATATGCTATGACTCGTCGATCTGGCAGCGCCGATCTGCCCTTGCATCACGGTCGCGTCCCGGCCTGGCTCGGGCAGCGCATGACGCGGCTGGGCGCGGTCATCTGCGAAGCGATTATCCATCACTACGGCCGCGAGGAGTTGCTGCGGCGCCTCGCCCACCCGTTCTGGTTCCAGTCATTCGGCGCGGTGATGGGCATGGACTGGCACTCCTCAGGCGTTACGACGAGCGTCATCGGGGCGCTGAAGCGCGGCTTGGCGCCTTTGTCGCGCGAACTCGGGATGCATGTCTGCGGCGGGCGCGGCAGCCATTCGCGGCAGACGCCGGCCGAGCTCGAGCGGATCGGCGCCGAAGTCGGCTTCGACGGGGTGGCGCTGGCCAAGGCGAGCCGGCTCGTCGCGAAGGTCGACAGTGCGGCTGTTCAGGACGGATTCGATCTCTATCTGCACGGCTTCATCGTCGCCGATGACGGCCAGTGGGTCGTGGTACAGCAGGGCATGAATGGCGATGGCGGGCTCGCCCGGCGCTATCATTGGCAATCCGAAGGGCTCGGCAGCTTCGTCGAGGCGCCCCATGCCGCGATCGACGGGCAGAGCCAGGGCCGGATCATCAACCTCACCGACGCGCGCGCAGCCTTGGCCCGAGACAGCCAGGTCGAGATGCTGCGCGGCATCGGACCGGATGCCATCGTTCGGGAGTTCACGGCACTGGAACGCGACCGCGCGCCGGCAGCGCTGTCTCAGGAACAGCTTGCCCTGCCTCATCTGGTGATGCCGGCCCATCATGATGTTCGGCCAAAGGATGTGATCGCGCGGCGGCTGCATGGCGCGCTCGCAGCCGCGGCCGACAGCGCGCCTGGCGATTTTTCTGAATTGCTGCTGGTCCCCGGGGTAGGCGCCCGCACGGTCCGCTCGCTCGCGATGGTGGCCGAGGTGGTGCACGGTGCGGCTTGCCGTTTCACGGATCCGGCCCGCTTCTCGCTCGCCCATGGCGGCAAGGATCGCCAACCCTTTGCGGTGCCAACCAAGGTCTACGATCAGACCATCAACGTCCTTCGTTCCGCCGTCGACCGCGCAAAGCTTGGGCAGGATGACCGTCTGGCCGCGATCGCTCGCCTCGATCAAGAGAGCCGGCGGCTCGAGCGCGGCGCGACAGGTCCGACGCTGGACGAGTATGTCGCCGATGAACGCCGTCGTTCTGCGGAGTATGGCGGACGCAGCGTCTTCGGCTGGGAGCAGCCGGCGCTCGAAGAGGGCGTTCGATCAAGGCGGCACGCGGAACGCCAGTGAATATCTAGGGGACGAGCCTCAGGCCGAATCGGGCGCGTGATCCTTAAGCGCTGCCAAGTACTCCGCCGCGACGGGCTTCCCTGCAACCTTGTTCGCCTCGACGCGCCCCTCACGCAGATCACTCGCGATCGCGACCATCGCCTCGCGCCAGGACGGATACTCCGTCTCATAGGTCGCCATAAGTTCGCCGCCGCGCTTCACGTGATGCCGGATCTAGACGGTGATCGGCCCTAGGCCGTAGCGGTTCTCGAGATCGTCGATCACGGGCATTGCGGATCGTCCTTGCTGGAGCCGTCGAGAGGCCGAGGCTTGCGCGTCATTCGATGTCCCACTGGCAGATCTTGTAGTCGCGTGGCCGCTGCCTCATGTCGAGGTGCAGGTGATCCTTATGCGAAGCGTCGGAGCCGGGGCCGAGAACGGTCCTGAAGCGCGCGCAGGTGCTCGTCTTAAGCGCCTCGCGCAGCGCGCGAGTCGATGGTTCGGTACCGACGAGACTTAAGATCCTGCCGTCGTCCAAGCGCAGGCCACCGATATCCATCGCATTCCCCGTCGCATGTTCGCTGATAGGGGCGCCGGCCACACCGTTACGCGGCCGGCAGGCATGGCCGCCGACTCCGGTCAGCCGGGCCAGTTTGCCCTTCTCTCGGGAGACGATGCCGGGCAGGTCGCTGCGGACCCAATCAAGGATCTCGATGGCGAAGGCGCAGGCGACCGTAATGGCGCTGTCCAGTTCGACCTGGGAGCCGTCCGGCATGGCGACGGCGCGAAACGAAACGGGCTCGGCGATGGCGCAGTCGCGGGTGCCCGCGTCGGACGCGGCCGGCAAGGCGATGCCGCCGCGCTCGAAGAAGGTCGCAAAGCAGCCGGGCGGGCCGATAGGCCCTTCCGGCTCGGCGGGTGCGGGTGGCGTCTTCGCCGTCGCCGTATCAGCCCCCGCAGGTTTACTCGGGGACAGTTCGGCGGGACGCGGTGGCGGCAAGGGGGCCAGAATCGCTGGGTCGATGGTATTTGCGCTGCGGGCGCGATCGCGCGCCGGCGCATCGGCGGCGGCGCTCAGACAAGCCGCGCAAAGCGCCATTGCGACCGCCCGACCCGCTCGCCTCCACATGCTGCTATTCCAAGAAGCGCACCGCAACACCCGCCTTGACGAGATCGGCAAGCTCCTCTGCATCCCAGTTGGTTAGGCGGATGCAGCCATGCGAGTTGGTCTTGCTGACCTTTGCCGGCTCGGGCGTGCCGTGAATTCCGAAGGTCGGCTTCGACAGGGCGATCCAGACCGTACCGACCGGGCCGTTGGGGCCGGGCGGAAGCGTCAGCGTCTCGGTGTTCTTGCCCTGCTGAAAGTTTTTCTCGGGGTCGTAGGTGTAGTTCGGATTCCGGGCGATGCGCTCGATCGTGTACTCACCGGATGGCGAGGGGGTGTCCTCGCTGCCGATCGTCGCCGGGTAGCTTGCGAGCACCACGTCGTCGGCGCCGAACACCATGACCATCCCCGTGCTCTTGATCGCGTCCACCCGGAGAGCAGCGCCCTTTTCGGGCGAACGACGGCCGGACGCTACGGCGATGCGTGTCCCAGCTTGTGAGAACGCCTGTCGAGGATTGAGCGCGGCGAGCAGCGTCTCGCTCATGTGGAAGCGCTCGCCCAGCATCTCCTGCGGGCTCGTGTAGGAGAGGCGCTTCATCCTCGCCTGCTTGGCGTAGTCGCGCGGGATGGCGTCGACGAAGTCGTAGGAGGCATCCTTGTCGGTCAGCGCGTACTCGGCGATCACGTCGTTCGCCGTCTCGCCGCCCAGGCTCAGCCACGCAAGCTCGTCGATCTCCTCGCCGTCAGGGAGCCTTTCCTGCCGCCGGAACTGGGCGACCGCCTTGCGAAAATTCTCGCCGTCGATGCCATCGATGACCCCAGGCGAGACGCTGCGACGGCTGAGGAGAACCTGTGCCTTGACAATGAACGGATTGGGGCCGGGTTCGACTGTCTTGTTCCGGTCCGCGAAAGTGACGGAATTGATCTCTGTTGCCGTTATCGCCATTGCCGGCCACGCCCAGATAGCCATGACCACGATCGCGATCGCAGCGAGCCCGGCAGGCTTGATCGAATGGGCGGATTTCATCTGGGGCTCCGACGACAACGGCGTTCGCGAAGCTATACGGACAGCCAGACCGGATGTTCCGCCGGGCGCGCCGGGCTGGCCGGCGCGCCTTTAAGTCACATCAGCTGGTCGGAGCCGTCAGCCGCCAGATCGCGTTCCCAACATCGTCGGCAACCAGCAGGCCGGCGCGCTGGTCTACCAGCACACCGACGGGCCGTCCGCGCGCCTCGCCCTTGTCGTTCAGGAAGCCCGTAAGGACAGGCTTCGGCATATCGGACGGCTTGCCGTCGACGAAGGGCACGAAGATCACCCGGTACCCGACAGGGCGGGCCCGATTCCATGACCCGTGCTGTCCGATGAACGCGCCGCCCTGATAGCTTTGCCCCAGTCGACCGTCCTTGACGAAGGTCATCCCCAGCGAGGCGGTATGGGAGCCGAGCGCGTAGTCCGGCTTCATCGCCTTCGCTACGAGCTCCGGCCGCGGCGGCTCGACGCGCTTGTCGACATGCTGACCGTAGTAGCTGTAGGGCCAACCGTAAAAGCCATCCCGCTTTACCGAAGTGATGTAGTCCGGCACGAGGTCGTCGCCGATCTCGTCGCGCTCGTTCACGGCGACCCAGAGCTCCTTCGTTGCCGGATTCCAGTCGATGCCGACCGGATTGCGCAGCCCGCTCGCAAAGAGCCGGCTGGCACCGCTCTGCGGATCGATCTCCAGCACCGCTGCGCGGTTCTCCTCTTCAGCCATGCCATTCTCAGCCACATTGGAATTGGAGCCGACGCCGACGTAGAGGCGCGAGCCATCGGAAGCCGCAATAAGGCTCTTGGTCCAGTGATGGTTGCGACCCGCCGGCAGTTCCGCCACTTTCACGGGCTTGGCGGCGTTCTTGGTCTCGCCCGCAACATAGGGCACGCGCACCACCGCGTCGGCATTGGCGATGTAGAGCTGATCGCCGACCAGCGCCATGCCGAACGGCGAGGTCAGGTTTTCAAGATAGACGATTTTCGTCTCCGCGACGCCATCGCCGTCGGCATCCCGCAACAGGCTGAGGCGATTGGCGCTAGGGGTCTGGGATCCGGCGCGCTGCATGAAAAGTCCCTGCACCCAGGCGCGGACGCCGCCCTTCTTTTCCTCGGGCTTGGGCGGGGCGTCGCTCTCTGCGACGAGAACGTCGCCATTGGGCAACTCGTAAAGCCAGCGCGGATGCTGAAGTCCGGTCGCGAAGGCGGTGACCTGTCCCCCAGCGAGCGGCGTCGGCTTTTCGCCTTCCTTCCAACCAATGGCCTTGGCAACCTTGATCGTCGGCAGCCAAGAGGATTTCGGCTCCGGCAGGGTCGGGCTCTGTCCATAGCCCGCTTCTTCGGGCAGCGGTTTGTCACTGCAGGCGGTGAGTGCCAGCGCCGAAGCGGCGACGCCAACGAGGAAAACTAGTTTGTGGGAGTGCGTCATGTCGGCCTCCGTATCCAGGCAGGGATCATTTGAAGCCAACGTGGCGAGCGTGCACAGGTTCGAAAGCGATTGCGTTTCAGGGCGAGGCGGAACCAGGGCAACGGCTATTGGTTGTCGCAGCAGGGGGGAAGGCGCGGCTTGGAAAATCTGCAAATCTCAGATGCGGCGAAGCACGTTACCGGCTCAGTGCTGGCGGTGTCGGCGTGCTCGAACTGGCAAGCGCGCCTTGTCCACATGGTCTAGCCGTGACGTCTGGACGGGCCGCGCTATCCCCTTTCGTTGACGAGATCGGGCGTTACAAAGCGGCGCCTGCCCGGATACCGCGCAGTTTTCATTCCCATGATCGACGTAAACAGCTCATGCCGTGGGACTGTGGCATTGGCTCCCATGGCGAACCCTTGTCATCCCCATGCGCGAAGCTAAATCGCAAGAGAGCGGACGCACCGGACGTCAGCTAAGAGCCATTGCCAGCGTAAGTAGGCTGCTTGAAAGCGGACTCTCTTGGCGCCAGCAATGGGCCAACTCCAGAATACGCGCGGTCCACGTCCCGATCCGGCCTCACGATCCAAAAAGCCGCCGATCCCAATAGACGGGCTCATGCAGGCTCGCTGTGATCGTCCCAAATTCCGAATGCGCTGGGTTGATCAGCACGTTGCGGTTAAGCCGCGCCACCACGCTCGGCACGATCAAAATCGCGCTTCGGCGCTGCTGGCACCACTGCGCGCCAAATTCTTTGCTTGCCGTCGCCGGCATGCTGTCCCAGCCTGCCAGGGATGAAGGTGAGAAAACCTCGTACGACAGTCCCCTAGGCAGCGTGATCTCGATATGATGCTGGTTCGGCGGCAGACGCCCGCTGCCCTGGACGAGCTTCTCCAAGAGCGCCGTCGAATAGTGCTCACTGCTGTAGATGAGGGGGCTTCCGGGCGTGTTCCATCGTCCGGGCCCGATCGTCGAAGCGGTGGCATCGAAGATAGGATAAGTGCCGTTCGGGTCACCTATCCGGAAACTGAACAGCGTGCCATCGAGCCGCTGAGCCGTCACGCAGCGCTGCCGTATTTCAGGCCGCCCAGTATATCCAGCACCAGTTCAGCGCCGATCTCGTTTTGAATGACCACGTCGATCGGACGCCTATCTTCCAGCATCGGGTGCGATCGAAACAGAAACTCGCGCGCCTCCGTTTCGGTCTGCCAGACATCGAGAGCCAAGCTCCAGACCCGTGCTACCCTGGCCAGCCGGGTGCCTTCGTCCGACGAGAGCCGGAGCGCCGTCTTGCGCCGCTCATAGGTGGCCTTGGGAACGAGGCGATACTTGAACTGGGCGTCGCTCGGCGCCAAAAGGCGGGCCATCCGATCGAGCGCTCCGACCGGTAGTCCATCTTCGATGCGCGACATCAAGCCGAACGGCGAGCGTGCGGCAATCTCATTTGCTGAAAGTCCGAGGACATCCGCGACTGCTCCGAATGCCAGCATTTTCGCCTCCAGATCAATTGAGGCATTATCTCACCTCATGTGAGGCGCCTTGCAAGCACCGAGGATGCCGGCGTGCTCTGGATTTTCGATCGGAATGATCGGCACCGTTCGGGAGCCGCTTATCGAAAATCACCGTCGGCAGACTGAAAATGGCTCGCAGCCTACAAAATTCCCCAAGCGCGATAGCGCTTCCGCCCGGTCAGCTCGCGCGGAAGGCTGCCGCCGAGCTGCTTTAGCATGGCCTCGACCGCCTGCGGCGTGACGTGCAACCGCGCCGCCGCCAACTGCACCGTGACCAGCGGCGACGCCACGAACAGACCGACCAGCTCGGTTAGCTTCGAATTCCCCCTTCTATTTTCACACTTCCGCAGCATCGCGGTCCGCGCCAGCGACAACCGATCGAGATCGGCCTGGCCAAACGCCGACGCCTCAGTGAGTGCGTCGAGCAGCCCCGCGACCCGGGCACTGAGCGCCTGGTGCGGGCTCCACCTGAACTTTCCCCGCCTCAGCCCGAGCCCGACCATCGGCAAATGCGCCGAACCTAATCCCCGCTGCCGCAACACGGTCGCCGCGAGCGCGAAACCGAGTTCGCCTGCGCGTTCGGAGGGTTCGAGCCAAAGCCAGGCATCGAGCGCGAGCGCGGCCGCCAGCGCCGCCGGCAGCCCCCTGCCCTCCTCCAGGACGGTGAGCCAGCGCGCGAGCCGCCCGGCGGCGTCATAGGCGGGATCGCGCAGGGTCAGATTCATGCGGCCCGCATCGGAGGAGAGATCGTTCCAGGCGTCGAGCTTCTTTCGCGTCCGCGCCAGCAAGGCGTCGATGTCGGCAAAGGCCGGATCGCCGTGATCGTCCTCCTCCTGCCGGTCGAGATCATCCTCATCGACCTGGCCGTCATCATCATCTTCAAGGTCGATCCGGTCCCAGGGTGCCGCGATCTGTTTCGCGGTCCCCGATGCGGTCGCCTCCCTGCCCGTGCGTTCCGGCTCCGGCGCCTCGGTGATGCTAAGCCGCTGCCGCAGCGCGGTCGGGTTCAGGATCTCGGCCGGCTCGCGCCGGGCCAGGCGCCGACGCTCGTCGAGCATGGCCGCAGCGCGCGTGATCTCACGCGTCGGGCTGCGCACATCCATGCGGGCGTCGTGCAAGCAAAGGTCCTCGAGCGGGCACAGGCCGCCGCTGAGCCCGATCAGGGCCTGGGCCTCGAAGGCGTGGCCGCGCTGACGGGCTCCTTCAGCCAGGACGGGCTCGACGCGGGCCAGGCGTTCGTCGCAGCGGGCAAGCGCGATCGCCGCGGCTTCGGCGCCTGCGGCGCAGTCCGAAACCAACTCCTGGCGCACCGCGCGCGACATATCATAACCGGTTGAATTCATGCCTCATTAGCTAACATACCCAACCCAAATGGCCACTACCTTGTTTCACGTAGACACAAGCTTGAACATATCAATCACTATCGATAATTACCTCTTATCGATAGTGATAGACGCAGATCTGAAAATCGGCGATTATGGCGCTGCAAATGCCCTCCGGCGCCGTCAGCCAGGCGTCCGGGCGACGAAATCGGCCGACAGGTGGTGGGCGAATTGAGGGAGTTGCGCGAACAGTCGCTGATCGGCGCCACTGCTCCGGCCCTAAAGCGGAGCTGTTCAGCTCGACTGATGCAGGAGCATATCCGCGATCGCGGAGCGCAGGGGCGGAAGATCATCCTTGACGATCCGCCAAACGATCTTGGAATCGACGCGCCAGTACTCGTGGCGGATCAAGTTGCCCAGCGCGCGCACATCCGCTCAGCGAATGTCTGGCTGCGTCGCCAAAATCTCTTCGGGGAGATGGCGGACCGCCTCGGAGATGATCTCCAAAGCCCGCTCGACACCGAGTTGAAGACATGCATCAGCCTGGAACGCCGCCTGGCTGCGTCCACCGACGGCCCCATCTACCGCGTCGATAGCGGCCAGCATCTCCTCGAGAACAACGTCGATCCGGCGCGCTATCAAAACACGTGCACGGCGGCCCGCTCGATCTCACTGCGCAGTTTGGGATGCAGACTTTCGCGCGTGGTCACGTCAACCTTGCGCTCGATCGACTCGTTCAAAACACGGTGCACGCCGGCCAAATCGAGCAGCGAGAACTTTGCATCCGGCGCCACGTCGATGAAAACGTCGAGATCGCTATCGGGACGTGCCTCGCCACGCGCGGTCGATCCGAAAAGATACGCCGCCTCAACGCCGCGAGCGCGCAAGGCGGCGGCGCTGACAGCGATCTCGGCAATGGCTTGGTCGCGGGTCATGGATCACTTCTACACCAAAGTCGTCGAGAGCGGAATCATGGCGGATCCCCGTCCATTCTCGACAATTGGTCCTCGGCCGGCACGGAACGATCCGCCATGAACGACATCCTTGCTCTCGGCGACACCGAAACCCGCCGCGCCCTCCAGCTCGATGCTCTCGCCAGCATCCTGCCTATGGAGCGCCGCGACAAACTTGCCACGATCCTGACCGACGACGACGTCGAGACGCTGCGCCATCTAGCTCGCGAGGGCATGGGCGAAAATTCGTTGCGCGCGCTCGCCTCGGATCTGGCCTATCTGGAAGCCTGGGTGCTCGCGTCGACAGGTTCGCCCCTGCCCTGGCCGGCGCCGGAGGCATTAGTGTTGAAATTCGTCGCCCATCACCTCTGGGATCCGGCGAAGCGAGCCGATGACGCAAGCCACGGCATGCCGGTCAACGTCGAGAGTGCCTTGCGCTCCGCTGGCCAATTGCGCAGCGAAGGGCCCCACGCGTCCTCGACGGTCAAGCGCCGCCTGGCACACTGGGCAACCCTGCATCGCTGGAGGGGGCTCGAGAGCCCGCTGACCACGCCGGCGATCCGGACCGGCGTCCGCCTCGCAGTCAGGGCCAGCGCAAAACCGCGCCGGCGCAAGAGCAAGCGCGCGGTGACACGCGACATTCTCCAGCGTCTGATCGCAACCTGCGCGTCAGACCGTCTCGCCGATACGCGTGATCTCGCCATCCTGCTGGTCGCATTCGCCTCGGGCGGGCGTCGGCGCAGCGAGGTGGCGCGGTTGCGCCTTGAGCAGCTGACAATTGAGCCCGATGTGCAGCTCGATCCGAAGGATCCACATTCGCCGCTAGTTCCGTGCATGGCAATCGCTCTGGGCCGAACCAAAATCGGCCAAGCCGACGACGATGATTCAAGCGTGCTGCTGATCGGGACACCTGTTACGGCTTTGCGCGAATGGATTGAGCGGGCGGATATCACCAAAGGCGCGCTGTTCCGGGCGATCGACCGCTGGGAGGCGATCGATGACCGAGCACTGACGCCCCAGGCTATCAACCTGATCCTGAAACGCCGCTGTGCCATGGCCGGGCTCGATCCGGTCGAATTCTCTGCCCACGGCCTGCGCTCGGGCTACTTGACTGAAGCGGCGCGCAACGGCGTGGCCCTACCTGCAGCCATGCGACAGTCCCAGCATCGTTCGGTCCAACAGGCGACTCGCTACTATAACGATGCTGACCAGGCACTCGGAAAAGCCGCAAGACTGGGGATCTAAAGACCTCAAGATCAACGACAATGCTACCGCGGTCAGCTCGACTAAGTCGCGCAAGCGGCCAAGGCTGTTCCCGGGCCGCGTCTGACGGCAGCGACTACGACCGCTCCGAAGACGAGCTGTGGCTGCTGGCGGAGGTCTCGTTCAAACCTGGTCTGCTCAGGATCGTCATCATCAACCTCGTCTCTATCGGCGATCAGGTCGGAACCCACTTGCGAGAGAAGGTGCAGCGCACCCGAATTCTCGCTGTGCTTATGATAGCGACCATCGAACCGGTGCGGGTTAGCGACAGGCTCGGGGATCGAGCCCATGCGCCAAGGCGCGACGCGGAGCACACTATCCGCCCTGCGATTGCCGTTGCCACGAACATTCATGCGCCCTCGCGCAATCGAATTCGCGACGACGCATCGGATCTGTCAGCTGTGGCCAAGCGCTCTTGCCAGCCGAGGCCACCGCAACCTCACCAATTGCCACGAGACCGGCCTGACAAATCTGTCGATCGAACCAGCGACACCCGTCGCGCTCACAGGGTGCATTAAACACACCGCTGAATTGCGATCGTCGGCCGCGAAGAGCGGGCACATTGTTGCTGGGCAGAAGCTAATATCCGTCATCACACCTCCGAGCCAGGCGCTTTCTCCGCAATACCGACACGGGCCGCCGCGGCACCAGCGACAGCCGAGGCCGAATGTTCTTGCTCAAGACGTAACGACAGCCCCTGCCCTGACAGCCAATGCTCGACCTCTGTCGCGCGCGCCGGCCCGAGACCCCTTTCGGCCTCCAGCTCAGCACGGCTGTATGCTTTCGCGATCAGCGCCAGATTGGCCGCGCGCTCGCGCAAAATCCGTCCGCCGACAGCGCGGTGGCGACCTGCGAGCAAGATGGTGACGATCGTACGCGATAGCTTTGCCATGCCGTTATCAAAGGCGCTTGCGGCGGCGACCACAAGACCCCGTTCCACCCCAGCCTGGCTGCGAGGCATCGCCGTCACGCCCGCTTTTTCTCGCGTTTACGGCTGCCGATTAGCGCCATCAGCATTGGGCCAAGTGAGAATTCGTTCGCCTGCGCCTTACGCGTAAGCTCGCGCAAATAGCCGCCGGCACTCGAAATCGCTTCGCCGCGTTGCAGGATGGCGGCGACCACGATCGAGGCCTGAACCTCGTCCATGACGCCGATCGCATCCTCCCAGGCGCTGGGACTGATCCCGAGCATCGGCCGAACCACCGCGACGGTCGCCAGAAAGTCGCGCCAGTTCGCGATCCCACCCTTAGAATAATCGATCAGGTCGGGACATGCGTCCAAAACCATCCCGAGAGGGAACGACCCTTCCGGCACCCGCTTCGGTTCCGGTACAAGCGCCACGTCGACCCCCCTGCTTTCTGGAAAGCATGGTTCAAGATCAGGAAGGGTGTCTGGATTTGAATTCTGTTTGTGACGCTCAATATGAGACTCATTGCCGCTCATATTTTGAATTTTGATATGAGATTCCAGGATGTTGAGAATTTCGTCGGCCAGCAGAGAAAGCTCCTCCGCGATCGGCTCGAGCGTCAGGAGCGTCGGGCTGCGCGGAACCCGCGCCATGATAGCGCGATAGATCTGGTGGATCTCCGCCCACTCGGCCGGGCCCTGCCCCGCGAGCCGGCTTGGGACGCCCTCCTCGATCCCCGTTGCGATCATTTTGGCGATGTCGCGCCGACAGATCGTGATGCGTTCGCGCACCAGGCGCAGCGCCCGAGCCTCGGCCTCTACCTCAGCCGCCAGGGCCTCGAATTCTTCCGCGCGCACGACGAGCGGCGCCAGGTCGAAGCCAAAGGCAAATTCGATCTCCCCTGCCCTGCTCTTGCGGGCGTAGCGCTTTCCATTGGGGCTGTCGCGTCGGACGATCAAGCCGGCATCGACCAGTGCCGCCAGGTGGCGTCTAAGCGTCGCCATCGGCATGCCATGAGCCCGCAAGGAGAGCTGCTGGTTCGACGGGAAAACAATGAGGCCCTCGCCTGTGAGGACCGTTTCGGGGTGGAACGACAACAGCGCGTCCAAAACAGCCAAAGCACGCTCTGTCACGCCAAGCGCGCTCTTGGCCGTGCAGATGGCCCGGAAGATATTCCATTTGTGGACAGCCTTCTCAGGCGGCCGCGTTTTTGCGTTCGCTTGGCTTGCTACATGGGCAAGCGTCAGCGATCGCCGCCCAAAGGGCGTCGTCGAGAGTCGTGGTTCCATGATCCCTGCCTCGTTCAGGGCAAAGAAATCCTGCTCGCCGAAACGGCGCTGAATCTCACACGAGACTCTTGACGGTGATTCGAGGAAGTGCGATTCTCACAGTTGCCACACTAAGAGAAGGGCTTCCGGAACTCCGTTTCGGGGGCCTTTTTTCTTTCGCCGATGCCTTATCCTTCGGTGGTTGCGGAGTTCAGAGCCAACGGCTCTGCGGTGTCATCCTGAACGGTTCGCCTTGAATGCCGCGAACAATTCTGGAAGCTTTCCTTCGATGAAGGCGGCGAAGGCATCGCCGTTCGCATCATGCCCAATCGAAATAACCGTACGAGTTCGTGAGGTCGCTACGCGTGCCACCTCCGTGTCGGCGACGGCCACAATCCGGTATGTTTCTCCTCCCGCGCCAGCTTCGTTAGCTTTGGCCGAGGCGGCGGCGAGAACCGCAAGAAACCGGTCATTTGACTGCAGGCTCTTAAATTCTGGCTCTGCAACCTTCCGCGCAACGCGCTTCTCCGAACCTGGCTTGGACAGTGCATCAACAAGCGTAAGCCATCGCCCACGCCCAATTGCTGGGGCACGACCGATCACCGCCACGAGATCAGCCGGGATACCGCGGGCAACAGCGATCAGTTTCGAAGCCTCCGCCCGGTCGATCGCCAGAGCTCGCTGCGTGACGAGCCGGTCGTGGCCAGCATCCTCGAGTCGAAGGGCAAAGGCAGCGCGCTCGATGAAGGTCAGATCTTCGCGCGCCGCATTCTCAAGCCCTTGGGCAACCGCAAGGTCGGCATCGGACAATGGCCGAATGACTGCCTTTACAGGGAGGCCGAGCTCGCGCACGGCGCGCACTCGGCGGTGGCCGTATGCAATCTGGTAACGGCCTGAATTGGCCGGCTCTTCGCGCAAAAGCACCGGGACAGCTTGCCCTTGCTCGCGGATTGACTCTTTCAGCGCTTCGAACGACTGGGCATCCTGATCGTCGAACCGGTCGCGAAAGGGCGAGGGCGTGATCAACTCGGGGGCGATTTCAACAATCGCCTGCCCCTCTCCCATCCGCCGGCGAAGCTCTTCATTCTCGCGTTCGACATCCGAGAACGTGTTCTGCAGCGAGCGTATCGAGCCTGAGGCAACCCGTGGCAGCGCTGACGCCGTGTTGTCTGCAGACAACACGGATGATGGGGTGCTGGCGAAAAGCGATTTGATCGCATCGGAGCGCTTGTTCATCGGCCCCAGACCTCTTTCATGAGGGTCACGATCTCTGCGTTCACCGAATCAACCGATTCCAGCGCTCGGTCATAAGCTGCGCGACCGACCGAGCCACGATCCAGCTCGTAGAGCGATTGCTTTGTAAGGCCCGAGTTCGCGATTGCGGTCGATTTCCAGGCTGTTGCCTTGAGCACGTCGTCACCGAACAAATTTCGTAGCAAAGCGACGATCTGCGCTTCCGGTACATCGTTCGGATCATGCCGCGTTACGACATAGCGGATGAAATCATAGTCGAGACGTCCGCCTGCGTTCTCGATGATAGCCATCAGATCGGACGTCATCAGCAGGAACTGACTCATCGAAGCGACGTCGACCATCTGGGGATGAATCGTCACCAACATCGCCGTCGCAGCGTTCAATGCCCCCATGGTCAGATAGCCGAGCTGCGGAGGGCAATCGATGACGACGACGTCGAACTGATCGGCAACCTGATCGATGGCGCCTGCGACGCGGCGAAAGAACAGCTCATGGCCTCTTACACCGCGGTCTAGCATGGCGCGCGGCGTATGGTGCTCAAACTCCATCAGTTCCAGATTTCCGGGCACAAGCCCGACGCCTTCAAAATATGTTTCGCGAACGACCTCTTTCATTGGTCTGCGCAGATCATCGTATCGAATCGCCCCATAGAGCGTGGCGTTCTCGGGGATGTCGAATTCGGGCTGGTAGCCGAACATCGCTGACAGCGACGCTTGGGGATCAAGGTCGATTGCCAGGACCTTGAACCCTTGAAGGGCGAGAAATTGCGTCAGATAAAGCGCCGTCGTCGTTTTGGCGGAACCGCCTTTAAAATTCGCGACCGTGATTATCTGCAGCTTTTCGCCGTTTCGTCGGCCGGGCGAGAACTGCAAGGCCTCGCGCGGACGAGCGGAGCTCAGATAGTCGCGCAACTCGTTAATCTGGCCGAGGGTGTACGATCTGCGGCCAGCCGATCCGATTGCGGGGGCAGGGCCGAGGCCGTCAATCGACAGCTGACGAAGATAGCCGTCCGAGACTCCGACAATCCGGGACACTTCGCCTGACGTGAAGGAGCGCAGCGACTTGCGTGCCGACGGAGGAAACAGCGATGTCCCCAAGGAGCGGAGTTGGTTCGAGAGCGCGACCGCATGGCGCGACACTCGCGACGACGCGAGTTCAAGTTGTGGTGAGGGAGCAGCCGCAGTCATGTTGTTTCTCGCTCAAGACGGATTGAGGGCGTCAGACGCTCTCTTTCCGTCTCAGGAACACGCCATGATTCTGACTTGGTGGCAAGAAATTTAAGGTTAACCGGCCATTAACTCTAAAGGCCGTGTTGTCTGCAGACAACGATGGATCGACGCTGGCCTCGCGCTATTGCCATAGGCAACAGATGAACACAGTCCCCGACGACCGCCCTTCGGTGGCATCGTCGGGAGACGCGAGCCCAACGTTGCCGTCGAACACTGCGACCCCGCGGCGAAAAGCTCCATGGCGATGTACTACTCGCCCGTATCCTGTCAAACCGCTGTTCCAGCGACGCTGGGCTCGGCGCCATCCTGCGCATAGCGTTGAAGATGGCCAGCGTTCCCCTAAGGTTGCGGACAGCGCCCCCCGCTGGCGAACTCGTCCAGGCCAGCACGCGCACATACGCTGCGCAAGCCGATCGCGGATTGCCCGCCAAGGCGAATAGCAACGTATCGGACCGGCGGACCCGCGCGCCCTTGGTCATTGGCGACGTAGCAATCAACACGACAGCCAAGTGGGCGTGGTTGGCGCAATGAGCGGATGCGCTCCAGAGCTCTTATCGCCCCCAATCCCATTCCACGCCAACTGCGTGCGTGCCCAGGAGCCTGGATCAAGACCTCATCGTCTTCCCTCAGATCGAACGCTGCATCGATAGGGCAGGGCAGACAGATACCCAAACCTGTCTCAGCTGTGAGCGACCTGCGTGGTTTGCCTCCTGATCGGGACTTGACGATGTCACCGCACGCCAGCGATCATCCATGGGCGAGACTTATCACGACGGCTGAATGCGCTATCCCGCAACCGACACCTCGCAAATCGCAGGTGCCGAACGGTTCACAAGATCGTTCGCCCCCGAAGCGCGATCGCCACCGCCTGCGGCAGGGTCTCCGCACCGAGATTGGCTCGCGCGTTGTCGAGATGAAACTTCACGACACGTGGCGTGATACCCATGATCGTAGCCGTCGCTTCCATCGATTTGCCACGAGCGGCCCATGCCAGGCATTCTCGCTCGCGCTGGGTCAGCGGCTCGGCTTCAACGATCGGCAATGGCGGCTCCAGTTTCGCAATGGCGTGAGCGTGGAATGTCAGCCCGATCAACTGGACGATGTCGTTTGCTTCCGTGACCATCCTTCCATGCGCTGAACTGACCTCGTCGACCGCGAAAGTGAAGGCGGCGAAACGGCCGAAGCCGGCCGCGATAGCGACCGTGACGCCATGGCGGATGCCAAATTCATCGGCATCGTCAAAGAGCCGCTTTTGGGCCCGCAGCGGGAAGCGACTTGCAGATTCGCGGGTCCAGCGCATTGTGGAGCGCCTGCTTCGGGCAAAGGCAACCACGGGATCAACGTCCTGGTAACCCTCGGTAAAATAATGCTCGCTCCAGCGCTTGGGATAAGACGAGATCAAAACCGGATCAGCCTCGGAAAAGCCTAGATAGGCGAAGTACCGGAAGCCTAGCCTCTCGGCGATGCGTTGGCCGACACGCCCGAACTCCGCTTCTGCGGTCGATGAATGCAGGCCGTCGACCAGTTCCTGATAGGCGATTTCTACCGATTTCATCTGGCCTCCGTGGTGTTACGGCGCCTTGGTTCACGCGGCTCGAACATTTTTGGCGGATAACGAGACCATGTCGTCGCATCGGCATGTGGCAACAGCGACCACAACTTTAAAGGGAAACTCTAATCTGACCTGTCAGATTCGACAGGTTCGATGACAGCTCGCCTCTGATCGATTGGCCTCCAGATCAACGCGATTCGGAGGTGACGATGCAGGTCGTCGAACTGACCCGCGCCGGAGATGGCGCCAATCGCTCGCTGCTCAGGGACATGCATCGGCTGCGACGGAAAGTCTTCAAGGACCGGCTCGACTGGTCGGTTTCAACAAGGGGCGATTTCGAGAAGGATCGCTATGACACGCAGGATGCGACCTACCTTGTCGTCGTCGATCGCGGCACGGTGCTCGGTTGCGTTAGGCTGTTGCCGACGACGGCGCCGAACATGCTGGCCGAAACCTTCCCGGAGCTGCTGGATGGCGCCAATGCGCCGCGATCCGATTCCATCGTGGAAAGCTCGCGCTTTTGCGTCGATACCGGATCAACGGCCGCTACAACGGAGGGCGGACTGCGGCAAGCCACGTTCATGCTGCTTGCCGCCATGCTCGAGTGGAGCACTGCGCGCGGGCTCAAGTCGATCGCAACAGTCACCGATCTGCGAATGGAGCGCATTCTTAGAAGGGCCGGGTGGAGCTTGCGGCGTATCGGGCGCCCGCGACGGATTGGGTCGACAGCTGCCGTCGCCGGGCTGTTGCCGATTGAGGACGATGCGCTGCATGCGATCCGCCGCAATGGCGGTCTGAGCGGGCCAGTCCTTCCGCTGAAGATGGCACTGCCGTTTGCAGCATGACCGAGTTTCGCATGCTCCGGATGACGCTCGCTGGCGCAATCGCCAGTACGTTGATCGGCCCGGCATCCGCCCACAAATGGGGCTACGCTGGGTTGCTATGCCTCGCTGCTCCTGGAGGGCCGACCCAATACTCTGCTTGCGTTCCACCCGTGACCTGGCTCTGGCCGCATCTCAGGCGGGGAGGGGGCTTTTTCGTATGTGCAGTCACAGGAGCGAGCACTTGGCCGATCGGCTCTGATCCATCTGAAGCATCCCAGGACGGATACATTGCCCATGAACTTGAGTGCGATGGTGCAGCGCTTATTGCCTGCGTCTCAAGCAAGCTCCTTCGCGATTGCGAGCGAGGAGACGAAGCCTGCCAGCCTCATGACATTCAAGCGGTCCAATATCGCGCGCACCCCAATGTCATGGAGGTGGCAGGATCAGACGGGCCCAGCACATGGATCCGGCTCTAATGGAGTCCGCCGACATTGCGACATTGATCGAGCGTTGTGCACCCTCAGCCCTGGCGAAACCCGTCGCCGCGATCATTCTACAGGCGAGCGAGTTCGAGCCCTTGCTCGTCACCATTGCAGGCAAGCGACCGATCCGGATCCTTGCAGGTACGAAGCCTGAGGCGATCGCGCTCGCCAGCGAAGCGACCATGGCAGGGCAACACGTTCGGATCGGCCTGGCGCAACTTGGCGATGAAGATCTCAAGGCAGCCGGGCTCACCGTGACCACAGCGTTCGAGCCGTGCCCACATATTGCTGGCGTGGGGCGCGTGTTTCAGGAGCGCCAGGCGCGGCTCGTCGCCCGAGGCGCCTCCGATGAGGCAGCCCGAGAGCAGGCGATCGCATCGTTCAAATTTGTTCGGAACGCCGGCACGGCGCCGCGCAAACCGGCTCCGGAGGCCGATCGACAACGCGAGGCGTCATCCCAGCAAGAGCAGATCGCATCCGCTAAGGATCCGCCATCCTGGAGCGTCTATGGCGCACACCGAGGCGCGTCGCTGTTGGTCTACAGCCGCTGACCTCCGCAGAACCGCTTCCATCCGACCGCATCCCACCGTGCGGCATCAAGACACGCCTGTCCAGGAGATACCCTATGCCTGTGCCACTTCGCACACTCACCACGCCGGCCGGCATGGCTGCAGTGCTTTTTCTCTTCGCCGTCGAACCGGCGCTCGCCCAGACCGCCAATATCGAGGGCGTGCTGCAAAACATCGTCACGATGCTGACCGGCAATGTCGCGCGCCTCTTGGCGACGCTCGCGGTGATCATCGTCGGCATCGCCTGGATGTTCGGCTATCTCGATCTGCGCAAGGCGGCTTATGTCGTGCTCGGCGTGGCCATCGTATTCGGCGCGTCCGAAATCGTCTCGACCTTGACCGGCGGCAGCTGAGACGCGGCCGCGATGACGAGCGAACCCGAACGCCTGATCGAGGATACGCTGTTTCTCGCCTGCACCAGGCCAGCGATGATTGCGGGCGTGACCATGGAGGCGATGGCCATCAACGTGATGGCCTCCTGTATCCTCTTCTTGGTGGCAGGTTCGATCGTCTATGGCCTGGCCGCCCTGCCCATCCATCTGATTTGCCGCGCAATCTGCCGGCATGATCCCAACCAGTTCAGACTGATCGTCGCTTGGTTGGAAACTCGCGGACGCGCACGCAATGGCGCGGTCTGGGGTGGGTCATCACCGACGCCCTTGCACCTCCTTCGCCGCTTCAAAAACCGCGAGATCGACCATGGCTGACGCTACGCGCATGAGAGCTCGCGAGATCGACCCGAACGTTCACCTACCCTACGTTCGACACGTGACGGAGACCGTCGTCAGCCTCTCGACGCGGGCTTTGATGACGACGATCCGTCTCGATGGCATCGCCTTTGAGACGGCCGATGTCCGTGATCTCAACGACCTTCACGGCAAGCTCAATCTCACACTGCGCAATCTCGCCGACGACCGGCTCGCACTCTGGGCGCATCTGATCCGGCGGCGGGACGCGTCCTATCCCGATGGTGTGTTCTTCTCCGCTTTCGCGCGCGATCTCGACGCCGGGTATCGCGAGGCCCTCCGGGGTGCGCAGCTGTTCCGCAACGAGCTCTACCTCACGATCGTCGTCCATCCCGGTCGAGATCGTGCGGAAGCCGCAGCCGGCTTCATTTCCCGGCTCAATCAGGCGCGCGGCAGGGGAGGGGAGGTCGAGGCCGCCGCCTTGAAGCGGCTGGATGATGCCGCACGAGACATCTCGGCTGCGCTCGATCGCTACGGTCCAAAAAAGCTGGGCCTCGTCGAGCATGACGGCATGCTGTTTTCGGAACCGATGCGACTCCTGCATCTGCTGGCATCGAGCGAGGATTTCCCGACAGCCTTGCCTCAAGGTCGGATCGGTTCGGCCATCTACACCAACCGCGTCATCTTCGGCCGCGAAGCGATCGAGGTTCGCGCGGCCGGCGGCTCGCTTTATGCTGGCATGTTCGGCCTGAAGGATTATCCGGCCTCGACCAAGCCCGGCATGCTGAACGGCCTGCTCTCAGTTCCGTTCGAGTTCGTGCTTTCGCAGAGCTTCGCCTTCCTGTCGAAGGCGGACGCCAAAACCGTGCTGACGCGCAAGCAAAATCAGCTCGTCTCAACCCAGGACGTCGCGGCTTCCCAGATCGACGACCTGACCGATGCGCTGGACGATCTTGAATCCAACCGCTTTGTCATGGGCGAACATCATCTCTCGCTGCTGGTGCGCGCCGAAAACCCAAAAGTGCTGCTCGAGACAATGGCTCAAGCGCGCCGAGTTTTAGCCGAGGCCGGCGCGGTCGTCGCGCGCGAAGATCTCGGTCTTGAGGCCGCATACTGGGCGCAGATGCCGGGCCTGTTCAACCACCGGGCCCGATCGGGCGCGATTACCTCGCGCAATTTTGCGGCGCTATCGCCGTTCCATAGCCATCCGACCGGTAAGGCTAACGAAAATCATTGGGGACCATCGGCCGCCATGCTGAAGACGGCCTCGGGCTCACCCTATCATTTCTCATTCCATGCCGGCGACCTGGGCAACACCTTCATTTGCGGCCCGTCAGGCTCTGGTAAAACAGTGCTGCAAAACTTCCTGCTCGCCGAGGCGGAAAGATTTGGCTGCCAACGCGTTATGTTCGACAAGGACCGCGGCGCCGAAATCTTCGTGCGCGCTTCGGGCGGCACCTATCTCACGCTCAAGAATGGCGTACCAACCGGTTGCGCGCCGTTGAAGGCGCTCGAGCTGACGCCGGCTAATCTTGCTTTCCTCGGAGAGCTCGTTCGCAAGCTCGTCACGGTCGAGGGCAGGGCGCTCTCCGCCGTCGATGAAGAGCGCATCGATTCCAGCCTCGAGGCCATGCGCGCCCTGTCGCGTGAGGAGCGCTCGCTATCGGCGCTGCGCGCGTTTCTCGGACAACAAGATCGCGAGGGGATTGGTGCCCGGCTCGAACGATGGTGCAACGGCTCTGCGCTCGGCTGGGTCCTCGATGCTGACGAGGACGCGATCGCGTTAGACGCCGACTTCATCGGCTTCGACATGACCGACGTGCTCGAACATCCGGTCGTGCGCACGCCGCTGATGATGGTGCTGTTCCATCGCGTCGAGCAGCTCATCGACGGCCGCCGCATCATCATCGACATCGACGAATTCTGGAAGGCGCTCGGCGACGACGCCTTTCGAGCGCTCGCCAACGACAAGCTCAAGACGATCCGAAAGCAGAACGGCGTCATGGTCTTCGGGACGCAATCGCCGCGCGATGCGCTGGCGTCTCCAATTGCCCACACCATCGTCGAACAGTGCCCGACGCAAATCTTCATGCCGAACCCGCGCGGCACGCGCTCGGACTATGTCGATGGCTTCCATCTCACTGAAACCGAGTTCCGGCTGATCAAAGAAGAGCTGTCGGCCGAGAGCCGGCGCTTCCTGGTCAAACAGAACGGCCAGTCCGTCGTCGCCGAGCTCGACCTCGGCGGCATGAATGAGGCGCTCGCCGTGCTGTCGGGCCGCACCGAGACCGTCGAGCTGCTCGACCGCATCCGCGCCGAGGTCGGAGACAACCCCGAAGCGTTCCTGCCCCGCTTCCATGCCGAGAGAAGGATCGACCGATGAGAGTATCTCGCCTGCTAATTGCCGCAGCACTGGCTGGATTGCCCGCACTCAGCGTCGCCCAGCAAGGCGTTCCGGTGTTCGACGCCAGCGCGATCGCAAAACATGTCGAGCAGATCGGCAAGCTGGCCGAGCAAATCGAAATGATGAAAGCGCAGCTGACTCAGGCCAAGCAGCTCTACGAAAGCTTCAACAAGCTGACGGACGTCAACGATGTCGCCTCGCTTTTGAGCAGCGATGAATTCCGGAAAAACCTGCCGAAAGAGTTTGGCGAGATCGAGAAGCTGGTCTCGGGCGGCGGCGGATCGCTTGCTGGCCTCGTCGATCGCTATCTCGATCAGAATCGCGCCTATCAGGGCGGCGATGCGAATTCGTTCTATCGCACCGAGCTCGACCGCATCGCGCGCCAGACCGGCGCGAAGCATTCGATCGGCCAAAGCGTCTACGACACGGCATCAAAACGTATCGATGGGTTGGAAGAACTCCGCCAGAAGATCACAGGGTCCAGGGACGCCAAGGACGTGCTGGATCTCTCTGCGCGCATTCAGGCGGAGCAGGCGCTCCTGCAGAACGAGGTGCTGCGCATGCAGGGGCTGGCCATGGTGCAGCAGGCGCGGAGCGACATGGACGGTCAGCGGCAGAAAGAGCGCGAGCGGCAACTTGTCGACGAGATGAAGGCGGCGCTGCAATGAGATCGCTCTCGGCAGATTCGCTGGCCGTTTTACGTCTGCTCAATGGCTGCGTCGAGCAATTCGACGGGACGCCGCTCAGCAATGACAGCGGGCCCCAGCTGCTCCTGAAGCGTGCCGCGACTCCGACAACTGCCTGGTTACTCGGAAACCCAGATGCGCTGGAAGGCACATGGAAGCCATGTCGGTCCATTCCAAGTAATCAGCGCGGCAAACCGCCGCGTATCGATGCGGGCCTGGCACACGGGCGCGTTCTGATGCTCGACTGGGCGCGTGCACTCGGTTCTTTGAAGCAGTGATCAGACATGGCGATCACAATTTTCGACGACTTCCTCAAAGAATTCGAACAGCCGATTACGACGTTCGTGTCGACGTCGGTCTCGAACCTCGCGTCTTTTGTCGACGGTCCGTTGCGAGTTGCCGTGCTGCTCTATGTCGTGTTGTACGGCTTTGCCGTCATGCGCGGGGCGATCGCCGAGCCAATCCAGGAGTTTGCCTGGCGAGCGATGAGGCTCGTCCTGATCGTGCTCCTCGCCTCAAATGCAAGCTCGTTCCAGCAGTACGTGACCAACCTCTTCTTCACGTCGTTGCCAAAAGAGATCGGGAACGCTTTGGCCGGAACCGCGCTAGACACGTCCTCCGGACAACCTTTTGATCGCCTCCTTACCAAAGGCATCGAAGTGTCGCAGAAGATCTATGAACAGGCCGGCCTGACCACAATCGCGCCAGCCCTGATTGCGGCAATACTTGCGGTTTTTACCGCCGTCTCGGGTTTCCTGCAGTTCGCCATCCTGCTCTATGCCAAGATCGGATTAGCGGTCGTCATAGCGCTCGGGCCGATCTTCATTGCGCTCGCATTATTCGATGCCACGCGACCCTTCACAGAAGCCTGGACGCGTCAGGTCGCGAATTTTGTCATTTTGCACGTGCTTGTAGTGGCGCTGGTCGGGCTTATGCTGACGTCGGTACAAAACTTCGTCGAGAAATACGGGGCCGGTACGACGACCGGCGGTGGCCTCATGGTAGGTGCTGTCGCAATTAGCGCGGTCCTCGGCCTTGCCGCCTACATCGCCTTGCAACTTCCTGCAATCGCTGGAGGCCTTGCCGGCGGCGGCGCGTCGCTGGCCGCTCGCGTCGTCACCAGTGCCATTACAGCAAACGCCGCTTCGGCTGCCGTTGGCGCGTATGCCGGCGCACAGGCCGCCGCCTATCGCGCAGCAACCCGCATCCGCGCCCGTCGCCAGGGCGGCGAGATCAGGCGCGTCTGAATTCACCCGCATAACAGGAACACCAGCATCCGCCCGATGAGGCGAAGAAGGACTTGTTCAATGAGATGTCGCGTGATCACCAGCGTCTTGCTGGCCATAACCGTGACGGGCTGTGCCGCCATGAACAAGGGCGCGCCGTCCTGCGACGGTTCGGCAAAACGCCCTCTCAACCGGTCGCTGTGGGATTGGGAAGCTACGCCCCCGGCTGCGACGCAGCCTGACACGCCTGTCGTCAAACGGCTCGGCCAGTCCCAGCAAGAGCTGCCTGCCCGCGGCATCGGCCAGGTTGCCACAGCCCAGTCCGCCTTCGACATCGCGCGGTCGTTCCGAGCCTGTGGCGAGGCCCCGCGCCATGGTTAGGCCCGACGACCTGAAGGACTACTTCGACAATGCCCGGCGCTGGGAGCAGGATCTGCTGCTAACGGCGCAACGGTCGAAGCGGCTGGCCTGGTTCGTGGCAACGGCAGCCTGCGTGCTCGCGACAGCCGCCGTCGGCGCGATTGCGGCGCTTGCGCCACTGAAGACCGTCGAGCCTTTCGTCATACGCGTCGATAACGCAACCGGCATCGTCGAGACAGTCTCGGCCCTCGGCTCGTCCCCGCGAACCTACGACGAGGCGGTCACGAAGTACTTCCTCGGCCGCTATGTCCGCGCGCGCGAGGGATTCAGTCAGGCCGAGGCCGCCAGGAATTTCCAGACGGTGGCGCTGCTGTCGTCGCAGTCAGAGCAGGCCCGTTTCGCTGCCGTCTATCGCGGCTCGAACCCCGAAAGCCCGCAGGTTCTGCATGGCCGCTTCGGCGTTGCCGAGGTGCGGATAAAGGCGATCTCGCTGCTGGCCGACAACCTCGCCTCTGTCCGGTTCCTCAAGGAAAGCCGCAAGGGCGAGGAGGTCAAGGTCACGCATTGGATCGCGACCCTGACCTTCGCCTATGTCAACGCGCCGGTCTCCTCGACCGATCGCCTGATCAACCCGCTCGGCTTCCTCGTCTCGGAATACCGCGCAGATCCGGAGGTCGCGCCATGAGCCGCCGCGCCATCGCAATCTGGTGCGGGCTGGTCCTGGCGATCAGCATTGGACTGCCGTCCCTTGCCTTGCAACTCCCGACCGCAGGGGCGCGCGACGAGCGGGTGCGCTTCGTTGCGTATGACCCCGCCAATGTCGTCAAGGTCAATGGCGTGATCCGGGCGTCCACGCAGGTTATTTTTGCCGAGGATGAGGAAATCGCCCATGTCGCGATCGGCGACTCGATCGCCTGGGAGGTCGCGCCGGCCGGCTCGATCCTATTCCTGAAGCCCCGTGAAAAGCATCCGCCGACCAATCTGCAGGTCGTGACGACGCGGCGCGACGGTCGCAAGCGCTCTTACCAGTTCGAGCTCGCGATCGCGGAAGCTTCGCTCAAGGAGAGCTATTTTGTCGTGAAGTACTCTTACCCGGCCGACGAAGCCGACCGGCGTCGCGCCGAGACCGAAGCGCGTGGCCAGCAGCGCGAGGGGGTTGTGATCGAGCAGACGTTCGATCTCCACCAGCAGTACGGCGCGCGCAATTGGCGGTTCTCAGCGCAGGGTGCAGCCGATCTAGAGCCCGACAGCGTTTTTGACGACGGCAAGGTCACGAGCTTCCGCTTCGCCGGCAATCGCGAAGTTCCGGCGATCTCCATGGTCGGCTCCGATGGCGCCGAGAGCCTCGTCCCGAAGGATGTCCGAGGCGAGCTTGTCGTTGTCCATGCCACCGCGCGCGAGTTCCGGCTGCGCCGCGGCAATGAGGTGCTCTGCATCTTCAACGAGGCCTTTGACGCCGTCGGCAGGAGCCCAGGCACTGGCACGACGAGCCCGAGCATCGCTCGGACCCAAAAGCAACCCGCGCCACGGCGCCGCTGAGGAGCAGGTCATGGCTGATCAGACGGCGCCTTCCGGCGTAGAAGGCGAGCGCGGCATCACTCCCGTCTCAGGACCTGTCGAGGGTTCGGGCCGGGCGCTCGCCAAGCGCGGTATCGGTGCGGCTGCGCTGATCGCGTTCTCAGTCCTCGTGATCTGGAGCACCTGGAAATCGGAAAAGCCTGTCGAGCAGGGCTCCACAAAACCGATCATCCGCCAGACCACTGCATTCGAGCCTGCTCGCGAGGCGCCAATGCCGGCCCCGGTTCAGCAGGCTGCCGTGCCAGTCCTGCCGCCTCAGCTCGCGCCGGCCGCCGCTGCGCCGCAGACCGATAAGCTGATGGAAAGTGCCCGGCGCGCGCCGGTGCTCGCCTTCAACCGGCCTGGCCGCGGAGCTCCGGGCGGCGACGGGGCAGGGCAGGGGGTCTCATTGCCCGGATCGCCTCTGTTGGCAGTAGCAGGAGAACCTCGGAACGACCTTGCCGACAAGCTCAGGGCAACGTCGATCGAAGGCGTGCGCGCCGCTCGCCTGCCCAACCGCAATCTCGTGGTGACTCAAGGTACGGCGATTCCATGCGTGCTTGAGACGGCAATGTCGTCGGATGTGCCGGGGTTCGTCTCCTGCATTGTGCTGCGCGATGTCCTGTCGGACTCCGGCCATGTCGTACTGATGGAGAAGGGCACCCAGATCGTCGGCGAGTATCGCGGCCAGGTCCGGAAGGGCTCCAAGCGCATGTTCGTGCTTTGGACGAGGGCAAAAACCCCGACCGGTGTCATCGTGGCGCTTGCGTCGCCTGCGACCGACGCGCTCGGCCGTGCCGGCTTCGACGGCGAGATCGACACCCATTTTTGGGAGCGCTTTGGCGCAGCACTTCTGCTCTCGGTCGTCAGCGACGCGGCCGCGATCGGCCGCAAACAGCTCGACGATGCCGATATCGAGATCCGCAACACGTCGGGCGCGGCCAATACGGCCGCCGGCATCGCCGTCGAGCGCTCCATCGACATTCCCCCGACCCTGAACAAAAATCAGGGCGAGCGCGTCACCATCTTCGTCGCTCGCGATCTCGACTTCTCCTCAGTCTACGATCTGAAGCGGATCGAAAGCCGCGCGCGGATTTTGGATCGCACTGTGCCGGGCTTCGATGCCGGCGTGGCTGCCGGCTCGCGGGTTACAAAGCCATGACCGCGCTCGCGCCTTCGCCTGTGGAAGCCCAATGCGAAGTTATCGTTGCACGGGCCACGCCGACGGCTCCGACCGCTTCCGAACGGCACGCCAGCCGCATCGTGCTGGAACGATATCTCATGCCGCTCGCGCCATTCCTGTCGCAGGCGGACCTCACCGAGATCGTCGTCAACCGCCCGGGCGAGGTGTTCACGGAAGGACCGGGCGGCTGGCATCGGCATGAACTTCACGATCTGAGCCACACGCATCTGATGCATCTGGCGACGGCCGCCGCAGGCTACACGCGGCAGGACATCGGTCTAGATCATCCGATCGTCTCGACGACGCTCCCGGGCGAGGAGCGTTGCCAGATCGTCGTACCACCGGCAGTACCGGCGGGGACCGTCAGCCTGGCCATCCGAAAGCCGTCGACCGTCACCATGACCCTCGAGGATTTTGAGGAGCGCAACCTGTTCTCCGACATCCGCGTCACGAGCGATGATCTCTCTGACGACGAAACGGAGCTGCTGCGCCTGCGCGATGCCGCGCACTGGCGCGAATTCCTGACTCTAGCCGTTCGCAGCCGCCGCAACATTGTCATCTCAGGCGCAACAGGCTCAGGCAAGACAACGCTGTCAAAAGGTCTGATCGCACAGATTCCGGCGACCGAGCGCCTTGTCACCATCGAGGACACGGCCGAACTTGTCGTGCCGCAGTCCAATCATGTCCGACTGCTCTACGCCAAGGACGGGCAAGGCCTCGCCAAGGTCGGCCCACGCGAGCTGCTTGAATCGTGCCTGCGCATGCGTCCCGATCGCATCCTGCTGCAGGAGCTGCGCGACGGCACGGCGTTCTTCTATCTACGCAACGTGAACTCGGGGCATCCAGGCTCGATCACGACAGTCCATGCCGACTCGGCACGTCTCGCCTTCGAGCAGTTGACCTTGCTGGTGAAGGAGAGCGCCGAGGGCCGGGACCTGGCGCGCGACGACATCCGCAATCTGCTGCGCCAGACCGTTGACATCGTCATCCAGATGAAACGCGAGCAAGGCCGCTTCCGCATCACGGAGATCGACTATGACCCCGTTCGAAAGCGCCTCGCCAGCGCGTAGGGCGGTGCTCCGGATTGCGCTCACGCTTGCCGGCATCGCCATCTTCCTGTTCGTCGGCTCCAACGTGCTGCTGCTCGGCCTGCGCAACCACGATGGCGCATTCCACTGGAACGAGCTTGCGATTGCCTGGCCGCATTACGGAACAAACGAGCGCCTCGATCGCTGGATTACGTTTGGCACGCTGGCCGGGACGATCGCAGCCTTCGGACTCATTGGTCTTATCCTGCGAAGAAGGCCACGGCCGCTGCATGGCGAAGCTCGCTTTGCCACCGAGCGCGACATCCGCAAAGCAGGTCTGAGGTCCAAGCGGGGGATCCTGCTCGGTCGGAAAGACGGAAAGTTTCTTTGCTTTGGCGGGCCTGAGCACGTCATGGCCTATGCCCCGACGCGATCGGGGAAGGGTGTCAGTTATGTGATCCCGAACCTGCTGAACTGGCCGGATTCCGTCGTCGCGCTCGACGTCAAGAAGGAGAACTTTGACCGCACCGCCGGTTTCCGGGAGGCGAGCGGGCAGGCGATCTTCCTGTTTGATCCCCTCGACGAGCAGGGTCGCACCGCGCGCTACAATCCACTCGCTTATGTGCGCCGCGATCCTGTCGACCTTTACGACGATCTCCAGCGCATCGCGGTCATGCTATTCCCGGCCGAGAACCGGGCCGACCCGTTCTGGTTCGAGACCGCCCGCTCGGCTTTCGTCGCAATCGGCGGTTACGTTGCCGAGACACCTGGCCTACCGCTGACAATTGGCGAAATCCTGCGACAGCTCTCGGCCTCGAGCGACCTGAAGGCGCATTTCCTGGCCGCGATGAAGGAGCGCGCCAAGAGCTCGGCGCCGCTGTCATCGCATTGCATCGGGGCGCTGAACGATTTTCTGTCGGCGTCCGAGAACACCATGAACTCGGTCCGAAAGACCACGACGGCGAGGCTGGGCCTCTGGCTCAATCCGCGCATCGACGCGGCGACATCTGCAAACGATTTTGATCTGCGCGAGCTGCGCGCCAGACCGATATCGATCTTCCTTGGAGTGACGCCGGACAATCTCGACCGCATGGCGCCGCTGCTAAACCTGTTCTTCCAGCAGGTCATCGATCTGAACAGCAGGGAACTGCCTGAGCAGAACCCGAAGCTGAACAGACGCGTCCTGTTGCTGCTCGATGAGTTCCCGGCGCTCGGCCATGTCGGCGTGCTCGCCAAATCCGTCGCCTTCGTCGCCGGCTACGGGATTCGCCTGCTCACCATCATTCAAAGCCCGGCGCAGTTGCGGGCGATCTATGGCCCTGACCTCGCCAAGACCATCATGACCAACCACGCGATCGAGGTCGTGTTCGCTCCCAAGGAACAGGATGTCGCTAACGAGCTGTCCGAGCGGATCGGCTACGATACGGTTCAGGCGAAAAGCCGCTCGCGGCCTTGGGGGCTGTCGGCGGGCAAGCGCAGCGAGTCGGTCTCGGATCAGCGCCGCGCATTGATGCTGCCGCAGGAGCTCAAGCTGATCCCCCCATCGAAGGCATTCATTCTGGCGACCAGTGTGCCGCCGATCATCTGCGACAAGATCATCTACTACGAGGACGCCGCGTTCACCGCGCGTCTGAAGGCGCCACCGGTCATCGCGCCCAATCGCGGCCCCTCCAATATGCTGCTGGCGAGCGAGATCACTGAGCTGAAATCTGCCGTCGCCGAGCTTCAGGCGACGTTTCGGACACGGCCGATGACGGATGAGGAGATAGCCGATCCGTCGTTGATCCCCGACGATGCGACGTTTGATTTCGGCGATGTGCCGGTCGATCTGGAGGGGCTGTCCGAGGATGAGCTCAAGAACTGGTGCTCGCAGGTTATCGACGCCGCGATCATTTCAACCAAGGAGACCGGCGGATCGATGAAGGAGATGCGCCTTGCAAGGTGACCGTCAGGATCAGAGCGAGTTCACGATCGAACGGGGCCGAGAGAGGGATGCGGGCGCTGGCAGGTCGTCGCCTCGAGGCGCTGCAAGCGCACCGCAGGGCGAAACACAATCCGGTCAGGCTCAATTCGATCTTGGCGGCGAGACAGAGCGCCAGTCTGAAAGCGGAATGCCGGAGCGGCTGCGCCGAAAATACTATGTCGCGGAAGCAGGCGCGGGCGACGTGGCGAAGATCTATGTCGATCCGCGCGGCGAGTACCTGGCGTTCAAGGTCTCGACCGACCGCCTGGCGACTCGGCTCGAAGACGCTGGCGTCGTTCGCGATATGGTTTCGGTGGCGCAGCATCGAGGATGGACGGAGGTTGAGCTTCTTGGGTCGCACGAGTTCCGACGGACGGGTTGGATCGAGGCTTCCGTGCGCGGATTGGCGGTGCGCGGTTATGAGCCCGATCCTGTTGACCGGGCCGCGCTGTCGTTGCGGACCAAGGCGGATGTCGATCCGGCGCGGAGCCAACCACAATCCCAGCAACGCGCTGCTCAACCGTCCCAGGCCGTGTCGGCCGTCCCTCCGACCAACGGGTCGGCCTTCAAAATTGACGCACTTCCCCTTCTATCGTCGACACCTGATCGACCATTGCGTTCTGCCGGCCAACGCCGCGCCGACATCTTTCGATCGGCCCACCGTCGCCGGCACGGAGATGACGACGTCGTCAAAGCTGCGCGTTCTCAAATGGCGGCGATCGAGGGAGCTCTGACCAAGGCGGTTCGAGATCCGGCTTTACGACAGCCGATTTTGGCTTTTGCGAAGGACCGGATCGCTCAGGAGCTCGAGCGCGGCAACAAGTTCAAGCTCGCTGAATTAAGCACGCGCGAGATGCAAGAGAGGTCGAGTGCTGATTCAACGCGCAAGAGCCATCCGAACTCGCAGGGGGCCGGTTGGGATCGATGATACTCTCGGTCTATAGCACGCGGTGGTCCGGCTGACATCCAAATCGGGGTACTGCCATTCCATGCCTTCGACATGGGCGATCTTTGGCGCAGCTGTCCAAAGCCGCTGGTCTGGCGGGTAGAAAAGCTCAGCGTATCGCTTTGCTTTGAAGTTCCATAATCTTCCTTATGCGAATTATGGGCCTCTGCACGAAGCGGATTCCCTCCCGCTTATTGCCATCCCACTCTTCGTTGAATGACGCCGCGACTGACGCTATATTGCGTCATTATGAGAGGCTGAATGTCTCAGGAGGGCCAGATGAGTCTTGTCCAGTATTCCGATGACGGGTTTTTCGCACCGCGCAAGATCGCCGACGCCTTTCGCACGACCAGCGAAGAGGTCGCCCGGACGGCCGGCCTGGGCAAGGATGCCATCCAGCGCAAGGAGCGCGTCCGGTCGGAACGAACCCAGCGCCGTCTGCGCGAGATGGTCGAGATCATCAATAAGACCGAGCCGAGGTTCGGGTCCGCGCTGATGGCCTATGCTTGGTATCGCTCCGAGCCGCTTTCAGGCTTTTCCGGTCAGACCGCGATGCAGCTGGTTCGCGCCGGCCGCGCCGAAGACGTGCTCGACTATATCGATGCGGTGGACGCCGGCGTCCACGCCTGAGCCTGACACGATGATCTATCGCGGGCCGCTGTTTCGCGCACTGAATCCGATTTTCGCGCGCGAACCGCTGTCAGGGCGTGGCGCGCAATTGTACGGCGGTCGGTTCAATCCGAAGGGCGTGCCGGCGCTCTACACATCCTTGACGATCATGACCGCCCTGAGGGAAGCCAATCAGGCCGGCAACCTGCAGCCAACGACGCTCGTTGCGTACGAGGCGGACATCGAGAACATCTTCGATTGTCGCGACGAAGTGGCGCTCGCGACAGAGGCTATGGACGCCTCCGCCCTCGCGGACACGACATGGCGTGATCAGATGAAGGCGAACCGGGAGGCACGACCGCAAGCATTTGCCCGGCGTCTCATCACCGCCGGCTATGCCGGCCTGCTCGTCAGAAGTTTTGCGGCCGGATCGAGTGCAGACGATTTGAACCTCGTGCTCTGGAGATGGGGTGACGCTGCCCCTACCCGCCTCATTCTGATCGACGACGAGAACCGGCTCTCGCGATAAATCGCCTAGGCCGCGACCCAAGGCACGGGGACTTTTCCAACCTTGCGCGAGGTCGGCCTCGATCGCCGCTAGCTGCCGACGCTTCTCGGCAGGTTCGGCGTCGAATGCGAACGCGTCCCGTCGCGCGTCCGGAGGACACAAGGCAGCGTGGGGTATCCGCGAGGCGCATACGATAGCGCGCTTGCTCGCCCGCGAAATCGCCGAGCACAGCACAAAGGGGCCATAGCGCCGAGCGGCATGACCGGCAACTGGTAGCCCGATCTAGTCTTCGTCTGGGCGAGCTGGAATGCATGATACCGGGCGAGCGTCAGAGCGTGCGAAGGCGATGAAGTCGCCTGGCGTCTTGACGATCGTTCCAACCTTCAGCTCGCGTTAGAGGACGTTAAGAGAAGAGAGGGCTACCAGCCCATCAGACCTCAGAGCCACGATCGCCCTCCTCGGGTTGAGGAGCGAACGCAGGCAGATCTTCGTCGGCATGCGGCTGTAGCAAGGATTTGACGACAGGAACCATGGCTTGCGGGATCAGCATGATCTCCAGGCCCAGGGCGCGGGTGATGTTTATCAAGGTGTTGGCGCGCGCCGCGGCCACGCCCGTTTCAATATCGCGATAGCGGGGGCGCGATATGCCGGCGAGGTCGGCGACCTGCTCTTGCGTCAACGACGCGGCATGCCGCGTTTGCTTCAGCAGGCGACCTATCTCCAGCAGGGCCGCCGACTCCGATGACATTATGGAAACCTATACGTTTCGTCCGCGGATGGCTTGATACGTATAGGTATCTTTCTTATGCGTCAAAACGATTGATCCGTATACAGATCATGTGACACAAAATGATACGTTAACAGATCAATAAAACGAGTATGACGCCCTCCCCTCCGACGAAATTGATACCGGAAGACACTACGGCGATCGGCTTTTGTCGCCTAAGCAGCCGGCCGGCGGCGGTCGGCCTTGAGTCAATGGCGGAATTTACTGAAGGCAGATTTGCATCACCAAAGCCACCCCTACTCAGATGCTGATCGTTGGGAGCGCGTCGTGGCCGAAGTCTCCAAAACCGCACAGAATGGCAAGCCGTCGCGAAGGATCGGCGTCGGGGCTGCAAGCGGCCATCATGGCGAGCTGGTTCAAGGGGTCTTCGAAGACCGGCACGGGCGACTGCATCGCGGCTTGGTCACCCTCCCCCTCACGAGGTTGGTATCGACGGCGACGTTCACCTGTGCGGCGACGCCTGAGCTCACCACGCACCCCGGCGACAAAATCAAGGCGGGCTTGGCGGCTCGCAAGACGCTAAGCCATCTGGGCGTTGCAGCAGGAGGCTTCCTGCAAATCCAGAGCAACATCCCAATTGGTCATGGTTACGGCTCATCCACTGCGGATGTCGTCGCCGCCATTCGCGCCGTGGCGGCAGCCCACGCTGTCCAGTTGCAGCCTTCTCGTGTCAGCCAGCTCGCGGTCGCCGCCGAACGCGCCAGCGATGCTCTCGCCTTCAATGAGCACGCCGTTCTCTTCGCGCAGCGAGAGGGAGCCGTCCTGGAGGATTTCGGCGGCTCGTTACCTCCTCTGTTGCTGGTCGGATTCAAGGCGGTGGGAGGACGGCCGATCGACACGCTCGCGCTGCCGCCTGCACGCTATGACAGTATCGAGATACAGCAGTTCCGTGTTCTGCGCGCGCTGATCGCCTATGCGGTCCGCCATCAGGATCCCAATTGCCTTGGACGAGCGGCGACCGCTAGCGCGGTGCTCAGCCAGCGGCATCTGCCCAAACGGCGTCTCGAGCAAGTCATCGACATCGCGAAAGGCGCCGGCGCATGCGGCGTTCAGGTGGCGCATAGCGGCTCCCTGCTCGGCATTCTCTTCGACCACGCCGGCACAAACTTGCGACAGCGTGCGCAAAGCGTTGCGGTCTCGGTGCGGAACTGCGGCTTCCACGATGTCGAGTTTCACCAGATCAACGACGATGGCGCGACATGGTAACCCTGGATGGTGATTATTTCCGCGCGCTGGAAACGCCTCGCATGGCGGCGCTGGCTCCAAATCTGATCGCGGCAGCCTTCCCGCTGATGAAGCTCATGCCGGCGCGCTATATACTGGACCGCGCGGTCGCCGACGGCGCTTTCGAGGCCGGAATGCGCATTGTCGAGTCCACATCCGGCACATTCGGCATGGCTCTTGCCCTGCTGTCGGCAGCGCGCGGATACCGGCTCACCCTGGTCACGGCCTCAAGCCTGATCGACGCGAACTATAAGGCGCGCCTCGATTGGTTGGGCGTGCAGTTGATCATCACGGAGGACCGTGCCGGCAACGGTGATCAAGCGGGCCGCCTAAAGCGGCTCGAGCACATTCGCCGCGAGGAGCCCTACTGCTTTTGGCCGCGGCAATATGACAATCCGGGAAACGCGCTCGCCTATGCCCGGCTGGCCGAGCAACTCGTTCAGACGGTCGGCGAGATCGACTGTCTTGTCGGCTGTGTCGGAAGCGGCGGGTCGCTTTGCGGGACGGGACTGTTTCTACGCACCATCTTTCCGCATCTCGTCGTCATCGCGGTCGACACGCACAGAAGCGTCCTTTTTGGACACCCTGCCGGCAAGCGGTTGTTGCGCGGTCTCGGCAACAGCATCCTGCCTGGCAACCTCCAGCACGAGCTGATCGACGAAGTCCACTGGGTCGGGGCCTATCCGGCATTCAGCGAGGCTCGCCGCATGCTTCGCGAGCATGGCATCTTTCAGGGGCCGACCAGCGCGGCGGCGGCCTTGGTTGGCAGATGGGCTGCGCGCTCTCGGCCCGGCGCCCGGATCGCGGTCATCATGCCGGACGAGGGTCACCGCTACGCGGCGACGGTCTTCGATGATACGTGGCTTGCCTCGTTACCTGGCTGGCCCTGCTCGCCGCCGTCCGAGCCCCGAGAACTTACGAGGGTCAAGCCTGGCTCCGAGACGGACTGGACATGGCTCAAATGGGCGAGGCGGAGCCTGAACCAGATCGTCCATGACGAAGTCGAGATTGAAGGTGGCTCTCACTGATCCCTAGGGCCGCGAACCTTTCACCGAACCATCACCGCGGCGGCGTTGCGCCCAAGCCAGTCCCAGGCCTCGTCGGTCGAACGAAAGATCGTCTCATGTTCAACTTTGCCGGCCGATCGATCCAGATCCTTCAACCCGCTGGCGGTAACGACTGCCACCACATGATCATCGGGCGCTATGACGCCCTCTTCACGCAGTCGCGCCAGGGCGAGAAGCGGTGTGACCGACGCCAGTTCGGCGAAAATCCCTTCATCACGGGCAAGGCGCTCCTGCATCTCCACAAGCCCGTCATTGCTCAACGGCACGGCGCGGCCGGAGGACTCGCGCAAAGCTTTCAGCGCCTGATAAGTGCTGCGTGGCGCGCCGATCGAGACGGCGAGGCTGTCGAATGCCGGGCTGCGCTCTTCGAGCGTGTCACTGCCGGTAACGAGCGCCTGTGCCAGCGAGCCATGCACCTCGGCTGCCACCAACCTGGGCAGTCGGGAGATCGCGCCATGCGCGTACAGGTCCTGAAACCCCCTCCAGACACCGAACAGGGCGTCGCCGTAGCAGACCGGCAAAATGCACCAGTCGGGAGCGATGCCGCCCGACTGCTCCACGATTTCATATGCGATGGTCTTGTAGCCCTCGATGGCAAGGGGGTGACTGCCAATGACGGGCGCATGATAGGGCGACGCGACGAACCAGCCATAACGGGTCGCGGCTTCGGCAAGCAGGGTCCAGCGCTCCATTTTGTTGGCCAGCGGCAAAACGGTTGCGCCGTATTTCCGGATCTGGGCCAGCATCGCGGTGGCCGAGCCGCCAAACGTGGCGACAACACAGGCCAGTCCCGCACGTGCGGCGTAGGCGGCCAAGGAGGCTCCGGCATTGCCCGATGAGGCCGTCGCCACGACCTTTGCCCCTTGCGAGCGCGCGAGTGACACCGCAACCGTCGAGAACCTGTCCTTGTGCGACCAGGTCGGGTTTCGGCCCTCATCCTTGATGAAGAGGTTTCGGGTTCCCAACGCAGGGCCGATCCGGGCAGCTTTGACCAGCGGCGTCTGCCCCTCGCCGAGCGAAACGGCGTTCTTTGGCGAGCATGGTAGCGAGTGGGCATAGCGCCAGAGGGATCGCGGCGCGTTTGGTGCGATCGAGCACGGATCAACGGGCGAAGCGTAGACAGGCTTGAAATTGGCGGGCGCAGCGTCCCGGCAGGCCGGGCAGCCTCTGGAATCGATTGCGATGCTCGGCGGGTAGGACGCGCAGCAGCGGATGCAGGTGAACCCAACAGGGGTCGCAGCACCCGACCCTGCGGGCCGCTTCGCATGCTCGATCTCCAGCTTTGGTCGATGGTGAAAGCTCGGGTCCAAGCAACCTCCCGAGACTCTGCTAACAGGTTGGCCGGCCATCGCAATTCCCCCGAGCAGGATCGTTCGATCGCTATGCGGTTCAAACAGTCGATGACCGCCCTGTCAATGCGGAATGTGCACTAAAGTGTGTCGCACTATAGTGCACATCGCCGCACCGTTCGTACGATGAAACTTCGCGCTGTTTTTGGTCTGAACGTCCAGCGACTCCGAAGGGAGAGAAAGCTCTCGCAGGAGCAGTTGTCGTTCATCTCGGGGCGCACGCGGGCGTATATCAGCAGCGTGGAAGCCGGACGGCGTAACGCCACGCTGGATACGTTGGAAATCTTTGCGCGAGCACTGGGCGTTGAGCCCGAGGATCTGATCACTGGAAGGGCTGCGGAGCGACGACCTAGACGTTCAGCCAAGCGGCTCGCCCAGCCCCAAGCCGACTGACTTTCAGTCTTTCCGATCTGCCGTCGGCCCAGGAATGGAGCCAGCACTGACTCCTATGATAGACAATCGGCGTGCAGCGCATTGAAGCGCGTTGTGAAACACGCTTAGGTTGAATTTGGCGCTGGAGGGACCCGCCGAGGTCTATGGATGACGAACGCTGCCGTTCTGGAGCTTTTCGCGACGATATCCGACATCGACGCCGCATGCTCGTCTGAGCGCGCCCTCGAAATATTTGAAGGGATTCTCCAGCGTTTTGGCCTGCACAGTTTTCTGATCACGGGATTGCCGGTCCCTCACGACAGCGAGTGGCATCGTGCGATCCTGCATGACGGATGGGCGAGCGAGTGGTTCACACGCTACGAGTCAGAAGGGCACTTTCCTCACGATCCTTGCGCCGCACGCAGCCGCCTTAGCGCAGAGCCGTTTCTCTGGCATCAATTGCCCGCTGGTGGTTTGACACCGCGTGCCCGTCTCGTCATGGACGAGGCAGCCGAATTTGGCATGAAAGATGGAATCTGTGTGCCAATCCATGTCCCGCTGGCCGGCCCAGCGGTCGTGACGGCAGCGAGCGACCGGATCGAGATTCCACCCGGTTCGATGCCCCTGATCGAAACGCTCTGTGTCCACGTGTATCGCAAGGTCAGCAACTTCGGGAACAACCCAGACAGCGAGGAGGGCTCGCCTTTGACCCCGCGGGAGCGCGAACTGTTGCAGTGGAGCGCCCAGGGCAAAACGACAGAGGACATCGCTTGCATTCTCGGGATCACGACCCATACCGTCGAGAGCCACCAGCGCAACATCCGCGACAAGCTCGACGCAATCAACGTCGTCCACGCTGTTGTGAAGGCTCTGCGCAGGGATGAGATTCAGATCTGACAATACCGGAATCTCGGCACGCGGCGCCTGCTGGCGCTGACCTACCCTCCTGCCTTGTAGGGAGGGACCATGGTTGTCCAAATCCAGGTGGTCACTTGGGCCGACAGGAAAAAATTCAGACTCAAGCTGGAGCGATACTTTCGTATCCGCTATGATATTTACGTCAGACGGCGTCAATGGCGCGCACTGGCGCGGCCCATCAATATCGAGATGGATGCGTTCGACACCGAGCACGCCGTCTACTTGCTGGCACTCGACAGCCTCGGCAAAATCGTCGGCGGGTCGCGCCTTGTCCCGACGCTGCAGCCCCACCTTCTCGGCAACGTATTTCCTGAGCTCGCGCCCGCCGGACCCCCGCGGGCGCCAGACATCTTCGAATGGACGCGCTTCTTCATCAGCCCCGCTTTGCATCGTGGCGGCAGATCGCCTCCGGTTGCCGGCATCTTGTTGTGCGGCGTGCTGGAGGTTGCCCACAAACTCGGCATTCGGCAGATCAGCGTCGTCTGTGAGACATTCTGGCCAAAACGCCTGCGTGCGTTTGGGTGGAGCATTACTGAACTGGGGAAAGTCCTACAGCATGAGGACGGCGACGTCATCGCGCTGTTGATCGACGTCACGCCGGAAGCGATCGCGAATACCAGGCGCGTCTATGGCATCCGGGAGCCGATACTCGCTGAAGCCGCGACGACAGCCTGATTTGTCGCGCTCCGCAGGCAACCGTCTCGGTAGGTTGGTCCCCTTGCGGAATTCCATCGTCAGCCTGAAGCCACAAGCGCCGGTCGCTGCGAGACGGGTGGTGACGTTGCCCCTCGGTCCTAATCCAGTTCGAAGTTCGTTCTGGCCCCGCAACAGGACCAGGACATGAAACGCAGCCGCTTCTCGGAAGAACAGATCATCGCGATCCTGAAGGAGCAGGAATCGGGTGTT
>NZ_JBBBBQ010000012.1:0-184180 GCF_037120455.1 Allobosea sp. CCNWLY174 | reverse complement strand
ATCGAGATGGGGGTGATCGCACCCCAATACATGGGCAACCTCACCTTCCAGCTCTATTCGATCATCTCGAACGACCTGCTGCTCTCAATCCCGTTCTTCACCTTCATGGGCGCGATCCTGGAACGCTGCGGCCTCGCGGAGGATCTGCTCGACTCGATCGGCCAGCTCTTCGGCAGCATCCGCGGCGGCCTCTCCTACGCGGTCATTTTCGTCGGCGCGATCCTCGGCGCCATCACCGGCACGGTCGCGGCCTCGGTCATCGCCATGGCGGTGATCTCGCTGCCGGTGATGATGCGCTACGACTACGACATGAAGCATGCCACGGGCGTCATCGCGGCGTCCGGCACCATCACCCAGCTCATCCCGCCCTCGCTGGTGCTGGTCGTGCTGGCCGACGTCATGGGCCGCTCGGTCGGCGACATGTATGCCGGCGCCATCGGCCCCAGCATCGTGCAGGTGGCGCTCTTCTGCATCTGGGTGGCGATCCTCAGCATCGTCAACCCGGCCGCCGTGCCGGCCCTGCCGCCGGAAGCGCGCACGCTGAAGGGCTGGGCGCTGGCGGGGAAATGCGTCCGCGGCATCGTTCCCTCCGCCGTGCTGATCTTCCTCGTGCTTGGCACCATCTTCATGGGCCTGGCGACACCGACGGAAGCGGGCGCGATGGGCGCGGTCGGCGCCCTGGCGCTGGCTGCGATGTACCGCACGCTCACCTGGAAGCTGACCTATCAGGCGATGTCCTCGACCATGCGCATCACGGCTATGGTCGCGATGATCCTAATCGGCGCGCGCGTGTTCAGCCTCGTGTTCCAGGGCGTCGGCGGCGGCAAGTGGATCGAGCACATGCTCACCGGCTTGCCGGGCGGTCAGGTCGGCTTCCTGACCTTCACGATGATCTTCATCTTCTTCATCGCTTTCTTCCTCGACTTCTTCGAGATCGCCTTCATCATCATCCCGCTGCTGACGCCGGCGGCCGAGAAGCTCGACATCAACCTGATCTGGTTCGCGCTGCTGATCTGCGCCAACATCCAGACCTCGTTCATGCATCCGCCCTTCGGCTTCGCGCTGTTCTACCTGCGCGGCATCGCGCCACCGACGGTGAAGAGCCGAGACATCTATCTCGGCTCGATCCCCTGGATCGTGCTGCAGCTCATCCTGGTCGCGATCATGATCGTCTTCCCGCAGATCGTGACCTACTGGCTGGACAAGCCGGTGACGCTCGATCCGGCGGCGCTGGAGAAGCAGCTCAATTCGATGCCCTCCTTCGGCACGATCGAGCTCAATGGCCTGACACCGCCCAAGCCTTGAGGGGAAGGTCTCAGCATCATCAATCGGTCGAGAGCCAAGCGCCGTTGTGAGGAACGGGTAGGGGACCACCTTTACGAAAAGGCCCCGAGTCTCCCTCGGGGCCTGTTGCGCAGTCGATGCGGCCGGATCAGATGACCGGCTGAGCGATGCGGCCCGAGGCAGTCGCCTGGCGATCGTAAGGATCGGCGTTCTCGTCGAAGCGGTTCCAGCCTTCTTTGCGATATTGGGCGGTGCGCTCGGTACGATCGATGGGCGTCGCACCGTCGAGAATTGCCTCGACGGCAGCCTTCTGCTCGGGCTCGGCACGGACCGAGACGACGGAGCCGCCGCGACGGACGGTCTCGGCGTAATAGTTCGCTTCGTCCTCGTCGTGGCCTTCCTTTACGAAGGAGCCGACTAGGCCGCCAGCGGCGGCGCCGGCCACGGCGCCGGCTGCGGTAGCGGCAAGCCAGCCCGCGGCGACCACGGGACCGACGCCCGGGATCGCCAGCATACCAAGGCCAGCCAGCAAGCCGGCGGCTCCACCGACGCCGGCGCCGATGCCGGCACCTTCAGCGGCGTTGGTCTCGCTGTCGCCATTGCGGCCGACAATGCTGACGTTGCTGCTGGAAATGCCGGCGGCCTCAAGCTGCTCGACGACCGAGCTGGCGGTTTCGTGGTTGTCGTAGGAACGGGTGATGGTGCGGGTCATCGTGTTCTCCAAAAATCGGGGCGAGAGGGGCAACCGTCAGTTCTTGACGATGTTGCCGCGGTAATCGACGGAGACGGTGACCGAGGCGCCAGCGTTGGTCGCCTTGCCCTTCCAGACGCCGTTCTCGTCCTTCTTGAGGTCCATCACATTCGTGTAGCCATTGGATTCCAGGCGGCTCTTGGCCTGGCCCTCGGTGAAGCTGTTTGCGCCCGGCAGCGGGGCGTTCTGGTCAGCTGGTGCGGGCGTCGGCATCGGCGAGGTGGTGGAGGTCTGGGCGATTGCGGCGAACGAAGGCAGCGCCGCGACCAGCGCAACAAGAACGAGCTTTTTCAATTTTGGGATCCTTTTTCGCGGTCTTTCCGCGCTGCTCAATCAACGGGCAGGTGCTCGTTTAAGTTCCGAAGATATAAATCAAATCCCGGAGGAACAGCTGTGAGCGCGGGCAGTTCAGCCACCACGATCCCGAGAATCTGGAGGATACCCGATGGCCACGACCACGAAGCCGCTCGACGACCTGTTCCACGACATGCTCAAGGACGTCTACTACGCCGAAAAGCAGATCCTGAAGGCCCTGCCGAAGATGGCCAAGGCGACCAAGTCGCCCGAGCTCAAGAAAGCCTTCGAGACCCATAAAGCCGAGACCGCCGAGCAGATCGAGCGGCTCAGCCAGGTCTTCGAGGTCATCGGCAAGACGCCCCGCGCCAAGACCTGCGATGCAATCCTCGGCATTCTCAAGGAAGGCGAGGCGGTCATCGAGGACTATGAGGGCAGCCCCGCGCTGGACGCCGGCCTGGTCGCCTCGGCGCAGGCGGTCGAGCATTACGAAATGGCCCGCTACGGCACCCTGAAAGCTTGGGCCACCCAGCTCGGCCACAAGGACGCCGTCAAGCTTCTCGACGAGACCCTTGCCGAGGAGACCAAGACCGACAAGCTGCTCACCCAGCTGGGCGGGCCGGCGAACACGGCGGCCACCGCGCCTGCCGCCAAGGCGGCCTGACCAAGGTCTGATTGGAAGGCCCGCCGAGCGGCACTCGGCGGGCCTTTTCGTTTGGTGCGACGGACGCGGGTAACGATCGGCTAAGCATAACCCGGACAATTCTTTCGATCTTCCGGCAACAACCATCGGCTGTGGCAGTTAGCTAACTGAACAACCGAAAGTCAGCCATGTCGAAACTGGTCGTCCTGATCGTTGAAGACGAGCCGCTGCTCCGGATGGACGCGGTGGATTTCCTTGAGGAAGCTGGTTTTGAGGTGATAGAGGCCGCGCATGCCGACGAGGCCATGGCCGTATTGGCCGACCGCGGCGACGTCGACGCCGTTTTCACCGACATCGAGATGCCCGGCTCTATGGACGGCATCGAGTTCGCTCATACCGTCCGTCATGGATGGCCGCCGATGATGATCGTCGTGGCCAGTGGGCGTGTCGTTCCCGCAGAAGGCGACCTGCCGGACAACGCGCGTTATCTGAGGAAACCGTATCGCCCCGATAAAGTGATCGCTGCCCTTCGACGGGCGGCCTAGGGCACCTGGTCTGGCTATGCCGGCATCCGAAACGTGAACCGGGTCTCGGCTTCTGACGATGCAACGGTCAGCGTGCCGCCATGAGCCTTGGCGATCTCGGACGCAATGTGAAGCCCGAGCCCGAGGCCGTTCGCACTATGACGGACGTCACCTCGGAAGAACGGCTGGAACAGGCGCTCCATGGCCGCGGCGGGAATCGGATCTCCCCCATTGGCGACGGAGATCTCCAAGCCTTCATTGACGCTTGCCGCCTCGACGCGGATGGGTTTGCCAATCGCCCCGTGGGTCAGCGCATTGCCCAGCAGGTTTGACAGGAGCTGCGCGATTCTGGAGTGATCGCAATCGACGGCCGCGTGGATGGAGAAGTCCTCCACGATCTCGACGTCCGGATGCGTCGCCTGGAGTTCGGCCACCACCTGTCGAAGCGTCGGCTCCAGCGGCTTCGAGAGATCGCGCGCCAGGGTCAGCCCGCCGCCGAGCTGACCGCGGGCGAAGTCCAGCACATTGTCGATCAAGCCCGTCATCCGCAGTGAGCTCGCCTGCATCAGGCCGACGAGGCGGGTCTGCTTCGGGCTGAGCGGCTCCTTGCTCGCCATGCGCAATCCTGCGTCGATCGAGGCGAGCGGGTTGCGCAGGTCGTGCCCCAGCACCGCGATGAATTGCTCTCGCATCGCTCTTGTCGCCCTTTCGTCGGCGAGCCCCTGGTAGGCGTCGTCGCGGGATCGGACGAGTGATTGCTCGAAGGTGCGGCGTTGCTCGGCCTGGAAGACGACGAGACGGGTAAGTTCGAGGTTCTCCTCTGCGTCCCGCCGACTGCTTGAGCTGGACGTGCCCATCATGCTGGTGGGCGACTTCAACGTGATCCCGACGGATTTGGACGTCTATAATCCCGCACGCTGGCGCGACGACGCGCTGTTCCGTCCAGAGGTTCGGGACGCCTTTCATGTTGGCCGGCCAGGGTTGGACCGACGCCGTTCGTGCCCTGCACCCCGACGAACGCATCTACACGTTCTGGGACTATCTCCGGAATGGGTGGGGCCGCATGCCGGACTGCGCCTGGATCATTTCCTGCTGAGCCCCCAGATCGCGAAGCGGCTCGTCACTGCCGGCGTCGATCGCGACGTTCGCGGCTGGAAAAAAGCCAGCGACCACGCTCCTGTCTGGATCGAACTTTCCGATGGTGAGCGGCGCCGACGCTCACCTGCGAGGGGATCATAGGATGGACCAGGATTCATTCCGCTTACAGCGGTTCGTGGAGGCCCAAGCCACAACGTTCGACACTGCGCTTAGCGAGATGCGCGAAGGCCGCAAACGCAGCCACTGGATGTGGTTCATCTTTCCGCAACTGCGCGGTCTTGGCCGCACCGCGACGGCGCAATTCTACGGTATCGCTTCGCTGGAGGAAGCACGAGCTTATCTCGCGCACCCGCTCCTTGCGCCGCGCCTCGACCTGGTCACGCAGGCCGTGCTTGCCACCAGCGGTCGGTCACTGCACGAAATTTTTGGTTCGCCGGACGACCTGAAATTCCATTCCTCGATGACGTTGTTCGCCATAGCGTCTGAGCGCCAGGACGGCCCCTTTCGGGATGCCCTCGATCGCTGGTTCGCTGGCGGGATGGATGCTGGATCGATGGCGCTGCTTGGACTCTCGGAGGAGGAAGACCCCAAATAAGCGATGGTGGGCACTGCCTTACGTCTGCCTCCCGCGATGTTCGTGCGCCGATCACTGTATCGTATCTGGCACCGGCAAGTGCTCCGATGCCTCCCGATAAGCGGCATCCAGGTAGAGCTGAAGACCCTTCCGAACCGCCGCCGTCAGCTCGACATCCTCCCCATCGTGGGTAACGCCTCGTATCACAAGACGCTTGATCTCACGCTCGAGCGCAAGACGAAGCGCCGGCATCCGCTCGGATCGGCCACTTCCATCATTTTGATGGGCAAATGCCACAACGAGTAACCGGCGCAGGCCTGCGTTGAGCGCCTTGGCGATGGCGGCATCCTGGTTCGACATCTGACCTGACTTTCTCAAACTTACCGCTGTGGAACCATGATACTCCCCAGCTAGTTCCTCGACCGCGTTGTCGGGTGACGCGATTGAAGGAACGGCCATGGCTCCGCGTGCTGTCTGGAAGGGTGTTCTCAAGATCGCCGAAGTGACCTGTCCGGTATCCCTCTACACGGCCGCGTCCACATCCGAGCGGATCTCGTTCCACACCCTGAACCGCAAGACCGGCAACCGCGTCCATCGCCAGTTCATCGACGAGGTCTCGGGCAAGCCGGTGGAGACCGAAGATCAGGTCAAGGGCTACGACAAGGGCAATGGTGACTACGTAATCCTCGAACCCGAAGAGATCGCTGCCGCCATCCCCGAGAGCGACAAGACGCTGACGGTCGAGACGTTCCTGCCCTGCGACGAGATCGACGATATCTTCTTCGACAAGCCCTACTACGTAGCGCCCAGCTCGCCTGTTGCGTCCGAGGCCTTCGCGCTGATCCGAGAGGGCATGAAGCGTCAAAAGTCTGCCGCACTTGCCAGGACGGTGATCTTCCGCCGAATGCGGTCGATCCTGATCCGGCCCCATGGCGAGGGACTGATCGCGACGACTCTCAACTTCGACTACGAAGTGCGATCCGCTGAAGACGCATTCAGCGATGTGCCGACGATCAAGATCGACGACGAGATGCTCCAGCTTGCTGAGCACATCATCAAGACAAAAGCCGGGGAGTTCGATCCAAAGGAATTCGACGACCGGTATGACAGTGCGTTGGCAGAGCTCGTCCAGGCGAAGATCGAAGGACGCAAGATCAAGCCGCAGAAGCGGCCCGAGCCAACCAAGGTCGTCAGTCTGCTGGATGCGTTGCGCGAGAGCGCCAAAGGCGGAGCCGGCAAGAAGGCTAGAAAAGCGGCCGCCGCTTCGAAGGAAGCCGCGCGGAGAAAGGCCGGCTGATCACGTCTTGCGGGGTTCGAGGCTCCGCTTCAGCGCGTCCATGATGTTCACGACATTGCCTTCGCTGGCCTGAGGCTTCGCCGCTTTCGTGGGCTTACGGCCCTTCTGCTTGGCCTTGATGATGGCAAGAAGCTCGTCCTGAACCGGGTCCTTGGCAAGATCGGGCGACCAGTCTTTCGTCCGGGTGGTGATCAGCTTGTCCATGAGCGGCCGAAGATCAGCTTCAGGTTCGGCGTCCTTGATCCCTGCGAAATAATCCTTCTCGGGCCGGACCTCGTCGCCATAGCGCAGCGTCCACAGGACGATGCCGTTGTCGCGCGCATCGAGCAGAACGGCCCGTTCGCGGCGATAAAGCACGACGCGGGAGATCCCCACCGTCTTCGTCCGTTTCATCGCCTCGCGGATGACCGAGAACGCCTCCTCGCCGACCTTGGAGTCGGGCACGAGATAGTGGGGCGCGTCATACCAGATCCAGCCGACTGAGGATCTTGGCGCGAACGTCTGGATGTCGATCGTCCGGGTGCTTTCCAGAGCAACAGAATCCAGCTCGTCATCCTCCAGGACGACGTAGTCGTCATCTCCCTTGGGATAGCCTTTGACCTCGTCGTCATCAGCGACGGGCTTGCCGGTGACCGCATCCACGTACCTGCTCTGGATGCGGTTGCCAGTCTTGCGGTTCAGCGTGTGAAAGCGGACCTTCTCGCTTTCCGAACGCGCCGGCATCATCGCGACCGGGCAGGTCACGAGAGACAGCTTCAGATAGCCCTTCCAGAATGTCCGCGGCGCCATGGTCTTCATCTCCCGAATGACCGGTGAACGCCGGGCTGTGGCCGTTCGTTCCGGTCGATCGCTTGCCGGTGGCCCGTCAGGCCGCCTCAGCGCGCTTGCCAAGTTTCTTGATGGCGTCGGCGATCGACCCCGCCGCGTCGTCGTAGCCCTCCCAAGCCTTGGTCTTCTTCAGCAGGCCAGGCAGGGTCCTGACGGTGAAGCGGCTCGGATCGAGATCGGCCTTCACTTGCGACCAGGTGAGCGGCATCGACGCATGGGCGCCTGGACGCGCCCTGGGGGACAAGGGCGCGACGGCGGTCGCCATACGGTCGTTGCGGAGATAGTCAAGGAAGATGCGGCCGTTGCGAAGTCGCTTGGCCATGTTGATGACGTAACGCGAGGGCTCCTCGCTTGCCAGCTCGGCACAGACCCGCCGTGCAAAGTCCTTGGCCGCCGGCCAATCGACGGTGGCGCGCTTGCCCGACGCCAGCGGCACGACGACGTGCAAGCCCTTGCCCCCGGTCGTCTTGCAGAAGCTGACCAGACCGAGGACCTCAAGCCGCCCGCGCATCTGCTTGGCTGCATCGATCACGTCGCCAAAAGTTACCCCCGGCCCTGGGTCCAGATCGAAGACGAGGCGCCCGGGCGTCTCCGGATCGCCGGGGAGGCAGTTCCAGGGGTGGAGTTCGATACCTCCGACTTGGGCTGCCGCAGCCAGTGCCTCGATCCGATCGATCTGGAGATAGGGCTTCTTGTCGCCGAAGACCCGAACCAGTTCGAACAGGTTCGATGTCCCCATGCCGGCATGGCGCTGGAAGAACGTCTCGCCGCCGATCCCATCAGGAGTGCGCACCAGAGAACAGGGCCTTCCCTTGATGTGCGGCAGCAGCCACGCGCCGACCGCCTCAAAATATTCAGCCAGGTCTTGCTTGGAGACAGGTCGGCCGTCTTCCGCATCGGGCCACAACGGCTTGTCGGGATGGCTGATGCTGACACCCATGACATCAGCCCTGCCGCCGCGTCCGCGAGCGCGAGAGGGAGGCTTGGGCTCGGGCGTCTGCGTCTCCGCCGGATCGGCAGGCAGTTCGGTCTCGACCTCATCCGCAGGCTTGTCCTCGCGCAGTCCCTTGAATGCTGCCTGGCGGACCATGCCGTCACCGGTCCAGCCGGCGAATTCGATCTCGGCGACGAGTTCCGGTTTCAGCCAGGTCACACCCGGCTCACGTTTAGGCGCGCCTACGCCGGTGAAGGGCGATGCCTTCGCGGTGACGGCCTTGAGCCTCGGCAGCAGTGCATCAACCTTCGCCGCGCTGTAGCCGGTGCCGACACGGCCGACATAAACGAATTGGGAGCCCCGGTTGACGCCAACGAGAAGCGATCTGAACTTGCCTTCGGTGGTGGACCAGCCTCCGATCACGACCTCATGGCCGGCTCGACACTTGGACTTCGTCCAAGTTTCACTTCGTCCCGAGACGTAAGGTGCATCGACGGCCTTGGAGACGATGCCTTCCAGTGACAGCTTGCAGGCCGATTTCAGGACCGCATCGCCACCTGTCTCGAAATGCTCGACATAGCGCAGCACGACACCATCAGCATGATCCTCAAGATACGCCTTCAACTGCTCTTTTCGTCGAAGCAGAGGTCGCTCGCGCAGATCGGTATCCTTGTCGAACAGCATATCGAAGGCGAAGAAGACCAGATCATCAGTCTTGTTCTCGGAAAGGGCGGCCTGGAGCGCCGCAAAATCGGGCGAGCCGTGACCGTCGAGCGCAACGATCTCGCCGTCGATAATCGCGTCCGGCAGCCCCTTGGCTGCCTTCGCGATCGCGCCGAATTTTTGGGTCCAGTCCAGACCCTTCCGCGTTTTCAAGGTCACCTTGCCGGCGTCGATCCGCATCTGGATGCGATAGCCGTCGAACTTAATCTCATGGACCCAACCGCCGCCGTTGGTGGGACGCTCGATGCTCCGACAGAGCTGTGGCGCGATGAAGGCTGGCAGAGCAACTGGAGCGCCGGACTTGCTGGAGGCAGGCGCCATAGGCGACGGAGATTTGGACTTGGAGGCGGGCTTGGTCGGTTCGTGCCTCTCGTCGGCCGCCAGTCCTTTCCGACTGTCCCACTCCGCGTCCGGGGCGAGGATATCGTCCTCTAGCATGAAAGGCTTGGGCGAGCGTCCCTTGCCTGCAGCGATGGTTGCCATGCTGCGACCTGACGCCACCGACTTATCGTCTGCCAGGACCGCGTCGCCATGGCTTTCGACGGCATGTTCGTCGCGGTGCTTGATCAGGAGCCAGTTGGTGCGCTTGCCACCGTCCCGATCATGGCGCATGCGGACGAGGACGAAGCTGCCGTGTAAACGCTCACCCTCGAGTGCGAATTTAAGCTCGCCCTTCTCAAGTTGCCTTTCCGGGCTGAGCTTGCCTTCAGCTTCCCAGTAGCCGCGATCCCAGAGTTGGACCGTTCCGCCGCCATACTGCCCCTTCGGAATTGTGCCTTCGAAATCGCCGTAGGGCAGGGGGTGATCTTCGACCTCGACGGCCAGCCGCTTGTCGCCTGGATCGAGCGATGGACCTTTGGTCACAGCCCAGGACCGAAAGACGCCATCGAGTTCCAGCCGCAGGTCGTAGTGCAGACGGGTTGCGTCATGCTTCTGGATCACGAACCGCAGGCGGTTCGACGCAGCGACCGAAGCCTCACCATCAGGCTCCTTGGTCTTCTCGAAATCGCGCTTCTGGCGATACGCCTTGAGCTTTTCCAACACACACCCCCACTGCACACTCGAAGTTGGACTGCTGCGATCAGGCGGCGATCGCGCGATAATGTGCTGCGGATGCAGCAAGGCGGTCGGCGCGATTCAGATCCTCCTGAGACCAGGCGGGGATGGGATCCTCCAGCAACGCCAGCAGAACCTCGCGGTCGATCTGGCCGTTGGCCACGGCGCTGGCGATGGCCGCTCTCGTCTCACGCTCGGCTCCAAGCTGTGCCGCGAGCGCCCGGATGAGCCTGTCTCTGGGATCTTTACGCATGACGATCTCCCTGTTGAGAAGCAAAACAAGCTTTCGGGCTCGTGTGTTCCGTTGCACTCAAGGGGAGAGGGTGTCGCCTGGGCGGCAGAACTCCGCGAGTTGTTCGCTGCCTATGTCGAGGCCAAGCAGCGGCAGAATGTGCTCGATTACGACGATCTGCTGCTCTACTGGGCCCAGACCATGTGCGACCCCGATCTCGCCGCCGATATCGGCGCGCGCTTCGATCACGTCATGGTGGACGAGTATCAGGACACCAACCGGCTGCAATCATCGATCTTGCTGGCGCTGAAACCGCGGCCCGGAAGGAATAGATCGACTGCGCGTCGTCGCCGACCACGGTGAGGCCGCGGCCATCGGGTGGGCGCTTGAAAAGCGCCGGAACGCGCACCGTGAAACTGCGCGGTCGCGCGAGGGCCGTGACGTTTCACGTCTTCGACCCACGTAACATCGAGGACATGCTCGATGGGGACCGTCCAGTCGTCTGGCGTGGGGACGATGCGCGTGTGGCGGCCGAAAACCGACGGCGTGCGGCCGGCAGAGCGGCTCTGGCGCGCGCCGCCAAGCATCAAGATAGGAAGGGGAGCGAGACGGACGGCAACAAGGACGACGACGCGCGAGCGCCGTTGGCAGCCTGGGATGCGTTCTCGGCCGACGGCCTCCATCCGTTGAGGCCGACCATGACGACAGCTTGCGCGAGGCAATCTTGGCAGTTCTTTGGCGTAGGGGAGTAGGACAAGCGCTGCCTCCACAAAATGACTGGTGGCAGCGGAAAGTTCGTGGGTCCCAAGGATCGAATGGGCCGACCGGCGGTTGACTGATATGCAGTCGACAACTGATCTTGCTCCCGATCCCTATATCCTTGTCCTCACTGGTGCCGGACTCCTCATCGCGCTCGTGGCCTGGCTACCCTTGGCGCTGCAGCGCCTGCCCCTCTCCTTGCCGATCGTGTGCATAGCCTTGGGAGCGGCGATCTTCTCGCTGCCCTGGGTGACGCTTGATCCCTTGCCGATGCATTATCCCGAGATCACAGAGCGCTTCCCGGAGTTCGTGGTCATCATCGCCTTGATGGGCGCTGGGCTAAAGCTCGACAGGCTCTTCAGCTTCCGAAAATGGGCGATCACCTGGCGACTGATCGCGATCACGATGCCCCTAAGCATCGCGGCGATCACCCTTCTAGCCGGTTGGTGGCTAGGCATACCATGGGCGATCGCACTCCTCCTTGCAGCCGCGTTGGCACCGACCGATCCCGTGCTGGCAGCCGACGTCCAGGTCGGCCCGCCGCAATCTGGACAGGAGGACGAGGTGCGCTTCGGACTGACCTCGGAGGCTGGACTGAATGACGGCTTCGCCTTCCCCTTCGTCCACCTCGCAATCGCTCTCGCAGCCGCCTCGGCCACGGGCGAGCCGTGGCTGACGGATTGGCTAACCTATAATGTGCTTTGGGAGATCGGCGCCGGCATAGCCGCCGGTTACGTCATCGGCCGCGCTTTTGGCTGGCTGACCTTTAACGCGCCGGCCAAGACCAAGCTGGCCAAGACCGGCGATGGCCTCATCGCGCTCTCGGCGACCTTAGTCTCCTACGGCCTGACCGAACTCATCCATTGCTACGGCTTCCTGGCGGTGTTTGTCACGGCGCTGACTTTCCGCAACGCCCACCGCGATCACGACTTTCAGCTCGAGATGCACGAGCTGACCGAACAGATCGAGCGCATCGCGATGATGGTTCTGCTGCTGGCGTTCGGCGGCGCGCTCGTCAGCGGGCTGCTGACACCCCTCTCTGGAATCGACGTTGTGCTGGCGTTGGTCATCCTTCTCGTCATACGCCCGGTCACAGGGCTGATCGGACTGATCGGTCACGATGCGAACTGGACCGAGAGGCTGACGTTGGCGTTCTTCGGTATCCGGGGGGTCGGCACCATCTACTATCTCGCCTATGGGCTGAACCACATGGGCGTTGTCGAGGGAGGCGAGCGGCTCTGGGCGATCGTGGGCCTGATCATTCTGATGTCGATCCTGATGCACGGCATAACGGTCACACCGGTCATGCGTCTGCTCGACCGTCGCCGGGCGCATGATCCGGATAGGAATGGGGCAAGCACTGATCCGTCGACGAGACCTGATCCCGGCCCAGCGACGCACAGGACGCAGCCGATCGCAACGCAACCAACGCTAGCCGGTAGCGTTACAGATCGGGGCGATAGCCACATATGCGGGTTGCGAGTGAGGACCAATGACCATGGCCGATCAACTCGAACTCGATGAGCACCGCGCCTTTCAAGAGAAGTACTGGACCGTCCAGCGCTGGGCCTGGGTCGGATACGGCCTCATCATCGTCGCTGCGCTGCTGGGGTTTTCAGGAGAAGGCGGGTTGTTCGCTCGCGCTCAAATCCAAGTGGCCGGCAATGAGATCAACTATCCCCGTTTCGCGCGCTGGCAGACAGAGGACACCATCTCCATCGCGTTCGCCCCAGCGGGGCAAGCCGACCGCAGAATTCTTCTATCCCCCGAGCTCGGCAGAAGAATCGCGATCGAAGGGGCCCAGCCTCGGCCATCGCAATCATCGGCCACGGCGGCGGGCGAAGAGCTGATCGTCCACGTTCGACCAGGTGAGCGCGCCATGGCAAAGATCAGGATCAAGCCAGACGCCCCCGATATCGTACGCGGTACCGTATCAATCGACGGCGCGCCCGCGGCCGTGACCCTGATCATTCTTCCCTAGGGTCCATCATGGAAACCGTTCTTCGCGGCTTTGCGATCTACGTCGTCCTGCTTGTCATCGTTCGGCTGTCGGGGCGCAGGACGCTCGCGCAAATGACGCCCTTCGACCTCGTCCTTCTGCTGATCATCGCCGAGACCACGCAGCAAGCGCTGCTCGGAGACGATTTTTCGATCACCAACGCGCTTGTTCTGATCGTCACGCTTTTCGGGATCGACATCGCCCTGTCCTATCTCAAGAAGGAATATAGTGGGTTGTGCCTGTTGATCGATGGCACGCCGACAATCCTCTTAAGCCATGGCCAGCCTGACGAGCGCGCGTTGAGGCGTGCCCGGGTCAGCATCGATGACGTTTTGAAGGCCGCTCGCATCCAACAAGGTCTGGAAAGACAGGATCAAATCAAATTCGCAGTCCTCGAAGCGAGCGGCGAGATCAGCATCGTACCGAAGGATTAGACGCGGCATCCAGCCTCAGAGCGTCAGCGTGGCTTGATCAGCGCCACCCTGCACCGCTCCAGTTCCGTCCATCATCCGCGACCGACGTCGCGAGCGCCAAATTCCGCGAACGCGTCGCGAATTGTGCTCGCTGTCGCGTCATCCTGGATATCGACCGAGACCTCTATCGGCCCGGTCAGCTTGGCGTCGGACCGTTCACCCGTGCTCGGCGCAGCAGCATCGCTGTCGGCTCCGGCGGTCTGCTCGCCCGCACTGTTGGCATCTCCCACAGGCGCGATGAGGATAAGGCTGCGATCCGACGCCATGTTCCTGAACCAGACGCTCCACCGCCATCTCCGCGTCACGTCTCGTCTCGAACAGTCCAGTCACATTTGCAACCATGACGGGTATCCCTCGCGCTTGTGGCAAAGAACCTGAACTAGCGGCAGGCGGGATGGTTCGATGTTGCCATCGCACCAAAAGCATGGCGTCGAAAGACTGCGTCCATCAGGGGCGGTTGGTGCTATGCTGATCGGCCTCGGCGATGGGTAACTGCCAATGCTCCCGGCGATGCACCCATAGCTCGTGATCAGGCGTCATCCCCGTCGGGGCTCGATAGAGGCTACCGATACGGATTTCGATCTCGGTGCTGTCGTCGGTTGCGAACAAGGCGCTTCCGCAGATGCCACAGAAATGGCGTCGGTCAGTCGACCCCGTCCAGCTTCGGGTCTCGCCGCTTACTGTCACGGCGGCTTGGTCCCAAACCGCATAGGCCATGAATGCCGACCCCGTCTCCTTGCGGCAGGTCAGGCAATGGCACAGTCCGGTCCGGATCGGCTCGCCCGCCAGTTGAAACCGGACCTCGCCGCAGTTGCAGCCACCCTCAAGTTCCATCCGCTCGAATCCCTTCTTGAGGTGATGTCGCGCGCCAACGCGCGCACGCCTCACCTCAGCTGGCTGTCCTTGCTACCGCGGCGGTTGTAAGCACTCATGGAGGCGGGCGCGTCACGCGTGGATTGGCAGTCGACGCAGGTGCGGACACCCGGCATCGCTTGCCTGCGCGCTTCGGGAATCTCCTCGCCGCAGCTCTGACAGCGGATCTCGCCCGGCCCCGAGGGAAGGCGCGACCGTGCGAGACGCACAGCGTCGCTGATGCTGTCGTCGATCTGATCCTGAACCGCTCCGTCTGGAGCCCACCCGCTCGCCATCATCTCGTCCCTCCCGTCTCTCGATCACTGATCTGTCATGACGAGTCTGGAACGGCGAGGTGGACCCATGCGTTCCAAGGCCATCCCCAAAAACGCATAGGATTCGGCAATGGCTCACGATTCGAACTCCATCTCCCGGCGCAAACTGGTCGGCGCCGCGGGCACGGGTCTGGCGTTGGCCGCCGCCGCGACGGGCGCGCAAGCCCAAGCGCCAACGACTGCTGCGCCGATGAGCGATCCGACGACCAAATATCCCAAGCCGCCCTTCCAGAAGCAGTCCCAGCCCTGGCCGGGCCTCGCCAGCAAGATGGAGCCCCGGCCGGATCATGGCGAGACGAGCTACAAAGGTTCCGGTCGGCTGGCAGGCAAGAAGGCCCTGATCACTGGCGGCGATTCCGGCATGGGACGGGCGGCCGCCATCGCCTATGCCCGCGAAGGCGCCGACGTCGCGATCAACTACCATCCCGATGAGGAGCCCGATGCGCGCGAGGTGGTCGCACTGATCAAAGCGGCGGGCCGCAAGGCGGTGGCACTGCCGGGCGATCTGAGGGATCCGGCCTTCTGCGCGAAGCTCGTTACTGACGCTGTCGCAGGGCTTGGCGGGCTGGATATCGTCGTCAACAACGCGGCCCGCCAGCAGACCAACGCCTCGATCCTCGACATCACAAACGACGAGTTTGACTGGACGATCAAGACGAACATCTACGCGCCGTTCTGGATCATCAAAGCCGCGCTGCCCCATCTGAAGCCAGGCGCTGTGATCATCGGCACGACCTCCGAGCAGGCGACGAATCCGTCGGCTGACCTCTACGACTATGCGCAGACCAAGGCCGCAACGACGAACTATGTGCTCTCTCTCGCCAAGCAGCTCGGCAAGAAGGGCATCCGCGTGAATGGCGTCGCGCCCGGCCCGATCTGGACGCCATTACAGGTCAGCGGTGGTGCGACGGATGAGAAGCTCGAAAAATTCGGGGGGATGACGGCTCTCGGAAGGCCGGGCCAGCCAGCCGAATTGGCTTCGATCTATGTTCAGCTTGCGGCGGAAGACGCCAGCTTCACGACCGGCGGGATCTACAATGCCCATGGTGGTGGCACGGTGAGCTGACAAATCCTCAATTGGGCCAGCCGCGCGGAATCCGTTGCGCTGCGCTCTCTAATCAGTGTTGCCGGCGGCGGCCGCAGCCCGGAGCTTTTCAACCAGGAGGCTGGCAGGAAGCGACAATCCCCTGTTCCTTATCGAGATGACAAATTGGCGGCAGGCCCAGGAGTCGGTTAGCGGGACAACCGTCAGACCCAGCGCCCGCTGAACGGCGCGCGCTTCCTCGCCGGGGACGATGGCGACAGCCAGTCCAGCGGCGACGATCCGGTAGGCAGCATCCACTGTCGACACCTGGATCCGGTGGATCAGCTGCTTTCCGGCAGCTCCTGCAGCACTCCGTTGTCTCTGCTGCAAGATGCTGCGAGCCAGGATATCGACGTGCTCGTAGTCCAGAGTCTCGATGAAGGCGACCGCGTCGCGGCTAGCAAGCGGGTGCCCCTCGGGTACCACGACGGCGAGGTGATCCCGGTGATAGGGAAAGACGGTCAGATCCCGGAAATCCACCGCATCCCAGCAAACGCCGATATCGGCTCGTCCCTCTTCGACGCCCCTTACAACCTCCCAGATTTCCCGCTCCTCCATGCTCACTCGGACGTCGCGGTAAATCTTGGCGAAGCGGCCGATGTCATTGGGTAGGAACTGGGCGAGCGCCGACTTGCTGCCGAAAACGCGAACCTGGCCCTGCACGCCCTGCGCAAAGGCGCCGAGCTCCGATTTGATCCGGTCCAGCATCTGCAGCGACTCCCGCGCATAGCGCCAGAGCGCCTCGCCCGCGGCCGTGACCGTCACGCCTCGACGACCACGCTCAAACAATCTGACGCCGGCTTCGCTTTCCATCTGGGCGAGGCGCTTGCTTACCGCCGAGGGCACGATCGCTTCCCTCTGGGCGGCGGCCGCGATGTTGCCCTCCTCGCAGACAGCGACGAACAGGCGCAAGGATACGGGGTCGAAACTGCGCATGAAGCCTCCCGCGGAGTTTTACAGACATCTCCAAATGGAACGGCTGTGATGAATAATGACCACGCCAGAGGTGGCTGATATTGCCTTCGGCTCGCTCTATCGTCCCGTCAACCAAAAACGGGAAGGCAACGATGGCGAAACTGGCTCTTGGCATGTTGCTGGCGACGGCGATCGCGACGCCAGCTGCGGCGCAGAATTATCCATCACGGCCGATCACGATGATCGTTCCCTTTGCCGCTGGGGGGCCGACCGACACGGTCGCTCGTGTGACCGCGGAAACAATGGGCCGCATTCTCGGCCAGAACATCATCGTCGAAAATGTGGCCGGCGCCGGCGGCACGACCGGCAGTCATCGCGCCGTCCGCTCCGATCCCGACGGCCACACCATCCTGCTCAATCATCTCGGACTGGCGACGGCCGTCACGCTCTATCGCAAGCTGCCTTTCGATCCGACGGCCGATCTCAGGCCCGTCGGGGTCGTCTCGGATGCCAGCATGGCGATCATCGCCCGGCCGGGATACCAGCCTGAATCGCTCGCGGATCTGATCAAGGACGTCAAAACGCGCGGGCAGGATGTGACCTTTGCCCATTCGGGCCTGGGCGCCTCCTCGCAACTCTGCGGACTGCTGTTCATGGCGGCCGTGGACAAAAAGCTCACTCAGGTGCCTTTCCGGGGCGGCGGGCCGGTGCTGCAGGCGCTGCTGGCGAACCAGGTCGACCTTGGCTGCGAGCAGGCCACCACTGCCGCGCCCCAGCTGCAGTCGAAGAGCATCAAGGGCTATGCTGTCACGAGCACGCACCGCATCCCTGCGCTTCCCGATGTGCCCACCGTCGGCGAAGGCGGTCTTCCCAACATGGACATCAGCGTGTGGCACGGCCTTTTCGTACCTGCGAAGACCCCTGACTCCGTAATTCAGACGTTGTCGGCAGCGTTGGCGAAGGCTCTGCAGGACCCCACGCTCGCCAGACGCTTCATTGACATCAGCACCGTACCGACGCCGGAAAAAGCCACCCCGCACTCCCTGGCGCAGACCCTGAAAAGCGACATTGGCCGCTGGCGTCCGCTGATCCAGGCCGCCGGTCAGTTCGCCGACTGAACCCAGCCGATCTCCTCCCATAGGAAGCCATTTTAATGCGTATCGTCGACATCCGGGAGCGCACGGCTCCGATCGCCTCGCCCATCGCCAATGCCTTCATCGACTTCTCGAAGATGACGCTGAGCCTGGTTGCCGTCGTCACCGACGCCGTCCGCGACGGCAGGCCGGTGATCGGCTACGGCTTCAACTCGAACGGGCGCTATGGCCAGGGCGGGCTGATCCGCGAGCGCTTCGCGCCGCGTATCCTCGAGGCGGCGCCCGAGAGCCTGCTCGATGCCGAGGGCGGCAATCTCGACCCCGGCAAGGTCTGGGCCGCGATGTTCACCAATGAGAAGCCGGGCGGCCATGGCGAGCGCTCCGTCGCGATGGGCACGATCGACATGGCGGTCTGGGATGCCGTCGCTAAGATCGCCGGCAAGCCGCTCTTCCGTCTGCTGGCGGAGCGTGCCGGCGTTAGCGCCGATCCGAAGGTCTTCGTTTATGCCGCCGGCGGCTACTATTATCCCGGCAAGGGGCTGGAAGGGCTGGCGGCCGAGATGCAGGGCTATCTCGACCGCGGCTACACGGTGGTGAAAATGAAGATCGGCGGCGCTTCGCTGGCCGACGACTGCAAGCGCATCGAGACCGTGCTGAAGATGCTGCCAACCGGCTGCAGGCTCGCGGTCGATGCCAATGGCCGCTTCGATCTCGACACCGCCATCGCTTATGCCAAGGCGCTGCGGCAATACGATCTGTTCTGGTACGAGGAGGCCGGCGATCCGCTCGACTACGACCTTCAAGCTCGGCTCGCCGAGCATTATCCCGGCCCGATGGCGACCGGCGAGAACTTGTTCTCGATGCAGGACGCGCGCAACCTGATCCGCTATGGCGGCATGCGCCCGGACCGCGACTGGCTGCAGTTCGACTGCGCGCTGAGCTACGGCCTCGTCGAATATCTGCGCACGCTGGAGATGCTGAGGCAGAATGGCTGGTCCTGGCGCCGCTGCATCCCCCATGGCGGCCACCAGATGTCGCTGAACATCGCAGCGGGCCTCGGGCTCGGCGGCAATGAATCCTACCCCGACCTGTTCCAGCCCTATGGCGGCTTCCCCGACGGCGTGCGCGTCGAGGCCGGCCACATCGTCATGCCGGAGCTGCCGGGCATTGGCTTCGAGGGCAAAGCCGACCTTATCGCGGAGATGCGTAGCCTCGCCGCGTGAGGCTATGGCTTCGTTATCTGACCAACGCGCCGTCCTTACTGTGCCAGAAGAGGCGGCCCATATGACGAAGGGCGCGCAACAGTGCGGCCCGCAATCACGCTGAGGATCTGCTCTCGGTCGCATGAGCAGCCCCCCGCAAAATCTGGAGCGGACGCCGGTTCGTCACGCCCGTCGCGAGAAGGACGGAGCGGGCCGACCACGATGCATCAAGTCATCGCGCCGTGAACCCCGAGGGCGTTCGTCTGATGTCGTCGATCCGCCCCTCGATCAGGTCGGCGCCATACCGGCGCGCGTGCTCCCTCATTCGCGCCAGGAGGTCCTGGCCAGATATCCCATCCGGGAAACCCGGCACGTTAAGGCTTTTGGGGATCAGGAGGGCGCGGCTTCCACCCTCGTCCACGACCGACACATGCAGGTGGAAGCGAGCAAGGTAGATCGCTGCCGTGAGACCCGCCGGCCCGCCGCCAACGATGAGGCAGTCCAGTTGCCGCATGATTATTCACGCCACTCTTCCAGGATCCGGGCCGTCTCTGCGGTGAATATCTGCTGGCAGAACCGTTGCTTGAAAAGGTCGAGAAGCGCGTCGTGTCCGGCATCGGAAAAACTGCAGACCGCGTCCGTCGCAATGAGGCATGGAGTCCATGATCTACCGCGCCCAGCGCCGAGCATAGCACGCAGATGTCGGTCTCGGCTCCCGTCAGGAATGACCGTGTCGACGTCACGATGCTGCTGATGGGCGACAAGTTTCCGCCCTGCGAAGGCTGAATAGACCGGTTTATCGAAGACCAGCGCGGGGGGCACGAAGGATGCGAGCTCCGGGACGAGCTCCAGCAATGCCGGGTCTATCCGTGCGCGCGTGGTTCGGGCCAGCGGCGATAGAACTCCTTCCAGGCTCCCTCGGCCGTCCGCGCTGACCGGTGTGACGAAGCGCGTGATCGTCGCCTCCGGCCGGTACCGCGCCAGGGCCACGCACTGCGGCACCACCTTGAGGAGCCAGGGTGTCGACCAGGGGCCATCGTGCGAGAACAGCCGTTGCATGTCGACGCAGACGTGAGCGGTGCGGGAGGTCAAACGAGGTACCACCTGGTCCATCGCCCATCCTTTTTGGCTGCGACCATGCCGCGGCAAAAGGCCCCCGGATTTCTCCGGAGGCCTGGGTGTTCGTAGGCGTGGTAGGTCAGACGACTGGCGGCGTCATGCGGCCGGAAGCGGTCGCCTGGCGATCGTAGGGATCCGCGTTCTCGTCGAAGCGGGTCCAACCTTCCTGACGATACTGCGCCGTGCGCTCGGCGCGATCGAGCGGTGTCGCACCGTCGAGGATGGCCTCCACCGCCGCCTCCTGCGTGGGCTCGGCGCGAACCGAGACCACCGATCCGCCGCGCCGAACCGTCTCGGCGTAGTAGTGGGCCTCGTCCTCGTCATGGCCCTCCTTGACGAAGGAGCCGACCAGGCCGCCAGCCGCTGCGCCGGCGACTGCGCCGGCAGCTGTCGATGCTAGCCAGCCTGCCGCGACGACCGGGCCGATGCCCGGAATGGCCAGCATGCCCAGACCGGCAAGCAGGCCGGCTGCGCCACCGACGCCCGCGCCGATCCCGGCGCCTTCCTCGGCGTTGGTCTCGCCGTCGCCGTTGCGGCCGACGATGCTGACGTTGCTGCTTGAAATTCCGGCTTCCTCAAGCCTCTCGACAACCGAGCGGGCGGTTTCGTAGTCGCCGTAGGAACGGGTGATCGTGCGGGTCATGTTGGTCTCCAAAGGTCGTGGTGAGAGGGACCTCAATCAGTTGCGGGTGATGTTGCCGCGGTAATCGACCGAGACGTTGACCTGGGCGCCGGCGTTGGTGGCCTTGCCCTTCCAGACGCCGTTGTCGTCCTTCTTCAGGTCCGTGACGTTGGTGTAGCCGTTGGCTTCGAGCCGGCTCTTGGCTTGGCCTTCGGTGAAGCTGTTGGCGCCTGGCAGCGGGGCGTTCGCGTCGGCAGGGGCAGGCGTCGGGGCCGGCGACGTAGTGGACGTCTGGGCCATGGCGCCGCAGGAGGTCGCCGTGGCGATCAGGGAAGCTATGATCAGCTTTTTCATGGTGGTCTCCCGATGGATTGCGGCTGTGCCGCGATGCCCAGGAAAACGGCGAGTTGCCTAAGTTAGTTCCATTCCAAATCACGGATGCGTGAGGAACAGGAACGGTTCTCCCTCGTTGACCGGATATTCCAGTCAGCCACTAGGAGAAGCACCATGGCGACCGAACCCAAAGTCCTCGACGACATGTTCCACGACATGCTCAAGGACGTCTATTACGCCGAGAAGCAAATCCTGAAGGCCCTGCCGAAGATGGCCAAGGCGGCCAGGTCGCCCGAACTGAAGAAGGCCTTCGAGACCCACCGTACCGAAACCGAGGGCCATATCGAGCGTCTCGGCGACATCTTCGAGGCGATCGGCAAGGCGCCCCGTGGCAAGACCTGCGACGCCATCCTCGGCATTCTGGAGGAAGGCAAGGCGGTCATGGAGGATTACGCCGACAGCCCGGCCCTCGACGCCGGTCTGGTCGCCTCGGCGCAGGCGGTCGAGCACTACGAGATGACTCGATACGGCACCCTTAAGGCCTGGGCACAGCAGCTCGGCCACAAGGAGGCGGTGACGCTCCTAGAGGCCACGCTGACGGAAGAGACCAAGACGGACCATCTGCTGACCAAGATCAGCACGTCGACCAATTCCGCGGCGGTGGCAAAGGCCAAGACCGCCTGATTGCCATGCAGCGAAGAGCCCGTCGAGTGTCAACTCGGCGGGCTTGTGCCGACAAGCGGACGTTCTGCGGAGGAACAGTCAGCCTCGAACGCCGAAACCTTACTGCTATTCGACGAGGGACCGGATATACGCCTTCAACGAGGTCGGACCCTTCTCTGTTTCGCTTTCGGGCGTCACCGGTCCGTCAATGGCCATTGCCGTCATGCGAGCATAAGCATCGGCAGCGGGCTCGGAAAAACCTTGTGACCTGAAGGCTTCTACCCAACGATCGCGCGGCGTGGTCACGGCGCGGACTTCGGCCCTGAGCGCTTCGGCGAAGGCATCAGCGACATCACTGAACGTCGGGCGTGTCGGGCCTTCGATCGATACGATGCCGACATCGTCAAAGCCTGAAGTCAGGCGACGCACAGCGACCTCGCCAAGATCGTCGGGCGCCACCATCGGCAGTCGAAAGTCTGCCGGGAACATCGTTCGGAGTTCGCCTGTCTCGCGCATCTGGCCAATCTGCATCGCGAAGTTCGACAGGTAATAGGCGCCACGGTTGATCGAGGTGGGAATCGGCAGCGAGAAGAGCCCCTGCTCGAATTCGTACAGCACGCTTGAATCTCCGGTGCGAGGCAGGAGCGCGGGACCCGCAGCGGCGCCCATTGTCGAAGCCGCGACAACTTTCTCCAGTCCCGAACCGTCGAGCGCCTGCAGGATGGCTCGAACGGTGTAGGTCTCCTCGGCGTCTGTGTCCGTCGAGGGCGCAGCTGGAGGGTTGAGCAGGAAAGCCCGGCGACCGCGCTTGAATGCGGCTCTCAGGGCGCCGGGATCGCGTGCGTCGACGACAAAGGTCTTCGCTCCCTTGCTCTCCAGCCCGGCCGCCTTCTCCGGCGAATGGAGAAGAGCGAGGACAGCTTTCTTTTTAACAAGCAGGCCCTCTACTATGACCGAGCCAAGATGACCGCTCGCGCCCATCACCACGAACATAGACAGCCTCCTGATTCTCCCTAAGGAACGGGCTGGGCAGCGGCATGGTTCCGGCAAAAGGTACGCTTAAACGTCGTTAACCGCAGCTAGCCGCGGTCTGCGCCAGCTGAACTTGCCACGATCGTTCCCAGGGCGCTTGAGTGTCGCTTACCGCGCTGCGCCATAAGCGGACTCCAGCTCCCTGCCCGAAAGCGGACCCATTTTGCCCGCGCAATGGCGACCGAAACCGACGCTTAGCTAACCGTCCCTCCACTTTCAGAAGCTAATGGCGAGGTTTGCCTTACGTGGTCCTGTGCGTCTTCGGCGAGCTGCGCGATGTCTGAGCGCAACATTTCCCGCGAGCCCCTGTTCCACCAAAAGGAGGCAATCTGGAATGCACAGCTTGCCCACATCGAATTGGAACTTCGCTGACACCTCCGAAACAGCGAGCGTCGGATCCGTCTTCACAACGGCGGCTGCCATCGCAGTGAAATGGAGGCAGCAAACGGCCGCGCCAAATAGCGTTGCGGCGATCAATCTGTGCCGACGCCTGTTGGCGAGATGTTCTATGAAGATGGCGGCGCTGAGCAGCAGGACAGCGGAGCTCACGGAGAGCGCGACCAGAGCAGGTTCCCAAGCGAACGTACCCGCGAACACCAGTGCTCGCATGCCGGTGAAGTGCATGGCAGCAATAGCCGCGCTGAGTACGATAGCGCCGACGAGTGCGCATGGGAGAGCCGTTGACATCAAGAGGGGCATTGCGCTGCCGGCGATCACGACGCTCAGTAGCGCGGAGGTAACCGTCAACGTGATATCGTAGCTGACGGCACTCGCGGGAGCAAAGCCGAGCATCGCGAAAAATGGGTGGACCATATCCCGCCGCCAGCCACGCAAGCAGCTATGAGCGACCAGCCGTGCCGCGGTCCGCCTTGTTGCGCGCGGGCGTGGTTGAGAATCGCACAAACGGTGAATCCAGATATGAGCGAGACGAGAACCGCCAGAAGAACGAGTTGGGGATCATGGTCCGTTCGTATGCAATCCAAAATCCGGATGAACATGCGCAGCCTTGCCGTTAAAGCAGTTGACCCCAAGAATCGGCGCCCGGCCTTTCGGCTCGATTTGAAGCTTGACGATGCGGTATCACAGCGCAGCTAAAAGTTGTTGATCAATGAAATATTGCAGGAAAACGTACAAGATATTTACCGGTAACTTCATGCTGAGTTTGAGATTTACCAGAAAATCAGAAACCGTTTTTCTTGTGGATCAAACGCCCTCAGAGGAGACCCTGACGGCGACAGCATTGCAGGTCTACCGACTGGCTCGGCAATGCGCCAACTCCTGCGTGACGCCTGGCCAAGAAGCGAATATTTGTGTTGGCATCGCTTAGGTGTGCGCGCTCCCGAGGCAGGGCACCCGGCGGCCCGCCTCGGCCACTCATTCAGGTCACATCAACGACAAAACTTTAACTTCTGCATGCGACCAATTTTCCGGGGGCTGGTGGAGGCGTGGATCGAAACAATGACGGCGCGCAACGGCGCCAGCGATAAGGGGCGGCTGGGCGTCCTATTGCAGCGTTACCATCTGTGGATTGGCCAAAAACTCGGCCTGCCAGACCTCGACGAAACCGAGGCGGGATTGCTGCGGCGCCTGCAGTCTGAAGTTTTCTCGGCAATCTTGCCACCTGTTCTCATCTCCAACATCGCGGCCGCCGTAGTCACGGCGGCGGTAGCGATTTGGCACGGCTGGGTTCTAGCAGCGGTCGGTTGGTTCACTTGCGTCGTTGTAATCGGCATTGCCGGCTTGCGCCGAACTCGAGCGCTTGAGACACGCCAGCGTGCGGAACCGCCCTCAGAGCGTTTCACACGGCGCACGATAGTTGACTCCGCCATACTGGCTTTGCCGTGGCTCATCGCTGGGCTCTGGCTTAATCCGTCCCTCGTGCCGGAAATGGAAACGCTCGTTGCAACGATCCTGGCTGGATTGATCTTCGCGGGTATCTTTACCATGGCGAGCATGCCGGCCGCTGCACTGACCTTTTCAGGCATGATAATGATCGGCCGCCTAGCTCAGGTCATCTATACACCGCTCAATCAGGCAATAAGCAACCTCGCGCTGCTAATTATTTACAGCATCATACTTTTGGTGTCGTTGCGCGCTTTTGCGCGACTTTATATTGACCGTATCCGTTCCGCGCTTGTTGCTTCCAGACTACGGGAAGAGGCGCTTTCACGCGCTGCCCGCGAGGAGGACCGCAGGGAGGCGGCCGAAGCACAGGCGCGCGGCTTCCGCGATGAGGTAGGCGACATCATGAACACCTTCATGAACTCGGCGGAACGCATGACCGAGGCAGCGATAATGCTGCGTACCATTGCAGGTGCGACGCATAGTTCTCTGACCAGAGCCGTCTCGCGAGTTGCTTACGCCAGCGACGATATCTTGTCGGTCGAGATTTGCTCCCGCCGGCTCACAGATAGTGTCGGGCAGATTCGTCGGGAAACCGACACAACGAGCGACCTTGTCGGCGCCGCGGCGGCGGATATCGAAGCGGCCATTGCCATCCGCGCCGAGCTCACCGATGCGGTTCGCGACATCGGCGAGGTCTCGGAGGTGATCCGGGGTATTGCCACGCAAACTAATCTACTCGCCCTCAACGCCACAATAGAGGCAGCCCGAGCCGGCGCTGCCGGGCGAGGCTTTGCGGTCGTTGCAGGAGAGGTGAAGGATCTGGCCGCCCGCACTGCGATCGCAACGCAAGTAATCGGAGCTAGGATCGGGGAGGTGCGAACCGCCACAGAACGGTCTCTGGCCGCCATGCGGAATATCGGTCAGTCGACGGAAGCGATAGTCAACGCGACCAGTGGGATCGTACGCGCCGTCGACGAACAAGCCAGCACAATAGACACGATTGCATCGCTGTTGGCACGCGCGATCGCTCAGGCCGAGGAGGCAACTGGCGCGATGAAGCAAGTGGCTTTCGATGCGGAACGCACATTGAGCAGTGGCGAAGAGATCGCGGATGCCGCAGCGGTGGTCGATGGGGAGGTCACGCGTCTTGGGCAAACCGTGATCCGCTTTTCAGGCCAGATGGCAAGCTAGGCTGGTCGGCTTGCGCCATTGGCGGACAGTTCTCGCCAACCAACCCGGCTGTCAGCCTAGCGCCACAAGCGGACTCTAGCGTACTGCCCGAAAGCCGACCCAACCGAGCTTGGGTCTTGCGCATGACGGAGTGTTTGCCTGGCGCCGCGTAACGCGAGCCTTACATTGTTGCCTTCGTGGCCAACTCTCTCTGAAACCCAGCGGCGAGATGATCGATCAACGCCCGGACCGCCGGTGGCAGACCGCGCCGGGTCGTGAAGACCAAATGCACGATGCCTTTGAGCCCGTGCCACGCTGGCAGTACGCGGACGAGACGCCCGTCGGAAAGCGCCTCACGGCAGACATGATCAGGCAGGATCGCGACGCCCAGCCCGTCGATAGCGGCCTGGCGAACCGCCATCATATCAGCGCAACCCATCCGTGGCGTGATACGGACGGCGCGAGTGCCGCCGTCTTCAGATTCCAGCTGCCATTCCAGATCGTCTGCATCGTCACTGGTCGCGAGGGTGGGCAGCGCGGCCAGCTGCGCAACGTCGGCCACCTGGCTCGCGAGCCGTGGCGCGGCGACGAGAATGCGTGTCGAGAGCCCGAGCGTGCGCATCGTCAGGGCGGCGTCGCTCGTCAGGGCCGCGCGAACCCGCAGCGCCAGATCGATCCGCTCCGCGATCAGATCGACGGGCCGGTCAGTCGCAGCGAGTTGCAGACGCACCTTGGGATATTTGGCCAGGAAGGATGATATCAGGCCCGAGATCGGCTCCAACATGCCGGTGGGACAGCTGAAGCGGATGCGGCCATGCGGTTCCGACTGAGCCTGCATGACCAGCGCTTCGGCCTGCTCCGCCTCCGCCATGATCGCCCGGCAGCGATCGTAAAAGGCAAGGCCCGTATCGGTCACGCGGAAGCGCCGGCTCGATCGTTCGATCAGCCGCAGCCCGAGCCGCTCCTCCAGCGCTGCAATGCGCCGGCTGAGCTTCGATTTGGGTTCGCGCAGAGCCCGGCCGGCCGGGGCGAAGCCACCGTGAGCCACGACCTCGGCGAAATAGGCGTAGTCGTTCAAGTCGATCTTCATCATCGTTCCGTCTGTGGAACGATGAGTGCCATATTCGGCGACTACACGCATCATCGTTCTTGTCCCATTTGAAACGGGCGGCGGCGCTTCGTCGCTTGGTTTCAAGGAGACGAACAATGACGAGCAAGTTCGACGACAAGGTCGTGGTGGTGACGGGCGGGACGAGCGGCATCGGACTCGCAACGGCGAAAGCTTTCGCCACCGAGGGCGCATCGGTGTTCATCACCGGCCGCCGGCAGGACGCGCTCGACGCCGCGGTGAAGCAGATCGGCGGCAAGGTCACCGGCGTCCGCGGTGACATGTCGATGCTCGCCGACATCGATCGGCTTTACGATGCCATCCAGCAGAAGCACGCGCAGATCGACGTGGTCTTCGCCAATGCGGGCGGTGGCGAAATGGCGCCTCTCGGCGCGATCACCGAGGAGCATTACCAGCGCACCTTCGACACCAATGTGAAGGGTGTGCTCTTCACCGTCCAGAAGGCGCTGCCGCTACTGAAGGACGGGGCTTCGGTTATCCTGACCAGCTCGACCACCAGCATTTCCGGCACGCCGGCCTTCAGCGTCTATTCCGCCACCAAGGCCGCGGTACGCAACTTCGCCCGGAACTGGATTCTGGATCTCAAGGATCGGCACATCCGCGTCAACGCGATTAGCCCCGGCGTGACCGATACGGCAGGGCTCGACGAGCTCTTCGGTGGTGGCGAGCAGGCGAAGGGCACCAAGGATTATCTCGCCAGCCTGATACCTGCGGGCAGGGTCGGGCAGCCCGAGGAAATCGCGAAGGCCGTTCTGTTCCTTGCTTCAGATGAAGCGAGCTTTGTCAACGGCATCGAGCTCTTCGTCGATGGTGGCCAGGTTCAGATCTGAGTTGCAGACCATCATTGGATGACCGCAGCCGGCGGCAGCCCTTTCCCTTCACAGACCAGATTCAACAGGTGTTTCCAGTGATGCTGACCAATGAAGACATCATCCGCAGCCTGTATGCCCTTGCAGAGGCTTCGTCCAAGGACACGGACAAGTTCATCTCGCTGTTCGCCGAGGACGGCTATTTCTACGACGTGCCGGGCGGCAGGAAATACTATGGCAAGGAGATCGGCCTGCCCGTCGACGCGATGGTCGCGGCGTTTCCCGACATGCATCGCGAACTGTACGACATCTACGTCAAAGACGACGTGGTGATCGTGGAGTTGGCCCTGCAGGGCACGCATAAGGGCGATTTCTACATGGCCGACGGGATCTTGCCCGCAACCGGCGAGAGGATGGATGCGCCGTGCTGCGACGTGTTCCACCTGAAAGACGGCAAGGTCACCTCCTTCCATTGCTACAACCTGCCGTCGGTCATCCTTCAGCAGCTCGGTGTTCTCGAAAACCTGGGTGCTGCGCTGAAGCGCGGATGAGCGAACTCCAATCAGAAATCCGCGGGCGCAGCGTCTCGGATGTAGGGGACGACGATCGTAACCTGTACAATCGTCCGTCATTCCTTCCAGGGGAATGACGGACTGCTTTGGTCTCTTTTGTCAGCCAGCATTCGCTGCAGCTTCTGCAATGATACCGGGTGTGAACACCGCATCCAAACCTCGCCGGCAAATGCCAATGCCGCTAGGATCTCGCTAGCACTCAGCGCCAGAAGCCGACCTTCGCGCCTTGCCCGAAAGCGGACGCAAGCGGTTCTGGAGCAAGATGTCGGCTCTCACACCCTTGCCGACAAGTCGCCGGCGGTTCGGCAAGGGGGGTGAGGCGGAAGCCTAGCCGAGCCGGTCTCGCCAGTCGCGCAGCGCTTCCAGGAGCTGGCGAATGAAGCCGGCGGTCGCCTCATCGGTGAGCTTGCCGGCCTCGTCGAACTTGGTTTGAGCGGCGCCGATCATCACCTCCGGTTTGTTGAGCGGGAAGGCGTTGAGGAAGATCAGCATCTGCCGCAACTGATATTGCGCCCTTGCCGTGCCGAAGATGCCGCCGCTCGCCCCCATGATCGCCACGGGCTTGTTGTCGAAAGGCTGGCTCGGTGGGCGCGAGGCCCAGTCGATCGCGTTCTTGAGCACGCCCGGAATCGAGTAATTGTACTCCGGCGTCACGAACAGTATCGCATCAGCGGCAGCAAGCTGGTCGCGAAAGCGCTGAGCCTGAGGCGGGTAGCCGGCGATGCGGACATCGTCATTGTAGAGCGGCAGGTCGCCGATCTCGGCAACGTCGATCGTCATTCCCTCCGGCGCCAGCGCGATGGCAGCCCTCAGCGCCGCGGTGTTGTAGGACCCGGCCCGCAGGCTGCCCGAAATCCCCACGACCCGGATCGGGCGGCTGTCTTTCGTCATGTCTTCTCTCCTGAAACGCTCGGTCGGATGTCGGACTCAGCCCTGGCGCCTGATGAAGCCGGTGATCGCGATGCGCTCCCAGATGCCGGCGGTGTGGAACGGATCGGCGGCATTGAAGCGCTCCACGGTTGCAAGGTCCACAGCCTCCACGAGGAAGAGGCTGCCGATCATGGTCGAGCCGTCCTCGGCGACCAGGGGGCCGGACATCACGATCTTCACATTCAGCGCGGAGGTATCTGAGAGAAAGGCTTTGTGTGCGTCGTAGTTGGCGAGGCGGGCGTCGAGCCCGCCCGGCTTGTCGAGGGCGTGGATCACGAACAGCATGCGATGGGCTCCTATCGCGGCCGGGATGACTCCCCGGCCGCCGCGATGGCTGGGATTCAGTTTGGCTTGCTGGCCAGGGCCGCCGCCTCGCTCCAGCTTGGGCAGCTGCGCGATTCCAGCGGGCTGTCATAGGGCTGGAAGTTCGAGGCGTTCACCACGGTCGGCTTCAGCACCACCTCGGTAACGATAGGCTCGTTGCGCAAGGCCCGGATCGCGACCAGCGTGCCGATGCAGCCTTGCAGGAAGCCGTTATAATCGCCCGAGGCGAGCAGCTTGCCGGCCTTGATGGCGTCGACCGCCTCCTTGGTACCGTTGATGCCGACGACCTTGGCCTTGCGGTTGGCGCCGTCGAGGGCCTCGATCACGCCGATCGCCATCGCGTCATTGGCGGCCAGCACGCCGTCGATCTGCGGATGGGACTGCATCAGGTTCTCCATGACCTGGAGGCCCTGCAGGCGCTGGTAGTTGGCCGGCTGGCTGGCGAGCAGCTTGACGTCCTTGAACTCCTTGATCGCGTCGTTGAAGCCGCGCACCCGGTCGATATTGGTCAGCGAGCCCTTGACGCCCTCGAGGATGACGACATTGCCCTTGCCGCCGATCTCCTTGAGCAGGAAGCGTGCCGTCTCCAGGCCGAGGCTGTAGTCGTCAGCCCCGACGAAGGCGAGGAACTTGCCGCCGGCGCTGCGGTCGGTGACGTTGACGATCGGGATCTTGGCATCGTTGATCTGCTCGACGCCCGGCACCATCGCCTTGTAGTCGACGGGGACGAAGACGATGGCGCTCGGCTTCTTGACGATGACGTCCTCGACCTGGCTGAGCTGCTCGGGGATCGAATCCGGCTTGGTCGGGATATAGTGCACCGCCTTGGCGCCGAGCGATTTCGCCGCGACCTCGGCGCCAACCCGCACCGTCTGGAAATAGGGGTTGGTCTGATTCTTGGTGAAGACCGCGATCGTCTCGCCGGCGGCGAGCGCGCCGGTGGAGATCAGGATCGCAGGCAGCGCAGCGACGAAAAGCTTCGCGTTCAATTTCGCTTTGGACATGGTTCTTCCCTCCCTTGGTTTCGTTGCTTGGTTCAGGTGCGCCGGCGGCCGACCATGTCGAACCAGACGGCGAGTATGACGATCAGCCCCGTCACCAGCGGCTGCCAGTTGGCGTTGACGGCGAGCAGGTTCATGCCGTTCAGCACCAGCGTCAGGATCAACGCGCCGATGAAGGTGCCGAAGACGCTGCCGACGCCGCCGAACAGCGAGGCTCCGCCGATCAGCGCCGCCGCGATGGCCGGCAGTGTCATCGCCTCGCCGATGTCGCCCTCGGCCGAGTTCAGCCGGGCGAGAAAGACGATCGAGGCGACGCCCGCCATGGCGCCGGAGAAGGCGTAGACCAGGATCAGGCGACGATCGACCGGGATGCCGGTGAGGCGGGCCGCGACCGGATTGGCGCCGATGGCGTAGATCTGCTGCCCCCAGATCGTGCGCTGGGCGAAGATCGTGCCGGCCAGCAGGAAGGCCAGCATCAGATAGACCGGGATCGGCACGCCGAGGAAATAGCCCGAGCCGATCTGGCGGAAGCCGGGCGGGAAGCCATGGATAGTCTCGCCGGCCATGTAGTAATAGGTGATGCCGTGCAGCACCCAGAGCATGCCGTAGGTGGCGATGAAGGACGGGATGCGTAGCTTGGCCACCATCAGCCCGTTGCAGATGCCGATGGCGAGCCCAGTAGCGAGCCCCGTCAGCGTCCCGAGCACCGGCGAGCCGGTCGCCTTGATCACCGTCGCCGCGAAGCAGGCTGAAAGGCCGATATTGGCGCCGACCGAGAGGTCGAGGCCGCCGGTCAGGATCACTAGCGTCAGCCCTGACGCCAGGAAGAACAGCAGGCTCGCCTGCCGGAGCACGTTGAGGATGTTGTTGGCGGTGAAGAAGGCCTCGGTCGCGACGCTCAGGGCAAGGCAAAGCAGCGCCACCGCGAGCAGGCGATAGGTGAGCTGCTGCGTCTCGCGCGAAAGATGGAGGCCGGCCGGTCGGGAAGCGGCGTCGCTGGCGATGCTCATGACTTTGTGCTCCGTAGGCTGTCGACGAGAAGGGCGGCGATGACGAGGGCGCCGATGCAGGCGACCTGGACGGAGGAGGGAACGGCCATCAGGTTGAGGCCGTTGCGCAGCACGCCGACGGTGAGCACGCCGAGCAGCGTGCCGAAGAGCCAGCCATTGCCCTTGTCGAAGGAGGTTCCGCCCAGCGCCACCGCGGCGATGGCGTCGAACTCCAGGCCGATCGCCGCTGTCGGGTGGCCGGCATTGATGCGGGCGGTCATCAGCAGGGCCGCGACCCCCGCCATCGCGCCGCCGAGCATGTAGACCGCGACGAGCAAGCGCTTCCAGGCGACGCCGGCGAGCGTCAGCGCATCGCGGTTGCCACCGAGCGCGCAGACATAGGCGCCGAAGCGGGTGTGGTAGAGCAGGACGTGGAAGAGCGCGTAGAAGCCGGCACCGATCAGGATCGGCGTCGGAATGCCGAAGGTCTCGCCGGAATAGACCAGTCGAACGAAGCGCGGGATGCCGACGACGCTCTGGCCGTCGCTGACCACGAGCGCGAGCCCTTGCGCCGCGCCGAGCGTGCCCAGCGTCGCGACGAAAGGCGGGATCGACAAGCCCGCAATCAGCCAGCCATTGATGAGGCCGAAGGCGAGCCCGACCGCGAGCGCGCCGATGAGACCGAGCGCCAGCGACTGCGTCGCCACCACGATCAGCGCCAGCACCAGCGAGGCCAGCGTCAGTACCGCGCCCATCGAGAGGTCGAGCCCCTCGGTCATGATGATCAGCGTCATCGGCAGGGCGAGCAGCAGCAGGATGACCGACTGCACCAGCACATTGGAGAGGTTGCCGGCGGTGAGGAAACCGGGGCTCGCCAACGCAAAGAGCAGCGAGAGCCCGGCCAGCGCGACGGCCACACCCGGCACGGCCGGGAGGCGCAGCGAAGGAGAGGAGATCGCCTGATCAGTCATGGTGCATCCCCATTCGGACGATGTTCTCTTCGGAGAGTTCGGAGCGGGAGAGTTCGCCGACGATGCGCTTGCCGCGCATGACATAGGCGCGGTCGCAGACATGGACGATCTCGGCCTGCTCGGAGGAGATCATCAGCACCGCGGCGCCATCGGCGACGAGCTGGTCGATCAGCGCGAAGATCTCGGATTTGGCGCCGACATCGATGCCGCGTGTCGGCTCGTCGAAGATGAACAGCCGCGTGCCGGCGGCGAGCCATTTGCCGATCACCACCTTCTGCTGGTTGCCGCCGGAAAGCAGCGCGACGCTCTGGTTCGGCGACGGCGTCACGATCCGCAACCGCTTGATCAGCTCCTCGGCCGAGCGCCTCGCCTGAGCGGGCGAGAACAGCTTGTTCGGGAAGAGCTTGGGCAGGCCGGCGACGGCGAGGTTGTCGGCGACCGTGCGGATCAGCGCGAGACCTTCGGTCTTGCGGCTTTCCGGGATCAGGCCGACGCCGGCCATGGTCGCGGCGTCCGGCCCTCCCCGCCTGGGCTTTCCGAAGATGCTGATCTCGCCGGCGGTGACCTCGTCGGCACCGAAGATGGCGCGCGCGACCTCGCTTCGGCCGGAGCCGACGAGGCCGCAGAGGCCGACGATCTCGCCGGCGCGTACGGTGAGGTCGATGTCGCGGATGCCGTTCTTCGACGAGAGGCCTTTGACCTCCAGCGCGATCTCGCCGGGCGTCTCCGCGAAATTGCGCGGATAGCTCATATCGACGGTGCGGCCGACCATCATGCGCACGAGCTCGTCCGGCGTGGTCTGCCCCGGCCGCGCCCGGCCGACGAGCTTGCCGTCGCGCAGCACGGTGATGCGGTCGCCGAGCGCGAACACCTCCGCCATCCGGTGCGAGATGTAGACGATGGCCACGCCCTTGGCCTGGAGCTGGCGCATCACCTCGAAGAGGCGCTCGGTCTCGCGGTCGGAGAGCGCGGCGGTCGGCTCGTCCATGACAAGGATGCGCGCGTTCTGCGACAGGGCCTTGCCGATCTCCACCATCTGCTGCTGGGCGACGCCGAGCGTGTGGACCTTGGTCCTGGGGTCGATGTCGAGGCCGATCAGGTCGAGCACGGCCTGCGCCTCGCGGTAGAGCCGCCGGCGATCGACGATCCCGGGAATGCGCGAGGGGAATTCGCGGCCGAGGAAGATGTTCTGCGCCACGTCGAGATAGGGGACGAGCGAGAACTCCTGGAAGATCACGGCAATGCCGAGCTTGCGGGCATCGGCGGGGTTACGGATCTCGACCTTCTCGCCCTTGTGAAAATATTCGCCGGCATCGGCCTGATAGGCGCCGCAGAGCACCTTCATCAGCGAGGATTTGCCCGCTCCGTTCTCGCCGAGGAGCATGTGCACCTCGCCCGGCCAGACAGCGAAGGAGACATCGTCCAGCGCCTTCACGCCGGGAAAGGACTTCGCGATGCCCTTGAGCTCCAGAAGGGGCTTGCTCTCAACCGAGCGCAGCGGCGGCGGCTCGGCGTCGAGGCGGGGCTTGGTTGCGGCCGTCGCGGTCATGCTACGCCTCCCATGGCCGGCGCGGTACGGAAGATCTTGCCCGGGTTCATGATTCCGAGCGGGTCGAGCGCCTGCTTCACCAGGCGCATCGCATCGACGGTCTCGCCCAGCTCCAGCGCGAGGAAATCCATCTTGCCGAAGCCGACGCCGTGTTCGCCGGTACAGGTGCCGTCGAGTTGGATCGCCCGCCGGACGAGGCGCTCGTTGAACGCCTTCACCCGCGCCAGTTCCTCGGCGCTGTCGGGATCGTGCAGGACGAGAAGGTGGAAATTGCCGTCGCCGACATGGCCGACGACCGGGGCGATCAGGTCGCTCTCAGCGATATCGGCGGCGGTGGCGACGAGGCATTCGGCCAGGCGTGAGATCGGCACGCAGACATCGGTGACGAGAGCGCGCGCGCCCGGCCGCAGAGCGAGCCCGGCATAGAGCGTGTTGTCGCGGGCCTGCCAGAGGCGGCTGCGCTCTTCCGGGGAGGTCGCCCAGGCGAAATCCTGCCCGCCGAACTCGCCGGCCAGCGCCTGCGCAGTCTCTGCCTGCTCGGCGACATAACTCTTCGAGCCGTGGAACTCGAAGAAGAGATGCGGCGCTTCAGCCAGACCAAGCTTGGCGTGCAGGTTGATGCCGCGCATCATCACCGCATCGAGCAGCTCGATGCGCGCGACCGGAACGCCCGACTGGATCACCGCGATCGCCGTGTCGACCGCAGCCTTCAGATTGGAGAAGGCGCAGACGGCCGAGGAAATTGCCTCGGGTTGGGGATGGAGCTTCAGCGTCACCTCGGTGATGACGCCGAGCGTCCCCTCCGCGCCGACGAGCAGGCGCGTCATGTCGTAGCCGGCGGCGGATTTGCGGGCGCGCCGGGCCGTGCGGATCACGCGGCCATCGGCGAGTACCACCTCGAGCGCCAGCACATTGTCCTTCATCGTGCCGTAGCGCACGGCCATGGTGCCCGAGGCGCGCGTCGAGGCCATCCCGCCGATCGAGGCGTCGGCGCCCGGATCGATCGGGAAGAACAGGCCGGTGTCGCGCAATTGCGCGTTGAGCTGCTTGCGCGTGATACCGGGCTGGACGCGCACATCCATGTCCTCCGGGCTGGCCGCCAGCACCTTGTCCATGCGCGACATGTCGAGGCAGACACCGCCCAGCGGTGCCGAGGCGTTACCCTCGAGCGAGGTACCGGCGCCAAACGGAATGACCGGCAGCCGGAGATCGCGGCAGATCGTGACGATGCCACGCACCTCCTCGGTGGTTTCCGGGAACACCACGAGATCGGGCGGCGAGGCCGCGTGATAGGCCTCGCTGCGGCCATGGTCGGCGAGGACACCGGCGGCGCGGCTGACGCGTGAGCCGAGCATCGGCGCGAGCCGCGTCAAAGCCGTGTCCGTGGCGCCGCCATCCGGGGATGGTCTGGTCAACATGTCTTCTCCCTCCGCGATGGCCCGCTGGCCGGGCTCTCTCGATTGCGGTCGATGGTCAGCGCCTCAGGCGGCGCGGTGCGCAGCCTCCGAGGCCGGATTGAGCTGGAAGTCGTAGGTCAGGCGGCACCAGGGCCGGTCGAGCGCCCGGCCATCCGGCGCGATGCCCGCCGGCTGCTCGGTGAAGTGGCTGATCAGCGAATCCTTCACGCCGAAGACGGCGTCGGAATCGAGGTATTGGTCACCGGCGACGAAAACATGGGTCACGAGTTTTTCGTGGCCCGGCGCGGCGATCATGAAGTGGACATGGGCCGGCCGCCAGGGATGGCGCCCCTGCGCCTCGAGCATCTTGCCGACCGGTCCGTCATGCGGGATCGGATAGGCCGCCGGCTTGATCGACCAGAAATGGAAGCGTCCCTGCGCATCGGTCCGGAAGCGCGCCCGGGCGACGAGATCGGCGGCGTCCTCCGAATGCTGGACGTCGTAATAGCCGTCCTCGTCGGAATGCCAGACATCGACGATCGCCCCGGCGAGCGGGCTGCCATCGGCCGCAGCGACCGAACCGGAAACATACATCGGTTCGCCCGGCAGATCGCCCGAGATGTCGCTGCCCAGTGCTGCTTCCGGCGGTCCTTCGACATAGAAGGGGCCGAGCACGGTGCTCTCGGTGACCGCGCCTTGATGGTCGTGGTTGATCGCATCGACGAGCATGGAGACGCCGAGCGTATCGGAGAGCAGGATGAATTCCTGCCGCGCCCCGGTGCACATCTGGCCAGTATCGGTCAGGAAGGCGACGCCCTTGGCCCATTCCTCCTGAGTTGGGCGGACCTCGCGGACGAAATCGTGGAGATGGCGGACCAGGGCCTCGCTGATCTGCTTTGTACGCGCGTCCGGAGCGGCGGCGACGCGCTCCAGCACCGCCTCGGTGATGCTGTTCTGGTCGAAGTTCCTCATCCGAGCCTCCCTTCCTTCTTGTCGAGATCGGGCTCGCCGAGGCCGGCGAGCCATTCGGCGAGGCGCACCGTCGAGATGAAATCGGCCTCGCCCTCGCCGCGCCCGATCAGGGCGCCATAGGTCTCACGCGTCAGGCTCGCCAATGGCAGCGCCATCTCGGCGGCCTGGCCAGCGCCTATGATCAGATCGAGATCCTTGGCCATCTGCCGGCAGGAGAAGGTCGGCGAGAAGTCGCGCGTCTCCAGGCTCCTGGCCTTGTAGTGGACCATGGGCGAGCCGACCGCGCTGTTGGTCAGCACATCGAGAATGTCCTGCCAAGCGAGATTGCCCTTGCGGGCGAGCACGATGCTCTCGCCCATCATCGCCGCGGAGACTGCGATCATCAGGTTGACGGCGAGCTTGGCGAAGCGCGCCTCCTCGGCCTCGCCGAGATATTTCTGGGCGCGGGTGAAGTCCTGCGCGATCGGCAGGACCGCGTCGAAGGCGGCGCGCGGCCCCGAGACGAAGCAGGTCAGGTTGCCGGTATGGGCGATGGCGGCGTTACCGGAGACCGGCGCGCGCAGATAGGCAACGCTTCGCTGCGCGGCCGCCCGCGCCACCTCGGCCGAGATGGTGGGGCTGACGGTCGAGGTCTCGACGAGCATCGCGCCCTCGCGCATCGCATCGAAAAGCCCGCCGGACAGCGCGACGGCGGCGAGCACCTTGTCGTCCGGCAGCGAGGTGAAGACGATGTCGCGTCCCGCCGCGTCGGCAAGCGTGGCGGCAGGTTTCACTCCGCCTTTCACAGCCTCGGCGATGCGCCGTTGGTCGCGGTCGAAGCCGGCGACATCGTGTCCGGCCGCTGCAAGCCGGCTCGCGATGGGCAGCCCCATCTTGCCGAGCCCGATCCAGCCGATGGTTTGCGTGTGCATCATCTCGTTGTCCTCAAGCCGCGTGTTGCCTGCCGCGGAGCTCCTCGACGATCCGCGAGCCGGAGGCCGCGAGGCGGGCGAGCTTCCCCTCCAGTCCATCGGCCAGCAGGCGACCGTCCTGCTTCACGAAGCGGCCGGCAATCATCACGGCTTCGATGTCGCCGCGCCCGGCCTGCATGATGACCGTAGCGGCTGGGTCATGCACCGGCTGCAGATGCAGCGCGCGGGCGTCGACCAGAGTGATGTCGGCCTGCTTGCCAGGCGCAAGCGAGCCGATGCGATGGTCGAGCGCGAGCATGCGCGCACCCTCGATGGTGATCCAGGACAGCGCCTGCCGGACGGGAATCGTCGATGTCGGGGGAATTGCGCCGGTCCGGCGGCGGCTCTCGGCATTGTCGAGCGCGCGCTGCATGCCGAGCGCGATCCGCGCGACGCCCATCATGTCGCCGGCCAGCACGGATTCGAGATCGACCCCGAGCGAGGGTGCCACGCCCCGCGCCAGCAGCCGGCCGGTGATCGGAAAGCCATGGCCCTGCGTCATCTCGTTCTCCGGCGTCACCGAGAAAGAGGCGCCGAGATCGACCAACTGCCCGAACAGCTCGTCCGAAAGGTCGTTGCCATGCACGATGTTGATGCCGGGCCCGACCAGCCCCTCAGTCATCAGCTTTTCCCAGCCACCCGGCGTTTTCGCCGCACCACCGCCCTGATGCATCGAGGCGACCAGGCCGAATTCGCGCGCGAGGCGGAAATCGGCGCGCGCGACCTCCATCGTCGCATAGTGCGGACCGAGGATGGCGAGGCCGAGCGTCAACAGGCCGTTATCGCTAGCAAAGCGGCCGCGTCGCAGGCGCTCAACCTCGGCGCGCGGATGCGGCATTTCCGAGAAATGCGGCTCGCCGGGCTTGGGATCGGGCTTGGGCGAGCCGTGGAAGAAGGCGGCGCGAATGCCGCTCTCGGCCAGCGCCGCGACGGCGGCGTCGGTATGCTCTGGTGTCGGATTGTTGTGGCACCAGTCGACCAGCGTCGTGGTGCCGGCATCGATCTGTCCGAGCGCGCCGATCAGCGTCGCGATGCCGATGTCATCAGGGTTGAACAGCGTCGCGAGCCCGGCATGGACCCAGCGGAAATATTCGAGCAGTGTCCAGTCGGACGCGAGCCCGCGCAGACCCGTCTGCCAACTGTGCATATGGGCGTTGACGAAGCCCGGGACGGCGATCCGGCCGGCCGCATCAACCTGTTCGGCATCCCCGGCCTCGATGCGCGGCGCGATCGCGACGATCTTCCCGTCGGCGACGAGGATGTCGCCACGAGACAGATCGCCGGTGGCGGCGTCCATCGAGAGGATGGTGGCACCCGAGATGAGGATACGGCGCGCCATGGCTCAAGCCGCCTCGTCTTCGGCCACGGCCGCGCGGGGCCGCTCGCCGGCATGGGCCTTGGCGATCAGGTCGCGGATGCCGTCGCGCGTGACCGGGCGCGGATTCCAATAAGGGTTCTCGACGGCGATGTCCGCCGCCTTGTCGATACCGTGTTCGGGCATGCCTAGCTGCGCCAGCGACAGCGGCACGCCGAGCGCCCGCACCAGATCGTAGAGGCCCTGCGCCGCATCGGGCGCGCCGAGCGCCCGGCTGATCGCGGCCATCGCCTCCGGCGCGGCCGGCGCGTTGTAGGCGACGGCATGTGGCAGTACGACGGTGTGCGTCTCGGCATGGGGCAGGTCGAAGGAGCCGCCGAGCGTGTGGCAGAGCTTGTGATGCAGCGCCATCCCGACCGCACCGAGGCAGCATCCGCAGAGCCAGGCGCCGTAGAGCGCATTCGAGCGCGCCTCGATATTGGCCGGCTCGTGGACCAGGATCGGCAGCGCGGAGGACAAGGTCCGGATGCCGTCCTGCGCCATCAGCGAGATGATCGGGTTGCGATCTCTGGCGTAGAGCGCCTCGACTGCATGGGCCATCGCGTTGACGCCTGATGTCGCCGACAGCATCGGCGGCAGGCTCAGCGTCAGCTCGACATCATAGAGCACCGTTTCGGGGAGCACATCGAGCGAGCGGATCGTCGTTTTCCGGCCGGCTTCGGTCTGGCCGAGGATCGGCGTCATCTCCGAGCCGGCATAGGTCGTCGGGACCACGACCTGCGACACGCCGGTGCGCAGCGCCAGCGCTTTGCCGAGCCCGGTGGTGGAACCGCCGCCCAGCGCCACGACGCAGTCGGCCCCTGTCTCGCGCAGGGTTTCGAGCGCCCTCTCCGTAACCTCGACCGGCGTGTGCATCGTGGCGTCGTTGAAATATCCGGCCAAGGCGGAGCCGAGCAGGGCACCGAGGCGTTCTCCCGCAGCCGTCTGCTGTGGCGTGGTCAGGACCAGCGCCCGCTTTGCGCCGAGCCGTTCGACCTCAACGGCGACCTCCTTGATCGTACCGCGACCGAAGCGGACCCGTGATGGCAGGGCCTCATAGGCGAAGGTCTCGATCATCGAAGGCTCCTTTGCGGATGAGGCGTTGATCGGACGGCGCCGGCTCACTCGCCGGCCACGGCTTCGCGAAGGCGGTGCAGACCGCTTCCCGAGACGGCGAGAGCGTCGTTGTCGGCGAGATAATCGACCTGGAAGCGCGCGATCCTGAGATCGGAGAGCTCCTGCCGGACCCTCAGATGCTCGGGATGGCTGCCATAGGCTTCGAGCGCAGCCCGGTCGGCGAACTCGCTGACCAGCACGACGTCGCAGGCATAGTCGACGCCGCTGATATCGCTGCCGATCTCGATATGGGTGAGGCCGTCGATGCGGTCCCGGAGCCCCTCGAAGGCGGCCTTGACCTTGGCGCGGGCATCGGCGCGTTCCTTCGGCGTATCGCCGCGCAAGCGCCACATCACGATGTGGCGGATCGGACCGGGCATGGCGTTTCCTCGACCTTCGGCCATCTTGGGCCGTCTTTGAGGGGGGCGAGTTAAGACTTGCGAAAGTCGGAAATAAAGCCGAGCTTCAGGAAGTCTCTTTTACGCAAATCGGAAAAATGGATCGCTTCACCCAGATCGAGGTTTTCGTGAAGACGGCGGAGTTGCGGAGCCTGTCACGCGCCGCCGAGGCGCTCGGCATGTCGAACGCTGCCGCCAGCCGACACCTCGCCGCCCTGGAGGAGCGCCTCTCTACCCGGCTCGTGGAGCGCAACACGCGCCGTCTCTGGCTGACCGAGGCGGGGGAACAATTCTACCAGCGCAGCGGCGCGCTGCTGACCGACCTCGGCGAAGCCGAGGATGCCGTCAATGCTCACACGCTGGCACCACAAGGGGTGCTGCGCGTCACGAGTTCGCTCTCCTTCGCAGCGATCTATCTGGCACCGATGTTGCCGGCCTTGCGCCGGCTCTATCCCAAGCTGAGCGTCCACATCGCCGTCGCCAACCGTTATCTCGACTTCATCGAGGCGGGCATCGACGTCGCCATCCGCACGCGCCTGCACGAGCCCGACAGCAACATCGTGGTGCGGCGGCTCGGGCGCATGCGCCGCGTCCTCGCTGCCTCGCCGGCCTATCTGGCGGAGCGCGGCCTCCCCGCGACCCCGGCCGACCTCGCCCAGCACGATATGCTGGTCTACAACCTCGCCGCCGACCCGTTCTCGCTGCGCCTGACCAAGGGCGATACGGAGCGGATCGTGCGGATCAGCGCAGCGCTCGACTGCAATGACGGGCAGGTGATCCGCCAGGCTGCGATCGCCGGGCTCGGCATCCTCATCCAGCCGCTCTACATCGTGCAGGCCGATATCGAGGCAGGGCGCCTGATGCCGGTTCTGCTCGATTGGCAGCTACCGATGCTGACGATGAACATCGCCTATCAGAACCGCGATCACCTACCTGCCAAGATCCGGGTGTTCAACGAGTTTCTCGTCAATCACGTACGATCCACGTCGAACAGCCAGATCTGGTCAGCTTGACCGCCCCTGGCGGTACCTCGACTATCAGCAGACATCCCGTCTTCCCGCCAGAACGCCCGCGACCGAAATTCTTCCGCGACCTCGTAAGGGGTGGCCAAGGTGAGGAGTCGATTTGCGCTCCACCCCGGGAACGGCACGAGAAGCGCCATCTGCGGACATTCCGTCCTTGCCAAGAACCAGACATTCCCGGCGTCGCAAACTGACGTCTGTTGGCCACCTGACAATCGGCGAGCCGTGGTGGCAGTTTCGACCAGATCTCTCTCGGACGACAATCGGGCGCCTTCAGAACCTCATGGCGAGTTTCGCCTTGAAGGCGTGGTTCTGGGCGCCCTGGCTGAGCTGGCCTGTGTAGGAGATATCGAACGTCGTGGCATTGCCGATGGCGACATCGAGGTCGGCCTCGACCGCGCCGAAAGCGAGCCTGTCGGTCTGCAGCGTTATACCAGGCGATCAGGCAGTTTGCGGCGGTAGTGAGCGAACCGCCTTCGGCAACGCGCAGGTCGCCGCGGCCCGCCGTGACGACATTGAGATCATCGCCGATGGTCAGCGCCGATCCCGCCCCCGTCACCGCGACCGAGCCGGAGGCGCCGGCCTGGGCGCCGATCGGCAGATGCGTGCCGGTGGAGACCTTGCCGCCATTCGTGACCGTGAGCGTCCCCGTCCCGCCGCTCCGGCGAGGAGGAAGCCGCCGACCTGCCATTGCGCGCCATCAATGGTCATGCCGCCGGCCGTGCCGGCCGCAGAACCTACGACGCCCCAGCCGCTGCTGAGCGAGCCGCTATCGGCGAGCACGGCCTGTCCGACCTTGACCGGACCGGTCAGCCGCAACTCGCCGCTATCGAGCTTGCGCAGATGCCCATCCACGGTGGTCGGCAAGGAGAGCTCCGCCGAGACGGAGGGATCGACGCGGATTGCCGCGCCGGTGCCGGCCGGCAGGCCGAGAGGCAGGTCGGCTGCCGCACCCGTGAGCCGCACCGCCGGCACCCGCGGTCAGTACATAGCCGACGACCAAGTTGACCTGTCTGTCGACGCCGGTCTGGACCTGGTAATCGGCCCGCGGCGCGGCGTGGCGCTTACTAAGCTGTGCAGCGCGATGATCAGTATCCTGCTCCCGACCGGACAGGCTCAGGTCGACGATGATATCCTCTTTTGACGCGATCACGTCATCGGCAGCGCTCTGCGCTTCAGCCGGCGGTCCAGCCGCCGTCGACCAGCAACGCGCTGCCGGTCACCAGGCTGGACGCGTCCGAGGCCAGATAGAGCACGGCGCCCATCACCTCCTCGACCGTTCCGGTCCGTCCGAGTTTGATCTTCTCTTCAAGCCAGGCGAGCCGCTCGGGGCGCTCGAACGTCTGCTCGGTCAGGGGCGTGCGAATGAAGGTTGGGCACAGCGTGTTGACGCGAATGCCGTTCCGCCCCCATTCGATTGCCATCGACTTGGTGAAGCCCTCGACCGCGAATTTCGTAGCGCAATAGACGGCGCGGTCGAGCCCGCCGACATGGCCCATCTGCGAAGAGACGTTGATCAGCGAGCCGGGTCGGCCGGCGGTGATCAAGCCGCGTGCGACAGCACGCGTCAGGAAGAATGCCGCTCGCAGATTGACTGCGACCACCGCGTCGAAATCCTCAGCCTTGGTATCGAGCGCCGGCCCGTGACGGGCGAGGCCGGCGCTGTTGATCAGAATGTCGAAGGGGCCGGATCTTCCGATGATGTCCTCGACAGCCGCGACGTCTGTGATGTCCAGCTCAAGGGGTTCAACGCTTCGTCCCTGAGCGCGCATCGCCTGCGCGACTTCGTCGAGCTGGACCTTGCGCCGTGCGGCCATGGTGACGTCGGCACCTGCCTCCGCCAGAGCACAGGCGCAGGCCAGGCCAATGCCGGAGGAGGCGCCCGTCACGAGCGCCTTCTTGCCGTCGAGCCGGAAGGACGGCGTGCGAGGCAGGGCGATCATTCGGCCGCGTCGTCGAGCGCGAGGGCCGGCTGGCCATAGCCGACATTGCGACCACCATAGCGCCGCACCCGCATGTTCGCCTGCTCGGCATGGCCGACGAAGCCTTCCAACATGCACAGCCGCGAGCAGTATTCGCCGATGCTGGCGGCGGCCTGGTCTGTCACCACCTTCTGGTAGCTGTGGGTCTTGAGGAACTTCCCGACCCAAAGCCCGCCGGTGTAGCGGCCGGCCCGCTTGGTTGGCAGCGTATGGTTGGTCCCGATCACCTTGTCCCCATTGGCGACATTGGTACGCGGGCCGAGGAACAGCGCGCCATAGGAGGTCATGTTGGCGAGGAACCAGTCGTCGCGGTCGGTCATCACCTGGACATGCTCGGACGCGATCTCGTCGGCCACGGCGAGCATCTCCTCGTAGCTGTCGCAGAGAATGATCTCGCCGTAATCCTCCCAGCTCCTGCGCGCCGTTTCCGCTGTCGGCAGGATCTGCAGCAGCCGGTCGATCTCCGCCATCGTGCCGTCCGCGAGCCTGCGCGAATTGGTCACGAGTACGGCCGGGGAGTTATAGCCGTGCTCGGCCTGGCCGAGCAGGTCGGTGGCGCAGAGCTCGGCATCGACAGTTTCGTCGGCGATCACCATCGTTTCCGTAGGCCCGGCGAAGAGATCGATGCCGACACGGCCGTAGAGCTGGCGCTTGGCCTCGGCGACATAGGCGTTGCCGGGGCCGACCAGCATGTGGACAGGCTCGATGGTTTCCGTGCCGAGCGCCATGGCGCCGACCGCCTGAATGCCGCCTAGCACATAGATCTCATGCGCGCCGCCCTCGTGCATCGCGGCGACGATCGCCGGATGAGGCTCTCCCTTCACCGGGGGCGCCGAGGCGACGATGCGCGGAACGCCCGCGACGGAGGCCGTGAGCACGGACATATGGGCGGAGGCTACCATCGGGAACTTGCCGCCCGGCACGTAGCAGCCGACCGACTGCACCGGGATGTTGCGGTGGCCGAGAATGACGCCGGGCAAGGTCTCGACTTCGACATCGGTCATCGAGGCCCGCTGCACCTCGGCGAAGCGCCTGATCTGGGCCTGGGCGAAGCGGATATCGGCCATGTCACGGGTCGAGACCTGGTTTTTCGCCGCCTCGATCTCGGACGCTGTCAGGCGGAACGCCTGCGGCGCGTAATTGTCGAACTTCTGCGAAAGGTCGCGGACCGCAGCGTCGCCGCGCTCTCCGATATCCTTCAGGATAGCCTCGACATTCTGCCTGACCTTGGCGTCGTCATCGGCGCGCTCGGCCTCGGTCTTCCCACGCTTGAGATATTCGACGGCCATTGGCGGCCCCTCCCATGTCCCGGTTGTCCAGCCGCAGCCGGCATCACGGTGCGCCTGCAGGGCGGGCGCACCGTCTCTGGATCATCCTACGGGCGGCGATCTCCGCCGCCCACCGTTCATTCCGCTGCGGCTGGCAGATAGCCGAAGTTGAACGGCTCGGGTTCGCCGCGCTCGGTCCGCATGCGGGCGCGCAGACTCTTGCTGGCCGCCTCGTCAACCGAGCCGTCGGCGAGCACGACCACGCCGTAATCGCTACGCGCCTTCTCGGGGGAAACCAGGTCGGAGGCGACGTCTTGCGCGACTAGAGCCGGGGCGCGCTCCAGCGGATCGCCCCAGCCGCCGGAGCCGGCGGTGATGAAATGTACCGTGTCGCCTGGGCCGACCAGCAGGTTGTCGATCTTGGAGGGGATGCGCTCGCGCTCGCTTGCGCCGGCCCTCGTCAGCCATTTGCTCGACGTTCCGCCATAGAGGCCGCCATTGATGCCCCAGGGCGGCACGACCTCGCGGTCGTCATGGATCGAGACCTTGCCCGGCTCCAGCAGGCGGTAGACCTTCTCGATGCCGGCGCCGCCGCGATGGAGCCCGGCGCCGCCCGAATCCATTACCGGGCGGTAGCTCTCGACGAGCACCGGGTAATAGTTCTCGATGTACTCGATCGGGGTCGCCGAAAAGAGCGGCCACCAGGCATGTCCGTCGAGCCCGTCGCCGCGTGGGCGGCCTGGAACGCCGCCGAACAGCAGCTCCATCAACTGGAAGTATTTGTTGTCTTTGTCGTGGCCGGTGAAGATGAAATGCGGGCTGGTGCCGTAGCCCGCCGCCATCGACAGATGCGGCGCACGCTGGCCGAGCGCGCCGGCCTGACAGTCGAAGAACCGCGTATGGGTGTTGAGCCGGTTCGAGAGCGCGGCAGGGAAGCGCGGATTGAGCAGGCTGCCCTCCGGCAGCACGACCTCGAACAGGTCGTAGAACCCCTCGTTGAACAGTACCGAGGGATCGAACGCCATGATCATGTAGACGCCGAAGAAGAGCTTGCAGAGCCCTTCGTGGATATGAAAATTGATCGGCCCCTCCGCCTGATCGTCCGTGCCGGTCCAGTCGAAGACGGCCTTTTCGCCCTTGCGGTAGATCGAGAGCTTCATCTTGAACGGACCGTTGCCGAGTCCATCGTCGTCGACGTAGTCGGTGAACTCGACCGGCTCCTCCGAGATGTACTTGTCGATCAGGATCTTCATCGCTTCTCGGGTCCGGTCGAGAAGCATGTCGCAGGACGCCATGTAGACATCGCGGCCGAAGCGGTCGCAGAGCTCGCCCACCCGCTGGCCGGCGATGCGGCAGCCGGCGACCAGAGCCATCAGGTCCGCACGATTCATGTCGGGCGTGCGGGTGTTGTTAAGCATGATGTCGAGCACGCCCTTGTTGAGCACGCCTTTGTCGTAGATCCGCACCGGCGGGATGCGCAGGCCCTCTTCCCAGATCGAGCGCGCGTCCGAGGGCATCGAGCCCGGCACCTTGCCGCCGACATCGACCATGTGGCCGAAGATCGAGGAGAAGCCGACCAGCACCTGTTGGTGGAAGATCGGCATCATCACGCACCAGTCGTTGTTGTGCGATATCGAGCCCTTGCAAGCATAGGGGTCGTTCCAGACGAAGACGTCGCCTTCGTTGATGTCGCCCTCGAACTGCTCGACGATGGCGGGGATGTAGGATCCGAACTGGCCCACGACCATCTGGCCGCGCTCGTTGCAGATCATCGGGAATTCGTCGTGCTGCTCGCGGATGACCGGCGAGAGCGCGATGCGGACGACCACTCCATCCATCTCGAAGCGCGCGTTTTTCAGCGCGTTCTCGATGATGTCGAGGGTGATGGGATCAACCTTCGGCGCCATGTTCTTTCCCCTCAGTTCTTGATCGGCCAGATCAAAAGATTGCCGTGCGGATCGACCTCCGCGTAGTGCCTGGGCAACAGCACGGTCGTCGTGTCGTATTGCCGGATGATCGCCGGGCCATCGACGCGCCGGCCGAGCCCCATCTTGCTGCGGTCGTAGTGCGGCGTGCTGACCCAGGCGCCATCGAAATAGGCCTTGCTGGTCTCGATCAACGCGTCGGCGGGATCGGCGGTGGTCTCGATGGGCTGCTCGTCCACCGGTGGCGTCGCGCCGGTCGCGACGACGCGCAGCGCGACCAGCTCGACCGGTACATGGAAGCGCACGCCGTAGAGCCGTTCGTGCAGGGCATGGAAATCGACGAGCACGCTGTCGAGGCTGCCGGCCCGTTCCACCAGCTCCGGCGCGACCTCGACCGCGACCTCGAAACCCTGCTGCTCGTAGCGTAGGTCGAGCGAATAGCTGACCTTGCGGGCGGCCTGCGCGATCTCCTGCTCGTCGAGCCAACCGGTCGCCTTGGCACGCAGGTCGCGGAAGCGCGACCAGACCTGTTCGGCGTCGATGCCCTTGGTCGAGCGGATGAAGGTCTGCACGAACTCGTTCTTGAACTCGGCCTCGAGGAAGCCGAGGGCAGAGAGCACGCCGGGGTTCGACGGCACGACGACCGGATAGCAGCCGAGCAACTCCGCCATCGCATTGGCGTGCAGCGGACCGGCGCCGCCGAAGGCGACGATGCCGAACTCGCGCGGGTCGAGCCCGCGCTGCACCGTGATCACCCGCAGCGCACCGAGCATGACTTCGTTGGCGATGTCGAGAATGCCTTCGGCCGCCAGCTCGACTGGCAGGCCGATCGCCTCGCCGATGCGCCCGACGGCCGCGCGGGCGCCCTCGACATCGAGCGACATGTCGCCGCCGAGCAGGACCGGCGGCAGATAGCCGAGCACGACATTGGCGTCGCTCACCGCCGGCTCGGTGCCGCCGCGGCCATAGGAGACCGGTCCCGGCCGGGCGCCGGCTGAACGCGGCCCGACACGCAGCGATTTTGTCAGCGCCGAGACCTCTGCGATGGAGCCGCCGCCGGCGCCGACCGACCGGACGTCGAGCGTGGGAACCTTGGCCGGAAACAGCCCGACCTCGGTCGAACGCGAGATCGTCGGCTGGCCGTCGAGGATGACCGCCACGTCGGTCGAGGTGCCGCCCATATCGAAGGCCAGGAGCTTCTGCAGCCCGGTGCGGCGCGCCACCATCACAGTCGAGGTGACGCCGCCGGCCGGGCCCGACAGCACCGTGTGCACCGGCCGCTCGGAGGCAGCGGCGGCACTCATCAGACCGCCGTCGGAGCGGACGATGTGCAGCTTGGCCGAGACGCCTTCCTGTTCGAGACGCTGCTCGATGCGCGAGAGATAGCGCTTCATGATCGGGCGCACGTAGTCGTTCATCACGGTCGTGATGGCGCGATCGTACTCGCGGAACTCCGGCAGGATGTCGGACGAAAGCGAGACCGGAATATGCGGATGGCGCGCCGTCACGATGTCGCGCAGGGCACGCTCGTGCTCCGGGTTTGCATAGGAATGCATCAGGGAAATCGTGAGAGCTTCGATGCCCGAGGAGCAGAGGTCGTCGATCAGCCGCGTGGCCGCTTCGACATCGAGTTCACGGACGATCTTGCCCCGGGCGTTCATACGCTCGGGGATGCCACGAGTGTCTGCAAGCGAGGCCAAGGGGTCGGGCTTGTCCATGACGATCCAGCCAAAGAGCGGGCCCGGCGTCCATGATTTTGCCAGATGGAGTGTGTATTCGAAGCCTTCGGTAAGCAAAAGTCCGACGCGAGCGCCTTTGCCTTCGAGGACTGCATTGGTCGCGACCGTCGTTCCGTGCAGGATCAACGATATATCTGACGGTCTGATGCCGGCTTTCTCGCAAATGAGCCGGACTCCGTTGGCAACTCCGATGGATTGATCTTCAGGCGTCGAAGGCGTCTTGGCCTGATAGGTCCGGCCCGCGTGCTCGTCGTGAAGCAGCAGATCGGTGAAGGTTCCACCGACGTCCACACCCAGTCTCATTTCGATCCCCTTGGCTCATGATCGCGCCTGCAGCGGAAACGCTATTGCATGCGCATTCAAATCAACATAGTTTGCATCAACAGCGCACTGCAAGCGATTTTTGGACGAGGCTCCAGCGGGAGCTTGCTCACTGGAAGGAACGGCGCATGGCTGGCCGGACACTCTACGACAAGGTCTGGGACACGCATGTCGTGCGCGATTATCCCGACGGCACCAGTCTTCTCTATATCGACCGCCATCTCGTGCAGGAGGTTTCGAGCCCTCAGGCCTTCGAGGGCCTCAAGGCGCGCGGTGGCAGATTTCGCAGGCCGTTCGCGCATATCGCCGTCGCCGACCATGCCGTACCTACATTGCATCGCGAGCGCCCGCTCGCGCCCGGGCTGGCGGCAAACCAGGTCAAGCGGCTGCGGGAGAATGTCGAAGAGTTCGGGATCTCCTACATTCCGATGCGCGATCGCCGCCACGGGATCGTTCACGTGATCGGCCCGGAGCTAGGCTTCACCTTGCCCGGCGCGACACTGGTCTGCGGCGACAGTCACACCTGCACGCATGGCGCCTTCGGCGCGCTCGCCTTCGGTATCGGTTCCAGCGAATGCGAAAGCGTGTTCGCGACGCAAGCCCTGAGGCAGCGCAAGCAGAAGCGCATGCGCGTGCTGTTCCACGGCGAGCTGCGCCCTGGTGTCGGCGTCAAGGATATGATCCTGGCGCTGATTGCCCGGATCGGCACGAGCGGCGGCGGCGGCCATGCCATGGAATATGCCGGTCCGACCATTGCTCGGCTGTCTCAGGAGGAGCGCATGACGCTCTGCAACATGTCGATCGAGGCTGGCAGCCGGGTCGGCATGGTCGCGCCGGACGAGACGACATTCGCTTATATAAAGGGGTCGCCGCTGGCCCCGAAAGGCGCGCTCTGGGAGCAGGCTTTGCGTGACTGGCGCACACTTGCCAGCGATGCGGATGCCGTCTTCGACCGCGAGGTGGTGATCGATGTCGGCGAGCTCGAGCCGCATATTTCCTGGGGTACCACGCCTGAGGAGACGTTGCCGATCTCCGGTTCCGTGCCCGATCCGTCGCGCGAAAAGGATGCTGTCCGGCGCAGCCGGATGGAGCGCAGCATTGCCTATATGGGCCTGGTGCCCGGTACGCCGCTGAAGGAGATCGCGATCGATCGCGTCTTCATCGGCTCCTGTACCAATGGACGGATCGAGGATCTGCGGCGCGCCGCGGCGGTGGTCAGGGGCCGCAAGGTAGCTGCCTCGGTCACGGCGATCGTCGTGCCGGGCTCGGCCGCGGTGCGGCTTCGGGCCGAAGGCGAGGGGCTGGATCTCATCTTCCGCGAGGCCGGCTTCGAATGGCGCGATTCCGGCTGCTCGATGTGTGTGGCGATGAACGACGACCGCCTCTCGCCCGGGCAACGTTGCGCCTCGACCTCGAACCGCAATTTCGAGGGGCGGCAGGGCGTCGGCGGCCGCACGCATCTGATGAGTCCCGAAATGGCGGCAGCCGCAGCCATTTCTGGACGACTGGCCGACAGCAGGGAGTTGCATTGAGCATGCAGCAGTTCACCGCCTTGACGAGCGTCGCCGCGCCGCTCCCTGAATCCGATGTCGATACGGACATCATCTTTCCGGCCCGCTTCCTGCTGCTGCTCGATCGCAAGGGGCTGGGCGAGCATCTGTTCCACGAGCGCCGCCACGCCCAGAACGGCGCTGACTTCGTGCTGAACCGGCAACCCTGGAACAGGGCAGAGATCCTAGTTGCGGGCTCTAATTTCGGCTGCGGCTCGAGCCGGGAACATGCCGTATGGGCGCTGGTCGATTTCGGCATACGCTGTGTCATCGCCCGCAGCTTCGGCGAAATCTTCTTTGCGAATTGCTTCAAGAACGGCACGCTGCCGATGGTGCTGGATGGCGATGAGCATGCTGCCGTCATGGCGGAAGCCCAGGCGGGCCGTGCCATAACCGTCGATCTCGAGGCGCAGACGGTCGAACTGATCAGCGGCCGCAGCATTGTTTTCGAGATCGAGCCGCATCGCAAGCGTGCCTTGCTGCTCGGGCTAGACGAGATCGGTGCCATCCTCGCCGAGGACGAGCCGCTGATCACGCAGTTCGAAGGCCGTCATTGGCGAGACCGGCCGTGGCTGAAGCTCGGCCGCGAGCAGCACGCACACTTCGCCGACGTGCCCAAAGAAGCCGTCTGAGCCCGGCCGAGCATCGGCAATTGAGAAACCCCGAGGAAAACAGCCTATGAGCAAGCCCAGCCTTCGTGCTGCGATCGAATCCGGACGCTTCGTTGCCGCGCCGGGCATCCACGACATGATCGCAGCGGTCATTGCCAACAAGGTTGAGTTCGATTTCGTCTATGCGTCCGGCTACTGGATGACGGCCTCGGCCTACGGCCTACCGGATGCCGGCATCGCGAGCTATACGCAGATGCTCGACCGGGTCGCGACGCTGGTTCGTTCAACCAAGGCCGGCGTCATCGCCGATGCCGATACCGGCTATGGCGGGTTGCTGAACGTGCACCACACCGTGCGCGGCTATGAGGAGGCCGGCGTCGTCGCGATCCAGATCGAGGATCAGGTCTTTCCGAAGAAGTGCGGCCATACGCCGTTCAAGCGCGTAACACCACTGATCGACATGGTCGAGAAGATCAAGGTCGCCTGCGCGGCACGGCACAGCAACGAGATGCTCGTTATCGCCCGTACGGATTCGCGCCAGACTGGCGGCTACGAGGAAGCGGTGCGCCGCGGGATCGCCTTCGGCGAAGCCGGCGCCGACATCGTCTTCGTCGAGGCACTCGAAAGCGAGGCGGAGATGCGCGACGCCTGCCGGCGGGTGCGTCATCCGATGATCGCCAACATGGCCGACGGCGGCAAGACGCCGATCCGGTCCGCGAAGGAACTCGCCGAGATCGGCTATGCAATGGCGATCTATCCGGCAATGACCGGGCTGGCGGCTGCGCATGCGGTCGAAAACGCGCTTCGGATCTTGAAGCAGCAGGGTACCTCCAACGCACCCGAGCTGCCGCTGTTCAGCTTCGGCAAGTTCAACGAGCTGATCGGCTTCCCCGAGATCTGGGAATTCGAGAAGAAATGGGCGCGCGACGACGCGCAGGAGCAGCCATGATCGCTTCGGTCGCCTGCATCGGGGCGGGCCAGGTCGGGCGCGCCTGGGCGGTCGCCTTTGCGCGCGCCGGCTATGATGTTCGACTGCATGACCGTGACAGCGATCTCGTCAGCGCGGTCGCGCTTCCGAGCATTGCCGGTACGCTCGCCGACCTGGACGCAGCCGGCACACTGGTCGAGCCGGCTGCCGTCATTGCCGCACGCGTTCGGTCCGCGACAACGATCGCAGAGGCCGTCGCGGACGTCGCACATGTCCAGGAAAGCGTGCGCGAGGATCTGGCGATCAAGCGTGCGGTCTTCACGGAGATCGCGACGCATGCTCCGGCGACTGCCCGGCTCTGCTCATCGACATCGGCCCTGCGCGGCTCCGAGTTCCTCCGCCATGTCGCCGCGCCGGAGCGCGCCATGGTGGCGCACCCGGTCAATCCTCCCTCGCATATTCCCCTGGTCGAGCTCTGCGGCAGCGGGCTGACGACCGAGGCCGAGTTGGCGGCCGGCCGTGCTTTCTTCGAGGAGATCGGCATGCGGCCGATCCTGCTCAACAAGGAGATCGACGGCTTCATCCTGAACCGATTGCAATACACGTTGATCGCGGAGGCACTGCATCTGGTTGGCGAGGGCTATTGCAGCGCCGCCGATATCGACCGGGTGATGACGGATGGTCTGGCGCTCCGCTGGGCGTCGCTTGGCCCGTTCGCCGTAGCTCATCTCAACGCAGCCAACGGCTTTCGCGGCTTTGTCGATCAGCTCGGGCCGATGATGCGGCGGATGGGCAGCGATGCCCGGACCGACTATCCCTGGACCGACGCGACGATCAATGCGATCCATGCAGAGCTCTGCGAGATCATGCCGGTCGAGAAAATCCCGCAGCATCAGGCGAGGCGCGACCAGCGCATCCTCGCGGTGCGCAAGTTGCAGGAGAGCTGAAGCGGGCGGCGATGCCGGCCGGAGCGTGCTCCTAGTTTGCCGTGGACGGGCGCACAGTCTCGCGCCAGATCAGGCGCACCGGTACGATCCGGTCGATGCCCGGCTCGATCGCCTGGTCGGCATCATCGAGATGCAGGATCTTGAGTGTCTCCTCTACCATCTCCTCGACCGGCTGGCTGACCGTCGTCAATCGGTAGGGCCAGCGGCGGGCGTCTGGGATGTCGTCGAATCCCGCGACCATGAGCTCTTCCGGAATGCGGACAGAAAAGCGCTGACGGAGCGCATCGATTACCGCCATTGCCATGATGTCGTTGACCGCAAAGATGGCATCAGGCAGTGGACGCTCGCCGAACGCCGCCGATACTGCTCCGTGGGCGCCGTCATACGTCGAATTGCCTTCGATAACACGGATAGCGGCGCGCGGTATTCCCGACTCCACCAACGCATCGGAGAAACCCCGGGCGCGGTCAGCGCTCGTCGTTCCGCGGGTATCGCCAAGGATCAGCGCGAAGCTGTTTGCGCCTGCGGCAAGAAATGCTTCGGCGATCATGCGCCCGCCGCCGACATTGTCACAGCGTACGCCCGAAGCGTCGGTGCCCGGGATATATCGATTGAACAGTACGATCGGGATGCCGCGATCGTGGCAGATCGAGGTCATTCGTGTCGAAAGCTGCGCAGATGTCAGGATGATGCCGTCGACCTGATAGCGCAATACGCGCATCAACGCTTCGTCGGCTTCGGCCTGATGGTCTATCGTGAACGTCAGGGCCTGGCGACCGTTATCCTGCAGGCGCTTGACCAGAGTCGAGAGAACCGTCACGTAAAACGGATTGGCGAGATGGCCGAGAACGACGGCAACGATATTCGACCGTCTCGTAGTAAGGCTCGACGCAATGGAATTGGGAACGTAATTAAGCTTCCGGGCGGCTTCGATTATCTTCTGACGCTTCGATTCGGAAATGCTCGATCCGGGCGAAAACGCTCGCGATACGGCGGATTGCGAGACGCCCGCCAGGGCCGCGACATCGAACGACGTGAAGCGGGTCAGTTTCCTGTTCATGTCCTATCCCGCCTCGACAATTTTTCAATGATCCGGGACAACGACTCCTCCGTTAAAGCGGGAAGCGGCATCGATATAGGCTTTGGCATGCGCTCGCTCATGATTTACCGAACCCCGATCGTCAAGCCGCACGCGTGTCACTTACGTCTCTACACTGCGGCGCACGCGACGAGGCGGGAGGCGTTCTTGCCGGCGAGCCGTCCGAGCGTCGTCGCCATGCAGAGCCCGGCTGCGGGCAGGTATCCCCACACGCCCGGGCCGGAGATGCTTCGCGCCGCTCCGCCGCCGGCGAACAGGTTGGGGAGCAGGCGGCCGTCGTCCCGCTTCACCTGCGCGCGATCGTCGACGACGAGGCCGCCCTGGGTATGGAACAGCGCTCCCCGCACCTTGACGGCGTAGAAGGGGCCGGAGAGTTGCTGGTCCGGCCTGAAACGGCGGCCGAAGACATCGGCTTCGCCCGAAGCGGCCAGGGCCGTGACCTGCGCCAACGTTTTGCTCAATGCTGCTTCGTCGATGCCGATGCGGGCGGCGAGGCCGCCGATCGTGTCGGCGCTGCGCACCGCGCCGAGCCGGGTCAGATCCACGAACTCTGGCAGGCCTGTCACGCTGGCGCGCTGGTTTTCGCCGAAGATCGCCCAGGCGGTGTTGTCCGTCTGGGCGATGACTTTCTCGGCCTGTCCGGAAATATCCGCCAGCTCGTCGGAGAAGCGCTGGCCCGCTAGGTTGACGCAGAAGCCGCCGTTCATGATCAAATCGTAATTCAGCACGATGCCGTGGTCGGTCAGCCCGCCATAGCCCTGATAGGCCGCCATGTCGCCGAGCGCGCCGCCGAGTTCCCGCCCCCAGACGATGCCGTCACCATGATTGCCCTCGTGCCCGAAATACAGCGCGTTCGCCATATGGGTGATGTGCTCCGACACCATCGCGCGATTGGCGCCAAAGCCGCAGGTGGCGAGCACCACCGCATCGCATGCGATGGTCTCGCGCCGCCCGTCCGGCCGGAGCAAGGCGAGGCCCTTCACCGCGTCGTTCTCGTCGGCATAGAGATCGACCACTCGCGCGCCCATACAGCTGAAGACGCCGATCGCCTCGGCCGCTGCCTCCAGCGACGCGAGCAGCTCGGTCCCAGTCTTGCCCGGCATGCCGTGCATCCGCGGCCGGGAATGACCAAAGGCGACCCAGCCCGGATTGACGTCGAAGGGGATGCCGTGGCTCTCGCTGAGCCAGTCGATCGTGGGGCCCGCCTGCTCTGCGATCAGCCTTGCCAGCGCAGGGTCGGTCTGCCCTTTGGTCTTGCACATGATGTCCTGGAAGAACAGCTCCGGGCTGTCGTCGATGCCGAGCTCGCGCTGGATTCTGCTGCCGCCGGCGCAGACATAGCCCTGCGACATCGCGGTGCTGCCATGGGGACGCTCGTCGCGCTCGATCAGCATCACCTCGGCTCCGCCCTCGGCAGCCGCGATCGCCGCAGTGAAGCCGCAAGCGCCGGCGCCCACGACCGCGACCTGCGTGGCGGCATCGAAGCTGATGTCGTAGTCCCTGATGATCGGCATCGCCTGTCCTTTGCGCAGCGGGCATCTAGTAACTATGCAGGCCGCCGGCGCTGTGGCGGCTGCGCGTGTCAGAAATCGTTCAACAGGCGGCCGAAGCCGTCGATCTGATCGACGATCCCATTGCTGCGCAGCGCGTGCCAGTAAGTGGCTGTGTTGATCGCGATCACCGGCTTGCCCAGCCAAAATTCCGCAGCAGCGGCGAGACGAACCATCGAGAGATTCGTGCCAACCTGGACGATTGCGTCGACATCGTCGCCGTCGAGCCTGCGCAGCGCGCCCCGCAGCGTCTCGGTCGTCACCGCTGCGATCCCGGTCCAGGATGGGCATTGCAGCGCGATGTCACGCACCACCTCGAAACCCATGTCGCCGAAATAGCGTGCAACCTCGGTGTTCATCACCGGCCAGTAGGGCGAGAGCACCGCGAGCCGCTTTACTCCGCCATAGGCATTCAGCGCCGCGGTGCAGGCATGGCTGCCGACCGTGACGCCAATGCCCGAGGCGTCCTCGACCTTGGCAATGAAGGCATCGGCCCCTTTGGCGCCGTCGAAGAACGTGACGGCCGACATGCCCATGACCAGATGGGCGGGTGAGCAGGTCATCACGCTCTTCACCGCATCGAGCACATTGCCGGCTATGGTCTCGGCTCCGGCGCGAAAGCTCTCGTTGCTCACCGCATCTGCGTCGGGTGTAAAGATCCGGCTGTAGTGGTTCGTCACGCCGCGCGGGCGCATGTCGTCGAAATCCGGCTGGACGATCGTGTTGGTCGAAGGCCCCATGACGCCGAACTTCATACGCCCGCCCAATGCATCGGCCATGCGCCCCTCCTATCGTCGATCTAGGATGCTTGCTCGGCCAGCGCGGGGCTGACCGCGCTGCCGCGACGATGCCGCGCGCGCGGAACCGAGGCGAGCAGGCGTTGCGTATAGGCATGCTGCGGATCGGTCAGGACCCGGGCAGGGTCGCCCTGTTCGACGATGGTCCCAGCCGACATCACCGCGACATGCGAGCAGATGTGATGCACCAGCGCCAGATCGTGGCTGATGAAGACCATGCTCAGACCGAGGCGCTGGTTCAGGTCCATCAGCAGGCGCATGATCTGCGCTTGCAGCGAGACGTCGAGGGACGAGACCGGCTCGTCCGCGACGAGCAGATCCGGCCCCATGGCAAGCGCGCGGGCAATGGCCATGCGCTGCTTCTGGCCTCCGGAAAGCTCGTGCGGATAGCGCCCGAGCAGGTTCGCAGGCAGGCCGACCTGATCAAGCAGGGCTTCCGATCGCGCAAGGCGTTCGGCACGGGGTGTTCCGACCTGAGCCAAGGCCTCGCCGAGAAGGTGCTGCACCGTCTTGCGTGGATTGAGTGAGGAATTCGCATCCTGGAAAACCATCTGGATGCGTCGGCGGTAGGGGCGCATCTCGTGGCGCGACATGTGCGTCAGGTCGGCGCCGTCGAAGATCACGCGTCCGGTCGTAGCCTGTTCGAGGCGCAGGATGATCTTGGCCAGGGTGGACTTGCCGCAGCCGCTCTCGCCGACGAGCCCGAGCACCGAGCCGCGCTCAACCTCCAGCGTGACGCCCTTCACTGCCTGGTGCTCGGGTTTGCGCCAGGGCATCAACCCGCCGCGTCCGCCATAGATCTTCGTAACATCCTCCAGCTTCAGCAACGCGCTCATGCCGCTGCCTTCCAGCAGGCGATGCGGTGGCCGCCGCGCCGCAGCTCGGGCGGCCGCTCGGTTTCGCAGCGGTCATCCGCCAGGGCGCAGCGCGCCACGAACGGACAACCCTGGCCGGCACGCGCCAGCGAGAAAGCAGCCCCTTCGATAGGCTTCAGGTCGCCGGGTCGATCCTCCAGGCGCGGTACGCAATCGAGCAACGCCTTGCTGTAGGGATGTTCAGGCCGGCCGAACAGCATGTCGACCGGCGAATCCTCCATCATCATGCCACCATAGAGCACGACGGAACGGCTGCAGATCTCACTCATGAGGTCGAGATTGTGCGTGATGAACAGGAGAGCCAGGCCGAGCTTCTCGCGCAGGTCCCGCAGCAATTCGACGATCTGGGCCTGTACGGTGACGTCGAGCGCCGTCGTCGGCTCGTCGGCGATCAGCAGCTTCGGACGACAGGCCACCGCCATCGCGATCAGCACGCGCTGGCGCATGCCGCCGGAGAACTCGTGCGGATAGGCATCCAGGCGCTTGCCGGCGTCCTTGATCCCCACGAGCTCGAGCATCTCGACGGCGATGTTGCGCGCGTCCCGCTGCGAAACGGTACGATGGGCGCGGATGACGTCGCTGATCTGGACGCCGATGGGGAAGACGGGGTTCAGGCCGGAGAGGGCATCCTGGAACACGATCGAGACCGTGCCACCACGCAGGCGTCGCATCTCCCGCTCGTCGAGTCTGCCGATATCATGTCCATCGAGCCTGATAGAGCCGCGGGTGATCCGCCCCGGGGCGCGCAGCAGCCGCATGATCGCAAGTGCCGTCTGGCTCTTGCCCGAGCCGCTTTCGCCGACCAGACCCACCGCCTCGCCGGTCTCGACGGAGAGGCTCAGTCCGCGCACCACTTCGGCCATCCCGGCGGCGGTCGGAAAGCCGATCCCGAGATTGTCGATTTCGAGTAATGCCATCAGATCATCATCCTACCGCCCGAGACCTTGCGGGGGTCGAGCACATCGCGCAGGGCATCGCCGAGCAGGTTGAAGCCGATGACCGTGATCGAGATCGCCGCACCCGGGAAGACATAGGTCCACCACTCGCCGGAGAAGATCGAACGGCGCGCATCGGCCAGCATTCCGCCCCAGCTCGGATGCGGCGGCTCGACGCCGAGGCCGACGAAGCTGAGCGAGGCCTCGACGACGATGCCGACGGCGATCAGCAGCGTCGCCTGCACGATCACCGGCGAAAGGCAGTTCGGCAGCACGTCGCCAAACATGATCGGCGTCGTGGCGGCGCCCTGCAGCCGGCGGGCCTGCACGTAGTCGGCCCGCGCCTCCAGAAGGGCGCCGCCATAGGTGACGCGGGCCAGCGGCGGCATGTAGAGCAGGCCGATCAGCACGATGAGCTTGGCTTCGTTGGGGAAGGTACACGGACCGATCTTGACCGGGCCGATACCGATGATGCCGACGATGGCGATCGCCCAGATCAGCAGCGGGATCGCGGCGAGCCCGTCCATGGCGCGCATCGCAACCTGCTCCCACCAGCCGCGCAGTATCGCCGAAGTCAGCCCGATCAGGACCCCGCCGAGCGTGCCGATCAGCACGGCGATGAAGCCGACCGCAAGAGAGGGGCGGGCGCCCCAGATCACCCGGCTGAGAATGTCGCGGCCGGTCGGGTCGGTCCCGAACCAATGCAGCGCGCTTGGAGCCTGCAGCTTGCGCTGCAGATCGACGGCCAGCGGGTCGTAGGGCGCCACCCAAGGGGCGAGTAGTGAGATGACGATCACGAGCACGACGACACAGAGACCGGCCGCGCCGGCAGGCCGGCCGGCCAGCGCCTTGAGCGCCGATGTTCGTGAAACTGACTGGATACTGATGGCGCTCATGCCGATACCCGTGGATCGAGAAGACGGTACAGCAAGTCGGCGATCAGGTTTGCTATCAGGAATATCGCGGTGATCACCAGCACCACGTCGAGGATGACGAAGTAGTCGCGGCGGAAGATCGCGTTCAGCAACGCACGCGACATTCCGGGAATGTTGAAGACCTGCTCGATGATCAGGGCCCACCCGAACATGTAGCCGAAGGACATCGCCGAGACGGTCACGACCGGTGTCATCGCATTGCGCAAAACGTAGACCAGGATTCGACGCCGCGGCAGCCCCATGGCGCGCGCGACGCGCACATGATCGGCCAAGAGCACGTCGCCGACGCTGGACCGGGTCATGCGGCTGATGATCGCGACGTAGTAGAGGCCGAGCGAGACCGCAGGCAGGACGAGCGAGAGCAGGTGGGGGCCCACTCCGCCCGACCAGGGCACATAGCCGCCTGCAGGAAACCAGCCGAGCCCGACCGCCCCCCAGGCGATCAGCATGAGGCCGAGCCAGAAGGTTGGGATCGAAACGCCGAGCGTGGCGATCGCGCGCGAAACATGGTCGATCCAACTGTCTTCGCGCAGGGCCGAGATGATGCCGAGCGGGATCGCCAGGCAAAGCGCCAGAAGGAAGGCCCACAGCACGAGTTCGAGCGTCACGGGAAGCGTCATCGCGATCGTGCGCGAGATGGAGCTGTCATCCACAAAGGATTGCCCGAAATCGCCACGCAGGGCCTTGCCCGCCCAGGTGACATATTGCCGGAGCACGGGCTGATCGAGCCCGCGCTCCGCTTCGAAGGCTGCGATGTCCTCATCAGCCGCATCCGCGCCGAGAACGACGCGACCGGGCGAAACCGGGTTAGACTGCACGAGCGCGAACAGCACGACGCTGACTGCGAAGAGCACACCGATGGACCCTGCGACCCGGCTGATGATCCGCAACATGAACGATACCGTCACTCAGCTCGTCTTGACGTCCCGGACCCACATCGAGAGGCCCGTATTCGGCTTGAAACCAGTGACCTCCTCGCGCCAGGCATTGGCCACACCCACGAAGCCGAGGAAGATGTTGGGCTGATCCTCGACCAAAATCGCTTGGATCTTCTTGAGGACCGGGTCGAGCCGCTTGGAGTCCGGGTATTTGTAGCTCTCTTGGATTGCCGCATCGAGTTCAGGGTTGGTGTAACCAGACGACTTCGACATCAGCTGGTTTGCAGTGAAGGTGATCTGGATGATGAAGGTCGGATCGGCTGGAGCCATCAAAGGCATCAGCGACGCGACCTGCGCCCCGGCCAGCGCACGCGTTAGAATCTGCGGCTGCTCCATTGGCGTGATTTTCATGGTGATTCCGGCGCGTGCCAATTGTGCCTGCATCACCACTGCCGCGTCCTTGGCGTCGAACAGATACGGGATGGAAGGCACGAGCATCTCGAACTCTGGCTTGTCGGCGTATTTCGACTTCGCGAGATAGGCCTTGGCCCTGTCGAGATCGAATCCAGCGGCTTTGTCGGCATCGGGGTTGTAGTATGAGACGCCGGTCGGCGCCGGGGTCGCGGAGGCATCCAGCAACCCATAGAACACGTCCTTCGCGATCGCCTTGCGATCGATCGCGCTCGACACGGCTTTGCGGAAGTTCACATCGTCGAACGGCGCACGCTTGGTATTCGTCTGGATGAACCACATCCCGCCGATCGCGACCTTACTGCCGGTCTTGATGCCGGGTGCCGTTTTGAGGCGATCAAAGTCGCGCGGCGGCGGCGAACTGATGATCTGGGCCTGGCCGGTCATCAGATATGCCATGCGGGAGGCGTCGTCGGGCACGATCTTCGCGACGACGCGCTGCCAGGCCGGCACGCCCTTGCGCCAGTAGTTCGGATTGCGCCGCATGACGATCTGGGTATCCGGCTGCCACTCGACGAAGATGCCGGGTCCGGTGCCGAGCTCGGCCGGGGCGTTCTTGAAGGCGTCGTCGCCTTTCGCCTCGCGGCTGCCCTTCGGGAAGATGCCCATGAATTTGGTCATGTACTGCAGCCAGGGCCGATAGGGTTGGCTCAGGTTGAACACCACCCGGGTGGGGCTCTCGATGACGATCTCCTTGATCGGCGAGAACAGCGTGCGGCGGATCGACTTGTTCTTCGGATCGAGCATGTACTCGTAGCTGTACTTCACGTCCTCGGCAGTGAATTTCTGACCGTTCTGAAAGACGACGTCGTCGCGCAGATCGAACGCGAAGCGGGTTGCATCGTCGTTGATCTCCGGCAGCTTGTGCGCCAGCGACGGCACGATGTTGCCGTCGACATCCACCTCGAGCAGGTTCTCGAAGATGGCATTGGAGATGGCCATCGCATCGTGGTTCGAGATCTGGATCGGGTCCAGCGTCGACGGGTTGTTCGGCAGCGCGATGGTCAACGTGCCATCGGCGGCAAAGGCCGGGGTTCTCAGCAGGCTGATGCCGGCGCCGGCGGCGACGGTCTTGAGCAGTGTGCGGCGGTCGATCGTCATGTCCTATCCCCTTTTTTTAAGCTTCGGCGTAGTCGATGATCTCCGTCGGGGCCTTGGTGGCCTCCGGTGTGCAACGGATCTGGCGCCCGTCGCCGATGCGCTGCAGCGGCTGTGGCTCGCGCCGGCAGCTTTCCAGTGCCTGCGGGCATCGGCCTGCCAGATAGCAACCGGCAGGAAGATCGATTGGGCTTGGAATTTCGCCGCTGAGCTGCGCCTTCGGCGGGTTGTCCACGCGCCGACGCGACAGGTTCGGAGCAAGATGCGCCGAAAGCAGGGCACGCGCATAAGGATGCCGCGGCGTATCGAAGACCTGCTCGCGCGTGCCGACCTCGACGATCTGACCGAGATACATCACCGCCACACGGTGGCTGAGGCGCTCGACTGTGTTCAGGTCGTGCGAGATAAACAGGTATGAGGTGCCTAGGCGCTCCTGCAGGTCGCGGAGCAGCTTGACGATCTCGACGCGGGCCAGCGGCGTCAGCGCCGAGGTGGGCTCGTCGAGAACGATGAGCGCCGGATCGGGCGCAATGGCGCGCGCGATGCCGACACGTTGCTGCGCGCCGGCGCTCAGACTGCGAGGCTTCAGCGCGGCGATCGCCGGGTCCAGGCCTACCAGCCTCAGGAGCTCAGCGATCCGTTCGGGCGTGGGTTTGTCGAGAGCCTCTCCGATGATGGAGGAGACGGTCCAGCGCGGATCGAGCGAGTCGAGCGGGTCCTGGAAGACGATCTGCACCTTGCGCCGCAGCTTGCGCATCTCGGCTGCGGCCGCGCTTCTCAGGTCGCGACCTTCGAACAGGATCGTGCCGGAGTCGGGCTCGACCAGTCGCAGCAGGCAGCGCCCGGCAGTTGTCTTGCCGGAGCCGCTCTCGCCGACGAGGCCGAGCGTCTCGCCGCGCCGGATTTCGAGCTCGACTGAATCGACGGCCTGCAGCGTCTTGCCGGAGCTGCGCAGCCGGAACTGCTTGCTCAGGCCGGTGACATGGAGCAGTGGCGCGGGATCGGTCAGCTGCTTGGGCGGCGGTGCGCGCTCCAGGGACAGCAACGTCTGGCTGTAGTCGTCCTGCGGGTTGGCGAAGAACTCCCGCACGTCGCCCTGCGCGACGATGGCGCCCTTGTCCATCACCATGACACGGTCGCAGTAATTCGCGATGATGCCGAGGTCCTGGGTGATCAGCAGAACCGCTGATCCGGCATTGCGAGCGGCCTTCCAGAGCTCATCGAGGAACTGCGCCTGAATCGTGACGTCGAGCCCGCTGGTCGGCTCGTCGGCGACGAGCAGACGCGGCCCGGCTCCGAGCGCCATGGCGATCAGCACGCGCTGCGCCATGCCGCCGCTGATCTCATGCGGATAGGCGTTGGCGCGGCGCTCCGGGTCGTTGAGGCCGAGATTGCGCAGCAGATCGACGGAGCGCCCGCGCGCGTCTTCGCGGGTGATCGGGAGATGCGCGCGCAGCACGTTGCCGATCTGGCTGCCGACCGTATGCAGCGGGCTGAGCGAACCGCGCGGGTTCTGCACGATCAGGCCGATCTGGCGGCCGCGAACCTCGCGCCGTTCTTCCTCGCTCATGGCGAGGACATCGCGGCCCTCGAGCAGGACGGAGCCGGAGACGATCTCGCCCGGCGGCCGTGCCAGCCCCAACAGAGCCAGCCCGAGTGTCGACTTGCCGCTGCCTGAATCGCCGGTGAGCCCGACGATCTGTCCCGGCTCGATCGCGAAGCTTGCGCCCCGCAGAGCCTTTTGCCGGCCGTAATCGACCGAGAGATCGCGGACCGAGAGCAAAGCGCGCCTGCCACCTTCACTGAGCATAGCGGCGCTCCAGTCCGTTGCCGAATGCGGCATAGCCGAACACGGTGATCGAGATGGCGAGCCCGGGGAACAGCGACGGCCACCACTCGCCCTGCACGATCTGGTCGGCGCCTGCGGCGATCATCAGCCCCCATTCCGGAGTCGGCGGTCGCACGCCTGCGCCGACGAAGCTCAGCCCCGCAGTCATCAGGATGGCGAAGCCAATCGTGACGGAGAACTGGACGAGCGCCGGTGTCATTGCATTCGGAAGGACATGCACGAGCGCGATCCATGCCTCCCGCCGGCCGAGTGCGCGGGCCGCGTCAACGAATCCGCGCTGCTTCTGGGCTAGCACCTCGGCTCGCGTCAGGCGGATGTAGATCGGGGTGTAGAGCAGGGCCAGCGTCATCATGATCGTGAGGAGGCTGCGCCCGGCCAGGGTGACCAGGATCATGCCGGTGATGAAGACCGGGAAGGCCTGGACGAGATCGGAGATGCGCATGATCAGCGTCCCCACGATCGGCCGCGCCGAACCGGCGGCCAGGCCGAGCAGGCAGCCGGCGACGAGCGAGAAAACGTTGGCCCCCAGAGCGATCGCGACATCGGCGCGCGGCGCGGCGATGACGCGGGAGAAGACATCCAGCCCCGCCGCATCGGTGCCGAACCAGTGCACAGGCTTATCGAGCCCGCCGGTCAGCGCGAGCCAGAGCAGGCCGGGCACCTCGGCAAGGGCAGGGGGCGGTTCGGCGATCAGGCCAGTCGGTCTGCCGACCTCGTAGGGCACGATCCAGGGGCCGATCACCATCATAACCAACGACAGTACGACGATCGCTGCCCCGGTGATGAAGAGGTAGTCGGACTTGCCGCGGCCGAGCGGATCGGCTGCCAGCCTCTCGACCTGGGATTCGAGCATGGCGTCGCTCATGACGTGATCCTCGGATCGAGCAGCGCATGGACGATGTCGAGCGCGAGATAGACGAAAAGCGAGATCGCGGCGATGACCAGCACGACCGCCTGGATGGCCGGATAGTCGAAAGAGAGCACGGAGCGGACGGCGTAATGGCCGATGCCGCCGAGCGAGAACACAGTCTCGATCAGCACCGCGCTGCCGAGGATGTAGCCGTAGAGCACGCCCAGCAGCGTCAGGGTCGGCGCCAGCGCGTTCTTGAGCGAGATCCAGGCGATGCGGCGTGGCCGCAGCCCGCTGCCGCGCGCATACAGCACATAGTCGGAGGAGAGCACGCGCACCATGTTCTGACGCACCATCTTCACGATCGGCCCCGACAGGACGAAGACCTTGGTCAGCACCGGCAGCATCAGGTGATGCAGGCCATTCCAGAACGTTGCGAGATTGCCGGCCAGCAGCGAGTCTACCGTGATGAAGCCGGTGATGGCTGGTGGCGGCGACGCCATCGGGTCGAGACGCCCGAGCGGCGGTGGTGCCCACCCAAGCTGGGCGAAGAACAGGTAGATGAACAGCAGCGCCCACCAGAATTCAGGCTGAGACCCAGCGAACAGGCTGTAGCCGAAGGTCGCCTTGTCGGCGACGCCCCCCGGCTTCAAGGCACAGAGCATGCCGAGGGGCACAGCGATCAGGAAGGCGATGATGAAGCTTATGGTGATCAGCTCCAGCGTGACCGGCAGATAGCGCATGATCTCGCTGCCGATCGGCTCTCCGGTGACCCAGGACCGCCCGAGATCGCCCTGCAGCAGCCCATGCGCGCCGGGGGTGAGCCCGATATAGGCGCCGAGCTGCTCGATGACGGGCTTGTCGAGACCCAGAGAGCGCTGCGACGACAGATACGCCTCACGCGACGCGTTCAATCCGACCAGCCGGGCCACTGGATCGGCCGGTAGCGCGCGGATGGCGAAGAACACCACCAGCGCAAGGCCGATCAGCTGGAGCAGGGCGGTAGCGAGCCGCGTCGCGATAAAGCGCTTCATCGGATACTCAGGGCTCGAGCTTGAGATCGAACATCCGCAGCGCGTTGTCCGGCGCCCAGGTGATGCCGCTCAGCTTGGTGCTGAAGGCCCATTGCGTGCGGGTCTCGAGCAACGGGATCCAGGCAAGTTCGGACTGCAGCGTTTCCTGGATAAACTTGGCCAGCTCCTGGCGCCGGGCCGGGTCTGCCGCCACCAGAGCTTCGGTGAACGCCTTGTCGACCTCGGCGTTGCTGTAATTCGCCATGTTGTTGACGCCGCCGGCCGCCGCCGACACGAAGAACAGCTTCGTCGCGAAGATCACGTCGGGACCGACCGGCTTCTCGATGTCGCTGATCGACATCGGCAGGTCCTTCTTGACGAGGCGACGATCGGAGATCTGGGTCTGAGGCATCGGCTCGAGCATGATCGGGATGCCGACATCCTTGAGCGCAGACTGGATCGTCGTCGCGATCGGGCCGAGATAGGATTCCCGCTCGGCCGTGAACGCGAGTTTCAGGCTGTCGGCGTATTTCTCGAGACCCTTGCCATCCGGAAAACCGGCTTCCGCAAGCAGCGCCTTGGCACGAGCCTGATCATTGGCGAACTGCGCCTGCGGTTTGACATAGCCATTGAGCACAGGGGTGAAATGCGCCTGCCAAGGGCGCGCCTGGCCGGAGTAGCCGATCTTCGAAATCGCGTCGTAAGGCATGGCGGCGGCAAAGGCTTGCCGGAGCTTGGCGTTGTCGAAAGGCGGAGTCTTCCAGTTCAGGTTCAGAAACAACGTCTCGTTGCCGAAGATGCCGGCGACCTTCACGCCACGCGCATTGCGCAGATTGTCGAACTCGCGCGACGTCAGGCGCTGCGTCAGCTGTGCCTGGCCCGACCGCAGGGTCAGGGTGCGGTTGGCGCTCTGCGGAACCTTCTTGATAACGACCCGATCGATCTGCGGCTTGCCACGGTAGTAATCGGGGTTAGCCTTAAGCACGAACTCGTCGTCCTTGACCCAGCGCTCGAGGCAATAGGCACCGAAACCAGTCGGATTCACCGTATTGGCGTAGATGTGACTCCAGGGATCCTGCTCGGTGGAGTGCTTCTTCAGCTCTTTGCTGTCGAACGGCGCCATGGCGTAGTTGGTCAGCACCATCAGGAAGAGGTTGCTCGCCTCGCCCTGGCGGATCTTAACCGTGTAGTCATCGACCTTGACCACGGCGTCGCCGAGCGACTTGTCGGCGTCCTTGGCGAAGACCTTGCGATCGAAGCCTTCAATCGCGGCGAGAGACGAAACGAACCAGCCGATAGGTGCCTGGCCGCTCACGGATTTCGCCCGGCTCAAGGTATAGATCACGTCATCGGCGCTGAACGTGTTGCCGGAGCAGCCCTTCACGCCCTTGCGCAGGTGGAGCGTCCAGGTCTTCGTCGCCGGATCGTTCTCCCAGCGCTCAACAAGCCGACCCTCGAACTTGGTGAAGTCGAGCTTTCGGACCCCGTCTTCATTGGTCTCACCAGGCGGGTAGTAGAGCATCGGCTCCATCAGATTGATGAAACCGGTCTGCGAGGTGTTCACCGAAACCGAGGGGCCGTCGTAGTTGAGTCCAGCTGGAACGTCCTCTGCGAGATAGAGCAACTGCGTCTGTGCCTGCGCGGCGGATAGGCAGATCGCACCTAGAGCCACGCCGGCAAACGCCGCGAATGCGGTTCTGATCCTGCTCATGTTCATCATCCCCTGCTTTGTCTTTTTGGTGAAGCAATCCGGACTGCAGCCCGGCCGAATGCATCAGGGCGCGAGAAGCCGTGCGACCTCCCGCATGTCCCGAACCGTCTCGAGATCGTCGACCATGGCGATCAGAGTCTCTCGTGCGTCGGCGGTCAGTGCATCTGCCGCAAACTCCCAGCAGCGGCGGAATTTCTTCAAATGCAGTTCGCGCGATAGCCGCCGTTGCGGGCTCGCGAGCATCTGCTCGCAGCGCCAGCTCAGTTCGGTGCCATTCTTCAGCCGGATCGTGACGTCAACGGGCACGAGCGCGTTCGGCTTGTCGCTGCCGTCGGACAACATGGTGATCTTGCGCGCGACCTCGTGCGTCAGCGGATCAGTCAACTCGTCGCCCCGGTAATGGGCAAGATCGATCTCCCCGCGCAGCAACACCTTGGCAGCGATATAAGACATGCAGAGCTGCGCGTAGTTCTGCTTGGGTTCCAGCATGTCCGGCCGGGCGCAGAGCCGTGCGGTCACCGGCGGGCCGACGATCGTCACCGCTTCGACATCTTCCACCGTAAAGCCGTGCTCTTCTCGCAGGCGGATGATGCCCTCCACGCCGGCATGCGTGGCCCGGCCGGCCGGATACGGCTTGTGACTAAGTTCTGCCACTCGCCAGACCTTGCCGAGATTGTCGAATACGGGGTCGAGATCCCACTCGCCCTCGAACAGGCGTAGGTAGCCATAAGGGCCCTCGAAGACATCCAGCGGACCAACGACACCGGCCCGCGCGAGATCGCAGGCCTGGACCGCGGCGCGTGAATTGAAGCCAACCTGAAGCGGCAGCGCGACGCTGCCCTCGACATGCGGCTGCAGGGTGCCGCTGGTCTGCGCATATTGCAGGCCGAACGCGCGCGCCAACCGATCTTCCGGAAGTTCCATGAGCCGGCCGAGCGCGGCGGTGGCGCCAAAGCCGCCCGCCGTTGCGGGGCGGAAGAAACGCATCGCCGATCGCGAGGCGATGCCGAGGCCCGCCGTGACATCCACCCCGACCGCAACCGCCGTCAGGAAGTCGCGGCCCGAGATTCCGCCGGCGCGCTCACAATGGGAGGTCAGCGCGGGGATGAGCGTGGTGAGCGGGTGCAGCACCGCTCCCTCATGCACGCAGTCGTATTCCTGGCAGTGCCCCTGAAAGGCGTTGATCATCGCCGCCAGCGGGGCAGGCATCCTATCCCGACGGCCCCAGACCCGCGCATCGTCTCCGCTGCCCCAGCCCTTGGCAGCGGTCAGGATTTCGGCCGCGCCGCTGGCGGTCGAGCCGGCAATGCCGACGCCGAAGCTGTCGAGGATGAAAACCTTCGCCTGGGCCACGGCATCCGCCGAAAGGTCAGGAAACGAGACGCTCAACGCGTGTCGCGCGAAGCGCTCCGCTGCGAAGCGCTCTTCCTCGGCCTGCGAATGCTCGCGTGGATCAGACAACGGTCTCTCGCTCCCCTGCGCTCGCTTGAATTCCTTCAAACCGTAACATTCGTCGCATACGCATGCAAGCGGCTTCTCCGTCTCGCTGCCTTCTCTGCGCGAGCGCCTCGGAGAATGCACGACGACGTGGTGATCTCGCAGAGGATGACGTCTGTGTTTTTGCTTGATAAGCCATCACATCTGCTTTGGTTCTGTCGAAAATATAGCCGTATTTCCGCGCGAAGAGGCGCGAGCTGCGCATCGCCTTCGCATTCGTACCGACCATGGGGAGGGCCACGACAGCAAAATGCATGCGCAGTCATCATTGACGCAGGTCGACGTGCCGCATAAGGATTCGAATGCTGCTAGCGTGGCCTTGGGGAGGCTCTGGTCGAAAGCCGCCAGCCTCCGCTCGCCGCCGGGCCGCGCATTGCACCGTAGCTCCGCCGAACTGGCGTCGAAGGACGAGGAATCGAAATGTCGGATACCGAAAGCCTTGCTGAGAATTACCGACGCGCCTACGCCAATCAGGTTGGTTTCGGGCGTAATCCTGCGCTCGTACTGATCGACTTCGCCGACGCCTATTTCGACCGGAACTGCGATCTGTACGCCGGCGTCGAGGACGCGCTCGCGTCGGCGCTGCGCGTTCGCGAAGCCGCGCACGAGGCCGGCGTCCTTGTCGTGCTGACCGAGGTGCGCTACCAGGCCGAAGGCCTCGACGGTGGACGCTTTTTCGAGAAGGCCAAGCCGCTGAAGGCCTTCCTTCCGGGCCGCAAGACGGCGGGCTTCGCCGAGGGGCTGGTTCCGCGCGACAATGAGATCGTCGTCACCAAGCAGTATCCGAGCGCCTTCTTCGGAACTTCGCTTGCTTCGACGCTGACGGCGTCCGGAGTCGACAGTGTCATCCTGACCGGGCTCACCACGTCGGGCTGCGTCCGCGCCAGCTGCGTCGACTCGATGTCCTATGGCTTTCGTACCAGCGTCGTGCGCGAGGCCTGTGGGGATCGGCACCGCGATCCGCATGAAGCCAATCTCTTCGACATGAACGCCAAATATGCCGACGTCGTCTCGGAGCAGGAGATCATCGCTTTCCTCAAGTCGCTGAGCACCCAGGAAACGGCCGGCTCTCGGGCGCGCTGAGCGCAGCGACCTCTCCGTCGTGCCCATGGGGCGCGACCATGGCGCGGGCGAAATCATGCACCGCGCCATCGCCGTCTACGCCCCTGATGGCGAGAGCACGCGGCTCAGCGCCGCCGCATCGTCGAGGGCTTCGAGTCCGTCGACGAGGGCGATCAGCTTCTCGCCCGCCGCGGCCTCGAGCCCGCCCGAGCGCCATGCGGTCCGGAATTTGGAAAGATGCTGCTCCTGCGTCAGCGGGACCTTCGGGTGCCCGAGCACGTGGTCGAGCGTCAGGTCGTGGCGCGAGCCATCCGCCAGTGTGAGCCGGAAGCGCTGCGGCGTCATCGCGTTGAGATCGGGATTGTCGTCCTCGGTGACGACCACGCGCCCGGCGATAGCGTGTGTCTCCGGATCGTCGAGCACCGCGGTGCCGAGGAAGCCGTCGACGGTGACCTCGCCACGCCTGAGATAGGTCGCGGCAACGAACGGAATGCAGAGCTTCGCGTAATTGGCGGCGGGGTTCGGCACATCCGGCCGCCCCACCTGCCGCGCGACCACCGGCGGCACGAAGCACTCGAATAGGCGCAGATCCGCCGCCGAAAAGCCCAGTCTCTCGCGCAGCAGCATCAGCGCATGGACCGCTCCATGCGTCAGGCGTCCGCTCGGAAAGGGCTTATGCGCCATCTCCTCGATCTGGAACTCGCGGCCGATCCGCTCGATCTCGCCCTCGATCTGGAATTGATCAGCCTCGAACAGACGGAAATAGCCGTGACGCCCGGTCAGAATATCGTGGGGGCCGGAGAGGCCGGCTTCGGCGAGATCGACGCTGACAATGCCGGCGCGCGCCGCGAAGCCGACCTGAAGGCCAAGGCAGGGCGAGCCCTCGACATGCGCCTGCATGGTGCCGGAGGCCTGAGAATATTGGATGCCCAGCGCGTTCGCCGTGCGCTCGTCCGAAAGCTCCGCCAGATTGGCGACTGCCGAGGCGGCCCCGAAGCCCCCGGCAGTGGAGGGCCGGAAGAAGCGCAGCGGGCCGCGCGCGGCGAAGCCGAGAAAGGTGGCGATATCGACGCCCGCAATGCAGGCCGCGATCAGGTGCTGGCCGCTCACGGGCCGGCCCTGCCGCGCACGCCGGTCGCAATAGGCGAGCGCCGCGGCAAGGATCGCCGCCATCGGATGCAGTACCGCCCGCTCGTGCAGACAGTCGAATTCCAGGGAGTGGATTCGGTAGGCGTTGACGAAGGCGGCCGATGGAGCAGGAAGCAGGTCGCCCGTGCCCCAGGCATGTGCCTCATCCGCCGTGCCCCAGCTGGCTGCGAGCGCATTCATCGCCGTAAGATCGGTCCCGTTCGAGCCGGCCGCGCCAACGCCGAGCGTGTCGAGGATGAAGACCTTCATCCTTTGAATCGCGGAGGCCGGAAGCGCCGCGAAACGCAGGCCTGAGACGTGGGAGACCAGAATCGGAAACGGATCGGTCATGTTGGGCTCGGAAGGACTGGCGGGGGTACAGCGTGCATTGCTCTGGCATCCATCGTCGCGATCAGAGAATTGAATACGAATTCATTCTCTCGCTCGTCAGCTTGTCAAGCCGCAGGACGCCCCGTCGCCTTGCTCATGCGCTCTGACGCTCGAGCGCTTTCTGCGGCACCTTGAAGCGCGGCGGCTTCGGCGCATCGAAGCCCGTCTCCTGCTTGGCGCGGGCCAGGATCTCCGGGATCGTGCCGCCGCGGTCGAACAGGGGCAGCTCGCCGCGCCCCGCCGCTATCTCGCCGCGCAGGGCCTCGGTGGAGGCAACGTCAAGATCCCCGTCGGCCGACACGACGACGCCATAGGCGCGGGCGCCGTCCTGCGTCACGAGTCCGCGCTCGACATCCTTGGCGACCAGCGCCGCGTCGCGCTTCAGCGGGTCGCCCCAGCCACCGCCGCCCCAGGTGTCGAAATGCAGCACATCGCCCGGCGCGACGTGGATACGGTCGCATTTCGAGGGAACGAGCGCCTGGCTGCCGTCGGCGCGGACGATGCGCTTGGTCGATCGCATGCCCGGAGCGCCGCCGTTGACGCCCCACGGATAGGTCAGCCAGCGGTCGTCATGGATCGAGATCTCTCCCGGCTGCAGGAACTCGTACTCGATATGTACGCCGTTGCCGCCGCGATGCAGTCCGGCACCGCCCGAGCTCGCGATCGTCTCGTAGGCGAGGATGCGCATTGGGAAGTAGGCCTCGAGATACTCGTTCGGCACATTGGTGAAAGCCGGGAAGAGCGAGTGCCCGTCGGGCCCGTCACCGACCGGCCGGCCCGGAATGCCGCCGAAGCCGATCTGGAAGAGCTGGTACCACTCGCCGTCCTCGCCATAGCCCGAATACATCAGGTGCGGGCTGTCGGAGAAGCCGGCGGCGTTGAGCGCGTCGGGCGCACCCTGTCCGAGCAGGCCGCCCATGAGGTCGAAGATGCGGCCGAGCAGGTGGGTACGGCAAGACAGGGCGGCCGGGCGCTGCGGCTTCAGGATGCTGCCCTTCGGGATGCGGACATCGACCAGATCGTAGAAGCCGTCGTTGAACAGGATCTGTGGATCGAACAGGTTGATGGTGAAGGCGCCGAGGAACATCTTGAACATCTCCTCATTGAGGAGGAAGTTCACCGAGGCGATCGATTGCGGGTCGGTGCCCTCGAAGTCGAAGATGGCGACATCGCCTTCCCGCCACATCGAGCAGGCGATCTTGTAGGGGCCGTGGCCCATGCCGTCATCGTCGATATAGTCCTCGAAATAGGCCTTTTTGTCCGCCGGAACGAACATTTTGATGATCGCGCCCATAGCGACGCGATTCCGCTCCAGCATCTCGTTCATCGCCGAGATGAAGGTGTCGACCCCGAAGCGATCGCTGATCTCGCGCACGCGACGCTCGGCGAGGCGCAGGCCAGCGATGATCGCGTTGAAATCCGATCGATTCCAGTGCGGCAGCCGGCAATTGCGCAGCAGCAGGTTGAATACGTCCTCGTTCAGCTCGCCCTTGCGGAAGATCTTGATCGGCGGGATCTGGATCCCTTCCTCGAAGATCTGCGTCGCATCGGTCGGCAGCGAGCCCGGAACCTTGCCGCCGGTGTCGGTCATGTGCCCGAACATCGCGGCCCAGGCGATCAGCCGCCCGTCCCGGTAGATCGGCATCATCGTCAGCCAGTCGTTGAGATGGCTGACCGCGCCGTCGCAGGAATATGGATCGTTGGTGAGGAAGACGTCGCCTTCCTCGATCGTGCCCTCATAGCCTTGCATGAAGCCGTAGAGGAAGGAGCCGAACTGGCCGACGACCATCTTGCCGTCGTTGTTGGCGATCATCGGGAAGGCGTCGTGCTGCTCGCGGATGCCGGGCGACATCGCGGTGCGGAAGAGCACCGCGTCCATTTCGGCGCGGGCATTGCGCAGGGCGTTCTCGATGATGTCGAGGGTGATCGGCTCGACGGCGACCTTGTCGAACGGCGTGGCGTTGGTCTGGATGATCTTCGCGGGCATGGTCGTGCTTCCGTTCAGTTCGACGGGCGGATCAGGATGCAGCCGGTGGCATCGACCTCGCCCTCATGGCCGGGCAGGATGAGGGTCGTCGTATCCATCTGCGCCACGATCGCGGGACCGGGAACGACATTGCTGGCGAGCAGCCTGGTACGATCGTAGACGCCCGCCTCGTGGTCTGCGCCCTCGACGAAGATCGTGGTGGTCTCGATCAGTGCGGCGCCGGGGTCGCGGCCGCCCTTGGCGAGCGCCTCGGCTTTGACGTTGGGGACAGGGCCCTGGACGATGGCGCGCAGCGTGACGAGCTCGTGCTCGGCATCCAGCGCAAAGGTGAAGAGCTGGGTGTGCATCTCGTCGAAGGACTCGCCGAGCCCGGCAAGACCCGTCTCGCGGAACGTCTCCAGTGTGGTCGCGACCGGGATGCCGAGACCCTGGCCGTGATAGCGCACGTCGATCTGGAGGGTGGTGTCCAACTCGGCCGCCGTCACGCCCTCGGCCGCAAGCGCCTTGGCCGCCTCCTCGGCGAGTTGCTCCAGCACCTGGAGGACCTCGGCATCGCTCAGCGTGCCGAAGCGGCGCACGAGCGTGCGCGAGGCCTCGTCACGCAGTCGTGTCGTGGCATCGCCATAAGCGCACAGCACGCCTGGCCCCGGCGGCACGATCACCGGCCAGGAGTTCATCAGCTTGCCGATGGCATTGGCGTGGAGCGGGCCGGCGCCGCCGAAGGCGACGAGGGCGAAGTCGCGCGGGTCGTAGCCCTGCTCGACGGAGACCAGCCGCAGAGCGCCGAACATGTTCTCGTTGACGATGTCGATGATGCCGGCGGCCGCGGTCTTGGCCGGCATGTCGAGGGCTGTGGCAATCTTCTCGACAGCGGTCGTCGCGAGGTCGCGATCGATCACCATGTCGCCGCCCAGGCGAGAATTCGCCGGCAGGTAGCCCAGCACGACATTGGCGTCGGTGACGGTCGGCTCGGTGCCGCCCTTGCGATAGGCGGCCGGGCCCGGCGCCGCGCCGGCGCTCTGCGGGCCGACGCGAAGGGCCTTGGTTAGTTCGGGCACATAGGCGATCGAACCGCCGCCGGCACCGACCGTGCGCACGTCGATCGACGAGGCGCGCACGGTGACGTCGGCGACGCGCGTCTCGCGCCGCTGCTGGGCGACGCCGTCCTGGATCAGCGCCACGTCCGTCGAGGTGCCGCCCATGTCGAAGGTGAGCAGGTTCTTGTAGCCGGCTTGCTGGGCGATCCAGAGCGCGCCGGAAACACCGCCGGCCGGGCCGCTCATCAGCAGGTTGACTGGGGCCGACTTGGCGCTTTCGACCGAGGCGAGCCCGCCATCGGAGCGCAGCACGTGCAGCTTGACGTCGCCCATGCTGGCGGTCAGCTCCCTATGAAGGTTCTCCATGTATTTGGCGACGACGGGCCGGACATAGGAGTTCACCACCGTTGTCTCGGTGCGCTCATATTCGTACATCTCCGGGATGACGTCGCTGGAGATCGAGACCGGCACTCCCGGCATCACGCGCTCGGCGATCGCCTTGACCCGACGCTCGTGCTCGCCATTGGCATAGGCATTGAAGAGCGACACCGTCAGCGCCTCGATGCCGCGGGCCTGCAGCTTCACCAGCTTTGCTTCGAGATCGGCCTCGTCGAGGTCACGCACGACATCGCCCTTGGCACCCATGCGTTCGTCGGCCTCGATCGTCAGCTCCAGCGGCGCAAGGAGCGGGCGCTTATTCCAGATCACCCAGCCACCGAGCCCGCCGGGCACGAATGAACGAGCGATCTGCAGCGTCTGTCGGTAACCCCTGGTGGTCACCAGCCCGACTTTCGCGCCGCGCGAGGTCAGGACGGTGTTCGTAGCGACCGTGGTGCCGTGCATGACATGTTCGATGCTGCGCGGATCGATCGCGGCCTCGGCGCAGATCTTGCGGATACCGTTCAGGACGCCGACCGAGGAATCCTGCGGCGTAGACGGCACCTTCGCGCTGTAGAGCTGGCCCGTCTCCTCCTCGATCAGAAGGAGATCCGTGAAGGTGCCTCCGACATCGACGCCAAGGCGATAGGATGCCTTCCCGGCCACCGCGGTCCCCATGATGCTCTCCCCTGAAACAGTCCTGGTCGTGCTCGGCCGCCGTTGAGGCGGTTGATGCGAGCCGAGTGACACCGGCGCGCCTCGTTGGCGGATCGGGAGAGGCATTCATGGGAGCGCGCTCGCGCCGCGGCTGCGCGGCGCAATCCCGGCAAGCCTGCATCGCGCAGACCTCCCGCTCTCTCCCGACAGTGTGTTCAATCCCGACTGATTATAATTTGTCCGGACAAGGTTGCGTCTTTCCCACCACCTGTCAACATGTCTCAACGCCATTTTTTCGGAAGGCATGGTCCGATGAACCGCGTATGGCAGTGATGATTTGGCAAGCGCCGAGCACGTTGAGATGGATGGAGTCGCAGCGTGTCGGTGCGGCTGCGGTCGACCTTGCGGAAGGCTGCGGGCATACTCGTTCACCGCAAGGCAGGGTTCGCCGCTTGCCATGCGTCCGGATGAATGGTCATTCGGCTGACAACGCACAGGCCTGAGATGAGCGACTCGAAGACGTCCGCCCGTTACCTGCAGATCGTCAACGTGCTCCAGGCCAGGCTGAATTCCGGTCTCTATCCGGTCGGCACCCTACTGCCGACCGAGGCCGAGCTGTGCCAGGAATTCGACGTCAGCCGCTACACGATCCGCGAGGCGCTGCGGCGGCTGATGGCGATGGGGCTGGTCTCGCGCCGGCAGGGTTCGGGCACGATGGTGCAGCGGACGGAACCGAGCCAGGGCTATTTCTTCGCCCTCAATTCACTGACAGACCTGTTCCAGTACTCGCTCGACACGTATTTCCAGATCGTCGGCATCGACGAGACGACGCTCGACACAGCGACGGCGGAGGCGGTCGACGGCAAGCGCGGCGCGCGCTGGATGGTTGTGACGGGCCTGAGATCGGTCTCCGAGGGAGAGAAGCCGTTCAGCCTGACCAAATCCTATATTCCGCACCGCCTGGCCTGGATCGTGCCCGAGCTGCCCGGCTGCGTCGGGCCGTTTTACGCACATATCGAGAAGCGCGCGAACGAGCCGATCATCAAGGCGCAGCAGCAGATCAGCGCCGTCCGCATGCCACAGGACGTGCTGCAGGCGCTGGGGCCGCTGACGGACGAATTATCGCTGCTCTTGCTCCGGCGCTACGTCTCGAAAAAGGGGACGCTGGTCGCGTCCTTCAACTGGCACATCGCGTCGGAATTCACCTATCGCATGGAGATCCAGCGCGACAGGGCATGATGGTGGCGCGCGCCTCAGGCCCCCAAGTCTCGCAGCTTGCCTACGATTCCCTTGTCGGCGAGTTCCGAAACATTCTCCGGCGTCAGGCCGAGGATGCCGCACAGCACCTCCCTGCCATGCTCGCCGAGCTCGGGGCCGGCGCTGACGATGCGCCCCGGCGTGTCGGACAGACGTGGCGCGACGTTCTGCATGCGCAGATCCCCGAACTGCCGGTGGGCGATCGTCACGATTGCCTCGCGCGCCTTGAAATGCGCGTCTTCCAGCATTTCGGGCGCGCGGTAGATGTCGCCGCAAGGTACGCCACCCTCGTCGAGCAGGCGCCCGAGCGTGTCGGCATCATGCAGCCGCGACCAGTCGGCAATGATCCCGTCCAGCTCGGCCTGCCGGGCGCCTCGCGCCACATGGGTGGCGTAGCGTTCGTCGGCCGCCAGGTCCGGGCGTCCCATGACCTCGGTGAGGCGCTTGAAGACGGTGTCCTGGTTAGCGGCTATCAGCACCATTCGTCCGTCGCGCGTCGGATAGACGTTCGAGGGTGCTACATTCGGGATAATGGCGCCGGAGCGCTCGCGGACATAGCCGGCCTGATCGTATTCGGTGATTAGCGATTCCATGATCGAAAGCACGGCTTCGTAAAGGGCGCTGTCGACCATCTGGCCGCGCCCGGTGCGCTCGCGGTTATGCAGGGCCATCAATCCCCCGAGACAGGCGAAGGTGGCAGCCAGCGTATCGCCGATCGAGATGCCCATCCTGCTGGGCGGCGTCGATGGATCGCCGACGACGTAGCGCAGCCCCCCGAGAGCCTCGCCGATGGCGCCGTATCCAGCCTTCTCGGCATAAGGGCCGGTCTGGCCGTATCCGGAGACGCGGATCATGATCAGGCGCGGGTTGATCTCCTTCAGCGTGTCATAGCCCAGTCCCCATTTTTCCATGGTTCCCGGGCGGAAATTCTCGAGCAGGATGTCGGCATCTGCGACGAGGCGCCGGATCAGATCCTGTCCCTCGGGCACGCGGGCGTTGATCTCGACGGATTTCTTGTTGCGGGCGATAACCGGCCACCAGAGCGACTTTCCATGGGCCTTCTCGCGCCCCCAAACGCGCATCGGATCGCCCGCACCGGGCTGCTCGACCTTTATGACCTCCGCACCGAAATCAGCCAGCAGCTGGCCGCAGAATGGCCCGGCCAGCAGCTGGCCCATCTCGATGACGCGGAGATCGGTCAGCGGACCGCAACGCGTGGAATCCCGAGCTTCGCCCATCGGTTCCTACCAAATTTGTCCAGACAAAGTTATGTGTTATTGGACTGGCGAAAGCCTGCCTGCAAGCTCTTTCTTCCGGAGGTAGCCGTGTCCACATCGTCGAACATCATCGAGATCGTCGAGGTCGCGCCGCGTGACGGGCTCCAGAACGAGCCGGTCTTCATCCCGACCGCAATCAAGCGGGAGCTGATCTCACGGGCCGTGGCTGCCGGCATCAGGCGGATCGAAACGACGAGCTTCGTCAATCCAAAGCGCGTGCCGCAAATGGCCGATGCCGACGTGCTGAGCGCGGAGCTGCGCGGCTATCCCGGTCTCAGCAGCATCGGACTCGTCATGAACGAGCGCGGGATGGAGCGCGCCGCCGCGCATTGCAGCGAAATCAACTTCGTTGCCGTAGCGAGCGAGACGTTCAGCCAGCGCAACCAGGGCGCCTCGATCGCCCAGACCCTCGCGAGCTGGCGCGAGGTAAGTGGCAAGGCGCGGGAGGCGGGCCTGCGCACTACCGTTACCATCGGCGCGAGTTTCGGCTGCCCGTTCGAGGGCGAGGTCGCGCCGGTGCACGTGCTGCGACTTGTCGAGCAGATTCTCGAAACGCGTCCCGATGAGATCGCCTTCGCAGATACGATAGGCTGCGGCGTGCCCTCGCAAGTGCGGACGTTGCTAGCGGGCGCCCGCTCGCTCGATGCCGGTCTCGCCTTGCGCTGCCATTTCCACAACACTCGCAACACAGCGCTTGCCAATGTGCTGGTAGCCGTGGAGGCGGGTGTCGGCGCGATCGACGCCAGCATTGGCGGCGTCGGCGGCTGCCCCTTTGCACCGAAGGCGACGGGGAACGTCGCGACGGAAGATGTCGTCTACATGCTCGAGCGCATGGGGATCAGGACCGGCGTCTTGCTCGATGCGCTGATCGAGACCGCGAATTGGCTGGCCCCGTCGCTGGCGAATCCCATCCAGAGCGGGCTTGCGCGGGCCGGCCTTTTTCCTGCCAACGCCCTTGCGGTCTGACGGACGAAACGTGATGGGTGATCCGATCCACCAGACCGTTACCGTGGCAGGGCGCAGTCTGCATTGCTTGCGGCTCGGTAGCGGCCCTTCTGTAGTGCTGCTGCACGAATCGCCGCGCAGTTCGGCGGTTCTCCTTCCGCTCGCCAACGCGCTCGCCAACCGCTTCACAGTCTTCGCCGTCGATACGCCGGGTTACGGCGCGTCCGATCCGCTGCCGGAGAGCCGGCCGACGATCGACGATTTCGCCGATGCGATCGCCGCCTCGCTGCAGGCGCTGGGACTGACCGGCTTCGCCGTCTACGGTACCCATACCGGTGCGACGATCGCTGCATCGCTGGTGCGCCGCCATCCTGGCCTGGTCTCTGGCGCGGTGCTCGACGGCTATCCGGTCTTCACGCGGGCAGAACAGGACCTCAACGCCTATCACTATTTCCCGAATTTCGAGCCACGCTGGGACGGCAGCCATGTCGCGGCGCTGTGGTCTCGCGTGCGCGACCAATACAGCTTCTTTCCCTGGTGGCAGCCAGGACGGGACAGCCGAATCCCGCGCGATCCGCCGGCGCTGGCGAACCACCACGCGGCCGTTCGCGACATTCTGTCCGCGGCCGACTATGCGGCCGGCTACAACGCGGCTTTTCGGACGGATGGGCGGGCGGCGTTAGCTGGCATCACCCGTCCTGCCCATCTTATCTGCCGGGAGGACGATACCCTCTTTCCGCATCTCGGTCGTCTTGGTGCGGTGGCATCGCCTTTGACGATCGAACGGATGGGCGTGGACCGGGCAGCCTGGGCAGCCCGCATCGGCACGGTCTTCGCGCAGCTTGCCAACGCCGCCCCGCCGCTCCAACAAGCCGGACAGCCGGGCAAGCCGGAAGGCGCCTTGACGGTTCTCGCTCCCGGGCTGCTCGCGCGCGCCTATGATACGGGTGTTAGGGCGGCGCCGCCGCTGGTGCTGCTACCCGATCTGCCGGGCCAGGCGCGCGACTGGGCTGATCTGGCACGTCGCGAGGCGCGCCGCCGGCCTGTTCTCGCACTGGAACTTCCCGGCGCTGGGCGCTCACTGGCAATGCTCGATGGCTCTCCTGCTGCAATGACCACCTTTCTCGCGCAGGCGCTCGATGCAGCCGGTCTCGGCACGATCGATCTGGCGGGAGCCGGTCTCGGCGGCCTGCTGGCGCAGCGTCTGGCGCAGGCTCGCCCGGGCGGCCGCGTGCTGCTGCTCGACCCGCCTCCCGCACGGTCCTTTGTGCCGGCCCTGCCATCTGAGCCGGACTGGCACGGCGGCTTCCTGATGGCGCATTGGTACGAGGCGCGCGAGGCGATGCTGTTCCGTCCCGCCAATTCGCGTCGTTCCGCTGACGCACGGTCGCTGGGGCCAGGCATTGATCTTGCCGCGATCCAGCGCCGCTTCGTTGCCGGGGTTTGCGCCGCGCCAGAGCTTATAGCTCTCGGTACGGCATTGGCGGGGGAGGCCGCGATTTGGCCCGAGCACACCGATCGGTCGACTGACGTCGTGCTGCACGAAGGCGACCCGGACAACGCATGTCTGGCGAGCCGCCTCGGCGCCGCGCGCGCGCAGTTCCGCAAGGCGCCGCTCGACGGACTGATCGACGCAGCGGCGATCTTGTTGGGACATGGCAACCATACGGATGGCAGCGATGAGTGAATTCGTCGTCAACACCACAAGGAGCATCGTCTCGCGGCCTGGCGCCGCGTCGAAGCTCGGCGAGATCGTCGGGCCGCTTCTCGGCGAGCGCATCGTACTGGTCACCGATGCGGTGCGCCGGGCGGGTCCCCGTTCTAGGCGCCGATGAACTGCGGTTGGCCAGCCGCCTCGCTCAGATAGATGCGAAGCCCCCGGCGGCCGTAATTCGGGATCTGGCCGGCGCGTCGCGCGCGTCAGGCCCGAGCTGGCCACAGCCTCCGCGGCGGAGCTGCCCGGCGTATGATTTATTTCGAGCGGCCTGATCTACTCGATCCCGACATTCGCGGCCAGAGCGACCAGGCGATCTGGGGGCGCTTGCGGGGAAATGAGCCCGACGCACCGGGTCGAACCTACGCCGCCACGCTTCAGGAATTTCGACGCCCTGGTGGCCGTGATCCAGATCGTCAGCCCGTCCCTAGCGAGCTAACGCGCTATCTTCAGTCGCAACTCGTCGCGGCCGCCTGAGGCGCTTGGTCTCGATGTCGAGGTAAATGTGCATGCGGCAGGTCCTCCTGTAACCTCTCCATGACTTGCGTCCGCCCCAACAGACAATAGAGCGCTGGCACGCTGATATGACATCTGCCAATCTGATCAGGCAACGGCTCGAAGAGGCTGTCGGATCGGGGGAATCGATGCTCACTAAAGTCGGCAGATTGAAAAATCTGGGCGTATTTGCGGACTACACCTGGGGCGCACAGCTTCCGAAATTCGAGCGATACAATCTCATCTATGGAGACAACGGCTCGGGGAAGACGACGCTCTCCCGCCTATTCGAATGCTTGGGGTTCGGCGCGCACGATGATTATCCGACCCTCGAATACAGAATCGAAAGCGAATCCGGCGACATCGTTCATGGTCGGGCGGCACACCGAAAGGTCCGCGTCTTCAATGCCGACTACGTCCAGCTCAACATTGGACCCATTGATGGCGCGCTCAAGCCGATCCTGGTCGTCGGCGAGGAAAACAAGGCAATCGCTGACGAGCTGGTGATCGAGCAGGCCGAAATTTCCAGTTGAACGCAGCTGATCAACGCCGCGAAGGACGCGATTAGCACCTTGGAGACGAGCCGCGGCAAGGTCTTCACCGCGATAGCGAAGACGATCAGCGAGGCGACCAGTGGCAGCACGGTTCGCAATTACCGAAAGAACAACGCCGAGGCCGCATTCGCAAAGCTAACCACCGACTTGACGCTCTCTGCGGCGGACCTCGAACTCCGCCGCGCGACGCTCCGGCAGGAGCCTATGGACGATGTCGCCTCCCCAAGCGAGCTACAGGTCATGGTCGGGCACAGCGCCGTTCCAATGACGGTCGCAGTCAGTTCCCTGCTGCAGGAAGCATCGAGTCTTTGCATTCGGTCGGCGATCTCGGATGCAATCCAGCGCCTGCGAGATCATCCCGACATCGCCTCGTGGGTCGAACAAGGGCACGCGCTCCACAGACAGCATGGCAGTACCGACTGCGAATTCTGCGGCCAACCGGTTCCAACGGAGCGATGGAGCCGACTTGAGGCTCATTTCAGCACCGAGGACCAGGCGCTCAAGTCGGCAATCGAAGCGTGCGCGGCGTCAATCGGTGCCCTCATGGCGCCACTCAATGCCGTAGTGCTTCCCGATCGGCTCGCGCTCTACAGCGACTTGCGGGACCGCTACGACGCTGCGGTTGCGGCTTGGCAAGCGGCCAAGGAGGAAGCTGACCGGCAGGTGCAAGCGGTCCTGGAGCGCCTAGCCGCCAAGCTAGCCGCCAGGACGGAGGCCCTTTCTTTTGACCTGGAGGTCGACCTATCGGCAGTCGCGGAAGCCCATGCGGCGCTCGCGGCCGTAATCAAGGATCAGAATGAAAAGACGGCGGGGCTGGGGCAGGCAAGCGACAAGGCACGGGCCGAGATTGAGCAGCACTACCTGACTAGCATCAAGGCCGACGTCGCGGATTATGATCAGAAAATCCGCGACAAGCAGGATCAGATCACGGACGCAACCGAGGGGTCGGCGGGCGAGGGGAAGCCGAGCCTAGAGGCACTCCAGACCTCTACAGCAGAGAAGCGCGCCCAGATTTCGAATGCGCATAAGGCCGGCGACCGGCTGACGAAGCTGCTTCACACTTTCCTTGGCCGCAGCGAGTTGGTCTTCAACTCAAGCGACGAGGGCTACCGAGTCCTACGGAACGGCAGGGTTGCCAAGCGACTGAGCGAAGGAGAGCGAACCGCGATCGCGTTTATCTACTTCATCGTGCAGCTGGAGGATCAAGATTTCGACCTAGCCGATGGCATTGTCGTCATCGACGATCCGGTATCCAGCCTAGACGCAAGCTCGGTCTACCAGGCGTTCGGCTTCCTGAAGGCTGCCGTTAAAGGCGCGAAGCAGGTTTTTCATCCTCACGCATAACTTCAGCTTTCTCCGGTTGCTCCTAAATTGGCTCCAGACCTTGCCAAAAGCCGAGCGCAAGAACGCGTTCTATATGCTGGTTTGGCCTGCTGCCGGTTTCGTGGACACCGAGATTGGGTGTTTCATGAAACCGGAGGTTGGGTATGCGACGAAGGCAATTTGGGCGTGAGTTCAAGATCGAGGCGGTTCGCCTGATCAAGGATCGCGGAGTGAGTGTGGCGCAGGCGTCTCGGGACCTGGATGTCCATGAGAACCAGTTGCGCAAATGGGTGAAGCTCTTTTCTGCCGATCCAGCGCAAGCCTTTCCCGGCCACGGCCAGATGAAGCCGGAGCAGCTTGAGATCGAGAAGCTGCGGCGCGAGGTGGCCAAGCTCAAGGCGGAGCGCGATATCCTAAAAAAGGCCGCAGCCTACTTCGCGAAGGACGTGACATGAGGTTCACGTTCATTGCGAAGCACCGGGGGATCTGGCGGGTGGCGTGGCTTTGCGAAGCGCTGGATGTGTCGCGCTCGGGCTTCCATGCCTGGCTCAACCGGTCACCGAGCCGGCGAGCACGCGACGACGAGGAGATCGGCAACAGGGTCCGGGCAAGCTTCCTTGGTTCGGATCGGACCTATGGTGCCAGGCGTGTCTGGCGGGACGTGCTGGCGGAAGGCATCGATTGCGGCCTGCATCGCATCGAGAGGCTGATGCGTGCCCAGGCTTTGCGCGCCAGGCCGCGTCGGCGCAGCCTGCCCAGGGATGAGGGCCAGCGATCTGCCATCGCACCTAATACGCTCGGCCGGGAGTTCCATGCCGAGCGTCCGAACCAGCGCTGGATCGCCGACTTCACCTATATCTGGACCGCAGAGGGCTGGCTTTACGTTGCAGCCGTCATCGACCTCTTCTCCCGCCGGGTGGTGGGCTGGTCGATGAAGGCCGACATGACCGCTCAACTGGTTACAGATGCACTGATGATGGCGATCTGGCGCCGGGGAAAGCCGGATGCCCTGCTGCACCATTCGGACCAGGGCAGCCAATATGCCAGCGAGCAGTTCCAGAAGCTCATGACCGACAACGGTGTCACCTGCTCGATGAGCCGCTCGGGCAATGTCTGGGACAATGCCGCGATGGAGAGCTTCTTCTCCTCCCTCAAAACAGAGCGGATCAAAGGCAGGGTCTACAGGACACGCGACGATGCTCGTGCCGACGTGTTCGATTACATCGAGCGCTTCTACAATGCCGTTCGCAGGCACTCGACCATCGGCTACATCAGTCCGATCGAGTTCGAAAAGAAGGTCGGATTAGCTTAACTGAGCGTCCACGAAACCCGAAGCAGGCCATTGTGCCGGTGCATTACGTTGGCTGGAGGCCCAGAAGGCCTGCCTGCGGCGAAGCATCGAAGTTGTCCAGAGGGACAAGCAGCCTGCTGATTGCGGCGGCGGACAGCCTCGTGCAATTGCTGCTTAAGCGACTGAGTCTAGTGAGTGACTCGGCGCGCAGCGCCTGCAGGATTAGCAGCATGTTTTTGTACCGAGAGGCCATGAGCGGCGGCGATCATCTTGCGTTCGGGGCGCACAGCTAATGGCCAAGCTTACTCTTGAAAAACTTGAACGCCACCTCTTCGCCGCAGCGGACATTCTTCGCGGCAAGATGGATGCGTCGGAGTTCAAGGAGTACATCTTCGGCATCTTGTTCCTGAAGAGATGCTCGGACGTGTTCGAGCAGCAGCGCGACAGAATCATAAAGGAGCAGCGCGCGCAGGGCCGGACGAACGAGGAGGCCCTCCAACGGGCCGATCACCCGTCTTCATATGACAAAACGTTCTTTGTCCCGACCGTCGCCCGATGGGGACGGCTGCTGCACGACGTCCATTCGAACGTCGCAAACGAGTTGAACAAGGCTCTGGCGGGCTTGGAAAACTCGAACCACCAAGCGCTATCTGGCGTCTTGGGCCACATCAATTTCGCCCGTAAAGTCGGCGAATCTGAAATCCCCGACGAGAAGCTGCGGCGGCTCATCAGCCACTTCAACAAGTACCGGCTTCTAGACGAGGATTTCGAGTTTCCAGACCTCCTCGGTGCTGCCTACGAGTATCTTATCAGCGAGTTCGCTGACTCGGCCGGCAAAAAGGCCGGCGAGTTCTACACCCCAAGAGGGGTCGTGCAGCTCATGGTGCGGATCCTCGACCCGCAGGGCGGTACGTCGCTCTATGATCCGACCTGTGGCAGTGGCGGCATGCTGAACCAGGGAAATGAACACGCCCTGCAGCACGGTGGGCCGCGGCTCCGCCTCTATGGACAAGAAGACAACGGGGCCGTCTGGGCGATTTGCCGGATGAACTTGCTGCTGCATGGCGTCCCTGACGCCGACATCCGGAACGGGGACACTCTGCTCGAACCGAAGCACATCGAGGACGGGCGCCTGATGCGCTTCGACCGCGTGATTGCCAATCCGCCGTTCAGCCAGAACTACACAAAGCGCGGCATCCAGTTTGGCGACCGCTTCCGCTTCGGCTGGTGCCCGACGACGGGCAAGAAGGCCGACCTGATGTTCGCGCAGCACATGCTGGGGAGCCTCAAGCAGAACGGAAAAATGGCGGTCGTGATGCCCCACGGCGTGCTGTTCCGCGGCGGGGAAGAGAAGAAGATCAGGATTGCCCTTCTCAAAGACGACTGCATCGAGGCGGTCATCGGTCTGCCTCAAAACCTCTTTTATGGAACCGGCATCCCGGCCTGTGTCCTGGTGATGCGCCATCCCGGCGGCAAGCGGGATGAGCGCAAGGGCAAGGTGCTTTTCGTCAACGCCGACCGCGAATATCGCGAAGGCCGTGCGCAGAACTTCATTGATCCGGAGCACATCGAGAAGATTGTCAGCGCGTATGATGCTTTCGCTGACGTGCCTGGATTCGCGTCCGTGGTCGACAACAAGAGCATCATTGAGGACGAAGCCGGAAACCTGAACATCCGTCGCTACGCCGACAGCAGCCCACCGCCAGAACCCCACGACGTGCGCGCACACCTTCATGGCGGTGTGCCAAAGCGTGAGATCGAAGCCATCCGCCCTCAGGCATTTGCGCAGGGCTTCGACGTCAGCGCGCCCTTCTCCGACCGCAATTCCGACTACGCCGAATTCGCTCCCGCCGTGGCGAAGCGGATCGACATCCGTGCATTGGTGGAATCGGATGCTGGCGTGGCCGCCCGGGCCGGAGAGATGCTGGGTGCCTTTGATGTCTGGTGGGCATTGGCGCAGACAGGTTTGGCAGACCTACCAAAAACCAAGCGCCTCATGCCGCTGCGGCGGGCGCTGCTCGACAGTTTCGAGCCGGCGATGCTGCCGGTGGGCTGCGTCGATCGCTATGCGCTGATGGGCGCCATCGCGGGCTGGTGGGACGAAATCCGCTATGAGCTGCGAGTCATCGTTGAGAACGGGTTCGCCGAACTTGTCGATGGCTGGGTTGAAACGCTGCGCTCCGCGCTCGAAGACGAAGAGGCCGATGACGACGAAGACAGCGACGTCAAGAAAACCGTGAAGGTGACGATGGAGGAGTTGCTCGCTCATCCCTTTGTGCGGCACCGGATGGCCGATTATGTCACTCAACTGTCTGCGGCGCAGGCCGAAGTGGAACGCATTAAGGCCGAGAAGGAAGCCTGGGAAACCGGCGACGGCGTCGAAGGCGCCGAGGACTGGATGGACGGGGCCGACGAAAGCGCCACGTTGCCCAAGGTGCTGGAGAAGCGCCGCAAGGAACTGCGTGCCGAGATGGGCGAGGATGACAGGCGCCGCAAGGAACTGGTGAAGACCACGCCAGCCGGAAAGCCGTCCAAGGGCTCCATCGACTGGATGCGGGCGCAAGGCATGGACGTGCGGGAATTCGAGGCCGAGCTTGCCGACCTTAATCGCCGTCTTGCGCCGCTGGTCGAGGACGCAGAGACCATTGATGTCATGCTCGCCCCCTATGAGGCGATCAAGGAGGAGCTGAAAGCGGCGCGCGCAACGCTGCGGCGGCTGAAGGCGGCTTTCGTCGAGCGTCTGACCGCCGCGCGGGCCGAGCTCGACGACGACGATTGCCGCAAACTGGTGCTCGCCATCGACCGCGAACGGCTATTCGACCGGCTGGAGCGTGCCCGTGCGCGTCGCGTCGCTGTCTTGGTGACCAACCTCAACCGTCTCTGGGACAAGTATCGGGTCAGCCTCAAGCATATCGAACGACGAAGGGCCGATGCGACAACGCGGCTCGACAGCTACCTGAAGGAACTCAGGTATGCCTGAAACTGCGTTGCCAATTCATTGGACACTTAAGCCGCTCGGCGCGCTCTGCAATCTGACCAATGGATTTGCATTCAAGCCCTCAGACTGGAGCTCCGAGGGTACCCCTATTATCCGCATTCAGAACCTGAACGGAGGAAAAGAATTTAATTTCTTCAAGGGATCATTTGTTCCGGAGAAGTATATTGTTGCAAACGGAAGTCTATTATTCTCGTGGTCTGGTAATCGGGGGACGTCGTTTGGGCCATTTATCTGGAAGGGCCTCGACGGATACGTCAACCAGCATATTTTCAAAGTCGAGTCTGTCGGTTCGACAAATGTTCGTTGGCTCTACTACGCCTTGGATCGGGTCCGCATTATGGCCGAGCGTGATGCTCACGGCGGGTCCGGATTGGTACACGTAAAACGCAGTGATTTTGTCAAATACTTGGTGGAGTGCCCTCCGCCGTGCCAGCAAGAACTGATCGCAGACATTCTCGATGCGATCGACGATGCGATCCTCGAGGCCGACGCGCTCATCGAGAAATTACGCACAGTCCACGTCGGCATGATCGACGATCTGCTTATGCGCGGTCTGGCAGACGATCGCTCACCCCGCGTGCCGTCTGCGCTCGTGGAGACGGCGGTCGGTCCGCGCCCGGCGAAATGGAAAATCGCGAATTTGGGGCGCTTCGTCGTGGGGGCAGAGTATGGCACCAACCTCTCGTTGGGCGACAGCAGCGCAGGCATTCCCGTTCTGCGGATGAACAACATCCAGGACGGCGAGTTTGATCTGTCCGATTTGAAATACGCGCCGGCTCATGCGGTCGAGCGATTCCGGGTGCAGCGCGACGATGTCCTGTTCAACCGCACCAACAGCTGGGAGCATGTGGGCAAGGCCGCCATCTGGCGGCAGGACGAACCTGGTCCCGCCTTCGCTTCCTACCTCGTGCGCCTTCATTGTGGCGACGAACTGCTGCCCGAGTTCCTTCACCTCTGGCTGAACTGGGCGCCAGTCCAGCGTGCCATCCGTCAGTTCGCGACGCCGGGCGTCCAGCAGGTCAACATCAATCCGACGAACTTGCGGCGGGCGTTGATTGCGGTGCCGGACACCTTGGACGAGCAGCGCGCCATCATCGCACGCGTGAATGGTGTTTCCACGGCTATTGAGGATCACTGTCGTGAGCGCGCCAAGCTGGCGTCGCTTCGCGAAGGGTTGCGTGATGACCTTCTGACGGGCCGTCAGCAGGTCGTGGCCATTCGAGAGGCCGCCGAATGAGCCAGCTGGACCGCCTGGACGAGTTGAACGCCGTTGAGCGCCCTTTGCTGCGCCAGTTGGGCGCGATGGGCTGGCGCCATATCGAAGGCGCCGACGAAGAGCCGGGCTGCGGCCGTAAGGACTTTCATCTGCTCGGCCGCAGCGATTTTCAGCAGACGCTGCTACGTGACCGGCTTGAGGCCGCACTGCGCCGCCTGAACCGCAACGACGATGGTTCTGAGTGGCTGGACCACCGCCGCATCATCCAGGCGATCTCGCAGCTCGAACGACCGACCGCGAGGGATTTCCTCGCGATCAACGAGGAGCTGCACGACAAGATCGTGCGCGGCGTGAATGTCTCGGGCCTCAACGGCGAACATGAGCGGCGCGTGCGCTTCGTCGGCTTCGAGCCGGACGACGAGAACGAGTTCGTCGCGGTGAACCAGTTCCGCGTGGATCCGCCCGGCGCCAGCGGCGTGTCCGGGTTCATAGTGCCGGATGTCGTGCTGTTCGTGAACGGCTTGCCATTGGTGGTCATCGAGGCCAAGAGCCCCGCCGTCACAGACCCCATCGCCACTGCGATCGACCAGATGCGCCGCTACGCCAATCGCCGCGTTCCCGAGAAGAATGAGGGCGCGGAGCGGCTGTTCTGGACAAACCAGCTTCTGGTCGCCACCGACTATTACGCTGCCCGTGTCGGCTCCGTCACGGCTCGGCCTGACGAGTTCTTGCCGTGGCGGTCAGTCAAGCCAATCGGCATCGAGGACACGCGCGCTGCAAACGATGAGGTCTGCCGCGAGATCGGCAAGGCGCTCGGCACCGAACTGGTGCAGCAGGAAGTGCTCGCCGCGGGTCTTCTTCGGCCAGCGTACCTACTCGACGCGATGCGCTCGTTCACCGTTTACATGACGACGGACGATGGTATGCGGATCAAGGTCGTGCCGCGCTATCAGCAATTCCGTTCGGTACACATTGCGCTGCAGCGCCTGCGCGAGGGCAAGACTCGCCGCCAGGATGGCATGACGGATCGGCGGGGCGGCATCATCTGGCACACCCAGGGCTCGGGGAAGAGCCTGACCATGGTGTTCCTGGTCAAGAAGCTGCGGACAGTCCCGGAGCTTCGGCGGTTCAAGGTGATCGTGGTCACTGACCGGACTGATCTCGAGGACCAGTTGTCGAAAACGGCGAAGCTCGCCGGTCAGGTCATGCGGGTGGCGCGGAACGCCGATGGCGCGAAAACGCATCTGTGCCGTCAGGAACCAGACCTGGTGTTCGTGATGATCCAGAAGCTGCAAGAACGGAACGGCGGCGGTGACGAGCAGGAAATCGTGTTCGCTGCCGAGAACAATGAGCGTCAGTACACGAAGAGTGATGCGCTTCTTCCCGCTAAGCCCGATCAGCTGCGTTTGGGCAAGCTGGTCGCAAAGATCGGCGAGCGGCCAGCCTTCCCGGTCTTGAACGAGAGCGAGGACGTTCTGGTCCTTATCGACGAGGCGCACCGCTCGCACACGAGTGGGCTCCACCAGAACCTTTTGGACGCTCTGCCGAACGCTGCGCGGATCGGGTTCACCGGAACGCCGATCGAGGAGAAGAGCAAGAAGAAGACGAGGGAGATTTTCGGCAGTTACATCGATCGTTACCTCCTCCGGGACGCTGAGGCTGACGGCGCAATCGTGAAGATCCTGTACGAGGGACGCGAACTCAAAGCCGATGTGACCGACAAGGGCACGCTGGATGGGTTGTTCGATGCCACGTTCGCCGGAAAGTCGTCCGAGGAGCGGGAGGCGATCAAGGACCGCTATGCGACGCGCGCGCGCGTTTTGAATGCCGCCGACCCGCTGAAGGCCAAGGCGATCGATGTGCTCCGGCACTACATCGTCAACATCCTTCCCAATGACCTGAAGGCGCAGCTCGTCGCCCCCAGCCGGGAACTGGCGGTCCAGTACGTCGAAGCGCTGAACGATGCCCGCGACGAGATCGTTGCCGCCGTTGAGGGCTCCGCGGAGATCTTGAAGGACATTGCACCTGAGGATACGCAGGAAGCCGGTGGGGACGTGGCGTTCCTGGCTACCGCGTTGCCTTACCTGGGCACGATAAGGGCACTTGAGTTTGCCGCTGTTATCTCGGTGGACCACAACGATCTGCCTCACCTGAAGGCTTGGGGCGGCGCGACCGAGACAAAGCAACGGATCGAACGCTTCAAGAAGCCGCTTTCACGCGATGGGCTCGCGATCCTTGTTGTGAAGAGCAAGCTGCTCACTGGCTTCGACGCGAAGGTCGAACAGGCGATGTATCTGGACCGCGCCATCGCGGGCGCCGAGCTGCTGCAGGCCATCGCCCGCACCAACCGCACGGCCGGTGAAGCGAAGCGGTTTGGCATTGTTGTTGACTACTATGGGGTTGGAAAGAACCTGGCAGACGCGCTGGCTCTCTATGACTCCGAAGATCAAAGCGATCTGACAGGCGGCATCGGCAAACCTGACGACCTGCTTCCTGAGCTTCGCCAAGCCCGCGATGCAGCGGTTAAGCACTTTGCCGATGTCGGCATAACCCTTGGTGCTGATCTGCAGGCCTATGTCGATGCGTGCGTCGGGAAGCTCAAGGATCAGAAGTTTCGGGCGCAGTTTCTGGTTCTGGTGAAGAGCCTCATCGGCTTGTTCGACACGTTGATGCCACGCCCCGAGGCAAGGCCGTTTACCAAGGACGTCAAGATTTTCGCCTTTATCGCCAAGGCTGCGGCGAACCTCTACCGGGACGGCACGCTTGATGTGCGTGGGGTGGCGCACAAGGTTCAAGCCATGCTCGATGCCTTCATCCAGGCGCATGGCATCGATCCAAAGATTCCGCCGATCGAAATCCTCGATCCAAACTTTGCTGCGGAGGTTTCGAGCAAGAAGACCGATCGTGCCAAGGCGTCCGAGATGGAGAATGCTCTTCGTCACCACATTTCGATTTCGTTCGAAAAGGATCCGGCGAAGTTCAAGAGCCTGAGCGAGAGGCTTGAAGGCATACTGACCAGTCATCAACAAGACTGGAACGAGATCGCAAGGCAGCTTCAGAAGCTTATCGATGAGGCCTTGGCGGCGTCATCCGCGTCAGCCGTGTATCACGGGCTCGACCCTTACACAGAGGGACCGATCTTCGGCATTGTGAGGATGCGATACGGGAATGGCGACCGGGACACCGAGCTTGCGGAACTGGCTTCGGAAATCGTTCAGCACCTGCGGCAGGAGAGTGCCGTAGCCGGCTTTTGGGACAATTCAGTCGGGCAAGAGGAAGCAAGACGTTGGGTTTTTCGTCAACTCGACAGTAGCAACTTGTTCCCATTCGCCGAGTTAGATGCAATCGCCGCTGATTGCATGGGGGTTGCGCGGGCAAACCGTGCAGCATTCACGTCATGAACGAAACTATTCGTCTCGAGGACCTCACCCTCCAAGTAAAGCGTAGCGAGCGCCGAAAAACTGTTGGCCTAACGGTGGGGCGCGACGCATCAATTGTCGCTCACATCCCGAAAGATGCCGATATCCACCAGGCCACCGAACTGATAAAAACAAAGCTGGTCTGGGTTCACCAGAAGCTCGCTGCCCATAAAGAGACGCGTGGCGAGGATGTATTCCGTCGCCCAGAATTCGTCGATGGTGAGGGCTTCTACTTCCTCGGCAAACATTATCGACTGAAACTGGTCGATGTAGACCCCTCCGGGTCGCCCACCCCCACAATTCGCTTCGACGGCGATCGGCTGTTGTTCCGACGAGAACAAGTGGCCGCGGGCGAGAAGCGCATAGCCGAGCATTACACGCGGACGGCTCACCCTTACTTGAATGACACGATGCACAGGTGGAAGAAGATCGTAGAGGTCGATCCTGTAAGATATGTAAAAATCATGGACTTGGGTTTCAGGTGGGCTTCCTGCAGCGCCGATGGAACGATTAATTTTCATTGGCGGATAATGCAGCTACCGCCGCAGGTAATCGACTACGTTGCTGTGCATGAATTGACGCACCTCAAAGTTCCCGATCATTCGCCGGCGTTTTGGCACGAAGTGAGCCGTGTGCTTCCGAACTACCAAACGCATCGCAAATGGCTGCGCGACAGGGGTGGAGAACTTTAGGGGGTTGAAATGGATACTGTTGCAGGCGCGCGTGAGTTTGCGGCATTCTTCCACTTTGTTCACGACGGGTGTGTGGGAAAGTTTCAGGCCTTCGGAACACATCGGCGCGCCGGTGTTAAGCATTTCGAGGCGAAATAGGCGAGGCCGGACAAAGCAGAGATCTCCCAGATGCCTACCCACATTACTGCTCGCCTCGCTTGGCACACGGACGGATGGAACGGTGCGATCTGCAAAACCCCGGAGAAGAACACCTATTGCGTCGGGTGCAAGTCCTTCCCCGGCGATGTCATAGCGCGGGAGCGCGATCTTGAGGCGGAGAAGCGCCTGGCGGGGTGCTCGGGAGTCAAGCTGGACGGCTATGTGCCGCCGTGCAGCTACAGCTACAACGCCTTTGGTCGGGCTGAAGCACCAAGCGCGTCCAACCCGCCTGACTTCTTCTTCGACGGCGCGCGCCGGCACGAATGGACGTTGCCCCCCGCGACAGTGAGCGTGTGGCCCTACGAGGCGATGTACGCGGAAGAGGTGAAAGCGGAGGGTTATCTCGACAACAGCAAGCGCCGCGCGCTTACGCTGCAGTTCTTTCAGCCCATTGAGAAGGACTGCGGCGCCAATTTCATCTTCTACTATGCGAACTATTCCAACCCGCTCTCTGAGGAGGCTGCACCGCGCTATGTCCTAATCGGCGTCTCGCGCATCGTGAAGGTCGGTAAGGAGCTCTTCTACGAGAACGTCTCGGAGGATATTGCCAAACGCTACGCCGGCGGCATGATCTGGGCGCGCGACATAAGCGCGGCCTATCCTGATGAAGGTGTGCGGCTGCCCTACCACCGCTACCTCGACGAACCCGACCGCCTCGCCGAGATCGCGCTATTCCCCGAAAATCCGCTCATCTGCAAATACGGCTCTAAGCATCTTGCAGACGACGAAGCCATCGGCCTTCTGGAGCAGTTTCTCGCGAAGGTCCGGTTTCTGCGCGACATCGGGGACGAAAGCGAGAACTGGAACGCCCGGGAGGCCTGGCTTCTCTCAACGATCAGCGAGCTCTGGCGCCATCGGGGTCTTTATCCCGGTCTCCTCAAGTCGCTGAAGGTGGCCGGGGCGACTCCGCTCATCGATGGCGTGAAGCAGCTCGCCGTTCAGGAAGGGCAGGAGCGCGCGCGAGCCGCCGCCTTCGAATTTCTGGAAACTGGAAAGGACAGCGTCCTCACTGCTGGCCTGGACGCAGCGGAGCGCAAGAAGATCGCACGGAGCTGGATGCTGCTGGAAGATGGTCCCCGCCTTCTCCTGCGCGATGTGCTGCCGCGCCTGGATTTGACACCGGAAGTGATGGACGCCGTTGCCTCGGAACGCCGTGGCGATTCCGGCATCGCCGCATCCGCCGAGGAAATCGTGGCGAATCCATACCTGATTGCCGAAATGTATTGCGGGACTGACGCCAGCGACCGCGTGCCGTGGAGTGCAATCGACCGCGGTGTGTTGCCGTCACCGGAGATTGGCGGAAAGCCCCTTGCCGGTGTTGAATTCAATGACGAGCGCCGCTTCCGCGCACTCTGCGTCGAACATTTGCGCCGCGAACCGAAGCACAGCTTTCGCTTCGCCAAGGATCTGCTGGTTGAGATTGCGCAGCGCATGGACCGGCTGCCGACTTGGAAGCAGGCGGAGTTCAGCGAACGTTACTTCACGGTGGATGCCGATTTTCTTTCGGGCGCGCTCGCTCTGCGACCAACAGGCCTTGGCCTCGCCGTCTATCTTAAATCCGTATTCGAGGATGAGCGCCTCCTTGAAGCAACGTTGAACGAACTGGTGTCGCGGCCCGAGATCGATTTACGACGCCCCGTCACGGCGGCGGACTGGTCGTCATGGGTGTTCAAATCCGATAGCCCGCTTGCGAGCAAGGCGAGTGCCGACTACGCGGACGCAACCCGTGAACAGGGCGAGGTCTGCGAGCGTCTGTTTCGCCTTCCGGTTTCCGTCGTCACCGGGCCGGCAGGCACCGGGAAGACCACGGTCATCGAAGCGCTCATCCGTGGGGTACGCCGCGCGGATGGGGAGGGCGCGGCCGTGTTGGTGTTGGCGCCGACCGGGAAAGCAGCAGACCGCGCCAGGGAGGTTTTCGAGAAAGCGTCGCTACAGCGCGTGGAGACGGTCACCGTCCATTCGTTCCTCGCCGCTAACGGCTGGCTCAACGGCAATCTGACCCTCAAGCGCCGTGGCGGCAAGAAGGCGGCCGTGGGGACACTGCTTCTCGATGAAGCCTCGATGCTCGACCTGGAGCTCGCAGCGGCGCTCTTTCGCGCGGTTGACTGGCAGCATATCCGGCGGCTGATCCTAGTAGGCGATCCGGGTCAGTTGCCGCCCATCGGGCGCGGGCGCGTCTTTGCCGACGTGATCCGATGGATGTCGGCCGCGCATCCTGCCAATCTTGGACGTCTAAGCAGGAACCTGCGGCAATTGCTGAACAAGGTCCGTGGCGAAGGAACGGCCATCGTCGCACTTTCGGAGCTCTTCATCGTCGACGATGAAGACAAAAGTATCGATGGCACGGACAGCGCGACACGCCCCGATCAGGAGGCGCTCATCGCACGCATTCATGCCGGCGGAGCGGTCGACCGAGACCTCGACGTGATCTATTGGGACGAGCCCGAGCAACTCGCCGAGATCCTGATCTCAGCCATGGAATCGGGGATGACGAAGGGTGCCGCTCCCGATGAGCGGCAACCCTATCAAATCTGGCGAAACGCCCTTGGCGACGATCCGACCACTTTCCAGATTTTGACGCCGCACCGCGGAGAGTTGCACGGTGTCGAGGCACTCAATGAAGTATGCCAAAGTCGCATTTCGAGTTTCATCATCGAGCGGATCGGCACGGTCGATGGAATCACCCTTTCCGACAAGGTTATTCAAGTTCGCAATCGGCCGAAGTCCGACCCGATCTGGGGTTACGATGCGGCAACACGAAAGAAGCTGAAGGTGGAGGTCTTTAACGGTGAGATCGGCACCGTGCAGGCCTTTGGTTTTGAAAGCAGCAAACTCTGGGACAGAGTCAAATCGGGCTACGGACCTAGGCTACGGCGCTTCGCCGTGCGGTTTACGCGAAAGCCGGGGATCACAGTCGGCTATGGCAGGGATGTTCCTAACGACACGAACTACAAGCTGTCTGAGAGCGTCGAAGAGAATCTGGAGCTGGCCTATGCCGTTTCCATTCACAAGGCGCAAGGCAGCGAGTTCGCGCATACTTTCGTGATCATTCCATCCAGCACCAAGCGCGCGGTCTCCGCCGAGCTCGTTTATACGGCGCTTACGCGGGCGAGCCGTCACTGCACACTACTCCTACAGCGGGACGTCGCGAGCCTTTTAGATGCACGCCGTCGTGAGAACGCGCAGACACCGCAAATCAACTCTTTCCTTTTCACACTCCATGGCGCGAACGAGCCCCTTGCCCATCGTCGCGGCTGGTACGAAGCGGGCAAGATTCATGAGGCTCTGAGCGGTCACATGCTCCGATCCAAGTCGGAGGTGATCATCGCCAACCTGCTCCATGAGCGGAATATCCCGTTCTGCTACGAGCAGCCCCTGTTTGCAGGCGACGGGACGATCAGGCTTCCTGATTTTACGATTACTTGGGCAGGTAAGACTTACTATTGGGAGCATCTAGGTCGGCTTGACCTCACCAACTATGCGGAAGAGTGGAAGGAGAAGCGCGCTTGGTACGAACACTGGTTCCCCAGTCAGCTCGTGACGACGGAAGAGGGGCCGACGCTGAGCAGCGCGGCCGCTGACCTCATCGCAAGTATCACCATGCGAATCGATGCCTAAGTTTCGCTATGGTCAGAATCGAAGCGGCAACTGCGCGTGCCCCCGAACCGCCTGCGCCACGACCTTCATCGCCTCGCGCGACAGGGCATCGTCGGGACGGGTGCTAGTGCAGCGCACCGTCGAGCGGTCGATCCTCAAGGCCAAGCACGCCCGACGCTGGGGCTGGAGGCGCGCCTGCCGGACAGCAGCAATCTTGGCGCTGTAGCCAGAGATAGCTCGCTCAGACTATCGGCTACTCACGCCTTCTTGGATGAGCCGGCGCTGTCTTCGGCGAACTCACGAAATCCAGTAAGCGACTTAGAGACGGATCCAGCTGCCGATCATCGAGGTGTAGCCCCCGAGGTAAGCCGGTACCTGCTGGCAAGTCCAATTTGCTTATCCAACCGACAAATTCTGCCCGCAGGTTGAAGTGGCGGCTGGCCCAGCCCCGTGCCACTCCTTCGCAAAACCAATAGGGAGACTCCCCATTAGGCACGTCGAGGCGGACCTTCGCGTAAACGTCGGCCCCCTGAGCCGCCGGGACTGTCAGACCCTTTCGATGTACTTTGACGTCAATGGTCCACTCACCAGCGCAGTAGTCATAGCCTCCATCACCGCCACCATGAGGATGGAAATGGGGCTTCCGCCGTAAATACTGGTTCCGGCCCTGCTTGGCTGATAGCCAGTTGAAACTGGATTTGAAGCCGATCTCGCCGAGAGATCCAACAAGCGCTTTGGAAAACGGGAGCTTATTTTCTTCGCGCTGCGACAGTCTTTTGGCAAAGTCGACGGCACGCCGGTACTCCCAATAATCAATTCTCGGCATAGACAGTCCACGTGCGATAGCGCTTGGACGGCAGGATCCGAAATGCATCTTTCGATCGCGATAAATCCCATTGGAGAAATGCACACGTCTCGTTAGGGTAAGGTTGGCGATGCGCAGCGGCCTACGGGAACCGCTTGGAGATGAGAGCTTTGGCGCGCGCCTTGGCCTGATCAATCTGGGCATCGACCTCATCAAGGTTATCCAGCTCAATCTGGAGCCGCTCAGGTGTGAGCTGGCCGTCAGGAGGCAGATCCAGGTTGAGTCGCCTTATGAAGTAATAAGCGAGGCATGCCGGCATCTCGATGTCTCGCCGGCCCTTCGTCATGCCGAAGTCCTTTTCAATGGCACTTCGCTGCTGATCAGAGAGGCCGCGATGCGGTCGCAGGTGCAGTACGACCTTGGTATGCCACGCGGCATCGTCTCCAGGGTCGTACTCCACGCTCGACGTCGCACCGAATTCATCCATCCTAGAGAGGACGAAATCTCGGAACTCCAGATTCTCGCAGCACCAGGCGCGGACATGCCATCGAAACCCGTCATGGGCCAGCGCATGGGGGGCGATCACGCGCCTGCGTGAACTGGTCAAGGATTGATAGCGAATCTCAATGGCCTCCCGATCACGCATGACCCGCAGGATGGAACGCAGGCAATCTGCCGGGATGTCACGCGCGATGTCCGGCGCGATCGCAACGTCAGGAATGTCTTTGAACCAGATGTCGTTGCGCGGAATGACGCCGGACAGAAAGGCGCGCAGTTGCAAGAGCAGACGGTCCGCCGAGGGCTTGAGGAAGTGCGGTAGGAACTTCGTCGCCGGTCGATAGCCGCGAGCGGTTTGCTCCATGTTGTCTGGCACCAACTCGCGATAGCGCCGCAGGTCGACCGACGCTTGCGGGGTCGAAATGTCGAAGGTGCTTTCGAGGTCGTTCCGGATGACGCGGCCCTCCCAGAACATCTTCCATTCCAGGAATTCCATGCGTCGCTGATGCGTCCAAGAGGGACGGTCGCCTGCTTCACTCATTCTCTACCCCTATCAACTCTTGACCCGTATCAGATTTATAGCCCTATAATGTCAATGCGGGTCTGATTCACAGTCCGCCGTTTTGCCGCGATGAGCAAGGCAAAGCGTAGGTCCCGATCGACAAAGAGGTGAATGGCTATGGCCACGAATTCAGGAAAAGGTTTCCGGCACGGCGCGGTGACGGGGCGTACCCAGTTGCAGCGTTCGGATGGACTCTTCCAGAAGCGCAATGAGCGCAATGGCGAGTTCATGGAGGTCAAGCAAACCCCGGGCAAGTTCAAAGGGATCGCGCGGGAGCCGGATGGCCGTGACACCAAGAACTCGTGATCACTCGTCATAAGCGACGCGGTGCATGGAGGGCAAAGTCGGCGATCGGGCCTTAAGTGCAGCGATCGCCGATGATCCCGACAGGCGATTTTGCTCCTCATCGGATTGCAAGAGGGTGCGAATATGAAATCGAGGATTGAAGGCAGCTGGACGGGCTGGAGCGGAGATACCGTCGTCAAACTCGTGGACGGATCGGTGTGGCGCCAAGAGCAATACTACTATCGCTATCAGTACAAATATCGCCCGGCCGTCATCGTCGAAAGGAACATGATGCTAGTCGAGGGCATGCCCAAGGCTGTGCGGGTGACGCGGATCGATTAGCGGAGACGCCGCGTTTTGCGCTGAGCCCTGCGGCAACGGCTAATCGGGTCGTGAAAGACGGCCGAACGATGGAGTAGGGGGGTAAGTTGCAGCTTTACTTTGGACTTCAGGCGGATAGTCGGACCTACCCGGATACGGTAACGCCGATCGGGGGCGTCGATGTCGCCCTTGTGGGACCCGCTGGTCTGGTCGCGACGCTGGAGGCTCAAATTGGCCTACTCGGCCCGGTTGCCTCACGAGCGACCCGCATCGCGGCCTATCTGAGCAAGCTGCGTGCTGCTGGAGGCAAGCCGCGCTTCTGGCGTGACTCATTTTCAAAGGATGCCTGGTCGACCGCCGCGGCGGTTCTGACGTGGCGCGATGCGCTCGTCGCCGGCGGCTGGACGACTGGTCCCACAGGCTCTTCCCGCATTGACGATCTAGCTGCCGCCGAGGCCGCCGGTTCAGCGCTTCCTCTTGGTCTTGTTGACCGCGCGGTGATGGTAACCGCAGCCGTCGCGCTCCGCCCGGGCCTCAGAGTTTCGAGGCTCGTCCTTTTGGAGGCGAGGGAAGCGCTGCCGCGACAATGGGCTGGCCTTGTCAATGTGCTGGAGAAAGCCGGGGTCTCTATTGAAGAGCAGCCATCTTCTTCGTCCGGTGTGGACGGAACGGACTTGCGGCGAGTGCAGTTGGCCCTGTCGGGTGGCGAGATTGAACCTCTTGCGGGTGACGGCAGCTTCGTCATGCTTGAGGCCGACACCGAGCTGATGGCGGCTGAAGCCATTGCCGACTGGCTCGCCGCGACGCCTGCAGAGGAGGTGGGCGAGACCGTTATTCTCTCGGGTGATGGAGATACCGCGCTGTTGGACAAAGCCTTGCGGTCGCGTGGTCTGCCGGCCTTGGGGCTTTCCCGCCCGTCGCCTTGGCGCGGGGCGCTGCAGCTGATGGCGATGGCATTCGCAGTGGCTTGGCGGCCATTGGATGCGAAGGCCTTGCTGAGCCTTTTGATGTTGCCGCGGCCGCCCATGCCGCGGTTTGCGGCCACCCGGCTCGCGCGTGCGCTGACCTCCGAGCCGGGCCTGGACGGGCGGGCCTGGCAATTGGCCTGGGATGATATCCGGGCGCGGGCCGAGGTGATGTGCGTCGACGACGGTCCGCGGGCTCCCGCGAAGGCGCTGGCCTTGGTGGAGAAGTGGCGTAGCTGGACGCGTGGAGCCCGCTTCGATCGGGACGATGGCATGCCCGTGGAAGAGGTTCGGCAGATCGCCGGGAGGGTCGCGGCCTGGGCGGTCGAGGTCGATGCCGGCGCGGGAGATTCGCTGCTGCTGGCGGTGGCTGGCGCGGCGGGTGTGCTCGTCGAGGCGGTCGAGCGCCTTGATCTGGACCGGGTGCCGGCGTTGCTGCTGGAGCGGATCATCGGACAGGTCCTGGCGGACGGCGTTCGCAATCCGGCGCACGGTCCCGAAGCTGGCGAGCTGCGCGGCGTTCAGGCGCCAGGCTCGATCTGGGGCGAAGTCCCCCGACTTATTTGGTGGAGTTTCACAGGGCCCGGCGAGCGCCCGACGTTGCTGCCCTGGAGCCGAGCGGAAATCGCGAGCCTGGAGAAGGGGGGAGTGTTTCTGGAGGAGCCTGCGGTCACTGCGGGCCAAATCACCGCGCGCTACTCGCAGGTACTGCAGCGGGTCTCCGGTCAGACGATCCTAGTTCGACCGGCGCTGGCCAGGAGCGAGCAGACGATTGCGCATCCTCTTTCCCATCAGCTGCGGCCTATCCTGAAGGATGCGAGCGCGGAAGTGTTCGTCCGTGCCGAGCGCTTGTTGCGCGAACCTGAGGTTCTGCTCGCCAGGCGCCGGCTGGTTCGACAGGAGAAGCAGACGACGAGCCCTCCCTTGGGTCGTGCGGCTTGGGACGTGCCGGAACAGGCTCTTCGGCGTTTGGAGGCGCGGCGTGAGAGCGCCTCTTCGCTGAGGCGGCTGCTCACCTGCCAAATGGCCTGGATGCTACAGGATGTCATCGGCCTTCGTTCCGGGACATTCGCCGAGATCCCGGGGCCGGATCAGCTGTTCGGCAATCTGGCGCATGAAATTGCCCGCCGCCTGCTGAGGCCGGGCGCGCCTCCGCCGGAAGCGACAGTTCGTGCGGCTGCAGGGCACCTTTTCGAGGAGCTGCTGCCGCAAATGGCCGCGCCACTGCAGCGGCGGGAGTTTGCAGGCGAGCTTGCAACAGCGCGGGACCTGGTCCCTGCGGCGCTCGAAGCTCTCGTTCGACTCATGCATGAACGCGGGCTGGAGATTGTCGGAACTGAACTCGACCGCGTTGGCGCCGTTGGGGATCTTGCCCTGCACGGCCGCATCGACCTTGCCGTGCGTCAGGGCGTCCGCCCGGCGATCCTGGATTTGAAGTGGACGCGTTCCGAGCGGCGTTACCGAAAAGAGATCGTCGATGGCGACGCGGTGCAGCTCGCTATCTATCACGCGCTTGGCAGTGAAGGTGGCGTCGGGGCGGACGGAGCTTATTTCCTCCTGCGCCAGCGCCGCGTGCTGGCGGGGACGGGCTCGAATTTGTCGAATGAGCCCCTGGAGAGCGCGCGCGACAATGCGGAGACGCTGCGGCTGGTGGAGTCCGATTGGTCGGTCTGGCGGGAACTCACTCGAAACGGGACCTTGCTCGCCGCTGGTGTCGAGGGAGCTGCGGAACAGCGTCCGGTTCAGTTGGCCTTCCCGCCGGCTGAGAAGCCCTGTCAGTTTTGTGAGCTCACCGGCCTATGCCGTGTTCATGTGGAGATGGTGTGATGCCGGGGAAGCTTCAGGCCATCACCGCGGCGGCAGGTGCCGGCAAGACGACGCGCATCGTTGGCGATATCGCCAATGAAGTGTCGAAGCGCTCGCCGGAAAGCATTCTGGCAACGACCTTCACCATCAAGGCGGCGGATGAGCTAGTGGAGCGCGCCCGTGCCGAGCTGTTTCGTAGAGGGCAGTATGAGGCGGCCGCCCGCCTACTCGGTGCCCGCTTCGGCACCGTGAATGCCGTCTGCGGTCAGATTGTCAGCGAGTTCGCGCTCGACCTGGGACGCTCGCCCGCAACCGCAGTCATCGGCGAGACAAACGAGGCGCTGAGCTTCTCGATAGCGGCGGATGTTGCGATCGCCGCACACGCGCCGATCCTCAACAGGATTGCCGACCTATTCGGCGACAACGATCCTCGCCCGCCGCACAAGGAAAGGCCCGACTGGCGGAAGACGGTGCGCTCGATCGTAACCCTGGCGCGGGCCAACGGTATCGGCCCAGACGAGCTTCGCCACTCGGCGGAGCGTTCGATCGAGAGCTTTCTGGAGCTACTACCTCGGACCACATCGACCAGCGAAGCACTCGATGTCGGCCTGGTTGCCGCGATCGCACGCGCGGTTGATCTTTGCCCGACAAATCCGAGCGCAAGCGGGCGTCCTGACGCCGAGGCGCTACGATCGGTTCACCAGCGCATAAGCCGCGGTGAGCCGATGTCATGGTCGCAGTGGGCGAAGCTGACGAGGCTCAAATGCGCGCCGACCAAGGATGGCAAGGTCTATGAGGAGGCCTTGGCAGATGTGATGGCTCGGGCAGGTCAACATTCGAGCCATCCTCGGCTGCGCGAGGATGCCGAACTCTTCATTCGCACCATCTTCACCTGCGCCGCCGATGCCCTGGAGGCCTATCAGAACTGGAAGGCGGAGCGAGGCTTAGTCGATTTCACTGACCAGGAGGCGCTTGCGCTGAAGGTTCTCTCGAACCCGGTCTTGGCGGAACGGGTTCGCGAACGCGTCGAGCGGGTGTTCGTGGATGAGTTTCAGGATTCAAGCCCGCTTCAGGTCGCGCTATTCAAGGCGCTGGGCGACATCGCGGAGGAGAGCACTTGGGTCGGTGATCCAAAGCAAGCGATTTACGGGTTTCGCGGCGCCGACACGGAGCTGACACAAGCGGCATTCGCCGGCGCGGGCGATGACACTGGAGACGTCCTGTCGGTTTCCTGGCGCAGCCGGCCGGGGATCATTGAATTCGCCAACGCATTGTTTGGCCCCTCGCTGGAACGAATGGGACTACAGGCTTCGCGGCACGCTTTTTCCCGGGCAGCCCGTTCCGACGTGGGTTTCGATCGGCATCCGCTGGCTTGGTGGCCGTTGATCGGCAAGGTAGAGGAGCAGGCGCAGGCTTTGGCCGAGGGCATCAAGGCTGCCCTCGAGGATGCCGATAACTGGCTGGTTGGCCTGGAGGGTGACGAACATAGGCCGCTGGGCGTGGGCGACATCGCGATCCTGTGCCGGAGCAACACGGATGTTTCGCGCTTTGCGACCGCACTGAGCCGCGCTGGTCTACCTGTCGCGGTAGAGCGGCCGGGTCTCGCGAGAACACCGCACGTAGAGTTCGTGCTCGCGGCATGTCGCTGGGTTGCCGACGCTGGCGACCGGCTTGCCTTGGCGGAACTGGCACGATTCTTTGCCGATGCCCCTGAATCAGCAGCGTGGCTGGAAGCCGCGGCAGATGATGCGCCGGACTCGGCCCTGCGAGCGCTTGTACCGGTGGCAGACGCGCTGGAGGCGCTGCGAGCGCAGGTTCTGAACCTGACGCCTACTGAGCTGGTCGACGCCGTACTAGCGCGCCCGGAGGTGATCGGTCGTATCGAAGCATGGGGCGACCACGCCGTTCGGCTCGATGATCTCGAGGCGCTTCGCGGCTTCGCGGCTGACTATCAGGCCGAATGCATAGCTTCGGGCTCATCGGCAACTCTTCAAGGCTTGCTGCTTGCGGTCCTGAGCAATGATCCGAAGCGGCCGCCAAGTCTCGCGGCCGATGCCATCCAGGTGATGACTTATCATGGCGCCAAAGGCCTGGAATGGCCGATGACGGTCCTGACCGGCCTGCATTTTGAGCCGCGATCTCGGTTGTTCGAGCCGGTGGCCGAGATGGAAGGGGCAATCGACTGGAGCGAGCCACTTCGTGGCCGTTGGATCCGCTACTGGCCCTGGCCGTATGGCCTCGCGGGGCAGGGGAGCACGCTGGAGGTGACCGCTTCCAACTCGGTCTATGGTCGGGCTGCCGGGCAGAGAGCAGTGAATGAGGAAACGCGCCTCCTCTATGTCGGCGTGACCCGGGCTCGGGACTATCTCGTGTTCGCGCCATCGGCGAAGGCGCCGCTCAATTGGCTCAAGGTGCTGGACGCGCCCGACGCCGGGCCCCACCTGCGACCGCCATCCGAGGACGACGGCCAGATCGATGTCGGTGCTTACACGTTCGCGGCTGATGTTCGGCCTTTGGCAGCAAGCAACGCTGATGATGAGCGCTTTCCGCTTCCGACCTTCATTCGACCCACGCCGAACGAAAGCGCAGCAGCGCCGCCGCTCTATTTGCGCCCAAGCGCGGCAACGGGTGGCGTGTGGTCTGTAGTGGAACGCATTGATCTGGGCGGCCGTCTGCCGATTGATGGGGTTTCGAACATGGCGACTCTCGGCGAGGCCCTACACGCAATCCTGGCTTACGACGATCCTGCGCGGGAGCCAGCTATTCGGCTTGCCGATGCTCAAGCCACGCTCGACCGTTGGAGCGTGCCGGGCTTCAATGCGCGCGATGCGTTGACCGCTTCAGATCGCCTTCACGGCATACTGGCGGCTCGCTGGCCTGGCGCGATTTTGCGGCGGGAGGCTCCAGTTTCGGCACGGATCGGCCAGCAGCTGGTTCAGGGACGCATTGACCTGCTGATTGAAACGAGTTCGACGTCAGCGATCGTCGACCACAAGAGCTTCCCGGGGCGGGCGGATCTTTGGGAGACGCGGGCGCTTCAGCATGCCCCGCAGATCGGGCTGTACGCGGAAGCGATCGAGGCAGCTTCCGGCCGTTCGTGCGGGGAGTTGTTTGTGCATATGCCGGTTGTCGGAGCGCTTATCCGTGTGGCTCGGGCATAACGAGGTGCAATGCTCTCTGCTTTAGCTGTCACGGCTTCGGCAACTAGCCGACCACGCTACGCATTTCAGCACAGCTGTGGGAGCGAGGCCCGCTCCGGCTCTGGTACGGCGAGCAGGAGGAGCACTTTCCCTAAACGTAGGGTTGTATAAGCTCGTTTTGGTAGCACAGAATCAGGGAGAGCGTATGTCTAGCAGTGGTAATGCCGGTGGAGACGATGAACCGCTGCGCCCAGAGGCTCGCCCTGTCGCAATCCCTTCCGGCTCTGGCTCTGGCTCTGGTTCTGGCGGAGGCGTGGCTTCGCCGTGTAACATTGTCGAACGAACAAAAATAAACTCTCCGGACGCAACTGTCGCGGCCACTCTTCGGCCTAACGATGTTTTGTATCTAGACTATGAGGTAGGGCCTCCTAAGCGACTGCTTGTAAAAAATGCACGCGGTTTAACGCTTGGCGCAATCACTTCGCAGTCAATGCCTCAGCTTATCCAGTGTGTCATCAGCGGGGTGCAGTATAACGTCGTTATCCTGTCTATCGCAGGTGGACTCATCGATGTTCAGGTACAGCCCGCGTGACAAAGTTCGTCGTCGCTGGGGGAGTGTATCGCGAACGTTGCGCGTGGCCGTTTTGGGATCAAGTGTATGGCTCCGGCGGGCGCGCTGCTGCTGCGGTTGCGGAAATGGCCGCTCCCGTTACGCTTCGGGCATATGCCACACCGGAGGTTGGGCAGCATTTCCAAGCATATGCCGACATGTACGGATTCGACTTTGTTCCAGATTCGGCCCCGCAAAGAATAACATTCGACTACGTCCACCCACTGTCTGTGCCAGTGATTAGGCCCGCTTTGGTCCAGATCACAGCGCTTCCACCGCTATCTGCCGAAGGGGATGTCGTGCTCCGGTTTGGGATGCTTGAGGGCACAGCGGTCGTATCTGCGCACACCTGCATTTACGACCCTCAATCTGCCTTCTCACCAGAGCGCTTCAGCGCCAATGGGAGTCGAGCCGAGCGCTTGGCTGTGGTTGCGAACCGAAGCGAGATCCAGGCTATGGGTGGGGCAGGGGACATTGGAGCCGCGGCCCGTGCAATCATTGCCGCGGAGAATGCAGAGGTTGTGGTCGTCAAATGTGGTGCTGACGGAGCGGTAATCGTCTGTCCCGATGGTGCTAACTATAGCGTGCCCGCCTACCGTTCTGATGGTGCTTTTACCATAGGTAGCGGCGATGTCTTCGCTGCTGTATTCGCAGCCTCTTGGGGTGTGCAAGGAAAAAGCCCAGCTGAGGCGGCTCATCTGGCGTCCCTCGCGGTCTCTGAATACGTCGGAAGCCGCGCGCTTCCGTCGCGGCAACCCGAGCAGCTAGCTGCTTCAACGAGCATCAAACTCGTAGCGCAACCTGGCGAGGTCTATCTGGCCGGCCCGTTTTTCAGCATGTCACAGCGCTGGCTGATCGAGGAGGCTAGGCGTTGCCTGGCAGAAGTCGGAATGACAGTCTTGTCGCCATTCCACGACATTGGACCTGGGCCGGCAGGTGAGGTGGCACCCGCTGACATTGCCGCGCTTCAGAAATGCGACGTCGTATTCGCGGTCCTCGAAGGGTTGGACAGCGGAACGTTATTTGAAGTCGGGTATGCCCGAGCCATTGGCAAGCCGGTCTATGGCTTCGCGCAAACCGTTGCCTACGAAGACCTCAAAATGGTGATCGGGACAGGCTGCATCGTGCATTCGGATTTTACGACGGCAATCCATCATCTGGCGTGGCGAGCATGAAGACCGCGCTTCTTTTGTCTGGCGGAATGGACTCGATCGCTATCGCGTTCTGGAAACGACCCGAGATCGCCGTCACGGTGGACTACGGCCAGGTTCCTGCTCCTGCGGAAGTTAGGGCCGCTGCAGCTGTCTGCGCACAGCTCAACATCCAGCACATTGTGGTGCGTTCCGACCTCTCCGCCCTGGGCAGCGGTGATATGGCGGGCCGGCCGGAGATCGACGTCGCACCGCTGCCGGAATGGTGGCCATTCCGGAACCAGATGCTGGTGACGCTTGCAGCCATGGCGACGCTTTCCCACAAGGTGACCCACTTAATGATCGGGACGCTCAAGACGGATGGGCAGCATGTGGATGGTCAACCCGGTTTTATTGATCGATTGGACCAGCTTTTGAACTTTCAGGAAGGCAGCATGCGTTTGTTCGCTCCTGCGATCGCGCTAACGGCCGAGGAACTCATCCGAACCTCAAACGTCCCCGCAGAGATCCTAGGATGGGCTCACTCATGCCACCGCTCTGATTTTGCCTGCGGAGAGTGCGGGGGGTGTCGGAAGCATTACCGTACGATGGAAGCCGTCGGGTTGGGCGCCTACTGACTTAGCCATATGAAGGAAGATGCTGGCCAACCCGTCCCTCGCGAAGCGCCTGTCGCATTTTCAGAGCTCGCTTGGCCGGCAGCAAGCAGCTTTCCGCTGGGGAATTTTGTTGCCCCACCGATCGTCGATTTTGCCTCGGTTCTGGAAGCAAGGCGCTCGATCAGAGCACTGAGCAGGGCCCCCTTCAGAGAGGTCTGCAATCTCGTCAACTTCGTATGCGGCGAACGGCAGTCCTGGGGCAGAGAGCTGCACCGTTCTCGCCGAACAGCCGCGTCCGCAGGGGCGCTGCATCCGGTTGAAACCCTCATTGCTTCGACGAAGGGCAGGGGCCGGATCTTTCGCTTTAACGCCAGTTTGCGAACGATGGAGCTACTTCGGCTGCACTCTGCCGAGCTGGCCACCGAAGTGCTCGGACAGGCACGGCAAATCCTGCCGCAAGCGGCAGGGGACTTCCTCGTACTTGTCGTCGACCCGACAAAGACGGGAGCTGCCTACGAAGCGGCGAGCTCCCTGGCGTGGCGGGACGGAGGTGCCCTGATGCAAACGTTGCATCTGGCCGCGACAGCCTACCGGCTCGGCTTCTGCCCGATCGGAGCAACCGGTCACGACCTCGTGGAAGCCATCTTTGGCCCGGGCTCGCGATTGCAGGCGCTGGGAATGGCTGCGGTAGGGCGACCTGCGTAGGGGATTGACGCCCCGGCGTTTCGGCCGCTGGGTCAAGCTCGTTCCCGAGCGCGAAACGCCGGATGCCCTTTCGAACCGACCAGGCCGCAGCCGCAGTTGAGGTTCGGCCGATTTGGTCAGGCGTGCTGGAGAAGCCGCATATGCTGCCACATTAGCGCGTCCAAGAGCGATGCGGGTGCCCTGATCGCTTCAGCAAACCGCAGAAACTTGGATTCCAGCGATGGATAATCCCGCTGGGGTGTTTCGCCTTTCGAGAACAGGCCCAGAAACTGCCCGGCTCGAACAATATGGACATCCAAGACGGCCACGCTATCGGAATCCCTATAGTTTCTGACCACCCATGAAGCCGTCTTCGGGCCAATGCCCGGCAGGCCAGTAAGCGCATCGCGGAGTTCGATATCGGACAGAGAGCCTGCGTCGATCTGGGCGAGGCCTGCTAGGCAGCCTGCGAGATATCGAGCCTTCTGCTGCGGGAAGCGATAGCGAACGGAACGGCCTTGGACGGTCATCGGTTCGCTCAAGACGCGTTCGAGAGCCGCTGCTCCCACGTTCGGACGCAGCATTCCGAGATTTCGGATCCTCCGATAAGCGGCTAACCCGATCTCGGCCTTCATGCCATAACCGCCCAGCAAGCACGCCGCGACCTCTTCGGTCAGGGAGCGTCCCAGTTTGAGTCGGCTGTAGTGGTCATGCTCGCGCGCCTGCCAAGCTTGGCCGTGCCAATAAGCCGCGGTGAAAAGTTCCTCGAAACGGCCCCACCGAATTCCCGGCATGAGCCACTCGTCTGGCCGCGGCATTTCGAGCACCAAGGAGCGGTCGCCCACAAGCGTGTGCATCGTTTGCATCGTCTGCTCTCTTGCAATCGCATCTTCGGATCGAGTTATATGCGTTATTATGCATCTAACAAATGAACAATGTCCGATAGCAATTCTCTCGATGAGCTGGTCCGATTGGGGCGGATAAGGGGGTTGGCGCAAGCCGACCTGGCGGTGAAGTTGCGCATAAGTCAGGGGCACTTTTCGAAGCTAGCTAACGGCTTGCATTTGCCGAGCGCCAAACTTCACCAGCGAATTGCTGATCTGACGAGAGAGCTTGCGGGCTCAGATTCGGGGTGGATTGGCGCTGTTGAGCGAGCCGCATCGCAATCAGCGGACTTCCGGGATGCGGTCAACGCATTGCTTCGAATTATGCGTTCTAATGCATCCTAGGAGAGGGCCTCACTTCCCTTGGGAATTCCGCTAAGCGCATGGCCAAAAATGTGCCTGTCAAAAAGTGACAGGGCGAAATGCGTTCATTAACGCGATACAGATTTAATTCTGCGAAGCATCGGCGAGGCATTGCTAAAATCGCCGCCTTTGATTCATATCGTGTTCCGCGACTCGGGAGAACGTCATGGCATACGCAGCAGTCCTCGAAGCCTTCAAAATGGCTGAGAAGCAGTCTGGAACGTATCGCGAGGCGCTGAAGCTGCGCGCGCAGCGCGAGGCGGAGAAGGCTGCGAATTCTGCGGTGAAGGACACTTCGCACGCGAAAAGCGGGAAAGAGATCGCGGGCCGCCGTTGACGCGATCTGTCTATTCCGAAAACGACCAGAAGCGGGAATATGAAGACGGAGCGCACTCCGATCCGTGGCGTTCTGCGTACTCTCGCGATTACGGTCGCATAATCCATTCGGCTAGCTTCCGTCGCTTGCAAGGCAAGACCCAGGTCTTCCCTGGCCACGAGAGCGACTTTTTCCGAAGCCGCCTGACGCACAGTCTCGAGGTCGCACAGATCGCTGAGGGGATCGTCGAGCGTCTCAATCACGACCACGACTTCTTCAAGCAGCAACAGAATCGGATCGAGCCGCGCCTCGTGGCTGCTGCGTCACTCATTCATGATCTTGGTCATCCACCATTCGGGCATAATGGTGAGCGTGCGCTCGACGAAATGATGCTGAGCCATGGCGGCTTCGAAGGAAACGCTCAGACCCTGCGCATCGTCAGCCGGCTGGAGCGCAAGGTCATTGACGAGAACGAGAACTGCTACGGCTTGAATCTCGCCTATCGGACGCTGGCGGCGATTCTGAAGTATGATGAGATGATACCCGCCAAGCGACCGGAAGGATCAAAAGTCGCCAAGGGCTATTATGAGACCGAAACCGCTCTGGTTCAGAAAATAAAACAGGCGGTAGCCGGTGATCCGGCTTTTCGACCCGGAAAGTTCAAGACAGTCGAATGCGTGATCATGGATCTCGCCGATGACATCGCATACTCGACGTATGATTTGGAGGACTGTCTCAAAGCCGGGTTCCTGACACCTGCGGAGATTTTGGCGTCTGCAGATGGCTTGCTTTCACAAGTCGCCGAGAAAGTCGCAGAAGAGCTCGATTGCACCTTCTCGAAGGCCGAGGTCATGGCGGTTTTTCAGGATATTTTTGCTCCGCCAGAAATTCCTGAAGGGGCGGATTCCGACGCAAAATCTGAGCTCTACGTGGACTGGTACCGAAGCTCTCGGAACTTGGCCAATTCTTCGCATCTGAGAACGAAGCTATCGTCGGCCCTCGTCCACGAAGCTATCTTGGCCGTGGAGGTTGACCCGGACGAAGAATTTCCAATGTTGTCGAAGCCGAGGCTGTCGGGCGACCAGAGGAAAAAAGTCGAGGTTTTAAAGTGGTACACTCGACTTTCGACGATTTATTCGTCGCGAGTGAAGTTGGCCGAATACCGGGGCTTCGAGGTGGTCAAAAGTATCTTCGAGGCACTCGCTCATAAGAAGAACGGCGCACTTCTAATGCCTCTGGATGTCCGCACGCGGTACGAATCCGCCAAGGACGACGAGGCTTTGCGCATGCGCATCGTGTGCGACTTCGTTGCGGGCATGACCGACCGATACGCGCTGGAGTTTTATGGGAGGCTTGCTTCGGACAACCCTCAGAGCATGTGGAAGCCCATCTAGAGGTCCGAAAGCGGTGCGCTTACGGCCGCTCCGGTGCCGCGGGGGCCACCACGGCAGGCCGGCCGGACTTCCTTAAGAGGTCGGCGATGTGGCTTGTCAGGCCGACATCGCCAACGACCCTGACACCAGCTCCGACCGGTAGCTCAGTCACAATTGCGCGCAACCTGTCGATGCCGTCGGAGACTTTGAAGTCGACCCACTCGGCTGGCTCGCCGGGAACAATGACGCCGCTCATGGTCGGCGTCCCGCCGCAGTGCAACTGCACGATCCATAAGCGATCTCCGTCATGAACCCACTCGAAACGGACCGGGCCCAATTGCTTTACGATCTGCTTGTTCGCCGCACGGACGCTTTCGACGATGGTTCCGGGAAGTTGCTCGGGGGCCTCTAGCCCCAGCATGAAGCGATCTCCTTCGCCTCGTCGTCCTTCGATGAGCAACTGGCCGTCCCGCCCCGCGACAGCTGCCCCGGAATAGCGAGCCCGAACCGCCGCTTGGCACAACACGGACGCTATCGTCCCATGCTCTGGATCTTCGGAGGCAAGAAGGCGAAAGGGATCAGTCCAGCCTTTGACGGTCGAATACAGCCCAGGCTGAGGTTCGTGGGGACACGTTCTGGTCCAGACTTCGAGGGAGCCGGTTTCATGTCCAAACGAGAAGGGGGCAATACGGCGGCCGACTACCAGCGTCTTGGGAACGGGTTGGCCTAGCAAATGAGCGATCAGCAGACCGTAGGCCTTGTCGCCAATGTGCCGACTGAATCTGTTGGGCCAAGCAGGCCGGGCCACCGGTGCGCCCGGGACGTTCTCTTCGCGCTCCCATATGACCGTATGCGAATGCTGATAGCCACGCGGTTTGGGATGGATGCTGAATTCAAGTCGAACGCCTGGCGCCCATTGCCAGTCCGGCTCAAAGCCGTAAATCGTTCGGAATAGGGGGATGGCAAGTTGGATCGGAAGTGCGGCAACTCCCGGCTTTTCGACACAACGAGGCGTATCATCCGGAGCAAACTCGACCATTTCGCCCTGCAATACCCCTGACACTCCACCGTCCGAGACATCGATTGTCTCGTTGACGATCGTGTGGAGGCCTTGGGCGGTAAGGCGCCCGAGCGCCTGCAGGACTGCATCAGTGCTCTCCAGCCCGTAGATGAACTCCCGGCTGCGAACTCCGTCGGGCGCATAGCTGCGAACATTGACCTTTCGGTCTGAGGCCGCCTGCAGAAGCGAGCGAACTGCATCGCTCGGGGACTCGAATTTGGTGTTGTCCGGAAATCCCGCGATCCGGGAGTGGGTTTGGACGAAACCGTCGGCATCCGGACGAAAGCTTACGAACTGGGCCACGTTTCCAAAGCGCGCCACGGCATCCAAGATTTCGTCTTTTTGCAATGGCATCTGCATTCCGGTCTAAGTGCCGAGCGGCTCGATCAGCTCAAACCGGTCGATAGAGGTTTGTTCGCGCGGATGTAAGCGCCTCTGACCAGAATATCGTGGAAGATGCCTGGCGCGACTTTGTCAGGAACAATGAGCGATCACGCGCTCAGCTGCCGGCCCCGTTCAGCTGAGCTCTGTGATGTACGTACCAGCCTATGACGATCAGTGCCCGTTCCTCAGGACGCGTTTGGCAGCTCTGCTATTTCCGCAGGAACCACTAAAGAGTCTTCAGCGCCTCCGCTGATGATTCTAACTCAAGCGGCATGGAGCTCGCGCTCGGCTGGTCGTAGAAGCTCGACCGTATTGCCTTCAGGATCCCGGATGACGGCGCGCTCTCCCCACTGGCTCATTCGTGGCGAAGACACGGATTGAGCCCCTCGCGCAAGGGCCTCCGTGAAGCTTGACGAAACGTCATCTACGCGAAAGCCGAGCCGCATGGGGGGAGGTATCGATCCTTCGGACGGATAAAGCTCGATCGTGGTTCCGCCCATCGAGCAAGCCAAATGTTCGGGCCCGGCTCCATGACGCTCGCGCAAAAATGTCATGCCAAGCGAGGAATAGAAACGCCCCAAAGCATCAACATCGCGGGCGCGAATAACCAGCAGATTCAGAAGCATCTCGGGGCCTCCTGCAGCATGATTTCGGGAGCGCTGGTGTCAGGCAGCGTTAGGGAAGTGCGTCGTCAAATCGACAGGAGCTTCAAATTCATTAAATCGAACGACCACACGAACTTCGCCGCCCAACGCTTCAATGTATTCTTTCACAGTACTCATCAGCGCGTTATCTTGATTTTCCAGCCTAGAAATGAATCCCTGATCCTTTTTAAGCCTGTCGGCGAGAGTTTTCTGTGATTGATCAAGGAGATTTCGAACCTCTTTAAGGGTCATTGCCGACTGTTTTTTGTCTGTGCGTTTGATCAGTTGGTTCAATCGCTTGGCTGCCAAATCCGGGTTGCGATAGAGTTCGTCCGGCCGCGAGCCATATGATTCATCGTCGGAGGTAAAAACTCCGAATCCCCGGTCTAATCTCCAACTAACGTTCGTCTGAAAGTCACGATACTCTAGATCAACCCACCATTCACCGCTTGGATCAGCAGGCTCGTCGATTGAATGTCTGGCGCCGGTCAGCGCAAGGCTTTCGATAAATCTCTGGATGTGTCGACGTCCATTTTCTCGCTGATCGTCAACCCGTCGCTCCCTGGCTTGTCCAGACATGTTTCGAATCCTTTCACGATCTTGATTGCGCCGTTGGAGGCGATCAGTGTGCTGTGCTTCCGGCTTCGATAGCGCACGATATCGTCATGGCCTTCGACCTCTCTTCGGCTGTCTTCCCGCGGGGGATATAGCCGACCATCACTTTCCCAAAGATCGGGATTGTTCGGGATAGTCGTGAACTCATCCTCCACTGCGGTTAGCGTCTCAGCCAGCAGTTCCAAAGCTTCGCTCGCTGACGAACAAGGCGCCGCAGCTTCCAAGCGGGACAGAAAAATCTCAGTTCGTTGCTCTTTGCCAATCATATAACATCCATATCATATGGCTTCAATGACATATTTCAAAAACGTTGGTCAACCCACAATGTTCGGCTTTGTACTTGTTCGTTCCTTCTAAGATGGAGGATACCGGCGAGACCAAGTTGTGGAGGCATGCGTCTCGTTGGGCTCGATGCGTCTCGTCCGTCTGCCGTTTGCCTGGCGTTATCAACTCCCTGCATGAGATAGATTAGGTCGTTGCGGCACAGCGCTCAGCGTTGACGGCGTCAGCGAACGCGCTCGCTTGATCAGCGGTTCGAGCGGCCATGGCCGTCCATCCCATCATATGAATATGAGGTGCAGCGAGCGCCAGGTAGACGCCGTCAAACAGCAAACGCATCAAAGTTTGATGCTGATGCTGAAGGTCATTCCTGAGACGGTGCCTCAAGATCTCCGAGGAGTTCCCGATCCGACGCATCAACGCCAAGCCCGCGCGGAGAGCCTCATCGCGGCGCTCGGTGTCATCTGCAAGGGACATCACGGCATCCGCACATCTGATGAGTTCACCGACCTCGGTGACCAACTGGTCGGCTCCGGAGAGCGACTCTGCCCTTCGCAACCTAACGTCTGCATCTACAGCGTCGGCCCGACGTTCAATGCATTCAGTTCGCGTTTCCAGATGAGCGATGAGTTGCCGAGGCTCGACAAAGCGGGCGCCTGATTCCCCATCCAGCATGGCGCTGAGAAAAATTGGGAAGTGCCCGGCAATTGCCTTGTCGATGGCTAAGCCCACGTCGAGGCAAGCACCCAGCAGGGTGGCCAGTTCATCCATATCGACGGCCATGACCGACACCGATCGACCTTGAGCATCGTATAGGTGGTTGCGAAGCCTATTTTCGAGCCCACGCTTGATGCCAAGCAAGGCTCTCAACCGATGAAGGTTGATATCGTTGCTCGCGGATGCAGACAGATCGCTTAGGCTGGTCAGGGTAACATTCGAATGGCGGGAAGCCTCGATTGCGCCAGACTGAAAACCGCTCTCTGACAATAGGAATGCGCGGTCAGCGCCGACGTCCTGCGCAATTTGCGAGAGCGTCATGACTTGTTCCTTGCGAACCGCTGATCGCCAATGCTTGCACTCGACGATCCAATGAATCGGTACGCCAGCAATGGTCGACCGAGCGGCGATATCAATCTTATGTCGCGCCCGAGCTCCCTGAACAGTGGTCTCTACCTGCGCTGAAAACCCCATCGATTCGAAAAGTTCAGCAGCATCGTTTTGATATTTGCGCCACGCGGGGGGCATACCGATTTGGCTCCTTGTTCTCAACGAGTGCAGCAGGCCGCTCGCTCAAGCAAATGAGCGCTTCCAGCTCTATTTCGTGCGCCTCCCGTTACGCGCTGCCGGTGTTGGAGACTGTTGAACGGGAATGCGTCCACATACAGACGATCCACCGCGTCCCGCTCTAGCCGGTCGCGGAGCTGTTCGCGGACGTCCGGCCGTTCATCCGTAGGCCCATCCGTCGCGCAGATATTGATGTCGACCAGGATCTTCCGTCTGACGCCGTCTCGATCAGGATCTGTCGCCGTTGCCGACTTTGAAATGCAGAGGCTTCGCTGGCATCGATAGCTCCTAGAGCCTCAGGCTCTCAAATAATGTTCATCGAATGTTCCTGCTGCGATTTGGCGGCAAGACAATCCGCTGTCTCGCCGCCAAATGCCGTCCTTGTCGTCAGGCCTCGTCCGACCTCAACCAATCCATCGTGACAACTCGAACTGGTGATTTTGCCGTCCCGGAAATCGTCTAAGTGATTCCAGCCACTACGTTATTTCTCGATTCTTCCTGCGGTTCAGGACAATCCATTCGGGGTTTCGCATTCAACCACATTTCACCACCAAACTATGAGCACCCGATTGTAGAACCACAAGTGTTGCACTTCAGGCAGATCCCGTTGCGCAGCTGGGTAAAGTTCATCGACTTTCTCCTCCTCGGCCCCTTCGCGGTGCCGACAACCTTCCCCTCCTAGCAGCGACAGATTGGTCTCTCCTGCCGACAAACTCTGTGCGGCGGCACACCCGTGACGAGTACGCGATTCACTTTTCCGCGTCCTCCGTCCGAAAGTTCCGCACTGACTTAAGTCGGTTCGGACCGTTTAGCCCACCGCAGACCAGCTCCGCCCCCGTTTTCGGGGATAAGCTCTATCCCAGCCTTCTCGAAGGCTCGCCGAATGGCGTCGAGGTTATTGTGATGAGGGGTTCGGAGCCCGCGCTCAAAATCCACTATGGTTGTTCGAGACACTTTTGCCGCGTCTGCCAAATCTCCTTGGCTCCATCCAAGCATGGCCCTCGCCGCCCGACACTGCTCAAGCGAAATCAAAATCATACTCAAAGTCGTTCTTTTTGGTTGACATCGGTCATAAAGGGCGTCTTTATGGTTGTGTCGGCTGATGCTGGCGGCGGTTGCGCGAGCGACTTCGCATGACACGACCTCACGACGTTGTTCGGAAGCCGCATTGCGGCCGATTCCGACAGTACCACGACTTTGTCTTCCGTCACGCTGGGACGGGAGAGCTGGATGACGCCCATGACCCTACCCTCGTGTTTCGGACTTATTTGCATAACGACGTTGCCGGATCCGGCCTTGTCAGTGTCGCAGGCATGGATCGAGGCGCATGCCGATACGGCCGAGCAGTGTCTCAAGCAGCAGCGGCTAGAGACCGAGCTGCTGGGAAGTTCCTCGGAGAGCGTCGACGCGAAACTTGCCAGCAGGGCAGAGGGCCGCGCCGGCGTGAGGCGGGCCTACGCAGGCGCAAAAGCGGCCGAGTCACTGGCCGTTGCGCGCGAGCAAGAGCTGCTGGAGCGCCTTGCCCGGACGCCCGCGCTCTCGCTCGCGGGGATCGCCGCGAAACTCTCGGTCATCGCAATCGAAGCAGAGGACAATACCGACCTGGCTGACTTCCCTGTGTCGCACGTCCGATCCGCGCTGGCGGATCTCCAGCGTTTGATGGGAGGGGCGATCGTTAATCCCTGCCTGGCTCCGGAGGAAGAACGCGCCGACGTCGGTGGAGCCGACCTTTGCCGTTTGCAACGTGACGTATTCCAACAGGAGAGGTGAAATGGGCGTACATGCTGCGAACAGGATGGGGTTGTTCGGGATCGCTGCCCTGCTGCTGATCTCGGATTGGAGCCGCGCATCCGCCGAAACGACTAAGGACCGGATCCTGCGGGAAGGCAGGATCGTTGTCGGCATCCACAACCGCTCGCCCTGGGGTTTTCGCGACGAGAAGACTGGCGAAGCCACTGGTTGGCATCCCGACATTCTCAATGCCGCCTTCGCTGAGCTCGGCGTGAAGAACATCGAGTTCCAGGTGACCGAGTTCGGGGCACTCATCCCGGGCCTTCTGGCGCGCCGTTTCGACGCTGTCGCCTCAGGTCTGTCGATTACCCCCGACCGTTGCAAACAGGTGGCCTTCGGCGCGCCGGATTTGCAGGCGCCGGACGCGGCCATCGTACTGGCTGGCAACCCCAAGAAGATCCACGGCTATGCCGACATCGCCGCTAAGGACGGCATAGTCATGGGAGCTGGCCGCGGCAGCGTCGTCACCACCAACGCCGCAGCGGCTGGCGTACCCAGTAGCCGCATGCTGCTGTTTCCCGACATCGAATCCAATCTTTCGGCGCTGCGCGCCGGCCGCATTGATACGGCGCTAATGGCGTCGCCGACCGTGATCGGACTTCTGGCCGGGAAGGGCGGTCACGGCCTCGAACGCGTGGCGCCGTTCGACGTCGGTCAAGCGCAGACCAACTTCGCGGCGATCGCTTTCCGCAAGGAGGATGTCGATCTGCGTGAGACCTATGATCAACAGCTCGCCAAGCTGAAGCGCACCGAGGCCTTCGCTGCGATCATGGCGAAATATGGCTTCGGCGATCAGGAAGCCGTGCCGCCGGGCATCGTCACCGCCGACCTCTGCAAAGGGCAGCCATAACGATGCCGATGAGCCTGTTCGAGATCTGGCTGGGCATTCTGCAGGGGCTCGGCACAACCCTGGCCGTCACCGCCTACGGCCTCGTCTTCGCCGTTCCCTTCGCGCTCGTGTTCGGCGTCGCCCAATATCTCACGCGCGGCGTCGCGCGTCTGCTGGTCACCGGTGTCATCGAATTCTGGCGCAGCTCCGCCGTCATCATCCTGCTGTTCGTCTTCTACTACGCGCTGCCTGTCGTCGGCGTGACGCTGTCGGCTCTGACGGTGAGTGCGATGGTTCTCGGGCTGAACGCCGGCGGCTATGCCAGCCAGGCGGTGCGTGCCGGGCTGCAGGCGATTCCGGCGGGCCAGAAGGAGGCGGGTGCGGCCCTTGGTCTGTCGCGCCCGGCCATCCTCCTCCTGATCGAGCTGCCGCAGGCGCTGATCGCGATGAGCCCGACCTTCGTCAACACCCTCATTCAGCTGGTCAAGGCGACGGCGCTGGTCTCCCTTGTGACGCTGACCGACATGACGTTCCGCGCCAAGGAAATCGCCCAGGTCGAGTACAACCCCGTCGCGATCTACACGGCGCTCCTCCTTGCCTTCTTTGTCGTCTGCTACCCGATCGCCCTGGCCGGACGCTGGCTGGAGGCGCGTGTCGCCGCACCCGGGAGCCGCTCCAGTGGGATTTGATCTCGCCTTCGCCTTGTCCAGCGTACCGACCATTCTCGGCGCGATCGGCACGACCCTAGGTGTGGCGCTCGTCAGCTGTCTGGGTGCCGCCGCGCTCGGCTTCCTCTTCGACATGCTACGACGCATGGGTGGCCTCGTCGGCCTCTCGATCGGCTTCGTCATCGACTTCATCCGGTCGACGCCGGTTTTGGCCTGGCTCTATTTTCTGTATTTCGTCCTGCCCTTTTATGGCATTCGCCTGGGCTCGCTGACGGTCGGCGTGCTGGGGCTGAGCCTCTATTACAGCGGCTATCTCGCCGAGGTCTTTAAGGCCGGCATCGACGCCATTCCCAAAGGCCAGTCGGAGGCTGCTCGGGCGCTGTCGCTCAGCCGGCGCGATGCCCTCATCTACGTGATCGCGCCTCAGATGCTGCGCAAGATCGCCGCCCCGCTCGGCAATTATTTCGTCTCGATCCTCAAGGCGACGCCCTATCTGGCCGTCCTGGCGGTTCCCGAAATGCTCGGACGCGCCTTCGATATCGCCTCGGAAACCTATCGCTACACCGAGCCGCTGGTCGTCGCCGGCCTCATCTTCCTCGTGCTCGCCTTGGTCATTTCCCATGGCGTCAAACGTCTGGAACGGCGCCTGCTCGCCGTCGGCGCACGATAATTCAGCCAAACCCGGACCGGACCATGAGCACGCAATCGCAGTCCATCGTCGATATCCAGGGCCTCAACAAATGGTACGGCGCCCTCCACGTCCTGAACGACATTGACCTTGCGGTCGCAAGCGGCGCCTGCGTCGTGGTCTGCGGGCCGTCGGGTTCGGGCAAATCGACGCTCATCCGCTGCATCAACGGCTTGGGCAGCTACCAGACAGGCACGCTTCGCCTGGCGGGGACGACGCTCGGGGCCAACGCCAGCGAGACGGCCGCGGCGCGCCGCCAGACCGGCATGGTCTTCCAGAGCTTCAACCTGTTTCCCCACCTGACAGTGCTGGCCAATTGCACGCTGGCACTGCGCCGGGTCGCCGGCCGGAGCCGCGCCGAGGCGGAAGATATCGCCATGGCACATCTCGAAAAGGTCAGGATCCCGGAGAAGGCCAAATCCTATCCCGGCCAGCTGTCTGGAGGCCAGCAGCAGCGCGTCGCGATTGCCCGGGCGCTATGCCTCAACCCACGCCTCATGCTGTTTGACGAGCCGACCTCGGCGCTCGACCCGGAGATGATCAAGGAGGTGCTCGACGTCATGGTCGCGCTGGCCCGCGACGGCATGACGATGATCTGCGTCACCCACGAGATGGGCTTTGCCCGTGAAGTCGCCAACCAGGTCGTCTTCATGGATGGCGGATCCATCGTCGATCATGCGCCCGTGCGCGACTTCTTCGGCCCATCGGGCCATCCCCGCTCACGGCTGTTCCTCAATACCGTCCTCAAGCACTGAGCGCGCGCCGATGACAAGCTCCACACAGGTTTGGACGCCACTCGACTTCGAGGCGAATGGCAAGCAATGCGACTGGCTGCGCGTGCCGTATTCAACGGACTTGTCGGGTTATGGCGTTGTCCCGATCCCGATCGTCTGCATCCGGAACGGAGCAGGACCCACCGCCCTGCTCATGGCTGGCAGCCATGGCGACGAGTATGAAGGGCAGGTCGCGCTTGCCGCGCTGGTGCGCGAGATCGATCCCGCCGATGTGCAGGGGCGGATCATCGTGCTGCCCGCTCTCAATGCCCCTGCCGTCGCGGCCGGTCGGCGCGTCTCGCCGCTGGACGCAGGCAACCTCAACCGAGCCTTTCCAGGCGATCCCGTGGGCGGCCCGACCGCGATGATCGCGCACTACGTCGCCACTGTCCTCCTGCCCATGGCGGACCTTGCCATCGACCTGCACGCAGGCGGCCGATCTTGCGACTACATCCCCTGCGCCCTGATCAGAAGCGGGGGAAGCGAGACCGAGCATCGGCAGCTTGTCGACCTCGCAGTCTCGTTTGGCGCTCCGGTCACCTCCATCAGCGACGGCTCCGGCGGCGGTGGCAGGACGACATTCTCGGCGGTCGGGCAGGGGGCCGGAGTGCCGGTGCTGACTGCCGAACTTGGCGGTGGCGCCGCGCTGTCGAGGGACGGCCTGGCAATCGCGGAGCGCGGACTCAAACGCGTCCTGCAACGCTATGGCCTGTGGTCGGGCGCAACCCCCGATCCTGCGCCGCCAACGCGCTTCATGCGGGTACGGGGAAGGGGAGCCTTTGTCTATGCCATGCGCAAGGGCCTATTCGAACCGTCAGCGGAACTGGGCGCTGTCGTCCGGGCCGGCCAGCTTGCCGGTGTCATTCATGCCATCGATCGGCCGTGGCAGGCGCCGGAACCGATCGCGTTCACCGAGGACGGTATGGTTGCCTGTCGACGTGCCCCGGTCCTGACTGAGCCGGGCGATTGCCTCTACAAGCTCCTCGTCGACGTCGATCCCGCCTGACCGCCGCAAAGGCGCTCGATCGGAGCGATCATGATCCTCTGGAGACCAAGACGCCCTTCGACGATCCGTCCGGTGGGCGTCAATCCACAGGCCAGGTTCAACTTGATAGCGGCGAGATTGGCGACGTTCACGCTCGACATGACCTGGGTGACAATCGGCCGTTCCCGCGCGATCCATTGTGCGGCGAGACCGATCGCCGCCTTGCCATAGCCGCGGCCCTGGAGTCGCGTGTCGATCCGCAGATTGTTGAGGGTCATGCAGCCTGCCTCCGCCCAGTCGGGCAGAGCCGCGCCTTCCCGCGCAACGATGAAGCCGACGACCCTGTCGTCATCGACCAGCGCAAAAGGTGTCTGGCGTGGCGGTGAGGCTCGCAACTGAGCAAAGACGTCGCCGATCGGCCCGCCGGAATAGGGCTCCGTGTCGGGATCGACGGCAATGCCAGCGACCACGTTCTCATCGTCAAGACCAAGCACCCGCAACGAGACTGCCATTTGATGCCCTCCGGACCGTCCGTCTTACGACCAGTCTTGTTGTCAGTCTCCGAGCTCGGGGCTGACGGAATCCCGGGATGGACCTGGCCATGCTGCCGAGCGGGGACGACAACGCAGCGAGCGCAACGCTCGATCCAGCTGAGCTATGAGAGCGAACCGCAGAGTCTGGGTAGCCGCGCCCAGCTGCTGAAGAACAAGCCCAGGTATGAGATTTTTCAGATGACGACCAGTTACTCAGCGGCCAGGTCACGATGTCCTTTGCTGAGATGGCCTGCTGCCGGTTTCGTGGACACCGTTTGGGCGTGAGTTCGAGATCGAGGCGGTGCGCCTGATCAAGGACCGCTGGGTGCGTTTGGCGACTGAAAGGAGTGACTGGCGTCGCGACCGGAGGGCGACGCACAACCACAGGTTGCATCTATCACGCAATCCTGGATGGGCGATGTATTTGTTCTAACGTCTAGCCAAACGGCCAGGATATTTTTCGCGATATCGTTGTATATTAAAAAGAACGTTCGTTTGACTAAAAGAACAAACCTTACCCACAATTCCTCTCCTCGTCGGCCCCTGCCGTTCGAGGCCGAATTGGGTGAAGGGACGACCATGGTTGAGGCGGGCGAACGTTCGAAACGTAGAAGTATTGACCGCCGCGCGCTGTTGGTCGCCAACCTGCTGATGCCGCTTCTGGTCACGACGGCCGGCATCGCGCAGGCGCAGGTGCCGTTGCCCACACAGATCCCCGCAGGAACGAAGCTGGTCGTCGCCGACCAGAACGAGGCCCTGCAGACGCTGATCCGAGCCTCTGGCGTTCAGGCCAAGCTGTCGAGCACGGTGATCTATGCCAATTTCCTGGGCGGGCCGGCGATCCTGGAAGCATTCAGGGCCGGCGCCCTCGATCTCGCTACTGTCGGCAACACCCCGCCGATCCAGGCGCACGCGGCCGGCGAGCAGATTCCGATCGTCGCAGCGCGAGTCTCCTCGGAAACCGATTACTTCCTGGCCGTACGGCCGGGACTGAAGATCAACAGCCTCGAGGAGTTGAAGGGCAAGAGCATCGCCTATGGCGAGGGCACCGGGCGCCAGCCCTTCGTCCTGAACGCCCTCAAGCTCGCCGGGCTGACGCGCAAGGACGTCAAGCTCGTGCCGCTGCGGGCGGCCGATTTCCCTGATGCGATCCGCACCGGCCAGGTCGATGTCGCTGCGCTCAACGAGCCGCATTTCTCCCGCTACCGCGCCGATTTTGCCGACCGTGGTGCCAGTGCGCTGCCGAAGGAGCAGAACGATCGCCTTCCGAAGAGTCTGACCTATCTCTATGCGAGCAAGAAGGCACTCGACGATCCGGCCAAGGCGGCAGCGATCCGCGAGTTCGTCGCGGGCTGGATCGATGCCAGCCGCTGGTCGCACGCGAATGTCGAGGCCTGGGTCGACGCCTACTACGTCAAGCGCCAGAACCTGAAGCCGGAAGACGGTCGCAAGATCGTCGGATCCGAGGGAGCCTACGAGTTCCCCGTGCTGGCCAGCCTGATCGCCAAGCAGCAATCGCTGATCGACGTGATCTTCGAGGCAGGTGACCTGCCGAAGCGCCTCGATGCGCGCGAGGAGTTTGACCTGCGCTTCGACGACGTCATCTCCGCCAAGACCAACTGAGCATGACCAATTGACGTTAAGTCTGGACGGAAGGGCCGCCATGAGCGTCGTCACCTATGCTCCCGAGCGTCAGGCTGAAGCGGATGTTGTCCGCCCGGCGGGAACGCATGCGGGGCGTCTGCCGAAGCTGGCGCCAGGCCGCCTACCTCCGGGCGCGATCCTGTTCGGCCCGGTCGCGCTCGTCGCCATCTGGGAGCTCGCCTCCGCCCTCGGCTGGCTTTCGCCCAGGTTCCTAGCCGCTCCGTCGACCGCGGTGCTCACCGGTTTCGAGCTCCTGACCAACGGCACCCTAGCCGATCATTTCCTCGCCTCTGCCAAGCGAGCCTATCTCGGCCTCGGCATCGGTGTTGCGATCGGGCTCGTGATGGCGCTGGCTGCCGGCCTCAGCAGGATTGGCGAGGCTTCGCTCGACGGGCTCGTTCAGATCAAGCGGGCAGTACCGACCCTGGCGCTGATCCCACTCGCCATCCTCTGGCTCGGTATCGGCGAGACCATGAAGATCGCGCTGATCGCCTCCAGCGTTCTCGTGCCGGTCTACATCAATACGCATGCGGCACTGCGCGGCATCGATATCCGCCATATCGAGCTCGCCCGCAGCGTTGGGATCTCCCGCGGCGCCTTCTTGCGCGAAGTCGCGCTGCCCGGCGCGCTCTCGGGCTTCTTCACCGGCCTCAGGCTCGCCGTCACCACCTGCTGGACAGCTCTCGTCGTACTCGAGCAGATCAACACCACCGAAGGCATCGGCTACCTGATGAACCGTGCGCGCGATTTCGGCCAGACGGACATCATCGTCGTCGGCCTCGCGATCTACGCGATCCTCGGACTGGGCTCCGACTTCGCGGTCCGGGCCTGGGAGCGCAAAGCGCTGTCCTATCGCAAGGCGCTGGCGTCATGAACGCCTCGGTGCATCCGCTACCGCCAGCTGTGGCGCCTGCCGCCGTCAGCCTGCGCGGCGTCACGCGCCGCTTCTCGGGCCGCAGCGTCTTGCGCGACGTCTCGCTCGATTTCGCCCCAGGCGAGTTCGTCGCGCTGATCGGCAAGAGTGGTTCGGGCAAGAGCACGCTGCTCCGCGCCATGGCCGGACTCGATGACGGCGTCGAGGGCGAAGGTCGCATCAGCGTCCCCGCCGATCGCTCGGTGCTCTTCCAGGATTCCCGGCTGCTGCCGTGGAAGACCGTGCTGCAGAACGTTGTCTTCGGCCTGCGCACCCCGGATGCCGACACGCGTGGGCTGGCTGCGCTTGCCGATGTCGGGCTGGCTGGACGCGAGAGCGCCTGGCCGAATGCCCTCTCTGGCGGCGAGCAGCAGCGCGTTGCGCTTGCGCGTTCACTGGTGCGCCAGCCGCGCCTGCTCCTGGCAGACGAACCCTTCGGCGCACTTGACGCGCTGACGCGGATCAAGATGCACGAGCTGCTCTTCCGTTTGATCCGGCAACACCGGCCGACCGTCCTACTGGTCACGCATGACGTGGACGAAGCGATCAAGCTCGCCGACCGCGTGCTGGTGATGGACGATGGCCGCATCATCGTCGATCGGCCGGTCGCATTGGCGCATCCGCGTCTCAAGGATCCGCATTTCGAGGCGCTGCGCGGTGATCTGCTCGCGGCGCTCGGCGTATCCGACGCCGTCTAGAATTCCTTTCGACAGTTGGACCTGCCATGTCACGCGAGCTGCACCTCAATCTCTTCATTCATGGTCGCGGTCATCACGAGACGGCCTGGCGCCATCCGTCATCGACGAAGAAAGCACTGAGTGACCTTGGCTATTACCGCGACCTTGCGCTGGCTGCCGAGGCGGCCAAGCTCGACTCGATCTTTTTCGCCGATGCGCTTGCCCTCGGCGAGGAACTCGCCCATGCCGCCCGCGGCGAACTCGAGCCACTGACCCTGCTCGGCGCGCTCGCCGCGCTGACGGAGCGCATCGGCCTGATCGCCACGGCCTCGACCACCTATAACGAGCCCTACAACCTCGCCCGGCAGTTCGCCTCGCTCGACCATCTCAGCGGCGGACGCGTCGGCTGGAACATCGTGACCTCCTGGGCCCCGGGCGCCGCCGCCAATTTCGGCCAGGACACGCAGGTTGGCATCGACCAGCGCTATGCCCGAGCCCACGACTTCGTCGAGGCGGTCTCCAAGCTTTGGGACAGCTGGGCGGCGGACGCGATCGTCGACGACCGCGACTCCGGCATCTATGCGCTACCCGAGCGCGTCCGCCGCACCGAGCATCGCGGCAGCCATTTCAGCGTCGCCGGCGCGCTCAATATCCCGCGCTCGCCACAGGGGCGGCCAGTCTTCGTCCAGGCCGGCGCCTCGACTGACGGCCGTGCCTTCGCTGCTCGCTATGCCGAGGCGATCTTCACCGCGCATCTCAGCAAGGAGAGCGCGATCGCCTTCTATGCCGACCTCAAGACGCAGGCGCGCACGCTCGGCCGCAGCCCCGACCAGATCGTCATCCTGCCGGGTCTCAGCGCCGCGATCGGCTCGACTGAAGCGGAGGCGAAGCGGGTCTGGGAGGAGTTGAACGAGCTGTCACATCCCAGCGTTGGGCTGGCGAGGCTGTCGGGCCGCTTCGGCGGCCATGATTTCTCGCATCTGAAGCTCGACCAGGTCCTTTCGGTCGAGGATTTTCCTGACCCGGCGCAAGTGCAGGCCTCGCGCAGCCGGGCGCAGTCGATCACCGCGCTCGTCGCGCGCGAACGGCCGACCTTGCGCGGCCTGCTGCACAGCCTGGCCGGCGCGCGCGGCCATTTCACCGCTACCGGAACACCCGAGCAGATCGCCGGCATCATCGAGGATTGGTTCACTTCCGGTGCAGCGGATGGCTTCAACGTCATGCCGCCGATCCTGCCGACCCAGTTCGAGATCTTCGCGAGCGAAGTCATCCCGCTCCTGCGCAAGCGCGGCCTGTTCCGCAGTGAGTATCCCGACGGCACGCTGCGCGACCGGCTGGGTCTCGACCCGGTCCCAAGCCGATTCAACACAAGCGAGCCAGCGAAACGCTCAGCCTGACGCGTCGATATTTCGCTGTCCGGAATAACGCCGTCTCCCAGGACGCGGCCCGTGTCAGCGGCCCCAGGGCGAACACCTGCGTGGAGGGCTCGTCTGGACGTGAGCCGTTGCTTGTGCCGCTGATATGGCCGGCCAATGCTCGTATAAGGCTGTTCGTAGGAACGAACGGCGCATTTTCGGGAGAGGGACGGCTTGCGCGAACGAAGTTTAAAAGTCGCTGGCTTTCGGGGACACTCTTCTCCGCAAATGAGCGGATTCTCGAGAAGCATGTGACCGTTGAGAAGCGGCTTGAGGACTGGCCCGAGCGTTACGAGCGCCGACAGCAATGATTCAAGCTCGGCGACGCTGCAGACCTGGTTGGTGAGGCAGACTTGGGCGCGCTCACGCGATCATTGAAGGTAAGCTAACCGCAGGGCAGGGGCTCCGGCTGCCGCTGTTCGTCGCCAGCAACGTCACCGGCGAGCACTAGCTCCGCCGGCCGATCCTCAGGCCATCCATACCCGACCCAGAGCGCAATTTTGGCCCCTAGCTGACGTCCAGGATGTTTGCTTCCGGGTAGTCCGGTGAGGCTTGCAGTCGAGTGGCCGAACGTGGCGCGCTGCCGATGGTAAATCGTGTGAGTATCCGGCTTAAGCGTATTCGGGCCGGCGCGGCGTGAACACATCGAGATTAATCACCGGCTCATCGCCGACGACCTCGCCCCAATGCTCGACATTCGACGGGATCACGACGAGCCCGCCGGGACCGATCAGATGCTCCTCGCCGCCGATGAAGAAGCGGATGGTGCCGCTAACGATATACGCGATCTGTTCATGGGGATGGCTGTGCGGCTTGGGCTCGTGACCGGGCATCAGCCGGTGCAGCGCCAGCGTCGCTGCGCTGCCGGAAAAGGCCTTACGGTCTACACCCGGACGCACGGGTGTCCACGGAATCTGGCTCCAGTCGATCTTGTTAAGGTCCATGGCAGGGGCTCCGATCGTCGCTCAGTCAGATAGTCACTTGGGTGTCATTTGGCGGCGCCGAGAATCCCCGACGGACGGATGAACAGGAACAGCAGCAACACCGACAGCGCTGCAACATTCTTCAATCCGGCGCCGAAGCCAACGATGGCGAGCGCCTGTAGCAGGCCGAGCAGCAAGCCACCGAGAAAGGCGCCGAAAGGCCGGCCGAAGCCGCCGACGATCGCAGCGATGAAACCGCTGATCGCGAAGGGGACGCCGACATTGAACGCGGTGAACTGTGTGGGCGTGATCAGGATGCCGGCGATCGCCCCCAGTGCCGCGCTCAGCGCGAAGGCCAGCGCCAGCATGCGCGAGACCGGGATGCCCTGCAGCGCCGCCGCCTCGCGGTTGATCGAGCAGGCACGCATCGCCTTGCCGGTCCGGGTCAGCCCGAAGAAGGCGGCGAGCGCGGCGACGATCGCGAGCGAGCCGCCAACGATCCAGATGAGCTGGTAGCCGATCGCGACCGGGCCGATCATCAGCGGCGGCCGGTCGGTGAAGACGGGCAGGGTCTTAGGTTGGTCGCCGACGGCGATCAGGGTCAGCCGCTCGATCACGATCTGGGCGGCGAGCGTCGCCAGGATCATGACGAACATCGTCGCCTTGCGGTTCCAGAGCGGCCTGACGACGACGCGCTCGATCGCGACGCCGAGTATAGCCACTGCCGCGATCGCGATGAGCGCCGCCACTGGCAGCGGCACGCCGTTCCGCGCGAACAGCACATGGGTGATCATGCCGCCCAGCATCACGAACGCGCCCTGGGCGAAGTTCACGATGCCGCTGGCATTGTAGATCACACAGAAGCCGATGCCGATCAGCCCGTAGACGCAGCCGATGCCGAGCCCGCTGACCAGGACCTGCGGAATATAGGACCAGTCAGCCATGGGGCACCTCCTGCGCGAGGGGCGTATCCGCGGCCGGCTTGCCCGTACCCAGATAAGCCGCGATCACGGCTGGGTCGGCGCGGACCTCGGCCGGAGTGCCCTGCGCGATCTTGCGGCCGAAATCGACCACGACGACGCGGTCGGCGGTGTTCATCACCAGCGTCATGTCGTGTTCGATCAGCAGCACGCTGGTGCCGTCCTCGGCGATACGGCGGATGATCCGCGACAGCGCCGCCGATTCCTCGGTGTTGAGACCGGCGGCCGGTTCGTCGAGCAGGATGAGCCGCGGCCTGGCGGCCATGGCTCGTGCCAGCTCCAGCATGCGCTGGCGGCCGTAGGGCAGGGCCGAGGCAGGCTCATCCGCCATCGCCGCCAGCCCGGCGAAGGCCAGCAGCTCTCGCGAGCGTACCTCGACCGTCTGTTCCTCGCGGCGCGCGGACGCCGGCCGCAGCAGCGCCGCGAACAGCCCGGCCTTGCCCTGCAAATGGCAGCCGACCTTGACGTTGTCGAGCACGCTCAGGTCCTCGAACAGCTTGACGAGCTGGAAGGTCCTGACCAGACCGCCGGCGGCGATCTCGGCCGGCGGACGGCCGGTGATGTCCATGCTCTCGAACAGGATGCGGCCGGCGCTCGGCGCCAGGAAGCCGGAGATCAGGTTGAACAATGTGGTCTTGCCGGCACCGTTAGGGCCGATCACGGCGGTGACGCCCTCGGCCGGCACCTCGAAGGAGACGTTATCGACTGCGACGAGCCCGCCGAACCGGCGCGTCACCCCTTCCAGTTTCAGCCGGGTCATGAGCGGCCTCGCGGCGAAAACAGGCTGGCGAGCCCGCGCGGGGCATAGATCAACAGCACGATCAGCACCGCGCCATAGGCCAGGTCCTGATAGTCCTTGAAGGCGCGGAACGTCTCGGGCAGCAGGCTGACGATCAGCGCGCCGACCAATGGGCCGGCGACCGTGCCGATCCCGCCGACATAGAGCATGGTGAAGGTGACGATGACCATGTGCAGCCCGAAGACCTCGGGGCTGACGAAGCCGACGACATGGACGAAGAGCGAACCGGCGAGCGCGGCAAATCCGGCCGAGAGCAGGAAGGCGAGGAGCTTGTAGCGGGAAACCTCGATGCCGAGCGCGGTCGCCGCTTCCTCGCTGCCCGCGACCGCCGAGAGCGCGCGCCCGAAGCGCGAGTGGCGGATGCGCGCGGCGGCGAAGGCGCAAGCCGCGACGACCAGCGACAGCAGGATCAACTGGCCGCGGTCGGAGGTGACCTCATAGGGGCCGATGCCGAAGGGCGGGATGCCGGAGATGCCCATATAGCCCTGCGTCACTGACTGCCACTCGACCGTGATCTCATAGGTGATCAGGCCGATGGCGAGCGTGCCCATGGCGAGGTAGTGCCCCTTCAGCCTGAGCGTCGGAAAACCGACGATCGCCGCGACCAGCACGGCGGCTGCGATACCCAGCAGCATGGCCGGTAGGGGCGGCCAGCCATGGCTGGCGGTCAGTACGGCCGAGAGATAGCCGCCGATCGCGGCGAAGGCGTTCTGGCCGAAGGAAACCTGGGCGGCAAAGCCCATGAACAGGTTCAGCCCGGTGACGAAGACCGCATAGATCAACGCAAAGGAGACGACAGTCGCCGCATAGCCGCCCACGACCATGGCGTAGCCGACAACGACCGCGGCGAAGAGCCAGGGCAGCAGGCCGGCCAGCCTGATCGGGCGCCGTTCAGGCGAAGTAATGCTTGGCGAGGTCGTCATGGGAGGTGATGTCACGCGGATCGAGTTCGGCGACGATGCGCCCGAGGGAAAGCAGGTAGACGCGGTTCGCGAGCTCGAGCGCCAGCGGCGCCTTCTGCTCGACCAGCACGATCGATAGGCCTTCGCGGTTGAGGAGACCGAGCGTCTCCAGGATCTCCCCGGTGACGCGCGGCGCAAGGCCGAGCGAGGGCTCGTCCAGCAGCAGGAGCTGCGGCCCGGCCATCAGCGCACGGCCGAGGGCGAGCATCTGCTGTTCGCCACCCGACATCGAGCCTGCGGCCTGGCCGAGCCGCTCCTGCAGGCGCGGGAACAGCGTCAGGACGCGCTCGCGGCGGCGGGCGAACTCGGCCTTGTCGCGCAGGCGATAGGCGCCGAGTTCCAGATTGTCGGCGACGCTCATCGGCGCGAACAGGCCGCGCCCCTCCGGAACCATCACGATGCCGCGCGCCGCCACCGCGACCGCGTCGTTGCGCGGCAGCGCCTCGCCGCGGAAGCGGACCTCGCCGCCATTGGCCGACAACCCCATGATCGCGCGCAGCAGCGTCGACTTGCCGGCCCCGTTGGGGCCAAGCACAGCGACGAGCTCGCCTTCGCCGATGCGCAGGTCGATCCCATGCAGCGCATGGATGTGGCCGTAGCGCGCGGAGAGGGCGGTCGCGGTCAGGATGGGCGGGGCAATGCCCGCCCCGGTCGCGGCCGCGGCGGCAAGGCTCATTGCACCACCTTGACCTTGCCGCCTTCGATTGTGGCAAGCACGAACGGGTTCTCGGTGATGCCCTGATGCAGGTCCGGCTTGAAGTTGTAGATGCCGGTCGTGCCCTGGAAGCCGCTCAGCTCCTCATAGGCCGCGCGGACCTTCTCGCCCTCGAAGGACTTCGCCTTCTCGATCGCGGCAGCCGTCAGCATGACGCCGTCCCAGCCGCGTGAGGCCCAGTTCGGGTCGCGGTCCTTGAACTTCTCGCGCCAGGGGTCAAGGAAGCCCTTGATGCCGGCCTTGAGTGCGCCCTCGGGCAGCGCCTCGTAGACCTGCGAGGGTGAGGCGACGAAGAAGAACTTGTCGCCCAGCACCTCGGCCACCGGCCCGAAGACGGCGAGATCCTCGAGGCTGGTCAGCAACAGCATGTCAGCGCCGAGCTGTTTGATGTTCTTGGCAGCGGTCAGCGTCGTACCGCCGAGTCCGATCTTTAGGATCGCCCCGGCGCCAGCCGAGCGCGCCTTGCTGATCTGCACGCTGAGGTCGGCGTCGTCTTGCTTGTACTGGTCGACGGAGACGACCTCGAGGCCAAATTTGGCGGCGTTGCGCTCGGCCACGCTTTTCTGGAGGTTGGCGTAAGGGGTTGGGTCGTGCAGAACCGCGATCTTGCGGATTTGCGTCTTCTCCTTGAGGTATTCCAAGCGCTTGTCGACCTCGAAACCGGCGGGCGGCAACGTGCTGAAGGCCCAGACCAGATGCTCGGCCTGCGTCGGCAGGATCGAGCACAGCATCATTGGCACCTTGGCGCGCTGCAGCAGGCCCGCCGCGGCGAAATTACCGGCCGAGACGCAGCCGCTGACGAAGACGTCGACCTTGTCCGAGCTCAGCATCTTCCGATAGACGGTCACCGCCTCCTGAGGCTCGGAGCGGTTGTCCTCGACGACGACCTGGATCTTGCGGCCCATCACGCCGCCCTTGGCGTTGAGTGCAGCCGCGGCGAGCTCGACGCCGTCGCGCCATGCGCGGTCGACCGTCGCGGCATAGCCGGTCAGGCCGGCGGAGACGCCGATCTTGTAGGGTTCCTGGCTACTGGCGGGCTGCGCGCTGACCAGTGCGAGGCTCGCGGCAAGGCTGGCCGCGAAAAGGGTCTGTTTCATTATCTGTCCTCCCGGTTTTCTCTGGTCCAGGCTGGTGGCCTCGATGAAAGGCCCCGCCATTTTTTTGGCTTCGAGTCTGGTTGTGGGTTTTTCGCCGGCGGTCTGGTCAGGCCGTCGGCTTGCCGTAGCCGCCGCCGCCAGGCGTCTCCAGCAGCACGACGTCGCCGGCCTGCATGGTCAGCTTCTTAGCTTCGCTGACGTTCTTGCCGTTGACGAGGAAGCGGCCGGGGGCGCCCGACAGGCCACCATCGATTCCGTCCGGCCCCCGTTCGAGCCGGCTCGGCACGGCGTTGAGCAGCCAGGCATGGTCGGTTCGCATGTGGAACTGGATAATCTGGCCGTCGCCGCCCTGCATCCGGCCTTTGCCGCCCGAGCCCGCTCGCAGCTCCTTGCGGTCGAAGACGATCGGCATCGCTGCTTCGAGGATTTCGATCGGAACCGCGGCGACGCCCGTCGGATAGCAGGTCGCACTCGGCCCTGGCTTGCCAGCGCGTGCACCCATGCCGCCGGAATAGTTGAACATCGACGAGGTGAAGGGCTCGCCGCTGGGCTTGCGGCCCTGGATCTGGATCGTCCAGACCGCGCCTGATCCTTCCGCCAGCACGCGCTCGGGCATGACCTGATGCAACGCCTTCAGGATCGGCATCGGCACGTACATGCCCACGACATGGCGGGCATTCACAGGCGCGGGATAAGCGCAGTTGATGATCGAGCCGACCGGCGCGCGCACCTCGATCGGCGCCAGCGAGCCGGTGTTGTTGGGCAGGTCAGGATTGAGGCAGGAGCGGATCGCGAAGGTCGAATAGGCGTGGGTATAGTTCAGCACCACGTTGATCCCCGTCGACGTCTGCGGCGAGGACCCCTCGAAATCGACGATGATCGAACCGCTTTCGGCATCGACCGTGATAGCCGTCTTGAGCGTGATGATCTCGCCGCCGGGTACGTCGAACACCGCCTCGCCATGATAGGTGCCCGGCCTCAGCTTGCGGATGGCGTTGCGCGTCGCTTCCTCGGAGCGGTCGATGATCTCGTCGGATAAAGTCTCGATGTCCTCGATGCCGTAGCGCTCGCACAACGTAATCAGATGATCGGCCGCCGCCTCGCCGGACGAAACCTGCGCAGAAAGATCCCCGAAGACGGCATCCGGCGTTCGGACGTTGCGGCGGATGATGTCGTGCAGCATCTCGCTGGGCTTGCCGCGCTCATAGAGCTTTAGTGGCGGAATCCAGAGCCCCTCCTCATGCACATCGCGGGCGCCGGCACCGATGCCGTAACCGCCGATATCGGTGTGGTGGATGGTTGAGCCGATATAGGCGAGCAGCTTCTTCCCGTCGAAGATCGGGGTGAGGATGGTGATGTCGAAGAAGTGCCCGGCCGAGAGCCAGGGGTCGTTGGTGATCAGCACATCGCCGGGCTCGCAGCGGTCCTTGAACAGCCGCACCAGATGGGCGCCGGCGAAGGCGAGCGAGTTGATATGGCCGGGTGTGCCGGTATTTGCCTGCACCACCATGCGGCCGCGCTGGTCGAACAGCGCGCAGGCGAGGTCGCCGGCCTCACGCACGATCGGGCTGAAGGCGATGCGCTGCAGCGCCTTGGCCCGCTCGGTGACGATACCGATCAGGTTCGACCAGAGGATTTCGAGCTCGACGCCGTCCATCGGATGTGACCTTGCCATCGGGTTCAACCTTTCGTGGCGACGATGCAGCCGAGCGCGTCGATCGTCGCGCTCCAGCCGGGCGGCAGCGCGGTCGTGGTCTCGCGCTCCTCGATGATGGCGGGGCCGGCGATGGTCTGCCCGGTGGCGAGGGCCGCGCGCTCATAGACCGGCACGGATTGGCCGTCTTCCCAGGCATGAACCGGGCGGTGGCGCTTGGGCGCGCCAGCTGTGATCTGCGCCCGTGCCTGACCGTCGAAATGCGGCAGTGGGCCACGCGCGACGACGCGCCAGGTCACCAGCTCGATCGGCACATGCGAGGGGTTGACGCCGTAGAGCGTGCGATAGTTCGCCTCGAACTGCGCGCTCAGAACGGACGCGTCGCGGCCGAGTCGCGGATCGGCCTCGAAGATGACCGTGATCTCGTGCTGCTGCCCGACATACCGCATGTCGGCGCCGACCAGGATCGTGACGTCGGCCGGCGCGCAGCCGGATTCGCCCAGTGCAGCCAGCCCTTCCTTTTCGAGGTCGCCGAGGACGCGATCAACGCGGGCCCAGTCGAGCTGGTCGATCCTGGTCAGGTCGCTACGCACGAGATCGAGCCGAACGGGGGTGACGAGCGTGCCGAAGGCGGAGAGCACGCTCGATTGCGGCGGCACGATCACGCTGGTGCTCTGCAGCAGTTCGGCGACGCCGCAGGCATGCAGCGGCCCGGCGCCACCAAAGGCGAAGAGCGGCAGGCCACGATAGTCGACGCCGCGATCGGTGGCATGGGTCCGCGCCGCCGAGGCCATAGCCTCCGTGACGATGCGGTAGATGCCGCGCGCCGCCTGCACGGGACTGAGGTCGAGCGCCTGCCCGAGTCTGGCCATGGCGCCGTCGCAGGCCGCCTTGTCGAGCGACATGTCGCCGCCGAGGAAGTTCTCGGCATCGATCAGGCCGAGTACCAGATCGGCGTCGGTGACGGTGGCCCTCTGGCCGCCGCGACCGTAGCAGGCCGGGCCGGGAGCGGAGCCCGCGCTTTCGGGGCCAACCTTGAGCAGGCCGAGATCGTCCACATGCGCGATGCTGCCGCCGCCGGCGCCGATCTCGATCAGGTCGATCGAGGGCACCGTGACGGGCAGGCCGCTGCCCTCGCGGAAGCGATAGCGGCGATCGACCTCAAACAGCCCCGTGATCAGCGGCGTGCTGTTCTCGATGAGGCAAGCCTTGGCGGTGGTGCCGCCCATATCGAAGGACATCAGCCGGTCGATCCCGAGCAGCTCGGCGTAGTGGCAGGCTGCGAGCGCGCCCGCCGCCGGGCCACTCTCGATCATCCGCACCGGGTTCCGCCCCGCCGTCTCCGCCCCCACGACGCCGCCGGAGGACAGCATGATCAGCGGGGTGTTGGCGAAGCCCTCGACGCGCAGCCGGTCGCTAAGCCGCTTGAGATAAGGCTGCGAGATCGGCATCGCATAGGCGTTTACCGTCGCCGTCGAGGCGCGCTGATATTCGCGGATTTGCGGTGCGACCTCGGAGGAGGTGCAGATGAAGACGTCGTTGAGTTCGCGCGACAGGGCGGCCGCGACCTGCGCCTCGTTATCCGGGTTGGCGAAGCTGTTGAGGAAGCAGATCGCGACGGCGCGCGCGCCGCTCGCGCGGATATCGGCTGCGAGGTTCACAATGTCCTGCGGGCTCGGTGAAAGCGCCAGCGTGCCGTCCGCCAGGACGCGCTCCTTGAGGCCGAAGGTCAGCTCGCGCGTCACCAGCGGTTCCGGGAACTCGATCTGCGGGTCGTACATGTCGTAGCGATGCTCGTTACGGATCGAGAGCACGTCGCTGAATCCTTCGGTGACGACGAGCGCCGTCGGCAGGCCCTTGCGCTCTATCAGCGCGTTGGTGACGACCGTCGTAGCGTGGACCACGACGCCATCGACCGCATCCGCGGCAATGCCGGCCTTGCCGAGCACGGAGTCGACGCCCCGGAAGAAGCCTTCGAGCAGATCGTGATGCGTCGTCAGGGTCTTGTCGACGCTGAGGCCACCGCGCGAGTCCCGCAGGACGATATCGGTGAAGGTGCCGCCTATATCGACGGCCAGCGAATAGGTCATGCTCTTTAGTCTTTCCAGGTCAAGCCACGCGAGATGCGCGCGGCGCTGCCGACGACCTCACGGATCTGTTCGGGATCGGGAACGGGCGGAATGAACTGCGTCGCGCCGACGATGGCGATCGAGCCGACGAGAACCTTGCGGTGGTCGAACACGGGAGCGGCCAGCGTGTTGACGCCGGTGATGACCTCGTCGGGCGCCGTCGCCCAGCCGCGGTTGCGCACGAGGTCGAGATCGGCGAGCAGAGCCTCGCGCGACACGATCGTCGCTGGGGTCCAGGCTTCGAGCGGGCCGTCGACAATGGCCGCCGTGCGCTGCTGGGAGCCGAAGGCGAGCCAGATTTTGCCGTGGGCGCTGGCATGGAAGGCGAGCCGCGTCCCGGGCCGCGTGGCGAATTCGATAAGTGTGCGTCCCTGGATCAGTTCGAGCACGATCAGCTCGTCGTCGATAGCGGCGCAGATCGTGACGGCCTGGCCTGTGCGGTCGCGTAGGGTCATCAGCTCTTCGCGCGCGGCGCTGACGATATCGAAACGCTGCCGCAGGGCCTCGCCCAGCACCATCAGCTTGATCCCGGCCTCATAACGGCCGGTTTCGGCCTCCTGCCGGACGAAGCCATGGCGCTGCAACGTCACCAGATGACGATAAATCGTCGCCTTCGACGCCAAGAGCGCCTCCGCGATCTGGGAAAGCGAAGCCGGGCGGCTCTGCTGCACCAAGTACTCGACCGCGTGAAGCGCGAGATCGAGCGTACTGGTGCCGGCAGGCGCAGGCTTCCCTGCAGCTTTTGGCAAGTCTGTCGTCAAGGCGTTTCCCATTTTGTTTCATATAATGAAACGCTATTTTATTATATGATACGCTATGGCGGATTCGAGTTGGCTGTCAAGGTCGAAGGTACGCAGTGAAGTGTCCCGCTATCACCGAGCGACAGCGCGACGGGCAGCTTCTTCGCAGCCCGCAGGCGAGCTCTTTAGGGCCATGGCCGGAACGAACTCTCCGTCGTGATCCCAGGCGACATCGATCGCGTCTCCGGGCTGATTATCTGCGGCCAGTCTGTCGCCAGTCTCCGAGCTCGGGCTCACGGAATCCGGGATAGACTTTATGCGCGGCCAAGAGGGGGACGACGGCGCAGCTGACGACACGAACTATGCCGGTGGCATGGCGGTGCAGCCTGGCATAGCCAGGGCCCTTGCTGACTCCGGAAATGTCCGGCTTCAGGCTATCCAATACACGCCCATCCCGTGGTGGCTGGTGCTGGTGGCCAGTAGCCCAAAGAGCGGTGCGGGCGTCGGTTATAGTACCGCCGCATCATCGCATCGAGGCGCGCTTTGGGTGAAAACGGCCATCTTTCGGGAGCAACATCGCCTGCAGCGTCGTTCAGAGCGCATGCGCGTTCCGGTCAATCGATTCCGCATCCTACTCGCCTAAAGACGCACTGTAATGATGGCGTCATTACAACGCTTGTAATGACCGCGTCGTTACAGCATGATGACCTTAAGGAGATTTCTATGGCAACGACCCGCACAAGGGATGCCGAGAACAGCGAACCGCTGAACATGCGCATCAAGCCAAGCATCCGCAGTCTCATCGACCGCGCCGCAGCTCTGGTGAAACAGAACCGAACCGATTTCATGCTCGAGGCAGCCGAGCAGCGGGCGCAGCGTGTCCTGCTCGATCGCGTCGTGTTTCCGGTCAGCCCCGAGGTCTACGCCCAGTTTGTCGAGCGGCTCGATGCACCTGCGAACCCGAATGATCGCTTGAAGCGCACCATGACCACCAAGGCGCCTTGGGACGCTGCGTGACGCTTTCAGCACCCGTGCCGCTGGCAGACCACCACGAACTTGCCGGATTCAACTCCGGTGTCGCCGAGCTCGACGACTGGCTGGTGAAGCGTGCGCGCAGCAACCAGGCCAGCAGTGCATCGCGCACCTTCGTCCTTTGCGAGGGCAATCGCGTCGTAGGCTATTACGCACTCGCCTCCGGCGCTGTTGCGCAGGCGGAAGCCCCAGGAAAGATTCGCCGCAACATGCCTGAGCCCACCCCGTTCGCGGTGCTGGGCAGGCTGGCGATCGACACTGCCCATCAGGGCAAAGGCGTCGGTTGGGCTATGGTCAGGGATGCCGGGCTTCGACTCTTGCAGGCGGCAGAGGTGCTAGGCATCCGCGGCTTGCTCGTGCATGCGATTTCGGAGGAGGCCAAGGCGTTCTACCTCGCGCTTGGTTTCACCCCCTCGCCGCTCGACCCGATGATGCTGATGGTCACGCTACGCGATTTGTCCGCGGCCGCCAGCCGGCGATGAATGGCCTGCTGCCGGTTTAGGACGCCCAGTTAAGCTGACTGGACTGCCGCCGGTCCGTTAAACACCGAACCGAGCCGGTGGCATCGTGGTGTGGCGAGGCATAGTCCGGGCCTTTGCTGACTCCGGCAATGTCCGACTTTCAGGCTATCCAATACGCGCCCCGACCATGGCGGCTGGTGCTGGTGGCGAGTAGCATAACGAGCAGTGCGGGCGTCGGTTATGGCATCGCTGCCTCATATCCCATGACTGACGATCCACAGCGGAAAGCCGGTCTGACTTAAATTCACGAAACCATTCCGCTCGCACGTCGTTGATTTACCCGAACGATTAAGAGCGGCGTATGAGCCGCCGCGTGTCTTTTGCCATTGCCGAGGAAAAAGCGACGTGTTTATCGGCCCCTGGCCCAACGTCGGAATTGCGGTCCTACCGTACGGATTTTTCATCCGTGGTGGTCCAAGAGATGTCGACAGTCGCTGGAGGTGGATGTGATCAAGCCATTCGATAAGCCAGCCCTGACAGGCGTGACCGGGTTGGACGACGTTCTCGGGGGCGGATTGGAACGGCGGCGTCTGTTTCTTCTCGAGGGCAACCCCGGAACGGGCAAGACCACGATCTCGATCCAGTTCTTGTCGGCGGGAGCCCTGGCGGGCGAACGCACACTTTACATCACTTTGTCCGAAACCGAGGAGGAGCTGCGCGCCGGCGCGGCCTCTCATGGCATGGACATGGCGGGCATCGAGATCTTCGAGCTCGTTCCGCCGGAGCTCCTTCTCGATGAGGATCAGCAGCAGAGCCTGCTCTATTCATCGGACCTGGAACTCGGCGAGACAACCAAGCGCATCTTCGAGGCGTTCGAACGGACACAGCCCGACCGCATCGTCTTGGACAGCCTGTCGGAAATCCGGCTTCTCGCCCAGGGCTCCCTGCGCTACCGACGCCAGATCCTGGCGCTCAAGCATTACTTCGCGAAAAGGGGCGCGACGGTGCTGATGCTCGACGACCTGACGACGGACATCAACGACAAGACGGTGCACAGCGTCGCTCACGGCGTGATCCGGTTGGAGGAGACGTCGCCGGAATACGGCGCCGACCGTCGTCGCCTTCGCGTTATGAAGTATCGTGCCCGTCGTTATCGCGGTGGTTATCACGACTTCTCCATCCTCACTGGCGGCGTGCGCGTGTTTCCCCGTCTTGTCTCCGCCGAGCACAAGACGCGGTTCGTGCGCGATGAGCTGAAGAGTGGTTCGTCCCAGTTGGATGCGCTTTTGGGAGGTGGAATCGAACGCGGATCGAGCGTGTTGGTCCTGGGCCCGGCGGGCACCGGTAAGTCGCTGCTGGGTCTCACCTTCGTCGAAAGTGCCATCTCTCGGGGCGAGATCGCCGGCTTGTTCGTCTTCGACGAGGAGCTTGGCTTGCTCTTCGATCGAGCCAAGAAACTTGGCATCGACCTTCAGGCGATGGTCGATGGAGGCAAGCTTTTCGTCGAGCAGGTCGACGCCGCCGAGCTAAGCCCGGGCGAGTTCGCCGAGCGGGTGCGCCGTTGCGTCGAGGAGCACGGCGTCAGGACGGTGATCATCGATAGCCTGAACGGTTACCAGGCCGCCATGCCGCACGAACAAGCGCTAGTACTGCACATCCACGAGCTGCTGCAGTATTTGAATAGGCAAGGAGCCACGACGTTCCTGACTGTCGCGCAGCATGGGCTGGTCGGGGACATGAAGACACCGGTGGACGTCACCTATCTTGCGGACACAGTCATACTGCTTCGCTACTTCGAGGCTTTCGGCCGGGTCCGGCGCGCGATCTCTGTCGTGAAAAAGCGCATGGGGGGGCATGAGGACACCATTCGCGAATACCGGATCGGTGGTCGCGGAATCACCCTCGGCGAGCCGCTCGTCAACTTCCAAGGTGTACTCCGGGGCATTCCGACTTTGGTCGGTGAGGGCCCGGAGTTAGTGCGGGCAGGCCAGGCGTGAAGCGTTCGACATTCTCGGAAAGGGCTCTGATCCTGGCGCCCCGTGGACGGGATGCATCAATCGCAGTCGCGATGCTCGGCGAGGCAGGCACCATTGCAGAGGCTTGCGGATCGATCCTCGACCTGATCGGGGAACTCGATGTGGGCGCTGGGGTCGTGGTGGTCACTGAGGAAGCGTTGGCAACTTCGGACCTGGGCCCTCTGGCTGCCTGGATCGCAGACCAGCAGGAATGGTCCGACATGCCCTTTGTGCTCCTGACAGGCCACGGTGGCGGGTTGGAGCGAAACCCGTCAGCACGCCGATATCTTGACGTGCTCGGCAACACCATTTTTCTCGAACGCCCGTTTCACCCCACAACCTTAGTGAGCCTGGTCCGCGCCGCCTTACGGGGCCGCAGGCGACAGTATGAGGCGCGGGCGCGCGTCGACGAGCTGCGCTTCCTCGCAGAATTGGACGAGGCCATGCGAGGCGCACGCGATGCGCGCGCGGCAATGCTGACGGCGGCCACTCTCCTCGCAAAGCGCCTGGGCGCATCCCGATGCGCCTATGCGGACGTCGACGTCGACAATGATCGCTTCTTCATTCGCAACGATTACGCCGCACCCGAGATCGAAAGCTCGGCAGGCACTTACAGCCTCGACCTCTTCGGTCCCCGAGCCGCTGCCGACATGCGAGGTGGGCATACTCTGGTCGTCCGCGACGTCGCCGCTGAGCTGGCTTCCGGCGAGGGACGCGAGATGTTCCTGGCAATCAATATCTCCGCAATCGTGTGCTGCCCGCTGGTAAAAGGCGGTCGCCTGGTGGCCATGATGGCAGTCCACCAAAGCCATCCGCGCGACTGGCAATCGCGTGAAATTGCCCTCGTTCAGTTAGTCGTCGAGCGCTGCTGGTCGCATATCGAGCGAGTCGGCGCTGAGGCCCGCCTTCGCGAGAGCGAGGAGCGCCTTCGGCTGGCAACCGAGCACGCTGACATCGGCTTCTGGGACGTGGACCCTGTTCACGATCAGCTCATATGGCCTGCCCGCGTCAAAGCCATGTTCGGAATTTCGGCGGACGTTCCCGTGACTATGCAGGATTTCTACGACGGACTGCACCCGGACGACCTCGAGGCGACTGGCGCGGCCTACGCCGCCGCAGCCGACCCGGCGCGCCGCGCGCTCTACGACGTCGAGTACCGCACGATCGGCAAGGAAGACGGCGTACTGCGCTGGGTTGCCGCAAAGGGGCGAGGCGTTTTCGAGGGCGACCGTTGCGTACGACTGCTTGGCACGGCCATCGACATAACCGCCCGCAAGGCAATCGAGGAGCAGCTTCGCCACCTTAACGAGACCTTGGAGCAAAGGGTCGTCGATGAGGTTGCAGAGCGGACCAAGGCCGAGGACGCGCTGCGCCAGGCGCAGAAGATGGAGGCGGTCGGGCAGCTGACGGGTGGCGTCGCCCACGACTTCAACAACCTTCTGACTATCATAAAGAGCTCCACGGACCTGATGCGCCGGCCGAACCTCCCGGAGGAACGTCGGCGCCGTTACGTGGACGCAATCTCCGATACGGTGGACCGGGCCGGCAAGCTGACCGGTCAGCTCCTGGCCTTTGCGCGTCGCCAGTCTCTGAAGCCGGAGGTGTTCGAGCCCGCCGTCCGCATCCGCGCCATCGCCGAAATGTTGCGGACCATCATGGGATCGCGCGTCGAGATCATCGCCGATATCCGTGCGGAGGACTGCTTCGTCGAGGCCGACATCAGTCAGTTTGAGACGGCCCTCGTTAACATGGCCGTGAACGCGCGCGATGCGATGGACGGTGAAGGCACCCTGACGATTGCGGTCGAGGACCTTTCGCGGATGCCGGCTATCCGCGGCCATGCCGGGGGAGCGGGGCCGTTCATCGCGGTGTCGCTTTCAGATACCGGCATGGGCATCCCGTCCGATAAACTCTCCCAGATCTTCGAGCCGTTCTACACAACAAAAGAGGTCGGCAAGGGAACGGGCCTCGGGCTTTCGCAGGTCTTCGGCTTCGCCAAACAGTCAGGCGGAGACATCGACGTCGACAGTACAGTCGGGGCCGGAACCCGATTCACGCTCTACTTGCCGCGGGTGGAACGTCGACCAGAAGCGGAAAGCGAGCAAGGCGAAGCACGGCTTGCGGCCATCAGCGGCGGAAGCGGCCAGCGCGTGCTGGTGGTCGAAGACAACGTGGACGTGGGGACTTTCTCGACGCAGCTCCTGATCGATCTCGGCTATGAGACGACATGGGCCGCCAATGGCAACGAGGCGCTGAAGATCCTCGCCGAGGTCGACCGTTTCGACGCGGTGTTTTCCGATGTCGTCATGCCCGGCATGAGCGGAGTGGAACTCGGTCTGGAGATCCGGAAGCGCCATCCCGGGCTCCCAGTCGTGCTCACTTCAGGGTACAGCCACGTCCTTGCCGAGGAAGGCCGGCACGGCTTCGAACTGTTGAAGAAGCCCTATGCCGTCGAGGACCTGTCCCGGATACTGCGGTCAGTCACTCGAGCCAGGCCGAAAAATCGGCAAGGCGGTACCTGAACGCCGACGCGTTACAGCTTGCGAGAGGATTAGTCGGGCAGACAGGCCCGAAGCACCTGTTCGACGTGCTCGATTGTGTAAGGCTTCGCCAGCACGCGGCATCGGTTTGGCAGATCGGGCGCGCTGCCGCCGTAGCCCGTCGCGACGATGACGGGGACGCCCTTTCCGATGAGCGCCTCGATCAATGGATGCGACATGGTCCCGTTCAGGTTGAGGTCGACAATTGCGGCATCGCAAGTGTTCGTCCCAATTAAGCTTTGGGCCTGAGCAAGATTGTGTGCCGGTCCGACGACGCTGCACCCCAAATCGTTCAGCAGGTCTTCAAGCACCATGGCGATCATCGGTTCGTCCTCAACGACCAGGATCGCTTTACCTTTCAGCATCGATAGTCTCTAAATTCCTTGGCGAAAGGCTTCGCGTACCTGATCCAACGACGGCCCTGGGGTTTCGCATGAAACCTGTTCTCCCGTCTACGGCGGTCGGACGGTACGGGCGCATCCCTCGCTTCTGTGTCACAGCCTGGTTGGAAAAAACGGAGCGGGTTGCCGGCCGCGACGTCCACGCCAGCGACTTGCAACTTGCAAATTAATGCAGCGCATCTCCTGCGACACCGTGGTGCACAGCTCCCGTTGCTAGGTCGCTGTCAGCGAGGCGGGCCCGTGATTGGACGAAGGCGGGGGCTAGCACCGTCGCCAGGTCCAAGCGCGACGCCCGGTTCTCGGCGTAAGGCAGCGACCAGGTGCTTTAGTTCACGAATGCATGGCCGCGCCGGACAGCCCAGCACCGAGTATCAACCCCTGGCGCCGGGATGCGCCGAACTCGGTGCCGAGGCGCACATGGCAGCCGTCGTGTCGTGGCACCTTTTGTTGTACCCTGGTGTATGTCCGCATCCGGCAAGGCACGAACTTCCGGACGTGGCGCTAATTGTCCGCGCCTCCCTCGATCGAGCATCATTGACCGTTCCCTATGAACTGTTCGAGGCCGCGATCCCAGTAGGGCTGCCCCCCAAATCGCTCGACCAGCCAGTCGATGAAGACTCTTACCTTCGGCGCCAGTTCGCGCGAGCTCGGGTAAAGCACCCAAAGCGTCTGGGTCGAGACGAGCGGATACTCGGGAAGGACTGGGACGAGGGCACCGGAGCGAAGCTCATCCGCGGCACACCACGTGGCCATCAGAGCGATGCCAAGCCCCGCACATGTCGCATCGCGCACGGCACCGCCGTCATTGATCCGCAAGCTTGGGGTCATGCGCCGCTCGATCAATTCGCTGCCCGGTCCGCGGAATGTCCAGAGATCAAGCGTACCGACAATTAGGCAGGCGTGTTCTGCGAGGTCATCGGGCGTGCTCGGCCGCCCGCGCCGCTCAATGTACCCGGGCGAAGCAACCAGCACCCGCCTGTCTGGAGCGAGCCGCCGCGCGACGAAGGACGTGTCGTTGAGGTCGGCATAGCGAACCGCGACATCGAAGGCACCTTCGACGAGATCGACAACACTGTCCGAGATGCGCAAGTCGAGAGCCAGCTCGGGATATCGCCTGCAAAAATCGGGTAGGCCCGGCACGATATGCATGCGCGCGAACGAGGCCGGAGCCGCCACCCGCAGGGTGCCGCGCGGGGCGGCTTGCTCCCGCCCGAGCGCCGCGCGGGCGGACTCTGCGGCGAGCACGACATGCTCTGCGTGCGGCAGGAAGGCGAGGCCGTCCTCGGTCAGCGTCGCCTGCCGCGTCGTTCGGTGGAGAAGCCTGGCGCCCAGCTTCCTCTCGAGGGCTGCCAATCTGGCGCTCGCTACCGCTGGAGTGAGGCCGAGGTCGCGGGCTGCAGAGCTGATACTCCGGAGCTGAGCAATACGGACGAACAAGTTCAGGTCGTTCACATCCATCGCATTGCTTTCAAGGATTCGTTGAAGCTGATCCTAATTTTGACCTGCTACCGAGAGCAATCACGACAAGTCATATGAGCATCACCGCAGCGGGACCATGGCCAATGGAGTCCGCTCTGCCTCAACTCCTGAAAGGAGGTCGTGATGACCAAGACCATGAGGGCTGCCGTGCTTACGCGCTTTGGCGGGCCGGACGCGTTCGAGCTGCGCGAGGTCAACGTGACTGACGTCGGCCCGCGCCAGGTGCGCGTGCGGGTGCATGCCACGGCCGTCAATCCGCTCGATTACCAGATCCGCCGTGGCGACTACGCGGACTACGTGCCGTTGCCCGCGGTCACCGGCCACGACATTTCGGGCGTCGTCGAGGAACTGGGCTCGGATGTTCGCGAGTTCGCGGTCGGCGATGAGGTCTACTACACGCCTAAGATCTTCGGCGCCGCCGGCTCCTATGCCGAGCAGCACGTTGCTGACGTCGAGCTCGTTGGACGCAAGCCGCGAAACCTCTCGCACCTCGAGGCGGCGAGCCTGACGCTTGTCGGCGGCACTGTCTGGGAGGCGTTCGTCCAGCGCGCGCAGCTGAGGGTCGGCGAGACGATCCTCATCCATGGCGGGGCCGGTGGCGTCGGCACGATCGCGATCCAGGTCGCGAAGGCGATCGGCGCTCGGGTGATTACGACGGCGCGTGCGCGCGATCACGACTTTGTCCGCACGCTTGGCGCCGACGAGGCGATCGACTTCACCGCTGAAGACTATGTGGAGTCAGTCGCCCGACTGACCGGCGGAGAGGGCGTGAACGTCGTCTTCGACACGATCGGCGGCGACGCCCTCACGCGAAGCCCGCTCACGCTCGCGCCGTTCGGGCGCGTGGTCAGCCTCGTCGACATAGCACAGCCGCAGAACCTCATTGAGGCCTGGGGCAAGAACGCGGCCTATCACTTCGTGTTCACCCGCCAGAACCGCGGCAAGCTCGACGCGCTTACCAGCCTCGTCGAGCGCGGTCTGGTGAAGCCAGTGATCGGCGCGACACTGCCACTTTCCCGCATGGCCGAGGCGCACGAACTGCTGGAGAACGGCTCAGCGCGAGGATTGCGGGGCAAGGTCGTGATCGACGTCTCGGGTGAGGCGGCCGCCTGACATGTCCCGCGGCCGGCCGGGCAGCTCCCCGGCCGGCCGCTTCGTTCAGACCGCATGCGCCGCTGCGTGCCCCTTTCTGCACCGGTACGACTGGCCGATCACCACGAGCTTGCAGAGTTTAATTCCGGAACCCTTGAGTTGGACGACTGGCTGGTAAAGCGCGCGCGCAGCAACCAAGCCAGCGGCGCATCATGAACGTTCGTGCACTGCGAGGGCAACGAGTCGTCGGCTACTACGCCATTGCAACCGGCGCCGTCACGCAAGCGGAAGCGCCGGGCAGGCTCCAGCGCAACATGCCCGATCCGATCCCGCTTGCAGTGCTGGGCCGTTTGGCGATCGACAGCGCCTACCAAGGCAAAGGCATCGGCCGGGCCATGGTACGGGATGCTGGATTGCGGCTGTTGCAGGCCGCTGAGATCCTCGGCATACGAGGCTTGCTCGTGCACGCCATCTCCGACGATGCCAAGGCCTTCCATCTCGCGCTCGGCTTCACGCCCTCGCCGCTCGATCCGATGACACTCATGGTCACGCTGCGCGATTTGGCGGAGGCAGGCGCGAGATAAAATCTAGCTGTGGGCGCAGAATCGAGAAACTCGGCGCGATGATGCCCGCCGATTCCGAAGGCAACGAGCCCGGCCCGGTCGGCGACCTCGACCTCGTCGAGGACATCGGCGATGCGGTCGGCTGCAGACGGAGGCTTGCCAGTCGCCGGATCGGGGAGGATCGCCGCGAAACTGTCGATACCGATCTCCATCATTGATCCTTGGGCTCTTTCAGCGACGGCATTGGTGTGGCTTCGAGGGACATGCAGGAAGGCATGGTCAGAACCGATAGTTCGCCATGACGCCGACCAGCTTGATGACTTGAGCCGAGCCGGTTTCCCGAATGAATGGTCCAGGATCGAAGACGCCGACCGAAGCCGCGAAGTTCAGCTCCGGCGTGGCCTGCCAGGCGACCGCGATTTCGGCCTGCGTCCCGATGAAGCGCGTGTTGCTGCCCTTGCCGCTGCGCACGAGAGCGCCCGAGATCGTATAGACGCCGTCGGCCGTGCTCTGTCGCCAATAGGCCGAACCCGACAGCGACAGCTCGATATCCTTGTGCGGATGAATCGCGATGGACGGCCGAAGCTGGATCAGGTTGCGTGGCCCGATCGGCGACTGGGACACGAAGTACTTGCCCCTTGGGAAGAGAGGATTGAGCGTTCCCAGTTTCGGATCGTCCGGATCGCCGTCACCTGAAATCGCATCGGCGGCCAGCCTGAGGTCGGGCTGCAGCGGAGCCTGGGCAAAGCGATAACCGACCTCGCCGCCGATGCCCCATCCCGCCCTGCCATGGCCTGCGAAGGTTCCGCTCTGAACGGCGGCTTCGAGGTTCCAGTAAGCGGAGCCGGTATCCCCGAAGATGCGGGTGCCGAAGGTGTGGACCAGCTCCTTCCCAGCCCCCTGATCGTAAATCGCATTTCGGTCGCGCAGCCCCAGGTAGTAGAAATCGAAGCCATTCCTCCGCTTTTCGCCCAGCCAGCGCGTCGCATAGACGCCCCAGAGAGATTTCTGGGTCGACGTCCGGTCATCGAAACTGTCGAGCCGGTTGTCGACCGGGCGGAAAGCGAGCGCCGTGACCTGCCAGGCCTTGGCCGTCAGGGCCGCATCGAAGCCGTCGAATGCTTGAGGGATATTGGGACCGTAGCGTGTGTCGACGAAGCGCCCCGCGCCCAGCGACACCAGCTTGCGGCCGGCTGACATCCGCAGCGAAACCGCCTCTGCGACATCCGTCTCCACCTCGGCGAAGGCCTGCAGCAGGTCCGCGCCGGTCGTATCGACGGGCCGCCTGGGGCGGCGGACGCCCGAGATCCCGGAGATGATCGGCTGAGCAAACAGGCGCAGCTGTCCTGCGTGGAAATCGGCATAAGGCATGAAGCGATGCCAGACATAGCCGTCATGCGGCGCGTCACCCCAACGCGGATTGGCATAGCCTTCGTAGCGCGACCGGACTTCGAGACCTGTCGTGAGATAGGTCGATCCATCCGCGCTCAAGGGGATGTACTTGAACGGCTCCGTCCACCGCCCCGTCCGCTGCGTCGGGTCTGCGAGATAGGACCAGCTTTCGGGGTAACGCTCGATCGTTAAGGTCGGCGCCCGGCCGATATCCGTACCCGTCTGTGCGTCTGCCACAACAGGCAACGTTGCTGCCGCGAAAGCGATCATCCACTTTCGCGGCGACAATTGTTTCAGGCTTCGGCGGAAGCGCCGGAGCTTAGCGGGCCCCGGCACAGAGGGGATGGCGAGCCGCGACACCGGGTCCATTGTCTCGCAAGGCATCTCGCCGCGACTTGCCGCCCGAACAGGTCAGCCGGCGGCGCTCGGGACCGGCGTGTTGAGCAGCTGTTGCTCCCACAAATAGGCGATGCCACTGCCCGCAGCATGTTCCTTGAGGACGTCCGTCACCTTGCCAGCGGTTTCGATGCGGGCCCAGTCCCGCTGCCATTCGGCCATCACGGCGAGCCAAGTCATCATATTCGCGCCGGCTGCGATCATGCGTTGGATGGCGACCTCGTGGGATTCGATCGAAATGCCGCCGCAGGCATCCGTGACCACGGTCACGTCCCAGCCCTCGCCCAGAGCCTGGATCGCCGGCATCGCAACGCAGACTTCAGTCCAGAGGCCGGCGATGATCAGCTGCTTACGGCCCGTCGCCTTGACCGCGTCCACCACCTTCGGATCTTCCCAAGTGTTGACGAACGTCCGGTCGATCACCTCCTGGCCCGGGAAGACATCGGTGATCTGCGGGAAGATGAGACCGCCTCGCTCAGCGATCACGCTCGTGAGAATGGTCGGGACGCTGAATGCCTTGGCGGCCTTCGCCAGAGCCGTCGCATTGTTGACCGCCATATGGGGGTCGTGGCTGTTTAGGTTGGTGAGCTGGAAAGGCTGGTGGTCGATCAGAACGAGGACCGAGTCTTCAGGGCGAAGAAGCGACTTCAGGCCATTGCGAAAGGTCATGATTATCCTCTTCTGACGTCGTCAATGAGCGGCAATGTCAGCCGTGCGATTTGCGCCACAGGCAGCGCCGCCGGTTTATCGCCGTTCCCGAGCGCGCTGCGATAGCGCCATGGTCAGGCTAGCTGTGTCGCAATATGAGGAACGCCAAATTGGAGATTGAAGATCTGCAGACATTCGTGGCGGTTGCCGATGCCGGAGGCGTCTCGCCCGCCGCGCGCCGACTAGGCCTGTCTAAGTCCATCGTGAGCCGACGGCTGCTGCGGCTAGAATCGGAGCTCGGAGTCCAGCTGCTTGCCCGCACGACCCGTGGCGCGGCACTCACGGAAGCCGGCGCGACATTCCGCGAGCACGCGGCCAGGGTCTCCGCTGAGATCGAGCTGGCCAGGGAGGCGATCCTGCCGAATGGCGACCTTCGCGGCCGCCTGCGGATCGCCATGCCACTGACCTTCGGGCCGACGCACTTTGCTCCGATGGTCGCCGAGCTGGCGCGACGCTACCCGCAGCTCCACATCCATACCGTCTACAGCGACCGCTTCGTCGATATCATCGCCGAGGGCTTCGACTGCGCGATCCGGGTCGGCTACCTGCAGGACTCAAATCTGGTCGCAAGGCGTATCGGCCCGATCTACGGCAAGCTCGTCGCGAGCCCGGACTATATCGAGACTCACGGCTCCCCTGAGAAGCCGGAGGAGATCGCCGCCCATCCGGCCTTGATGCAGGGCATGGAGACCTGGCAATTCATGGACGGTGACACGATCGTCACCATCCAGCCGCAGGGGCGCTTCAAGGCAGACAGTGCCACGGCTCTCGTTGCTGCCGCAGCAGCGGGGCTCGGTATCGCCTGGCTGCCCGACTGCATGATCCATGAGCATGTGGCCGCTGGCGCGCTCGTCCCGATCATGCTGCGCTACCCGCCGCCGCCAGCCGGCGCCTATGTCGTCCGCCCGCCGGGCCAGCACCCCGAACGCAAGATCCGGGTGCTCACCGAATTGTTGATCGAGATGCTCAAATACGATCCGCGTTTCGCCGAGATTGGTCTGCCGAATACGAAAGGCGAGGTCTTCGCGCCGGCCGTGTGAGTTCCGCTTTGGGCGACACAGCTGAGCGGCTCGCGCAACTAGTCGTAGGAGCCGCGGCTCACTAGGTCGATCGTCGATGAAGGCCGCCGACGGGAGATCGCGACACGCATGAGCTGGAACCCTGCCATCGAACCAGGCTGCCCTGACGAGGTCGGCATCGATGCTATCGAGACCCTGATCGTTCCGCGGGCGCGGGATCTCGGCGGCTTCGAGGTGCGGCGCGCCCTGCCGGCGCCGAAGCGGCAGATGGTGGGGCCGTTCATCTTCTTCGACCAGGCCGGACCGGCCGAGCTGCTGACCGGGCAAGGCATTGACGTCCGCCCACACCCGCACATCGGTCTCGGCACGGTAACCTATCTGTTCCGCGGCGATTTCCATCATCGGGACAGCACCGGAGCCGATCAGATCATCCGCCCCGGTGCGCTGAACTGGATGGTCGCCGGGCGCGGCGTATCCCATTCCGAGCGCACTTCCGCAGCCAGCCGAAGCGGGCCGAACAGCCTGTTCGGCATCCAGACCTGGTTAGCCTTGCCCGAAAGCCATGAGGACATGGCGCCTTCGTTCGAGCATCACGGCAAGGAGTCGTTGCCGTCCATCAAGGACGGCGGCGTCTCGGTCAGGCTCATCCTTGGAAACGCCTATGGCGAGCGCGCACCGGCGACGATGTTCTCCGAAACCTTCTACGCCGATGTCGCGCTCGAAGCTGGAAGCCGGCTGCCGATGCCAGACGATCACGAGGACAGGGGCATCTACATCCTCGACGGGTCAATCTCGATCGCAGGTCAGGAATACGAGGCGCCCCAGATGATGGTCTTCCGCCCCGGCGACAGGATCACGGTCGCAGCCGGCGCGAGGGGCGCACGCCTCATGATCCTCGGCGGCGCGACGCTGACAGGTCCGCGTTACATCTGGTGGAACTTCGTCGCCTCCTCCAAGGAACGCATCGAGGAAGCCAAGGCCGAGTGGCGCGCGCAGAACTGGGGCAATGGACGCTTCGATCTCCCCGCCGACGACCGGGACGAGCACATTCCTCTCCCGGACTGAACAGCGCTCTCCACCCGAATTTGAGCTGAGTTCGTCAGAGCTCTTGACCATCAGGCCGCCGCTGGCTGGCTGTCGGATTACTTTGCCGCGAACTGAGAGATGACGATTCGTGGATCACGCTCGACATCGCCGTTGAGCTGCGGCGGGCTCGTGTCGCGATTTTCTCGGCATGTCGTCATCGGAAACGAGCCCTATGCGGTCGGTACGCTTGAGGGGGAACTGCGTCATGACCTCCGAGCTGAGGATATGATGCCGTTTTCGGGATAATTATGCAGCTATTTCAAAAAATTATCTCGAGTCACGGCTAGTCATTTTTTGGGGGGCGCAGATATTTTCAACAACCTGAAATTGCATGAACTGCAATACAACTATCTGCCGCAACGGCGAATTTCTGTCACCACTCGCATTTTAGTGTGTAACTATACCGCCGTACGCTTGATATCGGATGGAGCGAATCAGTTACTGAGGATCCACCGTGATCGGAGGGACGATGTCTGGAGATAGCGAAGAGCTGCTTGGGCTGACGACGATGGTTGCATCGGCCTATGTGAAGTTCAACCGCCTTCCGCAATCCGAGCTCGCCGGACTCATTGCGGGCATTCATTCGACGTTTGTGACGTTAGGGCAACCCACTGCACCTGAGGCTCCCAAGCCGACGCCTGCTATTCCGATCAAGAGATCGATCACTCCCGACGCAATCTACAGCCTCGAAGATGGTCGGCCCTTCAAGTCGCTGAAGCGGCACCTGCGCGCTGCCTATGACCTTTCTCCAGATGAGTACCGGAAGAAGTGGGACCTTCCCGCGGATTATCCGATGGTCGCACCAAACTATGCCGAAACTCGTTCTCAACTGGCCAGATCGATAGGCCTCGGCCGTGATGCTGGGAGCAAGCGCAAAAGGCGCTGATAGCGAACTGCCAGCGTGCGCAGCACGTAAGCCTAGCGCGCGGAATGCGTTGGCAATAGCTCTAGAGCGCTTCAGCGCAGGCGTCGTGACCTGTGACGTTCCGGGTTACTCATCCCGAATAAGCCTGCTCCCGAAGGAGCAGGCTAGTGTGGACACACGCGTGCCGCGCACGGGCCAGCTGATTATTCAATGATCTGAACGACCCGGCCGGTATTCGGATCGACCAGCACCGTGCGGTTGTTGACAACGGTGTAGCGATAGCCGCTGGCGCCGTATTCTGCGGGCACCTCCCGGTAGACCACACCTTGCTGCGGCAGGACGGTGCCGACCGTCATCGGCTCTGCATAGGTGTAGGACGGGACGCGCTGCTCGACCACATACGCTCGGAAGCGCGTTGAATCGTCGATCATTACCCCACCAGCCGGGTCCCGCTTGAGAGGAGCCTCAACGCTGCCTGCGCCGAGCGCCGGATCGCGGGTTGAGCCGCCGGTGGGATCGCGGACGACGACCCCGGAAGTCTGCGCGAACGCCGTGGCAGGTAGCAGTACCAGCCCGGCGGCGAAAAGAGCATTCTTGAGCATGTGATGTTCCTTCATCGCGGTTAAGCCGAAGTTCAAACTTCGCTATCCTCGTCCGATGAACGGCTCGTTTGCTCCTGGGTTCCGATGGCGCGTCGTCACAATCATCCACTGCGCACCTTTTGGTGGCCTTAGGTCATGAAAGCGAAAGGGTCGAAGGCGCACGCAAAGCGATGAACTGATCAAATCGGGTCAGTGTTGCGCCCGCGGGGCTTTTTCATGCCTCCGTTAGCCGCGGAATGTCGGGCACCGCACGAAGGCTGCCACTCTGCGGATCACAGGGATCAAAGAACGTTGCGGCAAGTTCAGAGTGCGTCGCTGGGCTCTCTCCAGGCGCCACGCCCCTCGTCGACGTGGCATGCTGCCCAGCCGCTTCGTCGCAGAGAGGCGCTTCCGCCTCCAACGGACCACTAATTTGTTGTTGTTTGCCGGTGCCCGCGGGCCAATAATCCGCCGTCTGATGATTTTTGCATGGGGAAAGGACATGCCATTCTCATCACTCACGGACCCGACGGAACTAGCCCGGGCCTCAACGGCTCTAGACGAGGCCTGGAACGAAATTCGATTGACCCTGGCCGACCCATGTGACGAGCGCGAGCGGACGCGCCTCGCCTACATCGTGGCAAGCTTCGCTGCGGATGGGCAGGATGCGGACGAGTTGGCCCGCCGCGCAATCGAGCGGTTCCGAAACGCAGCACGCACCTGACGACGACGCTCCGAAGAGGAAGTGCAATGACCAGACATCCGTTCTTGTTGCCCGGAACTTTTTAGAGGGCTTCTAAGTTAGGCCCGGCATCTGGGGGGATAACCAGGAGGTCTGACGGATGAGGAAGATCATTCTTGCTGCTGCCATCGCGATGGCGCCAATAGCAGCGTTCGCCCAGAATCCCCAGGGTGCGCAGGGTGGTGCGGCCGCAGGTGCGGCGACCGGCGCCGTTGGCGGTGCAATCGTCGGCGGACCCGTTGGCGCTGTTGTCGGCGGTGTTGGCGGCGCTGTGGTCGGCGGTATCGTCGGAGACAACACGCCGCGCTTCAAGACCTACGTGACCGAACAGCGCGTTCCCTCCTACACCTACAAGGAAGAGGTCCACGTCGGAGCGGTTCTGCCCGAGCGCGGCGTGACCTACCGCGAGGTGCCAGCCGAGTATGGCGTCAAGGGTTACCGGTATACGGTCGTTAACAATCGTACCGTGCTGGTCGAGCCCGGGACGCGTAGGATTGTTCAGGTGATCGAGTAGCGGCCCAAGGCCCTGCGAGCACGCGCGTCGTCCCGTTGATTGATCTCTCAGAAGTCAGCAGTTCTATAAGCACTCGCCCGGGCCTCGCCGCACTTCCCGTCAATGGCCGACGCATTGCTGCGTCGGCCGCTTTTCTAAGGGCCATGGCATTGCACGCTCCTTCTCGCCGCACAGTTCTCGCATGGGCCTCCAGCGCTTACGTACTGGCAGACAGATCCGTGCAGGCCCAAGCGCCTGCAGGGCCAGCCAGGCGCTTTAGCTATGACGAGGTTGTTGAACGGGCAACTGCACTGGCGAAACAGCCATTCGACGCCGAAAGCCCGAAGATTCCCGGAGAGCTGTCGACGCTGAGCTATGACAGCTATCGAGAAATCCGCTTCCGTCGCGACAAAGCATTTTGGCGTGATGGCGGGTCGGATTTCCGGCTACTTCCATTCCATCTCGGTTTTCTACACGACAAGCCCGTCCAGCTTCACATCGTCAACAATGGCAACGCGGTCCCGATCCCGTTCACGACCAGCCTGTTCGAGTACGGCAAGGTCCCTGTTCCGAAAGGGCTGTCGCCAGCACTGGGCTTCGCTGGCTTCGCAGTGACCACTAACCTGAACGACCCGAAGGTTCAGGACGAAGTCATCTCCTTCCTTGGCGCTAGCTATTTCCGCCTGATCGGCCGGGGGCACCGCTACGGCCTTTCAGCCCGCTCGCTCGCGCTGGACGTCGGTGGCAAAGGCCCCGAGGAGTTCCCTTTCATGCGGGCGCTCTGGGTGGAGGAGCCGTCCCGCGAAACGACCGAACTTGTCATTTATGCCCTGCTCGACTCCCCTTCGGTCGTTGGAGCCTTTCGGTATGTCGTCAGTCCGGGTCGCGACACCTACATGGACGTCACTGCAACAGTCATCCCGCGAAGGGAGATCGAACGGATCGGCATCGCGCCGCTGACGTCGATGTTCCAGGCCGGCGAGGGGGATCTTGGCCAACGAACCGATTTCCGTCCCGAAATCCACGATTCCGATGGGCTGATGATGCAGTCCGGCAATGGAGAATGGATCTGGCGCCCCATCCGAAATCCCAAGGCACTGCGCATATCGAGCTTCGGTGACAAGAAGCCGCGCGGCTTTGGTTTGATGCAGCGGGACCGCGACTTCGGCAGCTACCAGGATCTCGAAGCGCGCTACGATGCGAGACCGGGTTACTGGGTCCAGCCGCAAGGGGACTGGGGGGAAGGGAAGATCGACCTTATTGAAATCCCCACGGTGAACGAAGCCTTCGACAACATCGTCGCGTGCTGGATACCCAAAATACCCTTGCCCACAGGACAGGCTGCTGAATTCCGCTATCGCCTCTCGGCGCTCTCGACGACCTGGCACCTGCACCCCTATGCGCAAGTCCAGCAGACCTTCAATGGCTCTGACATCGAAGACGGTGTCGTCGACGGGAATGGCACGAAGCGCTTCATCGTCGATTTTGCCGGTGGCGATCTCGCCTATTATCATGGCGATGCTGATCGCCTGGAACTGGTCGCAACGACGACGGGCGGCTCCATCACCTCAAAGATACTGACATTCAACGTGCCGCTGAAAGGGGTGCGGGCTATCGTCGACGCATCGCTGCCTGACGGTCAGTCAGCCGAACTACGCATGTTCCTTCGGGCAAGAAATCGCACTTTGAGTGAGACTTGGACGGCGACCTGGTCGGTTCCGCCCGGCGATTCCACACGGCCACAAGCGCCTCAAAACGAACCGGCGCGCAATTGACGGCCCGTCCATTCGTGTTGCCACGCACATGACAGTTCGACAGCATCCCCTGATCGTTGCAGTCCTCTCGGTCATCCTCGGAGCCGCGGGCTGCCTCCTCATAAGCAACCTTCTGCCCGAACCTCAGGAACTAAGGGAACCGATCCCCCACAATCTGGCTGCCTCGGATCGCCAGCTCAAAACATCGATGGGCGCCCTGTTCGGGTCGAACTATATCCCCGGGAACAAGGTTGAGACACTCGTAAACGGCAACCGGATATTTCCCGCGATGCTGAGTGCTATCCGGGAGGCACGGCAGACGATCAATTTCGAGACTTACATCTATTGGCGCGGCGCGATTGCCGAGGAATTCGCGGAGGCGCTTGCCGCGAAGGCTCGAGAGGGCCTCAGCGTGAAGGTACTGCTCGACTGGGTCGGCAGCCTTCCAATGGACGAGAAGCTCACCGAACGGATGCGGCGTGCTGGCGTCGAGGTCGTCCGGTTCCGCCCGATCGCCTGGTACTCCTTGGACCGGGTCAATAACCGCACGCATCGCAAATTGCTTATTGTCGATGGGCGCGTAGGCTTCACTGGCGGTGTCGGCATCGCCGACGAGTGGAACGGCGATGCGCGTTCGCCGAACGAATGGCGTGACACCCACTATCGCGTCGAAGGGCCAGCCGCGGCCGAATTCCAGGCGGCGTTCGCCGAACACTGGATCGAGGCAACCGGCGAACTGCTACTAGGCGACCGCTTCTTCCCGGAGATTGTCCCGGAAGGCGGCCATGCTGCGCAGGTCGTCGTCAGCTCGACCCATCAACGCAACGTCATGCACCTGATGCTCATGACCGCGCTCGCCTCCGCGCAAAAGAGCATCCGGTTCGCAACACCCTATTTCGTGCCGGACGAGCTCACACGCCGGCATTTGCTCGAGGCTCGGAAACGGGGTGTGGACATCCAGATCCTTGTCCCCGGTCCCCAGACCGATGCGCGCATCGTGAGAAGCGCATCCCGCCATTTGTGGGGCGAATTGCTTGAGGCCGGGGTCAGGATCAGCGAGTATCAACCGACTTTCTTCCACTGCAAGCTTGTGATCGTGGATGATCTCTGGACGTCGGTTGGGTCGACTAATATCGACGATCGTGCCCTGAGGCTGAACGACGAGGCGAACATCAATCTGTTCGATCCGGAATTCGCCCGTACTCAGACTAATTTATTCAACCAGGATGCTGCCGTTTCCCGGCCATACACCTTTTCAGATTGGCAGAACCGCTCGGTGAGCATGAAAATATCGGATTGGCTCGCCAGCCTGAGCCGGTCGCAGATCTGACAGGTAGGGATTCGAGCTCCCCGCGTAGCGCTTTTGCTTGAAACAACCGAGTGAAGAACGACCACCGGCCCAGATGCGAAATCGGATCGGATATGTCGGGAATGCGCGCTCGCGAATGAAATGCGGCTCCGGGAAACCCGGAGCCGCAAGAGCGTCAGGCAGCCTTGGACTGCGCCTGCTTGTTGACCTTGCTTGCGCCGAGATTGGACAGCGTCAGATCGGTCTTGAGCTCTTCGGTTAGGGTCTGATCGAGAAGCTTTGCGGCGTTGGCGTAGCCGAGCTGCTTTGCCCAAGCCTTGAGCGTGCCGTAGCGCGAAATCTCGTAGTGCTCCACGGCTTGCGCGGCGGCAAGAAGACCCGCATCGAGGGCGGGGCTTCCCTCGAACTCCTCGATGATCGATTTGCCTTCTTCGATGATGCCGAGGATCGCATCGCAGGTCTTGCCCCGCGGCGCCTTGCCGATTTCCTCGAACACCTCGCCGAGGCGTTCGACATGGGTTTCGGTCTCCTCGCGATGTTTCTCGAACGCCTGCTTGAGCTCGGGGGATTTCGCCGACTTGGCCATCTTGGGCAGCGTCTTCAGGATCTGTTTCTCGGCGTAATAGATGTCCTTGAGCGTATCGAGAAAGAGGTCATCAAGGGTTTTAGGTTCGTTGGCCATCGGGGGCTCCTCCAGTTGTTGGTGTCTCCCTAACGATTCTGTTTCCGCTCAGTTCCGGGGTGTGGTGAGGAGTGCGAGCGGCGCCGAAGAGTATCCAGTGAACCATTCCGACGCCCAGTCGTTGGCAGTCCAAACCGGTCTGCTCCATGGGCTCCACCATCATGAAATTTTTGCGCGATAACGGTCTGACCATCACCCTCGTGATCGTCACCATTCTCTGTATTGCCGGCATGATCGGGTCCGGCCTTCGCGTCGAAAATGACATGCTCGCAAAGCACGGCCAACCGCCACTCGGCGTGCTGGCCTACATCGCTTCCGGAGCCTTCCTCTCAGCGCTGTTCGAGAACTGGGAGAGCGAATTCTTGCAGATGTCGGCCTACGTGATGTTGACGGCCGTGCTGTTTCAAAGAGGCTCGGCGGAATCGAGAGACCCTGATGACCCCGGGCGCGAGGGCGATGCGCAAGCCGAAGCCTGGCAAGAGAAAAGCCCCTTCCGCACCTGGCTGTATGCGCACTCGCTGGGTCTCGCATTGGCGGCGCTGTTCGTTCTGAGCTTCGTGCTGCATTGGCTAGCGAGTGCTGCGGCGTCGAACCACGAAGCGATGCTGCACAACGCAGAAATCAAGTCGGCACTGGCCTACCTGACCGATGCACAATTCTGGTTCGAGTCCTTCCAGAACTGGCAGTCGGAATTTTTGTCGACCGCGGTGCTGGTTGTGCTGTCGATCTTCTTGCGCTTCAGGGGCTCGCCGGAATCAAAGCCTGTGAGTGCGCGGAACAGCGATACTGGCGCCTGAGAGACGAAGCGCCTGGCGATCGTGTGGTCCCGGCATGGAACGGCAGACCGGCCAGGCGGTTGCAGCATAAGGGAGAGATGCAATGGGGCCAGTTCCCCTACGATGTCGGGAGCCAATCATGGTCATCCAAAACCACACCGAGTACGCGGCGGCGGCCGAGCGCGCCAACGCGCTGAGCGACGCGCCGGAGGGCTCCGAGGCGGCGCGCGAGCTAGCTACTCTCATAGCTGCCTTGCGCAAATGGGATGAGGATCATGCTGGCGAAAATGCGCATGGGCCGGAAACCAACCCCGAGCCCGGAAGCAATGTCAGCCGAGACGACCTGCCTGTGTCCGGCCTGCCCGGGAATCTCGGAAAGTTGAAAGCGGATTAGCGCCGGTTGATTGGCCTAGTGCTGGATGGGGCGGTTTGCCTGCTGGTTGTCGGCTTCCTGGAGCCGGCCGGCCGCCAGGGGAAATGGATTCCCAAATGGTTGGTGCGCGCCGTCCCTCGGCGGCCCGCAACGTCAATCATAGGGCGATAGTTTAGCCCCGCAGCGACTTGTCAGCTGCGCTGGGCGGCATCGGCCGGCTGCTGCTGGCCGCCCGCGGCAACTATGGCCGGCCTATGTCGGGAGCGTCGGGACCGGCTTAACCCATGCGAGCGCAACGGCACTGCGACGGCAGCTCGATCAGCTCAAGGCAACCGCCCCGCCGGCACTCGGCGTAACAGGATGTGATCTGGGTGACGCCGAAGCTTGCGGCCAAAATCTCTTAGCGCGGTTGGACGCATGACGACAAGTTGCGCCATGCATCGTTCAAGGGGCCGCGTGACAAAGCTGATGAGGCGGCGGATTTTCGCCTTATCTGACAGCCCTTTCTGACCCTCAAAGCGCAGTGTGCCCGCAATCAGCGGCTGCCGTTCCCGTTTCCATTCCCGCCGGCATTGCCGTTCAAGCTTCCATTCCCATTCCCGCCGGCATTGCCGTTCCCGTTTCCGTTCCCATTCCCGCCGGCATTGCCGTTCCCGTTTCCGTTCCCATTCCCGCCGGCATTGCCATTCCCGTTTCCATTCCCATTCCCGCCGGAATTGCCGTTCCCTTTTCCGTTCCCATTCCCGCCGGCATTGCCATTCCCGTTTCCGTTCCCATCCCCGCCGGCATTGCCCTTCCCGTTTCCACTCCCATTCCCGCCGGAATTGGCGTTCCCGTTGCCGTTGTTCCCTTTACCGTTGTTGCCGTGGCCATTGCCAAAGCGATTGCCGTTGCCGCTCATATTCCCGGAACGGTTCCCATTTCCACTTCCAACGCCTTCTTTCCCATTTCCGACGCCTTCATTCCCACTTGCGCCGTGGACCTTGCCGGCGCCGCGGTCGAAGACGGCATTGTGGCTGGCGTTGCCGTTGCCTTGCGCATTGGCCTGCCCCTTCGCGTTCGCGAAGGCCGAATCCGAGTTCGCACCTGTCGAGTTGCCGCGCGAACCGGTCCCGCTGCTTACATTGCCTGGAGCATTCTCCCCGGTCGACCAGAAGGCCGCTTGGCCTCGCGCAGCGCCGACGCCCCGCCCTGGATTGCCTTCGCGCGCCAGGCCTCCAGTCGCCGCATGGACGTTGACCCTGACCTCGCCAAGAGGCGCACCGATCCGCACAACGCCTCCGCCCACGGACCCCGCACGACCGTTGGGCACAGTAGCAGCTGGAGGGCTGCCCTCGCTCCCGCTGGCTGGACGAGCCTGCTGGCCAGAAGCGGGTTGAACGAGGCCACCAGGCGGCACTGCAAGCGGCCTCACAGTGGGAGCGCGCGGCGCTCCCTGCTGGATCGCATTGAAGCTTCCGGAGCCCGACAGGTTAAGCCCCGCGACGCCACTGCCGGAGACGCTCGCGGCCTGTCCCGGCTGTACAAGCGCGAACTGTCCCGAACGGAAATCGGCTACCTCGACCTGACCGCGCTGGACGTTGACCTTGGCTCCCCGCGGCGTCACCGTTACTTGGAACTGCGTGCCTTTGACGACGGCGGCGAGAAACGGCGTCTCGACATCGAAATGCTGTACATTCCGCTTTTCGACATCCAGCAGAATGGTGCCGGCCTGCTGCAGGATCGTGGTGCGGCCAACCTCATTTGAAATCGGAACGACAACTTGTGAGTTCGCGGAAATCAGTATGGTTTCGGCGCCGCGGACCAGCAGGACACGGCCGTTGCGGCCCGTCCGAACCGTATCGCCGGGCTTGAGGCTGGTCGTCGAGCTGACCGAGACCTGTTGCGCGCCTGGGCTTCCAATCACTACGTCGCCCGAGACCTTGCTGACGCGCCAGGCGCTGTCCTGCGAGACAGCACTGGTCGGAACAATGGCTTGTGCCAGTGTGAGCAGAGCTGCGGCGAAAAAAACGCGCAAGGCGTTGGGCATAATGGTCCCGGCTCCATTCTGGAGATCGCAATGCGCGACAAGCCATAGCGCTATCGAAGAAGTCTGAATGACAGCTTGCGACGGAACTCGTATGGAGCTTCTAGCGATTAACCGGGGGTGCACCATGATGCTCCCCGGATTGCAGCCCGTCGCCAGCTTAGTCGCGGTCACGAATGACGAGTGCGATCTGGCACGGGCCGCGATCGAGCGTTACCGACAATCTCCCTGATCGAGATCCGGAACCGGACCCTCGGTAACGCGTTTGACCCTCGGAATTCACGGTAGTGCTCACCGGTAGGTAGAGCAAAGGGCTGGAGGCCCACGAAAGCCCCGTCGGCGATCCCGGCGGGGCTTTCGCGTTTGCGGAACTACGAAAAGTTGACGGGTTCTCGCGATGGAGGCCACCGGAGCGAGTTTGATGCCGAAATACCGCTTCACGACAGATGATGACGATTCGCTCGACTTCAGTCCGGATTGGCTGGAATTTCAGGACGACCAAGCTGCTATTCGTGAGGCTCAGCGGGCGCTCGCGGATATGGCCAGGAAGAGTCTTGCCGACAGACCTCACAGGGTGATGCGCGTGGCAGTCGAGGTCCTGGGTGGCGAAGTCTTTTTACCAGGCGTAGCTGGAGTTCAATGGTGAGGCGAGCAGTGACATGCGAGCCAAGGCTAACGGCGCGCCCTGACGTGCTCAATTCCCAAGAATTATGGTCGCGGAGGTGATCCAGCGGCGTGCTTCCGTCTCTTTGAGCGCAAATGGCGACATTTCTGGCGGCGATCTGGAGGCCGCTAGGGCGAACCTCGGGGCCCGCGTCTTGCGCCTGATGCTGGACCTCTCGCAGTCGATCGACGATTTATCGGCTGCGGCTATCGCTGCGTTCAACGCTGACTAGGAATTCGTCTGCCCCTCGCCGACCGGAAGAGATCGCGGTCTTGTTGCCTCTATCTTCAGCATGCCGCGCAGGAACTCAATCAAGCCCCGGATGTTGCGTTTTCGTCATCGCAAAGGGGCAGTGCCATGCACATTCGCGTCGGCTATCACATTGAACTTGTCACCGCCCAGCCTACTCCCACCATCCTCTTGCTCGACCCTCACCCGAGCCGCGACGCCGATCTTGTTCAGGGGCAGGGAGCCCGCATCTCGGCGTTGAGCACTGGCGCTCCCGTCATCGCATCGCACTACACAGACGGGTTCGGCAATCGCTGCAGGCGGCTCGCGGTGCCGGCTGGCGGAGCAGTCTTCTCGCATGATGCGGTCGTCCGCGACCCCGGAGTGCCTGATCAATGGGACAAGGCCGCTCAGGAGATCTGGCCGGCGGAACTGCCGCCTGACGTCCTCCAATACACGTTGTCGAGCAGGTATTGCGAGGTCGACGAGCTATCGGGCGCCGCCTGGAGTTTATTTGGTAACTTCGCGCCCGGCTGGAACCGGGTCCAGCAGATTTGCAACTTCGTCAACGCGCAGATCCGGTTTGACTATCAATTCGCGCGCAACACGCGAACCGCCATGCAGGCGATGAACGAGCGCGTTGGCGTCTGCCGCGACTTCACTCATCTTGCCATCGCGCTCTGCCGCTGCATGAACATTCCGGCGCGGTATTGCAACGGCTTCCTTGGTGACATCGGCGTCCCGCCCGATCCTGCCCCGATGGACTACAACGCCTGGTTCGAGGCCTATCTCGGCGGACGCTGGTACACCTTCGATGCTCGCCACAACGTTCCCCGGATCGGGCGTGTGCTGGTTGCGCGCGGTCGCGATGCGGCCGACATCCCGATGATCCATACCTTCGGGCCGCACATGCTGCAACGGTTCGAGATCATCACAGAAGAGATATTGCCGACCTCGGCCGCGGATGCAGCCTAAGTCGTTTTGTCATTTGGCCATCTCGGCTCCTCAGTGCGCTGCTCGCTATCCCCATGAATGCGTTGTTGCAGGTCATATTCGACACGGAACAACGGCCGTATGGCAACGTTGATCCGGCGGTCGATTCAGTTCCAGGCGGCCGGAACCTGCTGCCTCGCCCGGCATTGAATCGCTGGTGCGTTGCGTTGCGTTGGGAATTGGTGCCATGGTCTCGCCGCGGGCAAATTGGAAGGGCTATCTGAAGTTCGGCGAGATCAGCTGCCCGGTCGCGCTCTACACCGGCGCCAGCACCTCGGAACGCATCGCTTTCCATACCGTCAACCGCGATACCGGACATCGCGTCCGGCGCGAGTTCATTGACTCTGTCACGGAACAGCCGGTCGACCGCGAGCACCAAATCAAGAGCTTCGAGATCGACACGGACCGCTATGTCGAGATCGAGCCGGACGAAGTCGCGCAGGCCGTTCCGGAGAGCAAGAAGCTGCTGGCGGTGCAGGCCTTCATCCCGTGCGGCGAGAAAGACACCGTCTTCTTCGACAAGCCCTATTACCTCGCACCCTCCGGCAAGATTGCCGATGACGCCTTCGCCGTGATGCGTGAGGCGCTGCGCGCTAGCAAAGTCGTGGCGCTGGCGCATGCGGTGCTGTTCCGGCGCTATCGCGCGCTGATGATCCGCGCGCAGGGCCTCGGCCTCGTCGCGCATACCCGCAACTTCGATTACGAGGTGCGATCCGCGGCGGAAGCCTTCGACGGCATTCCCAAGTTGAAGATTCAAAAGGAGATGCTCGAGCTCGCAAAGCATATCATCGAGACTAAGAAGGGCGAGTTCGACCCATCCAAGTTCGATGACCGTTACGAGGCGGCCGTCGCGGAGCTGGTCAAGGCCAAGCTCGCCGGCAAGCCTGTCAAGGTTCCAAAAAAGGCCAAGGCGCCGAAGCCCGTTGACCTGATGGAAGCGCTGCGCGCGAGCGTCGGTGGGAGCGAGCCCAAGGCAGCGGAGCGCAAGCCGGCGAAGAAGGCGGCGTAGGTGGCACGAGCGAGGCGGCTTCGGGTCGCGACGTTCAACATCAACAACATCAACAAGCGGCTGCCAAATTTGCTTGCCTGGCTCGATGCGACGCAGCCCGATATCGTCGCGCTACAGGAGCTGAAGGCAAAGGACGCTGCCTTCCCGCTCGCTGCGATAGAGGCGGCTGGCTACGGGGCCGTCTGGCAGGGAGAAAAGACCTGGAATGGTGTCGCCTTGCTGGCGCGTGGCGCTGAGCCCGTCATCATACGCCGCCAGCTTCCCGGTGACGACGAAGATGGCCAAGCCCGATACATCGAGGCAGCCATCGGCGGCATCGTCGTCGCGTCGATCTACGCTCCCAATGGCAATCCTCAACCAGGGCCGAAATTCGATTACAAGCTGGCTTGGATGAAGCGGCTTATCGCGCACGCCGCGGACTTGAAGGCAGCGGGGGTGCCGGTGATTCTTGCCGGCGATTACAATGTCGCCCCGACCGAGATCGATATCTACCCGACCAAGTCATGGGATGATGACGCCTTGATCCAGCCGGCGCCTCGCCGGAGTTTTCGCCGCTTGGTCGATCAGGGGTGGACCGATGCAATCCGGCATCTGTTCCCCGACCGGCGGATCTATTCGTTCTGGACCTATTGGCGCGGCCGTTTCGATCGCGACCACGGGCTGCGGCTCGATCACATCCTCCTGTCTCCCGATCTGGCTGGGGGCTTGGCAGATGCCGGCGTCGATCGCGACGCCCGTGGCCGGGACGGGGCGAGTGACCATGCCCCGGTGTGGGCTTTGCTGGAGAGTTGACGTCGTGCGCAGCGCGGCCAACCCGTTGCGGGTCTGTCAAATGACATAGACGCATTACACTTACCCTGTACATTCGGCAGCTGCAGTTGTCTCCTTGCTTCTGGACATGACCGCGCGCGGCGCACGTTGACGCCGTCAAGCGGAGACTTGTCATGCACACACAATCTCTGATGCCGCAGTCCCGAACGAGGGAGAGCAGCACTCGAAAGCTTGGCTCAATTCTGCCGTCCACGACGATTCTGCCGTGGTACGAAGAGGCTGACTTTGCTGATCTATCTGCGATAGCTGGCCGTGGGAGCCAGGACTATCAAACCTGGTACCGCAACGTGATGCAGGCGGTCGATGAACTGCTGCGAGAAGGGAAGTCGATCAAGTTTGTCACCGTGCGGCCGGCCGCTTATTGTGCTTGGCTTCGTGAGGGGCCGAACACACCAGAATCACGCCTCGGCTACGCCAAATACCTTGCTACCGCCTCAGAGGCGGCCGCAGCTTAGGCGAGACCACCTGTTAATGCCGCATCAGCGGTGGGCGAAAGGTCTCGCGCACGACCATCTTGAATTGGCTGACTGCACGTTCACGTACGTCGGCCTCAGCGGTTTTGCCGGCTTTTCGCAATTGAATCGCCCGCCGAGAAACATGTCGGCGACAATTGTCGCCGCCTCATGAGTAATGGCCATCGGGCCGGAGCCGCAGCCCGGCAATCGCAATCATAGTCTCGGGCTGGGAGGCATAGTCTCGGGCTGGGAGGACTATCAGCCGCATCCCTGACTCAATGAGCTGGAGGATAGCCGCCGATCCCGACAAGGCTCTCGAACCGGAGTTAGCTGCCTAGCTGAAATTCAAGGGGCTGCTCGGCGGCCGCCTAAACAAGCTAGGTAAGGGCCTCGCCTACTATCTGCCAACTGGCGGGCTGGACGATATGAAGAATGCCCGGCGGACGGTGAACCTCACTGACCATTGGAATGAGATCGCCGGGTTCTACCGCCAGTTCTTGGCGGCGATAGCCGCGGCTCACCTCTGAGCTGCCCTCGGCGGCGGATAATTGACCTAGCTGATGTCCGCGACTGTGATGGGCCGGTAGGTCAATTCACCCCAAGTTTTTCTCGTAGGCTGCAAGAATTTAACAGTTGGGATCGTCGCTAAAACTTCGGATTTGCGAAGCGATTTCTTCTTGCTGATCAAATCTCGAAGCCTGGCACGCCTCAGATAATAGGCCATCGAACGCTTCTTCATCGCGTCAACTCCTTTTGCCTAACCATCACGATAGCTGATTTTGATTGCGCCGTCGTGAATATTTGACATCCCGCCGGCTGCCGGGCCTGCCGCCATCCTAATCACCCTGGAGATCGTCATGATCCGTTTCGCGGCGCTTGGCGCCTATTTCCGTCTGCTCATTGTCGTTGGCACCCACGCCGAGGCGCAGACCGTCACGACCGGGGAATCGCTCTTCAGCGTGTTCAAGCCCTATCCGGTGGAGCTCGCGAGCGTATTGGTCGCGGCAGTCGTGGCGTGGCTGTTCAAGCTCAATCGCGAGAGGCTCGACCTGTGCGCAATCATCCCCGCGGATCTCGATCGCATCAAGACTGGCCTGCTCATCCGCGGCCAGATCACTTACCACATGCCGCATGGGCTTTGGTCCATCTGGCAGGAGCTCCTATTATTCGCGTTCGGCCAATGCCTTCTTAAAATCGGCGAGACCCGGGCATGGATCCCGCGCTCCGCCTCCGGACACTCCTAAGCCCCGTTGGCCCCGTTGGCGCCCGCCGGCGAGGCCATTCTTGGCGTCAGATTTGGTCGGAGACGGCCAGCATGACGCAACAGGCCACCGCGACGGCGGCCAGGGCCACGAGGTAAAGCAAGGTCTCTGGCTTCATCGTCGGTCCAGGCGTATCATTGGCGTTCAACGGCGGGGCAGAATGATCGTTTCGGCTCGGTACGGTGACGCACCTTCCATCCGCCGTTGTTTGGCCTTGTGTCATTTTCGGTGCAGGGTAAGGAGATGCCCTTCTCATCGTTAAGCGACCCAAATGATCTCGCGCGTGCGTGCCGAGTTCTCGATTCCGCCTGGGCGAAAATTCAAGAGCTCAACCTCGTTCGTGGTGACCCCGAAGCCGAGCGCACCAGCCTGGCTTATGTTGTTGCTGGTCTGCTACAGTCAGGCGGCAGCGATAATGAGCTCATAGAAGCTTCCATTGCGCGGTTCTTGCAACGGGAACACGGCCCCTGATCTGGCGTTCATCGCCCAGCGCCCGCTGGTCCCTGGCGCGAGGCTGATCCTTCTATTTGGAACCGTTTTAGCTGCGTTTGGTTTGCAAAGAGAGCAACCGACGGAGTTGAGGCATGCCAAAATATCGCTTCACCACAGACGATGGCCGCTTGCTCGATGTGAGCCCCGATCGCCTCGACCTTCCGAACGATGAGGCGGCGGCTTGCGAGGCTCAACGCGCGCTGGCCGGTATGGCGACCGACCGACTTCCCAACGGGGCGCATCTCGACATGAGCGTCTCCGTTCAGAACGAGGCTAGTGAGGTGATTTATCAGGCCTCGCTGGAGTTCAACGGCGCGAACGGCGCGGAATTGCGTTCAAAGAATGCCCAGACTGACAGTCCTTCGACGAACGGAAGTCACCGGTCGCGGAAGGATAGCTCAGGCAGCGGCGGGCGGGTTCGATGAGGATCAAAGCAGCGCAACGCGAGTTAATAACGCGACGCAGGCTCGCTGCCTGTGCCGCGCCTCTCGCCGACACGGCTCGCTGCCCAGCTCCATGTCGGCGAGAGGCAATTTAATTATCTGCGGGTTGGCACCGGCGGGTTTCAAGGAACAATTTTGCTTGGCATCGGTTTCCTAAACCTGGTGGCTTAACCTGCTCTAAATGAAGGGGAATCACATGCGCAACGTGCTTGTCACGTCGATCTTCTGCGCCCTTCTTTCAACAGCCGCGCTGGCGCAGACCTCGACCACGTCACCGACACCGTCGCCGAACGCACCGGCAGATGCCAATGCACCGCTTCCGGGCGCCAACAGCTTCACCGAAGGCCAGGCCAAGAGCCGCCTGGAGGCGAACGGCTACACCGAGGTCAGCGAGCTCAAGAAGGACGACAACGGCGTCTGGAAGGGCACCGCGACGCATTCTGGCGCCAAGGTCAACGTCTCGGTCGACTATCGCGGAAATATCACCCGCAACTGAGGAGGAAACCCAGATGACCCGCACCATCACCCGTGCTTACGACGACTACACGACGGCTCAGAGCGTCGTGGACCAGCTCGAGGCCGCTGGCGTTGCAAGTTCCGACATCAGTCTGCTGGGACGGCACGAAAAAGCAGACAACGACGACAGCAATGCCGGCGAGGGCGCCGGGATTGGCGCCGCAGTTGGCGGTGCTGCAGGGTTGCTGGCAGGCTTGGGGCTTCTTGCCATCCCTGGTGTTGGGCCGGTGGTCGCGGCTGGTTGGCTGGCTTCAACGCTCGCTGGTGCAGCAGCAGGCGGCGCCACGGGCGGCATCATCGGTGCGCTCACGAGCGCCGGGGAAGACGAGGAGAGCGCGCACTATTACGCGGAGACGGTCCGACGCGGTGGCTCGGTGGTCTCGGTCCGTGCGGAAGAGGTCCGCGCGGCAGAGGTTGAAGCTATCATGGATGGCGCCACGCCGATCGATCGAGAGGCTCGTCTTGCCGATTATCGCCAGAGCGGCTGGAGCCGCTTTGATGAAACGGCCGCGCCTTATCGTGACGGCGCAGTCTGATACCCCGCTTTTCCCGCTTTTCCCGCCGGTTCACGCTGGCTAGGCGTTTCGATCGGCCCGGTCTCGCTCGCGCGGGGCCGGTCTTTTTTGTATCAGATGATTCGATCGAACAGCTCGGCAAGCAGACGCCTATGGCCATCGCTTCGACCTTCCCCATCCGCCGAGTTTTGACGCCGCGCGATGCGACAAACACAGCGCGAGAGATCATCACCGAACCTGCCTGAACAGGAGCCAACCCCGCCAGAAACGAATTCAGCGCTGGATAAGAACTGGGGGCAACCTCAGTGGCACTCGCAGTTCGCCGTCTCAAGCTGCCGAACGCGCCAGTGCCCCCGACGGCCGCGCCGAAATGGATAAGTGCATGCGGGAGCGCCAGCGCACGCTTGTAGCAAACCAGCCCTGCGTAGAGCGGGAACTGGATCAGCGAACTGAGCAATAGTATCCAACTGTCGATCTGGGCATATGCAAAGATCATCGACCACGGGAGCAAGATGCTGGGTGGAACATTTGCGCCATGCCCGGCGCCCATGCTGAAAAGCGACACGAAAATCGTAGAGACGCTTAACAAAAGGCCGATTGCCAACGGTCTGATTATCTTGACTCCGTATCACTGCCAAATTTTGGGCGTTGCGATAGGCGAAATTCATTACTACGGCGGGGACGAGCGATATTTACGCCCGAGGACGAACAAATGTTTCCTCGCGACGCCGGTTCAGATTCTATGATGCGATTGCCAGAACGAGAGCAATCACAAGCAACAATGGCCCAATCCACTTGAAATGGCCAAGGAGAGTTGTCACCCAGGATGGTTGGCTGGCAGGGTTGCCGGGGGTCGGCAGGTAACCCAAGCCGACTGCTGTCATCCATAGCCCCACGCAAAACATGATAAGCTCGTCGATATAAGCTGCGATCATCGCCCTGCCTTCGGTGCTCTATGACTATCCGCCTTCGACGCTCAGAAGTCAGAGTTTAAGCCTGTTGACTGACATTCCGTGGCGGCAGCGACAGCGCCAACAGCCAGCTTCAGCACGCACATCCGCCGTTGCCGCTCCGGCCTCCCCTGGGCGAAGATCAGCGTGTCAGTTGGGGCGATCTCGCATTCGTGCTTCCACTCCTACGACCAGGTCGACACTTCTCGGCCGGCGAGGCGGGAGTAGGCCATGGGCGGTTGACAGGCGGGGGGGGCAGGGCGGCTGAATCTCTTTGATAGGCGCAACCGAGCCTGTAGCCAGATTCGGCTCGTTTAGTCCTTGGGTATCGCGGAATGCGTTCCGGACTGCTCATCGAAGGTAGACTTGTCTTTTGACATTGACGCACCGCCCGTCGGCTGTGCCGGATGAGGGAGCTGTGGGGGCAGTCGCTAGGAGAAGCCCTATGGCCGGCCCCGCAGAACGGATCGAGATCATCGCGCGCGCAATGTGCCGATCAGCAGGATTTGATCCAGACGAACTGATTGAGACCGATGCGCATCACACTCGATGGCATTCCATGCAGCCTGCTAAGGAGCAGATTGAGGCGTGGCGGCGATACCAAATCGCGGCAGAAAACTTCTGCGCAGTGAGCCGAGACCTTTTGGAGGTCGATCGTCGGCACTAGGCTCGGATGCTTAGTCAGAGCTCGCATCGCGTGAGTGTTCGTCCGCTCGACGCAATCGCGAATAGGCAATCGTCGATGAAGCGCACCGGTGTGCCGTCTTCCATTTCGTAACGGGTGACGTTCAGATCCGCGAACGGTCGATAGACAATGACCGCGAAGCGCTTGCCGTCCTGGTCCTGGCTCAGCTCGCGGGAGATTACTTGGCGGTCGTAAGCTGGACTGCTGACGATTTTTTTGGCTGAGCCTGGCGAGTGCGGCTGGGTACGCATCGCTACCTCCTACGTGACTGACGGAGGTTCAACCCCCCGGGGCGGCAGCCGCGTTCCACTGGCGCTCGCCGGGGTTAGCGAACTGCACACGCTCCCTTGGCATCGCAGCCGTCCGCTCACGCATTTCCCACAGTGCCAACGCCAACGTCAGCAGAACGAGTTCGACCTCTTCCGGCGACTGTTCAATGACGCCAGATAGCTCCTCTATACGCTGCAGCACGCGCTCGCGATCGTCCTCGCTCTCGATTGCGTTGATGGTCTGCTGCATATGTCTGCGTGCTTCTTATTGAAGATCTCTCAGATGATTCGCCCGCAATAGTTGCATATCGACTAATTCGTGACGTCTTTTTGGGTAAATTTTGCCGATTCAGGAACGCGGTCGATCGGCTGACGTTGAGTCGCCAGTTCAGTTGCGTTCCAGTGGTGTTGAGTATGGCGAGGCAGCCGCGTCGCGTCCTAAAGGCTATGCCTGCCGGCGACGCACTTCAGAGTGCGCCAGTCAAAGCGCGTCGCGGCGCTGCCAAACCCGATCTGTTCGCCGATCCAATGCCGGAGCGCATCGAGCCGTGTCTCGCACTCCTTCAGTCCAAGGCGCCACAAGGGCCGGACTGGGCTTTCGAGGTGAAGTGGGACGGCTACCGCCTGGCGATCCATCGCGACCATCGCGGCGTTAGGGTAATCACCCGAGGCGGTCATGACTGGACGGACCGCTTCCCTTCAATCGCTGCCGGAGCAGCCGAGATCGACGCGAATAGCTTCATCCTCGACGGCGAGGCCGTGGTGCTCGACGAAGCTGGCCGGGCTGATTTCGGTTTGCTGCAGCAAGCGCTTGGTGGTCGCGGCGGCAAGGCCAGGGCTGAGCGCGCCATGCTATTCGCCTTCGATCTGCTTTATCTCAACGGGCATGACCTGACCCGCATGGCATTGGTCGAGCGACGGCAAATGCTAGAGGACCTAATCGACCATGAAAGCGCAGCGATCCGACTGAGTGAAGAAGTTGATGCGGAGGGGGCTGAGTTTTTGGCGAGCGCCTGCAAGTTCGGCCTCGAAGGGATCATTGCCAAGCGCCGCAATGCGCCCTATCGCTCGGGCCGCGGCGGCGACTGGCTGAAGATCAAATGCGTCCAGTCTGACACCTTCCTGGTCATCGGCTATGAGCCGTCCACAGCTGCAATAGGGGGCATCGGCAGGTTGCTGCTCGCCGCCCATGGCAACTATGGCCTGGCTTACGTCGGCAGCGTAGGCACTGGCTTCACGCATCGGAGTGCAGCCGAACTGTGGAAGCAGCTCGAGCGGATCACGGCTGCAGCGCCGCCGGCGCGCGGCGTCTCCGAGAAGGGCGTGATCTGGGTGAAGCCGAAGCTTGCGGCCGAAATCGCCTACCGCGGCTGGACGCACGATGAGAAGCTGCGCCATGCATCGTTCAAGGGATTGCGCGAGGAGGCTGACGAGGCGAAGGTTTATCGGCTGGGCTGAACCTGCCTGTCCTTATTTCAATCCCAAAAGTCCGAGGACGAAGGCGCCTGCGATCAATGCGCAGCCAAGGCCGGCGGCCATCAGGATGCAGCCCAGCGGGCGCTGAGATCCCATCGCTTCTTTCCAGTCCGCTTTGAAGTCCACCTTGCTGGGCGATAACTGCTCCTAGGTTATAGGGGTTCCAAACTGTGTCTATCATGCGCTAGGCGGATCTTAGTATTCCGCTCCTCCTCAATACTTCCGGCCGCCTTCGGCGCGCGCCCTCACCATCGCCATGTGCTCGATGTGGTGCTGCCAGCCTTCGGCGCCGATGTGCTCTTGGCAGCGCCCGAACGCCGCGCGAAACGCCACCATCGCCTGCTCCCTCGTCGTTTCAGAGCCCTCCGGGGTCGGCACTCCATGGCTGAAACGTCCAGCATGCAGGGCACGACACAATGCCAGTCCGGTGGGTTATCGGTCCGCCCCGGGTTCAGAACGATGACGCCGACACCGACGCCATCGCATTCCACCTTCCAGAACTTGTCGTTTTCCTCGGGGCCCGAGAGATCGTTGTACGTTCGGCGGAGCGTCAGATTGGGTGTCACAGCGCTCTGATCTGCTCTTCGAACTCTTCCGGGATCGCACCATGGCGGGCAAGGACATCGAGCGCGCTGACCTCGCCGGTCTCATCATCCGCGGTGACGTGGATGACTGCGACGCCTTCCGCAGTGCGGCCCAGGCGCTCGCCTTCATTCAGAGCGTGATGCTTCGTCTTCGCCGGGAGGCGCTGGCCGGGTACCAGGCGCTTGCGATGCGTCTTGAAAGGCTGGAGAAGAACGTGTCGACAGTGGGCATGACTTGACTCGCTGATGCGGTTTGTTCTCTTAATGTTCTCATGTCGAGGACGCAAGCCATATCCCCTGAACCTGAGTGCGATTCCGCCTGTGTCGCCGCGGACGTGCGCCCAGCTCGTCAACGGCAATGGCGCTTTCCGCAACGCAGGCGGAGCAGACCGATGCAGGCACGACCCGTGACGATCGGCCCGCTGATGCTGCTGGCGCGGTTTACCAACCGCGTCTGTGCGGGCTTCCCGTCGCCGGCTGACGACTACATCGACGCGCCCATCGATCTGTCTCGCGAGCTGATCAAGAATGCTCCGGCAACCTTCATCATGACGGTGGCGGGAGACAGCGCCATCGATCTCGGCATCTTTGACGGCAGCATCATCACCGTTGACCGATCGCTCGTGCCTCGGGATGGCGATCCCGTGGTGGTCGATGTCAATGGCGAGCGCAGCGTGAAGGTCTTCAAGATCGAGGCTGGCCGCACGTGCCTGGCCTTCGGAAACCATCGCTACCCCGAGTTCGATCCAGGCAGTGATCCGGAGATCGCGATTTTCGGGGTGATAACCAATGCTGTGAGACGCTTCCGCAAATGACAGCCTCGTTTGCTCTGATCGATGGCAACAGCTTCTATTGCTCGTGCGAACGCGTCTTCGATCCAAAACTTCGCGGCAAGCCGGTCATCGTGCTTTCGAACAATGATGGCTGCGCGGTGGCGCGGACGAGCGAGGCCAAGGCCCTCGGCATCAAGATGGGCGCGCCGATGTTCAAAATCCGCGAGCTGTGCAAGCGGGAGGGTGTCATCGTCTTCAGCTCAAACTATGCGCTCTATGGCGACATGAGCCGCCGCATGAACACGGTCTATGAGCGGTTCGCATCCGACATCGAGGTTTACTCGATCGACGAGAGCTTTCTCGACATGACCCCGGTCGCGCCGGAGCATCGGGAAGAGCTCGGCCGCGACCTGCGCGCGACCGTCTCCACCTGGACGGGCGTTCCGACCTGCGTCGGCATCGGTCCCACCAAAACGCTGGCGAAGCTCGCCAATAAGATCGCGAAGAGCACGCCGCAACTGCGCGGCGTCTGCGACCTGACCAGTGACGAGGCTAGGCGCGAATGGCTACCGCTCGTCGCCCTGGAGGACATTTGGGGGGTCGGGCGCGCCAGTCAGGCAAAGCTTGGAGCCTTCGGCTGCAAGACAGCCGCTGATGTCGCGGGGCTCGACCCCAGGCTGGCGCGGCAGACGCTGACGGTTGTCGGAGAGCGCATCGTACACGAGCTGCGCGGCCGGCCCTGCATCGAATTGGAGGCCGTCGCGCCGACGCGAAAGGGATGTGCCGTGACCAGGTCATTTGCCGGCCGCGTCGAGAGCCTCGAGATGATGCAGGAAGCCGTTGCCGCTCATGCGACACGCTTGGGCGAAAAGCTTCGGCACCATGGCTTGGCGACGGACCACGTTACGGTCTTCTTCCACACCTCGCCGTTCGACAGCGGCCCGTCGCGCTCGGTTTCGACAACCGTGGATTTTCCGGAGCCCAGCAACGACACGCTGGTTCTTGTGCGGGCGGCCAAGTGGGGCGCTCGCCGCATCTGGAAGCCGGGATACCGCTACGCCAAGGCCGGGTTGATGACGGTCGATCTGGTGGCGCCGGCGGTGTCGCAGCGTGCCTTGATTGGCGCTCTCGACCGCGAGCAGAGCGGCAAGCTTATGGCAGCTTTGGACGCCTGCAATCAGAAGCATGGCCGCGGCACTGTCTATCCGGCGGCTGCCGGAATCGCGCGTCAGCAAAAGGCCTGGTCAACGAAGTTCGAAATGCGCTCGCCGCGTTTCACGACGCGGCTCAACGAGGTGCCAATCGTCGGGAATGCGGGCTGGTCTCAACGGGATGTGCGTCCGCTTGTTCCGCGCGACGGGGTGGCGTGCGAAATGGCCGAATCTATAGCTGTGAGCGCCGCCTCCATCGGCGAGTCATTATGCGTAGGACTGGAACGATCACGACTTGCTGTTGTTGAGCGACCTAGGTGGAGATCCTTCCGTTTTCACGAGGAAACGGCCGGAGCGACAAGGCGGATGAACTGACCGTCTGCTTAGCGTGAACGGAACGTCGCCTTCCTCTACGCGTTGGGCGCCCGGAGGAGCGTGCCGCCATGAACGAGCCCGACGTCCCGACGAATGCGACCGTGGCGGAACAGATCGTCTTCCTGCGCGCTGCAGCGGCAAGATGCCGCCGTCTTGCAAGCGCCACCGCGGATGTGGGCCTGACCGATACGTTGCTGGCGATGGTGATCGAATACGAGACAAACTTCAGGTGCTCCTGAGTTTGACGGAAGAAGATTCCGACGAAACTTCAACCGATACGAGCAGCCGGCTTTATGTCACCTGGCCTAATGGCGCGGCGAATTCGCCTGAAATGCGCCGCAGATACGCAGAGCATCTGGCCGCCTCCGCGCCGCCCGAGATCGGGTTGGGAGCGCAGTCGCCCCGGGCCGCAGTTGGTTGAGAGAAGTCCAGACTCATCGACGCCTTGCCTCGCCCCGCTCATGCGATGTCACGCATGATAGTTTTCGGGTGGTGGAACAGCTTGCCCCCCATTCCGTTTGATCCCCATCGGTGATGCGGCGCTCGGCATCGCCCCAGTTCAGCAAGAGGGATCATCCATGGAAAACGGATTCAAGACGATGTCTGAAGCCGCGGACGAAGGCCGCGACGGAACCGCGTCCAGTCAATCATCCGTTGAGGCAGCCTCTGACCGGCTGAAGGACTACGGGGTCGATACCAATGTGATGGCCGATGCTGCCGCGGACCGCGTGAGCGAGCTGCAGCGGTTGATCATTGAGGAGGTCCGTGAACGACCGTTGCGCGCCCTAGGCTGGGCCGCGGCAGTCGGCGTCGTGTTCGGCTTCTGGGCAGCGAAATAGGTCGTGGGCGGCCTGCTCGCCTATTTTGCCGCACGAGCAACAGCAGCTCTCAAACGGACGGCGGCGTCCTACGCCTTGATGGCGCTGAGTGGCCTCATCACGATCTTCGCCCTGGGTTACGCACTCAACGCCGGCTACGCCGCGCTGATGTTCCGCTACGGTGCGATCGTCGCCAGCCTTTCGATCGCCGGGGGCCTTCTTTTGGTAGCGGCGGCCTGCCTTCTGGCTGCGCGAATTGTTGGCGACCGACCTCGGGCGGCGCCTGCACCTCTGAACCTTCAATACGAAACTTATATGTTGCGTCGCACGAAATTGCCCGCGCTCGCGGCTGGCGCAGGGATAGCAGTCGTGGCCGCGGTGGCGGCTGCAGTAATTCGCCGCCGCAAGCGCACGCTTTCAGGCAAGCGCGACAACAGCACCCACTAGCCCTTTTCTTTGTCACGAACCTGCTCTCGCTAAGATCCGCCATTTCGTGAAGTTCGACTGTGACCAGCCGAGCATAGCTCGCGCGCTGAGCCTACTAATCCCTCAAAGAGTTCGCTCATGCCCCTCGTTGTCCTTGTTGTTGAAGATGATGCGATTGTCCGCATGGATACCGTCTCAATTATCGAGGAAGCCGGCTTCGAGGCGATCGAAGCTGGAAATGCCGATGAAGCGATCGTCCTCCTGGAAGCCCGGGCAGATATCAAAGTTGTCTTCACCGACATCGAGATGCCTGGGACCATGAATGGTTTGAAGCTTGCCTTCGCAGTGCGAGACCGCTGGCCGAGATCCAACGGATCTCGTCACCGATGATGATGCGGAAGTCGATCTCATAGGCACCGACGATGGTCCGGGTCGCCGTGAAGGCCGCCCTCACCCTATCCCGATCCGCGGGGTGAATGCGGCCCGAAAAGTCTTCAAACTTGACGTCATCGCTTTGAGGTACGGCCCACAGCTGGAAGCCCCGCTCATCCATGGCGAACACGTCGGTTTCAACGTTCCAGGACCACAATGCAACACCGCAGCGCTGATCGCACGGCGCAGGCTTGTCGCGCTCCAGGCGCTGGGGTTCGATTCAGGCTTCGGAGAACTCGGGCGAGGTCAGGGCAGCGGCCACTGCCATTCACTATAGAACACGCCGGGTTTAACCTAGTCGCTGTGTAGATCGTCCCATGGAGGCAGCATTTGCCCCGTCGGTTCGATCTTTACCGTTCAATCTCTCTTGGCGGGCCGCCCAGGGTCGAAGGCGCTGGAGGTTTCTGAGGGCTTCCAATTGGTTGCCGACATCCGAGCCTGGGAGGAAGCGAAGCAGGACAACGCGCCGCGGAGACAATGACGACTGCTCCCTGAAGCTTCCTACGACTTCGACAATCGCCGCACGTTGGCGCGAACCTTGCGCCGGTAGGCTTTAACGACAGAGCTAGGGTGGGCGCCCCCGATCAACTTGCCGGCGGCTTGCATTGCGGCCGACAGCTTCTCGTCGACCATCAGCTTGGCTTCCCGATCGGCTGCTGGGCCGCCGGTGGACAGCTTGATGGTGCGCAACCAGATCGCCTGCTGCGATTCATAGGCGAGCATCGATAGATCGAAGAACATGTTGGACATTTGTGTTGTGACCTCATGGGTGGGCATGACGTGGGTGGGCGGGATGCGGAGCACGCGAGCGATGGGCACCCCGGCCATTGGCTTAGCGTGACGCTTTGTAAAGCTTGGTCGCGATCTCGAACATTTCCTCGGGCGCATAGTCCGGGGTGAAGGCGGACGGGACGCCCGTGAACTGATGGATCTTGCCGCCCTCCGGCATGCCTTCGACGACCTCGAGCTCGCCTGGCGGATCACCCGGCAAGGCTTTTTCGCCGTTGCCCCAGATGCCGGACATCTCTTTGTAGTCGGAGGGGCTGAAGGTGTAGAGGCGCCGGTGTGAGCCCTCGTCGAGGTATTTCTGGCACTCCGGGATCTTGTCGAGATTGATGTTCGGGGTCGGCAGCATCTTCTCAATTTCGACGCCGGTGATCTGCTTCAGCGCCAGTGCATAGGCATGGGCGTGAACCGAGCCGCGGACCAGGAGGTAGCCGCAGACCTCGCGGCCAGTCGGGTCCGTCAGCGTTTCATAGACCCGGAGCTTGTGGAGGCGAGCGCCGCACTCGAGGTGGAAGTTATGCAGCAGGTCAGTCACGACATTGCCTGTCGTCGTGATGAAGTCGTTGTTCCAGGAGACGCCATTGCCGTTGACCGGCGTTGCACCGCCAGCATTGGACAGGAAAGCCGATGCCAGGCGGATATCCTGCATGGCGTTGTAAGGCGCGCCGGAGATGTCGCCGCCGTCTCCTTCATCGCCGCCGGGCTTGTCCGGCCCGTTGTTCAGCATTGCAACGCCATTGCTGACGAGCTCAACATGCCCGAGTTCCTCGGCCGTGATGCTCGCTACGAGATTGTAGAAGGGGCGCAGCTTGTCCTTGCTGCGGAAATTGAAGCTCTGGAACATGTAGTTCCCGAGAGTCGACATCTCGCCGTACTTCCCACCGAGCAATTCCTGAAGCGCGGCCGCGGCGTTCTCGTCTTTCTTCTTCGGGGCGGGAAGGTCTATCTGAAGCTTGTCGACACGTAGAAACATGATCGTCTCCTCATTGGCCCCAGCCGATTTTGGAGTGTGAAGAACGCGCGCCTAAGGGCGAAGGACGACCTTGATCACGCCGTCCTCCTTGTCGCGGAACTTCTTGTACATGGCGGGCGCGTCTTCGAGGCTGGCCGGATGCGTGACGACGAAGCTCGGATCGATGAGGCCTGCCTCGATCTTCGCAAGTAGCGGCTTTGTATAGGCCTGGACATGGGTCTGGCCCATTTTGAAAGTCAGGCCCTTGTTCATTGCAGCGCCGATCGGAAGCTTGTCGGCCATGCCGACATACACCCCCGGGATTGAGATGGTGCCGCCCTTACGGCAGCACATGATCGCTTCCCGCAGCACATGCATGCGGTCGGTTGCAAGGAATGTCGCCGCCTTAACCTTGTCGAGGATGGCATCCGCCGCGCCGTGTCCTGAGGCCTCGCAGCCGACCGCGTCGATACAGCTGTCGGGACCGCGACCATTGGTCAGGGCCATGAGCCGGTCGTAGACGTCGGTCTTCGAGAAATCGATCGTCTCGGCGCCGCCCGCTTCGGCCATGGCCAGCCGTTCCGGCACCTCGTCGATGGCGATGACCCGGCCAGCGCCGAGCATGAAGGCCGAGCGTATCGCGAACTGACCGACCGGCCCGCAGCCCCAGATAGCGACGAAGTCGCCGTCTTGGACCTGCGCGTTCTCTGCGGCCATGTAGCCCGTGGGAAAGATGTCGGAGAGGAACAGAGCCTGCTCGTCGCTGACGCTGTCAGGCACCTTGATCGGCCCGACATCGGCCATCGGGACACGCAGATACTCGGCTTGACCGCCACTATAGCCGCCCAGCATATGGCTGAAACCAAAGAGACCTGCCGGCGACTGGCCCATCGCCTTCGCCGCCATCTTGGCGTTCGGATTGGTCCGGTCACAAGCTGAGAACATGCCCTTCTTACAAAACCAACAGTCGCCGCAGCTGATCGTGAACGGCACGACGACGCGGTCACCGATACGCAGGTTGGTCACTTCCGAGCCGAGCTCGACGACCTCGCCCATGTTCTCGTGACCGAGAATGTCGCCGCTCTCCATCGTTGGCTGGTAGCCGTCGAGGAGATGCAGATCGGAGCCGCAAATCGCGCAGCAGGTGATTTTGATGATCGCATCCCGAGGATGCTGGAGTTGCGGGTCAGGGACTGTATCGACCCGAACGTCGCCTTTTCCATGCCAACAAAGCGCACGCATGCGTCATCCTTCCAAAGCGGGTTGAGGCACCCCACCGCGCGTCGGAGGCTGACGACAAGCTCGCTTTGTGGAGCATGACTACCCAACAAAGAGGCGGTTGATCTGTTCCGTTGCGCGGGAGCTAAATTCCGGACACACGAGCGGCGGGTATCGTCGCGAACCCCGCCTATTGGCTTCCATCAACAGGAACCTGTTTCGGATCGTCCAAGTGATCGAACAGTCTCGGACCGGCCCCGTGTTTCGACGCGGCGCTTGGTCCATCGGACGGATCACAAACAGTTCGGATGCACTCGCACAATCTCCTCCATCCGCTCAAGGTCGGCCCTTAAGGAGTGAGCTCCGGCCTGACCGAGAAATCGCGGAGAGCGGCCTGCCGTCGCGCCCATCCTCCGCATTGCCGAACCCTTCAGGAAGCGGAGCCGCTGAGCCGGAGACATACGGAGAAGCGTGTTCATTTGGCATTGCCGAGTCCATTCGCTCGACCAGTCCTCTCGGCCGACGAGATGGAAAAACTGGAGCGGGGCTGCGGCACGGCAGGACATCGTGCTCATTTGTCGTCGTCAGATCGCGTCACCCGGTACACCGCAAGGAAGTAGGCGACTAGCACTGCGATGACGGCGACGATGGTTGTAAGCGTGCGCATGATTGTCTCGCCGGCTGCGCGACGGTCCTATCGAAACGAGGCAATCCCGATGGCGCCAAGGATCGCGGCGATGACCAAACCCCAAATCAAAAGCGCTTCCATCAGTGGCACCTGGTCAGCACGCGCCCGGTCGACTCAATCTCGAACAGGCAATCGTCAACGAACCGCACCGGCGTGCCGTCTTCAAGGGCGTACTCGGTGACGCTTAGCTGAGGGAATGGCCGGTACACGACGACGGTGTAGCAGTTGCCATCCTCGTCCTGGCAGCGCTCGCGATAGAGTTCGCGGCGGGTTTGTGCGGGACGGGCGACGACTGTGTCGCTGAGCCACGACTGCTTCGGCTGGGTACGCATGACAAACTCCAACGCAACTGCACTGCTGACGAAACAGCCTTGCATCCCGACCGTTCCGATTGGCCGTTAGATTCTTCGAGACGCTCCGGAACGCGGCAGCTCGGTTGACGTTGAGTCGCCAGTTCAGTTGCGTTCCAGTGGTGTTGAGTATGGCAAGGCCGCGTCGCGTCCTAAGGGCTACGCCTGCCGGCGAAGTGCTGCGTAGCGCGCCCGTCAAGGCGCGGCGCGGTGTCGAGCAGGACCTCTTTGCCGATCCAATGCCGGAGCGCATCGAACCGTGTCTCGCACTCCTCCAGTCCAAGGCGCCACAAGGGCCGGACTGGGCCTTCGAGGTGAAATGGGACGGCTACCGCCTGGCGGTTCATCGCGGCCCCGATGGGTTAGGGTAATCACCCGAGGCGGCCATGACTGGACGCATCGCTTTCCCTCGATCGCGGCGGCTGCCGCAGAGATCGATGCCGCGAGCTTCATCCTTGAAGGCGAGGCGGTGGTGCTCGACGACGCCGGCCGGTCTGACTTCGGGCTGCTGCAGCAAGCACTCGGCGGGCGTGGTGGCAAGCGAAGTGCTGTATCGGCCATGCTCTACGCCTTCGATCTGCTCTACCTCAACGGCCACAATCTCACGCACATGGCGCTGAACGATCGGCGGCATCTGCTCGAGGACCTCGTCGACGGCGACGCCGGGCACATCCGACTGAGCGAAGAGATTGACGCGGACGACGCTGCCTTCCTGGCCCGGGCTTGCGAGCTCGGTCTCGAAGGCATCATCGCCAAGCGCCGTGATGCTGCCTATCGACCTGGCCGTGGCGGCGATTGGCTCAAGATCAAATGCGTCCAGTCCGACACCTTCCTGATCATAGGCTATGAGCCGCCTACAGCTGCGCTGGGAGGCATCGGCCGGCTGCTGCTGGCCGCCCATGGCAACTATGGCCTGGCCTATGTCGGCAGCGTCGGGACAGGCTTCACCCATGCGAGCGCAATGGCCCTACGACGGCAGCTCGATCAGCTCAACGCGACCGCGCCGCCGGCGCGTGGCATCAGCAAGAAGGGCGTGATCTGGGTGAAGCCGAAGCTCGCGGCCGAGATCGCCTATCGCGGCTGGACGCATGACGAGAAGCTCCGCCATGGATCCTTTAAGGGCCTCAGGGAAAGACAGACGAGGCGACGATCTACCGGCAGGGCTGATGTCCGCTTGCGACCCATTGCTGACACCGAGTGCTTGGTGTTCCATCGTTAGGCGACACCAGCGTACCCCGCAGCGCCTTTCGTCAGACTGCCCCAGCGGCTTCAGCGAGTGCGCTGGAAAACATCTCCATTGGTAGCTCTTGCGACAACGGAGTTTTAGTCACGATCGATGAGCCTTGAAACCGACCTGCCGGTCTCTGCGTAAGCCGTTTGGGTGGGTTTGCAAGGAGATCTGACCATGCAGGCCAAGATTACTGGACCTCTTGCGGGCTGCATCTTGCTGGCAGTCTGCAATACCGCTCCGACGTCGGCTATCGCCGAAGACCTTTGTGCGGGGTTAAGCGGAAAAGGACATTCCGACTGCTTGAAGCTTTCGTCGCGGATCAAGTCACAGCTGATGCTGCAATACAGCTCCCTCGGCGTAGGCTCGGGCAATAGCGTCAGCGGTGGCTCCGGCACAGCCGGCATCGGCGGTGCGGACGGCAGCGGCCGCGGCGGAAACGGGCCTTCTGGCAGCGGCAATGGCAACGGGTCGTCGGCCGGCAACAGTGGCGGCGGCGCGGGATCAGCTTCCGGCGCCGGCACCTCGCCCGGCCCTGGTGCCTGCGCGGCTTCGGGCTTGGCGTGACTGCCAGCGTCAATGCAGGCGGCACCCGCGCAGGCACCAGGGCCGGCGCAAACCTGAGCAACACCGGCATCAGCGCAACCGCCGGTCTCGGCGCTGATATCGGTGGTAATTCGGTCAATGGCGGCTTCGTCGCCGGCGCGAACTATGGAAATATCGGCGCTGGCGTCGGCGCGGGCACAAATGTCGCGGGCGCCAATGTCGGCGCGGGCGTCGGCGCCGGGCTCAATAGCGGCGGCATAGGGGTTGGCACTGGCGCCGGAGCCAGTATCGCAGGCGCCAATGTCGGCGCTGGCGTCGGCGCCGGAGCCGGCAATAGCGGGGTGGGAGCAGGCGGGGGTGCCGGAGCCGATGTCGGCGGCGTAAACACCGGCGCGGGGATCGGTGCAGGCGCCAACAACAGCGGCGTCGGGGCCGGCGTGAGTGGCGGTGGCAATGTCGGTGGAGCCAGTGCCAATGCCGGCGTCGGAGCCGGTGCCAACAATAGCGGCGTCGGAGCCGGTGTCGGGGCAGGGGCCAACGTCGGCGGGACGAGCGCCAGCGCAGGCGCCGGCGCAGGCGCGAACAGCGGTGGCATCGGAGCCGGCGTCGGAGCGAGTGTTGGGGGCGCCAGCGTCGGCGCAAGCGCCGGCCTCGGCGGAGGAGGCCTTGGCGCTGGCCTCGGAGCGAATGTCGGCGGGCTAGGCGTCGGCGTCGGTGCCGGTGCTGGCGAAGGCAGTTCGCCCAGCGGATCCGACGGCTCCACCCCGAGGTAAGACACAAAGGCGTTGCCTCCGCGATCGGGAGGCGGCACGCTCATCTTGCCCGGCCCCGCTTCTGTGGGCCGGGCCTTTTGGCGTTTCAATACCTTCCCTTGCCCGCCCGCGCGTCCACAAGCTCCATGTGCGTGATCCACTGGATCCACCGCTCATCACCAAGCCAATGACGGTAGGTGTCCCAGGCTGATCGGAACTTTTTCATCGCATCATCGCGCGTCTGAGCGACGCCTTGCTTCCCGAGGTCTGAGCAGGGGTCATGCACCTGTATTGTCCAATGCCATACGGCGCTCTGCTGCCATGCCTGGTGGACAATAGACCCGATGTAGACGCCTTCGCTGGTCGGTTCTGCTGGATGGGATCGTCGGGGTAGCTGCGGGACAGCACCAGGCTCATGCCGTCAATCCACCGAGACTGGACTTGCTTGCGGGGCGGGCCTGATAACGGTCACAGCGCCCTGATCTGCTCTTCGAACTCCTCCGGGATTGCACCATGGCGGGCGAGGACGTCGAGCGCGCTGACCTCGCCGGTCTCATCATCTGCAGTGACGTGGATGACTGCGACGCCCTCCGCAGTGCGGCCCAGGCGCTCGCCTTCATTCAGGGCGTGATGCTTCGTCTTTGCCGGCAGGCGCTGGCCGGGCACCAGCCGCTTCCGATGCGTCTTGAAGGGCTGGAGGAAGAACGTGTCGACAGTGGCCATGGCTTGACTCCCTGATACGGTTTGTTCTCATAATGTTCTCATATTGAGGACGCAAGCCATGCCAGCCGTGCCGTTGCCGGAAACGTCACCAATGATGACGATCGAGACCGAAATCGATGATGTCATTGCCGAGCATGGCAGTGAGCGCGCGGCGATTCGGGCGCTCCTGCTCGATCTTGCAGAGCTTGCACGAGACGGCGATCGCGCTTCCTCAAGAGGTTATCTGCGCGGGCTATTTTCGGAGGGCGCACGGCCGCTCCCAACCGATGACGAGCCGTGATGAAACCCCGCATCTGGAGACGACGCTTGAGCATTACCCCTGGATCATCGTCCGCTTCCGTTGCACGCGCTGCCGCCGTTTCGGCGATGCCAGGCTGGCTCGGCTTGCTGAGAAGTTCGGGGCGACTGAGACGATCGCCAGGCTGGTCGAGCGCTTCCATGCGAGCTGTCCGCATCGGCCAGCGATGCGCAACGGGCGGCTCGCACGTCGCCCGGAGCCGTGCGGCGGCTATTGTCCCGATCTCGGCTCCAACGTCCCGCCGGATCTGCCGCCAAGCCTGTCCGGCCTAACCGTGATCGAAGGAGGCAAGGATGGCCGTCTCCCAGCAGAACCGAGCCGAGAAACCCGTCGCCGTCGGATCGGAGGCGATTGAGCGACCGGTCGCCAACCTCCTGCGTGCGATCGGAAGCGTAGGTCAGACCGGCGAGCCCTACGTCATCACCCACACTGAGATGCGCGACCTCGGACTGTTCGACGCAGTCGAGGTCAGGGGCTGGACTATGGTCGTGGTCTCGCGCGCTTTCAAAGCCGTCCTCGAGCACCACGGCTGCTACTGCAGCGGCCCTTACCTCGGTCATCCGGAGGTCGGGGCTGACGACTACTATCTGGTCGATCGCAAGAAGGCCGCATAGGCTGCGCGCTGAACCGGAGACGCGCGGCATGTGCAACCTCTACAGCCATACCCGCAACGTGGAGGCGATGCGGCAGCTCTTCGCGCCGTTCAACGATGGCGGCGCGAACCTCGCCAACCTGCCGCCACAGCCGGGCATCTTCCCCGACTACCAGGCGCCGATCATCCGCAACGAGGATGGCGAGGCGAGGCTGGCGCTGACACGCTGGGGCTTGCCGTCTTCCAAGAAGGCACTGCTCGACGCTGCGACCAAGCGGGCGGATAAGCTGCGCGCCAAGAACAAGCCGGTCGACTTCGACAACCTGCTGCGCATGGAGCCAGACAGCGGAACCACCAATGTACGCAACACCTCGAGCTCGCATTGGAAGCGCTGGCTCGGCGTAGAGAACCGGTGCTTGGTGCCATTCACCAGCTTCAGCGAATTCAACCGCGACGCCGGTGGCGATATCTGGTTCGCCTTCGGAGAGGAGCGTCCGACGGTGTTCTTCGCCGGGATCTGGGCGCCCAAATGGAGGAGCGTTCGCAAGGTCAAGGAAGGCCAGGTCGAGGCTGACCTATTTGCCTTCCTGACAACCGATCCGAATGCCGAGGTCAAGGCGATCCACCCCAAGGCGATGCCGGTGATCCTGACGACGCCGGAGGAGTGCGCCGCCTGGATGACGGTGCCGTGGGACCAAGCGAGCGCGCTGCAGCGTCCGCTGCCAGACGGTTCGCTGACGATCGTCGCGCGCGGTGCGAAGAAGGACGGCCCGCCGGAAGTGCTCGCGGCTCTGGCCGAAAAGTCGACACAGGCGACGCTGCTCTAATGGGCCACTGGGAACAGATCGGCGTCGAGAACCGCAAGAGCCGCGAGCGGCAGGCCAAATGGCCGCGCTGGCGGCGGGAGCTCTATCGCTATGGGAACACGGCGACCATTGCAGCCGTTTGGATCGCCTTACTGGCGACAGGGCTTTGGCTGTTCGGCCTGCTCTGAGAGGTGATCGGGTTCGATCTTGTCGCTGCGCCATTCGCTGACCAGGGCGGATGATCTGCATGGGGCCGGAGCCGCAGCCCGGCAATCGCAATCATAGTCTCGGGCTGGGAGGACTATCGGGCTCATCCCTGGTTGCCCTCAATAAGCGCGAGGATAGCCGCCGATTTCCATTCATACGCTTGGCGGACACCGGCCTCCCATGCCCTGCCTTCTGGTGTGTCAGCCCTCGGGCGACGAATCCAGACCGCGATCAACTTTTCGACGTCGCTGGCGTCGAGTGCCTCTTTCAGACCCTCCAGCCGGCCGGCAACACGAGCTTCGCTGACCAATTGCCTGCAATCGTTACAGCTGACCGCTTCCGGCATTTCCCCTCCCGACGACTGGCGCTCCGACCTACTGACGCGGTGGCGCTACCTGTAGATCCGTAGGATTCTTCGGCAAGTCTCGCTGATCGACCTGGCCTGACTGCCGTTCGCGCTGCGTGTCAGCATGATAGAGGTTGAAGCCCACGAATATCGCCAGGATCATGGCGCCGAGCGTGGCGACCGCCAATAGTGCAGCGATGCCGGCCTTTTTAGGCGGAGGAGGATCGTGGTCCATCAGGCTCGCTCCCAATAATGACACCCCCTCTTGGCAAACTGCGCAAGCTTCAAAAGGGCCGCATTCTTGTCGGCTTGTTCCAGCTCACGCCGGCATGCGCCCATCGGGAGTATATTTGT
>NZ_JBBBBQ010000011.1:0-186151 GCF_037120455.1 Allobosea sp. CCNWLY174 | reverse complement strand
GAGAGCCGGCTGGTGCGCGATACGATCCTCGGCCATCTGCGCGGCCCGCTGCTGACCGCGCCGGGGCAGCAGGTCGCGGCGAGCTTCAGCGCCGATCTGCCCGGCCGCAAGGGCGCGGTCGTGATGCCGGCCCCGCTGCCGCAGCCGCGCTACGCCCTCTGGGGCACGGCCTTCGGCAGCACCGGCAACAGCGACGGCGACGGCAACGCCGCCAGCCTGAGCCGCCGCAGCGGCGGGGCACTGCTCGGGGCGGATGTCATGGTCTACGACGCGCCGGGCTCGTCGCTGAAGCTGGGCGTTGCCGGCGGCTACAGCCAGTCGCGCTTTGACCTCGACGCCCGCCTATCTTCCGGCAAGCTCGAAAGTGGCCATGCCGCACTCTATGCCGGGGCACGCTTCGGCAATCTCAGGCTCGATGCCGGCGCGGCCTACACCTGGTCGGAGAGCGACATCCGCCGCCAGGTCCAGATCCGCGGGCTCAGTGACCTCTTGCGCCTGCAGCGTCCGGGGCAGGTCGCGCAAGGCTTCGCCGAGCTCGGTTATGGCTTCGCCTTCAGCGGCGTCGCGCTGGAGCCCTTCGCGCAGTTGGCGCTGATCCGGGTCAGTACGGATGCCGGCACGGAGCGTGGCGGCGCTGCCGCCTTGCGTGTCCTCTCCAGCGACCAGACGCTGGGCTTCACCACGCTCGGCGTCCGCGCCGAGGCGCAGATCGGGGCGATGCCGCTGTTCGCCCGGGCCATGCTCGGCTGGCGCCACGGCTTCGGCGATCTCACGCCGCAGGCCGGCACCGCCTTCGTCGCCGGCACGACGCCGGCCACGGTCTTCGCCACCCCGATCGACCGCGAGGCCCTCGTCGCCGAGGCCGGCCTCGACTGGCGGATATCGCAGGCCACCGCGCTCGGCCTGACCTACTCCGCCGCCATCGGCGAGCGCTCCAGAGACCACGCCCTCAAGGGCAGGGTCGAGATGAGGTTCTGAAGCGAAGGGGCTGTCCGGAACAGGCGTGGCAACGGTTGATAGAGGAGTAATCTCTTCACCTACTGAACCTGCTAGCCGACTTGCCGATGGCGAACGATGCGGGCTTGGCTGGGCTGTGCACCGGTGACAAGTTCCGGATCGGCCGACGCACGCCCCTGAGGCCTGGCGCGACTTCGGCGCTGTCGCTCAGGGTGACGCCTGCGCCTGACGGGTCGCGCGCAGCAGCTCACGCGGCAGCGCACCGGTCTGGCGCTCGACCATGCGGTGCACGACAGGCGGCTCAGGCCCGATATGCAGATCCCTGACCCGGTCGCCGATTTCGGCGTCGGCCTGGGTGACGCGCTGGGCCTGGCGGACATATTCGACCCAGGTCGGGCTGTCGTAGCGTTCGATCCAGAGCTCGGCATCGGTCAGGTCGCGCAGCAGCGACCAGTGGCGGGCACCGTCGCGGCGGCGGATGCGCCGGCGTTCCTCCATCGCCTTCAGGAACTCGACGACATCCTCCTGCCTGATCCGCCATTCGATGGTGACGAAGACCGGGCCGCTGCGCGGCTCGATGTCGACCGCGACCTCGGGCTTTCGCCAGCGGCCGAGTGGATCGAGATTGAGCGCCTCCAGCGGGGGCAACTGATAGCGCAGCCCGACGGCCGCGCCGAAGACGAGCGCGACTGCCGCCGCGATGAGACCGCCGGCCGGGCCGGAATGGAGGGTGACCCAGCCCCAGGCCCAGCTGCCCGCGGCCATGCCGCCGAAGGCGGCCATCTGGTAGAGCGCCAGCGCCCGTCCCACCACCCAGCGCGGCGCCGACAGCTGCACAGTCGAATTGAAGGTCGAGAGCGCCAGCACCCAGCAGGCGCCACCGGCCGCGAGCGCCGGCATGGTGAGCCACATGGTCGGGCTCAGCCCCACCACCAGGGCCGCGGCCGCATAGGTCAGGAAGGTCAGGCGCACGAGGGTCTCGGTGCTGAAACGACGGCGCAGCCGGGCGCTGACGAAGGCTCCGGCGACCGCGCCGGCGCCGAAGGCGCCCAGCAGGATGCCGTATGTCAGCGGGCCGCCGCGCACGAGATCGCGTGCGACCAGCGGCATCAAGGCGAGGCCGACGATGCCGCCGAAACCGAAGAGAAAGGCCCGCAGAATGACGGCGCGGATATTGGGCGACATCGCGACATAGCGCAGACCGGCGCCCATCGCGAGCAGGAACGTCTCGCGCGGCAGCACGCGCTCGACCCGCGGCGGTTGCCAGCGGGCCAGCACGACGATGAGGCCGATATAGCTGAAGGCATTGACGACGAAGGCTGCGACCGCGCCGAAGGCGGCGACGATGGCGCCGCCGATCGCCGGGCCGACGCTGCGGGCGATGTTGAACGCGACGCTGTTCAGCGTCACCGCCGCCGGCACCTCGGGTCGCGGCACCATGTCGCCGACCGAGGACTGCCAGGCGGGGTTGTTGAGCGCGTTGCCACAACCGAGCAGGAAGGTGAAGGTCAGGAGCAGCCAGGGCGAGAGCAGTCCATGCCAGGCAAAGACCGCCAGCATGATCGAAACGGCGAGCATGAAGCCCTGCGCCGTCAGCAGGATGCGGCGACGGTCGTAATTGTCCGCGATCGCGCCGGCGGCAAGCGAGAACAGCATCACCGGCAGCGCGGTGGAGGCCTGGACGAGCGCGACCATGTCCGGCGAACTGGAGAGCGAAGTCATCAGCCAGGCTGCGCCCACCATCTGGACCAGGCCGCCGAAGTTCGAGGCAAGGCTGGCGATCCAGACCGCGCGGAAGATCGGCTGGCGCAACGGCGCAAAGGCCGAATAGCGCCCGTCATCTGGCTTCAGGCCCTCGGCGGCGAGGTCGGCTTCGGCGGTTTCGGCAGTGGTCTGCGTGGCTGGCTCTTGCGGCATGCCACAGTTAGAGCATGCCGGCGGGCGATGGGAAGCCGCGCTGCGCCATTGTCCATCATCAGATGATTTGAGACTGTTTTCAGGAACGAAGGCTGGGGCTCATCCGGGTTTCACGGGCGGCTTCGGGACGATGATGCGCCCTGTATTCCAGGCTGGTGCCGACGGGTCGGTTGAGCTGCGACAGGCATGACGCACCTGCCAGAAGCAAACCGTCATCGCAGCAGCGCGAGATCAATCGCCTGTGCGAGCGCGGCTATGCCCGCATCGCTCTCCATGAAAATACAATGTTAATCCTCGGCTATCGCATTGGCGGGGCCATGCCTCAGTGCGACAGGATCGGGCGAATGCGCGCCAGATTCTCGATCGTGTGGGCCAAATGCGCGCGCAGTCGGTCGGCAGCTTCGTCCTGATCGCGGCGCGCGAGGCTGTCGAGGATGGCGAGATGCTCCTCGCATTGCGCGCGGTAACGCTTGCGGTCCAGCATCGACCGGTAGGACAGCAGGCGGCGCACGCGATTGAGCCGCCTGATCGTATCGAGGAAGAACGGGTTGCCGCTCGCTCCGACGATCGTCTCATGGAAGCGCACCCCGCGCTCGTGCAGCGCGTCAGCGGAATCGGTCTCGATCGCGCCCGCGGCACGATCAACGTGATCATGCGGTTCGCCTCGATCGCGGGGCATTCCGATCCTTGATATCGAACGTCTCCTCCCCGGGCACAGACATGCGCTATGAACAATTGGCGGGTGTAAGGTCATGCCCGCCGTGATTGCTCCTGTGGGGAGGCGTGCTCGACATTGCCGTCCCGGACGTGCTTCGCGATCGCCAGGTTTGGGACTGAAAGTCGATGACCGAGGGACGACAGTCCGATATCCGCATTCTCGTCAGCGGCGGACGCGGCCGGCTTGCCAGCGTGCTGTCGCTCGTCGGCGGGGATCGTGTACAGGCTTTGCCGCGCGCCGAGCTTGACATCTGCGATGCCTTCGCCTTTCAGGCTGCACTCGCGAGGCTGAAACCGGACGTCGTCATCAATGCGGCGGCGATCAGCGCCCTCGAGGCCTGCGAGCGCGCGCCGGAGCGAGCACACGCTGTCAACGCGCTGGCCCCCGGCCATATGGCACATGCCTGCTCAGAGGCCGGAACGCCGTTCGTCCACCTGTCGACGGATTACGTCTTCGGCGCCCCGACTGATCGCCCGTGGCGGGAAGCCGATCCGGTATCGCCGATCAACCTGTACGGGAAGCTGAAGGCCGAAGCCGAACGACATGTCCTCGCCGCCGGCGGAAATGCCTGTATCGCCCGGGTCGCCTGGCTGTTCGGAGACGGCAAGGATTTCATCGCCCATCTCCTGCGCGGACAGGACGATGCCGTCAGGATCGCCCGCGACCAGATCGGCTCGCCGACGCCGATCGGTCCGCTCGCCGGGCGTCTGCTGGATCTGGCCGGACGCATGGCAGCCAGAGAGCCCATCCCGCGCCTGCTCCATCTCGCCGGCTCGCCGGCCGTGTCGCGGGCCGACTGGGTCGCCACGGCATTCGAGGCGCTTCGCCTGGCCGGACGGCGGACGCCGGAGCTGGTTCGTGTCCCGATGAGCGACCTCGGCTCCTCGGTCACCCGGCCGCACTTCAGCGCCCTCGACTCCGGCCTGGCCGCGGAGCTCTTCGGAGGCGAACTCGATTGGCGGGTCGCAGCCATGCAGGTCGAGACTTTCATCGACCGTCAGGTTTCGGGATAGGAACTCGTCTTTCTGCTCAGGCCTTGATCGGCTCGGCACGGCCGGAGCGCAACGAGCGATAGGCGGTATCGATCATCGCGAAAGCATGGCGGCCGTCGTCGAGCGTGACGGCCATGTCTCCGCCCTCCCTGAAGGCTTTGACGAAGGCCCAGGCGACATGTTCGTGGAAGACGCCGGTCTTGAAATGGGGCACCGTCGGCGACGAGGCCCAGCTGCCGCGCGGCGGCGACCACCGCCTTTTGCGGGAACACCGACGAACGGCCCTGGCTGCAGCTCTGGCGCGACTTGCGGCCGGGCGCGGGCGTGATGTCGATCGAACCCTGCTCGATCGGGCGCCTCGATGACGGCCGCAACGCCCCGCCGCCCCCGTTCGAGCCGGGTGGCAGCCGCGTGTTCGAGATCGACATCGACGTGGCCGATAGCCGGAGAAGCAGCGGTCCCCGCAAGTCCGCACGACGGATCCGCTGCCCCTCGCCGGCCGTCGATATGCGTGGTCCAGGTCGCCAGCGCCTTGCCGGTCGAAGAGCCTTCTTGTCTCAGCGACGGCTGCTCGACGTCCCGCCCTGATGTCCATGGGAAAGGAACTGCATGAAAGCCGGCGGGATCTCGATATAGCCGAGAGCTTCCTGGCGCGTGTCGAAGTCCGCGATAGCTTCGGTCAGCAGCTCGAACTCGCGCTCGCCGTCGGAGCCTCTCAAGGATGAGATCAACTGTGCAGCTCGCAGCACAGCAGCCTTCCGCTCTTCATAAGACGAGATCATCACGGCGTCGGCGTTCGGCATGACACCACCTCATCGCTACGCAACTCACAGCCACTACGCTAACGACTAAACCGCTGGAATACGAGTCGCTTATTGACGATGACTATCTGGCAGCCGCTCAGAAGCACATGCCGAGCCCGGCGTTGATTGCGTGGTTGGTTGCGTTCGGGGCAATGTGGCCGACCATTGCGAGCCCGCAATAGCATCAGCTTCCGCGGCCGCCGGGCGTGCGCACGAGCCCGCGACCTAAAAGCATTCATTCGGCCTTGGCGCTGTCAGGGTCCGAACAGCATTCCGGTCCGAGGTGGCTCGCCCCGATGCCGTTGACGAAGAGCCCGATCGTCTCTCGAGCGATATGATCGACCGAGAGCGGCCCGGCGGGATCATGCCAGCGGGCGATCCAGCTCAATGCGCCCGCCGCCGCGAAGGCGAGCAGCTTGGGGTCGCAGGCGCGGATCGAGCCGTCGGCGATGCCGGCCTCGATCAGGCCGCGGAAGCGCTTGTCGATCTTGCCCTTGAGAGCGCGCAGGTCCTTGCGCGTCTCGGCGGGGAGAGGGTCTTCGCCGACGAGGATCAGGCAGCGGCCGAAATCCTCGGTGACGATATGGGCGTATTCGGTCCAGAGCACCATCAGCCGCTCGAGGCCGCTGCCGCCGCTGCGCCTGGCCTGCGCCGAGGCAGCGGCGGCATCGAGCCGTTCCAGCCCGATGCGGACGCATTCGAACAGGATCTCGTCCTTGCTGCGAACGTAATGGTAGATCGTCGGCTTGGTGACGCTCAGGCGCTCGGCGACATCGTCGAGCGAGGTGCGGTGGAAGCCCCGCTCGGCAAAGGCCTGCGCCGCGACGCGCAGCACGGCCTCACGCTTGAGGGCGCGCTCCTGCTCGCGCTGCGCCGGCGTCTTCCAGAGGGCTGTCGCCATGACCTGTTCAGGCCCGCTCGATCGCGAGCGCGATGCCCTGGCCGCCGCCGATGCACATCGTCACCAACCCGTAGCGACCACCGGTGCGCTTGAGCTCATAGGCCGCCTTCAGCGTGATGATCGCGCCGGTCGCCCCGACCGGATGGCCGAGCGCGATCGCGCCGCCATTGGGATTGACCTTGGCCGGATCGAAGCCGAGCTCCTTGGCGACGGCGCAGGCCTGCGCCGCGAAGGCCTCGTTCGACTCGATCACGTCGAAATCCTTCAAGGAGAGCCCGGTGCGCTTGAGTAGCGCCTGCACCGCCGGCACGGGGCCGATGCCCATCACGCCGGGTTCGACGCCGGCATGGGCATAGCCGACGATACGCGCCAGGATCGGCTTGCCCTCGCGGCCGGCCCGGCCTTCCTCCATCAGCACCATGGCGGCAGCGCCGTCATTGATGCCCGAGGCGTTGCCGGGCGTGACCGTGCCGTCCTTCTTGAAGGTCGGGCGCAGGCCCTTCAGCGTCTCTGCCGTCGTCCCGGGCTTGGGATGCTCGTCGGTGTCGAAGCTGATCGTGTCGCGGCCCTTGCGCACTTCGACGGGCAGGATCTGCTCGCGGAAACGGCCGTCCTTGATCGCCTCGGCGGCACGGCGCTGGCTCTCGGCAGCGAAGGCGTCCTGAGCTTCGCGGTCGACGCCGTAGCGCTCGGCGACGTTTTCGGCGGTGATGCCCATGATGCCGTTGCCGAACGGATCGGTCAGGATGCCGGTCAGGTGGTCGGAGGCGACCGTGTCGCCCATGCGCTGGCCGAAGCGGGCGGTCGAGAGCAGATGCGGGGCGCGGCTCATCGTCTCCGCGCCGCCGGCGACGGCGATGTCGCAATCGCCGAGCATGATCGCCTGTGCCGCCGAGACGATCGCCTGCACGCCGGAGCCGCAAAGCCGGTTTAGGGTCATGGCCGGGACCTCGACCGGGATGCCGGCATCGATCGCCGCGATGCGGGCGAGATAGGCGTCCTTGGATTCGGTCAGGATGACGTTGCCGAACACGACATGGCCGACCTCTGCGGCGGGCAGATCGGCGCGGCGCAGCGCCTCGGCGACGCAAGCTGTGCCGAGCGCGGTCGGCGCATGGCCGGAGAGCGCGCCGCCGAAGGTTCCGATCGCGGTGCGCACACCCGCGGTGATGACGACATGTCGGCTCATGGTGGTTCTCCTCAAACGGGTTCGGCGTGTCGCTCGGGCTTGTACAGCCCTTCGATCTCGGCGGCGTATTTCTTCGCGATGCTCGCTCGCCGCACCTTCATCGTCGCGGTCACCTCGTCATCGTCATGATCGAGCTCCTTGACGAGGAGGTGGAAGCGCTTGAGCTGCGCCACCGGCGCTAGCTGGCTGTTCGCCTGCTCGATCTCGGCGGCGACGAGTTCGCGCACGCGCTCATGCTCGGCGAGGCTGCGGAAATGGGTGAAGGCGATACGGTTCTCCTCAGCCCATTTGCCGACGGTCTCGGCGTCGATCTGGATCAGGGCGGAGGGATAGCGGCGCCCATCGGCGACGACGATGCATTCCTTGATGAAGGCGCTGCCCTTCACCGTGTTCTCGATCTCGGATGGGCTGAGGTTCTTGCCGCCGGCGGTGATCATGATGTCTTTCAGCCGGTCGACGATCCGGACCTGGCCGGCCTCGATCACGGCGACGTCGCCGGTGTGCAGCCAGCCCTCGCGCAGCACGCCTTGCGTCGCCTCGGGATTGCGGAAATAGCCCTCGAAGACGATGTCGCCGCGTACCAAGAGTTCGCCCTGGTCGCCGAGCTTGGCCTCTGTGCCCGCGACCGCTTCCCCGACCGAGCCGGGTAGCAGATGGTCGAGGCGCTGTCCGGTCGCCATGCCGGAGGTCTCGGTCAGCCCATAGACCTCGACCAGCGGCACACCGAGCGTGCGGAAGAACTGCACGATGCGCGGCGGGATCGGCGCCGCCCCGGTGAGCGCGATCTTCGCCTTGCGCAGGCCGATGAAGTTCTGCAGCGCCCGGAAGATGACGAGGTGAAAGAAGGTTGCGAGCGCCTTCTCGCGCAGGCTGCGTGCGGAGTTCGGCTTGGTGGCGAAGGGCTCGCAGGCGGCAAGGCCGGCCTCGAACAGGCGCCGGCGCCAGCCGCCGGCCTCCATCAGCTTGATATGGATCGCCGCGTGCAGCTTCTCCCAGATGCGGGGCACGCCGAGGAAGAGCGTCGGCGCGACCTCGCGCAGGTCCTCCTGCACCGTGCGGATCGACTCGCCGAAGGAAACGCAGGAGCCGGCATAGATCGGCGCCATCGTGCTCAGCATCTGCTCGGCGACATGGCAGAGCGGCAGATAGGACAGGTTGGTCGTAGTGGCGTCATAGCCGAGCCGCTCGACCACGCCGGCCGCCTGGGCGCGCATGTTGCGATAGCTCAGCATCGCGCCCTTGGGCTTGCCGGTGGAGCCGGAGGTGTAGACCATCAGGCCGATATCGGCCTGCGTCTGCGCCGCGAGGCAGGCATCCACGAGGCCGAGGTGTTTCGCCTCGTGCTCGGCGCCAAGCCGCAGCACCTCGGCGAAGGCGACGACCAGCTCCGAGGCGTAACCCCTCAGGCCCTTGGGATCGATCACGACGATGCGCTTCAGCCGCGGCAGCTCCTCCAGCCGCTCCAGCACCTTGTCGGTCTGCTCCTGATCCTCGCAGACCGCGATCTCGACCTCGGCATGGCCCAGCACATAGGCGACCTCGTTGGCCGGGCTGGTCGCATAGACGCCGATCGCGACCGCGTTGACCATGCCGGCGCCGAGCTGGGCGACGACCCATTCGGCGCGGTTCTCGGAGAGGATGCCGACATGACCGCCCTGCTCCAGACCGAGCGCGCGCAGGCCAAGGCCGAAATGGCGGGCGCGGCGATCATACTCGGCCCAGCTGATCGGCAGCCAGATGCCGAAATCCTTCTGCCTGAGCGCGATACGCTCCGGCATCGTCCGAGCATTCTCGCGTAGCATCTGCGGCAGGGTGAGGTTCGGAAGCTCGCGCATCGCCGCCATCCTCACGAGAGCCAGCGCTTGCGGCGCTTATAGTGCTTGATGTCGCGATAGCTGCGCTCACCCCCGGCGCCGCCGAGGCCGAGATAGAACTCGCGCACGTCCTGGTCGCGCATCAGCTTGTCGACCGGCCCGTCGATCACGACCTTGCCCATTTCGAGGATGTAGCCGTAGCTCGCCACCGCGAAGGCGACGGCGGCGTTCTGCTCGACCAGCAGCATCGAAACCTTCTGCTCGGCATTGATGCGGGCGATGATCGCGAATATCTCCTCGACCAGCTTGGGTGCCAGGCCGAGCGAGGGCTCGTCGAGCAGGATCAGCGAGGGCCGCGCGATCAGGGCGCGGCCGATCGCCAGCATCTGCTGCTCGCCGCCGGAGAGATAGCCGGCGAGCCCCTTGCGGCGCTCATGCAGCCTTGGGAAGTAGTTGTAGACGAGGTCGAAATCGGCGGCAGGCAGCTTGCGCCCCGTCAGTGCGAAGGTCGCGGCGGTGAGGTTCTCCTCGACGGAGAGGTCTTCGAAGATCCGCCGCCCCTCCATCACATGGAAGAGGCCGCGCCGGACGAGCCCGTGCGGGGTGAGCGCGGCGATGTCGTCGCCGCGGAAGCGGATGGCGCCGGCGGTGACGTCGCCATCCTCGAGCGAGAGCAGGTTCGACACCGCCTTCAGCAGCGTCGACTTGCCGGCGCCATTCGAGCCGAGAAGGGCGACGATCTCGCCCTCCGGCACTTGCAGCGACAGCCCGCGCAGCACCTGCACGGTCCGGTTATAGACCACCTCGACATTGTTGACGTCGAGCACCGCGGGACCGGCCATGACCCTCTAGCCTCTCACTGAGCCGCCGCCGTTACAGCTTGATCCAGTCGGACGCCGGCTGCATCTGCTTGGCCTTGGCGTCGAAGCGGTAGATGCGCCCGACCGGCACCGAGTTGCCGGGGATCGAGATCGGCACGCCGAACAGCCCGCCGGTGTCGAAATCCTTGATGCTGTTCAGCCCGGCCTTGAGATTGGCGCCGGTGAGCTCCTTGCCGGCCTCGAGCGTGCGCTTCACCGCCTCGGCCATCAGCATGGCAGTGACGAACCCCTGGAGATAGCCGGTCGACTGGTATTCCGGGCGCATCTGCCGGATCTTCTCCAGCATCGGCGCGGTGCCGTCCTTGTCGTAGTAGTAGCGGTAGGGCATCACGCCCATGAAGCCCTCGGCGGCGTCGCCCATGCGCTGCACGGTCGAGTTGTCCATGGTCCAGAACGTGCCCATGAACTGGCTCTTCATGCCCATCTGCTTCGCCTGGGTGACGAATTCCGGGATCGGCGCCAGCACATAGCCGTGGAAGATCGTGAAGTCGGGGTTGGCGCGGCGCAGCTTCAGCACCTCGGTCGAGACGTCGACGCTGCCGGGCGGCGTCACGATCTTCTCGACGACGCTGAGCTTCAGCTCCTTGGCGACCGCCTCGCTCGGCCCGATCGGATCGCGCCCGAACTCGCTGTCGGAATAGACGAAGGCGACGCGCGCGCCCGGCTTCTCCTTGGCGATGTAGCGCAGGAGAATGCCGAACATCTCGGTGTAGTCGGGCCCGGCCATGAACTGCAGCGGGAACTTCTTGGGATCGTTGAGCTCGGTCGCGAAGGAGGCGCCGGCCATGAGCATGCTGCCGCGACGTTCCAGCTCGGGATTGATCGTCTTCGAGAAGCCGGTCGAGTCGCCATAATAGAGCGAGACCTTCTCCTGGCCGGTGATCTTATTGAAGGCCGCGACCGAGGCGTCGACCTTGTAGGCGGTGTCCTCGGCGACATACTTGATCTTGCGGCCCTTGATGCCGCCGCCGTCGTTCAGGATCTTGAGATAGTCCTGGATGCCGGCATGGATGCCGACGCCGGCAAAGGCGAAGACACCGGTCAGCGGGATCGAGCCGCCGAGGACGATGTCGCCGCCCTCCTGCGCCGCAAGCGGCCTGACACTGAGCGTCAATCCGCCGGCGAGCGCTGCGGTGCCGGCCAGGAGCTGGCGTCGGTCGAGAGTCGTATTCGTCATCTCATCCTCCCTTGGGTTGGCTGCTCTTGACGGCAGCCGTTTCAGCGAAGTGCTCAGGTCCTGAACGGCCAGAGATGGAAGAAGCGGCGCAGCCGCCGCCAGATCTCGGCGAGGCCGCGCGGCTCGAAGATCAGGAAGCCGACGATCAGCCCGCCAAAGACGATCGTGCGCACCGGCGCCAGCGCCGCGAGCGCGTCCGGATAGAATGGCGTCGCCCAGTTCGCGACGAACTTCAAAAGCTCCGGCACGAGCGTCATGAAGACCGCGCCGAGGATGCCGCCGAGGATCGTGCCCATGCCGCCGACGATGATCGCAGCGAGATAGAAGATCGAATTGACCAACGGGAAGCTCTCGGGCGTGACAACGCGGAAGAAGTAGGCCCAGAGCCCGCCGGCGAGCCCGGCATAGAAGGAGGAGATCGCAAAGCTGGTCAGCTTGTAGCGCAGCAAGGGAATGCCGAGCACCTCGGCCGAGATGTCGCGGTCGCGGATCGCGATGAAGGCGCGGCCGATCCTGGTGCGCAGCAGGTTGGCCGCACCAAGCACCATCAGGCAGGTCACCGGCATGATCAGCCAATAGAGCGAGAAGGGCTGGTCGAGGTTGAGGCCGAACAGGCGTGCCGGCGGCATCGACAGGCCGCGCGACTCGCCGGTCAGCGACCAGTGCGAGAACAGGAAATGCAGGATGACCGAGGCCGCGATCGTCGCGATGGCGAGATAGAGCCCCTTCACCTTGAGGCTGGGAATGCCGACGAGCACGCCGATCGCCGCCGCGAAACCGGCACCGACCAGAAGGTTGATGAAGAACGGCGTACCGAGCCTGATCTCCAGCACGGCGACGGTGTAGGCGCCGACGCTCATGAAGGCGGCCTGGCCGAGGCTGACGAGGCCGGTATAGCCGGTGAGCAGGTTCAGGCCCGTCGCGCTCGCGACATTGATCGCGCAGAGGCAGGCGAGGAAGAGCCAATAGGGGCTGGCGACGAAGGGGAAGGCGACCGCGGCGAGCGCGAGCAGCACCAGCAGGGCGCGCTGCAAGGAGCTGTCGAACAGCGCCTCGTCGGCGGCGTAGCTGGTCTTGAGCGTGCCGATCCGCATGGCGCTAGAGCCTCTCGATCTCGTGCGTGCCGAACAGGCCGTAGGGACGGACCATCAGCAGCACGAGCAGCAGCGCGAAGGTGACGACGAGCTTGAATTCGCCGCCGAGGAAGGCGCCGGCAAGCGCCTCGACCAGCCCGATCAGAAGGCCACCGACCAGCGCGCCGGCGATCGAGTCGAGCCCGCCGATGATCACCACGACGAGGACCGAGAGGCCGAACACGCCCATGGTCGGCGAGATGCCACCGATCGCCCCGACCAGCACGCCGGCGCCGGCCGCGGTGGCGCAGGCGAGGATCCAGGCGACCGAGAAGACGCGCGGCACGTCGATGCCGACCGAATAGGCCGCGCCCTGATCGGCCGCCGTCGCCTTCAGCGCGACGCCGCCGCGCGAAAAACGGAACAGGGCCAGGAAAAGCCCGATCACCACCGCCGCGGCGACGAAGCCGATCGCAACCTTCGGGGCGAGATAGGCCTCGCCGATGAAGACCGGCGTCGACGGCATGAATTCGGGCAGCCGCAGCGGGTCGGCGCCCCAGCCGAGCTGCACGACACCGGCGAGGATCGAGCCGAGGCCGATCGTGACCATGAACACCGAGATCGGGCTCTCGCCCAGCATCGGCCGGATCAGCGCGCGCTCGACCAGCCAGCCAAGCGCGCCGCCGGCGGCGATCGCAAGCGGGAGCGCGAGCCAGGGCGAGAAGCCGAGCCCGGCCGCAAAGCCGAGGAAGGCATAGCCGCCGAGCATCAGGATCTCGCCTATGGCGAGGTTCACCACGCGCGTGGCCTTGTAGATCAGCACGAAGGCGACGCCGGTCAGCGCATAGAGCGCCCCGGCGCCGAGGCCGGCCAATGTCACTTCGGCGAGGAAGAGAGCGTCCATCACGCCGCCTCCGCCTTGATCCGGCGCGCGATCGCGCCGACATCGCCCGAGCCGAGATAGGCGGCGATCACGGCGTCGTTGCCCTGCACCTCGCGCGGCGTGCCGTTGGCGATGACCTGGCCGAAATTCAGCACGACGACATGGTCGGAGATGTCCATCACCATGCCCATGTCGTGCTCGACCATCAGGATGGTGACGCCCCATTCCTCCTTCACGTCGAGGATGAAGCGGGCCATGTCCTCGGTCTCCTCGCGGTTCATCCCGGCGACCGGCTCATCGAGCATCAGGATGCGGGGGCGCATGGCGAGTGCCCGCGCCAGCTCGACGCGCTTCTGCAAACCGTAGGAGAGCGTGCCGACCGAGGCGTTGCGGATGTGCTGGATCTCGAGGAAATCGATGATGCGCTCCTCGATCTCGGCCCGCAGCTCCAGCTCCTCCTTCTGCGCCCTTCCCCAATAGAACAGCGCGTCGAGCACGCCGGTGCGCATATGGGCGTGGCGGCCGAGCTTGATGTTGTCGAGCACGGTCATGCCGCGGAACAGCGCGATGTTCTGGAAGGTGCGGGCGAGGCCACGGGCGGCACGCTGGGGCGCGCGGACGCCGTCGAGGCTTGTCCCCGCGAAGCGGATGCTGCCGGCCTGCGGGCGGTAGAAGCCGGAGATCGTGTTGAACAGCGAGGTTTTGCCGGCGCCGTTCGGGCCGATTACCGCGGTGATCGCACCCTCGGGTACGCTGAAGGAGACGTCGCTGAGCGCGCGCACCCCGCCGAAGGCGAGCGAGACGCCCGAGACCTGCAGAATGGGCGAAGCCGTCACCTCAGCGCCCCTCGAACTGCGGCGGCCGCTTGGCGAGGAAGGCCTGCGCGCCCTCCCTGAAGTCTGCCGTGCGCGCGCCGGCAAGAAATGCCTCGCGTTCGAGTTCGAGCTGAGCCGAGAGATCGTTGCCGAGCGAATGGCCGATGAGATGCTTGATGCGCGCATAGGCCGCCGTCGGCCCCAGCGCGAGCCGGCGCGCCAGCGCCAGCGCCTCGCTCGCCAGATCGGCGGCTGGCACGACGCGGTTGACCAGCCCGAGCGCCTGCGCCTCCGGCGCACGCACCGGCTCCGCCAGCATCGCCAGTTCCAGCGCCTTGCGCGTCCCGACGATGCGCGGCAACCGATAGGTCGACGAACTGTCGGGGCTGATGCCGATACGCGCGAAGGCCAGCGTGAAGACGGCATCGTCCGCTGCAATGCAAAGATCGCAAGCCATGGAGAGGCTGAAACCAGCCCCCGCGACCGGTCCCTGCACGGCCGCAAGCGTCGGCAGCTTCAGCGCGTCGAGCGCACGCAGGGCGGCGTGCACCGGATCGATGATGGCTTCGATGGCGGCCGCCGGATCGCCGTCGAAGAAGCGGGCGACATCGCCTCCGGCGCAGAACGCGCGGCCCTCGCCACGCAGCAGCAGGACACGCGCCGTGCCGTCCCGCGCAATGCGTTCGATCGCGTCCGCAAGGCTGCGCGCCATCTGCGGGTCGATCGCATTGAGCACGCGCGGACGATTGAGCGTGACGGTGGCGACGGCCTGCTCGATTGCGAGCAGCACCGGGCTTTCGGCCTGGTCCATGACGTTCCCCTTGAGTCCGCAGTCGTTCGCCGCCGCGGTATCTCCAGCTCTACTCGATATTCCTGAGCTTACTCATGAGTAAGGCGAAAGCGGACGGCATGCGCTATGCGCAATTGCGCACGGCCGGCATTGTCGAAACGGAACAGGCCTGATCGAACGAGGCCCAGGCATTGTCGATCTTGGCCTCCTTCACATTTTCTCACGTGCCGGGCCCGCGACCGCAGCCTGATCGATCATCAGGCGGATTGCTGCGGTCCAGGAGAAATGGCTGCCACCCAGCCCCTCGCCGGAGGTCGGGTCGAAGTATTCGGCGATACCGCCATCCCGCATCAGGGTCTGTGTCGCCAGGTGGATCCGGCTGGCGAGCGCCGCATGCCCATAGCGCTCGAACCCCTCGGCGATCATGAAGTTCACTACGGCCCAGATTGGACCGCGCCAGTAGCGCTTCGGCTCGAAGCGGGGATCGAGCGGCGAGGTGCTCGGCACCGGATAAGGTACCTTGGCAAGCCAATCTTCCAGCTCAGCGGCAAGGGCAGCGGCCTGCCCGGCCGAGGGGATGCCGGCGAACAAAGGCAGCAGGCCGGCCGAGGTCGAGGCGTCGACCGTGGTGCCCGTGCAGAGATCACGCGCCTGGTAGATGCGCCGCTCTTCACTCCAGAGCCGGGCGAAGGCCGCGGCCCGGCGCGCCATCCGCGCTTCGATGCGGCGGCGCTCCGCTTCGGTGCCGAACTGCGCGGCCAGCGCCAGCAGATCCTCTTCCGCCTTGTGCAGGATCGCATTCGTCGCGACGTCGACGAGCTTGAAGGGCGAGGCCCGCCACATCGCCGCGGGCTCCCAGCCGAGCCCCGCATAGAGGTCGACCAGCGCGATGAAGCGGCGATAGTCCTCGTCGCGCGGGCGCATCTCGGCGCCGATATGCGAGGTGTCGCGGCGCCGGATCGGCGTCGTAGGGGCAATCGTCAGGCGCGCCATCGCCTCGTCCCAGGCCGGGCTGTTGTCCATGCCCGATTCCCAGGGATGCAGGATGGCGACGAGGCCGGTGGCTTCCGGGTCGCGGGCCTTCTCCCACCATTCATGCGAGGCGAGCGCGCAGCGATAGAGCCGGGCGGCTCGCGCCTGCGCGTCTGGGCCCCGTGCGATCTCGAAGACGCGGCGAAGCGCCGTGGCGAAGACCGGCGGCTGGGTGATGCCCGAGGTCGGGATGGCATGGCGGGTGCGCCAGACGTCCGGCCCCGGGAAATAGTCGTCGCTCGGCGCGTGGAAGACGATATGCGGCACCATGCCGTCATCCCACTGGCCCTCGACCAGCCGCTCCAGCTCGCGCCAGGCGCGCTCCTTGTCGAAGGTTGCCCAGCCCATCGCAACGAACGCCGAATCCCAGTTCCACTGGAACGGGTAGAGCCGGTCGGTCGGGACCGTGTAGCCGCCGCGGTCATTGGCGCGCAGGATGGCGCGGGCCGCCTCGATGTCGACCGTCGTCATGTCCAGGTCCATCATTGCGCCGGAAGCGCCCGGCCCGAGGCCGGGTCCATCCAGACCAGTCGTTTCGGGTCGGGCCTGAGGCCGATGCGGGTGCCTGGCTTGTGGCCGCTGCCGGCAGGCGCGGCGACGCGCAGCAGCGTCGATCCGCTGCGGCCGGTGACGAGGTCATGCGCGCCGAGGGGCTCGACCACCGCGATGTCGAAGGGCAGGCCCTCGCCGGCGGCGACCGGCATCAGGTCCTCGGCCCGGATGCCCATCAGCAGCTCGCCGGAAGCCTTCGGCGCCGGCAGGTTCGCACCTGCCAGCTCCAGCCGTGAATTCTCGACGGAGACCGGCAGGAAGTTCATCGGCGGACTGCCGACGAAGCCACCGACGAAGGTCGTCGCCGGGCGCTCATAGACCGCGGTCGGCCGATCGATCTGCTCGATGCGCCCGCCATGCATCACGGCGATCCGGTCCGCGAGGCCCATCGCCTCGGTCTGGTCGTGGGTGACGTAGATCGTCGTGGTCCTCGCCTCGCGCAGCACCGCCTTGAGCTCGGCGCGCATTTCGAGCCGCAGCAGTGCGTCGAGATTGGAGAGCGGCTCGTCCATCAGCAGCACCGGCGGCTCGACCGCCAGCGCGCGGGCGACCGCGACGCGCTGGCGCTGCCCGCCGGAAAGCTTGGCCGGATAGCGGTCGAGATAGGGCGTGATGTGCAGAAGCTCGGCCGCCTTGCCGACCTGCGCCTTGACCCGCGCCTCGTCGGCGCCCTGCATGCGCAGGCCGAAGCCGACATTCTCGTAGACGGTCATATGGGGGAAGACGGCGTAGTTCTGGAACACCATGGCGAGCCCGCGCCGGCGCGTCGGCACCTCCGTCAGGTCGCGCCCGCCGATGACGATGCGCCCGCTCGTCGCGCTCTCCAGGCCGGCGATGATCCGCAGCAGCGTGGTCTTGCCGCAGCCGGAGGGGCCGAGCAGGGCGACGAACTCGCCATCGGCGACGGACAGGTCGATCTGCTCCAGCGCCCGCGTCGCGCCGAAGGATTTGGCGATGCCGTCGATGGTGATCTCGGCCATGTCGTTCCCGTCAGCGGTTGGCGATGCCCCACATCGCGAACAGGTATTTCCGGACCGCGAAGATGAAGGCGAGCGAGGGCAGGATCAGCAGGAAGCCGCCGGCGAAGCGGAAATGCAGCGGCGATTCCGCCAGCACCGTCAGCAGATAGGCGGTGAGGGTGCGGTTCTTCACCGAGAGCACCGAGGCGGCGAAGACCTCGTTCCAGGAGATGACGAAGGCGAAGATCGCTGCCGCGGCGATGCCGGGCAGCGCCAATGGCAGCACCACCTTGCGGAAGGCCTGCCAGCGGCTGCAGCCGAAGACCCAGGCGGCCTCCTCGAGCTCGCGAGGGATCGCCTGGAACAGGCTCGCCGAGACCAGCGCCGCGAAGGGCAGTGCCAGCGCCGTGTGCACGAGGCCGACTCCGAAGGCGGTGTCGTAGAGCCCGATGCGGATGAAGGCGACCGTCAGCGGCAGCGCCAGGATGGCGAGCGGAAAGGCACGGGTCAGCAGGATCAGCAGGCGATAGGCGTTCTGGCCGCGGAAGGAGAAGCGCGCCAGCGCATAGCCGGCGGGAGCGCCGAGGCCGATCGAGAGCGCCATGCAGGTCAGCGCCGCGACGATGCTGTTGACCATCGCCGGCCAGACGCCCTCGACCGCGAGGAAAGTCTGCAGGGCGGCGAACGAGGCATCCCCTGGCCACAGCGATTTCGGCCAGCGGAAGACGCCGGTGCGCCCGCCGAAGGCGCCGAGAGCGATCAGCCAGATCGGCACCAACACCCAGGCGCAGAGCGCGACGACGCCGGTCCAGAAGACGGTGCGCTTCAGCCCGCTCATGGCTGCTGCTCCGCCGGCACGCGCAGCACCCGCAGGTAGATCGCCGTCGCGGCGAGCGAGATCACCACGATCAGCATCGCGTAGGCGGCCGCGACGCCGGTGTTCTGGTTGGCGTTCTGCCAGGTATAGGCTTCGCCGACGAGCACCGGGAAATTGGTGCCGCCGATGGCGTAGACCACCGCAAAGACCTCGAAGGCGAGCACGGTGCGCAGGATCAGAGCCGTCTGGATGCTGGGCTTGAGCAGCGGCAGGGTGATGCGGCGGAAGATAGTCCAGGGCCTCGCGCCGAAGACCTCGGCCGCCTCGCGATATTCTTTCGGGATCAGCTGGAGGCCGGCGACCAGGATGACCAGCACGATCGCGGTTGCGCGCCAGATCTCGGCGAGGACGACGCCGAGGAAGAGCGTGCCGGGCGTCTCGTAGGTCAGCCACGCGGTCGGCCCGTCGACCAGCCCGAGCCCGTAAAGTGCGCTGTTGAGATAGCCGCGATCCTGCAAGATCGCGAGCCAGACCAGGCCGGCGGCGAGATCGGAGACGCCAAGCGGGATCGTCCAGACCCAGAGCACGAGATCGCGCCCGCGGCCGATCTTCTCGATCATCACGCTCAGCCCGAGGGCGAGCGCGAGCTGGATCGGCACGACCACGAGGACGAGGAGGAAGGTGTTGCGCAGGGCCGGACCGAAGTTCAGGTCGGAGACCATGCGCCGGTAGTTGCCGAGCGAGGCCGCCCCGCCGTCGCTGAAGGACAGCGCGATCGTCTGCACCAGGGGGAGCAGGAAGATCACCGCCAGGAAGACCAGGGACGGCGCCAGCAGCAGGTAAGGGAGGGCTCGCGACTGCGCTCGCTTCATGGCGGTCCCGGCGGCGGGTGGTGGAATGGGAAAAGCGGGCGGCCCGCAGGCCGCCCAGTGGGGAGGAATGGTTCGCGTCAGTTCACCGGGCAGGCGCCATCGCTCGCCTTGTCCGGCGCCCAGCACGGCGCTTTCGTCGTCTCCATCAGCCCCTTGAGCACGATGGCCTGCGCGTCGAGCACCATGCGCGGGTTCTCGCCGCGCAGCACGATGCGCTGGAAGCTGTCGGAGAAGACCTTGTTGAATTCGCCGCCCTTGTCGCCGAGCCCGATCGGGAGCAGCGCCGGCAGCGCATCCTTCGCCCCTTGCGTCTTGGCGACGCCCTCGGCGATCAGCTTGATGCCCGGCGAGAGATCGGCCGGCAGGTCGGCCTTCACCACTGGGAAGAAGCCAACCTCGGCTGCGGTCCTCACCTGCACGTCAGGCTTGGTCAGGTGCTCGATCACCGCGGCGGCGCCGGCGCGATCGGGCGCGCCCTTCGGGATGGCGAGGCCGGCGATGACCGGCATGTAGCCGCGCCCCTTCGGGCCGGCCGGTGCCGGGAAGGTGACGTATGTGTCGGGCTCCTGAACCAGCGCGTCCTTGACGCGCGCGACATGGTCGAACGCGACCCAGACCTCGCCGGCCATCAGCGGCTCCTGCATGAAGTCGTAGCTGGTCGAGTTCGGATTGACGTATTGCCAGAGGCTCTTGAACTTGCCCCACATCGCCTCGGCCTCGGCCGAGCGGAAGGGCGTCACCACCCCGCCGGTGAAGGAGGGGTAGAGATAGCCCTGATAGAAGCGCGGCATCAGCCCCTTCGGCCCGGCCGGGAAGCCGATCAGGCGCTTGCCGGTCTTCTCGGTCAGCGCCTTGCCCCAGGCTTCGAGCTGGTCATAGGTCAGCGCGTTGACGTCGGCGCCGGCCGGCAGCGAGGCGAGCGCCTCCTTGCGCGCGACCATGATGTAGGTCGCCTGCATCCAGGGGATATAGACTTGGCTGCCCGTGCCGAGCTTGCCGAGTTCCATCAGCCCCGGCGGGATGCCGCGATCGGCGAGTTTGGCGGCGATATCGTCGATCGGCTCGATGTCGCCGGAGGTAACGAGCGGCTGCAACTCGCCATGGAGAGCGCCGGCGACGCTGATCGTGCGCTTGCCGGCCCTGCCCTCGGCCTTCATGCGCACGTCGAATTGCGGCGGCTCCTCGACCAGATAGGAGACTTTGCCGGGCACGCCCTTGAGCAGGACCTGGCGGAGCTTCTGCGCTTCCTCGACCGGCCGCAATTGCGTCGACAGGAAATTCACGTCCTGCGCGGCGGCGAGATTCGTCGTGAACAGGATCGCAACGGCGCCCGCGCTTGCCAGAATGGGTTTCATCATCTCCTCCCTCCGTGTTCGTTCTCGTGCGGCCTTGCCGGCCGCTTCAGGCTTGGATCGTCAGGCTTCTGCGCTCGAACCCCGCGGTATCTGGCGCAAATCCAGCACGGCCGAGAGCTCGCGCGGGTCTCTCCCGCTCATGCGGGCAAGCACCATCGCGGCGAGCCGCGCGCCGACCTCGGCCGGCGGCAGTTCCAAGGTCGTGAGCCCCGGCCGCGCATAGGACGCGGCGGGAATGTTGTCATGGCCGGTGACCGCGATGTCCGGGCCGATGGCGAGGCCGGCCTCGACCACAGCCTGCATCGCTCCCAGCGCCATCCGGTCGGTGGCACAGACGAGAGCCGTTGGCGGCTGGCTTCCAGCCAGCAGCTCGGCGGCGAGGCGGTGGCCGTCCGCTTCGGTCGGCTCGCCTTCGACGAGGAGCCGCTGCACGTCCTCCTCGAAGCCGGCTTCGATCATCGCCTGCCGCCAGCCCGCGGCGCGCAGCGTCGCGAAGGTGAGGTAGGACGGCGCCGACAGATGCGCGATCCGGCGATGCCCCAGGCCGATCAGGCGCGTCGTCAGCGTCCTGAAGCCGGCCTGCCCATCGCCGTCGACGAAGGCGTAGGGCCGCTTGGTCTCGGTCCGGCCATGGCAGATGAAGGGAACGCCCTTCGCCTCGAGATAGGCGACGCGCTCGTCCTTGCGGCGGGTACGGGCGAGGATGAAGGCGTCGGCGCGGCCGCTCTCCACCAGCCGGCGATAGGTCGCCATCTCCTCGAGGCCGGGGCGGGCCGCGAGCAGGATGAGGTCGTGCTGCTCGGCCGCGAGCTTTTCCCCGATCGCCGCCAGCAGCTCCGCAAAAACCGGCTCGTGGAAATGCCCAGGCTGCGCCGGCATGACGAAGGCGACGGTCTCGCCTGTGCCCTTGCGCAGGCGGCGTGCGGCGCTGTGCGGACGGTAATTGGCTTCGCGCGCCGCATGCCGGACGCGCTCGCGCGTCGACTGGGCAACGTCCGGATAGTCGTCGAGAGCTCGCGACACCGTGGTGATCGAGAGCCCCAGATTCCGCGCAAGGTCCTTCAGAGAGCTCAAAACAGGTCTCCAAAACGTTTTGGAAAATTATCGTGCCGATAGCGCGAGTCAACCGGCAGGCATGGAGCGGAGGGCCTGATCGTGATCAGCCAGGACATCTGCTACAAGACGCGGCTGCGGAGGCCGAGATCGACGCGATCCTTGTCGGCAATCCGCGCCGGCTGCTGACTTTCGTCTGACTGGGAGGTTCAGATCGGCTTGCGAGCGAGTGCGCGCAGGCCGGTGACGATCGTCTCGACATAGAAGTCGAAGCTGTGAGTCATCGGCTTCTCGGCGCCGCCTTGCCAGCGGACGATGAAAGCGCGGTTGGCGAGCGCATCGAGATTGCGCGCGAGCCGCGGGAACCGGGCGGCGTCGACGCCGCGAATCTCGGCCTCGAAGGCGTTCGCCCATTCGCTGGCGTCCTCGGCCGGGCCGGGCGCGAGCTCCAGCGTGACATAGCCGAGCAGGCCCGCGACCACCGTATTGTAGGCATCGACCAGCCGTTCGCCGCCAAAGCCCGCGGATTCCAGCGCCGCAAGAATGCGTTCGACCAGCTCCATGTCGACGCCGGTGTTCGAGACGATCTGGGCGCCGAGCAATGGCGCGATATTGGGGTGCTTGCGCAGCGAGTCGCGGTAGCGCGTGAAAAGCGCGCGGAGCCAGCCCTCCCAGTCGTCGACTGCATCCTCGGCCGGCGGGATGGCATCGGTGAAAGCCATAGCCGCCACTGCGCCGAGCACGGCATTGCGGCCACCAGGCATGTGCCAGTACAGCGCCGTCGGAAACACGCCGAGCGCCCGTGCGAGTTCGCGCAGGCTGAAAGCCTCCAGCCCGCGCTCGTCGATCAGCCGCAGCGCCTCCGTCACGATCTGCGCGCGATCAAGCGCAACGACTTCGTCACGCTTGGGACGGCCCCGACGCTTTCGTTGCTCGGCTTCCGGCATGCCCTCCCCGGCGCTCGCTGCGGTCGATCCGGTTCGACTCGACAGGTCGCAATTAGCAGCCACATCGAGGTCGCGATACCTTGCAGCGCAAATCCTCGCCGACCCCTCTCGACAAATAAATTGTACGATGCACAATTATTGCTGATGAGGCGATGGTGCTGCTGGAGCGGCGCGTCCCGGCAAATCGATGGACGGCGGATCATGGATACGGCGCGGCGAAACAGGTCGATCGACGACGAGCTCGTGGAAGCCCGGTCGCGCTATGCGGAGCGGCGGCCGAAATCGCTGGCCGTCCACCAGTGCGCCTGCGAAGTGATGCCAGGTGGGAACACCCGCACCGTGCTCTATCACGGTCCGTTCCCGCTACGCCTTGCCCATGGCGAGGGAGCGGTTGCGACCGATGCCGACGGCCACCGCTACCTCAACCTGCTCGGCGAATACACCGCCGGCCTGTTCGGCCACTCCCATCCGGTCATCCGGGCCGCGATCGATGCGGCGCTCGATGGTGGCGTCAATCTCGGCGGTCACAACATGTTCGAGGCGGAGCTCGCCCGGCACGTCGTCGCCCGTTTTGCCGCGATCGAGCAGGTGCGCTTCACCAATTCCGGCACAGAGGCCAACCTGATGGCGATCGCCACGGCCCGCGCCTTCACGAAGCGGTCGAAGGTGCTGGTGTTCCGGGGCGGCTACCATGGCGGCCTGCTGTATTTCGGCGGCGGTGGCATCCCGATCAACGCGCCCTATGACTTCATCGTCGCGCCCTACAACGACTTCGAGGCGACGGCGCGCCTGATCCGGGAGAACGCGTCGGACCTCGCCTGCGTACTGACCGAGGCGATGATGGGCTCGGGCGGCTGCATTCCTGCCCGCCCCGCTTTCCTCGCCATGCTGCGCGAGGAGACGCACGCTGCAGGTGCGCTTCTCATCCTCGACGAGGTGATGACCTCGCGCTTCGGCCGCAGCGGCGCCCATGGCCTGCTCGGCCTCGAGCCCGATCTCGTCACGCTCGGCAAATGGATCGGCGGCGGCATGTCCTTCGGAGCCTTTGGAGGGCGGGCCGAGATCATGGCGATGTACGATCCCGAAAGGCCGGGCTCCCTGCCGCATGCAGGAACCTTCAACAACAATGTCCTCTCCATGTCGGCCGGCATCGCCGCGCTGACGCAGGTCTTCACGCCGGAGATCGCCGAAGCTTTGCACGCGCGCGGCGAGCGCCTGCGGGAACGGCTGAACGAGGTCTTCCGCAAGGCCGATGTCGCCCTCCAGGCGAGCGGACAGGGCTCGCTGATGAATATCCATGGCTTTCGCGGCCCGGTGAGCACGCCGGAGGACCTTGCCGGCAGCGACGATCGCCTCAAGGAGCTCGTCTTCCTCGATCTGCTCGAGCGCGGTTTCTACCTCGCCCGTCGCGGCTTCATCGCCTTGTCTCTGGCCGTCGACGATGCGGCGACGGAGCAATTCCTCACCGCATTGCAGGACGTCGCCACGGAGCGCAGGCATGTGCTCGCCTGAGCGGGTGTGGCTGCGTTGACCGCAGGGCGGCCTGTTCTCGGTGGAACCACGTCGAAATCGGATTGCCGACGATCATGCCGATAGCTCGCCTCAATCGGCCTCGTACAGGGCTTTGGATGACCGCCACTCACATGCATGGCCGATTGCCATGCCTGTCGCATCGGGCGCGTTGGCGTTCCAGACGCCGCAAGCATGCCACCTTGCGGTCACCGAGCCTGTTCATCGAGTTCCGTCATCTAAGGAGTGCCGAAGATCGTGGCACCGCTGTCGGCCGTGCCGACGGAAGAGCGGAAGGCCTCGAACAATTCGCGCCCGACGCCGCGATGGGACGGGGCGAGCTCGGCCTCTGCCGGCGTGCGGCGTACCCATTCCCGCGGGTCGACCAGCGCCGTCAGCGTGCCGGCGACCGCATCGACGCGGATCAGGTCGCCATCGCGGATCAATGCGATGGGCCCGCCATCGGCGGCTTCCGGCGTGACATGGATCGCCGCCGGCACCTTGCCGGAGGCGCCGGAGAGCCGCCCGTCGGTGACCAGCGCGACCTTGAGGCCGCGATCCTGCAGCACGCCTAGCGGCGGCATCAGCTTGTGGAGCTCCGGCATGCCGTTGGCGCGCGGGCCCTGGAAGCGCACCACGGCGACGACGTCCCCCGTCAGCTCGCCGGCCGTGAAGGCGACCTGCAACGCTTCCTGGCTGTGGAAGACGCGCGCTGGCGCCTCGACGACATGGCGCTCCTTCGCGATCGCGGAGGTCTTGATCACGGCGCGGCCGAGATCACCGGTCAGGAGGGTCAGGCCGCCGGTCGGCTGGAAAGGCGCCGCCACGCCGCGCAGCACGGTATCGTCGCCGCTGGCGGCGGCGCCGTCGCGCCAGGCGAGGCTGCCGTCTGGCGCCAGCACCGGTTCCCGGACATAGGCATCGAGCCCCTGCCCCAGGACCGTCTCGACATCGCGATGCAGCAGCCCGCCGCCAAGCAGCTCGCGGATGACGAATCCCATGCCGCCGGCGGCATGGAAATGGTTCACATCGGCCTTGCCGTTTGGATAGATGCGCGTCAGCAACGGCGTCGCTGGCGCGAGATCGGAAAAATCGTCCCAGGTCAGGCGGATGCCGGCCGCCGCCGCCATGGCGACGAGATGCATGGTATGGTTGGTCGAGCCGCCGGTGGCGTGCAGCCCGACCATGCCGTTGACGAAGGCGCGCTCGTCCAGCATCCGTCCGACCGGCTTGTACTCGTTGCCGAGCGCGGTGATCGCCATCGCCCGCTCGGTAGCAGCCTTGGTGAGGGCCTCGCGCAACGGCGTGTTGGGGTTGACGAAGGAGGCGCCCGGCAGGTGCAGCCCCATGATCTCCATCACCATCTGATTGGTATTGGCGGTGCCGTAGAAGGTGCATGTGCCGGGGCCGTGATAGGAGCGCGATTCCGCTTCGAGCAGCGCGTCGCGGTCGACCTTGCCCTCGGCGAAGAGCTGGCGTACCCGCGATTTCTCGTCATTGGAGAGGCCTGAGGTCATCGGCCCGGCGGGGATGAACACGGCCGGCAGATGGCCGAAGGAAAGCGCTCCGATGACGAGGCCGGGCACGATCTTGTCGCAGATGCCGAGAAAAACCGCGGCATCGAAGGTCTGGTGCGAAAGCGAGACCGCAGTCGCCAGCGCGATGACGTCGCGCGAAAACAGCGAGAGCTCCATCCCGGCCTCGCCCTGGGTAATGCCGTCGCACATGGCGGGCACGCCGCCCGCGACCTGCGCCACGCCGCCGGCGGCACGCGCTGCGGCGCGGATCACCTCGGGAAAGTTCTCGTAGGGCTGGTGGGCCGAGAGCATGTCGTTATAGGCGGTGACGATGGCAAGATTGGCGCCGGCACCGGCCCGCAGCATGGCCTTGTCCCTGGGCCCGCAAGCGGCGAAGCCGTGAGCCTGGTTGGCGCAGCCCAGCCGCTGGCGGCGCGGCCCTGCTGCTGCCGCGGCCTCCACCCCATCCAGATAGCGTTGCCGCGCATCGTGTGAGCGGCGCACGATCCGTTCCGTGACCTCGCCGACGCGGGCGTTCAGAAGAGAATTGTTGGCTTGGGTGGTCATCGAGACCTCCTGGCAAGTTTAATCCACTATGACCGCTGCACGGGCATCGCGTAGGAACGTCACGCTCCGTCCTCCTGCCAGGTCCGGCCATCGCGCTCGATCAATGCGATCGAGGCGGAAGGTCCCCATGTGCCGGCAGTATAAGGGCGCGGCTGCTCATTCAGATTGCGCCACGCTTCCAGGATAGGGTCGACCCATCGCCAAGCGGCCTCGACCTCGTCGCGACGCATGAACAATGTTTGGTTGCCGCGGACCACATCGAGAATAAGCCGCTCATATGCATCGGGATTGCGGACCTTGAAGGCTTCGGCGAAACTCATATCGAGCGGGACATGGCTGAGGCGGATGCCGCCGGGACCGGGATCCTTGATCATCAGCCAAAGCTTGACGCCTTCGTCCGGCTGCAGACGAATGACCAGACGGTTTGGTCGGATCTGTCCGACCTGCTCGCTGAAAGCCGAGTGCGGCACCGGCCGGAAGCCGACGACGATCTCCGAGACGCGCGTCGCAAGGCGCTTGCCGGTGCGCAGATAGAAGGGCACGCCGGCCCAGCGCCAGTTCGCAACCTCCGCCTTCAGAGCGACGAAGGTCTCCGTCTGGCTGGCATTCGATCCGAGCTCGTAAAGATACCCTGGCACCGCTCCGCCTGCCGAGGCGCCGGCGCGATACTGGCCGCGCACCGTGAGGCTCGCGGCGTTGCGCTCGTCGATCGGCTTCAGCGCCCGCAATACCTTGAGCTTCTCGTCGCGGACAGCATCGGCATCGAGTGATGGCGGCGGCTCCATGGCGACAAGACAGAGCAATTGGAGCAAATGGTTCTGCACCATGTCGCGCATGGCGCCGGCTGTGTCGTAGTAGCCGGCGCGCTCCTCGACGCCGAGGCTCTCGGCGACAGTGATCTGGACATGGTCGATATGGGCGGCGTTCCAGAGCGGCTCGAACAGCGCATTGGCGAAGCGCAGCGCCATCAGGTTCTGCACCGTCTCCTTGCCGAGATAATGGTCGATCCGGTAGACGCGCTCTTCGGGAAAGACCTTGCCGATGGCAGCATTCAGCCGGATTGCCGAGGCGAGGTCCTTGCCGATCGGCTTTTCGATCACCACCCGGGAATCGTTGCGGGCGAGGCCGAAATTGCCAAGCCGCTCGCAGATCGGCCCGAAGAGATGCGGTGCCGTGGCGAGGTAATAAACCTGAATGCGGTCCGCATAGGGTGAGATTGCCGCAGCGAGATCCGCCCAGCCGTCATCTCCTCCGGCATCAGCGGTCACATAGTTCAGCCGCGTCAGGAAGCGATCGAGCTCCGGACCGGCCGTCTCCGAAGCCGGCACATGCTCGACGATGGCCGCGCGTGCGAGAGAAACGAACTCCTCCCTGGTCATTGCGCCCCGCGCAACGCCGATGATCGTCGCCTCCGGCGGCAACTGGCCAGCGAAATCGCGATGGAACAACGCGGGCAGCAGCTTGCGCCGCGCAAGATCACCCGTCGCACCGAACACCGTCAGGACAAAGGGAGCCACCGGTATCACGCGGCTGGTCATGCAATCCCCTTCTGGTCTCAACCCCGAAGACTCATCAGCTCCGGCAATCAGCCGGTGAGGCGCGGATGCAGAAATGCATCGACCTCCGCCGCCGTGGGCAGGTCGGCTCCGCGGCGGGCAACGGTGATGGCTGCGGCAGCTGTCGCGTAGGTCAGCAACTCGCCGATCGCTGGCAGATCAAGCGCTGCGATTGCGCCGGGATGAAGCCTCCGGGACTTCGTGAGCTGGGCAAGCAGCGCGGCATGAAACGTGTCGCCGGCGCCGACGGTGTCATGCACCCGGACGGCGCGGCCAGGCACTGAAATGCTGCCCGCAGCGGAGAAGGCGGTCGCCCCTCCTACCCCCTCGGTCACGACGACGAGCTGGGCGCCACAATCGAGCCAATATGCGGCAGCCTCGGCAATCGTCACCTGCCCGTCCCAGGCAATGCGGACATCCTCGTCGCTGGCCTTGATCAAAGTCGCGGTACGATAGAAGCGCTCGGCCGCCCGATTCCACTGTGCCATGTCCCGGATCACGTTCGGGCGAAGATTGGGGTCGACGCTGATGACGCGCTGCCCTTTCTGGCTCTCAGCCAGGGCCGCGAAGGCGGAACCGACAGGTTCGACAACCATCGTATAGGAGCCGAAGGTCAAAGCCTGGACCTCCGCCGGCAGCGCAGCCGGCAAATCGGCGAGCCCGAGCGAGCGATCTGCCGCACCCTCGCCATGGAAGCTGTAGCTCGGCTGGCCATCATGAGCGGTCGCGATCGCAGAGATGGTGGAGAGCCGGTCAGTCCGCACGAGGAAGCTGTCGTCCACTCCCTCGTGAGTAAGAATTTCAGCGAGCAGCGTGCCAAAACGGTCATGCGAGATGCCGCCGAGGAAGCCGGTCTCGACCCCGAGCCGGGCAAGGCCAACCGCGACGTTGAAAGGCGACCCGCCCGCGACAGCCCGTGCCGGCATTTCGGTGCCTTCGGGAGGGCCGACGAACAAATCGATCAGGGCTTCTCCGCAGACGAGGATCATGGCGCGGCCCCCGGGGTCGCGATGACGCCCTTGCGCAGGATGATGTTGCCGTAAAGTCTCCGCTCTCCGCTTGCGATGACGGCATAGGCGGCGCGGACGCGGTCGTAAAATGGCTCGCCGGCGATTGGCGTCAGCCGGAAGCCCGGTTCGCGTCGTGCAATGGCAGCCTCGAACTCAGCGAAGACCGGCTCCCGCCGCTCGCAATCGCCGAAAGCACAAGGGCGGAATGCTGCACCGCCCACGGCCGCATCCAGCGGCATCAGCGAAAGCACGGCATCGAGGATTACCGGCGCCTCATGGCCGTCCATACGCACCAGCCGCCTGGCATGGGCGTCGGCAGGATAATTGGCGTCGACGATCGCGATCTCGTCGCCATGGCCCATCGCCCGCAGGAAAGCGAGCACCTCGGGCCCCAGCAGAGGAGTGACACCCTTGAGCATGCCTCACTCCTTGAACAGCACGTCGTGGTCGCGGGCGAAGGCGGCGAGCAGAGGCAGAGCCGCGCCGCCGATCGCGCGCGCGTCGCGCCCGACCGAACCTTCCAACACCGCCGCCTCTGTCAGGCCCTGGCGGTCGATTCCGGCTAGCCGTTCGCGAATGCGCTCGACCAGCCGCTGGCGGACACTGATGGGAAAGGCGCCATCGATGATGACGGCCTCGAAATCGATCACCGCGCATGCGGAGGCGATGGCCTGTGCCAGCGCCTCGGCCGCCTCCGCGATCCAGGCATCGAGGGGCTCGCGAAAATTCGACCAGTCCTCGGGCGACAGCCAAATGTCGGCGCCGCGCTGCCCGGCAGCGATCAGCTTCCGCTCCAGGCGGTAGATCGAGGCGGTGCGGATCAATTGCTGAAGGCTGACCTCGCCATTCACGTCGCGCCGCATGATCGGCATCGAGCCGAGCGCCCCGGCATTGCCGCTTCGACCGGGGAACAGGCTGCCGCCCAGCACGATACCACCGCCAACGAAGGCACCGATATAAAAGTAGGCGAAATCTCGGTAGGCGCGCCCCGCACCGAAGGTGAGTTCGGCGGCGCAGGCCGAGGTCGCGTCGTTGCAAAGCCGGACCGGCAATGGCGCAAAGCGGCGCGACAGCTCACCGGCGACGTCGAAATCGCGCCATGCGTCGAGCGCTCCAGCCGGCGTCTCGAGATCGGCCTCCCAGTTCCAGAGCTCGAAAGGCATGGCGACGCCTAGCCCGCTGACCCGCTCCCGCTGCGCATCGGGGAGCGCGACAAGCAGGTCGGGCATCTCGCGCTCGGCGAAGGCCAGGATATCCTGCGGCACCGGGAACGGATAGATCATCCGCTGTCTGGCGCGGATGCCGGCGGTGAAATCCATCAGGACGAGGTCGGAGCTGCGCCGGCCGATCATCAGGCCGAGCCCGAAGGCACCGTCGGGGTTGAGCGAGTATGGCACCGATGGTTGGCCAACGCGGCCGCGTTGAGGCTCGCCGGGGATCAGCAATCCATCGGCCTCCAGCCGATTGATGATGACGGTCGTGGTCTGCGTCGAAAGGCCGGTAAGGCGGGCAATCTCGACTTTGGCGAGGCCGGGATCACGGCGGATAAGCGACAAGATCAGGCGTTCGTTATAAAGCCGGACGCCGGTCTGAGTGCTGCCGCGACTTCCTAACGAGGCCGCGGCCACGGATTCGTCGGCGTCTCGCAGCGGTGCGCGCTCTCCCATCCTCGGCTCCCCGAAACACGTGTTCTTCTTGTTTTCGCTACGGTCGTAGCTCTCTTTTCGCGACACGCATGACGCATCGCGCCAATCAGAATGAACCGGATCGGAGCGCCCTGTCAATAAATAAATCGGAATGATTTATTTATTGACAGGTCGCCTCCTCTCGTGCCTGATAGCGTCGCAGAAACAACATGCGTGCGGTCGAACCGCGCCGATCGACACCAGTTCCAAGGGAGGGAACAATGCGTCTGCCATTCGGGCTTTGCGCCGCGTCGGCGCTCGTGTTTGCACTGAGCGTCCAAGGCGTTCGCGCCGCCGACAGGCCGATCGTCGGCCTCATCACCAAGACCAACACCAATCCGTTCTTCGTCAAGATGAAGGCCGGCGCCGAGGAGGCCGCCAAGGCCAATGGTGTGGAGCTGCGTTCATTCGCCGGCAAGATTGACGGTGACAATGACGGCCAAGTCGCAGCCGTGGAAAACCTGATCGCCTCCGGCGCCAAGGGCATCCTGATCACGCCGAACGATTCCCGCGCCATCGTGCCGGCGATCGAGAAGGCCCGCGCTGCTGGCATCCTGGTGATCGCGCTCGACACCCCGCTCGATCCGCCGACTGCGGCGGACGCCACCTTCGCCACCGATAATTTCCTGGCGGGCGAGCTGATCGGGCAATGGGCCGCGAAGACCTTGGGCGCCAAGGCGGCCTCGGCCAAGATCGCCATGCTCGATCTCAACGTGAACCAGATTTCCGTTGATGTCGCCCGCGATCAGGGCTTCCTCAAAGGCTTCGGCATCGATGTTGGCAACCCGGCCAAGATCGGAGACGAAAAGGATGCCCGCATCGTCGGACACGACGTCACCCTCGGCAGCGAGGAAGGCGGCCGCAAGGCGATGGAGAACCTGCTGCAGAAGGACCCGGGCGTTTCGGTGGTCTATACCATCAATGAACCGGCCGCAGCCGGAGCCTATGAGGCTTTGCGCTCGGTTGGCCGTGAGAAGGGTGTGCTGATCATCTCGGTCGACGGCGGCTGCCCGGGCGTGCGCAACGTGAAGGACGGCGTCATCGGCGCGACATCGATGCAATTTCCGCTGCTGATGGCAGCCAAGGGCGTCGAGGCCGTGAAGAAATACGCCACGGACGGCGCCAAGCCGCAGGCATCGCCGGGTCTCGACTTCGTCAATACCGGCGTGGAGCTGGTTACGGACAAGCCCATCGAAGGCTTGCCCTCGATCGACAGCGCCGCGGCGCTGAAGAAGTGCTGGGGCTGAGATTGGCGGTCATGCACCGCGTGCAAGGACCGGCGCCCCGCCTCGGGACGCCCGGAAAAGAGTGGGCGCCCGCGCCGACACGGCGCAAGGACAGCCCTCGGTGAGGAAACCACGATGACCGATATTGGCAACAGTCGCCCCGGCATCCAGGCCTTCGAGGCCGTGCTGGACAAGCCTGACACCCGGGTGGCCGAGTTCGAGGTGTCGGCGAAATCACCGCTCCAGAAGCTTCAGCATTTCTTGCATGCCAACCCCACCGCCGTGCCCGCGATCGTGCTTCTGCTCGGTGTCATTGCCTTCAGCCTGATCGTCGGCTCGCGCTTCCTGTCGGCGTTCAATCTGTCGCTGATCATTCAGCAGGTGACGATCATCGGCGTGATCGGGATTGCCCAGACGCTGATCGTGATCACCGCCGGCATCGACCTCTCTGTCGGGGCGATCATGGTCCTGTGCTCGGTGATCATGGGTAAGCTCGCCGTCATGATGGGGCTGCCGGCGCCGATCGCCCTCGCGGCAGGCATAGCTGCGGGTGCGGGCTGCGGCGCGATCAACGGCGTGCTCGTGACGCGGTTCAGGCTGCCCCCTTTCATCGTCACCCTCGGCACCTGGTCGATCTTCTTCGCACTCAATCTTTGGTACTCGGCCTCGGAAACCATCCGCTCGCAGGAGGTGGCGCGAACCGCCCCGTTCCTGCAATGGCTCGGGACGCCGGTGGATGTGCTCGGCGCCCGCTTCACCTACGGCTCCTTCTTCATGCTGGCGCTGGTCGGGCTGGTCTGGTTCGTGCTCAACCGCACCGCCTTCGGCCGCCATCTCTACGCCGTCGGCGACGACCCCGACGCCGCGCGGCTCTCCGGCATCCGCACGGACCGCATCCTGTTCACCGTCTATGTGCTGGCCGGCACCATCTGCGCACTCGGCGCTTGGATCCTGATCGGACGGATCGGCTCGATCAGCCCGCAGGCCGGCCAGACGGCCAATCTCGACAGCATTACCGCGGTCGTCGTCGGCGGGGCCAGCCTGTTCGGCGGGCGCGGCTCGATCATCGGCACCCTGATCGGGGCCTTGATCGTCGGCGTGTTCCGCAACGGCCTCGCGCTCTCGGGCGTCGACGTGCTCTGGCAGGAGTTCACCGTCGGGTGGCTGATCATTGTTGCGGTCGCCCTCGATCAATGGATCCGGAAGGTGTCGGCATGACCCTCGAGCTCAGAACATCGCAACCGGCCGAGCCGCTCCTCAAGGCCCGCGGTCTCGTCAAGCGCTACGGACGTGTGACTGCGCTGGATCACGCCGATTTCGACCTCTATCCCGGCGAGATCCTTGCCGTTATCGGCGACAACGGCGCCGGCAAGTCATCCCTGATCCGCGCGCTGTCCGGCGCGCTGGTCCCGGATGAAGGCGAGATCAGCCTCAATGGCGAAAGGGTCGCGTTTCGTTCGCCGCTGGAGGCCCAAGCCGCCGGCATCGAAACCGTGCATCAGACACTCGCGCTCTCGCCGAGCCTATCGATCGCCGACAACATGTTTCTCGGCCGCGAACTGCGTCGTCCGGGCGTGCTCGGCTCGGTCTGCCGCATGCTCGACCGCAAGGCCATGCAGCGCATCGCCCGCGACAAGCTGACCGAGCTCGGCCTGCTGACGGTGCAGAACATCAATCAGCGCGTGGAGACCCTCTCGGGCGGCCAACGCCAAGGGGTGGCAGTGGCACGGGCAACGGCCTTCGGCTCGCGCGTGGTCATCATGGACGAGCCGACAGCCGCCCTGGGCGTCAAGGAATCGCGGCGCGTACTCGAACTGATCCTCGATGTCCGCCGGCGCGGCGTGGCGATCGTGCTGATCAGCCACAACATGCCGCATGTCTTCGAGATCGCCGACCGCATCCATATCCATCGTCTCGGCCGTCGCCTGACGGTCATCGATCCCAAGACCCATTCGATGTCGGATGCGGTCTCCTTCATGACAGGGGCAAGAACGCCGATCGAGATGGCGGCCTGAGTTACGCCATCGATTCTCGTATCAGCCCCGTTCTTCCTAGAAGGGCGTTTCATTCCATGGTGGCCGCGAGCAGGTACCCGCCGAGCACGCGGTAGACGCTGACCGTGATGTCGCCGAGGAAGCCGCCGGGAACATACATCTGCCACCCGGCCCGTAGCACCTGCGCCGGACTCGGCAGGAAGAAGGAGGAGACGAAGCCGAGCCCCGTTGAGGCCCCCCAGAGCGCGAGCAGGATCAGGAAGAACGAGACGGACAGGAGGATGGACGCCCCTGCCGGCAGAGGTTGGCGAACCGTGAGAACCGGGCTTTTCGGCCGCCCCGTCCGGAGTGGAGCGCCTCGCGCTCCACCCGTCGCAGGACTCCGGTCCGTCATCGCGCCGACGCTCGTCGCGCGCCTGCTCATTGGCCAAGCGCCGCGGCGAGAGGTCCGGTGTCGATCACGGCGCCTGCCTGGATCGGCTCCTTGAGCAGGCCGAGCGTCGTATAGAAGTCGATGCCGCGCTCGGTCACCGCTTTGATCTCGCCGGACTTTGCCGTCGAGCCGATATAGTCGCGGTTCTGGGCGCGTGAGACGAATTCGAGACCGGCGAGCGAGGATTTGAACTCCTCGGCACTGATCCCGAGCGCCTTCGCCATGATGTCGTTGGCCTCGGAGGGATTGGCCTTCCAGTAGTCATAGGCTTGGAAATACGCCTTGACGAAGCCTTCGACCTCCTTGCCGCACTTCTCGATCACCTCGCTGCGGAAAGCCACTGTATCGACGATGAGGCCCGGCTTGTCGGCGGAGCTGACGAGGATATGGCCGCCGCGTTCGGCGGCCTTAGCAAGCCAGGGATCCCAGGTCGCGGCCGCGTCGACCCGGCCGGCCGCGAAGGCTGCACCGGCATCACCTGCCCGCATCGAGTGCACCTTGATGTCACTGACGGCCATGCCTTTCTCGGCGAGCACGTTCAGCAGGAAGAAGAAGGTGCTCGAGCCCTGCTCGGCGGCGACCGTGCGCCCCTTCAGATCGGCGACGCTCTTGATGTCTCCCTTGGCGGACAGGCCTTCGCCGCCCTTCGAGAAATCGACGGCCAGCACTGCTTCACGCCGAGCTTGGCGGCGTTATAGAAGATGAAGGTGTCGACGGTGGTGACCCAGCCATCCATCCGCCCGGTGGCGATCGCGGCGGCCGTCGAGGGCTTGTCCTGCACTGTAACCAGCGAGACGTCGGCGCCGTTCTCTTCGAAAAACCCCTTCTTGTCAGCGAGATGGAGCAATCCATAGCCGACCCAGGTGGTCATCCCGACGGTAAGCCGCTTCTTCTCCTGCGCCTGCACCGGAAGCAGTCCGGCCGCCAGCGACACCGCGACGAAAGCGCCGCCAAACCATTTGCGTATCATGTCGATCCCCTCGATCGCGCTTATGCGCTTCTGATGTTGACGGGGCCGATCGGAGCATGACGGATTGACGCGATTAAGCGAAAAATCGGCATCGATTGATGCAGGAAGGCAATATCTAACTTGGCGACTGCGGGGCGCACTTCGATGAGCAAAAAGGGGAATGTACCTACACCCACGCCTATAGCGCGCCAATAGCTGCCGTTGGCACAATGCCCGGAAGCAGACATTGGCGAGAGGCAGTGAGGAGGGCCCATCACGTGCCGCGTCAGAAATTCACGGTGGCCCTTTCGCCATGCCGACGGCCAAAGTCGATTCTCTCAAAGCCGCATTCCACCATCGACGGCGATCTCGGCGCCGTTGATATAACTGCCCTCACGTGAGCAAAGCAGCAGGGCGACACCCGCACAGTCTTCGGCACGCCCGAGCCTGCCGAGCGGAATGCGTGCGAGCACCTGCTCCTCCCGTCCAGGCTGGCCAAGCACTGCGCGGTTGCGATCGGTCAGGATCGCGCCGGGCCGGATGATGTTGCAGGTGACATCGGGCGCACGCAGGGTCCGCGCCAGATTGAGGATCATGTTGGTCTGCGCCGCCTTGGTGGCCGCGTAATAGAAATGCGTCGGATTGGGGCGTGTCTCCTGGACGCTGCCGATGGCGATGATCCGGCCGAAGCCGCGCATCAGCATGCCAGGCAGGAAGGCCTGCAGCAGCCTCACTGTGGCATGAAGGTTGATCTCGGTTTGCGCAGCCATCGCGGCTTCCGAGACCGCATCCCATGTCTCCAGGGTTTCGACCGAGGCGCAGAGCACGAAAATGTCGGGTTCGTTTCCGTTCGCCTTCAGCTCTGCCGCCATGGCGGATGGGGCAGCGGCCTCCGCGAGATCGGCGATCAAGGTCGATGCCGCGAGACCTTTTGCCCGCAGATCAGTCGTTGCCGCGTCGGCTGCAACGACATCCCGGTCGTGGATGATCGCATGCGCGCCCGCCTCGGCGAGCCGCGTCGCGATCGCCAGGCCGATGCCGCGCGCCGCGCCGGTGACGAGCACGGTGCGCCCCGAAAGCGGCCCCGCCATCAGCCGAGCAGCGGCTTCACGCGGGCGACTGCATCGTCCATGGCCTGCTGCGGCGGCTTGCGGCCGAGCACGGCGGCCTGCGTCTCCTCGATGAAGATGTCGTGGGCGCGGGCCTGCTCGTCGAAGGCTGGCAGATGGATGCGCGAGGCCTTCAGCGCCGCGGCCTCGTCGGCGGCATAGGGCATCGCCGCCTTGAGCTTCTCGTCGGCATAGGTCGAGATCCGGGTCGGCCCGTTGCCGTTGAGCGCCATCGCCGTGGTGCCGGCCTTCGACGAGAGCGCGCGGATGAGTTCCCAAGCGAGCGGCTTCTGCTTGGCGTTCTTCGGGATCATCAGCGACCAGAACTCAACCGTCGGCGCGAAGGCGACCTTGCCGGCGAGGTCCGCCGCCATCGGCGGTAGCAGCGACTTGAAGCGCCCGCCATATTTGCCCTTGGCCGGGTCGTTGTAGGAGACGAGGCGCGCGAACGGATTGATCGTCATCGCCGCCCTGCCCTGCTGCATCCAGGTGGTGATCTCCTCATTGTTCACCGTGGCGAAGTTCCGCGGCAGCACGCCAGCCTTGTAGAGATCGGCAAGGATGGTCAGCGCTTTGACCATCGGAGGCTCGTTCGCGGTCAGCTTGCCGTCGGCCGTCATGTAGTCGCCGCCGAGGCAGCGCGAGACAGTCAGGAAATTCGAGGCGAAGACGGCGGTGAAGGCGAGGCCGTGGACCTGCGTGCCGTCCTCGCGCTTGAAGGTGAGCTTGCGCGCCACCTCGACCAGTCCCTCGAAGGTCGTCGGCAGCTTGTTGATGCCGCGTTCCTCCAGCAGCGCCTCGTTGTAGATCAGCGCATTGGTAGCGTGGCGGACCGGGATGCCGTGCAGGGCGCCATCGACCTTGAGCGGGCCGATCAGGCCGGGCGCGAAATCGTCGAAGGCCTCGATCGGCGCATCCTTGAGCAGCGTATCGAGCGGCTCGAACAGCTTGATATTGCGCGGCACGGCGCGGCCATTAACGAGATAGGCGACGTCGATCGAGGTCTCGGCCAGCGAGGCCTCGCGCAGCAGGCGCTCATGCACGGCATTGACGTCGCCGAAGGTGACCCAGCTCAGGTTCGCCCCGCTCGTCTTGCGGAAGGCTTCGGTGGCGTCGCCGCCCGGCCCGGTCGTGGCGGCGGTCTGGTGGACGCGGTGGCCGAGCGCGGTGAGCGTCTTCGCCTGGGCGAAGGCGCGACCTGGCAAAGCGGCAGCGGTTACGGCCGCGCCGGCGAGAGCGCCGAAGCGGCGGCGTGAGATCGGAAAGGTCATGGCGTCTCCTCCGGGCCTTTTCTGCCTTATGATCAAGCCGGCAACAGCGGCTGCACGCGCTTGACCAGCGAGGCCATCGCCTCCTCCGGCGTCTTCATGCCGAGCACCGCGGCCTCCGCCTCCTCCTTGAACAGGTCGCCGGCGCGGGCCGCCTCGTCGAAAGCCGGCAGCGGCACGCGCGCCACCTTCAGCACTTTCAGTTCTTCGGCCGCGTAAGGCACGGTGCCGGCGAAGCTCTGATCGGCATAGGTCGAGGCGCGGACCGGGCCGTTGCCATTGAGCGCGGCCTTCAGCGTCGCCTCCTTCGAGGCCATGGCCTTCATGAAGCTCCAGGCGAGGTCTTTGCGCTTGGCGTTCTTCGGGATGACCATGCCCCAGAACTCGACCTTGGCCGGGGCGGCATCGTATTTGCCCGCCAGCGTCTTGGAGGCTGGAACGGCGATCGTCCTGATCTTACCAGAGAATTTCGACTTCTGCGGATCGTTGTAGATGCGGTTGCGGCCCATGCTCTGCAGGCTCATCGCGGCGCGGCCCTGCTGCATCCAGACATTGACGTCCTCGGGCGAGAGCGTCGCGAAATTGCGCGGGAAGGCGTTGGCCTGGAAGAGCTCGCGCAAGGTCCGGATCGCGTTCAGCATCGGCGGCTGGTCGGCGGCGCATTTGAAGTCGGGCGTGATGAACTCGCCATCCCAGGCGCGGGCGAGGTCGATCACGTTGGGATAGGTCACGCCCGGCATACACAGGCCGACGACCTGCGTGCCGTCGGAGCGGCGATAGCTGCAGGCCCTGGCGATCTCGATCATCTCCTCGATCGTCGCCGGCGGTTTGGAGAAGCCCTTCTCGGCCAGAATCTCCTCATTGTAGTGCAGGCCGGAGGAGGCATGCCGGAACGGGACGGCGAGCTGCTTCCCGCCGACAGTCATGCCCTGCATCAGCCCGGTGAAGACGTCGGCCGGGTCCTCGAGCGGATCGCGCTTGAGATAGTCGTCGAGCGCTTCGAACAGGTTTGCGGCGCGCGGCACGACCTGCGTATTGAGGACGAAGCCGACATCGACCGAAGTCTCGCCGAGGCTCGCCTCGCGGAACAGTCGCTCCTGCAACGGGCCGGTGTCGAAGGTCGTCCACTGGACGCCGACGCCGTTCTTGGCGGCCCAATCCTTGGTGATGTCGCCACCCTGTGCGCCGGTCGAGACCGTCTGCATGACGCGATGGGCAAAGACGTTGAACGGCCCGCCTTGCTGCGCGCGTGCGCCTCCGGCGCCTAGCGCCGTGAAACTCAGCCCGAGGATGCCGGCGCCGAACTGCCTACGATTCAGCCCTGTCTCCGTCGTCATGCCTGTCCTCCCGATGGTTCGCGAGTTCCGCGATGGCGGCTTCTGCCGCTTCGAAATGCTTGTTCATGGCGGCGAAAGCCGCGGCCTGATCGCCGACGCGGATCGCCTCGACGACGCGCACATGCCGCGCGAAGGTGCGGCGCCAGTCGTCCCTGGTGCGCTTCTCGCGCGAATTGAAGATCTCCATGACCTCGTGGATCACCGGCCGAAGACCCCTGATCTGGAAATCGAGCAGACGATTGCCGGAGGAGGCGGCGATCGCCTCGTGGAAGTCGAGATCAGCCTCGATCCAGCGCGGCACATGGCCGAGTGCATCCTCCATGCGGGCGAGGATCAGGTCGAGCTTCTCGACATCATCAGCCGAGCGCCGCGCGGCGCTATGGGCTGCGATCGGCGGCTCGAGGATGCGGCGCAATTCCACTGCCTCGGTCAGGCCATTGGCCCGGCCGCGCACGGCGAAACGATAGAAGCGGTCGAGCGGGGCGGCATCGAGCGCCTGAATGCGGGTCGGCTTGCCCTGCTGGATGTGCACAACGCCCATCGCCGCGAGCTGGCGGATGGCCTCGCGGGCGATCGGCTTGCTGACGCCGAAGGAAGCGGCGATCCGCGCCTCCGACGGCAAGGCGTCGCCGGGCTTTAGCCTGCCGTCCTGGATCGCTTGGGTGATGCGCTGGATCACGGCGTCGCCAAGCCGCATAGGCACGACGTCACCGCCGGCGAATGGGTCGTCGCCACCCAGCAGGGATGAAGCGGCATCGCTCATCAATCACCTCCGTTCGGAGATCATTGACAGATGCCGCTCAACTTGGCAACTGTTCAACCTATCAGATAAGTTGAACACTCGGGAGGACGCCGCTTCATGCCGGCCAGCCGCATCTCGAAGGTCACCGTACATCCGCTGCGGGCGACCCTGCCCAAAGTCCAACGCACGTCGCAGGGCGACTATCCGGCGATCGAGATCGTCGTGGTCGAGGTCGAGACGGAGGATGGCGTCATCGGCTTCGGCGAAGGTCTCTGCCGCCGCGGCGCCGCCGGCTACGCCCGCTTCATCGAGGAGGCGCTGGTGCCGCGCCTGCTCGGCCGCGATGCCGCCGACCGGCGCTTGCTCTGGAAGGCGATGCGCGCCGCCTTGTCTGGGCGCCCGGGCGGCCAGATAGTCGAGGCGATCGCGGCGGTCGACATCGCGCTGTGGGACATCGCCGGCAAGCAGGCAGGCCAGCCGATCCACACGCTGCTCGGCGGTATGGGCCGCAAAGAAGTCGCCGCCTATGCCTCCTCGATCAACTGGCTCGACGATGCCACGGTCGAGGCCGAGGTCGCCGCTGTGCTGAAGGCCGGTTTCCGCGAGATCAAGGTCAAGCTTGGCCGTCCGCTGCGCGACGCGATCGCCCGCGCCAGGCTCGTGCGCAAGCTGGCCGGCGACGACATCGCCCTCTATGTCGACGCGAACTGGGCCTATGACGTCGACGACGCGCTGATCGTCGGGCGGGCGCTGGCCGATCTCGGCTATGGCTTTTTCGAGGAGCCGATCGCGCCGCAGGATCGCGAAGGCTATCGCCGCCTCGCCCAGCACCTGCCGATCCGGCTCGCCGCCGGCGAAAGCGATTTCGTCGCGACCGACGCGCTGATCTCGCTGCAGGACCGCTCACTCGGGCTGATCCAGCCGGACGTGACGCGCTCGGGCGGGATCAGCGAGACCTGGCGCATCTGCGAGCTCGCCGCCGCCTTCAACACGGCTTATGCCCCGCATGTCGGCTGGTCGGGCGCGATCTGCGTCGCCGCGAGCCTGCAGCTCGCCGCGGCGGCCGAGACCTTCCGCACCTTCGAGTGCATGGTCTACCAGAACCCGCTGCGCGACGCCTTCACCCACCCGATCGTCGGTGAGGGCTCCCAGCTGGTCGAGGGCAAGCTTGCCGTGCCGCAGGGACCGGGACTCGGCATCGAGATCGACCGCGACGCGCTGGCGCGCTTCAGGATCGCGTGACAATGCGCTGTGTTCTCAGCCTCCAATACCTCCGGAGTCATCCCGGACAAGCGGCGAAGCCGCGCCGATCCGGGATCCATTCCGGAACGGCTCAGGCATGGATCCCGGGTCTGCGCTTCGCTTCGCCCGGGATGACTAAGGTGGGGAACCATAGATGAGTCAGAGGACGCCTCTCTCCGCCATCGCACTGGTCTCGCCGGTCCAATTGATGATCGGCGGCATCATTTTCTTGCCGGCGATCTATGTCTTCTGGCTCAGCCTCAACCAGTCCTCCTTCGGCCAGGCGGCGAGCTTCGTCGGCTTCGCCAACTACGCGAAGGTGCTGGGCGACGCCTATTTCTGGAAGGCGCTGCTCAACACGGTGATCGTCGTCGCGGTGGTCGTCCATGTCGAGCTCCTGCTTGGCCTCGGCATGGCGCTGTTCTTCGCCTCGGGCGTGCCGTTCCGGCCGCTGCTGCTGGCGATCGTGCTCGCGCCCTATGCCGTCAGCGAGGTCTCAGCGGTGGTGATGTGGCGCTTCCTGTTCGAGCCGGATGTCGGGATGATGAGCCGGCTTCTGATGTCGCTCGGCCTGCCGCCGATCGAATGGGCGGTGAACCCGAGCCACGGCCTCGCCATGGTCAGCCTGCTCTCGATCTGGCTGCATCTGCCGTTCAGCTTCATCATACTCTACGCGGCGAGGCTCTCGATCCCGAGCGATCTTTATGAGGCCGCCGCAATCGACGGCGCCTCGCCATGGACCTCGTTCCGCCGGGTGACGCTACCGCTGCTGATGCCGGCGCTGCTGATCGCCGCCCTGTTCCGCTACATCTTCGCCTTCCGGCTGTTCTCCGAGGTCTGGCTGATGACCGGCGGCGGCCCGGCGCGCTCGACCGAGGTGATGGCGGTCTATCTCTATCTCGAAGCCTTCCGCTACAACGCGTTCGGCCCCGCCGCGGCAACCGGCTGGCTGCTGGTGCTCGCCTCGCTCCTGCTTGCGCTGTTCTATCTGCGCCGGCTCTACAAGGAGATGTTCGCGCGTGCCTAAGCTCCTGCGCCATCTCCTCAAGCTCGTCGGCGTGCTTGCGATCGTCGCCTGGTCGCTGGTGCCGATCGGCCTGATCGCACTGTCGTCCTTCAAGGCCGACCGCGACATCTTCTCGACCGGCAGCACCTTCGCCTTTGCGCCGACCTTGGCCAACTACCAGGCGCTGTGGAGCCGCTGGGGCGACTTCTTCTTCGGTTTGTGGAACAGCTTCCTCGTCACGGTTGGCGCAACCGTGCTTGCCGTCGGCGTCTCCCTGCTCGCCGGCTTCGCCTATTCGCGCTTCGCCTCGAAGGGCCTGCAGGCCTCGGCCTTCTTCCTGATCTTCATCCGGCTGATCCCGCCGATCGTGATCACCCTGCCGCTGTTTCCGGTGGTGAACTGGCTCGGGCTAAACGACACGCATTTCGTGCTGATCGTGCTCTACGCCACCTTCTTCGTCTCGCTCGGCACGGTGGTGATGCGCACCTTCATCGACCAAATCCCGCGCGAGCTGGACGAGGCCGCGATGATGGACGGCGCCTCGCAGATTCAGATCATCGCCCGCGTGATCCTGCCGATGGCGGCGCAGGGCATGCTGGCGGTCTCGGTCTTCGTCATCGTCTACGCCTGGAACGAGTTCCTCTTCGCCTTCATCTTCACCACGACCAAGGCCAAGACCGCGCCGCTGGTGATCTCCGAGATGATTGGCGCCGTCGAAGGCGTCGAATGGGGCGTGCTCTTCGCCGCCTCGACCGTGCAGCTCGGGCCGGTGCTCGCCTTCGTCATCCTCATGCAGAAGCATCTCGTCGCGGGCCTGACCGCCGGCGCGGTGAAAGGGTAATCGCCATGACCGACATCGACGCCCTGCGCCGCGCCATCCGCGAGGCCGATCCGCAGCTCAGCCGCTTCGATCCGCTGCCCCGCATCATCTGTCTCGACGATTTCGACCGCGGCATGTGCGGCTGGACGCAGCTAGTCGGCAACTACGAGGAGACGCTGGATGCGATGCTGCCGGGCTATGCCCAGCACAGCCACGCCATGCTCTCGACCCTGCCGAACTGGGATTTCGGCTCGCATGGCGGCGTCGATGGCTCCTATGCGCTGAAGATCGCAACGCGACCAAAGAAGGGCGCGCAGAACGTCGCGATCAAGCGCCTGACCTTCCGAAAGCCGGGGCCGATCCGTCTCGAAGCCTATTTCACCTTCAAGCCCGAGGCGAGCGAACTGCAGCTCTCGGAGACCGATATCCGCTCCTTCGGCTTCCTCTACGATCTCCAGATCGGCGACACGTCCGGACCCGGCGATCGCGTCATGCCGCATTTGCGCTTCCTCAACGCGCAGGACGGCAAGCACCTGCAGAAATGGCAGTTCAAGCGGAAGACGACGCCGATCAAGCCGATCGGCCATGCCGGCAAGACGATCACGCACTACCACCTCGCGCCCGACGACTGGGAAGACCTGCCCGGCGGCGAGCAGCGGCTCTGCTACAACGAGATCCCGACCAAGGTGAACTGGCACTATCTGCGCTTCGACTTCGACCTCGGCGCGATGCAGGCGACACGTTTCCAGGTCAACGACCGCATCTTCGCCATGGACAACTTCGACTGCATCCGCATCCCGGCGATGAAGAACCTGTGGTGCATGCTCAATCTCGCCTTCTTTGCCGAGACCGACACCGACAAGCGCGCTTTCGCCTATCTCGATTCCGTCTGCCTGTCGGGAGAGTTCTGATGCTGCCAGAGAACCTGACCGCCGTCGTCGCCCGCAACGAGAGCTGGATCGGCGAAGCTGCGACCGAACCATACGAGGCCGGCTGGGCGAAGGAGGCGATCGTCTTTGTGCGCGCGCTGAAGCAGCCGAAGGGGCCTTTGCCAAAGGCGAGGGTCGAAATCTCCGCAGACGGCATGCATTGGTGCCATGAGGGTTCGGAGTTTCCGCTGCCGGCGAGCAAGGACGCGGTGACCTTCCAGCGCCTTGCCCATTTCGGCAATTTTGTGCGCGTGGCGGCGACGCTGCCGGAGGGCGCCGAGGTCACCGTGCTGGTGACACTTCATCTCAAAGCCTGACAGGGCGGAATGCAGAATGTGCTAGAACATGGCTCGGGCACTTCGCCCGAAAGCGGGCCTCCAGAGCAAGACGATGGCGCGCTCGAAACCGACCAGGCACGCCGCTTCTCGCTCCAGAGCTCTCTCGCGGCGGAGATTGCGGGCATCTGAGATATCGTTCCGTCGGAACGGATCGTCCTGATCCAGCCCTCTTCCTTGAGCAGATGTGCCTGCTCGACAATCGCATTCGAGATTTCCGGCCCCGATTCAGAGACAGGCGCTCGCTAGGCAAAAGAACCGATGCGCCTCGTACAAGACCAGCATCCGCGACACCGGCAGCAAAGGTCGAGCCAGCCATCCCATTGGGGGAAAGTGCCGAAGCTCACCACGTCATTCCAGATGTCATGGGCGCGCCGATAACGCTCGAAACCTGCGTTGTGATCTGCCGGGCCTGCCATATCAGCGCCCATCGGGGCGGCTCATGGCGCAATACGGAAATCTACAAGGACATCCGCAAACTGCCCATGTCCGAACAGATCCGGCGCATTGCCGCTCACTACAGGGGATGAAACTGGCCCGCCGGGAAAGGGGCCGACGGCCCCTTGGGATCGGCAGGTATAAACGCAGCCCTACCCCCAGCGCCCGAGTCTGCATTTCAGTTCAAAGGGAAATTCTAAACGCGATGCGATCGTAAAAAACGCACCCTTCCCTTGCGGAGCATGCTCCGGGCTGCACGATCGGTATCGATTCCCCGCACAAGGCGCAGTCAGATGCGACTCAAACGCGCCAAGGACCCGGGCGATCAGCCGCGCCGGCAGAGGATCGATCTCTTTCCAGCCTTCCGCTACAGCAACGCCTTCGACATCTGCGTCTCGGCGGCCGGCTACAACGCGTTCCACGAGAACCTGCTGGGCGCAATACCGACGATCTTCGTGCCAAACGAGGCGGAAGAAATGGACCTGCAGCTGGTCCGGGCCAAATACGCGGAGGTCTTGGGGCTGGCGCTGCTGCTGCGCAGGGACCACGATCGCTATCGGATCGGCGAGGTGGTGGAAACGATGCTCGACGATCGCGTTCGAAACGGGATCAGACTGCGCTGCCAGCGACTTGATCGGCGCAATGGAGCAGACGACATCGCCAGCTTCGTCACAATGGCCGCGCATATGCTGAGAACTGACCGACCATTCAGCTGAACCGGACGCCTTTGCTGGGCGCCAGGAACTGCCGTTCAAGGCCTGCCAGGAAGCGGACATGTCGGTGAGGCTCGGTTGGCGACCGCACGCCAAGCTTCCTCTCCCAGCGTCGAATATGACGAGGCCCAGCGGCTGCTGCCGAGAGGGCGGCGCCCGGTTACTGCTGTGGCGCGCAGACCATGCGCTGAGCTTCGCGCGGCCTCCGTGCCCCCTCCCGTCCGTCAAAGGCATCTGAGCTCCCGGAGTGAGCACGGGCACAGTCGGTCAAAGCAGCATCGCGCCGAAATTGCGGGCCGGGTCCATTTCCGGCACGAGCCGACCGGTCGGTCTGGCTGCCCAGCCGCCGGTGCGGGCCAGCCAGCGACCGCTGCCAGGCGTGGCCTTCACCACCCCTTCAGCGATGACGCTCCGCCCGCGGACGAGCACGGTCTCGGGCCAGCCAATGGAATGACGTCCGGCAAAAGGCGTGAAACCCGTCCGGTCATGCATCATGGCGTCCGTGACTATGACCTTGCGATGCGGATCCCAGATCGCGATGTCGGCGTCATAGCCCGGCAGGAGCGCGCCCTTGCCCGGCAGGTTGTAAATCTGTGCCGGCGCGGTCGCGGTCAGCTGAACGAAGGCATCCAGCCCCCGCCCCGCGAATTCGGGCCGCTCCTTCGACACCATGGCGTCGAAGAGCAGCGGCAGCCTCGTCTCCAGCCCCGGCAAGCCGTTGGCGATCTGCTTGAAGTTCGGATTGGGACCGGCCGAGAGCTTACCGGTCTCGTCGAAGCGATAGGGCGCATGGTCGGACGAGATGGTCTGAAGATCGCCGAGAGCCAACCCCTGCCACAGCGCCTCCTGATCGTCGGTCTCGCGCGGCGGCGGCGAGCACATCCATTTCGCGCCTTCGAGGCCGGGTTTGTCGAGGTCGTCCTTCGTCAGGAAGAGATATTGCGGGCAGGTCTCAGCGAATATCTTCAGGCCCCGCCCCCGCGCCGCACGGACGGCCTCGACGCCTTCGCGGGTCGAGACGTGGAAGATCATCACCGGCTGGTCGAGCAGTTCGGAGGCCGCGATCAAGCGATTGAAGGCCTCCGCTTCCGACACGCGCGGATGGCTGACGCCGTGATATTTCGGCGCGACATAGCCCTTCTCGACGAGACGGCGCGCCATCCAGGCGATCATGCCGTGGTTCTCGGCATGGACGCAGACGAGCGCGCCGTTCTCGCGCGCCGTCAGCAGGAGGTCGAGCAAAGGTTCATCGTCCACCTTGATCAGGTCATAGGTCATGAAGACCTTGATCGAGGCGTGCCCCTCCGCGATCAGCGCCGGCAGGTCGGTCTCCAGCGTCTTGCGATCGGGATTGGCGACGATCAGGTGGAAGGCGTAGTCGATCATCGCGCCACGCCGGGCGAGCGCCGCATAGTCGTCGACGACCTTGCGCAGATCGAGCCCGCGATGCTGGGCGGCGAAGGAGATCAGCGTGGTGGTGCCGCCGAACGCGGCAGAGGCGGTAGCGCTTTCGAAGCTGTCTGCGTTGAGCAGGCCGCCGGCCGAGACCTGCTCGACATGGGCGTGGGTGTCGACGCCGCCGGGCAGGACAAGCTTGCCGGTCGCGTCGATCTCGTGCGTGGCCCGGCCGAGCCCCAGCCCGAGGGCGGCGACCTTGCCGTCCTTGACCGCGAGGTCGGCGCGGAAGCTGCCGGTCGCGCTGCCGATGGTGCCGCCACGGATGATGAGGTCGTAAGGGGTCGTCATTGCGTTGATCCTCGTCTCAGGGGCCGACCATCACGGTGCCGAGCGCCATGGCGACGGCGGCCTGTGTCGGGTCGATCACCGGCACGCCCAGCGCCCGTTCGAGCGGGGCTCGGTGGCGGGCCATGCCGGCGCAGCCCATCACGACCACCCCTGCTCCGTCCAGATCGCGCAGCTCCCGACCCTTCTCGATCATGCGGGCGAGCGTGCCTTCGCCCGAGGCACTTTCGGCGACCGACATCTCCAGCGCGCGCTCGCCCGCCAGCCGCTCCATCAGCCCCATCTGGCGCAGATAGCGGATATGACGCGGGATGGAGCGCGACTTGATGGCGATGACCCCGAAACGATCGCCCCTCGCCAGCGCCGTCAGCACGCCGCATTCGGCGATGCCGAAGACCGGCTTTGCCGTTCCCTCGCGGCAGACATGCAGGCCCGGATCGGAATAGCAGGCGATGACGAAGGCATCGGCGTCGGCCGCCTCGATGCGCCGGCGCAGCGGCATGGCCACGGCCTCGACATGCTCCTGCGTTTCGATGCCGAAGGGACCTTCGGCCAGCGTCTCGCAAAAGATTTCGGGGCTGCCCGGGCGCGCGAAAACCGCCAGCGCCTGGCGCAGCCCTTCGGTGACGGCCTCGTTCGAGTTCGGATTGATGACGAGGATGCGGCTCATGGTCTGTCTCCCGGAAAGGCTGCGCCCCTTGCGGCCGGGCCTTTGGTCGGCGGCAGTCTTTACGCCTCAGGCGGCGGCACTGCGCCGGTCTGGCTGGTGATGATCCCGTAATGCTCGATGCGGCGATGGCGAGCGAAATCGAAGATGGTCGATTTGCCGAAGGCCGTCTCATCGAGATCGCAGGCATGCACCAGCAATTCGTCGCCTTCCGTCTTGGCCTCGGCGACGATCTCGCCGTTAGGGTCGACGATCAGCGAGCCGCCGATCATATGGTGCCCGTCCTCGTCGCCGGCCTTGGCCACCGCCACGACCCAGGTGGCGTTCTGATAGGCGCCGGCCTGGACGCTGAGGCGGTTGTGGAAGAGGCGCTTTTCAGGGCCCTCTGCGCCGCGTTGCGAATTCACCGAGGGGGTGTTGTAGCCGATCAGCACCATCTCGACGCCCTGCAGGCCCATGACGCGGTAGGTTTCCGGCCAGCGCCGATCGTTGCAGATCGCCATGCCGAGCACGCCGCCCAGCGTGCGCCAGACCGGGAAGCCCAGGTCGCCCGGCTCGAAATAGCGCTTTTCGAGATGCTGATGCGTGCGCTCGGGATCGTATTCGGCGTGGCCGGGCAGATGGATCTTGCGGTACTTGCCGACGATGACGCCGGTCTTGTCGACGAGAATGCTCGTGTTGAAGTGATGCCCGTCCGATGTCTTTTCGGCGTAGCCAAAGGACATTGCGATGCCGTGCTCGCGCGCCCGGTCGAACAGGGCCTGCGTCGCCGGGCCGGGCATCGCATCCTCGAACCAGATGTCGGCCTCGCCACGGTCCTCGTAATACCAGCGCGGAAAGAAGGTCGTCAGCGCCAACTCGGGATAGACGACCAGATCGGCACCCTTCCCCTTGGCTTCGTCGAGCAGCGCGATCATGCGGGCGATCACGGCCGCGCGGCTGTCGGCTTTCTGGATCGGGCCCATCTGGGCGGCGGCGACGGTGAGCATGCGCATGGCGCGTCCTTTCGATGATGGCCGCTCAGCGGGCGGCGACGTGTTCGAGGCGGCTGACGAGCCTGACCGCCGGCCAAAGCAGCGCGAAATAGATCAGCGCGGCCAGCACGATCGGCGAGGCGTTGAAGGTGAGAGAACGGGCCATGTCGGCCGAGTAGAGCATCTCCTGCAGCGAGACGACGCTGGCGAGAGAGGTGAGCTTCACCACCTCGACCGTGTTCGAGACGAGGTCCGGCAGCACGTTGCGCAGGCCCTGCGGCAGGATCACCCAGGTGAACGTCTGATCCGCCCTCAGCCCCGTCGAGCGCGCCGCCTCCCACTGCCCGGCGGGGACGCTCTCGATGCCCGCACGGATGATTTCGCCGTAATAAGCGGCGTTGTTGAGAAAGAAGGCGATCACGACCGCCGTGAGCGGCGAGATGCGCAAGCCGAGAAAAGGCAGCCCCGAATAGACGAGGATCAACACCACCAGCGGCGGTAAGGCGCGCATCAGGTCGACGAGCAGCGTCACCGAAACCCGCAGGGCGCGAACCGTGGATCGGCTGGCCAACGCCACCAGCACGCCGCCGATGAGGCCCATCGGGATGACGATCAGGCAGATGAGTAGCGTGGTCTTCAAGCCCTGCAGCACCAGCGGCAGGGCCTTGGCCATAATGTCGAGATTGAAGAACTGCTGGAGGAGCACGTCCATTACTGGCGCCTCCAGGCAAAGCGGCTCTCGATCAGCCGACCGAGGCCGATGACCGGGATGAAGAGCAGGAGATAGGCGAAGGCGCCCATCAGCAGCGGCGTGGCATTGCCCGAGAAGGAGACCGCGGTCGTTGCCTGGTTGATGATCTCCGGCACGCCGATCACCGTTCCCAGTGCGGTGTTCTTGGTGATGGCGATGGTGCGGTTGGTCAACGGCGCCACGGCGAGGCGCAGCGCCTGCGGCAGGACGACGTAGAGAAGCGTCTGGGTCTCGGTGAGCCCGGTCGAGCGGGCAGCCTCGCGCTGGCCGCGTTTCACTGCGATCAGCCCTGCCCAGACGATTTCCTCGGCGAAGGCGGCGAGCACCAGCGAAAGCACGAGCCAGAGCACCGCGAAGCTTGGCAGTTCGATGCCGACATTGGGCAGGCCGAAGAAGACCAGCAGCACGAGAACGAGCGGGGGCACCGCGCGGAAGAGATCCACGAAGAACATCAGCGGCCAGGCAAACCAGCGGCCGGCCCGCCAGCGCACCAGCGCGAGTGCCAGGCCCAAGAGCAGGCCCGTCCCGACGACGAGCGCCGCGATCTCGATCGTCACGACGAGCCCGCTCAGGATCGCCGGCCAGGTGGCGGCGATCAGCTTGGCGTTCAGGAAGCTGTCGAGGAAGCGATCCATGGCGCTACCGGGCGACCTCGGAGACGAAGGTGCGGGTGCGCTCGTGGCGTGGCGAACCGAAGATCTGCTCGGGCGGGCCCTGCTCGACGATGACGCCGCCATCCATGAAGACGACGCGGTCGGCCGCCTCGCGGGCGAAACGCATCTCGTGGCTGACGACCAGCATCGTCATCCCGGCGGCACGCATGTCGCGCATTGCCTGCAGCACCGAGCCGACGAGTTCGGGGTCGAGCGCCGAGGTCGGCTCGTCGAACAGCATCAGGCCGGGCTCCAGCGCCGAGGCGCGGGCAATGGCAACGCGCTGCTGCTGGCCGCCAGAGAGTTCCCCCGGATAGGAAGCGGCCTTATGCGCGAGGCCGACGCGCTCCAGCGCGGCCATGCCGATGCGCTCGGCCTCGGCGCGCGGCTTCTTCAGAACCTTGCGCAGCGCCAGCGTGACGTTCCCCAGCGCGCTCATGTGCGGGTAGAGGTTGAAGGACTGGAAGACCATGCCCATACGCCGGCGCAGCGCGTTGATGTCGATCCTGTCGGCCAGCACCTCCTGCCCGTCGAACCAGATCGAGCCGCCGCTGGCCTCTTCCAGCCGGTTGCAGCAACGCAGCAGCGTGCTCTTGCCGGAGCCGGAAGGGCCGATGAGGAAGACGAGTTCACCGGGCGAGACGGCGAGGTCGATGCCCTTGAGGACCTCGGCCGCGCCATAGCTCTTGCGCAGGCCGCGGATGTCCAGCAGCGGGTGGGCCGGACGCATGGTTCCAGCCTGTCCGCGAGCCGACGCAATCGCCTCGCTCACTTGCAAGTGGGGGTATGCGCCGCGGCATCGTAGCCCGGCATGTCGGGCACGCCATAACCCGGGAACGGAGTGACGGCGGCGGAGCCGGCCGCCGGCTTGGTGCCGAACCATTTCTCATGGAGAGCGGTAATGGTGCCGTTGGTCTTCAGGCACTCGATGGCCTGGTCGAGCTCGCTGCGCAGCGGCCCGGAATCCTTGCGCAGTGCGACGGCCCACACCAGCCCGGTCGAATAGGTGTAGGAGAGCTGGATCTGCGGATTGCTCTTGGCCGCCCACTGCACGACCGTGTTGCCGGCGACATTGGCGTAGGCCCGGCCGGAGATGACGGCCTGGACGGCGTCGGTCTGCGTGCCGAAGGATTCGACCTTCCAGCCGATCTTCTCTTCGAGGCCGCGCGCCCAGCTGTCATAGGCCGAGCCCTTGTTGACCGAGATGACCTTGCCCTTGAGTTCTTCGAGGGCGGTGATCGGCGGCGCGCCTTTCTTCGTCAGGAACTGGAAGTCGGTGTTGAGATAGCCTTCGGTGAAGAGCAGGCTTTCGGCGCGCTCCTTGCTGACCGTCACCGGCGCGACGATGAAGTCGTAGGTGCCGGCCTGCAGGGCCGGGATCAGCCCGGAAAACTGAGCGGCATCGACTGTCACCGTCTTGCCGAGCTGCTTGCCGATGGCCTCGGCCAGATCGACGTTGAAGCCCTCGATGCCGCCGGAGAGCTTGGGCATGGCGTGAGGCGCGAACGTGCCATCGACGGCGGTCTTCAACGTCGTCTGCGCCATCGCGGTGGGCGCAAGCAGCAAGGTCAAGCCGATGGTGGCGATTCTGGCGAACATGGCGCGCTCCTGGGAACGGGAAACCGCAGGATAGTCAGGGCCGGAAAGCCGCCACAATATCAGATCTAGAAAAATCACTAGCCCTACTATCAATCAAATTTATACTGCCCGCGATCTGTCCAGAGGAGCCGGCCGACGTGCTGAATTTGCGGCAACTCGAGATCTTTCGGGAGGTCATTCGCTGCCAAACGACAGTGGCGGCGGCGCAGGGGCTGGCCTTGTCGCAGCCGGCGGTGAGCACCGCGGTCAAGCAGATGGAACGGCAGCTCGGCTTCCAGCTGTTCCAGCGGCAGGGTAACCGGCTGATCCCGACGCCGGAAGCGCTCGAGATGTATCGCGACAGCGATCCCATCTTCTCGATGGTCCAGTCCTTCTCGCGCAAGGTCACCGCACTGCGCGACACGCGCAGCGGCTCGCTACGGCTTCTCGCGACGCCCCCGATCGCCAATGCACTGGTGCCCCGCGCCCTGGCGCGCTTCGCCAGCAACCGGCCGGAGCTGCATGTCGATTTCGACGTGCGCCGTACCGATGGTGTCATCGAAGGGCTGGAGAGCGGCGCAGCCGATCTCGGCGTCTCGCTGGAGCCCTATGCGAGGCCGGGATTGGAGGCGGAACTGATCGGTGCCGGGCAGATGGTCTGCGCCATGACGCGGGACCATCCGCTGACCGCCAAAAGCGAGATTTCTCCTGCCATGCTCTCCGGCCACCGGATGATCGGCTTCGAGCCGGGCGCACGGCTCGGGCTGCTGCTGCAGCGGGACTTCTTCGCCGGTGCGCGCCCGGCCTGCCCGATCGAGGTGCGCTACAGCAACACGGCCTGCCTGCTGGCCGAGGCCGGCCTCGGCGTGGCGCTGGTCGATTCCTTTACCGCGATCAGCGGCAGCCGCTACCGGCTGGAAGTGCGGCCCCTTAGCCCGCGCGTCTCGGTCGAGGCCTACGCGCTCTATCAGAAGGCGCGCACCCCCAAACGGCTCATCCGAGCCTTCATCGACGAGCTGAAGAAGGCGGTTCGCCCCGCCTTCCTGGAGACCGGCGAAGATCGCTGAAGTCACAGGAGCGCAGTGCTTGGCTGGCCCGCAAGAAGCGTCGGCTCCGGACGGCCCACGCTCTCGGTCGCCAGCCCCAGGCGATCCGCTTCTGATGCGGCGGCGGCAGAGTGCGAAGCGCCAGGAGCAGAATTTGGCGCACCCCACGAAAGCAGACCTCGGGATCTGCAGTGATTGGCGCACTGCAGGATCAATTGTTTCCGAAGCGCCGATCGTCGAGCGATCAAGCCCGACGGATCGTCCTCGCATTTGGCGATGGGATCGGCGCTGGACTATCGAGAGGCGATCGCCGTCATCTCGACGAGCAGGTCCGGATAGGCAAGGCGCGCCTCGACGGTCGCGCGGGCCGGAGCGTGGTCTTTTGCGACCCAGGCGTCCCAAGCTTCGTTCATGGCGGCGAACCCCGCCATGTCGGCGAGATAGATGGTAACGCTGGCCAGGTTGTTCTTGGAGACGCCGGCATGGGCCAGCGTCTCATCGAGGCTGCGCAGAACTTCCTCGGTCTGCACCTTGACGGATTGTCCGCGCGTCTGCTCCGCGACATGGCCTGCAAGGAAGATCAGATCTCCGACGATGACTGCGTCGCTCCAGCGTTCCGTCATCCCAATTCGTTCGATCATAGGGTCAGCTCCATCTACCCGGTCTTCGGCCGATTTCCGGGGGTCGGTTCACCAGCGCTGATCGCCTCTATGACGCATATGGCGACGACGCCATATCGCCGCGATGCGCCACCTGCAGACATTCTCTCTCTAGCCGAGCAGACGTCGATGACGTGATCGACACTCAGTCGCCGGCAATTTCCAGTCCAGTTGAAGGATCGATCCGTTTTCCATCACGCCGCAGAGCTGTCGTTACAAAAAAGAAAACGGAGCATCGCGGAACATGCTGACCTCTCCTGCCGTTCGGCCCTAGGGGGATCGGAGATGGCTGCGATGCCAACCTACGTTGTGCGCATGGATGTCGGCGAAGGACCCGATCGGGGAGAACCAATGGAATTCCCCGACGCCTCGGCAGCCCGCCGGGACGCACAGATCGCGATAGCCGAGATCGCCCGGGATCATATTCCTGGCAAGCGCGAAGCCCATATGGCCGTCGAAATAGACGACGAGCATGGCGCAGCGATCTATCGCGCGAAACTGGAATTTAGCGGTTACGACGGCGAAGAGCCGGAGATGGACCCTGATGGAACCCGACCGCCACAGAACGGACCATGTGAGTGAGCAAGCCAATCGCGTTGATCGTCGAAGACGAGCCACTGCTGATGATGCACGCGGTCGATATCGTCGAGGATGCGGGGTTCGATGTTCTGGAGGCGGCCAATGCGGACGCCGCCGTCGCCATCCTGGAGACCCGCGACGATATTCGCGTCGTTATCACCGATGTCCAGATGCCGGGCAGCATGGACGGGGTCAAGTTGGCCAAGGCGGTGCGCGATCGCTGGCCGCCGATCCTGATCATCGTGGTCTCGGGTCACCACAAGCTACAATCAGGCGAATTGCCGGACGATGTGACATTCTTGAGCAAGCCTTATTCCGCGCGTCAGATGCATCAGGCACTTTCGCGGATGGGTTAGTCGAAGGACGAGGTGATATTGCGCCGGAACAATTCTTCGTCGTCCGGCGTGCCACTGATTTTGTCCTGGTCCGGGAGCGGCGCCTCGACTGTAAACAAGACACCGGATGGCAGGTAACTCAGCGAGCCCTTGCCATTGAGTTCGGCCGTCAGCACCTTTTCGATGAGCCGAGTGCCGAAACCGCGGCGGCTGGGCTGGCCTGTGACCTTCGGCCCCCCGACCTCCTGCCAGCGGAACTCGATCATCTTCGAGCCTGCGTGATCGGCAATTTGCCAATCGATCACGACATGACCGTCGGGCACCGACAAAGCGCCGTACTTCGCCGCGTTGGTCGACAACTCGTGCAGAGCAAGCACCATCGCCATGGCCGCCCGAGGCGGCAAGCTGATTGGCGGACCGCCAACGCGGAAGCGCCTTGCCCCCGGGGCTTCGAAAGACTCTGTGGCACTCGCGACCACCTCCGCGATGGTCGCACTCTGCCATTCCTCCCGCGTCAGCAGGTCATGAGCCGATGCCAGCGACTGCATGCGTGCGGTGAGAACCTCGGTCGCTTCCTGGAGCGAACCTGCATTGCGCAGCGTCTGCGTCGCGATCGACTGGATGGTCGCCATCGAGTTCTTGACGCGATGCTTCAACTCGGCGGTGAGCAGCAGCCGCTGCTCTTCATTACGGCGGCTTTCGGTAACATCGAGCGTGACGCCGGCCATGCTGAGTGGCTTGCCTTCCGCGGAGTAGTAGGGCCGCGCGCGCGCCATGATCCAGCGCGTTTCGCCGCTCGGTATCTCGATCCGGTATTCCTGCTCGTAGTCGTGATGTTCCTCGATGGCGTCCTCGACGGATTGCTGCATTCGCTGCCGCTCTTCCGGCACGACTGTCGCGATGAGGTCGTGATAGGTGAAGGGTTCGGCCGGCTGTCGCCCGAAATTGCGCTTGCAGATGTCCGAGCAGGTCAGCCGCATGTCGGTGAGGTCGAGCGTCCATGAGCCGAGGCGGGCCGCCTGGATGGTGAACTTGAGGCGCTCCTCGGACTGCCGGAGCTCGCGGGTGCGGCGCTCGACCTCCTTCTCCAGCTTGTCATGCTCGCGCTGGAGACGCACCAGACGGTCGCGCTCCAGCGTGACGTCGAACTGGGACGCGAAGAAATAGGTCAGGTGGCCGTCCTCGTCGAAAACTGGCGAGATCAGCACGCGGTTGAAGAACCGACTGCCGTCCTTGCGGTGATTGACGATCTCCATCTCGATCTGCGAGCGGCGCTCGATCGCGTCGCGCAGCTTAGCCACATCGGCGGAATCGGTATCCGGCCCTTGAAGAAATCGGCAGTTGTGCCCGAGACACTCCTCGCGCTCGTAGCCGGTCAGGCGCAGGAAAGCGTCGTTGACGAAGACGATCGGATTGTCGGGCTGGTTGGGATCGGTGATCAACATCGGCATCCGCGTTGCGCGGACGGCGGATGCGAACGGGTCCGATGACTTGCCGACCTTGTCGATCTCGCTCTCGATACGATCGTGCTCGGTTTCGGCATTCATGCGTTCTGGATCTCCTCGTGTGCTTCGTAACCCGAGACGTTCCCGATAGTCGTGTCATTTGCTGGACGACGCGACGGCATATGGCTGTAGCGAGAATGCAACTCTCTCGACCGCGGTGAGTTCAATCGTGGATTCGTCGAACCTACCGAAGCTCCTTATGGATGCGCGGCTTACCTCAGATTATAGGGCAAAATGATAGCCGCCGAACGCGACGCCCGATTCATATGCAGCCCCGGCCGGGGACGGTGGACCTGCGACGCCTGACATAAAGTACCGTAGGTCGGACGTATCCCAGTGGCGCGGGGATGCGGCGCAGCCAACGCCCCGATAGTCCATACCTTCGGCCCGTACCCGCTGAACCGCTTCCAGGTGATTGCTGGGTAGGTGGTTACGGACTGATCGGATCTCCCCATCTCGGGATGCTGTTCAAGCCGCGCGGCTGCCGCAGCAGAGTGTATTGACACGAATAAATCAGCAGTCGATTCCAGCGCATATGATGACCGGTCCAATGCAGAACATCGCCCTCACGCCCGATCTTGAGGATTTCGTATCCGAGCAACTGGCCTCTGGTCATTATGCGGATTCGAGCGAAGTGGTCCGCGCCGCCTTGAAAGTCCTCCGGGATAGGCCTCGCCTTTCGACGCCGAAGGAACGCACGGCATGGCCAGTGGCCGGGGGAGAATGTGGTGCGTTGATCCGCGAGCGGGACTGGGCAGCGACCAGCCTCGGCGCCGTCGATACCTGGCCGGTCGAAATGCGAGCCACGATCGCCAATATCGTGAACTCCCCGGTGGCCAAGGTGCTGATGTGGGGGCCCGACCACATCATGCTCTACAACGATGCCTACAGGACGATAGCCGGGGAGCGTCATCCTTCGGCTCTCGGCAGCCCGGTTGCGATGGCGTTTCCCGAGGTATGGGACTGGAACCGCCCAATTCTGGAAGCCGGCCTGCGCGGCGAAACCATCTCCTATCGCGACCAGCCCATCGAATTCGACAGGCCAGACGGCAGGACGACGCTCTATCTCGACCTGTTCTATACGCCGGTCTACGAAGCCGATGGCGGCGTCGGCGGCGTCATGTGCACCATCGTCGACAACAGCGCACGGGTCGAGGCGGAACGGCGCGTCGCCGTCAGCGAAACCGAATTGCTGCGGGTCACCGACGCCCTGCCGATGCTGGTCTCTTATGTCGACCGGGAGCACGTCTATCGCTTCGCCAACATCGCCTACGAAAGCTGGTTCGGGATGTCGCCCGCCAGCATGATCGGGCGACACGTCAGGGACGTCATCGGCGATGCGCCTTATCAGGATCGCCGAGCAGATCTCGACCGCGGGCTTGCGGGTGAGCGCTTCACCGCAGAAACGACGATGCCCCACCGTGATGGCGTGACTCGCCGGCTCGAGGTTCGCTATGTGCCGCGCATTGAGCCGGACGGCTCGATCCCTGGCGTATACGTTCTGGGAATCGACGTGCAGGAGCGTGCTCTGCGCGAGGCGGCACTGGCGCGCAGCAACAGCCGGTTTCGTCGGGCGATGGATGCCGTTCACGGGGTTTTGTGGACCAACAGTCCCGACGGCCGGATGGATGGCGAGCAGCCCGGCTGGGCTGCGCTCACCGGTCAGACCTATGAGGAATACCAGGGTTTCGGCTGGGCTGACGCTGTGCACCCCGATGACCGGTCCGCATCCGTCGAAAGCTGGAACGCGGCCGTCGATGCGCGGAGTATGTACGTCCACGAGCACCGCGTGCGCGACAGCAGCGGCAGCTGGCGCACCTTCGCGATCCGGGCCTTGCCGGTGTTCGACACGGTCGGAGAGATCGTCGAATGGGTCGGCGTCCATACCGACATCACCCATCAGCGAGCGGCTGAAGCCGCTCTTCGAGCGCAGGCCGAGGACCTCGCCCGGCAGGTACGGCATCGCGAGCGGGCCGAGGCGCAGTTGCGACAGCTGAACGATAACCTGGAGGCTCGCGTCATCGCCGAGATCGACGAGCGGCGGCAGGCCGAAGCCAAGCTTGCGCAGGCTCAGAAGATGGAGACGGTCGGCAAGCTCACGGGAGGCGTCGCGCACGACTTCAACAATTTGCTTCAGGTCGTGGCAGGCAACCTCCAGCTTCTGGCAAAGGACATCGCCGGCAATGAACGCGCCGAGCGACGCGTAACCAACGCGATGGCCGGCGTCTCCCGCGGGGCCAAGCTCGCCTCGCAGCTTCTCGCCTTCGGACGCCGTCAGGCGCTCGAACCCAAGGTCGTCAATGTCAGCCGCTTCGTGCGCGGCATGGACGACATGCTGCGCCGCGCGCTCGGCGAAGCTATCGAGATCGAGACCGTGGTCGGCGGCGGCTTGTGGAACACGTTCATCGACCCAGCCCAGATCGAGAACGCCTTGCTCAATCTCGCGATCAATGCCCGCGACGCGATGGAGGGCCAGGGGAAGCTCACCATCGAACTCTCGAACACCATGTTGGACGATGCCTATGTCCGCGCCCATGACGACGTGACGGCGGGGCAGTACGTCATGCTGGCGGTCACCGATACCGGCAGCGGCATGGCGCCCGAGATCATCGACAAGGTGTTCGAGCCGTTCTTCTCGACGAAGGGCGAGGGCAAGGGCTCGGGGCTCGGCCTCTCCATGGTCTATGGCTTCGTCAAGCAATCGGGGGGCCATGTTAAGATCTATTCCGAGGTCGGGCATGGCACGACGATCAAGCTCTATCTGCCCCGCGCACTCGAGAGCGAGGATGTCGAGGTCGCGGTCGATACCGGCCCCGTCGCGGGCGGCACCGAGACGGTGCTCGTGGTCGAGGACGACGAGGAGGTTCGCGCGACGGTCGTCGAGCTCTTGGCCGATCTCGGCTACCGCGTGCTCAAGGCCGTCGATGCCGCAAGTGCGCTGAACGTGATCGAGAGCGGCGTTCCGATCGACATGCTCTTCACGGACGTCGTGATGCCCGGCACGCTGAAGAGCCCGGAACTGGCCCGCAAGGCGCGTGAGCGCCTCCCGAACATCGCCGTGCTGTTCACCTCGGGGTATACCGAGAACTCCATCGTGCATGGGGGCAAGCTGGATGCGGGCGTCGAGCTGCTCTCGAAGCCCTACACGCGCGAAGCGCTGGCGCGAAAGGTCAGGCACGTCCTGGCAAACCAGCAGCAGCGGAATGCCGCAGCGGCCCAACGCAGGGAGCCGGAGATGGCCGCCGTGCCGGCGCCGCCGGCCGCCGCGAATGCGCGACGCACCGTACTCCTTGTCGAAGATGATGCGCTGATCCGCATGAACACGGCCGAAATCATCGAGGAGGCGGGCTTCGTCGTTGTGGATGCCGGAAGCGCCGAAGAGGCGATGGCCGCGCTGCAGACGGCTCCCGTCGACATCCTGGTGACCGACATCAATCTCCCGGGAGCATCCGGCACCGAGCTTGCCGCTCGTGCACGCGAACTTCGGCCGCAGGTCGTGGTCGTGTTCGCGACCGGCGACGCGTCCACCGTCGCGAAGGACGAGCGCGCGTCGATCCTCGTCAAGCCTTACGGGGAACACAGCTTGCTGGAGGTTCTCGGCGTGAAAGCGCCTGCGAGCCAGCCAAGTTCGCTGAGCAGTTCCGACACCGACACGATATGAGGTCATGCCGGTGAAGCCATCCGCACATGCTGGCGGGTGGCCGATCACGCCCTCGTTTCACGTGGCCGTGTCCGACGCTCCGGCTTTGACGAAACGAGGAGAGTCATCCTGGGGGCGAGGGGTGGCATCGGCTCGGCGCTGGTGGAAGCTATCCCTGCATCCGACGAGTTCGCGGATCCCCTTTGGGGGCACGGGGAGGATTTCCGCACATGGCCGACATGACTGACGAGCAAAGCGTTCAGCAGGTCGCCGGTGTGATCGCCGCCGGCCCGCCCGTCAGCCTTGTGATCGTCGCCAGCGCGATCCTTCATGGTTCCGGCGTGACGCCCTAAGAGTCGTTGAGGGCGATCGATCCGGCAGCCTTCGCCAGACTGTTCGCGGTCAACGCCATCGGACCAGCCCTGATCGCCAAACTCTCATCCCGCTGCTGCCGAGGCAGGGTCGCTCGGTCTTTGCCGCGCGCTTGGCCCGCGTCGGATCGATCGAGGACAATCGCCTGGGTGGATGGTCTGCATACCGGGCCTCCAAGGCCGCGCTCAATCAGTTGATCCGCACCCTCTCGATCGAGCTGAAACGGACGCGGCCAGATGCTATCGCCCTGGCCCTGCATCCCGGCACTGTCGTCACAGCTCCATCGGAGCCCTATCGCGGCGAAGCAGGCAAGCCCGGGCCCTTCCGGCCGCGCGAAGCAGCAGCCCATCTTCTTGCTGTCGTTGACGCTGCCGTTTCTGAACAATCCGGACATCGTCTCGCCTGGGACGGATCTCGCATTCCGTTCTGACGTCCTGCTGAGATTGCCCGCGCTGCGCCAATAGCATGCGTAATCGGGCGGACCCGTGAGGGTTCGAGCTCCCGTTAGTATCTCAGCCGATCCAGAAGGGATGGCCCGCTGCCGGTTTCGTGGACACCGAAATTGGGTGTTTCATGAAGCCGGAGGTGCAGCGAAGGCGATTTCGGCGTGAGTTCAAGATCGATGCGGTTGCCTGATCAAGGAACGCGGGGTGAGCGTGGCGCAGGCGTCACGGGACCTGGATGTCCACGAGAACCAGTTGCGCAAATGGGTGAAGCTGCTTTCTGCCGACACTGCGCGGGCCTTTCCTGGCCACGGGCAGATGAAGCCTGAATAGCTCGAGATCGAGAAGTTGCGGCGGGAGGTCGCCGAGCTCAAGGCGGAGCGCGATATCCTAAAAGCGGCCGCAGCCTACTTCGCAAAGGACGTGACATGAGGTTCGCGTTCATTGCGAAGCACCGGGGGATCTGGCCGGTGGCGTGGCTGTGCGAAGGGCTGGATGTTTCGCGCTCGGGCTTTCATGCTTGGCTCGCCAGAACGCCGGGCAAGCGCAGCCAAGACGACGAGGCGATTGGGGTGAAGGTGCCAGCGAGCTTCATCGGCTCGGATCGCACTCAAGGCGCTCGCCGCGTCTGGCGGGACTTGCTGGCGGAGGGCATCGATTGCGGCCTTCACCGCATCGAGCGGCTGAAGCGGATGCAGGCCCTACGCGCGAAGCCACGCCGGCACGGGTTGCCGAAGGATGCCGGCCAGCGCTCGGCGATCGCTCCCAACATGCTCGACCGTGTGTTCCATGCCGAGCGGCCGAACCAGCGCTGGATAGCCGAATTCGCTTCGCGGGCCTTCGGCTCACCTATGTCTGGACCGCCGAGGGTTGGCTCTATGTGGCGGCCGTCATAGATCTGTTCTCTCGCCGCGTCGTCGGCTGGTCGATGAAGGCCGAGATGACCGCGCAGCTCGTCACCGACGCGCTCGGGATGGCGATCTGGCGCCGCGTCAAGCCCGACGCGCTGCCGCATCACTCCGACCAGGGCAGCCAATACGCCAGCGAGGCGTTCCAGAAGCTGATGGCCGACAACGGCATCACCTGCTCGATGAGCCGCTCCGGCAATGTCTGGGACAATGCCGCCATGGAGAGCTTCTTCTCCTCGTTGAAAACGGAATGGATCAGAGGCGGGGTCAACCGTACACGCGACGATGCTCGTGGCGACCTGTTCGATTACATCGAGCGGTTCTACAACGCCGTTCGCAGGCACTCGACCATCGGCTACATCAACCCGGCCGAGTTCGAAAAGAAGGTCGGGTCAGCTTAACTGAGCGTCCACAAAACCGGCAGCAGGCCATATGACGACGCGCGCTGACGGCAGTTGAGACGTAGCCCTCCGGCAGCGCTTCGTGTCGTTGAGATATCTTCGATTCGGATCCGGATAGCCGACGACGCTCTTGAGTCTCGCGCTTTGGCAGCAATCGAGCGTGTTGCCCGGGAGACGGGCAAGCCGGGATTTCGAGCAGGGTGAGACGGTGGGCTTGCCGAGCCTGCTCTCGATGGGCGGCGTAGGGCACACTGGCGCCGCGAAAGTGGCGGCAAACCAGAAGTCTTGCCGCCCGATCGTTCGCCCGGACGGCAAGATCGAATTTTGAGGTCGTGTCGAACGATGCTGTCTTAGGGTGTTTCTCACTCGCCAGGGGCAAGTGTGAATCCCTCGTCGATCCACCCGGTGACACCGCCTGCCATGATCTTGACCGGGCGGCCGAGCTTGGCCAGCCGAAGGGCGCCTCGCGCGGCACCGTTGCAGTGCGGGCCGGCGCAATAGGTCACGAACAGGGTGTCCTTCGGCCATTGTTCAAGCTTCGACGGAATGAGCTTGCCATGCGGAAGGTTGATCGCACCTGCGACATGCCCCTGCTTGAAAAGGTCGGGGCTCCGGACGTCGAGGAGCACGAAGCCGGGCTCGGCAGATTTCAGCGCATCATGAACATCCCAGCAATCGGCCTCGAACGTGAACTCGGCCGAAAAGTGGGCGACGGCATCTTCGGGCGCCGCCGCGGGGATCTGGGTCACACCGTTTGTCTTCATGGAATTCTCCCTGTTGCGAACCCGGTTTTGCAGTCGCGGTCGTCTTGTGGCAATTGGCATGATCGCCAACTAGCGTAACGATCATGCCAAATGCATCTGACCTGGGCCAAAAGCCCAATCGCCTCGTCGCCGTCCTGATCTATGACGGGCTGGCGACCTTCGAGTACGGCATAGCGACCGAGATCTTCGGCCTGGCGCGCCCCGAAATGGGCGAGGACTGGTATCGCATGGTGACATGCGCGATCGAGGATGGTCCGCTGCGGGCGGGGGGCGGCATCTTCATTTCCGCCACTGCCAGGCTCGATGCTCTCGACGAGGCCGGGACCATCATCGTGCCGGGCTGGAAGACCCACCTGGCACCCCCTCCGGCATTGATCTCGGCCTTGCAGCGGGCGAACGCACGGGGCGCGCGGATCGTGTCGATCTGCTCGGGCGCCTTCGCCCTGGCGGGTGCAGGCCTGCTCGACGGGCGCAGCGCCACGACACATTGGCGCTACGCCGATGCTTTCAAGGCAGCATTTCCCAAGGTGACGCTGATCCCGGAAGTGCTCTATGTCGACGAAGGCAACGTCCTGACATCAGCAGGCAGCGCGGCCGGCATCGACCTTCTCCTGCACATCGTTCGACGCGATTTCGGTGCGGACGCCGCCAACAGCGTCGCCCGGCGACTGGTCATGCCGGCTCATCGCGACGGCGGACAAGCCCAGTTCATCGAGCGACCCGTTCCCAGGCGGCCCAACGGAAAGCTGACCTTTCTGCTCGACGCCATGCGGGCGCGGCTGAACCAGACCATGACCGTTGCGGATCTGGCCCAGCAAGCCGCGATGAGCGAGCGCACCTTCCTGCGGCGCTTCAAGGAGATGACAGGCCTGACACCGGCCGCTTGGCTGCTCGAGGAGCGGCTGGCGGCCGCAAAGCAGATGCTGGAAGGGCCGTCTCTGCCGGTAGAGGAGATTGCAGCGACAGCCGGATTCGGCAGTGCCGCGACGATGCGGATGCATTTCCGCAAGTCGGTCGGGATCGGGCCGACCGAGTACAGGCGTCGGTTCGGCACCGGACGCAACCTCGCAGGCCTCCCGTCCGCCCGGCAATCGATCATGTAGCGGCGGTTCCCGCGAGCCCGGATCGCCTGCTTCCAGCGTGTGGCAGGATTCATGCGGTGATTGTCAGTACTGCCACTTTCCGATCGAGGCCCGCCGCGCATATCGGTTGCGGACGAGAGCGTCGAAAGGAGAGATGACGTGACGAGCGGATCCGCCGGCGACAAGCCGGAACGCGTCTGGGGCTTCTACTATGGCGGCCTCATCAATCCGAAGGTTATGCAGCAGCTCGGGATGGCGCCTGCGGCGCAGGACGTTGCCATGCTGCCGGGCTATGAACTGCAGATCTCGCCGCTGATGAACCTCGTCCGCAACGACCGGCAGACGGCGTACGGGCTCCTTCTTTTGCTGACGCATGACGAGATCGCGCACGTCTATGGCCAGCTGAAGGCGAAGTATTATCCGTATCCCGTGCTGGCACGCGATCGCGAGGGCCGCGAGCGGGCCGCACTCTGCTACCTCCTGCCCAAGCTCGAGCCTGGACAGGCCGAGGCGCAGTACGTGACCAACCTCCTTGAGCCCGCGACCGCGCTCGGGTTCCCCGGCTGGTATCTCGACCGCATCCGCAGCTTCCTGCCGCGCTAGAGCAGTTCCGCAATTCGCCGCCCCGCGCGCATGACCTTCAATCCGGATGACACGCCCATGCCCAGCGCCAGCTCCATCATTGTCGCCGCAATCCAGGCCACCCCCGTCTATTTCGATCGCGAGGCCTCGACCGCCAAGGCCTGCCGGCTGATCGCGGAGGCCGGCGCCCAGGGCGCGGTTCTGGCCGGCTTCGGAGAGACCTGGCTGCCCGGCTATCCAGGCTTCGCCTGGCGGCCGCAATCGACACCAGGCTGGTGGGATGCCGCCGAGGCGTATCTCGATCAGGCGATCGCGATCCCGGGACCGGAGACCGACCGGCTGTGCAAGGCGGCACGGGAGGCTGGCACCGATGTCGTGATCGGCGTCGTCGAACTGGATACGCAGACCCAGGGCACCGTCTACGCCACGCTGCTGTTCATCGGTCGCGAAGGCGTCATTCTCGGGCGCCACCGCAAGCTGCGGCCGACGGCCTATGAGCGCGTCGCCTGGGGGCAGGGCGACGCCCAAGGCCTGGTGGTGCATCAGCGCCCCTACGGTCGTATCAGCGGGCTGAACTGCTGGGAGCACAACATGATGTTGCCCGGCTTCGCGCTTGTCGCGGGCGGGACGCAGATTCACGTCGGAGCCTGGCCCGGCCGCGAGCTCGCGGCGGCGCCGGATGCGCCGAACCCGCAATGGCCGCGGCAGCATCTGCTCTCCCGGGCCTTCGCGGCCCAGGCGGCCTGCTATGTGATCTGCGCCGGCGGATTGCTGAAACCCTCGGATATGCCGGAGCGCTACAAGGAGCTCGTCAACTTCACCTATACCGGCGACAGCGCGATCATCGACCCGCGCGGCGAGATCATCGCGCTTGCGCCCAGCGGCGAGGAGACGGTCCTGACCGCGCGCATCGATCTGCGCAACGTGCGGGCGGCGAAGGCGGTCAACGACATCGCCGGGCATTACGCCCGCCCCGATATCTTCGATCTTCGCCTCAACCGCGGCGCTCCGCGCCAAGCCGGCGTGATCCTGGCCTCCGGCGGCGGCGACGAGAGTGGCGAGCCCGAACAGCTGCAATCCCACGGGGCCGACAGGCCGAGGCCCGGCTCGCACACAGGCTGACCCGCCTCGAGCCCTGGCCGACATCACCCGGCCGGGCATCTTCCCGTCGGCGCATCGCCAGGAATTGGGAGGGCGCCCTCGGTTCATTCCCTAGTTTGCGAAGGGATTTTCGACAGCATGCTCGTCGACCTCTCCGGCAAGATTGCGCTCGTTACCGGCGGCTCCAAGGGCATAGGCGCCGCCAGCATACGCCTGCTCGCGCGTTCGGGCGCCAAGGTCGTCTTGCATTATTCGAGCGGAGAGGCCGAGGCGGAGAGGCTCGCAGCCGACATCGGTTCGGATTCGTGCGCTCTGGTTCGCGCGGATCTGCGGCGCCGCGGTGCCGCAGCCGAGCTGTGGAGGGCGTCGGTCAAGGCATTCGGCAGGATCGACCTCCTGGTTTGCAATGCGGCCCTCGTTGCGCCGCTGATGCTGGACGCGGCCGACGAGCAATGGGACCGGGTCTGGGCGGATACGATGCAGGTCAACGTGCGTGCGATCGCTGATCTCTACCGTGCCGCCCTGCCGCATTTCCTGATCGGGGGCGGCTCGATCGTCGCTGTCGCCAGCCGGGCGGCGTTTCGCGGTGACGAAACCCACCTGATGCACTACGCCGCATCGAAAGGTGCACTGGTCGCCCTGACGAGAAGTATCGCCAAGAATTTCGCGGCCGACGGAATAACGGCCTATATCGTCGCGCCGGGGTTCGTTCGGACGGAGCGGCAGGAGGCCGTCATCGCGACGCGCGGCGAAGCAGACATGCTTCGTGACGTGCCTCTCGGAGAGATGTGCACGCCGGACGCCGTCGCGAACGTCATCGCATTTCTGGCATCCGGGCTCGCGCGACACGCCACAGGTGCGACGATCGACATCAATGGCGCCTCCTATTTCCATTGAGCGAAGGCGTGCGCCCGATCGGGCAAGCCGCCCCTGACGGTCCATGCGAGGCCTTCCGGCGCTCCGGCGCCTCGGTCGGGAGCGCCTGTCTCACGCGACGCCGGATCGAGGGATCGCGCGGTCCCTGGTCGTATGCGCTGCGCGATCGCGGCGGGCAACCACTGCCCTTGGCGCCTTACCGGATACGCCGGATGCGCCAGAGCTGACGCCAGCCGGCAAAGCTGCCGAGATAAGCGCGCCGGATGCGCGACGGGTCGAAATAGGCGACGCGCTCGACGGCAACTCCGTTTTCGAAGCGGATCCGGTCGACGTCGTTCCAGGAGATAAGCTGGCGTCCGATCGTCGCCGAGAAGGTCATCTCGATGAACAGGACATCCTCGCTGGCGCTCCAGCGCAGGACTTTCCCTGTCAGATCGGGCAGCGCCGCGAAGGTGCCGGCGAAGGCTCGGTAGCCGGCCGCACGGCCGCGCGTGGTCCGCAGGCCGGGCGCCTTCAGGACGATGTCCGGACCGAGGATTTGCATGAACCGGTCCAGATTGGCCTGGGCATCAGCCCATCTTTCCGCGAACGCGGCGACCCAGTCGGCATAACTCCCGGTCTGGCCCGTCATGGTATCGATGACGACGTGATCGCTACCGCCGACAGGACCGACCGTCCGTTCTTTTCGTATGCCCATTGCGGTTGTCATGATGCGTAAGCTCTCTTTCTCGAACAGTGGGTGAGGCTGAGTTTCCGGCCCTGAAGGGCGTGGCGGCGGGCCCAAATCGTTCGCGCCTGCGTCATGTTCTTCATCATGGAGAGGGGTGATCGTCGCAGGTGTGATGCAGCTCTGCCGCCTCGCGCATCCGGCCGCTCGGAAGCATCTTGGCTACCTCCTCCGTCCGCTTGGTCAGGGGCGAGACGCACGTACGCGGCGCGGCGGCGCGTATGCCGAAAGGCTGCTGCCTGGCGCCGCAGTCGACTGCGATGATCGTGATGGCGGCTCGGACGGAGGGATGATCGCGGCGATCGGCTCCAGCGCGAAACCCGCGAGAATGATGATGACTTCGCACATGCCGGCCTCTCCTGTACCATGATTGAACTCGTTAATAGCACGATCGGTCATATTGTAAATTGTCTTGAAAGCCCGTATTTTCAATCATACAGCGTCGCTGGACCGGATTTTATAAATCGAACGATCGTGCTAATACCGAGACGGAGAGATCCGGGAGACTTTTACGGTGACGAGGCGACGGCTTGCGTGCATCTACCACATCGTCGATCGCGCCAATTGGGCCGCGGTCCAGGCCGAAGGGCTGCTACCGGCGGATATGCTTGTCAGGCGGGCTCATGGCAGGAACAGTGAAGCGCTCCTTCGCAGCCAGCGCAGGCGAGGCGAGACGCTCCTGCCTTCCGGCGTGAGATTGCGCGATCAGGAACCGATGCCGCCGGCCGCTCTCGATCGCTGCCTGGTCGGGGGGCTGAGCAGCTCCGACTGGTACGCGCTCATCAATCGAGGAGTTTACTTCTGGCTCGATCCAGCACGCCTGCGTCGACATCTGCGGGCCCTGAAAGGTCCGCAGGTTCTGATCGAGCTTGATGGCAAAGCTCTGGCGCAATCCTATCGTGCCGATGCCTTCGTCACCGCATTCAACACCGGCGCGGCGATGAGGCGGGCTGCGGCGCGCGGGCCAGGGACGTTCGTTCCCTATGGCGATTGGCTGGAGAAGGGCTGGATTGCCGAGGAGCCACGCCCGCCATCCAGGCAAACCGCCTCGCATCCGCCTGCCGAACTGGTGATCCGGTCGGCAATACCCGACTGTATGCACTATGTCAGCTCGGTCCAGCATCTCGATTGCTAGCGTGCAGGCGCGAGGCACTGCTCCTCCGGCGGGATATGCCCGATGCGCCACGACTGCGCGGCGATGGGCGCGCGATCAGGCGTGGACGATCGAACACCGCAATCCGTGCAGACAGCGCATTCGACAGGTGCTTTGGAAGGCATGCGTCGCGTCGAACGCCAGGTCCTTGCCGCAGAACTCGCAGTTCGGCCCGATCCTTGACGCTATCGAGAGCAACCCCCGCCCTAGGAGCCGGCGAAGATTTCCCCGAAGAAGTCCTGCATCGCCTGCCAGGAACGCCGAGCCGCGGCTGCGTCATAGGCGATGCCTTGCTCCGGCTTTGCGGCGCGCTCAAACGAGAATGCGTGCATGGCGTGCCCATAGGCATGCACCTGCCAGTCAGCCTTGGCATCGGTGAATTCACGGGCGAACGCCTCGATGCGAGCCGGGGGAGCAAACGGATCTTCCCACCCGTGCAGCAGCAGGATGCTCGCCTTGATGTCGGCCTGCGGCCCAAGCTGAGGCGGGGCCAGCACGCCGTGGACGCTCACGACGCCACGAAGGCCAGCCGGAACAGCCCTGGCGAGATCCAGCGCACATAGTCCGCCGAAGCAGTAGCCGACGGCGGCGATGCGGTCGCCATCGACGCGGGGGTGCTGGCAGGCAGCGCGAAGGCTGGCGAGGAGGCGCTGGCGCAGCAACGCGCGATCGCCGACAAGCGGGTTCATCAGGCTGCTGTTGTCGTCCGTTTCACCGCCGCGCCGGCCCTTGCCATATACGTCCGCAGCAAAGGCGACATAGCCGAGGCCGGCCACGCGCTCGGCGACCTCGTGCATGCCGCTGTTGACGCCGCTCCAGTCGTGAAGAACGAGGACGCAAGGTCTTTGGCCGCCCAGGCTCACGTCAGGCTCGACGACATACCCCTCAAAGAGTTCACCGCCGTCTGAGTACTCAAAGATTCTGCCATTGCCGGTCGACATGGATGCTCCGCTGCAGACGCCACGATCGGGCGTCAATCCATAAGCCACCGCGATGCCGGCGGGCCGTCAAAAGGCGTTTCAAAACCGCCAATGTCGTTTGCCGCGGGCAGGCGGTGTCGCCGCAGGCCGGCCGATAGGGTGTCGCAGCACGAAGCACGGCTTTCCACCGCTGGTCGAGGAGCCGCCGAGATCTCAGACCGGGCCGCCTCATGCCACGCGACGGCATGGATCGCCGGCGCCCGTGCCGGGCAGCCGAGGCTGATCGCGAGGCCTGGTCGACCATGCCTTTACTGGGATGATTCAGCGGATCGACGACTGCGCACGACATGCCGCAAATGAAGGAAAATCGCGACATGGATCAGGAGGAGGACAGGCACGTAGAAGCCCGGAATGAAACGCCATGGCAGGTCCATGATGACTGCGGTGCCCGGCGGCTCATGGAAGAGGCGCAGGGGCGAGCCCGGCTGCGAGGTGGTGGCGAAGAAGATCGCAGAGCAGAAGTCGGCGAAGCCGACGATGTTCCAGATCAGGGTGAGAGGAAGCCAGCCGGGTAGGCGTCTTGCGGCGAAGACCGCGGTCGGGATGGCCAGGCCTGCCGTCAGGATGTCGCCCCAGCCGGCATAGGCCGCGAACGGGTTCGACAGGCGGCCCGCTTCATGAAGGAGCAGGAAGCCTCCGCCCGCGAACCGGGCGACATGAAGCGCTATCAGCGGCGCCAGCGACAGTTCGGCGACGATGGTGCGCCCTGCGCGGGTCGCCGCCAGCATGGCGCTGCCGATCAGGACCGGCAGCAATATTCCCAAGGCGCCGTCGGGTAGTGCGGCGATGCCTGGTACGCGCGTCGCGGCGGTCATCGCGAACCAGATGGCGAGCAGGCCGGCGACCGCTATGCCCCTATGACGTCTCTCCGGCAGCCCCGACACGATCAGTACGACGGCGACCGGCCAGCATGCGACAAGAAGCACAGTCCATACGGCGTCTAGCATGATGGAGTACCTTCGGCATCGTGTCCCGCCGATACGGTCGGCGCCGCTGCAAGGCTGTGATCACAGCAGGAGCTTATAGTGTAGATACACATTATATCGGCGGCACGCTCCGGCAACATTTTCTTTTATGATCGTTCGTGCTAAATTTTGGGCATGAGCAAGGGTGAAACGACGCGCGCGGCGATTGTCGACGAGGGTCTGCGGCAGGCCTCTCGGATCGGCCTCGAGGGGCTGTCGCTCGGCCCCCTGGCGACGAAGCTCGAGCTGACGAAAAGCGGGCTTTTCGCGCACTTCAAATCCAAGGAGGCGCTGCAGCTCAACATTCTTGAGGAAGCGATCGGGCGCTTCAAGCGCGAGGTGATCGCCGCCGGCACGCGGCGCGAGGCGCCCGACAGGCGCTTGCGGTCGCTGTTCGAACGCTATCTGGTCTGGATCAGAGGAGAGCAGGACGATGGCGGCTGCCTCTTCATGACGGCGGCGCAGGAGTTCGACGACCGGCCAGGTCTCGTCCGCGACAGGCTGGTGGCGTCCCAGCTCGACTGGCGCGAATTCCTGGGCTCCATCATCAGCGAAGGTGTCGCATCCGGTGCCTTCCGGGAGGATGTCGATCCGCAGCAGGCCGTCTTCGAGATCCTGGGCGCCGCGCTGGCCTATCAGCATGCAACGAAGCTGCTCGGCGATCCGCGCGCCAAGGCGCGCGCTCAAGCAGCCTTCGCGCGCGTCCTCGCCGACCTGAAGCGCGGCTGATCGCGGGTCCGGTCAAGATCCGACGACGAACACATCGCCGACGGAGAGGCGCCCGGTCCCGTCCGGAATCGCATTCTGACCGAAGATCACCTTCCCGCTGCCGTCCCTGCGGAAGGTCGCCATGCTGCGCAAGGGCTCGGCCTCAGGCGATTTGACAGCGGTCTCCTGATCGATGGTGGTCACCACGCAACGCGCGCAAGGCTTGACGATGCGCAGGCCGATGCCGTCCCCGGTCAGCATCCGCCAATGATCTTCCGCCCAGGCCGCCGGCCCCTCGACGACGACGTTCGGCCGGAAGCGCTGCATCGTCACATCGGCACAGCCGGGCATGGCCGCCAGCGCCAGTTGTGAGGCCCGGTTGGTTACGAGCAGCGGAAAGCCGTCGGCGAAGCTGACGCGGTCTTCGGCTCGTCCGAATACCGCATCGACCGGCCGCGCCTGCTCCGGCCGATCCATGTAGACCAGGCGACAGGCGCGCCCCACGACCGCGCTCAGCCATCGGTCGGCCGCTGGAGAGACATGAACGGCACTGACCATGTCACGCCAGATCACGACGCTGACGCGGTGTGTCGCCCCTGCTGTTGGCCTCGCGACCTCGATGGCCGGTTGCTGCGATGCCGCCGACTGCAGGAGCAGCTTGCCATCGGAGAGCGTCGCCGAAATCGTGGCGAGCCGCGGCTCCTCGCGCTGGGTCAGGAAGCGGTCATTCGCATCGACGATCATGAAACGGCGGTCGTCCCGCAGGCCCCACGGCTCCAGGTCCGCCGTCTCTAGCCTGATACCCCGCAGACCCTTGACCGGATAGATCCAGAGTTCACTGACACGCACACGCTCGCCTATCGCGCCTTCGGACATCTGGTCTCCATTCGCCTGTTTCGTCATCCGCGCGACGGCGAACGACGCGAGCCCAGCCGGATCGGACCTCCTCGATCCGGTCGAGGTTCCGCGCGCCGGCGCGGTCCGGCAGATGGGCGATGAGGCCGGCGATGTCGTCCACCGTCAAGGGCTTGCATGTCTCGACAAGCCGCCGGCGCCTTGCGCGCATCGCCGCAATGCGGCCCGTGCCACCCGCTGGCCGTCCTGTCGAATGATCGCGCCGGCCCAGCTTCGGGTGCTGCGGGCTGACTGGGGTCAGACGGCCATGTCTTGCACGCTCACCACCTCGCAGAACTCGGCGCGTAGCGTCGCCAGATGGACGGCATGCACCGTTTCGGCCGGCAGTGTTCCGCCGCTTCCGTCGGGAAGATCGAAGCAGTCGCAGGCGTCGGCGACCAGGACCATGCGCCAACCCATATTGGCGCCTGTGCGGATCGTGGTCGAGACGCACATGTCGGTGGAAACGCCGAACGTCACGACGCTCCTGGCGCCGAGACGCCGCAGCTGCAGGTCCAGGTCCGTGCCAATGAAAGCGGAGTTGACGCTCTTGACGATTTCCGCCTCGCCCTCTCGCGGGCCGAACCCGTCGCGATAGGCATGCCCCGGCGCTTCGGGTCGCAAGGTCGAGTTCGGCTCGACCGAGGCATGCCGGACGTGAATGATAGGGCGGCCGGCCCGGCGGAAGATATCCAGAAGACGCAGGCCATTACGGTCGAGGTCCTGATTCCACCGCCGCGGCCATGGCGCGGAGTCGAAAGCCTGCTGCATGTCCACCGGCAGCAATACGGCATTGTCCAGATCGAGTGTCATCGCGCATCCTCCTCATGGCAGAGATGCCGCGACACCGCGCCGGATGCAGTCGGCATGATGTCGGGCGGACAAGCGATCTGCCGGGCCTGGGAGCGAGGGACGACATGGACGACAAGGACCGCATGCTGCTGTCCGCACTGCGGCGCGACGCTCGTCGCTCGGCGGTGGCGTTGGCGCGCGAAGTGCAGCTGTCGCGCAGCACAGTCCAGGAACGGATCGAGCGCCTGCGAGCGTCCGGCGCAATCAAGAGCTTCACCATTGTCGAGGGGGAGCCAAGCCAGCGCCAGAGTGCCCACTTCCTCGCCAAGCTGCGACCGGGCTTCACGTGCAGCCAGCTGCTTCCCGTGCTGCGGCGCGTTCCCGGCATCGTCTGTCTGCACTCCATTGCCGGCCAGTACGACATGATCGTTCGTGCCGATGGAGATTCGATCGATTCGATCGAGGCTGTCCGCAAGGCGCTCGCCGGCCTGTCCCAAATTGCCGAGGTCGTGACGCTCGTGACGCTCGACCGCCATATCGGTTGACGCGCGTAGGGCCGGTACCCGGTTTCATGCATCGGCCCATGATCCGGCCACAGCGGTTGGCCTCGACGCTGTCCGGCATAAGGCACATCTCAGATCGGAACGTGCGGCAAGGCCTTCATCCCTTCCAGATGCAGCCGCATCTTGATGTCCTGGTTGTGGTTGCCGAAGCCGCGGCCGAAAATGTTGACTCCCCCCGGGCGGCCCTCCTTTTCGTCGATGCCGATGCGTACCTTGATCGAATGGTGGAGGTCGAGGTCGAGATCCGTGGTGGCGACATCGCTGAGCCGGCGTTCGCCGAGATAGGTGCCGTCCGCGGTGATGCGCCAGGTCGTCAGGATGCCGTATTGCGAGCCTTCGAGCTTCCACCAATGCGGCGTGTAGATCCCTCGGCGGTCACCGTAGTCGCCCGGACAGGTCCAGGTGCCGACCTTGCGGCCATTGACCCAGAGGCTGATGTCGGACGGCCAGTCGGCATTGGTTCCCGGCACCTCCGACGACATCTCCATCTCGAATTCGAGCGCGGTGATCGCCTGGTTCAGGACCTTGGCATTGTTCGGGAATTTGTACTCGACATAGCCGCGACCGAACCAGATCAGCCCTGCCTGGACCCGGCGCGGATCGAGGAACAGCTCGGGCACGTCGAGCACGCCGAGGATACGCTCGGTCGAGCAGAGCCCGCAGGGCGCAGAGACGTTCGAGCTGGTATAGAGCCCGAGCGGCATCTCGACTTCGACGACGTTGCGCTCCCGGCTCGGATCCTCCGGGTCTAGATTGACGACGATCTCGGCATAGCGCGCCGCGCAGACCTTCTGCTGGCCCTTGGCGGCCTTGCCGAGCGAGGTCGAGATCAGCTCGGCTTCCTCGAGCACCTGGACATTGGTCACGATCGTTGATTGCGGCAGGCCGAGCACCTCGGCGATCTGGTTTATGTTCTTGGGGCCGTGGCGGTTGAGCAGCCGCAGGATGCGCAGCCTGACCGGGGAGGCCAGGCCGCGCAGCACCTGATACTGGCGATCGGCATTGACGACGAGGAAGCTGCGGTCGCGCCGGGTCTGCGCGCCCGGCGCAGGACCAGCTCCGCCGGGATCCCGGCGACCGCGCTGCGATCTTGGTGGGCTCTCGTCCATCGTGGTGAAGACGCGTGCTCCTAGCCTTCCAGCCTGATCACATTCCACGAAGCCGGCTGCAACTCCAGCGAGATCGCGTTCGCCTTCGCCGAGACACCCTTCAAGGTCGCGGGCTTGACCTTGAGTTGCTCCTTCTTGCTGTTGACGGCCTTCAGGTCGGCATGGCGCAGCTCGGTCGCCTCCGCGACCTTGAGCTTGCCGAAGCCTCGGGCATCGAGCGTCACCGTGACGGGCTGCTCCAGATCGCGGTTGAGCAGGAAAAGCGAGACGCCCTTGTCGTCGGCGACGACCGAGGCCTTCAGATAGGGCGCGTCGATCGGGTAGTAGAGGTCCTGCTTGCCGCGCGGGTCGTAATAGTCGGCCTGGTAGCTCTCGGACTTGACGATCGCCTTCAGCACGCTGCCGCGGCCGAGCCGGCTCATCTGGGCAAAGGGCCAGAAGATCGTCTGTCGCCAGGCCGGCCCGCCGGTCTCGGTCATGATCGGCGCGATGACGTTGACAAGCTGGGCGAGGCAGGCCGCCTTGACCCGGTCGGCATGGTTTAGCAGCGAGATGCAGGCGCCGCCGAAGACGAGCGCGTCCTCCATCGAGTAGATCTCCTCCAGGATCGGCGGCGCCACCGGCCAGCCCTCCTTGACGCGGTCCGCTCGCACCCGCCGCGTCCGGTACCAGACATTCCATTCGTCGAAGCTCAGCATGATCCGCTTGTCGGAGCGCCGGCGCGCTGCGACCGCATCCGAGATCGCGACGACCTCCTCGATGAACTGGTCCATCAGGTCGGGGCTGGCCAGGAAGGCCTTGGTGTCGGCGGCATAATTGTTGAAATAGGTGTGCAGCGAGATGAACTCGACCTGGTCGAAGGTGTGCTCGAGAACCTCGTCCTCCCAGCGGCCATAGGTCGGCATGTTGCGGCCGGACGAGCCGCAGGCGGCCAGCTCGATCGACGGGTCGATCCAGCGCATCATCTTCGCGGCTTCATGGGCGACGCGGCCGTATTCGGTCGCGGTCTTGTGCTCCATCTGCCAGGGGCCGTCGACCTCGTTGCCGAGGCACCAGAACTTGATGTCGTGCGGCTTCTTCCAGCCGTGCTTGATGCGCAGGTCCGACCAGGCGGTGCCGCCGGGATGGTTGCAGTATTCGACGAGGTTGCGCGCCGCGTCGCCGTCGCGCGTGCCGAGGTTGACGGCGAGCATCGGCTCGATCTTCGCGGCGCGGCACCAGTCGACGAACTCGTTGGTCCCGAAGGTGTTCGGCTCCGTGGTGAACCAGGCGAGGTCGAGCCTTGCCGGGCGGTCCTTGACCGGACCGACGCCGTCTTCCCAGTTGTAACCCGAGACGAAATTGCCGCCGGGATAGCGCATGATCGTCGGGCCGAGCTCCTTGACGAGGTCGAGCACGTCCTTGCGGAATCCGCGCTTGTCGGCGGTCGGATGGCCGGGCTCGTAGATGCCGCCATAGACGCAGCGGCCGAGATGCTCGACGAAGGCTCCGAAGAGCCGCGGATCGGTGTCGCCGATGGCGAAGGCACGGTCGAAGGTGATGCTGGCTTGTCTCATGGCTTGGCTCCGGAGGCTGGAACGGCTTTGGGCGGATATCCGCCGCGGAAGGCCCCGGCGCTGTCGGGCGTGAGCACGGCGTCGCGGAGCTGGCGGGAATAGGGATGCGAGGGGGCCGAGAGCACGGCGCGGGCCGGCCCTTCTTCGACCACGACGCCCTTCTGCATGATGATCAGCCGGTCGCTGATGTAGTATGCGGTGGCGAGGTCGTGGGTGATGTAGATGATCGACAGGCCGAGCTCGTCGCGCAGGCGTCCGAACAGGTTGACGATCGACATGCGGAGCGAAGCGTCGACCATCGAGACCGGCTCGTCGGCGACGATCAGCCTGGGCCTGGCGACGAGCGCGCGGGCGATCGCGACCCGCTGGAGCTGGCCGCCTGACAGCTCATGCGGAAACCGCCCGGCGATCTCGGCCAGCGAGAGGCCGACCTGCTTCAGCGCCTCGTCGGCCCGGCCCTCCGCCGCCTTGCGGTCGGTGGCCTCGCCGAAGCGTTCAGCCGTCATGAACAGGTAGCGATCGAGCTGCTTCAGCGGGTTGAAGGCCTCGAACGGATTCTGGAAGATCGGCTGCACCTTGGCCATGAAGGCGCGCCGCTCATAGGCTGCGACATCCTGCCCGGCGAGTCTGATCGAGCCGGAGCTCGGCGCATGGATGCCGAGGATCATACGCGCCAGCGTCGACTTGCCGGAGCCGGACTCGCCGATCACCGTGAAGATCTCCGGCGTCTCGTCCCGTAGCGCGAAGCTGACCTCCTTGACCGCCTCGACGCGCCGCGACGAGAACAGCCCGCCGCGCGCGAAGGTCTTGCCGACCTTGTCGAGTTCGAGGAGCGCGCTCATGCCGCCGCCCCCGGATTGACCGCATGGCAGGCGGCGCGGTGGCCGGGCAGCGTCTCGACCATCGCGGGCACCGTCGTCGCGCACACCGGCATGGCGAGCGGGCAGCGCGGGTGGAAACGGCAGCCCGGCGGCGGCGCGGCGAGACTGGGCGGGGTGCCTTCCAGCCCCTCGCGCTGCTTCACGTCGCCGATGCGCGGCAGGCTTGCGATCAGATGCCTGGTATAGGGGTGTAGCGGCCGCTCGAAGATCTCCGGCGTCTCGCCGTCCTCGACCAGGCGGCCCGCATACATGATGCCGAGCCTGTCGGTCAGCGCCGCGTGGACGCCCATGTCGTGGGTGATGAACAGGACGCTCGAGCCCATTTCCTGCTGGATCGAGCGGATCATGCCGAGCACGTCCTTCTGCACGATCACGTCGAGCGCGGTCGTCGGCTCGTCGGCGATGACGAATTCCGGCTTGCAGATCGTCGCCAGCGCGATGGTGACGCGCTGGCGCATGCCGCCGGAAAGCTCGTGCGGATAGGCTGCGAGTACCGACGGGTCGAGCTTGACGCGCTCCAGATGCGCGGCCGCCCTGGCGTCGAACTCAGCTTTGCTGCCGCCGAGATGGCGCCAGGCGAAGTCGCGGAAGCTGTGCCTGATCCGCCGGAGCGGGTTCAGCACGTTCATCGAGCCCTGCATGATGTAGGACAGGTGCCGCCAGCGGATGCGGCGGACCACCTCGGGCGGCGCGCGCCCGATCGCATCCCACTCCGGCAGGAAGGAGAAGCGGGCCGAGCCGCCGACCATCTCCAGCGGCGGCTTCAGCAGCCCCGCAATGGTCTTGACCAGCGTCGTCTTGCCAGAGCTGGATTCGCCGGCGAGTCCGTAGATCTCGTTGCGGCGGACGTCGAAGGTCACGCCGTCCACGGCCCTCACCTCGCGATTGACGCCGAAATAGCGGGTGCGGAAATGGGCTTGCAGATCGTGGACCTGCAGCACCGGCGTCTGGTCGGGCGCCGCGCTCATCGGCCGCCCCCCATCCGCGCCAGGCGGCTGCGCGGGTCGATGTACTCGTTCATCGAGACCGCGAGCAGGAAGAGCCCGACGAAGGTCATCACCACCAGCGCGATCGGAAAGGCGATCCACCACCAGATGCCGGCCACCAGCGCCGTGTGCTGGTTCGCCCAATAGATCATCCCGCCGATGGTCGGTGCGTTGATGTCGGTGAAGCCGAGGACGGCGAGGGTGACCTCGATGCCGATCGACCAGTTCATGTTGTTCATCGTGGTCGAGAACACGATCGGCATCACATAGGGCAGATGCTCGCGCGCCAGGATCTCGTGCGTCTTCATCCCCGAGAAGATGCTGGTCTGGGTGAATTCGCGCGTCTTCAGCGACAGCGCGACCGAGCGGATCAGGCGGGCGTCATAGGCCCAGCCCAGGCAGGCCATGATGGTTGCGAGCAGCGGCGTCGACATCGAGTCGCGCAGCACGAAGTAGAACAGGATCAGGATCGGGAAGAGCGGGATGATGATGAAGGTGTCGTTGATCGACATCAGTACGCGGTCGATCCAGCCGCCACTGTAGCCGGCGAGCAGGCCGACCACGAGCGCGATGATCCGCGACAGCACCGCGACCATGATGCCGAAGCTCAGCGTGTTGCGGATGGCGAAGGTGAGCTGCCAGAAGACGTCCTGCCCGCGCGAGGTCGTGCCCAGCCAGTGGGCGGCCGAGGGCGGCACGTCCGGCGGCACGACATAGACCTCGCCCGGCGGATAGGGCGAGACGAAGGAGAGCCCCGCCATCACCACCACGATCGAGACGAGGACGAGCCCGATCCTGAATTCGAGATTGTAGCGGATGAGGTCGCGCAGGATCGCCAGCATCAGCGCAGCTCCACGCGCGGATCGATCAGCGGATAGAGCAGGTCGATGACGAGGACGCCTACCGAGACCGCGATGATCGAGACGGTGGTGACGCCGAGCACGAGGCCGTAGTCACCGGCATAGACCGCATCGACCAGGAGCGTGCCGACGCCGGGATAGCCGAAGACCTTCTCGGTGATCACCGCGCCGTTGAAGATGCCGCCGAGCGACATGGCGAGCCCGGTGACCTGCGGCGCCAGCGCATTGCGCATGACGTAGGAGCCGAGCACGCGGCGGCTGTCGAGCCCGGCGATCTCGGCATAGACGACATAGTCCTCGGTCACGACGTTCGACACCAGCGAGCGCATGCCGAGGAACCAGCTGCCGAGCCCGATCAGGATGAGCGACAGGGCCGGCAGGATCGAGTGCAGCAGGACGCTCGAGACGAAGGACCAGTTCCAACCCTGCTGCAGGTTCATCGCCGAGCCGCCGGTGATCGGTAGCACCGGCCAGAGGAAGCCGAAGACGATGAGCAGCAGCAGCGCGACGATGTAGTAGGGGATCGGGTGGACGCCCATGGCGACCACGCCCATCAGCTTCAGCGTGCGATTGCGCTGGTAGTAGCCGGCGAGCCCGCCGAGCAGGTTGCCCAGCACCCAGGTGATCACCGTCGAGACGATCAGCAGCCCGGCGGTCCAGGGCAGCGCCCGGCCGATCAGCGCGGAGACAGGTGTCGGGAAGGCGGAGAGCGAGGGCCCGAAATCACCGCGCAGCACCCGGCTCCAGAAGGTGAGGTACTGCTCGCCCAGCGTTCCCTTGAGCCCGTAGAGCTCCTGCAGCGAGGTGCGCATCGCCGCGATCGCTTCCGGGGCCGTGCTGCCGAAGGAGGTCACCGCAGAGATCGACTGCTCGACCGGGTCGATCGGCGAGGCATGCGTGATCACGAAGGCCAGGTTGACGCCGATGAAGACGACCACGACGAACTGGACCAGGCGTTTCGCGAGATAGGCGATGTAGGCGTTCATGCGATCCCGAAAGCTCCACCTGGCCGGCGGCGAGGTGCCGCGCGCCGGCTGGCGATTGTCCTGGGAGGAAGGTGGGCCGCGCCTCGGGGCGCAGCCCTTGCCGGATCACTTAGCCGGCTTCAGCCGCACGAACATGTAGCGGGAATTGCCCCAGTTCGTGACCGGATTGGCGTAGGGGTCGTCGGCGGTCGGGTAACCCGTCCAATAGGTCTGATCCATCGCGGTGAAGACGTTGTAGGCCATCAGCGGGATGATCGGCATTTCGCGCGTCATCAGCTTGACGTAGTCGCGGCCGAGCTCGACGCCCTTGGGGTCGTCGAACCCGATCTTGCGGATGTCCTCGATGATCTTGTCGAGCTCGGGATGCGACCAGCGCTGCCAGTTGCGCAGGGGCTGGGGCTGGCCGGGCTGGGCGACGAATTGCGAGTGCCAGCTGTCCATGAAGTAGGACAGATCCTGGTGCCCGCCCCAGGTCTCGACGCTCCAGCCGATGAAGGCGTCGAAATCGCCGGCGGCGCGCCTGGTCAGCAGCGTGCCCTGCGCCACGTCGATGCGCGCATCGATGCCGGCCTGCTTCCATTGCTGCACGATCATCGTGCCGGCCCGCGTCATCACCGGGCGCAGGTCGCCCTCGACCATCAGCCTGACGGTGAACGGCTTGCCGTCCGGCGTCAGCCACTGGTTGCCCTGCTTTCGGAAGCCGGCGCGGGTCAGCAGTTCGCCCGCCGCCGCGACATTGGGTTTCCACCAGCCTAGGCCGAAGGAATTGGCGATCACCGCCGGATCGGACGGAATCTGGTCGCCCATCGACGGCCGCAGCATGTCGGCGATCTGCTTGCCGACCGTCGGATCGTAGGGCTTGATCTTGCTCGTGCCGGTGTCGATCTCGAAATCCTTGAGCCAGGCCTCCATCGGCTTGTGGTAGGCCTCGGGATGGATGCCGGTCGGCGGCACGGCGATCGCCGAGATGGTGGCGGCGCCGCGGTAGGCGGCCATCGTCACCGCCTTGACGTCGATCATCAGCGCCAGCGCCCAGCGTACGTCGCGGTTCTTCAGGGTCTCGTTCTGGGTGTTGAAGATCACCGCCGGCAGGGTCGGATCGGGATGGCCGTAGGGGAAGCCCTTGAACCAGGCACGCGTGCCCTTGTCCTGCTTCGCCAGCGTGAACATGCCCTCCGGCGCGATGTCGTGGATCACGTCGAGCTCATGGTTGAGCTGGGCGATGACGCGCTTGTCCGGCGGGCCGGGGTCGATATAGGCGAGGTATTTCGGGCCCGGCTTGCCATGGCGGCCCAGCGAGGTGCGCTGCCAATCCTCGCGCAACTGCCAGATGTACCATTTCCCGTCGGGATCGAAGGATTGCAGCGTATAGGCGCCGAGCGAGACCGGCTTGTTGAAGTCGAACTTGGCGGGGTCCTCGACCTTCTCGAAGATGTGCTTCGGCAGGATCCAGATGGCGCCCCAGCGCACGGTGAAATTGGTGTGGAAGCGCGAATTGGGCTTCTTCAGCTTGAAGATCACTGTCTCCGCATCGGGCGTCTCGACCGAGGCGACATTATTGGCCAGCACCGCCGAGAAGCGCATGCCGGGGTTCTTGATCTGGATGTCGACCGTCGCCTTGACGTCGGCGGAGGTGAACTCGACGCCGTCGCTCCAGAACAGGCCGCGCCGGAGCTTGACCTGCATCTCGGTGAAGTCGGCATTGTAGACCGGCTTGTCGGCGGCGAGCGAATTGTCCCAGGCGCCGTCGAGGCCCTTTTCCGGGTCGATGTACCAGAGCGTGTCGAGCGCCGCCTGCTGCAGGCCGTTGGACTGGCTGCCAGCATTGATCGCCCAGATGTTGAACCAGCCGGCGTTCTTGATCGTCCCTTCCGGGTTCTCCAGGATCAGGAGCTCCTTGCGGGGGATATTCTGTGGGATGCCCTGTGCGGCCACGGGCGCGGCCGAAAGCGCCGTCAATGAACCCAGCAGCGACGCAGCAAGCAGCACGGCGCGCAGACGCCTCATCGTCACCTCCCATTAAGACGGGGCGTTTTCCGCCCTTCATGACCGGAAGCTTATGGCGCGCCAAAAACCGGAGCAACGACAGATGTGATCTATATCAGAACGTTGGATATGAATGATCCAAGGTGCTCTAATAATTACATAATTTTAGTTTTCGCCAGCGCCCAAACCACGCTTCAATGGGGCGCATCTTCTATATCAGCGCAGAACGCGCCAGGAGCTGCCGTTCGAGAGCGGCCAGGACGCGGACCTTTGCCGGTCCAAAAACGTGCACGCTACAGCTGCAGTTCTGCCATGTGCGGCATTTTTCGATAGGGTCGGCCAGGCTCAATCGTCCCCAGCAGCGCGACAATGGCGAGAACCGCCGCAGCCAGGGCAAGCTCCGCTTTAATGCCCCACCGACTGGCGGTGATCAGTCGAACGCGATGCCCCATGGTGGGCGAGCAGCAGCAAGCGCCCTTCAACGGCGAATGGCATCGGCGATCTTCTCGGCGATCATGATGGTCGAGAGATTGGTGTTGGCGCAGGGCACGGTCGGCATGATCGAGGCGTCGGCGACGCAGAGGCCTTCGACGCCGATCACCCTGCCCGAAGGATCGACGACCGCCCCGCGATCGGCCACGGCGCCCATGCGGCAGGTGCCGCAAGCGTGCCAGTTGCCGAGCACCGTGGCGCGGATCCAGTCGTCGAGCATCCGGTCATCGGCGGTCATCCGCGCGAGGTCTAGCCCGTCCGGGAATGCGAGCCGCATCAGCGCCCGGCGTGGAACGTCGCCGGCATCGAGCAGCCTTGAGCCGAGCGCCGAGATTCCGCTTCCGGCCGGCCCGGCGGAACGCAGCGCGCGCAGCCAGCGCGTATAGGCTCCGGCGAACACGCCATGGATGACGGCCTGCACCTGCGGCGCCGACAGCAGGCGATGCACGAGCCGAACCCCGTCGCGCATGCGCAGGAGATCGCGCTCGTCGGCCAGCAGGTTGAAGGCGACGAAGGGTTCGATCTGCGGGGCAGCGGATCTGAGGGCCACGAAGCCCCGGGAAAAAGCCTTGTCCGGCCCCACGCGCACCACCGCGAACTGCTGGCCGATCGCGCTTGGATCGAAGCGGTTGGCGAGCGAGATCTTCATGTCCTGCGCCGGGCAATCCTCCATGCCGGAACTGAAGCGCGCGTACATCAGGAACGGATTGCGCAATTGCGGGTCGAGGCGGCCCTCCGGCTTGAGATGCGCGCCGAGGCCGACCAGCGGGTGATCCTGGAGATTGGCGCCGACGCCGGGGCGATCCGCCACCACCGCGATGCCGTGCTCACGCAGATGCCCGGCCGGGCCGATGCCGGAGCGCATCAGCAGCGACGGCGAATGGATGGCGCCTGCGGCAACGATGATCTCCCGAGCGGCCAGGCGCGTCGTCCGCCCCTTGACGAGCGCATGGAGCGCGACCGCCCGGCGATCGTCGAATTCGAGATGCGTTGCGACCGCCTCCGGGATGATCCGCAGATTGGTGCGCAGGCGCGTCGCGTCGTCGAGATAGGCCAGCGCGGTCGAGACGCGCCTGCCGTACACATTGTTTCTCGGAAAGGGAAAACAGCCGTCGCCCGGCTCGGCGTTGGCATCGTCATGATAGGGCATGCCGGCCTCGGCGGCCGCTTCGCGGAAGGCGAGCGCGAAGCCTGCCCAGTCCTTCGGGAAGGTGCGGCGGATCGGCAGCGGCCCCTCCTTGCCGTGGAGCGGGCCCGCGAAATCGAGGTCGCGCTCGAGCTTGCAAAAATAGGGCAGGCAGTCGCGCCAGCCCCAGCCCGTCGCGCCCAGCCGCTCCCATTCGTCGTAATCGGAGGGGATGCCGCGCAGCGCCACCTGCCCGTTGACGCTGGAGCCGCCGCCCATCACCCGCGCTTGCTCGTAGCGGACCGGCGTCATCTCGTCGACGATCTGCCGTTGAGAGCGGTTGCCGACCGGATCGCGGAACACGGTCAGGTCCGTCCAATAGCGCTCGTCCGAGAAGTAGTCCGGCAGATAGTTTTCGCGCGCGATCGACTCCGGCATGCGCTCTGGGGGCGTATCTGGGCCGGCCTCCAGCAGACACACGGTCGCAGCGGGGTTCTCGGACAACCTGGCAGCAAGAACGCAACCCGCGGAGCCGCCACCGACCACGAGGTAATGAAAGCGATCAGGCCAATCCAATTTTGCCTCCGGCGCTGCGAAACCCGATTACAGCCTTGCCATTTGATTTACAACCTTGACATATCGATCGTCGACCGGCACAAAGCGATCGAGCCCTATCGTGACGGAGGCGCTGGTGCCCAATCTGCTGAGCGACCCCTCGGAGGAATCGTCCGTTGTCAGCGGGCGGCTCGCCTCGGCCGTCTACGAGCAGATCGAACGGCTCATCCGTCGCGGCGAGTTTCCCAAAGGGGTGAAGCTGCCGGCGGAGTCGGAGCTGGCGCGCCGTTTCGGCGTGTCGCGACCAGTGGTGCGCGAGGCGCTGGCCCGCTTGCGCGAGGAGGGCATCGTCCGCTCTCAGCAAGGGTCGGGTACCTTCGTCATTCGCGGCATGCTGCCGAGCGCGGCCGCCCTGCCTCCGATCCGGACGCTGGCGGATCTTCTGCGCTATTATGAGTACCGCATGGATCTTGAGGCGGCGACGGCGGGCCTCGCCGCCGAACGGCGCACGGCCGACGATATCGCGGAGATCGGCAAGGTCTTGGCGGGGGCGGAAGAGATGCTGCGCCAAGGCCAGCACCAATTGCTGGCCGACGCCAATTTTGCATTCCATCGCGCCGTGGCGCAGGCGACGCGCAACCCGTTCTACGTCCGCACCCTGGAGATGATGCCGAATTTCATCGGCCGCAACCAGCTCGACCTCGTCGCCGCCAGCCAGAACAGCAGCGAGTCGCATCTCTGGCGAATCCACCGCGAGCACGTCGCGATCTTCGACGCGATCGAGGCCGCGGACACCGTGCGAGCGCGCTCCGAGATGCAGCGGCACATCCTGGCGGCGCGCGATGTGGTGCTCAACCGGCAGTCCTTGCTCGCAGATGTCGAGGTCGACGGCCGCGACACCTGACGATGGCGGCACGGTAACAGCCGGCCGATTCAGATAAATTCGGGAGGATGTGATGCTCACACGACGCACGGCTCTGGCGGGACTGGCAGTCGGCCCGATGGCAGCGGCTCTGCCGGCCGCCGCCCAGGAGAAGAAGCTCACCATCGTCGCGCACGCCGTTCATAAGGCGGCCGCCACGACTGGCAAGGGCGGCGACATCACGGCGGCCTGGCGGGAGAAGAACGGCGCCGCGATCGAATGGCTGACCTTTGGTGTCGACGCCACCAATGAAAGGGCGCTCAGGGAAGCGAGTCTCAGCCAGGGCGGTGTCGATATCGCTTTCGTCCTGAACGGCCTGGTCGGTCCGCAATACGCGCAGCTCTTCGAGGATCTGCGCGAGTGGCAGGCGAAGGATCCGATCTCCGCCTTCGACGAGATCCCGGACACCATGCTGGCGACCCATCGCTATGACGGCAAGGTCACGGCGGTTCCCTATCGGCACGCGACTCAGGGGCTGCATTTCAATGCCGATCTCCTTGCCGAGCGCGGGGTTTCGGCGCCGCCGGCCACGATCAAAGACCTGATCGGAATGGCCGAGAAGCTGACCTATGACCGGCCCGACGGTACAAAGGTCTATGGCTTCGTCCTGTCGATGGAAGACCTGTCCTGCACGCTCGACATCGTGCGTGCCTTCGGCGGCGACTTCATCACGCCCGATCTCAAGGTCGTCATCGACCAGCCGGAGGCCGTGCAGGCGATCACGGCCATGCGCGATCTCGTCAGGAAGAACGCGATGCCGCGCAACATCATGAACTTCAAGAACGAGGACGTGATCAACCATATGCAGCAGGGCCGGGCTGCGATGACCAATAGCCCGTTCGGCCGCTACTTCACCTTCAACGATCCCAAGGCCAGCAAGTTTCCGGGCAAGGTGCAGGTCGTCGCGCTGCCCACGGCCGTCGACGCCAGACCGACGCCGGCCAAGACCTCCGTCTGGGCCATGGCGATCCCGCGCAATGGACGCAACAAGGAGCTGGCCTGGAGCCTGATCCGGCATCTGAGCACGCCGGAAGCGACGATTCTCGCCACGCTCAACGGCAACGGCCCGGTGCGGCCCTCGGCCTATGGCGATACGCGCGTGAAGGAGCTCCTGCCTTATGCCGAGGCCGAAAAGACGGCGCTAGCCACAGCCCGGCTGATCACCCCCAGCTTCCCCAATGCCCAGCAGGCCATGAGCGTGCTGATGGAGGAACTCGGGCTCGCTTTGCTGGGACGGAAGGAAGTCCAGGCTGCGATGACCGACGCAAAGGCGCGCGTCGTGCCGTTGATCGGCGCCTGACGGGTCGCGCAGGACCTGCGCAGGCCCCCCCTATGCGCAGCGCGACAGGATGGATTCGAAGCAGGCGCCGATCAAGGCTTCAAAACCCTCTATCGAGGCGCCGCCGATATGCGGCGTCGCGAGAATGCCGGGCTGCTGAAAGATCGCTTCGGCAGGTAGAGGTTCCACGGCGAAATTGTCGAAGCTCGCGCCCGCAATCCGGCCTTCGCTCACCGCCGCGCGCACCTCGGCCTCGTCGACGACGCCGGCCCGCGCGATGGAGACGAGAATGGCGGATGGCTTCATCCCGGCGATCTCGCGGGCTCCGATTGCGCCGCGCGTCGCTTCGGTCAACGGCAATTGCACCGTTACGACGTCGGAGCAGCGCAACAGCTCGGTCTTGTCCGCCCATCGTGCGGCGCTTCCCGGCGGAATGGTGCGCTCGATATCGTGAAACAGGATTTCGACCTCGAAGGGCTCCAGGAGTCGCGCCAGATCGCGGCCGATCGCACCGAAGCCGAGGAGGCCAACGGTCTTGCCCTGCAGCCTGCGTGGCGGCAGGCTGGCGGGGGCGGGAGACCATTCTCCGCGTGACCACGCCGAAACGGTCTCGGGCAGATGGCGCAGCAGGGCCAGGATCGCGAGCAGGACGAATTCGGATACGCTGCGGGCATTGATTCCCGGCAGTTCGGCGAAAGACAGGCCGCGGGCCCGCAGATAGGCGGGATCGATATTGTCGAACCCCGTCCCCCAGCGCTGCACGAAACGCAGATGGGGCGCTCCGTCGAGCAGGCGGGCGGCAACCGGCGCGGTTCCTACCACCACTGCGTCCAGCGGCGCCATAGCGACCGGTGTCTCAGGCGAGGCACCGAGGAAGACGGGCTCGATCCCGTGCGGGCACAGCGCCGCGATCCGCGTCCGCTGCGCCGCGTCCCAGTCGATCAGGAATCCGACGACGAGACGCCGAGATGGAGGACCGGCCGTCAACGCTTCAGATCTGCGCACCCTGCGCCTTCAGAGCCTGCTGGATCGCGCCGATCGGCAGGTGGCGGGCTTCGACGCCCTCGTCAGCGGCGAGCGCTGCGGCGACGCCGGCCGCCTGGCCGGTGACGATGCAGCCGGCCTGTTGTCGAATCGAGCCGCAGGCGACGCGATCGGCCGAGACGCAGCGACCGGCGACGAGCAGGCCGTCGATCTTCTCGGGCAAGAGGATGCGGAAGGGGATCTGGTAGAGCTTGCCCTCGCGGATCGCGCTCATCCGCGTGACCTGGCTGCCGTCAATGTTGTGGACGTCGACGGTGGCGCCGCAATAGCCGATGCTGTCCTCGAAGGAGCGCGCCTCGAGTACGTCCTCGCCCGTCAGCATGTACTCGCCGACCACGCGGCGGGTTTCGCGCACGCCGATATTGTCGGCGATCTGCAAGACATAGGCGTTCTCGTAGCCGGGCACATAGCTCCGGTAAAATTCGCCTATCCTGAGCGTGAAGTCGCGCATGGAGCCGATTGCCTCGCTCAGCGTCCTGTTGTCGGTGGCGTCGACCCGGTAGGCCATGTCGACATTGTGCATGGTGGTGTCGTAGACGACCTTCCCGTTGCGGAAGATCGGCCGCAGAATATTGTTGTGTGCCCGTGGGTTGAGCGTCGTCGAGCCGAAGGCGCTCGGATAGTCGCCCGCCTGCGCGGCCGCCTCGCGCAGTCGCGGCAGCCCCGGAATCGTCAGGGGCTTGCCGGCTTCGTAGAGCTCGCGCAGTTTGCGCAGATAGCCCTCCGAAAAATCCTCGCGGCCGCTGCAGGCATAATCGATCGTCTTGCCGAGATCGACGCCGCCCATCAGGAAGTACATGCTGATCGGCTGGACATAGGTCGGGTCGCCGTTCTCGCCCTGCTCGTAGCGCGCGCCGGCCAACCAGGCGACATGGCCGTCGCCGGTGGTGTCGATCACGAAATCGGCGCGGATCTCCTCGCCGAAATTGGCCTTGACCCCTACGACCCGACCGTTCTCGCGCAGCACCTCGGTGACCTTGGTGTTGTATTCGACCGCCACGCCGGCCTCGCGCACCATCTTGTCGATTACGACCTTCATGATCTCGGGATCGAAGCTGACACGGATGGTGGCCTTGCCTGGCGAGCCATAGGCGCCGCCGGCCTCGATCAGCCGGTCGATCATCTCCTGCGCGATGCCCTGGACGACCTGATCGCCGTCATAGGAGGTCTCCATCTGGACCAGCGTCTCTTGGTCGCGCCAGGGTTGATGCCTCAGCGAGACGATACCCGGGACGAGGCCGCCCGTCATGGTGCCGCCGAGATAGCTGCTCTGCTCGAGCAGCCGGACCTTCGCGCCGGCACGCGCCGCCGCGATCGCTGCGGCGAAGCCGCTAGTCCCGCCGCCGACCACCACGATATTCGCCATCTCGCTCGCTCCCGTCAGGCTTGCCGCAGAACGCCTCGCGGCCCGCTTTGAATTACAAGGCTGTAATTCCATCTTACATCCTTGACATGAAAGCAAGCGGCTTCTAGCCCTATCGTCAATGCGGCCCAAGCCGCCTGGCCCGAAGGCGGGATCGCGAGGGAGGATGCACGATGGACACGTCCGGGCGCGACCAGGGCCGGCCTTGCCCGGCGGCAAGCCGCGCGTGAGCATGCAAGCGAGCCCAGCCATGGCGACTGCGGCTGGTCGACCGGCGGCGGGCGGCGCACGTGAACCGTCGCGCACCCGTCATGGCGCCTTCGTGCTGATGCTGTTGCCGGCGCTGCTGCTGCTCGTCGGCTTCCTCGCTGCGCCGGCGGTCTATATCGGCTGGCTGAGCTTCCATAAGTCGACGCTGGGCCAGGAGCCTGCCTTCGTCGGCTTCGCCAACTATGCCGCCCTGATGTCTGACCCCCGCTTCTGGCGGGCGGCCTGGAACACCTTCGCGGTGGTCAACGTCATCGTCTACGCCGAGCTCGCGCTCGGCCTCGCCGTCGCGGTTCTGGTGCGTCGGGTCGAGACCGGCCGCAAGCTCGTCATCGCCGCGATCATCGCGCCCTATGCGATTACCGAGAGCAGCGGCATCGTGATGTGGCGCTTCATGATGGAACCCGATGTCGGGCTGCTGTCGCGGATGCTCGCCGAGGTCGGCATTGCGCTGCCATGGGACTTCGAGCCCTGGGCTGGGCTGGCGCTGTCGTCGCTGATCGCGATCTGGCACCACATGCCCTTCACCTTCCTCATCCTCTATGCGGCGTTGCTCAGTGTGCCGAAGGAAACCCAGGAGGCGGCCGATATCGACGGCGCGAACGCTTCGCAGCGCTTCTGGCTGGTGGAGGTGCCGATCATAATGCCGGCGATCCTTGTCGCCATCCTGTTCCGCTACATCTTCGCGATCCGGCTGTTCGGTGAGGTCTGGCTGCTGACACGCGGAGGGCCGGCCCGGCTGACGGAGGTGCTCGCGATCTATCTCTACCGCGAGACCTTCCAGTTCCGGAACTTCGGCTCTGCCTCGGCCGCCGGCGTCTGCATGCTGCTGCTCGCGCTGCTGATCGCGGCTCCCTACCTCTACCGAATGGCCAAGGAGGTCCGTCGCGATGCGTAGCGATCGTCTCGCGGCCAGGCTGCTGCGCGCGCTGGCGCTGCTGATGGTTCTGGCCTGGAGCCTCGGGCCGATCCTGCTTGTCGTGCTCTCCTCGCTGAAACAGCCGCGGCAGATCTTCGAGGTGCCCTTCCGGGCGGTCTTCGTACCGACGCTGGAAAATTATCAGACGCTGGTGCGGCTCAATCCGGAGTTCTTCGCCGGCCTGCGCAACAGCCTTATCGCGACGACCGGTGCCGTGCTCCTGACGCTCGCCGCCTCCTTCGCGGCGGGCTATGTCTATGCACGCGCGAAGGAAAGCGCCTACAAGGCCTCGGCCGTGTTCATGCTGGTGCTGCGCATGCTGCCGCCGATCGTGGTGACTGTGCCGCTCTTTCCAGTCGTGAACCGTCTGGCGCTCAACGACAGCCACCTCATCCTGATCCTGCTCTACGCGGCCTTTTATGTAAGCCTCGGCTCCTGGATGATGCGCTCCTTCGTGGCGCAGATCCCGATCGAGCTCGAGGAGGCAGCTGCGCTCGACGGCGCTTCGCTCTTCCAGATTCTGCGGCTCGTCATCCTGCCGCTGGCGGCGCAGGGGCTGGTGGCGCTCACGCTCTTCGTCGTCGTCTTCGCCTGGAACGAATACGTCTTCGCGATGATCTTCACGACCAGCGCGGCGCGCACCGCCCCGGTCGTGATCGGCGAGATGCTCAGCACGGCGGAAGGCGTGCAATGGGGAGCGGTCTTCGCCGCGGCCACCATCCAACTCGTGCCGGTCGTACTGATCGTGCTGGCGCTGCAACGCTTCGTCATCGCGGGCCTCACCGCCGGAGCGGTCAAAAGTTGAGACTGGTCCTGCGATGCCACGCCGCGGCAGCAGTTGTGAGTTGACGAAGCTGACAGTCTGCTGGCCTTACAGGCTATGAAATCAACCTGCCAAGAGCAGTCATTGCGAAGTTCACCAACGGGCCGATTCTCTGTGCAATAGCGGTCGCAGTTCTCGCCGAACCCAACTGTCGCGTTCAGCCGGAACGGGAATTCTCCTACCGAGAAGCTGAACACGTTGCCTCTTGGCTGCGAGCACCACGAAGACCACGCCTGCGATAGGCGACATACGGTGACGATGAGCAAAATCGGGTTGTTGCTGCTCCGCGCCCCCAGAGGATCGTCCCCAACGAATGAGTCGATGTCCTGCTCGGAGAACTCGAAAGCGCGTGACGATCTGATCGATGCGAAATCTTTGAACGGATGCGGGTGGAACTCTCCCAAGAATGCGAGGTGAGGTAACCACCGCGCGACGAAGTTATCCTTCAACGATAACGCTTGCAGGCTCGGAATAACACAGTGCCGACTCGGCGTGCCGAGATGCTGACCGAAGGCTTCGCGATGAAAATCGTCGCAAGATCGGGAGCGATTTTCTTGTGCCCTCACAGATAACCAGATGTCTCGATCTGCTCGAAACCGCGGCCTTGCCCGTCTCCTAGGCAGCAGACCTCAATCGCTGCCAAAGCCGGAGATTTGAAAGCAGCATCGGCTACCCTGATCAGATATCGCATTACAGAACAGGGAATTTTCAGCTGGGTTGGCCGCATGCGGCTTGGCGATCGCTCCGGCGTTGAAGTCTGTTCTCACCGCACCGACTGCAATGCCACCCTCGTAGGCATCCTCGGCTGCGCTCCGAAAGTCTCACCGAATCGGAAATTCGCTGCCGCGATGCGCCTTCGACACATCCTCATATCCCAGCGCTCAGTCGATTCCCACGCTGGATTTGGCGCCAGGCAAGTCAGTCAACCTTTTGAAATAAAGAGGCTTTTCGAGAATGGTCGGAGCTTTTGTTCTTTCAGCCTAGGGCTCTCAATGCGAGCCACCCGGCCCCTCGTCGTAGCCCGCTCAAGGACCGCTCGCGAAAATCCCCGCTCAAACGGTAAAATCAATAGAACCTACGCCGCTAAGCGCAGGTATTTCTCAGCGATTGGGCTTTTGTAGGTGATTTTGTGATTTGCCGACTGAAGCCTAGAATATATGCGAGCAAAATCAGCATCTTGCGGGATAGAATGGCGGACAGGGAGGGATTTGAACCCCCGATACCCTTGCGGGTATGCCGCATTTCGAGTGCGGTGCATTCAACCACTCTGCCACCTGTCCGCGGTCGCTCTGGTCGAGGCGGGGTGCTTACTACACATTGCATCCTCGCTGCACAAGCCTTTCCGGAGCAATGCGTCCACAACGCCGTCATCGCCTTGAAATCAATCGCTGCCATGCTGCTTTTCCTTGACGGCTCGCCCCTGCGCGACTAGGAAGCCGCGTCCGGCGTGGGGAAACCCGCGCCTGATCTCTTTTGGCTGCCGCCCACCATGCCGCTTCCATGCGGCAGGCGCAGCGGGCCTCAAAGAGCAACCCGACCACGCAACCGACTGCCAAAAAGCCGTCCCGCGTGCGCCCTGCAGGGGCACATGACAGGGCGGGGCTCAACATGGAGAACACTAAGATGTTCGCAGTCATCAAGACCGGCGGTAAGCAGTTCCGCGTCGCCGCCAATGACCGCATCACCGTCGCCAAGATCGAGGGCAACCCGGGCGACACCGTCGCTTTCGGCTCCGTCCTGATGCTGACCGATGGCGAGAAGTCGACGATCGGCGCTCCCTTCCTCGGTGACATCACCGTCGCCGGCGAGATCGTCGAGCAGGCCCGCGGCGAGAAGGTCATCGCCTTCAAGAAGCGCCGCCGCCAGAATTCCAAGCGCAAGCGCGGCTTCCGCGCCGAGCTGACCGTGGTGCGCATCACCGACATCCTCACCGGCGGCAAGAAGCCGGAGATGAAGAAGGGCGAAGCCGCTCCGGTCGCGCTCAAGGCCGGCAGCGAAACCGTCAAGGGCAAGGCTTCGGCCAAGCCGGCGAAGGCCAAGGCTGAAGCCAAGGGCGAGGGCCTCGACGCCTCCAACCTCTCGCTGATCTCGGGCGTCGGCCCGACCATCGAGAAGAAGCTGCGCGCCGCCGGCATCACCTCCTGGAACGACATCGCCGCCTGGACCGAGGCCGATATCGCCAAGTGGGACGAGGAGCTCAAGCTGCGTGGCCGCGCCACCCGCGAGGAGTGGGTCGAGCAGGCCAAGGAGCTGCTCGCCGGCAAGCCGCCGCGGGCCAAGGCCGATCAGGCCGAGCTCGCTTCCGGCGAGGACTACTGACCGGCGCTGACAGGCACCGCGCAGCTTCACGCCCGGTCGGGGTGGCTTTTGCCGCCGATTCGGGTTACATGGACTGAAGAGTTTTTGAGGTAGGGCGTTATGGCTCACAAAAAGGCAGGCGGCTCGTCCCGCAACGGTCGCGACTCCGAAAGCAAGCGCCTCGGCGTGAAGCGCTTCGGCGACCAGGCGGTCGTGGCCGGCAACATCATCATTCGTCAGCGCGGCACCAAATGGCACGCCGGCGTGAACGTCGGCATGGGCAAAGACCATACGCTCTTTGCCACGTCGAACGGTCGCGTCCGGTTCACGACGAAGCTCGGCCGAGCTTTCGTGAACGTAGTCCCGGCCCAAGAGGCCGCAGAATAAACGGCGGATAGGGAATGTTCTCGATCCGCCGGTTCCATCGAACCGGACGGATCAAGGGAATAAGAGCCCCAAGCGGGTTTCCCGAAGGTCAAGCGAGGGGGAGATGGGACCAAAGCCCAGCTCCCCCTTTCGTTTGCGCCGACGGAGAGACCAAGATGTTCCCCGAATTGACGAGAGACGACGTCTTCCGGCTCGAGACCCGGCGGCTGTGGCTGCGTTGGCCGCGGATCGCCGATGCCACCGCCATCCTGCGCCTCGCCGGCGAGAAGGCCGTGGCCGAGATGACCGCCTCGATTCCGCATCCCTATCCGACCCAGGCAGTCGATCCCTTCATCTTCGCGACGCGCAAGGGCAATGCGCTCGGCGATCATCTCGTGCTGGCGATCACCCCGCGCGAGAAGCCGAACGACCTGATCGGCATGATCGGCGCGCACAAGCAGGCGACCGGGCGGCCGTTCATCGGCTACTGGCTCGGCACCCCGCACTGGAACAAGGGCTATGCCACCGAGGCGGTGCAGGCGCTGATCGACACGATGTTCTCGCTTGTCGAGATCGATGCGGTCGAGGCCGACACCCGTGTCATCAACCCGGCCTCGCGCCGGGTGCTGGAGAAGAGCGGCTTCCGGCAGGAGGGTTCCTTCCTGAAGTCGCTGCCGGCGCGTGGCGGCCTGTTCCCCTGCGAGCAGTTCCGGCTCGACCGCTCGACCTGGGCGGCGCTGAAGAGCTGGAGCGCGTCCGGCTGGGCGCCGCTGCCGGCGGCCGAACAGCAGCAGCAGGCTGACAGCTTCAGCGAGGAGCCCTGCCTCGCTTGAACCCATCGGTCCCGCCCTCCCGGGCGGGGCCGAAATCCGTCTTCACCGCATCAGGCCGGCTGAGCGCAGCGCATCCTCGATGATCTTGCGCACGCCAGCGGCTGCAGGCGGCGTAGCCGGCTGATCGGTCACGCGCGGCGGTTCTGGCTCCGGCCGCGCCGGACCGGCGGCCATGACATGCTCGCGCGCCGGGAGCGGAGCGGCCGGTGTTTTCGCGTACGGCTTGGCTTTCTCTGCCTTACCGGCCCGCAGCCCCCAGAACCCGGCGATCCGCTGTGTCGAGGAAATGCCGGCGGCCAGCATATACGGCCCCGGTCGGCCGATGCCGTCGCCGGCGATCGGCGTGCCATGGCCCATTCCGGCAATGCTGTACTCCTCGATCAGATCGCGGCCGTCGGCGTCCCGCCAGACCCGGCGCCTCTGGCCATCCGCCGATTCGCTCGCGGACGGCTCGGCAGGCAGGTCGTGGACACCGCGCCATTGCGCGACCAGCGCTGCGGCATTGGCAGGGGCGACGGTGCGGTCGGCGCTGCCCTGCCAGATCGAGATCGTCGGCCAGGGCCCATCATGCCGCGAGGCGGAGCGCACCAGATCCTGCAGCCTTTTCTCTCCCGGGAGCCCATGGGCTCGCATGCGGTCGAAGGCTTCGGGAATGGTGCCCGCGACGCCATAGGGCAGACCGGCAATGATCGCACCACCGGCGAAGAGCTCGGGATAGGTCGCCAGCATGACGCCGGCCATGGCCCCGCCCGCCGACAGGCCGGTGATGAAGACGCGGCCGCGATCGAGGCCGTGGCGCGTGATCATCGTTTCGATCATCTGGCTGATCGACAGCGCCTCGCCCCTGCCGCGCTGCGTATCGCCCGGCTCGAACCAGTTGAAGCAGAGATTGGCATTGTTGGCGCGCTGCTGCTCGGGAAACAGCAGCGCAAAGCCGTCGCGATCGGCCAGCGTCGACCAGCCGGAGCCATAATCGTAGCCGGAAGCGGTCTGGGTGCAGCCATGCAACACCACGACGAGCGGCGCGCCGGCGGGAAGCTCGGGCGGAAGATGGGTTCGGGCAAGAAGCGCGCCGGGGTTGCTGCCGAACTCCGGCAAGGTGCCGAGGCGGCCGGACATATCGGGGCCCGCCCCCGTCCCAAGCTGGGTGCGGTAGGCCGATAGGCGGGCGATCGTGTCGGAGAGCTTTCGCATCGTCATGGCCCTTGCTTCGTCAGCCGCGGAGTGGGGCTGGCGGATGACAACCCCCGAGATGGGCATTCGTTGCTGCACTGCAACATAATTCTGCATGAAGTACGATTCGGGGCGCCCGGAGAGGCGGGCGACGCATTGCTCTCGCGCGCTCATGCGACTACCTACTCCCTCATGAAATTCCTCGACCAAGCCAAGATCTATGTGAAGGCCGGCGACGGCGGCGCCGGTTGCGTCTCGTTCCGGCGCGAGAAGTTCATCGAGTTCGGCGGGCCCAATGGCGGCGATGGCGGGCGCGGCGGCGACGTCGTGGTCGAATGCGTCCAGGGCCTCAACACGTTGATCGACTTCCGCTTCCAGCAGCATTTCAAAGCCAGGATCGGCGAGCACGGCATGGGCAAGGACCGGCACGGCGCCAATGGTCCCCCGATCGTGCTCAAGGTGCCGCCAGGCACCGAGATCCTCGACGAGGACGGCGAGACGCTGATCGCCGACCTGACCGAGCCGGGCCAGCGCTTCGTGCTGTGCAAGGGCGGCAATGGCGGCTTCGGTAACGCCTATTTCAAGACCTCGACCAACCAGGCGCCGCGCCACGCCAACCCCGGCCTGCCAGGCGAGGAACGCTGGGTCTGGCTGCGGCTCAAGCTGATCGCCGATGCCGGCCTCGTCGGCCTGCCCAATGCCGGCAAGTCGACCTTCCTCGCCACGGTGACGGCGGCCAAGCCGAAGATCGCCGACTATCCCTTCACCACGCTGCATCCCGGCCTTGGCGTCGTCCGCGTCGACGCGCGCGAAATGGTGCTCGCCGACATCCCCGGCCTGATCGAAGGCGCACATGAAGGCCATGGCCTCGGCGACCGCTTCCTCGGCCATATCGAGCGCTGCCGCGTGCTCCTGCACCTTGTCGAGGGCACGACCGAACATGCAGGCAAGGCCTACAAGACGGTGCGCAAGGAGCTTGCCGCCTATGGCGCCGACCTCGACGAGAAGCCGGAGATCGTCGCGCTCTCCAAGGTCGACGCCCTGACGCCGGAGGCGCGCAAGGAACAGCTCGCCCGCCTGAAGCGCGCGAGCGGGCGCACGCCGATCGCCCTGTCGGCCGCCTCGGGCGAAGGTGTCGAGGCGGCGTTGCGCGCGGTCTTCGCGGTGGTCGAGGAAGCGCGCGCCCAGGAGGTCAAGGACGAGGCTCCGGCGCAGGAGAGCGGCTGGCATCCTTGACAGCCGTTCACAACCGCGACTTGCGCGGCCGTCACTCCTAGTCTTGAAGTCGGCGATTGCCCGCTTTGGACCATTCCAGCCATGCCGAGACGACAGACTGCCCTGGCCTTCTCCGCCGCTCTCCTCTCCGGCGCGGCTTTCGCACAGCAGGCGCCGGCGCAACGCCCCGCCCAGCCACGCCCGGTCCAGGCGCAGGCGACTCCGACCCCCGGCGCGATCTCCCAGCCCGACAACACCACCGCGACCTATGGCGACTGGACCCTGCGCTGCCAGCAGAGTGTTGCAGCCCGCGTCTGCGAGATCGTCCAGACCCTGGAACAGCAGGGTCAGCGCGGCCCGATCGCTCTGGTCGCCATCGGCCGGCCGGTCAAGAGCGAGCCGATCAAGCTGGTGATCCAGGTGCCTCCGAACCTTGCACTCGGCGACAAGGCCAGCGTGCGCGTGGTCGCCGCCGAGAAGGACGAGGCGCTCGCCGTCTTCCAGCGCTGCCTGCCCGGTGGCTGCTTCGCCGAGGCGACACTGAGCGACGACGCCTTCAAGCGCTGGCGCGGCCTCAGCGAGGCCGGCCAGATGCGCTATCTCGACGCTGGCAAGCGCGAGGTCACGCTGCCGCTCTCCTTCCGCGGCTTCCCCGCCGCGGCCGAGGCGCTGCTGCGCGAGCCCTGATCCAGCCGTCGTGCTCGGGCTTGCCCCGAGCTGTCGCCTCGCTCAATGCGCCGCGGACGGCTTTGCGTCACGCAAGGTCGTCAGCGCCACCGCGATGCAGAACACCATGCCGGCGATCGCGATCAGCGCGACCGCGTGGAAGCCTGTCATGAAGGCCTCGCGCGCCGCCTGCAGCAGATGCGCCGACTGGTCCGGTGCCAGTCTCTCGGCCGCGGCGAGCGCTCCGCCAAGGGTCGATCGTGCTGGGCCCAGCGTCGCGCTGTCGACGCCCGCGACAGAAACCCCCGCCATGCTCTGGCGATAAAGTGCCGCCCCCAGGCTGCCGAACACGGCGACGCCGAGCGCGCCGCCCAATTCGATGCTGGTCTCGGACATGGCCGAGGCCGCCCCTGCGCGCTCCTGCGGCGCCGAACCGACCACGATCCCGGTCGTCAGCGCGATCACCGGCGTGAAGCCGATCGAGAACAGGATCGATGAGGCGACGATCTGGACGAGGTTCGGCGCGAGGGCGAGCCAGGCGAAACCGAGGCCGGAGAGCACCATGCCGCCGGCCATCAGCGTCGCGGGCTTGAAGCGCACCGACAGCGGTGTCACCGCGAAGGACGCGAGCGTGAAGGCGACTGCCGAAGGCAGCGACCAGATGCCGGCTTCCAGCGGCGTCAGCCCGGCGACCAACTGCAGATACTGCGCCATGAAGATGAAGCTGCCGAACATCACCATGATGCCGGCGAGGTTGATCGCCAGCGCCGCGCGGAAGGCCGGGATCCCGAACAAGGCGAGATCGACCATCGGATCGGCGAGGCGCGTCTGCCGGCGCGCGAACACCACGCCGAACACCAGCCCGGCGACGATGCTGGCGACAGCAGACCCCGACAGCCCGAACTCGGCCAAATGCTTGATCCCGTAGATCACCGGCAGGATCGCCGCCAGCGAGAGCAGCGCGCTGACGAGGTCGAGCCGCCCTGCCTGCGGCGCCTTGTATTCCGGCAGCAGGATCGGCCCGATCACCAGCAGGATCAGCATCGGCGGCACCGCGATCAGGAAGACCGATCCCCACCAGAAATACTCGATCAGCGCACCGCCGATCAGCGGGCCGATCACGGCGCCGGCCGAGAAGCTGGCGATCCACATCGAGATCGCGAAGGTGCGCTCGGTCTCGTCCTCGAACATCACCGCGATCAGCGAGAGCGTCGAGGGCGCCAGCGTCGCCCCGGCGATGCCGAGCAGCGCCCGCATCACGATCAGCATCTCGGTGCTGCTCGAGAAGGCGGCGACCGTTGAAGCCAGGCCGAAGGCGGCCGCGCCGATCAGCAGGAGCTTGCGTCTGCCGATCCGGTCACCGAGCGTGCCCATGGTCATCAGGAAGCCGGCGACCATGAAGCCGTAGATGTCGATGATCCAGAGCAGTTCGCCCGCTGTCGGCTTGAGTTCGCGCGTCAGCGTCGGGACCGCCAGGTTCAGCACTGTCAGGTCCATCGAATAGATCATGCAGGGAAAGGCGATCGCGATCAGGCCCAGCCATTCGCGGCGGGTGGCCTTGCGCGCCGGAACGGCGGCGGTCGTCATGGTCGTCACAATCAGATCTCGTCAGTTTTTTGAGCAGCGACACTGCCAGCAGAATGTGGCGGCTCCTGTCAGCAGCGGCGGCTCAAGCCGCATGCCCGGCATGATTGTGGGGAAGCCGGCCTTCCCTTTGGACTATGCTGGCCGCGCCCGCCGAAGCAGCAATGTGTCATGCCCCAGGAAGCTGACAAGGCGCTCGTCCCGGAAGCCGAAGCGTCGCGCCAGCCGCAGGGAGGGCTCGTTCTCCGGCGCGATCAGGCAGACCGAGCTATCATATGCGCCTTGCCCGTCGAGCCAGCCGAGCGCGGCGGTGAGCGCCTCGCTCGCGAATCCGCGTCCATGCGCCCAGCCCGCCAGCACCCAGCCCGCCTCGGGAACGCCGCGGATCGATGGCTCGATCGCCCGGTGGAAATCGGCGAAACCCAGATCCCCGACGAAGCGGCCGCTCGCCTTCTCGGTCAACGCCCAATAGCCGTAGCCGAGCAGCGGCCAGAGCCCGCGATAACGCAGCAGCCGCATCCAGGCCTCCTGCGCGCTCGAGGGCTGGCCGATATGGTGCACCACCGCCGCATCGCCCCACATCAGCCTGAGCGGTTCGAAATGCTCGACGCCGTGCAGGTCGAGGACAAGGCGCTCGGTCTCCAGGCGCATCGCTCAGCCCTCAGCAAACTGCAGCCGGTAGAGCCGCGCATAGGCACCGTCGCGCGCGATCAGCCCGTCATGGTCGCCGGTCTCGACCACCTTTCCCTCGTCGAGCACGACGATCTGGTCGGCCTCGCGCACGGTCGACAGCCGGTGCGCGATGACCAGCGTCGTCCGGCCCTTCATCAGCTCCGCCAGCGCCTCCTGCACCAATCGCTCCGACTGGGTGTCGAGCGCGCTGGTCGCCTCGTCGAGCAGCAGGATCGGCGCATCCTTGAGGATGGCGCGGGCGATGGCGAGACGCTGGCGTTCGCCGCCGGAAAGCCGCGAACCGCGCTCGCCGACCTTCGTGTCGTAGCCGTCGGGCATCGCAATGATGAAGTCGTGCGCCGCCGCCGCCCTGGCCGCGGCGACGATGTCCCCCTCGCTCGCGCCAGGGCGGCCGAAGCCGATATTGGCGCGCACCGTGTCGTCGAACAGCACGACATCCTGGCTGACCACGCCGATCTGGCCGCGCAGGCTGCGCAGGGTCACGTCGCGGATGTCCTGCCCGTCGATTTCGACCCGGCCCTCGGTGGGATCATAGAGCCGCGGCACTAGCGCCAGCATGGTCGACTTGCCCGAGCCGGAACGGCCGACCAGCGCCGTGGTCTTGCCGGCCTCGGCGACGAGGTCGATGCCTTCGAGCCCGCGCTGGTCGTCGCGATAGCGGAAGCGCAGGTCTCGGAAGGCAACTGCGCCCCCGCTTACCGCGAGCGGCTTGGCGTCGGGGCGCTCGGTGATCAGCGACTTCTCGTCGATAAGCGCGTAATAGCGCTTCAGCGAGGCGCCCGCTTCCTGGACGATGGCGTTGAGATTGCCGAGCGAGCGCATCGGCTGGGCCGCGAGCAGCAACGCCGAGACATAACCTGTGAAATCGCCGACGGTGGAACTGCCCGAGGTGATGCGCACGCCGATCGCCGCGAGCACGCCGGCGACCGCAAGCCCGCCGGCGACCTCCAGCAACGGATCAAGCCGCCCGCGGGCGTTGGCCGCCTTCATCTTCAGCGCCCGGATCGTCTCGAAGGCACCGGCCGCGCGCTCCTTCAGATAAGGCTCGAGCGAATCGGTCTTGGCGACGCGCGCACCCTGCAGGCTCTCGGTGACCAGGCTCGCCATTAGGCCGGTCTGCTCCTGCTGCGAGGCCGCCATGCGGCGCAGCTTCTTGCCGATCCGGCCGATCGGCCTGGCGACGACAGGCGCGATCAGCAGCACGACCGCCGTCATCTTCCAGTCGATCCAGAGCATGGCGCCGACCAGCGCGATCGCCGTCATCACGTCGCGGACCGCGATGTTGACCAGCCGGGTCAGCGCCTCCTTGACGAAAGTGAAGTCGGTGGTGAAGCGCTGGGTGAGCGAGGCCGGGTTTTCCCTCTGGAGCTGCGCCAGGTCGGCGTCGATCAGATGGTTGTAGAGCGCGCTCTGCATGTCGGCCTCGATCCGGCTGACGACGCTGTTGGTCATCACCGTCTGGGTCAGCAGCGAGAAGCCCTTGATCGCAGTGACGATCACCACGACGACGGCGACGGCGTTGACGACGCCGATCTCGAAATCGATCGACTTCGAGACCAGCCGCTCCATGCGGCGCACGAAGCCGGTCGCCTCGGCCCCTACGGGATCGGCGAAGGCATCGAAGGCCGCCTTGATCAGCAGTGGATAGAAGCTCGTCGTCGCCGCGATGACCACGACGAGACCGAGGATGGCGATGAGTTGCGGCGTGTATTGCCGCCCGCGCTCGCGCCAGACTCGGGCGAAGAGTGCAAAGGTGTCGTCGGTGACGCGGCCGATCTTCATGGCGCGCGGCCTAACATGGCCGCCATGCGAGCGCCACTGCCGGTCTTGCTCCGGACAAGAACCTGACGTCCCATGGCCATGAGTTGATTCACCAGATTCGAGAACCCATGCCCCTTCCCCCGCCGGCCCGGCCCGGACAGTCCTTCGCCGAGATCGATACGCCCGCTTTGATCATCGATCTCGACGCCTTCGAGCGGAACCTCGTCACCATGGCGGCTTTCGCCGAGGCGACGGGCATACGCCTGCGCCCCCATGCCAAGACGCATAAGAGCCCGGAGATCGCCCTGCGCCAGATCGCCCATGGTGCGGTCGGGCAATGCTGCCAGAAGGTCGGCGAGGCGGAGATCCTGGTCGCCGGCGGCGTCACCGATGTGCTCGTCACCAATGAGATCGCCGGCGCCGCCAAGCTCGACCGGCTGGCAAAGCTCGCGCGCGAGGCTCGAATCGGGCTCTGCGTCGACCATATCGAGGGCGTGCGCGAGGCCGCCGAGGCGGCGGCGCGCAACGATGTCGTCCTCGACGTGCTGGTCGAGCTCGACATCGGCGGGCGCCGCTGCGGCGTCGCCCCCGGCGAGGCGGCGGTCCGGCTCGCCGAAGCGGTGGCCCGCAGCAACACACTGCGCTTCCGCGGCGTGCAGGCCTATCACGGCTCGGCCCAGCACATGCGCTCGGTCGACGAGCGCAGTGAGGCGATCGAGCGCGCAGGGCTTCTCACCCGCAATGCGATCGAGCGCCTCGCCCAGGCCGGTCTCGCCTGCGAGACCGTCGGCGGCGCCGGCACCGGCACCTACGAGCTGGAGAGCCGCTCCGGCATCTGGAACGAATTGCAATGCGGCTCCTACATCTTCATGGACGCCGACTATGCCCGCAACCGCATGGCTGACGGCTCGACCTTCAACACCTTCCAGCACGCGCTGTTCGTGCTCGCGGGGGTGATGAGCAAGCCGGTGCCGGATCGTGCCATCGTCGACGCCGGTCACAAGGCCGCCGCGGTCGATTCAGGGATGCCGGTGCCCTGGCAGCGCGACGGCGTGATCTACACCAAGCCCTCCGACGAGCACGGCATCCTGACCGGCGATCCCGTCGCCGTGCCGCATCGCGGGGACCGGGTGCTGCTCGTGCCCGGCCATTGCGACCCGACCGTCAACCTGCACGACTGGTATGTCTGCGTGCGCGGCCTGGGCGGCCCGGACGCTCATGTCGAGGCGGTCTGGCCGGTGGCGGCGCGCGGGGCACTCAGCTAATCGTGCTCGCCGAGCTGGCGCTGCGAGCCCTGACGCCGGCCGCGCCGCTTGCGCGCCGATTCGGCCTGCTGCGGGAGAGTGTCGGGCTCTGGTCGCGCGGCCGGCGCCAACGCAAGGCCTGGGAGCCGCACCGGGCCCGCTGCAGCGCCATCATCGCCGAGGTCGCAGCCTCCCTGCCACGCCGCCGCAAGGTCGTGGTGCTCGGCTCCGGCCCCGCCCGCGACATCCCGCTGGGCATGCTCTGCACCAGCTTCGACGAGGTCGTGCTTGTCGATATCGTTCATCTGCCGCTGCTGCGTCTGAGGCTCTGGCGGCAGCCGAAAGTCAGCCTGCTCAGCCGGGACCTCACCGGCGCCATGGCCTGGCTCGCCGCCGAGGCGGAGGGCCGGCAGGACCCGCTCGCGGACCTCGTCGCCGATGACCGCGTCGATCTTATCATATCCGCCAACCTGCTTTCGCAGCTCGCCTGGCCGGTTGCCGACTGGCTCGAGGACAATCCCGCCCGGGCCGCCACCCTGCCCGCGAACCTGCCGGCCCGCTGCATCGCCTGGCATCTCGACGACCTCGCCCGCTTCAAGGGCCATGTCTGCCTGATCAGTGATGTCGAGATGGTCGAGCGCGACCGCGGCGGAGCGATCCATGATCGGCTCGACCTGATGTACGGCGTCGGCCTGCCGAAGGAGGACGAGAGCTGGCTCTGGCCGGTCGCGCCCTTCGGCGAGGCCGAGCGCGACCGGGAATACGTGCACAAGGTCTGCGTCTGGCAGAGGTTTGAGCGGGGCTGATGCTGCCCGTGCTGAGGCTCGCTGCGAACGGCATCAGCTGGCGCGATTCCATGCGGCCAGCACAGCTGCGGAGTCGACGATCTTCGCGAAATCCGATTCGAGATGCGCCATCGTCACGTCGAAAATCGTGCGTGCCGACAGTCCGGGTAGATCGAAGGTGATCACCGCATCGCCTACCACGGTCATGTTGAAGCCGAGATCGGCTCCAGCCCGAACCGTGGAGTTGACGCAGTACCCGGCCACCCCGCCGGCGACAAGCAGATCCGTGATGCCATTCTCACGCAGATAGGCTTCGAGGTCAGTCGAGGCGAACCCGGATGATGTCCGCTTCAGGAAGATCGGCTCGCCCTCAACCGCTTTGGCACATGGCATGGGTTGATGGCCCGCGGCGTCGGCATGGAACGGCGAAGCCGGGTCATCCGCGCTATGACGGATGTGGATGACAGGCTGCCCGCGTTTGCGGAACGCTTCAGACAGCATGGCGATCCGGTCCGGCGCGTCGGAATTGACGCAATCCCTGCCGGCATCGATCCGGTGCTGCATCTCCATCTGCATGTCGATGATGACCAGAGCTTTCATGTTTGCCTCACCCCAACGTCAACCGCCGCCTGACAATCTCGGCGTGAAAGCGCATGCCGTGGATCAGCCCTTCGTCGTCGAAGTCGTAGCGTGGGTTGTGCAGCGGCGCGCTGTCGCCATTGCCGACGAAGGAGAAGCAGCCCGGCACATGGGCGAGGAAACGGGCAAAATCCTCCGAGCCGGTGAAAGGCTCCGACACCACCGAGACGTTCTCGGGCCCGAGCACGTTCCGCGCCGCCTCCAGTGCCGCCTCGGTCTGGGCCGGCTGGTTGAGCAGCGGCACGAATTCACGCGTATAGCTCACCGACTGCTCGACATTGTAGGCGCGGGCGATGCCTTCGCTGATCACGCGCATCTGCGCCTCGATATCGGCGCTGACCTCTGGCTGAAAGCTGCGGGCATCGCCGAGGATGCGCGCCTGCCCCGGCAGGGCGTTGCGGGTGCCGTCGGTGATCAGCTCCGTCACCGAGACGACGGCGATCTCAGCCGGGCTCAGGCGGCGCGAGACGATCGTCTGCAGGCTGGTGACCAGGGCACAGGCGGCGACCAGGGTCTCGTTGCCGACATGCGGGCGGGCGGCATGGCCGCCGACGCCGGTGAGGACGATCTCGAAATTGTCCTCCGCCGACATGATCGGGCCGGTCCGGGTCTGGAACTTGCCGACCGGCAGCTTCGGCGCATTGTGCAGCCCGTAGATCTCCTCGAACGGAAAGCGCTCCATCAGCCCGTCAGCGAGCATGGCGAGCGCGCCGCGCCCCCATTCCTCGGCCGGCTGGAAGACGAAGCGCACGGTGCCGTCGAAGCCACCTTCCTCCGCCAGCAGCTTCGCGGCGCCCAGCAGCATGGCGGTATGGCCATCGTGGCCGCAGGCATGCATGACGCCGGGATTGCCGGAGCGGTGGGAAAACTCGCTTTGCTCGGCTATGCGCAACGCATCCATATCGGCCCGCAGCGCGATCGCCCGGTTGCCGCTGCCGCGCTTCAGCGTGCCGACCACGCCGGTGCCGCCGACACCCTCCGCGACATCGTCGAGGCCGAACTCGCGCAGTTTGGCCGCGACGAAGGCGCTGGTGCGCGTCTCCTCGAAGCCGAACTCCGGATGGGCGTGCAGATCGCGCCGCCAGCCGGTCATCTCCTGCACGAGCTTGTCGAGATCGGTCGTCACGGGCTGTCCTCGCCTGCTTCACTCAGCCGGAAGACTATGCCGGCGCCAGTGCAACAGGCGCTGCAATTGCCCGCCCCATTTGCAAGCTTGTTTCGCAAGCGTCCGCTCAGCGGTTGAGCCGCACGCTCCCACTGATCGAGAGGTCGTAGCCACCGAACTCCTTCGCCCGCGCCGCCATGTCCGGTCTACGCATCCAGGCGAGCAGCTTCTGGGTCGCCGGCTCGAAATAGCTCCGCCGGCGCATCACCAGATCGACGTGCTCCCAGACCAAGGGGAGGAAGGCAAGGCCGAAGGCCATGGCGATGGCGCGCGCCGCGATGCCGCAATCGGCGCGTCCGGAACGGATCGCCAGCGCCAGATCCTGGCCGGTGGCGCAGATGCCGTCGGCGACGATCATCCGACCGGAGGGAACCCCGGCGCGTTCGAGCAAGCTCAGCAGCAGCAATTGCGCGCCGGCGCCGCGCTGGCGCTGGGCGAAGCGGGCGCCTTTGGCGATCGCCGTGCCGAGCCCGTCGATCCCGATCGGATTATCGGGTGCGATCAGCAGCCCCTGCTCGCGCCGGGCGAAATTGATCACCACCGCATCGTGCAGGGAAGGCTCGGCGTGGATTGCGGCGAGATTGGCGGCGTCGTCATCCGGCGTCGCGTGGAGATGCAGCGCCGCGATGGCGACCTCGCCGCGCACCAGCCGGTCGAGCCCGGCCTGCGAGCCCTCGGCCAGCAGCGCCAGCCCGCAGCCGGATTCGCGGATCGCGAGCTCCAGCAGCGAATCCTGGCTGCCACCGACGATCGGAGGTGGCGGGACCGCGTCGAACCCGGCCGGGCGCGACAACCCGGCCTCGAGCCAGCGATCGAGGCCGCCACGCGGGAACAGCCATTTGCCGGAGACCTTGGTACAAGGCACCGCGCCCTGCCCGACCAGCTCGTAGAGCTTGCGCTCCTTGAGGCGCAGGTATGAGGCCGCTTCCTCGGTAGTGAGCCAGAGCTGATCCTGCATCAACCTGCACATGCCTGCGCTGATTACGACATTGGCATTTGGTCGCATTGAACTCTACCAATTGCAAATGCTTGCAATCTCAAGGCAAGCGCGGGGAGCAGGCTTTGGACGTCGGCGCGATCTTTCAGGCGGCTTTTGCCTTGGTGGTCGGGCTCGATCCGGGCTTTCTCAGCATCGTCTTCCTGTCGCTGCGCGTCACCCTGACAGCCGTGCTGATCGCGGCGCTGATCGGCCTGCCGCTCGGTGCCGCCCTGGCGCTGGCACGCTTTCCCGGCCGCGCGGCCATCATCGTCTGCCTCAATGCGCTGATGGGGCTGCCGCCGGTCGTCGCCGGCCTCGCCGTCTTCCTCCTGCTCTCGCGCTCCGGCCCGCTCGGACCACTGGGCCTGCTGTTCACGCCGACCGCGATGATCATCGCACAAGTGATCCTGGTGCTGCCAATCGTGATCGCGCTGACCCGGCAGGTGATCGAGGATCTCTGGAGCGAATATCGCGACCATTTGCGCTCGGTCGGCCTTGACGGCCTGCGCGCCATCCCGACCCTGCTTTTCGACGGACGCTTCGCGCTGGCGACAGCGCTGCTCGCCGGTTTTGGCCGGGCCAGCGCCGAGGTCGGCGCCGTCCTGATCGTCGGCGGCAACATCGCCGGCTACACCCGCACCATGACGACGGCGATCACGCTGGAGACCTCGAAAGGCGACCTGCCGCTGGCCCTCGGCCTCGGTCTCGTCCTGCTCTCGCTGACGCTCATGATCAACGCCATAGCCTTCGGCGCCAGCCGTATCGGAGCGCGCTATGCGGGTTGAGCCGCGATGCTGAGTGTAACCTCGATCCTGCCGCTCACCGTCGAGGCCGCCGCCTTCTTCGGTGACGGCAAGCTGCTGGTCGCGCCCAACAGCTTCGTCATTCCCGCCGGCGGGCTGACCGTGCTGCTCGGGCCGAACGGCGCCGGCAAGTCGCTGACCTTGCGCCTCTGCCACGGCCTGCTGACGCCGAGCCGCGGCACTGTGCGCTGGGCCGCCGGAGCCGAAGCCCGCGCCAAGGGACAGAGGAAAGGCCATGCCATGGTCTTCCAGAAACCGATCATGCTGCGCCGCTCGGTCGAGGCCAACATCACCCATGCCCTCGCCGCTGCTGGCAGCAATGGCGCCGAGCGCAAGACGCGTGTGGCGCAGGCGTTGGATCGCTTCGGCCTTGCGGAACGCGCCGGCCAGCCGGCCCGCCTGCTCTCTGGCGGCGAGCAGCAGCGGCTCGCCATCGCCCGCGCCTGGGCGCTGCGGCCCGAACTGCTCTTCCTGGACGAGCCGACCTCACAGCTCGACCCCGCCGCGACGCGCCAGATCGAGGAATTGCTCTCCGGCCTCGTCGCCGAGGGCATCACCGTGATGATGTCGACCCATGATCTCGGCCAGGCCCGGCGCCTGGCCGACCGCGTGCTCTTCCTGCATCGCGGCCGACTGGTCGAGGACGCACTGGCCAAGGATTTCTTCGCCGGCCCCCACTCGGCCGAGGCGCGTGCCTTCCTGGCAGGAGAGCTGCTCTGGTGACCCACAAAGACGACAACTGGAGAAACGCCCGATGACAGCCTTGCCCCGCCGCTCAGTCCTTGCCGCCGGCCTCTTCCTTGGCCTGAGCGGCGTCGCCATCGCCCAGGCCCCCGCCGGCGAGCGCTTCATCACGGTCGCCTCGACCACTTCGACCCAGGATTCCGGCCTGTTCAACCACATCCTGCCGCTGTTCAAGGCCAGGACCGGCATCGAGGTTCGCGTCATCTCGCAGGGCACCGGCCAGGCGCTCGACACTGCCCGCCGCGGTGATGCCGACGTCGTCTTCGTCCACGCCAGGGCGCTGGAGCTGAAATTCGTCGAGGAGGGCTTTTCGACCGAGCGCCGCCCGGTGATGTACAACGACTTCGTCCTGATCGGACCCAAGAGCGATCCCGCCGGTGTCGCCGGCAGCAAGGACATCGTCGCCGCGCTGAAGAAGATCCAGGAGAAGGCCGCGCCCTTCGTCTCGCGCGGCGACAAGTCCGGCACCCATGCCGCCGAGCTCAATCTCTGGAAGGTCGCGGGCATCGACATCGCCGCACAGAAGGGCTCCTGGTATCGCGAGATCGGCCAGGGAATGGGTGCGGCGCTCAACACCTCCGGTGCGATGGGCGCCTATGTCCTCTCCGACCGCGCCACCTGGATCTCGTTCAAGAACCGCGGCGATCTCGTCATCTCGGTCGAGGGTGACCAGCGCCTGTTCAACCAGTACGGCGTGATGTCGGTGAACCCGGCCAAGCACCCGCATGTGAAGGTCGCCGACGGCAAGCTCTTCGCCGACTGGCTGACCAGCCCGGAAGGCCAGAAAGCGATCGCCGACTACAAGATCGACGGCCAGCAGCTGTTCTTCCCCAATGCCGGCCAGGCGGGGGCGTAACCTGATGCGGAGGCTCGCGCTCGCCGCCCTCGTCAGCCTGTGGCCGGCACTCGCACCGGCGCAGCAGGCGCAGAAGCCGGTGCTCCTCCACGCCGCCGGCAGCCTGAAGAATGCTCTGACCGAGGTCTCCAAGGCCTTCGAAGCCTCCGCACGGATTCCGGTCACGACCAGCTTCCGCCCCTCCGGCCTGCTGCGCGAGGCTCTCGCCAAGGGCGAGGCGGCCGAGGTTTTCGCCTCCGCCAACATGGAACACCCACTTGCGCTGGCGAAGGACGGCAAGGCTGGCCCGGTCGTGCTCTTCGTCCGCAACGAGACCTGCGCCTTCGCCCGTCCCGGGCTCGACGTGACCAGCAACACCCTGCTCGCGCAGATGCTCGATCCCAAGCTCAAGCTCGGCACCTCGACGCCAAAGGCCGATCCGTCCGGCGACTATGCCTGGCAGGTCTTCGCCAGGGCCGAGGCGCTGAAGCCCGGGGCCAAGGCAACGCTGGAAGCCAAGGCGCTGCAGCTCGTCGGCGGCCCGAACAGCGCCCCGACCCCGCCGGATCGCAACAGCACCGGCCATCTGCTGGCGACGGGCGCCGCCGATCTCTTCCTCGGTTACTGCACCAATGCCGATCCGATCGCGCGCGAGCAGCCGGGCATCCGCATGGTCCGGCTGCCTGAGAAGCTGCTGGTCGGGGCGGATTACGGGCTGACGGTGATGAACGGCGCTTCGCCGAACGCCAACAAGCTGGCGATGTTCATTCTCTCGCCGGATGGGCAGCGCATCCTGGCGCGGCACGGCTTCGTCGCGCCCGGCCTGCCGCGCGAAGGGAAGTGAGATCTTGGTCGCGGCGTCCCCGGTTAGCCTGTACGCCGCCGGCAGCCTGCGCGGGGCCCTGCTCGACATCGCCGACGCCTTCGAGGCCGAGACGGGGATCCCCATCTCCGGGAAATTCGGCGCCTCCGGCCTGCTCAAGGACCGGCTCATCGGGGGCGAGGCCGGCGAGGTCTTCGCCTCGGCCAATCTGGAGCATCCGCAGGCGTTGGCGCGCGGCGGGCTGGCCGGCCCGGCCGTGCTCTTCGCCCGCAACGAGCTCTGCGCCTTCCTGCGGCCGGGACTGGTGGCGACGCGCGCCACTCTGCTCGATTTGATGCTCGATCCGAAGGTGAAGCTCGGTACGTCGACGCCAAAGGCCGATCCGTCGGGCGACTATGCCTTCGCCGTATTCGCCAGGGCCGAAGCGATGAAGCCCGGCGCCAGGGCCGCGCTCGAAGCCAAGGCCCTGAAGCTCACCGGTGCACCGGACTGCCTACCGGCGCCCGAAGGCCTCAACGTCTACGGTCACAAGCTGGCGAGCGGCGAGGCCGACATCTTCCTGGCCTATTGCACCAATGCCCGGCCGCTTGCGAAGGAGCAGCCAGGGATCGCGATGCTGCGCCTGCCGGACCAGCTCGCTGTCGGCGCCGATTACGGACTGACGGTGCTGAACAGGGCCTCGCTGAGCGGCTACCGGTTCGCCATGTTCATTCTCTCGCCGCAGGGGCAAGCGATTCTGGCAAGGCACGGCTTCACGGTGCCGGGCCTGCCGCGCGAGGGATAGCGGGAAGAGCAAGATCATGGACTGGCAAGCGACCCGGCCCGGCGAAACCGAAGCACCTCTGCCCGAGCGCAGCGACGCCCGGCTGGTCTTCATCGGCCGCATCCGCACGCCCTTCGCGACGCGTGACGACTGCCCGCGGCAGGGCCGGCAGGACGGGCCGCTCTGCCGCGTCGAGATCGATCCGCATTGGCAGGCGGCGCTCAAGGGCATCGAGACCTTCGCCGAGCTCGATCTGCTCTACTGGATGCACGAAGCCAGGCGCGATCTGCTGACGCAGACGCCGCGTGGCGGCGATACGCTCGGAACTTTCGCGCTGCGCTCGCCGGTGCGACCGAACCCGATCGCATTGTCGCGGGTGAAGCTCGAAGGCGTCGAAGGAGGTACACTGCTGGTGCGCGGACTCGACTGCCTCGACGGCACGCCGCTCATCGACATCAAGCCGCATCGCTGCAGCCATTCGCACGGCACGACGGAAACCTCCCATGCCGCACCCTGATCGCCGCGCCGTCCTCGCTGGCCTCGGCGCGACGATCGCGGCCCCGCGCCTCGCCCGCGCCGCGACCATTCGCGATGGCGCCGGTCGCGAGATCACGATTCCCGGCAAGGTTGAGCGCATCTTCCCCGCCGGGCCGCCGGCGGCAATCCTGGTCTACACGCTCGCGCCCGACCTGCTGATCGGCTGGCCGCGCGCCAACCGGCCCGAGGAGCGCGAATTCCTGCTGCCCGGCATCGGCGACCGGCCCGAAATCGGCCGCATCACTGGCCGTGGCAACAGCGCCAATCTCGAAGCCGTGCTGCAGGCCAGGCCGGACCTCATCGTCGACTCCGGCTCGACCGGTCGCACCTATGTCGAGCTCGCCGAGCGCGTGCAGCAGCAGGCCGGCATCCCCTATGCCCTGCTTGACGGCCGCTTCGGGGAGACCCCGGCGAGCTATCGCATTCTCGGCCAGCTTACCGGCCGCAGCGAACGCGCCGAGACGCTGGCGCGCTGGTGCGAGGACAGTTTCGCGACAATCCGCGGCCGCATAGCCGCAATCCCGGCCGAGAAGCGCCCGAGCGTCTATTATGCGCGCGGCCCACGTGGGCTGGAGACCGGGCTCGGCGGCTCGATCAATGTCGAGACCCTGAGCTTCCTCGGAGCGCGCAACGCTGCCGCCGAACAGCAGGGCAGCGGTCTCGCCCAGGTCTCGCTCGAACAGGTGCTGGCCTGGAACCCCGACGTCATCGTCACCATCGACCTCGCCTTCTCCGAAAGCGTGCGCAGCGATCCGAACTGGGCCGGCGTGAAGGCGGTGCGCGAGGGCCGCGTCCATCTCTCGCCGAAGCTGCCCTTCGGCTGGGTCGACTTCCCGCCCTCGGTCAACCGGGCGATCGGCCTGTGGTGGCTGGCAAAGCTGCTCTATCCCGCGCAATTCCCCGAGGACATCCGCAAGCTCGCCCGCGACTTCCACACGCTGTTCTACCAGGTGACGCCGAGCGAGGCGCAGCTCGACCGCGTGCTGGCGGGACGGGGGTGATGGTTCACCATCTCAGTCATCCCGGGCGACCGGAAGGAGACCCGGGATCCATGCCTGAACCGTTCCGGAATGGACCCCGGATCGGCGCGGCTTCGCCGCTTGTCCGGGATGACCATGTCGTGGTCACTTGGCCGGCCAAACGCCGTTGATCCGATGACCTCCTCCCTGCGCGGCAACCTGATCGCCCTTCTCCTGCTGGCGCTCGCCGTGCTCGCCGCCTTCGCGCTCGGGCGCTTTCCGGTCGCTCCCGGCGATCTCGGCCGCCTCGCCTGGTCGGTTCTCACCGGCGAGCCCTCCGGCCTTCCGGCGCAGGTCGAGACCGTGGTCTGGAACATCCGCGGCCCGCGCATCGTCGCGGCGATTCTGTGCGGATCGGCGCTCGCCATTGCCGGCTGCGCCTTCCAGGGCCTGTTCCGCAATCCGCTGGTCTCGCCCGATATCCTCGGGGCCTCCTCGGGCGCAGCGCTTGGCGCGGTCATCGGCATCTATCTCTCGCTCGGCCTGTTCGGCATCCAGCTAGCCGCCTTCGCCGGCGGGCTCGTCGCGGTCGGCGCCGTCTACGCGGTGGGATCGACGATCCGGCGCGGCGATCCGGTTCTCGTGCTGGTGCTGACCGGCGTCGTCGTCGGCTCGCTGCTCGGCGCCGGCATCGGCCTGGTGAAGTACTGGGCCGATCCGTACAACCAGCTCCCGGCCATGACCTTCTGGCTGCTCGGCAGCCTCGCCGGCACGGCCAAGCCCGACCTCGTCCCTTTGCTCGGCCCGGTCCTGATCGGCGCCGTCATCCTGCTGGCGCTGCGTTGGCGCATGAATGTTATGTCGCTGCCGGAGGAGGAGGCGCGCGCGCTCGGCCTCGCCACCGGCCCGCTACGGATCGCCATCGTCGCCGCCGCTACGCTGGTGACGGCGGCGAGCGTCGCGGCTGCCGGCATCATCGGCTGGGTCGGCCTCGTCGTGCCGCATCTCGCGCGCTTCCTGGTCGGTCCCGATTTCGGCCGCCTCATGCCGACGGCAGCGCTGCTCGGTGGCGGCTACCTGCTCGCCATCGACACGCTGGCGCGCACCGCCGCCCCGGTCGAAACGCCGCTCGGCATCCTCACCGCGGTGATCGGCACGCCCTTCTTCATCTGGCTGCTCGCCTCGGCGCGCGGAGGCTGGTCGTGAGCCTGGAAGCCTCCGCCCTCGCCTATGGCTATCGCGAGCGCGAGATCGGCCGCGACATCGCGCTCGACCTTGCTGGCGGCGAGGTCTTGGCCCTGCTCGGCCCCAACGGCCATGGCAAGACGACGCTGCTGAAGACCCTGCTCGGCCTGCTGCCGACAAAGGGCGGCACGCTCACACTCGATGGCAAACCGTTGGCGGCGCTCTCCATAGGCGAGCGGGCCCGTGCCCTCGCCTATGTGCCGCAGGTCCATGCCGGCACCTTCGCCTTCGCCGTGAGCGAGGTCGTTCTGATGGGGCGGACCGCCCGCTCCAGCCTGTTCGCGGCACCGTCGGGCCATGACCGGGACGTGGTACGGGCGATGCTGGACCGGCTCGGCATCGCGCATCTGGCGCAGCGCGCCTATACCGAGATCTCAGGCGGGGAGCGTCAGCTCGTGATGATTGCCCGCGCGCTGGCGCAGGAGCCGCGCTACGTCATCTTGGACGAACCGACGGCGAGCCTCGATTTCGGCAATCAGGGCAAGGTGATGAACCAGATCCGCCGCCTCGCCGGCGAGGGACTCGGCGTGCTCTTTACCACCCACGACCCAAACCAGGCGCTGCGCTATGCCGACCGGGCGATGCTGCTGCGCGACGGCCGGGCCCTCGCCAGCGGCAAGGCACGCGAACTCATGACGCCGGAGCGGCTCGCCGCGCTCTATGGCGTTGCGATCGAGACCATCAGGGGCGAGGACGGGAAGCTCGCCTTCCTGCCGGGTTGAACGGCCCAATCCCGTCACAATGTCCTGATGAAGTTTACCTTAAGGCAGGACATGGCGTGGGAGTTTGGCGCGCCGGCGGTCGACCCCGCTTTCGGCGGCTCGATCTGCCGGCCTTTTGGATACGGGGGACATCCGCATGAAGCGCATCATCGCGGCCGCGCTCGTCGTCGGCCTGGCCGTCATGTCCGATGCCTCGCTGCAAGCGCAGCAGCCCTCGCAAGCCTCGATCGAAGCGCTACTGCCGGAATTCGAGAAGCAGGTCGCCGAGGGCATGAAGGCCTTTTCGGTGCCGGGCGTCGCCGTCGGCGTGATCCACGAGGACAAGCTGATCTTCGCCAAGGGCTTCGGCGTCCGCGCGGTGGGCAAGCCGGAGCAGGTCACGCCGGAGACGATCTTCCAGATCGGTTCGACCACCAAGGCCTTCTTCACCACCACGCTGGCGCAGGCGGTCGATGCCGGCCGGCTCGGCTGGAATGATCCGGTCATCGACCATGTCCCCGAATTCCAGCTCGCCGACCCCTGGGTCACCCGCGATTTCCGCGTGCTCGACATCGCCGCCCAGCGCTCGGGCCTGACGGCTTACGTCAACGACGCGCTCACCATGCTGGGCTACGACAGACAGACGCTGATCCGTTCGCTGCGGGTCGCGCCGCAACTCGGGCTGTTCCGCTCCGATTTCCGCTATCTCAACATCCCGCATGTCGTCGGCGGCGAGATCGTCGCCAAGGTCAACGGCACGCCATCCTGGTTCGACTCGCTGAAGACCAGCCTGCTGACCCCGCTCGGCATGGGCGAGACGACCGCCACGGCCGAGGCGATCACCGCGGTACCCAACCATGCGCAGGGCCATCGTTTCGCCGAGCCGCCCGTCGCCGTGCCCTTGCATCCCTCGTTCCCCTATGCGCTCGGGCCGGCCGGAGCGCTCAACTCGAACATCCCCGACATGGCGAAATGGCTGCGCCTGCAACTCGGCCGCGGCCATTTCGAGGGCAAGATCCTGGTCTCCGAGGACAATCTCGACGTCACCTGGACGCCGCGCGTCGCCATGAGCGAGCGCAGCTCCTATGCCGTCGGCTGGGTCGCGACCGCGACGCCGCGCGGCCGGATCATCTGGCACAATGGCGGCACGGCCGGCTTCGGCGCCCATGCCGGCTTCCTGCCCGACGGCAAGACCGGCATCGTCATCCTGACCAATCTCGAAAATCTCGGCCTGCCGGACGCGCTGGCGATGTGGTTCTACGACCGCGTGCTCGGCAATCCCGCCGTCGACAATGTCGGCCTCGCAGCCGCCGCCGCGAAGACCCGTCGCGAAGCGGCGCAGGCGGAAGCTGCCGGTTTCGTACCCGGCCCGATCTCGCCACTCGCCGCCGGGTTTGCCGGCAGCTACGGCTCGCCGATCCTGGGCGACGCCACCGTGGCGCTCACTGGCGGGAAGCTCGGCCTGACGCTGGAGAAGACCGAGGCGCAGCTCCTGCTGGAGCCGAACAGGGACGATCCCTACCTGTTCCAGGCGCGGCTGGCCCCGGTCGGCGCCTTCGTCGCACCGGCCGAGATGTCCGGCGGCGAGCCCTTCGTCCGCCTGCGCTTCGAGACCGACGCCGCGGGCAGGATCAGCCAGATGCGCTGGCTCAGCCCCGAGCTGCCGCATAGCTTCGCGCGCTCGGCCCAGTGACGAGGGGGAGCATCACCATGACGATCCGTATCGCCCTCCTGTCGTTCGCCGCCGCTCTTGCCGTCGGCTCCAGTGTCTCGGCCGCGCCGGCCTTCGCGCCTCTCTCCGGGGTCGCCTCCGCACTGCCGGTCGAGCCTGCCCGCTCGGCCCTGCGCAAGTTCTTCGACGCGCTCGGCGACGACGACGTCAACGATGATCACTACGACTGGAACGACTATCGGGACGCGACCTCGCGCAAGGACCGTATCCGCGACTGGCAGCGCATGCAGCTCGACGCCCAGAAGGATTACTGGCGCCAGCAGAAGGACGCGCAGAAGCGGGCGATCAAGGCCCAGCGCGGCTGGTAGATAGCCGGCGTCGCGGCGGCTACGTCAGGGATTGGCAGGAAACCGTCCCACCCCCCTTACCTTTCCCCATCGGGCTGTTGCATAGTCGCCCGGACGTGGCGTCATGACGCCACAGGATGGGGAATGGACATGAAGACCTTAGCTCTCGCCGCGGCGCTGCTCGCCGGCGGCACCCTCGCCGCTTCCGCGCAGCAGCTCGCGCCCAGCCCGACGCTCGACGCCATCAAGGCGCGTGGCCATCTCGAATGCGGCGTGCATCTCGGCCTGCCCGGCTTCTCCTTCGCCAATGACAAGGGCGAATGGACCGGTCTCGACGTCGATTACTGCAAGGCGCTCGCCGCCGCCGTGCTCGGCGACGCCACCAAGGTCAAGTTCACGCCGACCTCGGTGCAGCAGCGCTGGCCGATCCTGCAATCGGGCCAGGTCGACCTGCTCTCGCGCAACTCGACGATCACCTTCTCGCGCAACGCCACGCTCGGCCTGAACTTCCAGGGCATCAACTTCTACGAGGGCCAGACCTTCATCGTCCGCAAGAAGGCGAACGTGAAGTCGGCCGAGGAGCTCGACGGCGCCTCGGTCTGCGTCGCCGCCGGCTCGACCGAGGAGAAGAACGCAGCCGACTGGTTCCGCGAGCGCAACCTCAAGGTCACCATCACCAACTTCCAGAAGAACGACGACGCGATCACGGCCTATGACAGCGGCCGCTGCGACGCCTATACCGCTGGCGTCGGCGCCCTCGCCGGCCAGCGCGCCAAGCTCAAGGTTCCGGACGACCACGTCATCCTGACCAAGCCGATCTCGAACGATCCGCAGGGCCCGGTCACCCGCTATGGCGACGAGCGCTGGCAGCTGATCGTGCGCTGGGTGCTGAACGGCACCATTGCCGCCGAGATGCTCGGCGTCACCTCCAAGAACGTCGACGAGATGAAGGCCAACTCGAAGAACACCGAGGTCCGCCGCCTGCTCGGCGCCGAGGGCGGCTTCGGCGCGATGATGGGCCTGCCTGACGACTGGATGTACAAGGCGATCAAGCAGGTCGGCAACTATGGCGAAAGCTTCGAGCGTACCGTTGGCATGGAGTCGCCGCTGAAGCTCGAGCGCGGCCAGAACCAGCTCTGGACCAAGGGCGGCCTGCTCTTCACCCCGCCCTTCCAGTGAGATGCTCCCGTCATGGTCGGGCTTGACCCGACCATCTCGGAAACCAGCCTTCGTGTCAGGAGATTCTCGGGTCGCAGCTTAGCTGCGCCCGAGAATGACGCCCCAAGCCGGACGGCCGCCCCTTGAGCAAAGCCTTCGCCTTCATCAACGACAAGCGCGTCCGCGACGTCTTCTACCAGGCGGCGCTATTGATCGGCCTCGTGGCGCTGCTGGTCTATTTCATCCGCAACGCCTCGCAGAACATGGTCCAGGCCGGCATCGCCTCGGGCTTCGACTTCCTCTGGCGCACCTCGGGCATCGAGGTGCCCTTCGTCCTGACCAACTACACCCAGTCCGACAACATCCTCGCGCTGTTCTGGGCCGGTGTCGCCAATACGATGCTGGTGACGGTGATCGCGCTGGTGCTGTCGACCGCGCTCGGCTTCCTGATCGGCATCGCCAGGCTCTCCTCGATCTGGCTCGTCCAAGCCATCGCCGGCGCCTATGTCGAGTTCGTCCGCAACATCCCGCTCTTGTTCTTCGTGCTGTTCTGGTATTTCGGCGTCATCGCCGCTCTGCCCGCCCCGCGTGAGAGCCTCTCGGTCTTCGGCGTCGCCTTCCTCAACAATCGCGGCCTGACCATTCCGCTGCCCGATGCCGGCGCGAACTTCAAATACGCCTTCATCGCGATCGCGATCTCCTGCCTGCTGCACTGGCTCTTCCTGCGCTGGGCCAGGCGACGCAAGGAGGAGACCGGACAGGACGCGCCGATCCTGCGCGTCGGTCTCGTCCTGCTGCTGCTCATCCCCGCCCTCGCGCTCGCCTGGGCGACGCTGGCAACGCGCTGGGACATTCCAGTGCTGCGCGGCTTCAATTATCGCGGCGGCTTCGTCGTCATCCCTGAATTCGTCGCGCTGCTCGCGGCGCTGGTCACCTACACCGCCGGCTTCATCGCCGAGATCGTGCGCGGCGGCATCCAATCGGTGCCGTATGGCCAGATCGAGGCGTCGAGCGCGCTGGGCCTGCGCCCCGGCCCGACGCTGCGGCTCGTCACCATCCCGCAGGCACTGCGAGTGATGACGCCGCCGATGACCAACCAGTACCTCAACGTTCTCAAGAACTCGTCCTTCGGCGCCGCCATCGCCTATCCCGACGTGGTCAGCCTGTTCATGGGCTCGGCGCTCAACAACACCGGCCAGGCGATCGAGATCATCGCCATGACGCTCGCGGTCTATCTCGTCATCGGCCTCGCGGTCTCGGCCTTCATGAACTGGTACAATGCCCGCATCGCGCTGGTGACCAGATGAGCGCCGCCGCATCCCTCCCGACCAGCTGGCGCGAGCGCCTGTTCGGATCGCCGACCATCACCGTGGTGACGCTGCTGCTCGCCGCGTTGATCGCCTGGATCGCCGTGCCGATCATCCGCTGGGCCCTGATCGACGCGACCTGGAGCGGCCAGACCCGCGCCGACTGCGCCGGCACCGGCGCCTGCTGGGTCTTCATCAAGGCCCGCTTCGGCCAGTTCATGTACGGCTTCTATCCCATCGAGGAGCGCTGGCGGCCGAACCTTGCCGGCATCCTCTTCGCGCTCTCCGGCGCCGCGATCGTCTTCGCGCCGAAGCGGCTGAAGCTGGGCCTCGGCCTCGCTGCGCTCGTCATCCTGCCACCGCTCGGAATCTGGCTGCTCGCCGGCGGCTTCGGCCTCAGGCCGATCGAGACGCGCGAATGGGGCGGGCTGATGCTGACCGTCTTCATCTCGATCTATGCCAGCCTGATCGCGATCCCGCTCGGCATCCTGCTCGCGCTCGGCCGCCAGTCCGAGCTCAAGGTGGTCAAGCTGATCTCGGTGCTGTTCATCGAGTTCTGGCGCGGCGTTCCGATCATCGCGGTGATCTTCCTGGCCTCGCTGCTGCTGCCGCTGATCATGCCGGCCGGCATCGGCGTCGACCGGCTGGCCCGCGCCGTCATCGGCCTCGGCTTCTGCATCGCCGCCTATATGGCCGAAGCCGTGCGCGGCGGCCTGCAGGCGCTGCCGAGGGGCCAGCGCGAGGCGGCGACCGCGCTTGGCCTGTCCTACTGGAAGGCGACCTGGTTCATCATCCTGCCGCAGGCGCTGCGCATCTCGCTGCCCGCGATCACCAACGAGTTCATCGCGCTGGTCAAGAACACCACACTGGTGCTGGTGGTCTCGATCCTCGACCTGCTCGGCATCGCCCAGGCCTCGCTCGCCGATCCCGCCTGGGTCGGCATGAACATGGAGGCCTACGTCTTCTCCGGCGCCATCTACTGGCTGATCTGCTTTGCGCTCTCGCGCTGGAGCAGGAGCCTTGAGACCAAGCGAGGGCGGTAGGCTCTCGCCGTCGTGCTCCGGGCTTGACCCGAGCATCTCGGGCGGGACGAGGCTCCGACCAGCGCGTTCTCGTCACGAGATTCCCGGGTCTGCGCTTCGCCCAAGACTGGCGGGGTTCATTCCGGGGCTATGAGCCTGTACAACCCAGCCCATGCAAGAGACCGCCGGCCTCGCCCGCCTCTTCCTCCGGCTCTGGCGCCAGGCCTGGCCCGTCCTGCTGCTGCTCGCGACGCTCGGCTCCATTGCCAATGAGCTGTTGCTACCGCTGGCAGTGAGGCTCGGCTATCTCAACAGCCTCGCGGGCTTCGCCATGCTCGCGCTGCTGGTCCTCGCCAAGCTCGTGGTCACCGTGCTGATGTTCGTCGCCTTGCGGCCCTATCTGCCGGCGGTCTCGGCCCTGCAGATCGCCGGCGCGAGCCAGCAGCCCGACACACCGCAGCCGGCCGGTGCGCGCGCCGTGATCGGGCTCGTGGCTCTCGCCCTCGTCCCATTCTTCGCCTACTACGCCGCCTGGGGCTTTCTCGGCGACACCGTCCGCGACTATTCGGTCAGGGCGCTGTCGGAGGCCGGCTTCGGCGAGAAGGTCGATGTCCTCGCCGTGCCGCTTTCACTCTGGCTCGCGCTCGCCATCGGCCTTGCCTGGCTGGTGCGCAAGCTCGCCAAAGCCGCCCAGAGCCGTCGGCCCTCGCCCTTCTGGCAGTTCCTGGTGATCGCCTGCGACGCCAACTGGATCTTCGTCGGGCTCTACGCCCTGTCGCGCTGGAAGGACACTGGCTGGACTTGGCTCAAGACCATCGCCCTACCCTATCTCCGGCTCATCCAGGACTGGACGCTGTCGCTGATCGGCAAGGCCCAGGCGGCGACGCCGGAGGCGATCGACCTCGCTGCGCTGCCTTTCAGCACCAGCCTGCAGAGCCTCTTCCTCTATGCATTGCTACCGCTGGTCTGGCTGCTGATGGCCGCGACGATCTATGGCTACGATGCCAAGGACCCGTCCGCGCTCGCCCGCGACCGGCGCGCTGCCGCTGCCCTGGCGCGCTGGCAGTCGGCGCCGAAGGCCATCCGCGACTTCGCCGAGCATTTCATCGGCGGCTATCGCTCGCGCTATCTGCCGGTCGTCAACAGCGTCCGTCTCGCCTTCGGCGCCAGCCTTTCGGTGCTGATCGCGCTCGTCGTCGGCTATCGCTTCATCGGCTTCGCCTCAGCCTGGCTCTGGATCGGCCTCACTCGCCTGATCGGCCCGCTCGATCTCGACAGCTGGCAGGTGATCGCCAACGCCATCGCCTTCCTGCTCGGCGGCCCCAGCGAAATCCGCGGCGGCATCCTGGTCGAGAGCCTGCGCATCTGCCTGCTGGCGGCAGTCATGGAGACCGCCGTCGCCGCGCAGAGCCGTAGCGGCGCTAGCCCGGAATCTCGAAGCGCAGATAGTGCGGCCGCCCGGCCGGCAGGCTGAGCACCGGCCTGACTTGCCGGTCCATCCCGGCCGGCAGCACGAAGCCCTCGCTGACTCTGAGCGTCGCGCCGGCGGTCGGCTTGCTCGCCAGCGCCTGCGTGCAGGTCGGAATGGTCTGACCACGCCGCTCCGGCAGGCGACTGACCTCGCTCGGCGTCAGGAATTGCGGCGACCAGCGCCGTCCGTCCGGCGCTTCCAGCACCAGCCGGCACGGCAGCACGGCGAAGGCCTCGGGATCGCGCACCACCGCTTCCATGTCGAGCAGCATGACGGCTCGGCCATCCGCTCGCTCGGCGACACGGCGCAGACCCATCAGCTTCCAGTCGGCGCCGCCAAGGCTCGCTGCGGTGCTGGCCGGGACCTCCCGCGCGAAGAGCTCTCGCGAGCGCCACCACTCCCACGCATTCTCATGGGATTGCAGGACAATGCCGAGCGCCAGCGCCATCGGCAGCGCCCAAAGACTGAGACGCCGCATCCGCAAGACACCCGGCGAGACCACAACCTCACTCATAGGCGAGCTCGTTCAGGTCGATCAGCGGCGCAGGCGCGTCCAGCGTCCCGGGCAAGGCAATCTCCGCCTGCGTATCCAGCCGCGGCCAGCGCGAGGCGGCCACCAGCAGCGTCGCGCCCGCGACCGATTCGCGCGGGATCTCGAAGATAAAGAGGCCTCGCTGCGGCAGGCCGGGCTCGAGCCGGTCGGTTCCGAGCAGGCGCGGCGCGCCCTGAAAGCGCGGGCTCGCGACGAAGCGCGCGCCCTGCGCGCTGCGCCAGATCGCGCTGCCGACATTGACTGATGCGGGCTGGGCTTCGAGAGCGGCGATCACCAGCGCGAACACCCCGCCCGTATCGCGCTCGACCTCGCGGCCATAGGCCTTGAAGCGCAGTCTCTCGGCGAGCAGCACCTTATCGGCCCGCACCGAGAAAGTCCGGCCGGTCAGCGTCTGGCCAATTTTACCCGTAAGCGGGATCGGCCCGGTGATCTCGGCATAGCCCGGCGTATAGCGCTGCATGCCGACAAGCAGCACGGCCGCCAGCACCAGCGCGCCGAGCTTGGCGAAAGCACCGCTCACGGCCTTATCTCGGCGCGAGCGACCGGCAGGGTGGCAGCCGCGATCGGCTTGCGGTTGAACCAGCCCGGCGCGGCGAGCAGATTGTCGCGCGGCTTGAAGGTCTCACCATTGACGACGAGGCGCAATCGCTCCGGCGGCTTCGCGCCGGCCGCCAGCCGCCAGATCACCTGCACGCGCTCGGGCAAGCCCGGCTGCAGGGCGCTCAGCATGGCCTTGTCGCGCATCAGCCAGAAGGTCGGATTGGGCTGCAGCCCCTCGACCGGTGGATCGACGATGAGGATGCGCGCGAAGGTATTGTCGGTTTCAGAGCTGCGATTGCCGACGTCGAGATCGAGCGCCAGGAACTGCGCGCCGTCGGGCGCAGGCGGTCCGTCCGGCCGCGACTGCGTCGTCAGCCTGGCCTCATGCAGCGCGATGCGCCAGCGGCCGGCATCGAGCGGCGTGCCGGCGGCGAGCGCCGGCAGCACCGGCGGCTCCAGCGCTTCGAGCAGGCTTTGGCCGGAGGTGATGGCGAGCGCCAGCAATCCGCCGATGCCGATCGTGAGCTTCGAGCTGATGGCCTGGCGCAAGCCCGCCAGCCAGGAGACAATCATGCGCGCACTGAGATCCTTCGCGCCCCCGGCGCGGCAAGATAGTCGGCGCGGCCGCGAGTGCAACCCGCAGTATCACCCCTTCATGTAATCATGGATCTTCCGCCCAAAGGGCAGCGTCAGGTCGGCGATGAAGTGATGCGCGCCGAGCACCTTGCGCACCGGCAGATCGGCGACCGGCGCGTTGACGTGCGGGATCAGGTGGAGCCGGCCCGGGCCGATCCAGGAACCCTTCACCGTGATGTCGGTGAGGTTGAGCGCGACGAGCTGGCAGATCTCCGGATCGCCGTCGACGCCGGGGATGATCTTCAGGTTGACCTGTGTCTTGGTCAGCATCGCGGTGGTCTTCACGCCGTTGCCGGCGAGGCTTTCGTGCTTGTAGCCCATCGTGCCCATCGCGACCTGCTGGCCGGCATATTCGAGCGTGCCGGTCAGGGTGTCCTTGACCACTTCCAGCTTGGGATGGGCGTACTTCTTCGGGAAGCCCCAGATCTCGCGGCCGGCCGAGATCGGCGGCTCGATGTCGAGATACATCTGCGAGACGAAGCTGACCTCCTCCTCGCCGAACAGGCAGGGGATGACGATGCCGGTCTCGGTATAGGTGCCGAAGCCGGAGGAATCCGGCATCTTGATCCATTCGTAATGCACGATCGGCTGCGCCGTCGGCATCAGCGGCTCGGGCAGGTGATGGCGGATCAGTTCCGGATCGGTCTCGTAGCTGATCACCATGTATTCGCGGTCGATGAAGCGATAGGGCCCGGCCGGATAGCTCGGCCCGGCGAGCGGCATCGAGGGCAGGTCGAGGATCTGCTGGCGGTTCATGGCGATGCCCTCACTGCGCGGTCCAGCCGCCATCGACCGGCAGGATGACGCCGGTGATCGACTTTGCCGCATCGGAAGCCAGGAAGACAGCGAGCGCCGCCACGTCCTCGCTGGTGACGAACTGCTTGGTCGGCTGCGCGTGCAGCAGCACGTCGTTGACGACCTGCTCCTTGGTCAGCCCGCGCGCCGCCATGGTCTCGGGGATCTGCTTCTCGACCAGCGGCGTCCAGACATAGCCGGGACAGATCGCGTTGGCGGTAATACCGAAGGTCGCCGCTTCCAGCGCGACCGTCTTGGTCAGCCCGGCGATGCCATGCTTGGCCGCGACATAGGCCGATTTGAACGGCGAGGCGACCAGCGCATGGGCCGAGGCCGTGTTGATGATCCGGCCCCATTTGCGTTGCTTCATGCCCGGCAGCGCCGCACGGATGGCATGGAAGGCGGCCGAGAGGTTGATCGCGATGATCGCGTCCCATTTCTCGACCGGGAACTCCTCTACAGCTGCAACGAACTGGATGCCGGCATTGTTGACGAGGATGTCGGCGCCGCCGAACTCGGCTTCCGCCTCGGCGATCATCGCGGCGATCGCCCCGCCATGGGCCATGTCGGCCGGCGAATAGCGTGCCTTCACGCCGAAATCAGCCTCGATGCCAACGCGCTCCTGCTCGATCGCCTCCGGCGCGCCAAAGCCGTTGATGACGATGTTCGCGCCCTCCGCCGCATAGGCGCGGGCGATGGCGAGGCCGATGCCGGAGGTCGAGCCGGTGACGACGGCCGTCTTGCCTTTGAGCATGCGTGATCTCCCCAGCCACGAGGCTGCGACGCGAAGCTGCGTCGCAAGGTCCATGCCGCTGAGGTGGAAGAGCAAGCTGACGGGGCGATGAAGCTTGCCTGACGGGACAATGACACCGATATCTGGTGCCACCCGCGTCACATGCCTGTCACCGCCCGCCCCCCAGACATGGGCAACTCCAGCTCTTCCTGACGATCGAGCGAACGGAATACGCGCCATGAACGCCCCTTTTGCGCCGTCCTCTACCGACCGCTATCTCGGCTGGCGCCCGGAGCGCTGCGACCGCGTCGCGCTGGTGCTCCAGGGCGGCGGCGCGCTCGGCGCCTACCAGGCCGGCGTCTATCAGGCGCTGCACGAGGCCGATATCGCCCCGGACTGGGTCTCCGGCGTCTCGATCGGCGCGATCAACGCGGCGATCATCGCCGGCAATCCGCGCGAGCGGCGCATCGAACGGCTACGGGAGTTCTGGGACCGCATCACCGACCGCAAGGTCTGGTGGTTCACGCCCGAGGGCGACATCTTCCGTCAGGCGCGCAATGCGACCTCGTCCTTCCTGACCACCATGCTCGGCCAGCCCGGCTTCTTCGAGCCGCGGCGCACCAATGCCTGGCTGGCGCCGGCCGGAGCCACCGACGCGACCAGCTTCTACGACACCGCACCGCTCCGCGAGACCCTGCTCGAGCTGGTCGATTTCGACCTGATCAACAGCAAGAAGGTCCATTTCTCGGTCGGCGCCGTCAACGCGCTCTCGGGAAATTTCGTCTATTTCGACAACACCCAGGAGGAGATCGCGCCCGAGCACGTCATGGCCTCGGGCGCCCTGCCGCCGGCATTTCCGACCGTCCAGATCGGCACCGAGCATTACTGGGATGGCGGCATCGTCTCGAACACGCCGCTGTCGCATCTGCTCGCCCAGGAGGACACGCTGAACTCGCTGATCTTCCAGGTCGACCTGTTCTCCTCGCGCGGCCCGATCCCGCGGACAATGCAGGACGTCATGGGGCGCCACAAGGACATCATGTACTCCTCGCGCACCCGCATGGTCACCGACCTGTTCCAGACCCTGCAGGGCTGGAAGAAGAAGACCCATGACGCTCTCAGTCACATCCCCGAGGACGCCCTGAGCGAGGAGGATCGCAAGCTCCGCGATGAGCTCGCCTTGATCCCCGAGCACACCATCCTGCAGCTGATCTACCAGCAGAAGAGCTATGAGAGCCATGCCAAGGACCACGAGTTCTCGCGGACCTCGATGAGCGACCACTGGCACTCCGGCTACGAGGACACCAAGCAGACGCTGACCCGCAAGGACTGGCTGACGATCCCGCCGGATGGCGCGGGGATCGTCACCCACGACGTCCATCGCGATTTCGAGCGGCGCTGAGCGTCAACGCTCCTGCGGCGGCGTGTTGCGGAGCAGCTCGGTCCGCTCGCGCCGCTGCTCTTGCGTCCATTGCGAATGGTGTCGCTTCGTGCCGGCGGGGCGGTTCGCCAGGCCAAGGCCAAGCCCGCCCCAGTCGCCAACCGGCCGGATCGGCCGCTGCACGAAGCCCCCGCCGCAGCTCGGGCAGACGTTTTCGAGCGTCTTCTCGGCGCACTCCGCGCAATAGGTGCATTCATAGCTGCAGATCCGCGCCTCCAGCGAGTTTGGCGGCAGGTCGCAATCGCAGAGTTCGCAGTTCGGCCGCAGCTCCAGCATGGCGTCTTTCCCTCTCGTCGCAGGGACTGGATGCCATGAGGGGACGATGTCATAAATGACAAGATGACCTCGTTTCCTGCCACCACTCTCACGACGCCGATCCGCGTCGTCATCGTGCTCTTCCCGCGCACCAAGCTGCTCGACGTCACCGGCCCTCTGCAGGTCTTCAACGACGCGAAACGCGCCGACGGCAGCGCGGTCTATGAGATCATCCTGACCTCCGAGGACGGCGGCCCGGTCGAGACCGATGCCGGCGTGCCGCTGCCGAGCATCCGCCTCGCCGAGGCTGCGGCCCGGCCAATCGATACGTTGCTGGTCTCAGGCGGGCGCTCGGCGCTGGACGCTGCCGGCTCGGCGGCGCTGCTCGCCTTCCTGCGCGATCAGAGCGGCAAGGTCCGCCGCCTCGGCTCGATCTGTCTCGGCGCCTTCATCCTCGCCGCCGCCGGCCTGCTCGACGGCTGCGAGGCGACGACGCATTGGGAATACACCGAGCGCCTGAGCACGGCCCATCCGGCGACGACGGTCAGGCCGGACGCGATCTTCGTCAGCAATGGAAGGATCTGGACCTCGGCCGGCGTCTCCACCGGGATCGACATGGCGCTCGCCATGGTCGAGGAGGATATCGGTCGCAAGACCGCGCTCGATCTGGCCCGCGACCTCGTGCTCTACCTCAAGCGCCCTGGGGGCCAGGCACAGTTCAGCGGCGAATTGCAGCGCCAGTCGCGCGATGCCGCCGGGCGCTTCGACGCCCTGCACGCCCATATGCGCGAGCACGCCGCCGGCGACCTCTCCGTGCCGGAGCTCGCCCGCATCATGGCGATGAGCCCGCGCCATTTCGCCCGGGTCTATGCGCAGCAGACCGGCATCAGCCCGGCCAAGGCGGTCGAGGCGGTCCGGCTCGACCTCGCACGCGATCTGCTGGAAGAAACGGATATCGGCATCCAGCAGGTCGCGCTGCGCGCCGGCTTTGGCGACGACGAGCGCCTGCGCCGCGCCTTCCTGCGCCGTTATGGCGTCGCGCCGGGCGAATACCGGACACGGTTCGGAAACGCGCGAACCGCCTAGCCCCGCCCCAGCTCCACCGGCACCGAATAGGAGCGCTTCACCCGCCCGAGAGCGAAGCTCGATTCGATCGAGGCGACGTTGTCGAGCCGCGTCAGCTTGTCCTTGAGGAAGCGCTCATAGGCGGCAAGGTCGCTGACGATGATGCGCAGGAGGTAATCGCGCTGGCCGGTCATCAGATAGCAGTCGGCGACCTCGGGCCAGCGCGAAACCGCCGCGGCGAAGCGGTCGAGCTCCTCCTCGCGCTGGCGCTCCAGCTTGATCGAGGCGAAGACCGAGACGGGCAGGCCGAGCTTCTCCTGGTTCACGATGGCGACATAGCCCTCGATGATTCCGGCCTCCTCCAGCAGGCGCACCCGCCTGGCGCAGGGGCTGGGCGAGAGCCCGACCTTGCCAGCCAGCTCCTGCACGCTGATGCGACCGTCAACCTGCAAGGCCTGGACGATGCGGCGATCGATCTCGTCGAGCTTGAACTCTGGCATTTTCCCTCGCCTCGCCATGACAGCTTAGCGGAAACCGCCAATTCCGTCAGCCGGCGAGGCGGTCTTTAGCTGCCTTCCCCAAGGCAATTGTGCATGATGTCCCGGCCCAAGGAGCACCGCTATGTCCGATCCCCGTCTGCCCATCCTCGCCGAGCTTGAGAAGAAGATTCTCTGGCTGGCCTCGTGGACGATCCACAACGCCAACCACATCCGCGCCAACGAGGACGGGATGAAGGTCGGCGGCCACCAGGCCTCCTCGGCCTCGCTGGCGACGATCATGACGGCGCTCTACATGGCCGCGCTGAAGCCGCAGGACCGGGTCGCGGTGAAGCCGCACGCCTCGCCCATTTTCCACGCCATCAACTATCTGATGGGCCTGCAGACGCAGGAGAAGCTGGAGAACTTCCGCGGCTACAAGGGCGCGCAGAGCTATCCCTCGCGCACCAAGGACATAGACGACGTCGATTTCTCGACCGGCTCGGTCGGCCTCGGCGTCGCGCAGACGCTCTTCTCATCCTTGGTCCAGGACTATGTGAAGGCGCATGGCTGGGGCAAGGACACGCCCGAGGGCCGAATGGTCGCGCTGATCGGCGATGCCGAGCTCGACGAGGGCAACATCTTCGAGGCCCTGATGGAGGGCTGGAAGCACGGTGTGCGCAACACCTGGTGGGTGATCGACTATAACCGTCAGTCGCTCGACGCCGTCGTCCGCGAGGGCCTCTACGACCGGATCGAGCAGATGTTCCGCGCCTTCGGCTGGGACGTCGTCACGCTGAAATACGGCTCGCTGCAGCAGGCGGCGTTCAAGGAGAAGGGCGGCGAGCGGCTGAAGGCCTGGATCGATTCCTGCCCGAACCAGCTCTATTCGGCCCTGACCTTCCAGGGCGGCGCCGCCTGGCGCAAGCGGCTGATGGACGATCTCGGCGACCAGGGCCCGGTCACCAGGCTGATCGAGACGCGCTCCGACGCCGAGCTCTCGGCGCTGATGTGCAATCTCGGCGGCCACGATCTGCCCTCGCTGCTCGAGGCGTTCGAGGGCATCACGCATGACCGGCCGGTCTGCTTCCTCGCTTATACGGTCAAGGGCTTCGGCCTGCCGCTGGCCGGGCACAAGGACAACCATGCCGGCCTGATGACCAAGGAGCAGATGGAAGGCTTCAAGGCCGCCAACAAGGTCCGGCCCGGCCATGAATGGGACCTGTTCGAGGGGCTGGCGCTGCCCGAGAAGGAAATCCGCGCCTTCCTCGACAAGGTGCCGTTCTTCGCCAAAGGCCGCCGGCGCCATTCGGCTCCGGCCCTGCCGGTCCCGGCCAGGCTCGAAGCCGGCATCCAGGCGACGATGTCGACGCAGATGGGCTTCGGCAAGGTGCTGGACGAGTTGGCGAAGCTCGGCGGCCCGCTCGCCGACCGCATCGTGACGACGGCGCCGGACGTCACGGTCTCGACCAATCTCGGCCCCTGGGTCAACCGGCGTGGCCTGTTCGCGCGGGCCTCGATGGCCGACACCTTCAAGGACGAGCGCATCCCCTCGATGCAGAAATGGGAGTTCTCGCCCAAGGGCCAGCATATCGAGCTTGGCATTGCGGAGATGAACCTGTTCATCAACCTCTCGGCGCTCGGCCTGTCGCATTCGATCTTCGGCGAGCGGCTGATCCCGATCGGCACGCTCTACGATCCCTTCATCTCGCGCGGTCTCGATGCGCTGAACTATGCCTGCTACCAGGACGCCCGCTTCATGGTCGTCGCGACGCCGGCCGGCGTCACGCTGGCGCCCGAGGGCGGCGCGCACCAGTCGATCGCGACGCCATTGATCGGCATGAGCCAGGATGGGCTCTGCGCCTTCGAACCGGCCTTCGTCGACGAACTCGCCGTGATGATGCGCTGGTCGTTCGAATACCTGCAGAAGGATGGCGAAGGCGATCCGGACGAGCGCACCTGGCTGCGCGACGAGACCGGCGGCTCGGTTTACCTGCGCCTCTCAACCCGCCAGGTCGAGCAGCCCAAGCGCGCCATGACGCCGGAGCTGGAGCGCGACATCATCGACGGCGCCTATTGGCTGAGGAAGCCCGGCCCGAATGCCTCCGTCGTCATCGCCTATACCGGCGCCGTCGCGCCCGAGGCGATCGAGGCTGTCGGCCTGCTTGCCGAGGACCGGCGCGATGTCGGCCTGCTCGCCATCACCTCGGCCGACCGGCTCAATGCCGGCTGGCAGGCGGCCGAGCGGGCGCGCCAGCGCGGCAACCATGAGGCGACCAGCCATGTCGAGCGCCTGCTCGGCGATCTCCAGCGCGATTGCGGCATCGTCTCGGTGCTGGATGGCCATCCGGCGACTTTGGCCTGGCTCGGCAGCGTCCACGGCCACCGGCAGAAGGCGCTCGGCGTCGAGCATTTCGGCCAGACCGGCACCGTCGCCGACCTCTACCGCCATTTCGGCATCGACGCGAACGCGATCGTCCACGCAGCGAATGCGGCGGCGCCGGGCCGGCCGGTCAGGTATCTGAAAGCGCTGCCGTAAAGCGCAACACGGAACCCCTCTCCTGAAAGGAGAGGGGCAGGGGTGAGGTGTTCGGAGTGAAATCGTTAGCTGCAACGTAGCCGCGGTGAGCGCTCGCGGAACTGGTCAAACCGCCCACACCTCACCCTGCCCTCTCCTTCCAGGAGAGGGTTCCCCGCGCCTCGGATCAGCCGCCCCGCTTCACCTTCACGCCCGCGATCAGCCACGCACCTGTCAGGAAGAAGCCGATCAGCACCGCCAGTCCCGCTCGCTGGCTGGCGAAGATCGTCGTCGCCAGCGCGACCAGCGTCGGTCCCAGGAAGGACGTCACCTTGCCGGCCAGCGCGAACAGCCCGAAGAACTCGCCGATCCGGGCCGGCGGCGCGATCCGGGCGAGCAGGCTGCGCGACGAGGCCTGCAAGGGCCCGGCGACGAGACCGATCAGCAGCCCCAGCCCGAGATAGACCTTCTCCGGCAGCGAGGCGAAGAGGCCGTCGCCCGGCACGGGCGGCGCCGCTTCGATCACGAAAGCGACCTGCCCCGGCCCGAGCGAGAGGATCCCGATGCAGGCGAAGAGCAGGCAGGCGATGGCGCCGAGGATCACCGTCTTGCCGCCGATCGCATCGTCGAGCTTGCCGCCGGCCCAGGCCCCGAGCGTGCCGGTGACCGTGAGCAGGATGCCGAAGACACCGAGCTCGATCGTCTGCCAGCCGAAGACGCCGGCGCCATAGATGCCGCCGAAGGCGAAGAGCGCGACCAGCCCGTCCTGGTAGATCATGTTCGCGAGCAGGAAGCGGCCGAGCCCGGGCAGAGAGGGCAGTTCGGCGATCGTCGCCTTGAGATGGGAGAACCCACCGGCCGCCGCCTCCTTCAGCGGGATGCCGGTCCGCGGCGAGTCCGGCGTGAGCAGGAACATCGGGGTGACGAAGATCACGAACCAGAGTGCGGTGAGCGGCCCGGAGAAGCGGTCGCCCTCGCGAGCGGCGGCATCGAGCCCGAACAGCGGCGACAGGCCGGCCAATGTCTTGCCGGTCTGCGGATCGGCCGCGAGGAAGCCGAGCGTCAGCGCCAGCGAGATCAGCCCGCCGAGATAGCCGACGGCCCAGCCGGTGCCGGAGAGGCGCCCGAGCCGCTCCGGCGGCACCAGCCGCGTCATCATCGCATTGTTGAAGATCGTCGCGAATTCCGCGCCGATCGTGCCGATGACGAAGCCGCAGAGCGCGATCGTCACCGCCCAGGGCGAACCCGGCTTGGCGTACCAGAGCATGCCTGAGCCCAGGACCAGCATGGCGCCGAACACCGCGATCCACGGCTTGCGTGGCCCGGTCCTGTCGGCGATGCCCCCCAGCAGCGGCGAGAGCAGCGCGATGGCGAGCCCGGCAAGGCCCGTCGCATAGCCCCAGAGCGCCTGCCCTTCTGCCGGGTCGCTCGCCAGGGCCGAGGCGAAGAAGGGCGCAAAGACAAAGGTGGTGACCAGGGTGAAGAAGGGCTGCGCCGACCAGTCGAAGAAGATCCAGGCGACGACCGAGCGCCGCGGGGGATAGGTCGCGGGCTGATCGCTGGCGGCAGGCAGGGAAGCGGCACTCACTGCAATGTCGTGTCCGGGTCGGAGCCGCCGCGCGCCAGCTCGATCTCGGTGATCGCGACCAGCACCTCGGCCCGGGTCTTCAGGCTCGGGGCCTCCAGCAGAGCCTGCTTCTCGCGCGGCCCGAACGGACACATCATCGAGAGCGCGTTGACCAGCGCCTCGTTCGGCGCCTCGTTGACGCCCTTCCAGTCGATCTTCAGCTCGTTCGCCTTGGCGAAACTGCGCAGTGCCTTGATGAGGCCGGTGCGGTCGACCTCGTCCTCGCCGGCACGCGCCTCGAAATCGACGGCGAAATCGCCATAGGACACCCGGCCCTGGCGATAGGGCGTGGTGACGGAGAGTTCCTCTTCCAGCCGGAAGCGCGAGATGCCGGTCAGCGTGATGACGTAGCGATCGTCGCCCGTCTCGGCGAACTGCGTGATCCGGCCGATGCAGCCGACCTGGAGCAGTGGCGGCACCTGCGCCTGGCGTCCGTTGTCCGGCTCCGGCTGGATCATGCCGATGACGCGGTGCGTGCGCAGCGCATCGTCGATCATGGCGAGATAGCGCGGCTCGAAGATGTTGAGCGGCATCTGCCCGCGCGGCAGCAGAAGCGCGCCGGCGAGCGGAAACAGCGGGATCACCGCCGGGCAGTCCTCAGGCCCGGAATAGACCGCGTTCATGCCCATCAGCGTGCGCTCCTCTCTCCTCACGAAAACAGCAGGACCGATAGCTTGCGACGACCGGCAACGCTGTGCTCGTCCATCGGCCCCCAGGCCTCGAACAATTGCAGCAGTTGCTTGCGCGCGCCGTCATCGTTCCATGTGCGGTCGGCCTTGATGATCGCGATCAGATGGTCGACCGCCTCCTCGCGCTTGTCGCGCGCATTCAGCGCCAAGGCGAGATCGAAGCGGGCCTGATGGTCCTTGGGGTTGGCCGCGACCTTGGCCTCGAGCTCGGCGGTATCGCCGAGCGAGGCGGCCTGCTCGGCGAGCTCGACCGCGGCCCGGACCGCCGCCACCGCCGGATCCTGCCCCTTCGCCTCCGGCACCATGGCGAGGAAGCCCTTGGCCCCCTCGATATCGCCGGCGTCGAGATGCAGGCGCGCCATGCCGGCGATCGCCGCGATGTTCTCCGGTTCAGCCGCCAGCACCTCGGCATAGAGCTCGCTTGCGCCCGCCGCGTCGCCCGCCTCCAAAGCCTCCGCCGCAGCCGCCAGAACCTCCTCGATCGGCCCGGGCCCCATCGGCCCCACGAGCTTCTCGATGAAGGCTTTCACCTGGCTCTCCGGCTGCGCGCCCATGAAGCCGTCGATCGGCTGGCCGCGCTGGAAGGCGATCACCGCCGGAATCGACTGGATGCCGAGCTGGCCTGCGATCGCCGGGTGCTCGTCGATGTTCATCTTGACCAGCTTGACCTTGCCGCCGGCCTCGTTGACCACCTTCTCGATCACCGGGGTCAATTGCTTGCACGGGCCGCACCAGGGCGCCCAGAAGTCGACCAGCACCGGCTGGTTCATCGATTCGGCGATGACGTCCTGGCGGAAGCCTTGCGTCGTCGTGTCCTTGATCAGCCCCTTGGCCGGGGCCGCATCGCCATTGACCAGCATGGCTTGTCCTTCACCTAGCACTCTGTCGACGTGGAAATCGAAAAACCGGATGCCCGCATGGCGGGCCACCCCATAGATGGGTGGCTTCAGCCGTTCTGTCCATCGTCCGGCGGTGTCGGAAGGTCAATGATCATCGGCTCGTGCCCGACCGCACGCAGGAAGGCGAGCATGTCGTCTCTGGAGATGCCGAGCGTCGCAGTGTTGACCAGAGGATGGAAATTCAGGCGCTCGCCATCCATCAGCGCCGCATCGAGCACCATGGTAACGTCTCCGGCGCGATCGTTGACGACGGCGAAGGCGGTGACTGATCCGGGCGTCACCCCGAGCGTCTCCATCAGCAGCTCGGCAGAGCCGAAGGACAGCCGCCCGCTGGCGCCGAGCCGCTCGTGCAGCCGCTTCAGGTCGATCCGCGTGCTCTCCAGCGCCGAGACCAGGAAGAGCCTGCCCTTCTTGTCCTTCAGGAACAGGTTCTTGGTGTGATGGCCGGGAACCTTGCCGCGCAGTTCCTTCGATTCGGCGACGGTGAAGACCGCGACATGGTCGATGCGCTCGGTCTTGATGCCGAGCTCATCGAGCTTGGCGATGAGAGCGTCGGGAGTGAGAGGCGTGGGCATGCTCGGCCGGTCAGGACAGGGAAGCTGCGCGATGCCTAAGGCCGCCAGCCGGCGCAGGCAAGCGATGCCAGGCGTGAAACAGGTCAGATGCCCCTTCGCATCGCCCCGCGCGGCATAGAGCGACGCGACATCGCTCGCGTCGAGATGGCGCCCGACTCGCCCAGGATAACAGCTGCTTTTCCATCATATCGCTAGCGGATCGACAGAGCTGAAGGCGCATCCAGCGCTTGTCCGCGTTATGGCACTGCTTCTTCGGCGGTTTTGCGGGCCTGTCACGCGACCATCAGAAAATTGCAACAAGGCGCTTGCGCTTCTCGTCCCGTTGGGCAATAAACCGGCCGCGCCGCCAACACGGCGCGACTGTCTCGGATGCGGGTGTAGCTCAGGGGTAGAGCACAACCTTGCCAAGGTTGGGGTCGAGGGTTCGAATCCCTTCGCCCGCTCCAGACAATCTCAAAGTTTGAGAGGCACGTAAGCGTCGGGTTTCCCGGCGCTTTTTGCTTTTTGAGCCTGTGGGATTTGCGACGATTTCCGAAGGGCTCAGGAAGCCCGTGGTTACCTCGCGGTTACAAGTCCGAACCGGAGCCGCGCAGAGTCTCTCACACCGCTCCCGCTAACCCTCACTGTTTGAAGCAATTTTCCCGATGCCAATGCAGGCAATGCGGATGCAGGCGGTCATGGGCTCGCAGCGGCGGTAGTGCTCGACCTGTCGCGCAATTGAAACAATGAGGTACGTCCGGCATCCGCCAGCAGCGGCAGGACTGAAGATGAAGCTCCGCGGCGTTGCTCGATGAACCAAACGAGGCACATAGACTACCCTGTGAGTGGCTTTACACTGCGTACGAGTTTCCGAGCAGCCTCCTAGGAGCGGGCCAAGAGGCCTCCGATAGCTGAACATTCGCCGTCGATACACATGGAGATCCGCACCCGTGGTCAGCCTGGGGAAAAAGGGGGCTCTGGTCGGTCTGGATGCCGGTTAACCTTGCGTGTTGTATCGGCCTGTTACAATAAATGAGCCTTCTAAGGCGAGGGGGCGAAGGTATGGCTGATTCGTTGATCGGGCTTTCATCTGGCGACAGTCTAAAATCGGTCGCCTTACTTCGTGCGAAGTCGGTCGACGAACAGACGATTAGCGGGACGTCGGCTGCGAGCCTAGCGCTGAAATTGGCTGGCGAAGAAGCTGATGGCTGGCGCATACTGAAGCGGAACAAGCGTTCTATTCGGCTGGGGCGAGACAAGCCGTTCGATCGCCAGCTTGAGGACGATGTTTGGTCTCTGCTCTACAAAATGGGATTTTCGGAACTCAACGCCGATCGCAATTTCTGCGTCCAACTCAATGATAAGGCCCCGGCACGGCAACTGGATGTTTTCGCGAAGGATGACGAGACAGTTTTCATCGTCGAATGCACGCATTCCCGAGAGACCGGCTCAAAGTCGGTGAAGGCGCTGCTCGACAAGATCGCGGCAATCCGTGAGGACGTGATCAAGGCTGTTCACAGCCACTATGGCCGGGATCCGAAGTTGAAGGTGAAGTTCGCCATTGCGACTCGCAATATCGATTGGCGTGCCGCGGACAAAGCGCGGGCTGAGGCTGCGGGCGTCCCGATCATAACGGAAGACGATCTTGCTTACTTCAACCGCCTCACCGACATTCTCAAGACGGCTGCACGCTATCAGTTCCTCGGCCGTTACTTCAAGGGCGAGAAAGTAGAGGGACTTCGCACCAAGGTGCCGGCTACACGCGGGCGGGTGGGGAAGACAACCTTCTACAACTTTCTAATCTCACCGCATGATCTCCTTCGGATCGCCTACATCAGCCACATGGCGAAGGCGTCGAATGAAGACCTGGACACCTACCAGCGCATGGTGAAGCCCACTCGCCTCAAGGCCCTAGGCAAGTATATCGACGATGGAGGGACATTTCCTACCAATATTGTTGTCAATATCAAGCTTGCAAGTTTGAATTTTGATATTACTGAGAGCTTTGGAGACACGGCAACGGGAACGTTAAGCCTGCCGGGTCAATATGGCTCTGCGTGGATCATCGATGGACAACACCGTCTATACGGCTATGCCTATGCCCGGCGGGATGCGAAGGAAGATCGCTCGGTCGTATCCGTCCTCGCTTACGAAAACATGGCGATCCGCGACGAGATCCAGATGTTCGTCGACATTAACACTCAGCAAGTGAAAGTTTCCAGAAACCTCGTGAACGAGATCGTATCCAGCCTGGATATCGACCATGAAGATCCTAGGCGTCGTCTTGAGGCGTTGTGCGCCCGCGTTTCGCTTCGGCTGGACAGCCTCGGGGTATCTCCGTTCAAAGATCGCATCCTCACCGTTGCACAGGACAAGGACCACGTCCGATGCCTGACCCTGACCTCCCTGGCTGATGGTATTGCTGAGAATAACCTTCTCGGGACCATTCACAAGGTTGGTAAGGGCGCGACCATCGCCTTACAGCCCGGACCGTTAGCCGAAGTCAGTGCAACACCCCTTCTCACCTTGGATAAGGCAAGCGAGACCCTGGCCGCCTATTTCAATCTCTTCTCCGTAGCGCTTCCGGAGCATTGGGCTCTGGGGGACGCGAAAGGCGGGTACCTCTGTACGAATCTCGGCCTTCGCGCCCTGATGCAGCTCCTCAGGAAGCTCATTCAATTTGTGGAGCGCGATGGAACACGAACCGTCAACCTGGAACCCGCCGAAATCGTTGAACGGGTTGCGCCGCTGGTCGCGCCGATCATCGAGTATTTCCGGCGGGCCGACCCAGCCGACGTTGCCCGGTTCCGGAACCGCGGCAGCTCGCTGGTCAGTGTCAGCCAAAACTGCCTGCAGTTAATGGCGATCATCTACGAAGCGATGCCCAGCTTCGATTTGAAAGAGGTTCGGGAGTACCTTGAGAGTCAAGATGCTGAAGGGACTAAGCGAGCCAAGGATATGATTGATGAGATCAACCGCATCCTTTTTGACGACGTCCTGGCGACGCTCAAAGCAAAATACGGCGAAGCGAAGGACGCATGGTGGGTGCAGGGTGTTCCAAAGACCGTGAGAAACGATTGTGATCGCAATTACAATGAAAACAACGGCGAGCACGAGCGCTGGCGCTACCTATTCTTTGTGAACTATGCTGACATCGTATTGTACGGCGACAACTGGGAAAACTTCAAGGAATACTACAATTTTTATGGAAAGGGCGCGAAAGCAACGCTGGTCCGGTGGATTGGAAAGGTCAACAAGGCCAGGACGGTAACCCACCACGCTGAGAAGGGGCCGCTGTCAAAGGACCAAGTCGCTTTTGTCGCCCGGGTCCACGAGCTTGTGAAGACCCACATCGCGGGCAAGGTACCGGTGGATCCGAAGCAGCGCTATCTCTCGGACGAATCTGCGGCAGCATTGGAAGCTGCCGCCTGATCATTTGATGGCTTGAACTTGCAGCGAAGGCCTGCCAGAAATGCAGCGAAGCGCTGCAATTTTGGTTGGGGAGTCGCTGTTATCGCACCGATTGTTGTCTCCTGTTTGAAGGGGTTCTCGGCGCATCGCCCTGTGCTGCTCGGCTTCGCCTCGGCGAACCTGCTTTACGCGCATAGCTTCGCCGACATCCTGAACGAGGACACCGGGGAAGGCTATCAGCGTCCCTTTAATGCCCGCCATAGCCAAGACTTTCGTCGCTACATCAAGCAGGACGGCAGCTCGACGATACCGCTGACGCTAAATCTGCGCCCTCCCAGTGAGGGTCGCTGGGCAGTGAGAGACGCCGGCCTTGCGGCCGAGCTTGTGATCGAGCCCGGTGCGGGAAAGGTCATGGCGCAAGTTGACTGCCAGCATCGGCTTGGCCATCTGGCTGATCTGCCGACCGTCCTGCCGTTCATGTGTTTCCTCGGTCTTTCCCGACGTGAGGAAATGGAGGTGTTCAGCATCATCAACAGCAAGGCGAAGGGCCTGAGCCGTAGCCTGCTGGACTATCATGAAGCTCAGTTCGCGGGTGACCTGGCGGCCGAGCGGCCGGAACTCTTCATCGCGCTCCACCTCAACAATTCGGAAGCCTCGCCATGGCGAAGGCGGCTCAATCTCGGCGGAAACACGACCTCGGGCCTGAAGCGAATCGCGTCGTTACGCATGATGCAGCAGGCAGCGCATGATTTCGTACGAGCGACCCGCATCCTCAAGGACATGTCCGTCGAAGCGGCAACCCTGACCGTCGAAAGATTTTGGCAGGCTGTCGCCGAGACGCTTCCCGATGCCTGGGCCGATCCTCGCCGGCATGTGCTCACCAAGGGCATCGGCGTCTACGCGCTCACACGGATCGCCTCGGACATCTACCTGGAAAGCCGGGAGGCGCGATGTGCCTGCGACAGCAGAGTCTTTGCTGCCGCGCTCTCGGAATTTGTGGACCGGATTGATTGGGCGAACGATGGCTCATTGAGGGGTTACGGCGGGCAAGGCGGCGTTAAAGCCGCAGTAGAATACATCCGGGAGGTTCGCCGCCGGGCAAAATACAAGGTGGTCAGTGGCTAACAAGAACATCCTGTTGATCGAGCCGGGCTACAAGAACAAGTACCCTCCCTTAGGCTTGATGAAAATCGCTCAGTATCATGGGCCGCGTGGCAAGCGAGATCGCGTGCGCTTCATCAAGGGTGAAGATCGCGCAGTCCTGTCTGAAGCATGGGATCGGATCTATGTTACCACCCTGTTCTCGTTCGAATATCCCAAGATTGCCCAGACGATTGACTTCGCCTTGGAAGTCGCCAACGGCCAAGCCGACAAGGTGTTCGTCGGAGGAATCGCGGCATCCCTCATGCACAGCCGGTTTCTGACCGAACGCCGCTGGCATGGTGTTCGATTCATCAAGGGCCTTCTGTCCCAACCGCCCGCTGCCGCATTGCAGCTAGACGAATTTTCCGAAGAATTGTACGCCGACGACAACTACGGTCAACCTATCGAGGATCTAGTTCCAGACTACGATATCCTTGATCAGGTACCGTATAAGTACTCTGTCCGGGACGCATATTTCGCCTACACCTCTCGAGGCTGCATCCGAAAGTGCCATTTCTGTGGAGTTCCGAAGCTCGAGGGAGCTCAACGCGATACTGAATCGCTCACCGACCTCGTCCGTTCCATCGAGGATTTGTACGGTCCCAAGAAGGATCTGATCTTGATGGATAACAATGTGGTCGCCTCGCCGCGATTCAAGGAAATCATCGCCGAGATCAGGGATCTTGGGTTCACACCGGGAGCAAAGCTGCTCCGTCCAGGATCGCGGGTACCGGTGCAGCGGCGGGTAGACTTCAATCAGGGTGTCGATGCCAGGATTCTCTGCAAGGATCCGATGTACCTGCGTGAGCTCGCCACGATATGCCTTAAGCCGCTCCGGATCGCGTTTGACCATTTGGGCGTCAAGAAGCCGTATGAACAAGCTGTGCGCTACGCGGCCGAGTACGGTCTCACCGAACTGTCGAACTATATGCTGTATAATTTCCACGATGGTCCCCAGGACTTGTTCGAGCGTATGCGTTTGAACGTGACCCTGAACGAGGAGCTTGGCGTCAGAATTTGGTCATTCCCGATGCGCTATCAGCCGACCGACCGTCCAGACCGCGGGCATGTCGGTGAAAAGTGGTCACGTTACCAGCTTCGGTCGATGCAAATCATCCTTCAAGCCACCCACGGAATCGTCAGTGGGGAGCCGACGTTCTTCAAGCGGGCATACGGCGACACGTTCGCCGACTACGAACGCATCCTCTTGTTGCCGCACGACTTCATCTTCAACCGCGATTGGTACGAACGCTTTGACCCTCAACAACGCCTCGATGCCTATCGCGCAGAGTTCGCGCGGCTAGATGCAACTGAGCGCAGCGAACTCATCGAACTCCTTTCGTCGTGTGATCCGCGAGAGTTCCCGCTTCTTGCGGAGCGGGCGACTACCGCACCCCTGAAGCGTGTCCTCGGCTTCTACGTCCCTCTACCAAAAGAGGAGTTGTTCGCTATCTGGGCGAAGCAGAAGGAGCTGACACGAGGCGAAGTGACTGCCGACATGGGCCTCGCCGAAGACGAGCGCGTCGAAGACGCCGGCCTCGATCATGATGATGAGTCTGCACTCCCGACGTCGACTCGCAGGTCCAAAGCGCGCGAGAGGGTCGCAGCATGAGCATTGTCAGCGCGGCAAAAACCCGCTCGCTCCTTTCGAGTCGGGAGCCGGACGGGGCCGAATCTCACGAGATCCACGATATCGTTGTCGGCAAAGACGTACTCGAGCTCGTGTCGAGTGCGATGTACGTAGACCCAATGACAGTTTACCGCGAGTACATTCAAAACGCAGCTGACGCGATCGACGCTGCGCGCGCCGAAGGAATTCTGAACCCGGAAGAGGCTGGACGCGTCGACATCTCAGTCACCCCTGAAACACGAACAGTTCGGATCCGGGACAACGGTGCCGGCATCGCGTTTCCGGAATTCGGACGCCGGCTAACTGCGCTAGGCGGTAGTGCAAAGCGCGGCACGACGGCACGGGGGTTCAGAGGCGTTGGCCGCTTGGCCGGCTTGGGCTACGCGCAGGAACTGATATTCCGCTCCCGCGTCGCTGGTGAGGAGAAAGTCTCTCAGCTTCGATGGGACTGCCGGCGATTGAAGGCTGCACTTCGCGAGGCGGACGCGGATGCTGGCGTCGCAGACCTTATTCGGAGCGTGATTCAGCTTGAGCGGATCGACATGCCGGATGCCCCGGCCCGCTTCTTCGAAGTGGAGTTGAAGGGCATGGTGCGGCTCCGAAACGATCGGCTCATGAGCCCGTCCGCGATTGAGGACTATCTCAGCCAAGTGGCACCCGTGCCGTTTTCACCGTCATTCCGTTTTGCGGACGAAATCACGGACGCCTTGCGAGACGTCGTCGATCTCGGCTCCTTGGAGATTTGGGTTGAGGGTTCTGATGCGCCCATCTACCGACCCTACCGCGACCGCTTCTCCTTCGACGACAAGCCGGATATCTCCTTCGACGAGTTAGACCTCATCAAAATTCCCGGGATCGACGGCGATCTGGCCGCCATCGCATGGGTTGTGCACCACGACTACGAGGGCGCGCTGCCGACCGCCACCCTCGCAAAAGGCCTGAGGCTCCGGTCTGGGAATGTGCAGGTAGGGGACCATACCCTCCTTGAGGAATTGTTCCCCGAGCCGCGCTTTAATGTGTGGTCGGTTGGCGAAGTCCACGTTATCGACAAGCGGATCGTGCCTAATGGACGTCGCGATCACTTCGAGCAGAACGCGCACTATAACAATTTGACCAATCAATTGGCTCCCACTGCGCGCGACATCGCACGCCGGTGTCGAACCAGTTCAGTTCGGCGCAAATGGCAGCGGGAATTTGAGCTTCAAGCCGAGTCTGTCGCGGGCACGATCGAGGTTATCGCCCAAGGGGGCGTCGGCAAGTCGGAGCGGGAGCGACTAGCGCTGGTGGCAGAACAAGGGCTCATGCAGCTGTCGAAAATCGACGGTATGGAGATATTGGCTGAGACATGCTCGGCAAGGAGCGGCCTAGTAGGCGAATTAAAATCGAAGTTGAGCCTGATAATGAAGGACGAAGGCACCGTCTCTTCGCCACTCATGCGCTTATCGGAGACCGAACGAAAGACATACGAAAGTTTTTTTGAGCTAATATATCAATGTTCGGTCAATCGCGTGGCCGCTAAGGCCCTGATCGACCGGATCATGATGCGGCTAGGCTGACTCTGGGGGAGTGGTACGTGACAAGTGCTAATACTCTTCACCGGGCGAAGCCGCCGTCTTGATTCAATCCGGCTCTTCATCCGGCGGCTAGCAACGGGCAAACCCTACAAATTAAGTAGCACCCGCCCTGAGGCTGCCACCTGAATGGCCTACTGCAATTCGTTCTTGATGCGGACCCACTCGGCCTTAAGCAGGCGGCGAGCGATTGCTACCATCTCCGCCTCATGAAGTTCGCGGGCGGTGGCCGTGTCACTCGATTCAACCGCATCCATGACTTTCAGCAGGGCGATGGTGTCGGACTCGTCAGGATTGAGGAGGATTTCAATCTTTGTACGCAACGCGGCAAGCTTCCTGGCATCGTCCGGCGAAAGATGGCCGTGGTCCGGCCGCGCAATAAGTATCGCGTGATGTTCGCTGAGCGCGTCGATCACTTTGTCAATCCACTTTTGACGCGAGTCGGCAATCTTATGGCGGCCAGCATTTTTGGCATTCATTAGGGCGGCATCGGCAGACAGCAAAGCTGCCTTGGATTGCCGATGGCCAACATAGAGTTGAATCCCGGCTACCGTCGCGGCGGCGATGGCCGCTCCTGTCGCAGCAAAGGCCGATATAGTCTGAGCGTCCACTGCTATCCCTTCACTTGGTCCTGTAGAGCTTTTTCTATGTTGGCAATCTTACGGTCGAGATACCACCGGGCCTTCTTCAGGTCCTCTAATGCGTTACCTTTCTTCCCCGATCGGGAAACGTATTTTACAACGTTGCCAAGATGAAAACATAAACTCCATGCCTCGACTACCTTGATGGCCTCAAAAGGATCGTCGGCCCCACCATAATGGGGAGGATGGTCGACCGATTCGCTCACCTCTTCAGCCTCCTGACTTTCGGGGTCGCCCGCCGTCTTTGCTCAGGGATCTCTGTCACTTTTATTGACCAGTCCGGAATGCCTAGCAATAGAGCGTACATAATCTCTCCGATTATGTCGCCGAGATCGAACTCGTGTTCATGCACCTCGGTAGGCCGAATTCTGGACCGGGCCCAAAAATATTCCCTCGTCGCCGTGCCTACAATTGGCCTAGTTCGCGGTCGTCTGCCGTTCGCATCAGCTCGAACGGCTCGGCCTCAATCGCCCGCGCAATCGCAATGTATTCGGCCACGTCGAGCCGCCGCTCCTCGGTTTCATATTTCGACACGAAGGTCTGTCGCCGGCCGATGCGCGCGGCCAGTTCGACCTGCGTGATACCTGCGTCCTTCCGCGCTTGGATGAGCGCCTGGAGCAGGGCTTTGTAGAGTTCGGGTTGGGTTGAAGCCAGAGCCGGCGCCTGATGCGATTGGACCGGCTGTTCAAAGAAACCCGAATTTCGAATACCCCAAAATAGGGTATTCGCGCATGCTGTGCCCCGAAGCGATGATTCGGGGGACGGGGCGTGAAGGAGCAGTACGTCGGCGACGTCAACGACTATCGAAAATATGCCTTGCTGCGGCTGCTCGGCCGTTCGGGCCTGAGGCTCGGCGTTTGCTGGATGCTAACGCCGAACGACGAGCGCAGCGACGGCAACAAACTCGGCTATCTCGACCAGTCCAGACAGGAACGCCATGACCCCGAGCTGTTCGCGCTGCTGCGGCGGGTCCGGAGCGAACCTGACGCACGCCGGCTGATCCGGATCGAAGGCAGCGAAATTCTGCCTGGTGCGGTCTTCGTCAACACGACCGTGCCCGAGCCGCTGTTCGAGCGTCAGCTCTGGTTCAAGCAGGCGAGCGCGGCGCTCGCCGATACCGACCTGATCTTCTTCGATCCCGACAACGGCATCGAGGTGTCGCTGGCCAAGGGTAGGAAGGGCTCTTCGAAGTATGTCTATCACGATGAGCTGGCAGCGACGTATCGAGCTGGCCACTCGCTGCTGGTCTATCAGCACTTCCCGCGCAAGGAGCGCGAGAGCTTCATTCGCAATGTCGCGGACGATCTCCGGCACGTCGCTCCCGATGCCGAAATCTGGGCAGTTCGGACCTCGCATGTCGTGTTCATGCTGGTGATTCAGCCACGACACCGCGCAGCCCTGTCTGCCGCCGCTCACCATATTCGCGAAACTGCCGATCCGAGTTTCCTGCACGCCCAGCTGATTGGGCCTGCAAGCCCATGATTGTGCGCGGATTTCCGGCGTGTTTCCGTGCCGGCTTTTTGCCCGGAGAAAATTATGCACACCAGAATCCTTGGCGCCGTTACCCTTTGCGCGATCGCCCTTGCCGGTTGCCAGACGCCGCAACAGGCCGCCGAAGCCCGCACTAAGCTCGTCTGCTTCCAGGCCGGTTATGGCGAACGGTCTCCGCAACATGAGGAGTGCATGCGGACCATGCTGCCGGTCGCACAGCAGATGGAGATGCAGCGCCGGATGGCCGATGTGAGCGACGGCCTATCTCTAATCGCCGAAGGAACACGGCGGCGCTAAGTCAGCGCTCCGATGATTAACGGCCAGCGCGAACTACGCGCTGGCTATTTAAAAACGATCGAGCCAATTTCTCCATACAATATAATGCTACATTGCGCTCCGAAAGTGGCTTATTACGAATATTAAATTTGGCTAAGACGAAAATTTTTTAATAAGTCCGTCAAGATTTCTACCGGGATAACAATCTACGAAGCCTTTTACGTTCTAAACCAACATGCTGGATGAGCTCCAATTCCTCGCTCGTTAGCAGTTCGTTGCCGCCCTCCTCGTAGCGCGATCTATGCGCGCAGCGTGTCAATTGGCAAAGCTTATCATCGGCATAAATTGCCTCCGCCTTTAAAAGAGCAGCTATCTCCGAAATTGGAAAATTACCACCAAAATCAACAACCCCATTGATTGAATAGCCTCGATAAAAAAGCGCACTCCATGCCATCCTTAGGCAAGTCAACCGTCTTTCATAAAAACTTAATTCGGCGTATGAATGCCTAATTCGACTCATAAGGCTTGGATAAAGAATAGAAGAACTTGTTGTAACATGACAAGTTATAAATATAGCAAAAATTGGATCGTATAGACGATTTAAGCGCTCCAAATCCTGGGCCATGCGTCTGCTATATCGCGCTCTGGTATATGAGATCCCAGTGTCGCTGAGTTTGCATACGAGGAAGATTCCCGAAGCGAGCGCCGCGACTGGAACAGCCCACTTTGCATTGTCAGGAACGCTATCGAAAATTGGTGGCAGAAACCAGATCGCGAGCGCCGATAGTGCAATCCCCAACAAGACCCAAGTCGGCGTTGACTTGAGCGCATCCAATAATTTGTCAGCTGGAACATCCATTCAAGCACCCTCAACGGCCTGCGCCCGTTTAACTCAACTGCACGTGCCGCGTGAGCATAATTTAACGTTTGCCTCACTTGTTAGCCGTAACCTCCTTTTGAAGGACGTCAAAGGCAGTTCTGTTTCGAGCTTCGTGATCTGTAACGCACCGCTTCGGGTAACCTCTAACGCCTAAATTGGCGCCGAGCATCCTGGTTTCACTTGCGAAACCAAAGAACCAAAACGGGGCGGAAGTGGACCTCGGCCGTCATGCCACAGTACTGACCGCAGACCTGCGCGGTTGTCAGATGGGTCCCTCGGCCCTGGCTTCGACAATGGAAGATGGGGGAGGTCGCGAAGGCGCCGCCCCCGGAGCGCGCCGCGCATTGTCTCTACTGCAGCGCAGGCCAGGCCCTGCCCCGCCGGCCGCACGGCCCCGCCCTGGCGCTCCTGGCCGTACCCCGCGGCCGCTGCGCCCTAGGCAGTGGTGTAGCCGCGGCTGCGCCCAGCGCCCGCCGGCTAGCCCTGCGCTTCGGCCTGCCGCAGCATCGCGTAAGGATCGACCTCAAGCGCACGGGCGATGGCGATGAACTCGGCAACGTCGAGATGGCGGGCGCCGGCCTCGACGCGGAAGACGAAGTTGGTCGAGCGGCCGAGACGCCTGGCGAGATCGGCCTGGGTCAGGCCTTGGGCGCGGCGCGCCGTGATGAGCAGCGCCACGACGCGCGCGTGTAAGCCGGGCCGCATCAGAGCGCGGCGGGCTCGTCGATCGCCGCGATGACGTGCAGATCGGTCTCGCAGATGCCCTCGGCCTCGATCGCCCAGACGATCTCGTCGGCGTCGAGTTCGGCCAGCTCGGCCGCCCGTTCCAGCGTGACGATGGTCAGCGCCTGGGTGCGCAGATCGATCAGGCGGTACTGGTCCATGGCGTCGTCTCCGTCGTGTTCCGAAGACGATCGAAACACGCCCTGAGGCCGCGCATAATTTTGCGGGAGACAGGCTGATATTGCACCGAGCGCAGGATCACCGCGGCATCAATGAGCCCGCCAAGACCGCAAATGACGACGGGGAGCAGCGGCCCGGTGGCCGCCCTCCCCGTGTGACCGACCACATGCGCGAGCGCGGTCTACCTTGCTCTCAGCGCGTTCTACCTGCCCACGGCGTAGGCCCGGTCCAGCGCCGCCACGGCCGCCTCCCCGCCGCGAACAGCCTGGGTGTAGTGGCCGAGCGTCACGGTGGCGTTGGCATGGCCGGCGAGCTTGGCGACGAGGCCGACCTCGATGCCCTCCGCCTGCAAGGTCGAAATGAAGGAGTGCCGGGCCGAGTGCGGCGTGACATAGGGCAGGCCGAGCTTCTCGAACACCGGCTCCCAATAACGCTGGCGGAAGTTCTGGTAGAGCAGTGGCCCGCCGCCGCCGATCCGGGCGACCTTCGGCCAGGGCTGGAGCCGGCCCGGGCCGGGAAAGACGCGGTGCAGCTCCTTGCCCCGCCGCGGGCAACGGACGCGCCAGTCGAGCAGCATCGCTCGCAGCACGCCGCTCATCGGGATCTCACGCGTGCCGGCCTCGGTCTTGGTCATGTTGGTCAGCGAGCCGTCGCGCTCCTGGATGCGACGAATGCGGATGAGGTTCGCGTCGAAGTCGACGTCCTCCCAGAGCAGCCCGAGCTGCTCGGACGGCCGCGTCCCGGCGAGGAATGGGAAGGCGTAGTACAGCCCATGCTCGGGATCGGATCGTGCCGCCTCGACCAACTTGCCGATCTCGGTCGGCGTCAGGATCACCTTCTTGGTCTTGACCCGATTGCGCCCGAGGCCGCGCGGCATCGACGGGGCCCGCACCCGGAAATCCTCCTCGTTCAGGGCGAGGATCGAGATCAAGTGCGACTTCGCCCGGTTGGCGGTATACTGCCCCGAGAGCGCCGTCAGCTCGCGGTGCCAGGCGCGAATGCGCGCCGTGGTCAATTCGCTCGTCTTGATCTCGCCGAGCATCGGCACCAGCCGGCAGCCCTTCGGCACCTTGCCCGACGCTTTCCAGGCCAGCTTCGCCTTGGCCGGGCCGTCGAAGTAGGGCCCGCGAATGTGCTCGACCACGACCTTATAGCCCGCGAGCGTGTTCGGCTTCACCTTGCCGTCGCGATCGGCGAGCCAATGGTCGATGGCGGAGCCGACCGTCGGCGCCTTGCGCTCGTCGGCGTAGCTGTCCGACATGACCTTGGCGGTCAGATCGGCGCGCCGCGCCTCGGCGGCTTTCAGCGTCTCGTAGAACTCCTGGCGGCGGTCGCCCGAGATCGGCTCGCGATAGTTCAGGACGTAGCGCAGATGCTTCACGACCTCGCCCGACTTGAGTTTGCGGCGGCGAACCCGCCTGGTAATGTTGGCCCGGAATGTCATCATGACCTCGAAAGATGAAAAACGCTCAGAAAATCACGGCCGAGGAACCCGCACAATTAATCACCGGGCGCCGGATAGATTCAGAGCACTCGAATTGAAACCACGAGCGTAACCACTAACTTTCGTATTACGCTCGAACGCCGTGTTGGCGAGGCTCGCGATATCTCGCATTATTGCCTCGCCGAGGTTGAAATCGCAGTGCGACGTGACCCGGTGGCGGGTGTGGCGCGTAGGGTGCTGCCCTGTAGCCAGGGCAGCCAGTAGGGGATCCCTCCCCCCGCGGCAGCGAGCGCACCGCCGCGGGGGAGCATCACGACCGCCACGCCGTCACGTCTCGCTGACTGGCATGCTCCCCTCGCGCAGGCGAGCATACTGCTCGCTCGTGCCGACCCAGATCCGTTTGCCGTAACGGGTCTTGTCGCCGAACTCGACGACAAGTCCGGCTTTTGCCATGGCCGGCGCAAGCCGGACGAGATGCCTCGAGAGCGCTGAGGGAGTCTTGGGGAGATTGCGGTCCCCGGAGGCTGTGATCCTTTCGAACAGTCCGCCCACATAGTCGTCGAGCGGCTTGAGCGAAGTGAGATTGCGCAGCTTGATGACGACGGCATCGTCGTTCACGCGCTCGATGAACACCTCATCCTGCGCTTCCTTAACCGCTGCGACGAGCGAGCCCGGCTCGAAACCAAAGGCCGGCTCTGCGGCTGCGATCCAGAGTGCCGCGTCAGCCATGCGAAGCCCCCTCGGCGCCTCAACGGTGTCGCGGTTCTTCAGCGCTGCTGCGACGCCATAGTAGAGCGCCCCGAGGATGCGGGGCTGGGCCTCCGTGAAACGCTCCATGAGGACGTCTTCTAGCTGGCGTCCACTATCTGACATCACAGGAAGCCGGAGCGGAATCGCGCGCTCGAGAAGGTCAGGCCGGCTCGCGTAGCCGGAAATGCCGTTCATGACGATCGGGCGCGAATAGCTCAGCACGTTGAGGTCGCCGTCGGTGTACAGCGCCCGAACCCCGATTCCGCCGCCGGTGGAGAGGGTGCACAAGGCGTCGGACATCTCGTTTGTGACGTGCGACGCGTTGTCGAAGTTCAGGAGGCGGAACTCCTTCGCCTGCACCATCAGATCGCGCACGCTGTCCGGCATGCGCATGCGCATGGCATTGTTCGGGTCGATCAGCATCTTGGCGATGTGAGCGACCACACTCTTGCCGGAACCCTGCTGGCCTTCGATCAGCAGGGGCTGATAAGGGCCGCCGGGCCGAAGCGCATTGATCAAGAAGGCGACAAGCAGGCGGAAGTTCTTCTCGTCGAGTGACAGCAGTTGCTGGAGTTCACGAATGTCACCGCCGCGCGCTGGTTCGGGCAGGGCAAGGAAGCCGCTGCTGCGGAGGAAGTGGAAGTTCGGGCGATCGACGATCGCCCACCCTTCCCCGACGATCCGAACGCAGCGGCCGCTAGCGGTGCCCAGATCAACCTCGACATTCCTGGCGTCTCCCGCGACGCGCAGGTTGATGGCCTGCTCCTTCCCCTCGAACACCGCGAGAGCTTCGAGCGTCGAAATTGCTTCGCTCAGCGGCCCGTGGCTTACCGGCTTGCCGAGTTCCTCATGAAGGCGATGGCGCAGATAGAGCCGAAACCCTGTCGAGTTCAGCCGGTATACCGTCCTGCCCGCCCCGGACGGCACCGAGGCATAGGCCACCTTGTGGGAGTCATGGAAGAGCACGATGCCTTCCGCCTGCCCAATGGCGACAAGCCGCGCCGTCAGGGATTTCGCCTCGTCGCCGTCGCTGTCGCCGAACCCTTTCTCGCGAGCCGAAGCAATCCATCCCGGCAATTCCTCAAGGGAGTTGCCCTGATAACCCTCCGGTAACAGAGCCTCGACGACGCCCCAAATCTGCTCATTTGTAGCCTGAGCACGCATAAGCTTCGCGACGAGGGTCAAACCGGCGTCGTGCGTTCCCGCCCCCTTTTGCAGTACGAGCACTTCCGGGCACGCGATTAGGGCCGAGATCACATCGATCTGCTGCATGTCGAACACCGGCAGCTCTTCGGGCGGCGTCTCGGCCAGATCACGGCCGACAGCTTCGTAAGGAGCATTCGTGTCCGGATGGAGCGTAGGGTTCAGCACTGTCTGACGGCCACCGGCCAGGAAGTCGATGTCACCGAGATCGGCGAGGCCCTTCAGCTTTTTCGACTTCGGCTTCTGGTCCTTGGGAATCAGCCCGAACAGCGTCACCCCCTTCTTGCCGCGTTTCCCGACGTTCGCGTTGGGCAACAACGCCCGGACCGGAGCGACGAGAAGGTCAGAGTCGACGTCGACAGCGACCGTCAGCATGCCGGGCACCAGCTCGGCGCCCTGCAGAACGCCGATGCCGTGATGACCGAATTCTTCCAGCATTTGCTTCTGGCGCGCTTCACCGGGAATGGAGGAGAGATATCCAGTCCAGGCGTCGAAGGACGGCTTCTTGGTTCCCGGACGAACCGGGACAACTGGGTAGCGCTTCGCCCACATCTTCGGGGCAATCTCTGCAAAGACGTTCATGATGAAGTTCTCTATCGACAAGCAGAACCCGTTCGCGGAGGGACTGCCTCCGCGCTGCAAGGTTCAGTGGGTTTCGGTAAGGGCGTTTGCTAGTTGTGGACGCGGATGCGCGCTTCGATGTCGCGCAGCTTCACGTACTTCCGGCCATTCAGCAGGGAATAGGTTGGAAGCTCACCGCGCGCCGCAGCGCGCTGGATCTTAAAGTAAGGCAAGCCGAGCGCATCCGCAGCTTGCTTATACGTGATGAGTCGATCAGGAGGATGGTCTTTAACATTGTCCATGGCGAGTTCTCCAGCGGGCCGGCACCAAGCCGACCGAGGAGCACAGAACCAAGAACGCTACGCCACTAATTCCCCCTCAACGGCAAAGTAGGAAAAGTTCTTCGCCAACCGGCGGCAAGCCCTCGACACCGAGCGAGCAAGCGTACTCCATCTCTTTCACGCTGAAATTTTTTTGCTGGAAGGTCGATTTAAGCGAGTTCTTATTCTGCTTGCTCAGGATTTCCCTGAACCACTGGGCAGGAAAGCCGCCAACGCCCTTCAGGCGGATAATGCGCTGGATGAGTTCCACAGCCTCAGCATCGGCCTTGTCGCGCCTATCCCAACCCTTTGCGGTCGGAAGCAGGACGTGAGCCAACCACCTCCGCTGTTGAATTAGATCGCGCGCTCGGGCGCTTGCTGCTCCCGCCCGCGCCATTTCCAAGACCGGACTATCATCCATCTGATAGTTTACAGTGTGGCCGAAGCTGAACATCAGAACACCCCAGAGTTGGACGAGCTCCGGTGTGAAATTCCGCCCCTCTATCAGCTCCCACACCCGATCAAGATGCGCTCGGCCGAGATCGTAGTAGTGCTCGCGCTGATCATTGTCGGCTGACGCCTCGCGATAGCGGATGCATGACTGAGAACTCGCTTGGTATCGGCTCTCAAAAAGTGCCTCATCGCGTGTCTGCAAACGGAGCCTCAGGGTCTGCACCGCGTGCCTCCAATTTTCCTCCATCAGGTGCCAGAAATGATCCTCGTCTCGCGGGATCATTGTAAATTCTTCCTGAAACACAGCCTACGGTCCTGTTTGCAACGTATCCCGGCTGGAGAGCCGACCACTCCCTCCCTATAGCGCATGCACTGGACCTGCCAGGCACCGTCACACCCATCACAGCGTCACGGAAAATGCGACGCCCGTGGTGGCAGTGACGCAGCCCAGTGGCTAGCCTGCCCTAGCTGTAGGGGGAGGAGCCTCCGCGCGCGCCCGCGCGTGCGCGTAGTCGACGCCGCTTCCCAGTTCACAGCATGCGCAGCATGGCATGCACGTGACCGCATGGTCGCGCCGCTGCGAAGTCGCGCGACGGAATTGCCCTTACGCTTCTTCAAAGTCCGGATCCTCTGGCAGCGGCGCGAACGGATCAACCTCGGGAAAGAGCTTCTTCTCCCGCAGCCAGTCGCCAAATCTGGCCGGGTTCACGGCGCGCTCGATTGAGGCGAGGCGCTTGCGAGCCCATTCCAACATGCGCTTCGTTTCCGAATCTTCGATCGGCGCGGCCCAATCTATCCAAGCACTAAGGTCACGTGCTTTCGCCTGAAGCAGGACAATCTCCGCAATCAGGGCGTCTCGCTCATCCTCGCGCTTACGACGCTGCTCGGCCAATCTCTGATTTTCGTCAGCGCGAAGCGAAAGCCGGCGCTCCCGCTCCCGTTCAATCTTCCGCAACCGGTCGGCTTCCAAGCGCTTCTCGAACGCGATGACGATGTCATCAACCTGATCTTCTAAGGAGAATGTCTTGCGGTCTTGCCAGTCGAGACGGCTGCCGTGGCTGCCCCACAGCGACATTGATAGCTTGAGAGTGCCAGTCAGCAGGTAATCAAACTCGGGATACGCCTTGCTCCAGTACCAACTGTAATTCTCGCCTCCCGAGCGGAGTCGGCGCGCCTCCTGCTGCAACTCGTAGTCAGTCGGAACGTGCTTCAGCTTCGCAACCTTCTCCGACAGCCTGAAATCGACCGACTCGTCGCCGCGGGTAGCAGTGAACCATTGGCGAGAGAGCTTGATGCCGATCCCGCGCGTCTCCAAGTCACGGAAAATCTTGTCGAGGACGAAGATGACACGCTCGACGGAGGGAAGGCCGATCGACGTATAGGGAATCGTTTCGCCGCCGACGATGACGACGCCATGGTCGTCAGGCTTCTTGGTACGAAGCTCTTTCGCCACGGCCAGAAGAGTGTGATGTGGCTGGGCGACCGTGACCCACGCGACATCGCTCGGCCGAGCCTTTCTGGGGAGCTCGTGCATCGGCGCAGCTGGCGGACGAATAGGTGCCGGCTTAGCGATAGGAAGGGGTGCGATCGGCTTGCTGCCGCTGAGGGTGATCACCTCGAGCGTCCCGTCCATCGTCGATGTGAAGATGGCCTGTTTGGCTTTCTTTCCTGCCGCTCTGTCACGCCAGAATGCGGCCGTTGGTAATGGCACGCGGTGATTTTCGCAGATCTGCCGAATCTGCCATTCGGAGATGCCGAGGTGTTCGGCAACTTGCGGCATCTCGTGCGACCAAATCAGCTCATAGAGTTGGCGGCGGGTCAGGTCGGAAGTCATGGCGAAACCGAAAAGCAGCAGACGAGTCGCCGTCAGGGTGTCGTCTCAATCGGATTTTCGTGAGACAGGAAAACTCCGCGGTTACCTCGCGGTTGCAGTCTCGCGCGTCAACGCTATTCCACCAGCGTCCGGCAGCTTCACGCCAGTCCATTCAATGTAATTTGGAGCGGAGCGACTCGCGTGAATTCAAATTGACAGGGATGAACGGTAGTGAAATATAAGAACAGAATAGTAATTCCCTTGCCAAGGTTGGGGTCGAGGGTTCGAATCCCTTCGCCCGCTCCAGACAATCTCAAGGCTTGAGAGGCATGTAAGCGTCGGGTTTCCCGGCGCTTTTTGCTTTTTGGGTCTGAGTGGTTCGGGGCGAATTCCGAGGGGCTCCAAAAGCCCGTGGTTACCTCGCGGTTACAAGTTGGGCTCGAAGTCGTGCCGGGCTCCTCAAATGCGCCCCGCTAATCCTCACTGTTTGAAGCAGTTTTCCCGATGCCACCACAGGAGATGTGGATGCGGGCGGTCATGGGCTCGCAGTGGCGGTAGTGCTCGACCTGTCCTGTTGATGAAGCTGCGTATCCCATCTGCATCGTTGGCCTGCCGGGAGATGAGGATGTCGAGATCGTCCGACAGGCTGATCAAGCCGCGATCGAACATCCAGTGAGCAGTGCCTAACAAGGCGAGGCCGTTGTTGACGATGTCAGGCCCCTTCGCCTCGACGGGGCGAATGTGAGCCGCGACGACCTCGGCCCGGCCGCCGCCATTGATCAGCTTAAGACCAGTGATCGAACAGCGTTCGTCCGGATCCTCTGGTAGTGGCGTGAACCAGTCGACCTCAACAAGCCGCGCCTGGCGGAGGAGAGAGACAATTTTGCGTCTGACCGGTGTCACATCGGCGCCGTCGGCCCTCCTAGCTCCGCCGAATGAGCGTGCAGGTGACGACGCTTCCGCCTTCGCCTCAGCCACAGACCGAATGCGAATGGCAGCAACGCGCTGATGGCGAGCGGCCCTGCATGTGGAAGAAGGTCGATGCTGTAGAATTTCCCGATCCCCCACACGGCCACCGCAAAAAGACAGACGCTGATCAGGCCATAAGTCAACGCCGAGCCGACGGGTTCGGGAGCATAGCCGGAGCCCGCGACTTCGGCCTCTATGCTTTGGTGATCAATGGGGTTCAATGCGATACGACGGCAAAAGCCAGCGACATGACTGCAATGAGCCCGCCATAGGCCAGCCAGACCGGATATCGGCTCAAAAGCACAACCCAGTACAAGTTCCAATGCGACACGACGTTGGTCATTGCTGGTTCCGAAATTCTGCTCTGGCGAATATGCCCGGCCCTTGCATTAGCGGCGCGATTTTGAACCGGGGTCCGAAATCGTGCCTGCCAAGCTCACACGAAGGCGCACTGCCTGGTTCCGTTCGCTAAGTGATTTCCGCAGTCCGATCGTCGGGAGAGCTGAGACACCGGCTATCGCCGAAACCTGACCTCAGACGCGTTCAATTACACGCCCTGCAAACGTCAGATGGTCCGCGCCGATCGACGTGATCCTGATATGGCACCGCCCACCGTCGTCGGTCTCGAGCATCAGGTCGCCTTGAAGGTCGGCGAGAATCAATATGCTCGGGTCGCAGATGAGCTTGCCCGATCTCTCAGTCGACATATCGCAGACCATCTCGGCGCGCTGTCCTGTCTTCGTAATCAAACGAGCCATGGGTCGGTTCCTTCTGCGCGAGGGCGGGCACACCGCACACGCTCGGGATGACAGCCTGCCAATCATGTCCCTGTCTGCAAGCGTAGCGAGCCTTCGATATGGGAAATCATCGCTTGAATCGGTAGAGGCAAAAAATAATATGCGACCAAATCCTTAGGAATGGAGATATTGTCGCACGAGATCAACGTTATAAGGAAAATGATCATTAGAAAAATATGAGAACATAACTGCATTTAAGAGAATTTTTGAGAGATAATTATTTTTTTACCTTGTAACAGATGAACTTTATCCCATATCCGAGCGTGATCGGTCGGTATTGAAATGCTGGCCGGGAGCGGTCGGGCGGTCGCCTGGCACGCCTTTCCCCGTTCGTCGGAAACCTCCGACTGGATCGTTGTTTAGGAAGGAGACCCCAGTGACCAATCGCACCACGCAGGTCTCCGTCCACTTTTCGCGCCCATTCTTGCTGCCCGACTTCGAGGCACCGCTGCCGACCGGGGAATACCGGGTCGACTATGACGAGGAATCGATCGAGAGCGCTTCAAGGCTGGCCTGGCGGCGTGTGGGCGGCTTCATCCATTTGCCGGCGATCGGAATGCCCGGGTCCTTACACCAGATGATTCCGATCGAGCCGGCTTATCTCGCTGCAGCCCTTGAAAAGGACCAGCGGCTGCCTTGATCGGCAGGAGTTGAACGGTCCGGGCCGAAGGTCGGTCGCCCATGTAAAGACAAGGCCCGCAAAGAACGGTCCCTTCGCCGAAATCCATGCCTTGCCGGCCCCGCCGCAGCCTCATTCGACAATCCCGTCGAACCGTCGAAGCCCGGCGATATTGGAGTTCGCCATGGTCCTCGAACTGGCTCGCTTGCAGGCCGTGCCGAAACCCTGGGGGTCACACGACCTCCAGCCATGGAGCGGTATCGATCATCATGACGTCGCCATCGGCGAAATCTGGTTACAGCGCGACGATTCGGCTCTTGACCCCGCTCTGCTGCTCAAGTTGCTGTTCACACGCGAGGCGCTGTCGATCCAGGTGCATCCGGATGACGAGGCAGCCCACGCGATGGGGCTTGCCCGCGGCAAGACCGAAGCCTGGTATGTGCTCGCTGCCGAGCCCGGTGCCATGGTGGCGCTCGGCTTGCAGTCATCGCTCTCGCAGGCGCAATTGCGAGACGCTATCAAGGACGGCTCGATTGCCGAGCGCATGTCGTGGCGAACCGCGGTGGCGGGAGATGTGATCTTCGTGCCGGCGGGGACGATCCACGCAATCGGTCCGGGCCTCGTGCTCGCCGAGATTCAGCAGCGCAGTGACACGACCTTCCGCCTGTTCGATCAAGGGCGCCAGCGCGAGCTCCATATCGAGCTCGGTGTTGCCGCCGCCTATGCCGGACCGGCTGCAAAACAGGTGCCGGCGCGCCGGCTGAGCGACGCCAGGACGCTGCTTCTGGCGACCTCGTTTTTCACCCTCGAGCGCTTCGAGCTCCCGCCGGAATCCCTATGGGAATTGCGCGCGCAGGCCGAGACCTGGCTGCTGGTGATCGCCGGAGAGGGCCGGATCGGGCCGTGGCGGGCGCACATGGGCGAAGGCTGCTTCGTGCAGGACGAGACAACGCATCTCGCCGCCGGGCGAACGGGCCTGACCTGCCTGATCGCCTATGACGCCGCCCTGCCCAAGCGCGACCTTTTGCGGCCGATCGCAGCTCAAAACCCCACCATCCCGGCCCACAGCACGAGTCACCGGCCCCTGCTACTCGCCGCCCTGGCGAAAGTGCAGAGTCCAACCGTAGAGGCACGATCATGACCGCACTCGACAGGATCGCCTTCATCGGCAATTCGCTGCCACGCCGCTGCGGCATCGCGACCTTCACCACGGATCTGCAGCAGGCGGTCGCCGCATCGGCCCCCGATCTGGCGACCTCGATCGTGGCGATGAACGATGGCGACGGTTACGACTATCCAGGCTCTGTCGGGTTCCAGATCCGCGACGAGCGGATAGAGGACTATGCGAGCGCTGCCGACTTCCTGAACGAGGGCCGGTTCGACATCGTCTCGCTGCAGCATGAATTCGGCATCTTCGGTGGCGAAGCGGGCGCGCATGTCGCCGGATTGCTGGCACGGCTGACGATGCCGGTTGTCACCACGCTTCATACCGTCCTGTCGAAGCCGAGCCCCGCGCAGCGCGGCGTCATGGAGCGGATCGTCGATGCCTCGTCGCGCGTCGTCGTCATGGCGGAGAAAGGCCGCGACATGCTGCGCACCATCTACCGGCTTCCCGCCGACAAGATCGAGGTGATCGCGCATGGCATCCCCGATGTCGCCTTTGTCGAGCCTGACGAGGCCAAGGCCAGGCTCGGTTTCGCCGGCCGCTCGGTGATCCTGACTTTCGGTCTGCTGTCGCCCAACAAAGGCATCGAGGTGATGATCGATGCGATGCCGTCGATCCTGAGACGCCGGCCCGATGCCGTCTATGTCGTCCTGGGAGCCACCCACCCCCATCTCGTCCGCGAGCAGGGCGAAACCTATCGCATCGGCCTGCAGAAGCGCGTCCATGAACTCGGCATCGAGGACCACGTCGTCTTCCTCGATCAATTCGTCGACCGCGAGACGCTGCTCGGCTTCATCGCAATGTGCGACGTCTACGTCACGCCCTATCTCAACGAGGCGCAGATGACCTCGGGCACGCTGGCCTACAGCTTCGGGCTCGGAAAAGCGGTCGTCTCGACGCCGTATTGGCATGCCCAGGAATTGCTCGCCGATGGCCGCGGCGTGCTGGTGCCGTTCAGCGACGTCGTCGCGACCGGCAACGAGATCGCAGGATTGCTGACCGACTCGACCAGGCGGCAGGCCATGCGCCGGCGCGCCTATGCCAGCAGCCGCTCTATGACATGGGAGCAGACCGCAAAGCGCTATCTCAGCACATTCGAGACGGCGCGGCGCAGCCGTTTGCTGAACGTGGTTGCGGGGACGGCGCAGGCAAGACCACCCCTTCTGCCTTCCGCGCCGCCGGAGTTGCGGACGGATCACCTGCACTGCATGTGCGACGACACTGGACTCTTCCAGCACGCCGTTCATTCCGTGCCGGACCGCGCACACGGCTACTGCGTCGACGACAATGCCCGGGCGCTGCTGCTGTCCTGCCTTCTCGGCAGCGCCGGCGAGCGGCACCTAGCCGAGCCTCTGACGGCGCGGTTCGCCTCCTTCGTCCAGCATGCCTGGAACCCGCAGGCGCGGCGCTTCCGCAACTTCATGGGCTTCGATCGGCGCTGGCTCGAGGAGGTCGGCTCGGAAGACAGCCATGGCCGGACGCTCTGGGCTCTCGGCGAATGCGCGCGCAGCGACACCAGCCCGTCACGGCGGCGCTGGGCCGCGGCGCTGTTCGCCGAAGCGCTGCCAGCGGCCGAGAGCTTCAGTTCGCCTCGGGCCTGGGGATTCGCCCTGCTCGGCCTCGACGCTTACTGCGCCGTGGTCGCCGCGCCATCCTCCACCATCCAGCTGCGCACCCTGCTGGCGGACCGTCTGCTCGCCCTGCTGTCGACGGTCCAGACGCCGGACTGGGTCTGGTTCGAGGAAGGTCTCTCCTATGACAATGCGCGGTTGCCACAGGCCTTGATCGCCACCGGGCTTTCGATGCAGGTTCCCGCCTATGTCGATGCCGGCTTGCGCTCGCTGCGTTGGCTGGTTGGGGTGCAGAGCACACCTGCCGGCCTGTTCCGACCGGTGGGTTCGGAGAGCTTCGGCGACAGGCTCAGCCCACCGAAGGCGTTCGACCAGCAGCCTCTGGAGGCCACGGCGACCATTTCGGCCTGCCTTGCCGCCTGGCGCGCCGATGGTGACGCGCAATGGCGGACGGAAGCATTGCGCGCCTTCGCCTGGTTCATGGGCGAGAACGACCTGTCGACACCGCTCGTCGATCTTGAAACCGGCGCCTGCCGCGATGGTCTCCACCGCGATCGGCCGAATGAGAACCGCGGCGGTGAATCCGTGGTATCCTACCTTCTCAGCCTCGCCGAGATTCGCCAGCTCTCCCGCATGAGTGGGGACCGCCCGAAACTGGCGCCGCTTCGGGTCTTGCACGCCTGAGCCTTCGGCGATCCGCACAAACCGAACTGGGGCCGCCTTGCCGCAAGCCACCTTCCTGAACCTGCAGGCTTTGCATCTGCATCCCGATCCCGCTCGGGTCGTGGTGCGTCGCTTCGGGCCCTCGCCCGATCCGCGCGACATGAACCCGACCGACAAGCTGCGCGCGAACCACATCGTCGCGCGCGTGATGGGGCTGGACCAGGAGGCGGCGGCAAGCCAGCTCGCCGAGGTGCTGGAGAACTTCAATGGCCGGCACCGGAACTTGCTGGAGCGCTTCGAGGCGCGCGCCGACGAGATGGAGGAGGTGTTCACCACGCATTGCAAGTTCAGCAGGACGCAACGCCAGCTGGTCGGATCCTATTTCCTGCACGAGTACTCGTTCGAGGCGGCAGCCCTCTTCAATCCAAGCATTGTCTCGCACCCCGACCAGTCCGGTGCTCCGCCTGGCGGGCGCCGCTTCATCCTCAGCCTGCGCGCGGTCGGCGAGGGGCATATCTCGTCCCTGACCTTCCGCTCCGGCACGATCGCGGCCGACGGCAGCCTGAGCGTCGATCCGACCTCTCGCCTCGCGACGATCGCGACCTTCCGCAATCGCATGGTGCGCCTCGACGGCGACGATGTCGAAGTGGCGTTCGCCCCGGACGGCGACATCAGCGAGCGGGTGATCTTTCCGATCACGGCCTCGCAGTCGAACGGGATCGAGGATGCGCGCTTCGTCGAGTTCGATGAGGGCGGGCGCAGCGTGTTTCGCGCGACCTACACAGCCTATAACGGCAGGGGGATACGCTCCGAGCTGATCGAGACGAACGACTTCCTGTCGTTCCGGATGTCGCCGCTGCGGGGCAGCGCCGCCGTGAACAAGGGCATGGCGCTGTTCCCGCGCAAGATCGCCGGCCGCTACGCCATGATCGCGCGGCAGGACAATGAGAATCTCTATCTCGTCTATTCGGACGACCTGATGAACTGGGACGGCGGCGTCGCGATCCTGAAGCCGCAATACCCCTGGGAGTTCATCCAGATCGGAACTTGCGGCTCCCCGATCGAGCTCGACGAAGGCTGGCTCTTGTTCACCCATGGCGTCGGGCCGGTGCGGCGCTATGCGATCGGCGCCGTCCTGCTCGACAAGCAGGATCCGTCGAAGGTGCTTGCGCGTTCGCGCGAGCCCCTGGTCCGGCCGGAGCCGTCCGAGCGCGAGGGCTATGTTCCCAATGTCGTCTACACCTGCGGTGCGATGCGCCACCGGGACCAGATCGTCCTCCCCTATGCGGTTTCCGACACCTACTGCAATTTCGCGACGATCAGGATCGAGGCGCTGCTGCAGGCCCTGAGCCCGGTCAGCGCCGACGAAACGCATGATCTGCGGCAGGGCGCCTTCCCTGAGAAAGAGCATGAACATGACCCAAGATAAGCCCACGACCCACCGCTCGATCACGCCGGGAGACATGGTCCGGCTGTCCTTCGGCTTCGCCGATCAGTCCGGTGCGGGTGACTACGAGATCGTGCGGATCATGCCGACGCGGGCGAGCGGTGAGCGCGAATACCGCGTTCGCGGCGCCGACGGCCATGAGCGGGCGATCGGCCATGACCAGATTGTTTCGGACAGCCCAGGATCGGTGCGCAGCCGCGTCGTGTGACGCTTGCTCAAGGCGCGTCTCCTACCCCACGCCGACCCACTCCGGAGAAGACACTTGGCAGAGAACTCGAAATCCCGCGTGACCGCAGATGCTGCGTTCCTGAGAACGCAAACCCAGTCGTTGTCGCGCAATCGCGTGCTGTCCGAAACGGACACCATCAATCAGGCGCGCGACGCCAACACGGCGCGCTTGAGGGCATTGCGGCTGCAGAAGGAGGCCGTCGACCGAGCCGCTGCAGCGTCGGCGCCCAAACGCAAACGGCCTGTCTGACGCGCTTGATGACGGTCTCCGGGGACCGACCACTAGACCACGCTCCGGATTGGTTAATGCCCGCCCCTTGAGCTCCTCGGATCGGGGGCCGACGAACGGAGATCGCTTGGACATCGACGTGACACGTAAGCCGGATGGAACGGCCTGGCTGCTGACCGACCTGCTGGGTCGAGCGATGGGATATGTCGAGGACAGGGCGGAGGGCGAATTCATGATCTACCCTGCCGGCCAGGCGATCGAAACGATGCAGGCCATGCGGCGAGGCCCATTCGGGTCGCTCGATGCCGCGCTGGCCGAGATCGAGCGCTTTACCCGGGGAACCTGCCGGCGCGTTGTCGACGATGAGCGGCCCGATTCCGATGACTGAGCAAGGCCGTCCAGCGGCGCGCAGACGCTGGCTAGGCCGAAACGGGCTTGGAACGCTTCGCAAGCCTTTTGATCGGGGTGTCGTCCGGCAGCTCGATCAGCTTCGCCTTGCGCGACGCCCTGGCCTGGTCGGAGATCGGCAGTTCCGACAGCGCCTCATCGATATGCCGGCCGGCCAGCGAACGCGCAGCCCGCTGCTGCCGCTTTCTGACGACATTGCGCGGAGCATCCGCCGGCAGCGACAGCTCCATGTCGTGGTCTGCGACCGGCGGCCTCCCTGTCTCGGGGGCCGGATCGGGACGGGTCGATGGAAACTTGCGGAGATTGGTCATGAAAAGCGAACTGTCGCCGCGGGGTTATTGTTCCGGTTTGCAGCGAGATTGCTGGGAAAGCTGACCGTTGTCTCCCGGCCGCGCGCGCTGAGGCGATAATGCCCACGCCATGGTGGCAGAGCGGCGTGATCTACCAGATCTATCCGCGCTCGTTCCAGGACAGCAACGGCGATGGGATCGGCGACCTCCCGGGTATCACGCGGCGGCTGAACTATATTGCCGAACTCGGCGTCGATGCGATCTGGATTTCGCCGATCTACCCCTCGCCGATGGCCGATTTCGGCTACGACGTCTCCGATTACTGCGACGTCGATCCTCGCTTCGGCACGCTCGCCGATCTCGACGACCTGCTGGCGCAGGCCCATGCGCGCGGGCTTAAGCTCCTGCTGGATTTCGTGCCAAACCATACCTCCGACCGGCATCCCTGGTTCGCCGAAAGCCGCTCCTCGCGCAGCAATCCGAAACGGGACTGGTATCTCTGGCGCGATCCTGCCCCCGGGGGCGGGCCGCCCAACAACTGGATCAGCGATTTCGGCGGCCCTGCCTGGGAATGGGACGAGGCCAGCGGCCAGTACTACTATCATGCCTTCCTGAAGCAGCAGCCGGATCTCAACTGGCGCAACCCGGCCGTACAGGCAGCGATGCACGACGTGCTGCGCTTCTGGCTCGACCGCGGCGTCGACGGCTTCCGCATCGACGTGCTTTGGCACCTGATCAAGGCGGCCGACTTCCCCGACAATCCGCCGAACCCGGCCTACGCACCAGCGCTCGGCGAGATGGATTGCCTGCTCCAGCTGCATTCGACCGACCAGCCCGAGGTCCACGACATCGCAGCCGGCATGCGTGCCCTCGCGGATGACGATCAGGCCGCGGGACAGGGCGAGCGCCTGTTGATCGGGGAGATCTATCTGCCGGTCGAGCGGCTGATGCACTATTATGGCGAGGATCGGCCTGGCGTGCATCTGCCCGGCAATTTCCAGCTGATCGAGGCGCCTTGGCAGGCGCGGGCGCTGGCGGCGCTCATCATCGCCTACGAGGCGGCGCTGCCGCCTGGCGCGTGGCCCAACTGGGTCCTTGGCAATCATGACCGACCGCGCGTCGCGACCAGATTGGGAGGAAGCCAGGCTCGGGTCGCAGCGATGCTGCTATTGACCCTGCGTGGCACGCCCACCCTCTATTATGGCGATGAGGTCGGGCTGAGAGATGTGCCGATCCCACCCGACCAGGTCCAGGATCCACGCGAGCTACGCCAGCCCGGCAAGGGCCTCGGGCGCGATCCGGTCCGCACGCCGATGCCGTGGGACGCCAGTGCGCATGCCGGCTTCAGCACCGCTGCGCCCTGGCTGCCGCTCAACGCCGACTGGCCAGCCCGGAACGTGGAGCGTCAATCGGCCGAGCCGGGCTCGATGCTGGCGCTGCATCGCCAATTGCTCGCGGTCCGACGCACCCATCCTGCTCTGGCTATCGGTGATGTCGCGCTGCTGGATGCCGAGGGTGATATACTCGCCTATGAGCGCCGGCATGGTGCGGAGCGGCTGATCGTGGCGCTCAATCTCGCGGCGAGGCCGCAACGCCTGGCCTTGCCGGACTGGGCGCATGGTTGCCGCCCCCTCCTGTCCACGCTCGCCGATGCGGCGCCGGTGCAGGACGGCGCTTTGCTGCTGCGGCCGAACGAGGGCGTGATCCTGACGCTCGCCGACTGACCAGAGGGAGGGGCGAACGGATGCGCATCGCCATGCTGGCGCCGATCTCCTGGCGCACGCCGCCGCGCCACTACGGCCCCTGGGAGCTGGTGACGAGCCTGTTGACCGAGGCTCTGTTGGCGCGCGGCGTCGACGTCACCCTGTTCGCCACAAGGGACAGTCATACGGCGGGCACCTTGGCCGGCATCTGCCCGGCGCCGTACTCCGAAGACCCGACGATCGACGCCAAGGTCTGGGAGCTGCTGCACGTCGCCCATGTCTTCGAACGCGCCGGCGAGTTCGATATCATCCACAACCAGGCCGATTTTGTGCCGCTCGCCTTCTCGCGCCTGGTCAACACGCCGGTGGTGACGACGATCCACGGCTTCTCCTCGGAGCGCATCCTGCCGGCCTTCAAGGCCTATGAGGACCGGGCCCATTATGTCGCGATCAGCGCCGCGGACCGGCACCCCGATCTGCGTTATGCCGCGACGATCCATCACGGCATCAGGATCGAGGATTTTCCGTTCGATCCGGTAGGGAGCGAGGACCTGCTCTTCTTCGGCCGCATCCACCCCGACAAGGGAGCGGCCGAGGCGATCGCCGCCGCGCGCGCAGCCGGCCGGCGGCTGGTCATGGCCGGCATCATCCAGGATCGCGGCTACCACGACGCGCAGGTCGCGCCCGCGCTCGAAAGCGAGAGCGTGGTCTATCTCGGACCAGTGGGCGGCAGCGCCCGCACGCAAACGCTCGGCTCCGCCAAGGCGTTGCTGCACCTGATCACCTTCGAGGAGCCGTTCGGATTGTCGGTCATCGAGGCGCTTGCCTGCGGCACGCCCGTCATCGCCTCCCGCCGCGGCTCGATGCCGGAATTGATCGAGCACGGCGTGACCGGGTTCCTGGTCGATAGCATTGAGGAGGCCGTGGCTGCGATCGCACGCCTATCCGAGATCGACCGCTCTGCCTGCCGGGCAGCCGTTGCGGCGCGCTTCACCGTCGAGCGAATGGCCGATCGCTATCTCAAGCTTTATCGGTCCATCCTCGGATGAACCACATGCTGCCGGCGGGGGAGTCGCGCGGCTCCCAAGGGATCCCCGCGGAGAAATAACGTGCGCTTTCCTCAGCCCTGGCCTAGGCTGCAACTCTGCTTCGACAGGACTCGCCTGGGTTCGCCCCCAGGTAGCCGCGGCAGCTGCTAGCCGGCCGCACTGCACCGAGCCCTTGCTCGCCCCTCCTGAGTGACATCCGCGCCTGCTGTTTCGCATGCGCATTTCAATGGGCGGCTGCCTGCGAGGCGCCCAGCTTCGGCCGGCACGACCCGAGAGATCGCGCCCCGCGATCTCCGAACGAGGACGAGAACGGCATGTCTAAAGGCGAACGACGCGGAAACCGAGAGGCCAAGAAGCCGAAGCAGGACAAGCCTAAACTTGCAGCTCCCGCCCCCAACAGTCTTGCCGCTGTGGTCGTGAAGGCCGCAGCGCCAAAGAGGAAGTAGCGTTCAGTGCTCTCGGCAGCGGTCTGATGGACCGAGTTCATGCTGCGAGTGTCAGCGAACCGACAGGGACAATGATGATCCGTTTCAGGACGATCGAGCCGAAGCCGGCCGCAAACACCAATAAGCCGACGAACATCCCGACAGCCGCGCCGGCCGAACCCGCGCCGGCTGCCGGCAAGGTCACGCCGCGGCAAACCGACGTCCCCGGGAAGCCGGGGGGCCAGTCGCCGGGGGAGAAACGCGAGCACAATTAAAAGTCGGCAGCAGTCAATCGATGGTAGCTCTGGCGCTTGCGGGAATAGGCTGCCCCAGCAGCCTTCTGGATGGTCGCGAGATGGCCATCATACGCCCGCAGCATCGACGCTTCGCCCGGCCCGGCTGACGAGTCGATGCTGCGCAACGCTCCGAGCTCGACCTCGAATGCAATCTCCAGGGCCGAATCGGAGCCCCAGAAGCACACACAGTTCCGTGCGGCGTCATATCGCCGGATCGGATTGGGAAAGTGGAGGCTCATCGGATCATCCTCCAGGGTTGACCAGGTTCAGGCGCGCCGCCGGTGCGCTGGGATCGTTGTCACGCGACGCCGAGAGGCTGCGTCGCGCGACAAGGTGCAGGCCGGTCGCAATCCCGCGCGACGAATGGAGCCGGCTCAGGTTTTCGGAACGCCCAGGGCTGCCGCGCAGGCCTTGGCTACGTCCGAATCTGGCGAAGGACTCCCGGGCATTGTCGCCCATCCACCTTTCGCGATGAAATCCCCCTGCTGCCAGGAACTGATCTTCTTGAGTTCTACGAGTTGCTCGGTCGCGTTGGCCTGCTGCTGGAACTTCGCCACGCAGATTGGCGAGAGCGCAGCCACAAGAGCGGTGCCCGAACGTGCCCTGGCTTCTCGCTCCGCCGTGCTGTGCGTCACCCACCCGCCCCAGGTGAAACCGATGATCGCAAGGGCAATAGCCCCGCCGACGGCGCCCCAGGCGGCCGGCTTCAGTTCTGCTGGAATTTTCATGATCTCGGACTTTCCGAACCGGAAGAAAATCTCCCGTAGAAAAGCATATCACGGTTTGAGAGTGACTGATCATCATTTGATTCGATTCAATTATTTCTTCAACGACATATTTAGATGAAGCATCGGAATATTCGACGAGCCCCATTTTCTTCGATGATCGCGACGTGTCGATCCGGCATACGGGTCTCTGCGGCGTGCATCTGGCAATGGCCCGGCGCTGATGCGGCTATAGCCATCTGCCTGGCGTGGAACAGAGCTGCCCTTCACAAGTTGGGCTGAGATCGAGCGGCCATCGGGCCATCCACAATGCGCCGCAGGCGGCGCCCTGAAAGTACTATCCACATGACAGATTATACCGCCCGTGGCGTCGCCGACGGCACTGCTGCACGCGCGTCCTCCGCTGTGTCCTGGAGCGCTGTACTGGGAGGTGCCGTCGTCAGCGCGTCGATCTCCCTTATGCTCCTCGCCGCCGGCGCCGGGCTTGGCTTCACCTCCGTTTCGCCCTGGTCGAGCGCTGGCGTCACCGCCACGACGTTCGGCATCGCTGCCCTGGCCTGGCTGGCAATTGTTCACCTTCTGGCGGCCGGTGCCGGCGGCTATCTCGCCGGCCGGCTGCGCACCAAGCGCGTCGGTCTCCACACTGATGAGGTCGCGTTCCGCGACACGGCGCACGGCTTCATGACTTGGGCCGTCAGCGCGATTGTCACCGCACTGCTGCTGGCCTCGACCGCGTCTGCGATCATTGGCGGCACAGCACGGCTTGGCGCCAGCGCAGCGTCAGGGGTCGCATCGTCCGTCTCCGGCATGGCGGGCCAGGCGGCCGGTCGCATCGATCTGACAAATCTGGACCCCTCCGCGTACTTGACGGATTCCCTGTTTCGTACCGACCGTCCGGCTCCGTCGTCGACCGACGCTGCCCCGGCCCGCGCCGAGGTCGGCCGGATCGTCGCGATGAGCATCCGCAATGGCGACATGGCGCCTGCCGACAAGACCTATGTCGCGAGCGTGATCGCGGCTCAGACCGGCATCAGCCAGCCTGATGCCGAAAGGCGCATCAACGACGCCATAGCCAAGACGAAGGAAGTCGCCGCCAAGGCCGAGCAGACGGCTCGCGAGACGGCCGACATTGCCCGAAAAGGCGCTGCTTCCTTCGCCCTGGCAACCTTCATCGCGATGCTGATCGGAGCGCTGGCTTCAAGCTATGGCGCAACTGTCGGAGGCCGTGCCCGCGACAAGGTCGAGGCCTGATCCCCAAGCCTGCACCCTTAAAACCTGGAGAGACAAACATGGCCACGACTGCACCCAAAGCCCTCGACGACATGTTCCATGACATGCTCAAGGACGTTTATTACGCCGAGAAGCAGATCCTGAAGGCGCTGCCCAAGATGGCGAAGGCAGCCAAGTCCCCGGACCTGAAAAAGGCCTTCGAGACCCATCGCACCGAGACCGAGAACCATGTCGAGCGCCTGAGCGACGTGTTCGAAGCGATCGGCAAGGCGCCCCGTGGCAAGACCTGCGACGCGATCCTCGGCATCCTCGAGGAAGGCAAGGCCGTGATGGAGGACTACGCCGACAGCCCGGCCCTGGATGCCGGTCTCGTCGCCTCCGCACAGGCGGTCGAGCACTACGAGATGACCCGCTACGGCACGCTCAAATCCTGGGCCAAGCAGCTTGGCCACAAGGAGGCGGTTGCATTGCTGGATGCGACCCTCGCCGAGGAGACCAAGACGGACAAGCTGCTGACGCAGCTCGGCGAGCCGGCCAACTCGGCGGCCGTCGCCAAAGCGGCCTGATCCGCAGAGGTATCAGGAAAGGCTCGCCGAGCAGTGTTCGGCGAGCCTTTCCTTGGCGTTGTCACATTGTCTGCAGGCGCCCTTGCTATCGACGTCGTTCCGTTATGGATTCGAGCCACATGGCGCGACTGGGAAAGGGCCTGAATTGCACCAGCCGACGCAGGGGCGCTTCCACTTCGATCGTGCCGAGCTTTGGGCCGATGGTCTGATCCATGGGCTCGGAATCGTGCTGGGGGTCGGCGCAGTCGCGTACCTGATCGTGCGCGTCGTCGCAGCAGCGCCGATCCCTGATGTGATTCCCGTTGCGATCTACAGCTGCGCGCTGATCGCCGTTCTCATCATCTCCGCCATCTACAACATGCTGCCGGTTTCGCCGGTGAAGTGGCTGATGCGGCGTTTCGACCATTCGGCCATCTACCTCCTGATCGCGGGAACCTATACGCCTTTCCTGGCGCGAATGGGCGAGAGTGCGGCGGCGCATGTCCTCCTGGCCGTCGTCTGGATCGCATCGGCTGTCGGCGTCGTGCTCAAGGTCGCCTTACCCGGCCGATATGATCGGCTGTCGATTGCGCTCTATCTCCTCATGGGCTGGAGCGGCATCTTCGCCTGGGAGAGCATCGTGCAGCTTCCGAGCCTCGCCTTGTGGCTGATCGTGACGGGCGGTCTTCTTTACACGCTGGGCGTGGTCTTTCACATCTGGCAGACGCTTCCCTTCCAGAACGCCATCTGGCACGCTTTCGTGCTCGTCGCCTCCGGCTGTTTCTACGGGGCCGTGTTTCAGGCCTATGCGATCGCTCCATCGAGCTGACGGCGCTTAGGGCCTTTCACGGAGCGGCTGGCGGGTACTCGCTCGCAGCCTCGGGAACTGGGAGTGACCCTGCCGATAAGAGCCAGCGGCTCCGGGAGAACCATATTCCTCTGCGGCATGCGTGTGTCACGATCGCCGCGACAGCTCCGATTTTTGATTTGATCTCAATGTGATGTGCTACTGTTAGTCTCAGCTCCTCAGGCTGACGCAAGCAGGAGACGGAAATGGCGCATCACTATGACGTCGGCGACCAGGTCAGCCTGGCTTTCGGCTTTCACGACCAGAATGCCATCGGGCTCTATACGGTCACGCGCCGCTTGCCCTCTCTTGTCGACGGCGAGCCTCAGTATCGCGTGAGGGGTCTCGATGATCGGGAACGCGTGATCGGTGAAGCGCAGATCAATGGTTCAGCCCGACAACGCAATGCGGATCGGCCTGCCCGGTCACGCCACCCAAACAAGCCACTAACCGAGATGTTCGGTCCTTCGGGCACCGAAAAGAAATAGACACGCAAATTTCTTGAAGGCCGTGCTCCCATTCCGGGCGATGCAGAAGCTTCTCTTTCAGCGAGCTGTTTCTGACTCCATCTGAAACCTCGGAAAATGCTGCCCATGGAAGGGCTCGCGATAATGCCGGCGCCATCTCCGCAGCGGATTGCGCTTTTCGGCGATCAGCCCATCATGCTTGCTGGCCTTAACGCACTTGTCGGAGCAGTCCCCGGTGCGACCATAATCGGCGTGCCATCGACGATGTTTGATGCGGTCGAATTCATTCGCTCGCAGAGCCCCGAAGTAGCCATCATCTCTATCGGTACGCTGAGGCCGGCCGGTCTTGCCTTCGTAAGGCGCATTCTGGGCGTGTCACCGCTCATTCTGATCTTGCTTGTCTGCGATGATCGCGATGCGAGCGCGATCAAGGCAGCATTTCAGCTCGGCATCGCAGGTTATCTGCTGAATGGCGCTTCCAACGACAGACTGCTGCAAGCCCTAAAGGCTGTTCGGGCCGGCGGGCTGTACCTCGATGGAGGCCTGGCGCTGTCGATGCGAGAATTAAGACGCCCCATAGGCAGCCTGGAAAGTCGCCTCGACAACCCGGATGACGCACTGAGCGAACGCGAAATACAGGTTCTCCGACTCGTCGTCTCAAACAATTCGAACAAGAGCATCGCCCACCAGACCGGCTTGAGCGTCAGGTCAGTCGAAACCTATCGCTTCCGCGCCTGTAGGAAACTAGGTTTGTCTTCGCGAGGAGACATCATGCGATATGGCTCGGATCGTGGATGGACGCTTTTTGATTGACGACCTGGGGCCTTGGTCGCCGCAGGCCAGATGACTGTCTTTCCGGCAGCTCCATTTTATTGAGCATTGCGACATACTCGACGCGAGGCCGTTGGGTCCTCGTCACCGCCAAAATCCGCGGTTACCTCGCGGTTGCCGTCTCGTCGGTCCACGCTATTCCACCAGCGTCCGGCGGCTTCACGCCAGTCCATCCAATGTAATCTGGAAGGGAGCGATGCGCGTAAATTCCAATTGACAGCCACAAACGCCAGTGGAACACCAGAACACTAAAGTAATTCACCTGCCGAGGTTGGGCGCGAGGGTTCGAATCCCTTCGCCCGCTCCAGACAATCTCAATAGCGCCATTTACTTGCCGGGCCGCGAAAGCGGCCCTTCGCTGTTGAGCAAACGATGCTGCCACTATGCTACCTCGATTGAGCATAGCACCGTGCCGCCGCCTTCCGGCTCCCTTGTCGATTCAGGCCTCTGCATTCATCGCGTCCCGTTTCGGCGCGACGCCGAAGGTGCGGGAATACTCCCGGCTGAACTGGGACGGGCTCTACCCGAGACGTTTCCTCGGTCAAGGAGTGCTGATCGAGCGATTCCGAAAGCCGGCCCGCAGCCGCACTTTGGACGCCCTATTCTGGTGATTTCCGACCACGACCGTCTCGATGTGGCAATTCGTCGGCCGTGGCGGCTTAATCGTTGATTTCCGGCCCGGGAAGCGGACGTCACCGGCTCGGGTTCGCTGAGCGTTTCTGACCCATGGCGATGTGGGCGGCCGAACCTAGCAAAATGAAGTCGGTTCGACGCTGCTGACTTGTCCCGTCCTGAATGAATGCCGATCTCCTGGCGATGATTCACGAACGCATCAGGGTGATCGACCTTGAGACTGCGGGAGGCGGCCCGCAAGACGTCTGCGAGATCGGATGGCAGGATGTCGCGCGTGACGCCGGTGGCCGTTGGCTCATCAACGAGGAGCGTGGTTCGCTCTTCGTCGATCCCGGGCGTGCGATCTCGGCTGACACCATGGCCGTCCATCACATCCGCGATATCGACGTGGTGGGCGCGCCATTCTGGAAGCAGATCGCGCCGTCCGTGCTGCGCCCTGAAGGCGGCGTGGTCGCGCTCGCGGCCCATCGGGCCGGCTTCGAGATGCGCTACTGCTCCGCGTCGCTGACCGGAGGCGCACGCTGGATTTGTACCTGGAAATGCGCGCTGCGGCTGTGGCCACATCTTCCGCGCTTCTCGAACCAGATGCTGCGCTATCAGCGCATGCCGGAGGGGCTGATCCACGAGCTCGGTCTTCCGGCCCATCGGGCGATGCCTGACGCCTATGTCACCGCCCATCACCTGCGCGACATGCTCAATGAGGTATCGCTCGACCAACTGCTGCTCTGGAGTAGCGAACCCGGGCTTCTGCCGCGCGTGCCTTCCGGCCCGGCCCGCGGCAAGAGCTGGGATCAGGCCCCCGAGGCGGCATTGCGCAACTTGGCGCTGGATCGCGACATTGATATCCGCTTTAGCGCCGAGACGGAGTTGAGGCGGCGAGGAGAGCTTCTGGGCCCGGAGCCGTTGACACCCGTCCAGCCGAGCCTGCTGTGATCGCACGTCCGGAGGGAATGCGTGTGAGGAGGCCAACTGGAACGTCGTTGTGCTCCGGCGGTTGACAGGCCGGCCCCGAAGGCAGACTTCGGGTACGGAATCTCGGGCATGACATCGGCTTCATCCCCATCGGTCGCGGAATGGCCGCTTCCTTCATCCACGACGCTTGGCTCCTCGGTCAGGATGAAGGGGATCGAACGCGAGCTGCGCCGTCGTCTTCCTTGGACCATGCGGAAGCACCTCACTGTCGATGCTGGGCTCGTCATCCTTTCGGTGCCTGACGCGGAGCACTTCGCTGCGCTCGCCAGCCGTATCGGCGATGCGCTCGAAAGCATCACCGAATTGCCCATGCTTCCGAGCGAGATCGAGGATGTCCTCGGGATCTCCTCGCGCGAGCGCCACAAGTGGCTGGAGGACGGTCGCCTGCGAAGTGTTGGGACGCGTACCGTGAAGCTCCGCGGACGCGCCCGCACTGTCACCTTCCACGTCTTCGACCCACGACACATCGAGACAATCCTCGACGGCGACCTGCCCACAATCTGGCGGGAGGAGGATGCGATCCGGAGCGCCGAGAATCGTCGGCGCGCTGCGGCGAAGGCAGCCCTCGCCCGGAAGCGGAAGGCCGCCTCCGGTCCTGGCGAAACCGAGCGGGAGGCCGCCGAGGAGGCGTCGCCAAGCCTCGCAGGCTGGGACGAATTCGACGCCGACGGGCTGCTTCGGTGATTTGGGGCAAGGCTGCAAGCGGTCGGTGGGACACACAGTTCGTACTGGCGCCAGTTGCGGACAGTGAGCCTTGGCCCGAAACCAGATGGTCAACTACCCGTCTGGCTGGAGCAGCGGGCTGCATCGTCGTCTCCAAAGCTGCCCGCTTGCCCCCGACTGTCAAAAGACCCGGCGTTCCTTGCGGATCGAGCCGTCGCGATGAACGTCAAGCTCGACCTTCTCGCCGCGCGAGTTGGTCGCCGAGACGACCATGTGCTTCTTCTCGGGGCGCATCTGGCCGGCATAGGCGAAGCCTGCCTTCTCGATCAGTGTCTTGATCGCGCCCTCGTCGCGCACCAACGTCGTGTCTTCCTGCTTCCTGATCCGGCCGTCGAACTCGACATGGAGCTCATAGCTGCGACCGTCCGCTGCAACAGCCGCGACCTCGGCGTGATGCTTCTTGACGTCGATCACGCGGGCATCGCGGAAGCCGGCCGTGGTCACGGCCTGTATGACGGTGTCCGCGCGATAGGCCGTGTCGGCTCCGCGGCGGCCGCCGGGGCGCTCGCCCGGTCCGGCATCGGGCCCGCGGCCGAGTTCGATGCGCGGACCGCCCGCTTTCGCGATTGCCGAGGCATGGACGAAACCGTCGCGTTGCATACCGTCGACGACGACCTTGTCGCCCGGCGCGAGCGGTGCGCGCACGCGCCCCTCGGGGCCGGTCTCGACGAGCGTTCGTCCGGCAGGCCCCTCGACGATGACCTTGTTGCCGAAGACCTCGCGAACCTCACCCTCCAGACGCACCATGCCGACACTCTGGGTCGAAGACGGCGGGGCCGGCTGGCCGACGGCGGAGACGATGCCCGACAGGCTCGCTACGACGGCGGCCGGCGCCAGGATGGCAAGAGGAAGATATGATTTCAGGGACATCAGCGAAACTCCTGTTGCGATGAAGCGTATCCTGAACCGACATCGCCATCACCAGCCTGAACCCTTCCGTTCAGTTTCGGTTCAGGCGGCTCCGATAGGCCACCACGATGAGAACGCTGATCGCCCTCGCGCTTCTAGCCTGCCTATGCGGTATCGGGGCGGCCAGTGCGGCACCGTCCGGCAAGATCGGCCAGGCGCGGATCGGTGAAGCCCGGGCGGCCGCAGTGGCGCAGGAGCGCGTCATGGGCGAGGTCATCGATGTCGAACTCGACGACGCCGAAGACGATGAACCCGGAGATGAAGTCTACGAGGTCAGGCTGCTGACTCCAGTGGGGGATGTGATCAGCGTGCGGATCGCTGCGATCGACGGTCGATATCTCAGCGCCGAAGGGCCCGATCTTGCCCGTGCGCTGCGTGGGACTGCGACAAAGCGGCCGACGCCATGAAGCTTCTGGTGATCGAGGACGATCCGGCCCTGTCGCGCTCGCTGTGCGACGCTTTGCGGGCGGAGGGCTGCGCCGTCGATCTTGCCAGGGACGGCGAAGACGGGCTGCATCTGGGCTCGACCGAAACCTATGATGCCGCGCTCGTGGATCTCGGCCTGCCCAAGGTGGATGGCCTGCGGATCATCGCCGAATGGCGCCGCAGCCAGCGGCAGCTGCCGATCCTCGTGCTGACCGCCCGCGACGACTGGACCAGCAAGGTCGAGGGTTTCAAGGCCGGCGCCGATGACTACCTCGTCAAGCCGGTGCGGGTCGAAGAGGTGATCATGCGGCTGCGTGCCCTGGTGCGGCGCGCCGCGGGGCACGCCAATCCCGAGATCGTTTGCGGGCCGCTGCGCTTCAACGCGCAGATCGCGACCTTCACCTTCGAGGGGCTGCCGCTCAAGCTGACAGCTCTGGAATGGCGCGTCCTCTCGACGTTGATCCTGCGGAAAGGCTTGACGGTGCAGCGCGGGGAGCTGTTCGAGCGGGTTTATGAGGGCGACGCCCAAACCGATTCCAACTCCCTCGAGGTCATCGTCGCGCGGCTGCGCAAGAAGATCGGCGCCGGGCGGATCGAGACGGCCCGAGGTCTCGGCTACCGGCTGGTCTGCGATGGCTGATCGGCGCCGTCCTTCGCTTGCGCGTCGGCTCTGGCTGGCTGCGGTCACCTTCGTCCTGATCGCTCTCCTGATCGCTGGCGTGGTGATCGACCGCGCGCTCGACCGGTTCACGGCCCTGCAGATCGACCAACGCCTCGATGCGCAGCTGCTGGCACTTGCCTCGGCGCTCACCGTCGGCTCGGACGGTGCGGTCCGGCTGCGGCGCGATCTCGATCTGCCGCCCTACGACCGGGCCTTGTCGGGCTGGTACTGGCAGGTGACGGGAGGCGACGCACTGCTGCGCTCGCGCTCGCTCGGTGACGCGACACTGGCTCTGACGGAGCCGGTCAAGGGGCCGCGCGAAGAGCCGCTGCATTTGCGCCACCGGACCGTTCGGCTCGCGAGCGGCTCCGAGCCCTTCGAACTCGTCGCGGCAGCGCCGCGCGAAGCGCTGAGTGCGCCGATCCGTACCGCACGGAGGACGCTGGCCATCACGCTGGGCGCCCTTGCGCTCGCGCTGATGGGCGCGGTCACGGCTCAGGTCTTCCTCGTCCTGCTGCCGCTGCGGCGCCTATCGCGGGCGCTGGCGGACGTGCGCGCCGGCCGCACGCGCAGTGTCCCGGAGAATCAGCCGGCAGAAGTGGCCGACCTGGTCGTCGAACTCAATGCGTTGCTTGCTCAAAATGCCGACCAGGCCGAGCGTGCACGAAGTCATATCGGCAATCTCGCCCATGGCCTGAAGACGCCCTTGGCGACGCTCGCGGCGGAGCTCAGGCCTGGACACGATGTCGATCGCGAAGCTTTGCGCGCGCTGGTTGAGGGTATGGACAGGCGCATCGCCCATCATCTGCGTCGTGCCCGTTCCGCTGCGCTGCTCGGCGGACGACATTTCCGGACACGGCTCGCCCCCCAGATCGACGATCTCGTTCTGGCGCTGTCCAAGATCCACGTCGATCGCAGCCTGCGCTTCAGCGTCTCGATACCGGGCGACATCGAGCTGGCCTGCGACGTCAACGACGTCAACGAGATGTGCGGAAACCTCCTCGACAACGCCTGCAAATGGGCGGCGTCGGAAGTCGCGATCAGCGCCGAGCGCCTTCAACACAGCGTCGTCATAAGTGTTCGGGACGACGGCGTAGGCATCAGCGCGAACGCGGCGGAGATTGCCCTAAGCCGCGGCGGGCGGCTCGATGAGGTCACACCAGGAACAGGATTTGGCCTCCCGATCACGCGAGAGATCGCGGCCCTTTACGGAGGTGACGTCAGCTTGAACCAGCTGCAGCCGGGTCTGCTTGTCAAACTGACCCTCCCAAGCGCCGATTAGCGAAAATTCCGCCACAACTCGGTCTCCTGGGCGCGGCCTTGCTGCCGGTGATGCGCCAATAGCTGGCTCTGCTGCGCTGCCGGAAGCCGGACGTTCGAGGAGCGAAATTGCCCTGCAGCGCCGATACATCCCAAGCTACGATTGGGCCCTCTGAGCCCTCATTTCCCGTTTCCGCCTGCAATCGAGAAACCAAGCTGCTGCATTCCGTGTTGCGGGCGTACCGGCTGGACTCCAGCTCTCGGTATACGCTGGCTGTCATGTCTTGTTCGAGGATCCCGCGCTTCACATGCACCATCGGCATCAGGGTCGGCCCCCGTCGGCCACGTTTGCGCGAGGCTCGGCTTGCTGCGCCGTGAGGAGGCCTCTCGTCGTGGCTGTCATGACTCCGGCAGCGACATCCGGGTGATCCATCGCACCGTGCACCACCACCGAGTGGGACGCGAAAGCGATGCCGCGCTCGGCGAATACTGTCATGATCCTCTTCAGTGCCTCTCGGCGGATCTCGGTTGGCTTTCCTGGCCGAACCGTGAATTTGAGACGCACGACGAGCGCCGCCTCCTGAATATCGGCGACGCCCTGCAGCTTGAGCTGCTCGAGGAATTCGGGTGCGAACTCCGGATCGGCCAGCAGCTCTTCGCCGACCTTCTTGACGGTCTTGCGCACCAACTCGAGATCGACGTCGCGCGCCAGCCGCAGGTTGAACTTGACGATCAGCCAGTCGCGACTGCTGTTTGTCACGGAGCCGAGTTGGCCGAACGGAACGGTATGCACCTGGCCATGGTGGTGGCGAAGTCGGACGGAGCGAAGCGAGATGCTCTCCACCGTCCCCTTGAGTTGCCCGGCCTGAATGTATTCGCCGATGCGAAAGGCGTCGTCCGCCATATAGAACAGGCCGGAAATGATATCGCGCACCAGTGATTGGGCGCCGAAACTGAGAGCGAGCCCAAAAATGCCGGCGCCTGCGAGCAGCGGAGCGATGTTGACCCCCAGCTCTCCGAGAGCGACCAGAATCCCCGTTCCCAGCAGGAGGAAGGTGATCCCCCACTGGAGCAGAGGAATGACGGTCAGGAGCCGCGAACCGGGCTGGAATTCGTTGTCCCCACCCGGGACATAGCGGGTGACGGTCACGAATCTGGCGCGGATCCAGGTGCTGACCAAGGCCGACAGGGCATAGGCGACGATGATGACCACAGCCGCCCGCGCGATGCTCTCATTGACCTCGATCCAGCGCGGCTCCCCGAGCCAGGCTGGAAAGTCCATCGCGAGAAACCGGGCAACGATCAGAACCACGCCCAGCGTCGCGGCAAGGCGCACGATCGTAACAAGCGCTCGCGCCAGGTGCCATGGCAGGGACGCATTCGCTCGCTCCTCCCCATGGGCGTTGCAGTAGGCCTGCAGGAGCCGATCGACGATGAACGCTCCGACGACGATCCCGCCGATCGAGATCGTTGCGACGTAGAATGGAAAGTCGAGGGACATGACGCCATAGATCCAGGCGATCCCGGCGGCAGCGATGGCGATACCGGAGCCGATTTCGCACACCGGCAGGCGCGTCGGAGCCTCGGCGTGGAAGCGGCGTGCCGCGGTCCACATCAACGCGGTGGCGATGATACCCGCCGCTACGCCCGAAGCCTGCCCGGCGGGCCAGCTCATTCCGGCTTCAAGCAGCAGCGGTATGACCGTTACGAAGGCGACGGCCAGGAACAGCGAGGCCGTCAGGAACGGCATGGCACGCCGGACTTGGGCATCGCTGGCCGAGATGAGGCGCAGCGGCGGCTCGCTCGGGCGCAGCAATATCCGGACGGCCGTCATGATGATTCTGAACCGGAGCACGGTATCGACCACGGCGATCCCCAGCCGGGCCATGAGCGTACTGTCGCCCAATGCAATCTCAACCAGGATGGCCGCTGCCAGCAACATCACGATCAGGTCGCCGACATCACACGCAAAAGCGGACATGAGCCGGGTCGTCCTCGAGGCACTCATGCGCGCCCTTGAGCGCGAGATTCCCCGGCGCATGGCATGCGGAAGCAACAACAAGAGCGCCACGATGCAGGCAGCACGCCAAAGAAGTCCGGGATGGCCGCTGGTCAGTATACGAACGGCCGCATCGCTGGTTTCGCCGGGAATTCGCGAAATCGCGGTCAGGATCGGCCAGAACAGGTCCCGGATGGCGGTGAGGCCCTGCGCCAGATAGCTGACGAGGCTTCGTTGCGTTGTGATGCCGGCGGAGGATGCCTCGGCACTCGCCCACGCCGCACTCATCCATCCGATCGCAGCGCAAGCGGCAAGGGGGAACATCGCGGAACAATGCCGTGTGAGGTTCACTGGCATGCGTTCGCGTATCTGCGGTCGCTCGGACATGGCTCCCTCCGCGCGGTCAAGACGTCTCTTGGTGCAGGCGGCTCATGTCAGCCGGCGCTTCAGAGCGAGCTGACATCGCCATCGCGGGCGAAGAAGCTCTCGGGCGCCAGCAACTGCAGGCGCGCCTCGCGGTCACGCAGCACAGCGTCGTCCGCAGTCGGCGCGTGATGGAGGCAGGCGAGCCGTCGGGCGCCCGCCGCCCGCATCAATGCGAGCCCGGCCTGCCAAGTCGAATGCCCCCACTCGCGATGCGCCGGGTAGTCGCTGTCGGCGCACCACATCGCGTCATAGGCGATCAGGTCGGCATCGCGGCAGAAGCGGACCAGATCGGGATCGGGCGCGTCGCCCATGTGCTCGTGATCTGTCAGGATCACGAAGGCACGGTCGCCATGGTCGAAACGATAGCCGCAAGTGGCGACGCCGTGGCGCAGGGTGACGGTACGGATGACGGTGTCGTCCAAGGTGATGTTCAGGCCTGCTTCGAAGCTCGCGGCGTCCAGACGCACCGGCAGCGAGGCGAATCCGATCGGGCTCAGTGGCTCTTGGAACAACAGTCTCAAGCTCTGATGAACGCTGATGTCGGTTCGTCGCGGCGCGCGAATGCCGAGGGTGAAATCCGGGCTGAAGAGCGGGGCGAATCCGGTCAGCCCGATGACATGGTCGAGATGGACATGGGTCAGGAGCAGCCAGGCCGAGCGCCGTCCCCCGGCGAGCAGGGCGCGTCCCAGCTCGACCGCGCCCGATCCGCAGTCGACGATGAAGGTTTGCTCGCCGATCGCGACCTCGATGCAGATCGTGTTGCCGCCGAAGGTGCGGAAATGCTCGCCCGACACCGGCATCGAGCCGCGTGTGCCCCAGAACCGGACGCTGAAATCGCTCATCGCAAACCTCACTTCGTCTGCAAAGCGTGAACGGGCTGCCAGTCCGGCGGCGGCGGGGCCGTGAGCAGATCTCGGCAGCGCTCCGCCAGCGCCACGGCCGGGCCGTCGCCCGGCTTCTGCGCCAGGCAGGTCTCGATGAGGTGCAGCGCATCGCGGAAGCGGCGCTGCCGATAGGCGGCGAGTGCCCGCTCGTAGCATTCGACCCAGGCCGGGCAGATCGTCGTCGCGGACAGTCCGAGGAGCTCATAGACGGTGACGCCAAGGTCGCGCCCGTAGACTGCGATGCTGTCGACCTCGCGCACGAGGATGGCTTGGCCCGCTTCGCGCCGTGTCTCCTCGCTGATCAGGATCGCGGTGCCATAGGCTTTGTTGGCACCTTCAAGCCGGCTCGCGAGGTTCACGCTGTCGCCGATCGCGGTGTAGTTCAGCCGGGTCCGCGATCCGATATTGCCGATGATGGCCTCGCCCGAATGCAGGCCGACGCGCACCTTGAGCGGCTGCCCTTCGGCATCCATCAACCCGGCCGCTGCCGTCTCCGCGACGATGGCGAGCGCGGCACGGCAGGCTTCCAGGGCCGTATGCGGCTGCGGCCGCGGGGCACCCCAGAAGGCCATGACCGCGTCGCCGATGAACTTGTCGACCGTGCCTGCACGCCGCTCCACCGCTTCCGAGGCGAGTTCTAGAAACCGGCTGGCGACCGGCAGCACGGCCGGCCCGAGGCGCTCGGCTAGACGTGTGAAGCCGGCGAGGTCGGCGAACAGGATGGTGATGCGGGCCGACGTGCCGCCCGGCTCGGCCCGGCCGCCATGCGCGACCAGTTCCCGCACCAGATCGACGGGGATGAAGCGGCCGAAATTCGCCAGCCCCGCCGCCATGCGCGCGAGGGCCGCGGAAAGTTGGTCGATCTCGATCAGGCGCGAACGACGATGGACCAATGCGTCGAGCTCGAAGCGTTCGAGATGGGCCAGATCGGCGACCACCGCACGGATCGGCTGGACCAGCAGCAGTTTCGCCAGGGCAGCGGCGACCAGTCCCGCCAAGGCGATGGCGAGGGCAAGGCCAATGCCCACGCGGCGGGTGGTCGCATCGATCTCCCCCAGGAAGTCGCTTTCCGGCACGATGACCGCGAACTGCCAGCCTTGGAAATGCAGTGGCGACAGCCCGACGGCGAAGCGCTCCCCGGCCAGCTCGACGGCGATGCGTTCGGGCACCGGCTCGCTTTGCTCCGCCCGCTGCGCCAGCGCTGCGCCGATGCGGCGGCTGACCTTGATCAGCTTCGTGCGATCCCGGTCATGGCCGGCCGGCTCGACGACAAGGCGGCCGGCGGGGTCGATGACCGCCGCGCCGCCGGTCCGGCCGACCGCGATCTGCCCGAGGAGCCTGGAGAATTGCGAGAGTGCCACGAAGGCGCCGAGGCGACTGCCATCGGACAGCCGGCCGACATAGGCAACCGCCGGCCCTGCCTCGGCTGGGTCGATGGCGGAAACCCAGCCCGGTGTGGAGCCATCGGCCGCCGGCCAGATCCCGGCCACGGTCTGCAGCCGGGGCTCGCTGCCGCGCTTGCCGGGCTCGATCGCCGCGACAGTGCCCTTCGTCCCCTCATGGGCCAGCGCGGTAACGAGCGACATGCTTCCAAGCGGCTGCGTCAGGGCCGCGTCGCGTGCGGCGAGCGAGCTGTCCCGTTCGATCAGCCTGGCGGCGGCGCCCCAGGCAGCTTCTGCGCCGGTGACCTGCGCCCACCACTCGTGGCGGACCGAGGTCGTGACCTGTCGCTCGATCTCGATGGCAAGCGCCGTGCTGTTGCGCGTCGCGGTTCGCCACCAGGCGATATGCACGCTGCCGGCCACGATCAGCACGCAACCGAGCGCGAGCGTCGTCAGGATGGTCTGCAGGCCCGTGCGCATCGTGGCCTCCCGCAACGGCCGGCCGTCAGCCGGAGGGATGGGTGGTTTCGAGGGCCTGGAACACCACCGCCAGCACATAGCCGAAGATGGCATGGCCGATCAGGCTCATCAGGGAGAGCTGCAGGTTGTCGCCGATCAGCAGGAAAGGCAGGCCGGCTAGCGGCGCCAGCAGGCCGAGCGCGATGAAGTAGGTGACCACCCCCCAGAGCCAGCCATCGGCGGGATGGCCGAGCCGCACCAGCCGTGTCGTCAGCCAGTAGCCGAGAGGGTAGAAGATGAAGCCGGTGACGTAGTGCAGCGCCTTGGCCCAGACATCCGGAACGGAAAGGCCGAACTGGCGCTGGAACAGCAGCTTGACCAGCGCCGGCGGTTCGAGTGGAAAGCCCGCGAAGAGCTGCGTCGGCCAATTGGCCCAGATCTCGTAGAAGCCGGTGGCGGCGAAGCCTCCGAGCACGAGATGCCAGCTCTGGCGGGCGGTGGGGACCAGGCGGGCGATAACCCCCGGTGTGTTGGTGGCGGTCGTCATGCTCATGAGATCCTCCTTGGAAGTCGGTTGCCGCGGAACTGGCGGTTCAGAGGTATTCCTGGTGAAGGTCGACGGTGGAGCGCTGGCCAATGTCGTCGAGATGCGCGGCGATCCACTGCGCCGCCGCGGCGCGGCCGAGATCGCGCAGGCGCGTCAGGAAAGACCAGCTCGTGTTGAACTTCGACGCGATCGAGAATTCGGCCATCGCATCGTCTGAGCGGATCGCGTGGATGAAGACGCGCCGCAGCTTGTCGCGGTGCTCGGGGCGGATCCAATCCTCATCGATCAGCTTGGTGGCGAAGGCGATCGCCCGCATCTCGCGGATCAGCGAGGAATTGAAGCTGATCTCGTTGATCCTGTTGAAGATCTCGGAGGGGTCGTTCGGCACGTCCGGCCGCACGATCGGATTGATGTGGACGACGAGAATGTCGCGCGCCTGCGCATCGTAGATCAGCGGGTAGATCGCGGGATTGCCGACATAGCCGCCATCCCAGTAGTGATGGCCGTCGACCTCCACGGCCTGGAACAGCATCGGCAGGCAAGCGGAGGCCTGGACGACCTCCGGCGACATCATCTCATTGGTGAAGATCTGCGGCTTGCCGGTCTTCACATTGGTCGCGCAGAGCCGCAGGCGGGTGCAGCGGCACGCCCGCAGGGCGTCGAAGTCGACGACGCTGGTCAGCACGTCGCGCAAGGGGTTGAAGCCGAGCGGATTGAGCTGGTGCGGCGAGAAGGTCCGGGTCAGGGCCTCGAAGAAGCGGTAGCTGACCGGCTCCTTGACGCCGAAACCCTCCAGCCAGAGATCGAAGGGGGTCTGCTGGTAGGGGCTGGCGGTCCGGCCGGCGCGACTGATCCGATGCCAGAAGAGCTCCAGCAATTCGCGGGCATGCGCCTTGCCGCCGGCCATTTTGCCATAGGCGTAGACGACGGCGTTCATCGCACCGGCGCTGGTCGCGGACAGGCCGTCGATCTCGATGCGCCCGTCCTCCAGCAGCATGTCGAGCACACCCCAGCCGAAGGCGCCATGGGCGCCGCCGCCCTGGAGGGCGAGATTGATGGTCGGCGCATTGGCGCCCGGGACATCCGCCATGCCTTCCGGCTGCGAGCGGGCTTCGTGATCGAGAACGGTCGACGGGGACATCAGGCGGCGTCCTTCTGCTGGAGGGTTTCTGTCGCGGGCCTGGCCAGCGCGATCTCGCGGCCGGTAATCAGGCGGGCGCCGCGCTCATAGGTCAGGTAGGACCAGAGCCAGCTCGTCGCGACGGAGAGCCGGCTACGGAAGCCGATCAGGAACCAGACATGTGCGGCCGACCAGAGCAGCCAGGCCGGAAAGCCCGTGAGCCGGAGCCAGCCCAAGTCGACGATCGCGAATTTTCTGCCGATGGTGGCCATCGAACCGGCATCGCGATAGCGGAACGGCATGGGCTCGGGCGCCGAGAGAACGCGCGTCGCGATCAGACTGCCCACCCAATGCCCGGCCTGCTTCGCCGCCGGGGCGACACCCGGCAGCATGGCGCCGTCCGTTCCGGCATAGGCGGCCGTGTCGCCGATGACGAAGATCGCGGGATCGTCCGGCAGCGAGAAATCCGCCTCGACCTTCACTCGGCCGGCGCGATCGACCGGAGCATCGAGCCAGCGCCCGGCAGGCGAGGCCTTGACGCCCGCGGCCCAGATCACGGTCCGGGCCGGAAGGCGCATCGCGCCCAGCATCACTCCCTCGTCCGAGACATCGATCACCATGGTCCTGATTGCGACGCTGACGCCCATGGCTTCGAGCGCATGATGAGCCGAGCTGCTCAGCTCCTCGCGGAAGCCCGGGAGGATGCGCGCCCCGGCCTCGACCAGCACGATGCTGATGTTGTCGGAACTGATGCGGCGGAAGTCGCGGCCGGCCGCATGGCGGACGAGCTCGGCGATGGCGCCCGCCATCTCGACGCCTGTCGGGCCGCCGCCGACGATGACGAAGGTCAGCAGTGCCTTGCGGATCGCCTCGTCGTCTTCGAGCTCCGCTTCCTCCAGCGCCTTGAGGATCTTGGCGCGGACGCGGGTCGCATCGTCGACCGTCTTGATCCCCGGCGCAGCCACGGCCCAGTCGTCACGGCCGAAATAGCTGTGCCGGGCGCCTGTCGCGACGACGAGATAGTCGAAGGGGATGCTGCGGCCGTTCTCGGTTACCACGCGGCGGGCGCGGCGATCGACATCGACGACCTTGTCGAGCACGACGCGGGCATTGGCCTGGCCACGCAGCACCGAGCGGATCGGCGCGGCGATGTCGGCCGGCGAGAGGCTGGCGGTCGCGACCTGATAGAGCAGCGGCTGGAACAGGTGGAAATTGCGCCGGTCGACGATCGTCAGGTCGACGGGCGCATGCTTCAGGGCGTGCGCCGCAGCGAGGCCGCCGAAGCCTGCGCCGATGATCACAACCCGCGGAACGGTAGGTGTCGTCGCTATGGCGGCCATGGCGAATTCCTCGCTTTGCTGATCAGTGAGCCGTCCAGGCACCGTCGACCGGGATCGCCGTGCCGGTCATCGAGGCGCCAGCCTCGGAGGCGAGGAAGACGGCCAGGGCGCCGATCTCCTCGACGGTCGCGAAGCGCTTGTTGGGCTGGGCCGCGAGCAGGATCTCCTTGACGACGCGGTCGCGTGCGATGCCGTGCGCCTTGGCCTGTTCCTCGATCTGCTTCTCGACGAGCGGCGTCCAGACATAGCCGGGGCAGATTGCATTGACGGTGACGCCGTATTCGGCGCCCTCCAGCGCGACTGCCTTGGTGAAACCGACGATGCCGTGCTTGGCGGCGACATAAGCCGACTTGAACGGCGAACCGACGAGGCCATGCGCAGAGGCGACGTTCACGATCCGGCCGAAGCTGCGCTCCTTCATTCCGGCGAAGACGGCCCGCGTGGCGTGGAAGGCTGCCGAGAGGTTGAGCGCGATGATCGCGTCCCAAAGCTCGACCGGAAAGGCCTCGACCGGCGCGACATGCTGGATGCCGGCATTGTTGACGAGGATGTCGACCTGGCCGAAAGCCGCCACCGCGCCCTCGATCAGCGCGGCTACGCCGGCCGGTTCGGCGAGATTGCTGCCGTCGAAGCGCACGGTGACGTCGCCGGCTGCCTCCAGGCTCAGACGCGTCTGCTCGATGCTGCGCGGATCGCCGAAGCCGTTGATGACGAGATTGGCTCCAGCGCCCGCCAACGCCTTCGCAATGCCCAGGCCGATGCCGCTGGTGGAGCCAGTGACGACGGCGGTCCGGCCTGCGAGAGGGCGTGGATGGCTGGTGGTCGCGGAAGCGGCTGTGGCGTGGACGTTCATCGCATCTCTCCTTGCTGCGGAAGAGGATGCGGATGGCGGCCGGCTCCGGGAAATGCCGATGCGCTGTCGTGACCATAGCCGCCGGCTATGGCGATTTTTGTTGCCGCGGCCGGGCGGCGCGAGCAGCCTCGCCTCATGAGCGACACGTCCCTTGCCGAACGCCTTGCCGAGCTGCGCCAGTGGCTCGCGCGCGAGCGCCCGCAGATCGCGCAGGCCTATGACCGTATGGTCGAGCATCTTGCACGAACCGGTGCTGGGGCCGGGGCCTTGCGGGCCGGCGACGCGATGCCGGCCTTCGGTCTGACCGCGGCCGATGGCCGCTTCGTCACCTCGGCCGAGCTTCTCTCGACCGGGCCGCTCGTGCTCAGTTTCTATCGCGGTGCCTGGTGTTCCTATTGCCAGACCGAGCTTACGGCGCTGCGCGATGCCCATGATGAGATCGCCGCGCTGGGTGGGCGCGTCGCCGTGGTCTCCTGCGAGATCGGCGGTCGCGGGCTGGCGGTCGCACGCCAGCACGATTTGCCGTTCGACGTACTCAGCGACGTCGATCTCGGCCTCGCCCTGGCGTTCGGGCTCGTCATCTCTGTGCCTGGCGAGGTTCGCGAGATCTATGAGCATCTCGGCTACGATCTGGCGCGCATCAACGGTAACCCGTCCTGGTTCTTGCCGATCCCGGCGACCTATGTGGTGGCGCCCGACGGTCAGATCGCCTCAGCCTTCGTCGAGCCGGATTTCCGCTATCGCATGGATCCGGCCGAGATCCTGGCGACACTGACCCGGCTCAAAGCGGCGCCAGCCTGACCGCATCGTCCCAGTCGCGGGACCGCGCGAGGCGCAGGCAGGCCTCCGTTGCGGTCTGGAAGGGGCGGCCGGCGACCACCGCAACGGCAACGCTGCGCGCCGGGATGGTCTCCTCGAAGGGGATCATCGCCAGGCCTTCGATCAGGGGAACGCTCGCCGGCAGCACGCCGAGGCCGAAGCCGGACCGGACCAGACGCTGCAATTCGTCGGTGCCCTGCACATGATGGCGGAAGCGCACCGCGACATCCTTGCAGGCGCAGACGAACTTAAAGCGCTCGTGATCGACGCAGCTGATCTGATCGATCATCTCAGCGCCGACGAGATCGTCGAGCGCGATGCTGGTCTTGCGAGTCAGAGGATGGCTCTGCGGCGCGACAAGCCGGCTGCCTTCCTGGAAAAGCGACCAGCTGCGCATGCGCTCGGGCAACTCCACCGCATCGCTCAGGAAGACCAGATCGAAATCGCCCTCCAGAGCGCGGGCGACGAGATCCCTGTGCGGCAGTCTTACGAGCGTGAGATCGAAACCGTTGAGGCAGGTGTTGAGGCTTTCGAGCAGGCCCGCCAGCACCGCCGCGGAAACCGTTTCGAGGATGCCGAGGCGCAAATGCGCCATGTCGCCCTTGCTGACGCCGCGCGCCAGTTCCTTCGCCGCCTGAGCCGCGACATAGGTGCGCTCCAGATGCGGCAGCATCAGCCGGCCGAGCTCGGTGAGATGCGTGTTCTGCCGCTCGCGATGCAGGAGCAATCCGCCGAGCTCATCCTCTAGCTTCTGGATGGCGCGCGTCAGCGACGGTTGTGCGACATGACACTGCTCCGCGGCGCGCGTGAAGTTCAGGCTGCGCGCGACCGCCAGGAAGTAGCGGATCTGATGCATTTCCATGCCAATCCCCCGGATGGCAGACTTGGCCGCGCTGCTCGATGGTGATCTGGCGCCATCGGGTGGATATTCGCGGGCGCGGGCGGTTTGGTTACAGGCAGCTGCCGGAAACGCGCCGCCTCTATCCGCGCTCCGCCGCGCCCGCATCGCGGTCGAGCGTCATGGCAAGCCCAGCGGCCGCAGACAGCGTCACGCCGATGGCGAGCACGGTCGCACTCCAGCCGAAGCGTTGGAAGACCTGGCCCAAGATGACGCTGCCTACGAGGCCGCCGAGGAAATAGCTCGCGAGATAGAGTCCACTCGCCGCGCCGCGTTCGCGTTGCGCCGTCCGGCCGACGTGGCCTGTCGCGATCGCCTGCGCGGCGAAGGTGCCGATGGCGAAGAGGACCAGCCCGCCGAGCACGGCCGCCAGGGACGGCAGCAGCAGCAGCGGCAAGCCGGCGAGCGCGACGCCCAGGCTCGCCAGGAGACTCCGCCGCGTGCCGAGGCGCAGCACCAGCCAGCCCGCAAAGAGCGTGGTCGCGACCGAGGGCGCGAAGACGAAGTAGACGAAGCCGATCTCCATCATCCCGAGCGCCAAAGGCGGCGCAGTCAGGACGAGGTTCACATAGGTGAACAGTCCGATGAAGGCGAAGAGGATCAGGAAGCCGAGCGCGAAGCTCGCGCGAAGCTGCGGATCGGCGAGATGCAGCCGCAACGCGCCGTTGACGGGGGCCGTCGCTGTCGCCATCGGAGGGGCGCGCCGCACGGTGGCATGCACCAGGACGGCGCCCGCCAGATTGAGAACGGCGAAAGCATAGAAGGTGGTGGGCAGCCCGAACCTGTCGGCGACCGAGGCCGACAGCAGCCGCCCGAAGAAGTTGCTGGCGACGTTTCCAGCGATATAGGCCGCGAAGGCCGCCGCGCCGTCACTGGCCGAATAATGCTCGCCGAGATAGGCCAGCATCAAGGTGAAGGCCGCGGCCATGAACACACCCTGCAGCACGCGCAGGCCGGTGAAGGTCGCAAGATTCGGCGCGCCGGCCAGCAGCGCGGTCGGTATCGCGAGCAGGGCGAGGCTGATCATGATGCCGCGGCGCCGGTCGATCGAGGCGCTCAGATAGGATGTGGCGAGGCTCGACAGCGCCATGCCGATGGTGCTCGCATTGACCGCAACGCCCATCACGCCGGGGCTCGTGCCATAGTGCCGGATCAGCGCCGGCAGGATTGCCTGCATGGCGAACAGATCGACCAGCGTCAGGAAGGCCGTCAGCGCGATCACGAAGGTTCGCAGCCAGGAACGCGGGTTCGTGACCGGCATCGCCATGGCGGCCGGAGCGCTCTCGCTTCGCATCATTCCCATCCTCGGGATGCAGCCGTGCCCGGGCCCGGCTCAGTTCGGGTTTTCCTCGGTGGTGTAGAGCGCGCCGACCCGCCAGCCGTCGGGCGTGCGCACGCACAGCACGTTGACGAGGAACGCGATCCGTTGCGGGTCAGCTCTGGAACCCAATGTCAGCTTCAGCGGCTGGAAGAGCACTGCGCTGACCGGGCTGACCTCGACGACCCGCGCACGCTCGCGATCCGGCTTCACCTCCCAGACATCGGAGCGTTGGAAGGCGCTCATGCGTTCGATCATCCGGTCGGCGCCCCAGAACGCCTTGCCATCGCTGATCCAGACGAAACTCGGCGAACCCACATCAACGCCCGCACCGCCTTGGTGTCGCGCGCGTTCTGGGCGGCGACGAACCGCTCGTAGAGCGATGTGACAGCACGTTCAGTCTCGGTCTCGGCCGCGGCGGGCGCGGCGAAGGACAAGGCAACCAGGGCGATGAAGACCTTCGTCAGCATGACGACCTCCGACAGGATGCGGGTTGGATCGGGGCACCGGATGGCGGGCGGCGAAGGCCGGCCCGCATCGGCATGATCGGGCGTTACATGTCGGGATCGTCGAGCATGTCCGGCGGGACGATGTCGGAGGAGAGCAGGACCACTTCCTTGCCCGACTTGTTCTCCCACCAATGGGCGTGGCCGGGCCCGAATTCGGGCGTCCACTCGCCGGTCCGGTGGGTGATTGGGACCGAGCAGAAGGCGCTGTGCTCGATGATCTCGCCGGAGGCGACGTAGACGATCGAGGGGCGGTCGTCATGGCGATGGAAGGGCACGATCCCGTTGACCGCGACGGTCAGGCGGCGCGTGCGCAGGCGCAGATCGCCGAGATTGCGCCAGCCGGTGACGTTCACGACGGACAGCGTTTCGCGCCGGATGCCGACGTCGGGCGCGTTCTCGACCGTGCGCGGCTGCTTCAATTGCTTGTCGGCCGGGCAGGTGCCGGCCTGCGCTGCACTGATGCCCTGGATGAGCGCAGCAGCGCAGGCGGCCCCCGCCAGCAGGCCGCGGATTGCAGGTGCGTATCGTCTCGACATGACCGTCTCCTTCCTGAATGTCGCGCAATGCCGCGACCGGAAGGCAGCATCCCGGAGAGATCGAGCCGGCTGAAATATCTGCTTTCTCTGGTTTCGATAGCCGAAAGCTATTTCACCTGCTCATCGATCGCGGGCCATGATCGCTGTCGCAGAGCAGGCTGGACTGCCGCGCATTCCGCCACTGCCGTCAGCATTGTTCAGAGCGCCGCATCGACACGGGTCCGTGAAGCGAGTTGAACGGCGCTTGATCGAGCCGCTGCGAACTCCCTGAAGAGCGCCCCTTTGCGGCGCGGCAATGGAGCAGCCCATGTCCTACGCCTTGCATCACGATCTCTCCGGCGACCGCGTCACCATCTCCAGCGATGCCGCGCGCCTCGCCTGGAACGATACGCTCGAAGCGCTGCTCGCCCATGCCGCCGCCACGCCCGATCATCTCG
>NZ_JBBBBQ010000010.1:0-212275 GCF_037120455.1 Allobosea sp. CCNWLY174 | reverse complement strand
GTCCTCAAATCCTCGCTGGAAAAACAGGCCGCCTGAGGCCAGAAACGAAACTCAGGACTCTCCCTCAGAACGGAGGAAGATCAGGGTCTCAGGTCAAAATTCATCGCAAAATCGATGCCTAGACGGCATTGGTCAAGATGAACGATCCTTACCATCCTCAGCCAGTATCAAGTGAGCACAGTACATCCTTCGAACGCGCCGAAACCACTTGCCTTACAATCTTTCGTCAGCGGCGACGCAGCCAGAGGCCGCCGCCCGGGTGGCCGGCATAGCCAGAGTGACGCTCATTGGCGAGTGTCGGACGCTCGATGGCAAAGTGATGATTGAAGAACATGATCTCGTAGGCGTCGTTAAACATCAGGAACGCTCGCAGCAGATAGATTTCGTTCCAAGAGCGGTTGTCGTCGATAACCCACACTTTCGGGTACTCGAAATTGTGGAAAAAATCGTGGAAATGCACGATCACGCCCGGCGCGAGGTGAGGCAATATCTCGAAGACCTCGTAGTTGACGTCGCTACCGGTTTTTGAAATATGGGTGGTATCGAGGAACAGGATATCGTTCGATTGTAGCGAGGTGAACAGCGTCTTGTCGACGTTTTGGACGCCCGCTTCGTGAATAGTGACGCGTCCGGTATCACCGGTCTTGAGCAGGCCGCGAAGCCGATCGGGATAAGGCTCCACGAAAGTGCACTGCGTCTGGCTCCCGGTGTCGGCGCTAATCTCATCGAGCGTGTCGAGAATGACCGCGCTGGAGAAGCCGGAGCCGACTTCGACGATGCGTCGCGGCCGGAATTCGCGGATGAACGATGCCAGGATCGTAGCGTCGCCGACATTGTAGAAGTCGTTGTTTGTGAAGTACCGATGTCCGCTGGTCGCATTCTCGGGAAAGCAGATCGCCGGAAAATGCGCCGCGAACTTGAGGAACAACTCTTCCTGCTGCTCGGTCCGGAGATCGATCCCGTCGATCTTCCTGTTCGGAACGGCTTCAAGGAAGCGCGACCTCTGCAACTCCGCAACATCGCAGACCGGCGAATAATAGTGACCGGGATGGACGAATTGCGGCGAGGTCTTGGCCTGGGTTCGCCGGGTGACCGTCTCTTCGGCCGTCAGGAGCTCGGACACGTAGCGACGCGCCCCGCCCGATGTGCTTACGATAGCAAGACCGTACTCCAACGCTGCCGGATCCGGCTTGCGGCCAAGCACGGCCTCGAATGTCAGTTCGACGAACTGCCTGTCGTTCGTCATCGGTGCGTCTGTAGGCGCGCTCATCTGGCTGTCCCTTAGCTCAACTGTCATTATCGGCCCGCCTTGAGGCGCAAGCGCAATCTCGCTGTGAGATCCGTCTCTTCCCACGCTCAAGGCAACTGCGTCTCGATCCATTCGCACAGTGCCGGCAGCCCGCGCTCGAGCGGCCAGGACGGCCGCCAGGGCAGGTGCTCGAGCGTCGGCGCCAGGTCGCAGGATGCGTGCCGCACATCGCCCAGACGGTATTGCGCACTGACATGTGGTTCAGGTGCATCGTAGTGCTTCGCCAGCATCCACGCGGCGGTGCTGAGTGGGCTCGCCTGACCGGAACCGACATCGAAGCGCGTGGTGCCAGGCAAGTTCGCCGCGATAGCAGCGTGAAACGCTCCGGCGACATCGTCGACGAAGACGAAATCGCGCAACATCGCCCCGTCTTCATAAAGCGGCACGCTGCGCCCCTCGCGTGCCAGCCGCGCGAACAAGCTGACGATCCCGGTATAGGAGTTGGTCAGAGATTGGCCGGGTCCGTAGACGTTCTGAAGGCGAAGAATCGTCACGCCGATTCCGAAGGCCTTGCCCCAGGCGTCGAGGATGTGCTCCTGCGCGAGCTTCGTCGCAGCATATACGTTGGATGGCCGCGGCTCCGTCACGGCAGCCGCGAATGGCTGGTGCGCGAGGCCGGGGAAGTCCCACTCGCGTCGCTTCAACTGCTCGCTGTCGCGGCCGCCCGGATAGACCAAACGACCATCCGGGGCAACCCAGGCACCTTCGCCGTAGACGGCCCGGCTCGACGACAGGATGAACTGGCGGGGAAGAATCTCATGCCGGCAGAAAGCGTCTAGCATCGCGGTGGTACCGACGACATTCTCACTCGCGTGGCGGGTCGCCTCCCGCAATGACTGCCCAGTCCCGGTTTCGGCGGCAAGATGGATCACGACGTCGGGCTTGAAGCCGGGCAGGATTTCGTCCCACGAGCCGGGAGAGGTGACATCCTTCTGCTGAAACTCGACGCGTAGATCAAGCGCCGCAGGGCGTTCCTGTCGCGCATGGACCTGCGGGAGCAATTTATCGACGGCAACGACGCGGTCAAAACGCTCCGCGAGTCCCGTGGACAAGGCGCAGCCGATGAAACCGGCGCCACCGGTAACAAGACAATTCGACATGACGGAGCCCACAAGTTCCTTCCAAATGCAATCAACCTGCCTGGCGGAACGAATTGGACGCTCGCCTCCAACCGGACCCAAAGCTGACCGCAAATCTCACATTTGCAAATTCTACCAGAACATCAACGAGTTGCCAGCAGCTTCCCGGAACAGACATTTGCTCCGCAGTTCTATATGTCGAACTGCGGATGTCGACATCTGATCACTGGTTGCGCTCGCGACCATAGCGTCCAGCCAGCCTGCCGGCCAGCCGAAGCGGGGCGGCAATCTTCCAGGACACCGACTTTCGAATGTCCTGCACCATCCGTCGAGCGGCCTCCGGATCGGTCGGGAGATCCTCGATCGTAGGGCCCGTGTCCCGCTGCCCACGCAACGCGGCGGTCACGACCCGGAAAGGCCGGGTGAGACGCCAGGACGTGCTGTCAACATGCAGTCTCGCCGCGGTGATTGCGGCGGCGCCCTCCAGAGCAACCACGTTGTCCAGGGGACTCGGCGCGACGCGCACCAGCCGGCCGACCAGGCGAATCGGCGCAGTGATCTCCCATGAGGTCGAGTTCTGAATTTGCTGGATCCAATGCAGCGCCTCCCCCATCGAAGTCGGGGTAACCTCGGCGGGATCGATCTCCCTGCGCCCTCTGAGAGCGGCGATGGACCGCCGGAGCGGCCGGGTCACGCGCCATGACGTGCTCTGCAGATATCCCTGCAATCTGCTGCGAATCTCGCGGTCATGCTCGTAAAAACCGAGCACCTCTCGCTCGAGCGCATCTCGACGCTCGGTCATCGCGACGATTGCCCCTCGCGCACCGCTCGGAAGCAGGACAGGCCGTCTCGAGCCCTCATCGATGACACGCTGACGATTGGCACTCCACTCGGAGGCGGCATGCTCGAACAGCGACGACTTCGCATTGGTCCACCACCGGTAGACGCTCGTGACCTCCGCGCTCGCTTCCACACCGCAAAGAGCAGCCGCCCGCGAGGTCAGTTCCCAGTCCTCGACCGTGGAAAGGGTTTCATCGAAACGCAGGCCAAGTTGGTCGAAGACCGCGCGGGGGAATGCAATGCTCATGAACGGCGTGTAGTTGCCGCCGAGATGAGCGACCGCGTCATAGGTCGCAGGCCACTCCAGCTCGAACCAGCTCCCCGCGCGCGATCTTGATGCATCTGCGGCGCCGACATGCTCGAACTGCTGGCGCGCGCACGCGGCACGCAGCAGCTTGCCGGCGCCCGCATTGCCCAATTCCCGGAAGGTCTCAACATAGTGGCCGAAGACAAAATCGTCGTCGTCCAGCACTGTGACATAGTGACCACGTGCCAGAGCCACGCCATCGTTCAGCGGCGCCGCGCGCCCGGGCCGCGTGCATTGATGAAGCCGGACCCTGCTCGCAAGACTGTGCGGAAACTCGTTCACGAGCTCAGCGACCTGAGCGAACACCGCTGCATCGGAGCTATGCACGACGATGACCGACTCGAAATCGGTGCAGCTCTGCCCCGCCAGCGAGAGCAGCATCTCGCTGAGCGTGCCAAGGCGTGTGCCTTGAGTCCGCGTCACGATCGACAGGAAGGGGCGCCCTGTTTCATCGTCGGCCAGCACCGGCCTGTCCTTCAGCGCCTCCAGATAGGGGCCGGCCAATTCCCGCAATTGCGGAGCGAGAGCGAAGAGGCGCTCATATGGCCGCGTTTGGCGCAGCGCTTCTTCAACAGCGGCGAGTTCCTGCAGCGATCGCTCGATCGCAGCGGCGGTGCCTGGAGGCACGACCAGCGGCCGGCTGTTGAGGTAAGACAGCACCGTGTCGGGAACGGGGTCGACAGAAAGGCTTTGCGGCGCAGCGAGCAAAACACTCCCTCCCGCCCCAGCCTGCTCCAACCCGCAAATCAGGATGGCCCGGGAGATGGCGACCTGAAGTTCTGCTCCTGCCGCGGCCGCTCCTGTCATCAGCCCAAGATCGCTCAACGCCCGACGCGGCACCGCAAATTCAGCCACCGGCTGATCGGCCCGGAGAAACGGCGAGAGCCGGCCGACGCGGACCTCACCGTGATGGAGCCAACCGACGCGAAGCGGATTTGCGACGATCACGGAGAGCAGGCCAGCCGCCCAGCTCTCCGGCAGGACCGTGCCATGCGGAACAAACGCGACATGGCTGCGCGAAGCCTGCGTGACGCCCGCTGGCAAGGGTGCAGTATCGACTTCCGTCGGGCGCACGACGATGTCGACCTGAGCGATTCCGCTCAGAACGCCGCGGATACGCGCCTCCGCCTGCCCAACATGCGAACCGACAACGACAACGGCCTGGAAAGCGGTATTCGACTGGCGCGCCAGGGAAACCAGCGTTGGCAACGCGTCATCAAGGGCTCCTTCGTCGCCAGGAACAACCACGACAACCGAAAGGCCGGTCTCCAGCGAAGGGAGGGCCTCGACGATCAGTGGCGACGCCTTCGGCTTCGCAGGGCGGAACGCACGGACGAATTGATTGACAAGAAGGTCGGGATTGGCTTGCGCGACCAGATCCCGGAGAAGCCCGCCCATGGGCGAGCCGACATCCAGCAACGGCAAGTCCGGCGGAAAGTGCTGATCGCTGATCTCCAGCAGCCAGTCCTGCTCGCCCACCTGCTCCCAACCGCTCGCGGTGGTCCGGAGAGCCAGCCGCTCGCTGTTGTAGAAATCGACATGGGTATGATCGAGTAACCCGGATTCCGTAATGTCCCAGCGCCCAGCCAGGCTCTTGAGCGCAATATCCTTGTGATTCACATTGGGGACGCTGATGACGAGCAGCGACCCGTGATCGCCCGCGATCCGGCGCAGCATCGCCAGGACGTCTTGCCCGTTTATGAGATGTTCGAGGGTATCGATGATCGTCATCGACACGATCGGCCGATCGCCGACCACCCTGCGGATGGTCTGCTCAACCTCATCCACCCGGAGCAGGTCTATCTGCTCCGTCGCGAACCCGCGGGCGCGCAGATTCGCCAAGCCGTCGTCGGCCATGTCGAAGCCGACATAATCAAGCTTCAGGCGCTCGGCGATCGGCTCGGCAATTGCGCCGTAGCCACAGCCGATGTCGACATGGACGCCCTGGCCGAGATCGGCACTCTGCAGCAGCGCCACGACGTTGCCGTAAACCGACACGTCCTCATAGCTGTGCTTGTATACGACGGCCATGGCATCTACCTCGCGTTGAAGCGGTGATGCGCATAGGCACCGGCAATAAACTGGCCAACCTTGTGGTCCTCGTCGACCGGCGCAGGAAGCTGTCCCTCGGATCGCCTGGTTTCGAAAGCCTTCGCCGCCTTTTCCATATCCGGATTTTCCGATGACAGAAAATACTGCAGATAGGTCTCGGTCAGATCCGGCCTTGAAAACTTGTGCGTGAGCATCAACGCCGCCTCGGCGGAATAATATCTCTCGGCAGCAGACGTCATCCAACAGCCGCGATTGTCGAGCCTCTTGTCATGATAGACGACCGCGCTGTCCCTATGGATGACCTTCTTGCCTCTCAGGCGCGCCCGCCAGGAGAGATCGACATCGTCCCCGTACAGAAAAAATGACTTCGAATCGAAGCCGTCGAGCTCCTTGAAGAGGGCGGCTGCGCCGATCAGGCATGCTGTCGAGCCCCAGCTCGTCTCGCCTGTATCCCTGTCGTAGTCCTTCTGGTGCTCAACCGGCAATTGCCGCGCCTCGACAAAGCCGGCATCCGGAGTTGCCAGCCCGTCGATCAGCTCAATGAAGAGCCGAGGCGAAGCCAGAACATCCGGATTGAAGATGACGACAAGATCGCTCGCGGTATGCGCCAAAAGGCGATTGTGACCTTCGGCCGACCCCAGATTACCGCCGAAGAAAGTGTACTCGATCTCCAGGTTTTCTGCAAAGCGCTCCCGAATTTCTACTAAATAATCGTTATCGAGTACAGTCTCGGGCGAGCAATCGCCATACGCAACAACGACTCGGTTCAAATATCCATTTATCTTAGCCAGCTTTGTAGCAGAAGCTAAATATTCAAGAGCTCGCTCTACACTTTCTCGCGGCAATCTGTACAACACAGACTGGATCCTCACCGACATCGGTGAGTTGGGCTCACTCCGCAAACGCTGGCTTGAACTCATCTCACCTTCCCCAATCTGGCCTCAGCACAAGCGCAATTTTCGAACCGCTTGTCGGTCAGATCGCTGCCGCCACCTAAGCTGCGGCTTGCTAGATTAATCTGGCGCCAATTGCAATGGATTGCCGATTCTCGGATGGCCACGCGCCCATGTCGGACATGATGCCGGCGCTCCATGCAGCCGTTACCACACCGAGCACCTGCGAAAATGCGGCGAAGCGTTCAGGGGATTATGAAGGAACAAGCGACCTACTTCGCGAGCCGCTGCTTCGCCCTGCCAAGAGCCGCATAGAATCCGCCATGCGGATCTATCCCCAACCTGCGGACCAACCGCTGTTTCGCCGTCAATGGCGGGGCCTTTCTTGCAATGGCGTTGACGAAATAGTGAGGCAGTTGGCCGCTGTCGACCAATGCGGTCTCGATGTCGATCAGCGTGCGGTAGGCTTCCACACCACGAGGATCGTCGTAGATATAATCGTAGTTCAAGCACCACATAATCATGAAACTCAGCGAGCCGTACTGACCGTGAACTTCCATGTCCGGCCAAATCCGCCTCATCGTTGGCAGTATCTCGGAGGAATGCACAGCTTCGGTCGGATCGACTTCGATCACAGCTTCGGGCGTCGGGAATTTCAGCTCCGGTTCTCCCGGAAGATGCAGCTCGGGGGCCAGCATGCGATAGATGCGACGGGCAATGTCCGTATGCTCGTCGGGATAGTCGAAACGATCCGGGCCGACATATTCGAAAGCCCAGAGTACGCCGCCGGGCGCAAGCGCCCGCTGACAATTAAGGAGCGTCCGCTCCAGCTCGTGGATATGGTGCAGGGACGCCATGAAAGTGATGACATCATAGGCACCTTCCTCGAGAGGAATTTCGTTAACGTCCGCGCAGTGGAACGTGATCCGGTCGGCAACACCGAGATCGGCCGCTCCTGCCTTTGCCAGGTCGAGGCCGGCCTGGCTCAGGTCAAAATAATCGTATCTTTCGACCGCGCCGCTCGCGACGATCTGATTTTCATGAAACGCCACACCAACACCAATCCCCAAGCCGCGGCGAACCGGCTTGTTCATGAGCTGGGTTTTGATAAACCACTGCGCATGGGTAGCGTGGCCGCCCATGATGCGTTTCATCCGCTCTTGCGCGGCTGGATGCCCGATCCACTCCCTCCTGGAAAAACGCTCGTTCTCATAGGCCGTCGCCCAATGATCGGCAGTTTTCTGCCGATCGCTGTCCGTCATCGCGCTCACGATCAAGCTCCTATGGTTTTGCCGCCGGTTGCACCGGGGGCGAGGGGACGGTCTTGCCAAGGCGCAGTACACGCTCGGCAAACCAGCCCGAGACCACCACAGCCGGACGATCGACCAGTCTTTCGAACAAATGTGAGAAAGCCAGCACTACAACAGCGGTGAACAGGGCGGTGACTGACAGCGCCGACCCGTAATCCCATCGCCACCGCAGAACAAGGAGGCCCATCATGCCGTAGCTGAGCGAAAAGATGATCGGCCAGTGCAGCAGATACATGGCGAACGAGAGCCTGCCGAGATAAACGGGAATCCTGGACGCCAACAGGCGGGCAACGCTCGCAGAGCCGATGACTCCCATAACGATGAAAACAGCGCCGAATGTATGGTAGAAAACACGTTTGCTCACCTCGAAACTCGGCAAAGGCGCTGGAGGCGTTGGCAAGGTCACATTGGCGAGCGGGGAGAAGAACGGCGAAAAATCGAAACTGCCGAGAAACAGTCCCGCCAACACAAGCGTGACGCTCATCAATTCCGAGCGCTTGAGGCCGCGCTCGACATAGTGGATGGCGCTACCGAGGAAGATCGCAAGGTAGTGGAAGAGATACTCGGATTGTGGAGCAATGCAAGTCACGATGGCGATATAGATAGCTATATTCAGTGCAAAATACTTTTTCCCAAAGAAGAGATACGTTGCAAATAAAACGAACGAACCCATCAATTCGATTTTGATCGTCCAAAGCGGCCCGTTGAACTGGGCTAAGTGCAGGAATTGCGTGCCGAACAATGCTTCCGCCAACGCGGCCTGAAAATTTAGAGTTTGCGGATAATAGATTAAAGGCCAGCCGGCGCTGCCCAACTCAGCGATCAGACCGTTCTTCATCAGCCCGGCCGCGAAGAGCGCCCAAGCGAAAAGGGTCGATGCCAGCACGGGGATGGTGAGGCGCAAATACCGCTTCGCTGCCCCGGTCCGCAACGAATCGACATCGTCCCTCGTCATAAAGCGACGCGTCAGCACATACCCGCTCAGCACGAAGAAGATCGAGACGGCAAAACTGCCATTGTAGAAAACGCTGAAGATCGGCTGCACCACGATCGATTCCCAGCCGTAGCGAGAGGGAATGACTAGGTTCGGCCGCGCATAGGTGGCCAGATGAGGAAGAAACGCAAACAGAAAATGCGCGCAGAAAACGCCGAGAGAAGCGATGCCCCGGAGGCCTTCCAAAGCCTCGTTCTTGGAGTCAGCGCGCCCCGTCGAAGAGGAAGTCATGGAGAGCTCGTTTTTTTTCCCACCGAAAGGCGCTGACGGCCGCGGCTCGGCAGCAGTCGCTCGGCCAGTTTTTTCACCACGGTCCTCGAAGAACTCTTCCTACCGATCAAATAGGCAAAGTAATGCGGCAGTTCTCCGGAATCGATAACGAGTGTATCGAGATCCATCAATGTGCGAAAGAAATCCCGCCCCTTTTCCGTATCGTACAATGCGTCGTGATTCAAACACCAAGATAGGATGAAAGCAAAAGATCCGTACGTATTTATCGTGGTCGTTTCCGGAAAAATACGATTGAATACGTCCGGAATCTTTGAAGAATTAACAGACTCAGTTGGATCGACGGCGATCAGCTCTTCCTTCGTGCACCAGGCGAGTTCGGCCATTGATGATTTCTTCAGCTCCGGATCGATTATCCGGTAGAATTTCTTTGCCAACTCCGCATCACGGTCAGGAAATTGAAAGTAATCAGGGCCGATATACTCCGCCGCCCAGATGATTCCTCCTGGGGCAAGCGCTGCCTCGCACTTCCTTAGGATAGGTTCCAGATCCGCAATGTGGTGAAGGGACGCGATGAACGTGATGACATCATAACTGTTCGGCGCCAGATCAACCTGATGCACGTCAGCGCAGACGAAGTTCGCCAGATGCGCGATCCCGTCCCGTTCTGCGTCGGCCTTGCCGCCAGCGAGCGCAACCGGGCTGACATCGTAGAGATCATATTGCTCAAATGCGCCCGTGGCGAGCAGCGAGAGCTCCGTCTTGGCGAGGCCCACCCCGATTCCAAGGCCGCGAAGTCCGGACCGGCCTTGCAGGTAAGTCCTGGAAAACCACTCCTCACGGGACGCGACGCCTCCCAGGATGCGGTGCAATCGCTCTTTGGCGTAGGGGTGAAAAGACCATTCTGCGCGAATGAAGCCGGGATCGAAATGGTGCCTGTCCCAGTGATTTGCAGTTTGCTGATGGTCCATCGAATACCGCGGCGAGCCTCAAGAGTGCGCCCTTATCACATGGAGAATGCGCTTAGCGCAACCCAATGCGAATGCCTTACCAGCAGCCTCGGACTCGGCCACAACCGCCTTGGCTTCATCGACGCACCCAGCAAACGATGCTGCCCCTTAGGCGGTCGCCGGGCCCTTCGTCTATAGCCTCTCGATCGTCATCACCATGCTCGTCAAACCCACCATGCCACGATGGCCGTGAGGCTGAAGCGACTTGAAGACGAGCGCATCGTTGACCCAGTGGTGCATGACATGGCTCTGTTGCGTTCCGTCTGCCACGGTAGCGCTGACTGAGTAGTCACCTGCCAGCAAGTAAGGCATGTCGAACTCGAAATTCGCTTGGAGCAGCGTGCCAGGTCCGGCAGGTATCATACCATTCCCGAAGCTCAGAAACGTGTTGTCGCTGAACAGCTTCTGTCCCATCCGATCTCTGATGACGAAGCCGATAATCGGGTTCTGCAGAGCGAGGTCCAATGCAGCGGTTATCGCCAGCGTCACGCGCTCCCCCCCTTCGATCGCAAGTAGCGCGATCCCATTCTGGTCGAGAAGCCTGACGCTTCTGACGGAAGCTCCGCCTGCGCCGAACGATGTTGCGCTAGCCGGGATCGTGGCCTCGGTCTCAGCATGAGCCGCGACTGAAGCGCCGTCTGCTTCTTCAGCATCCGTCGGCGGCTGCGCCGCGGCACTCCCGGAACCTGATCCAATGGACTCGTAGATCTTCGCGAGATAGGCGTCCGAAACCTCCTTCGGCTCGCCGTCATGGATGACCTCGCCCTTCTCGAGCCAAATGGCGCGGTCGCACAGCGCGACCACCGCCGAAGTGTCGTGGCTGATGAAGAGCAAGGTGCCGCGCTCAGTAAACTCGTGCAGGAAGCGCATGCATTTTTGCACGAAGAACGCGTCGCCGACGGCCAGCGCCTCGTCGATAATCAGGATGTCCGCATCGATATGGGCCATCACCGCGAAGGCCAGCCGTACCGCCATGCCGCTGGAATAGGTCTTGACCGGCTGGTCGATGAAATCGCCCAGCCCGGCGAACTCCATGATCGCGGGCAGCCTCTCCTCGATCTCGCCGTCCGAAAGACCCAGGATCGAGGCGTTGAGCCTGATGTTCTCGCGACCGGTAAACTCCGGATTGAAGCCGGAACCGAGCTCAAGCAATGCGGCGACCCGGCCGTGCGTTTCGACGACGCCCGTCGTCGGAGCCAGCGTGCCGCAGATGATCTCCAGCAAGGTCGACTTGCCCGCGCCGTTGCGCCCGATGATGCCGACCGTCTCGCCACGGCGAATCGAGAAACCGACATCGCGCAGCGCCCAGAACTCGCGGAAATACCGAGGCACGGGCCGACCCAGCAGCCGCGCCAGAGTCCCGAACAGCGCCTGCTTCAGCCTGTCCTGCGGACGATCGTAAACGAGGTAGCACTTGCCGACGCCCGTTACGCTGACGGCAATATCAGAGTACATCGGCGAACCCCTTGCGGATACGCTGGAAGAACGCCAGGCCCAGTACCGCGACGAGCCAGCTCACGAGAAAGTAGATGCAAAGACCGCTCCAGTCCGGCAGCCTGCCCCAGATCAGAACGTTCCGCGCCTGCTCGACGGGAAAGGTTAGCGGATTGAGGAACAAAAGCTGCCGTACCGCCGCAGGGACCGCGCTGACAGGGTAGAGAATCGGAGCTAGGAAGAACATCGCGGTCACGACGAGCCCGATCAGCTGGCCAATGTCGCGCAGGAATACGCCGAGCGCGGACAGAAACCAGCACAGGCCGAGCGACAGCAGGAGCAGCGGCGCCAGGACGAGCGGAATCAGCACCATTGTCCAATGAAGCGGACTGCCTGCGGCCAGCATCGCGGCGATGAGCACCGCAAGATTGATCGCGGTCGCAAACAAGGCCGATCCCATCGCGACCACGGGCAGGATTTCGAGGGGGAAGACGACCTTCTTCACGAAATTCGTATGCGCGATGATCAGCCCGGGGGCGCGGCCGATGCCCTCGGCGAACAGACCATGGACCAGGAGCCCGGCGAACAGGATCACCGCGAAGCTGACCCCGCCAGTGTTCTCCGCACCCGCCCAGCGGCTTTGGAAGATCACGGAGAAGAGAAAGGTGTAGATGCCAAGCATCGCCAGGGGCTGCATCAGCGACCAGGCGACGCCGCCGAGCGAGCCGCGATAACGGGCTGCGACCTCCCGTATGATGAGCTTGAGGATAAGCTGCTGGTTGCGCCAGACGCTCGCGATCGGCTCGATCGAAGCGAAGGCCCAGCCTCGCCAACGGAGATTGTTCATCAGAATCGCGAAATCCAATTGGTGAAGCGCCTGCAGTCTCTCGTCCTCGCCTAAAGCCTCGGTACGCTGCCAGGATCGGCGCCCTCGTTATCGCGGTTTTCAAGCAAGCGCCAGTATCGAACAGGGCCGGGGACATCGTGCCAGGGCGCGAACGGGTCGACGGGCAGGCCAGGAGCTTGGTCCCGGATCAGACCGCGATGGCTTGAAGGCCACAATATCTGGCCTTCCTGCGGCCGGCCAAACCGGGATTGCCAGTTCAACCGCAGCTGGATAGATGAACGCAGCAAATGCGAGCACGGCGGACGATGGCCGCGGCCGGCAGCCCGGCGGCGTTTTGACAAGGAAAATGTGCTCCGATGGGGCCCCCTGCCGGCGGCGATAGCCATGAATGACACTATCTGCTGCAGGCTATGCAGCGAAATCGGGGCCAAGGCGCAATGAGTCGGTTCTTCCCTTACCCGACCCGGATGCTCGCCCGCTTGCTTGGCCGGCAGATCGGACGGGCGCAGCGGGCTTTCAAGCTCTTGCCTGATGCAATGTCGCACACCGGCGGCCTCGGCGCGACCGCACGCAAGGCGATCCATATCCTGCGCAGTGAGGGGCTGGCCGGCCTGCGCGGGCGCCTGCGTTTCCTCGAGACTATGCGCCGCTCGGGGAGCGGCGCCGGCCCAATGGTGGATGACGAGGACACCGGTGACTGGCGCATCATCCGCCATTACGTCGATCCGCGGCTCGACGTCCTGCCGCCGGATTGCCCGAACGGACTTTCCGTGGCGGTGCATCTGCATCTCCCGAACGTTGAGAAACTAGAGGAGATCGCCGGCAGGCTCGGCAATATCCCCTGCGCCTTCGACCTCTACGTCTCGATCCCGGAGGGTGGCAGCGAGGAGAATACAATCGAAAGATTGCCTGAGCGCCTGCCGCGGCTCGGCCGATTTGTCGTCGAGCAGACGCCGAATCGCGGACGCGGTCTGGCGCCGCTGATCGCCCGTTTCGGTACGCGGCTGTCGCAGTATGCGATCATAGGCCACTTCTCCGCGTCAACGGCGCCGCATGATAGCGAGCTGGGCGGTGACAATGGACGGCTCGAACATCTACTTGGCCCGGCGCGGTCAACCGGCGGCCGTATAGCGCATTTCTTCACTCTGCTGCAGTCCAGCGCTAAGCTGATCTATCCCGAGGGCCGCAGCGAATTCCTCAAGGACGAAACCGGCTGGGCCGGCAATTATGCGATCGCGCGTGAGCTTCTGCAGCGCTGCACCAGCCTTTCGATCGACGACTTCCCGAGCGTCGAATTTCCCGAAGGCGCCATGTTCTGGGCGCGCGGCGCGAGCCTGCGCAGCTTCCTGGAATTGCCGCTTTCCTTCGACGACTTCCTCGAAGAGCCGCACGCGCCGAGTGGAACGCTTGCGGATGCGCTTGAGCGACTCATCTTGGTCTTCGCCCGTGACCAGGATGGACGGTTCCTGCGCCTGCATCGTGGCGATTCGATCCCGGACTACCGCGCCTATGAAGAGCGTCGGGATTTCAGCGCCTCGATTGTCCATCACGACGTCAAGGTGCTGGCCTACTATCTCCCGCAATTCCATCCGACTCCCGAGAACGACGAGTGGCACGGCAAGGGTTTCACGGAATGGACCAAGGTGCGTGCTGCGAACCCCCTGTTCGAGGGCCATCATCAGCAGCATATCCCGCACCCGGATATCGGCTACTACTTGCTCGACAGCCCCGAGCCTCTGCGTATGCAGGCGCAGCTCATGCGCACTGCCGGTGTGCATGGCATGGTCTTCTACCATTATTGGTTCGGCGGCAGGATGATCCTCGAATATCCGGCGCGCATGCTGCGCGACACGCCGGATATTCCGATGCCGTATTGTTTCTGTTGGGCCAACGAAAACTGGACCAGGCGCTGGGACGGTAATGAGAGCGAAATTCTGCTCGCGCAGAATTACTCGCGAGAGGATGCGCGGGCCTTCATTCGCTATCTGATCCCCTTCTTTGAGGACCCCCGCCACCTGCGGATCGAGGGGCGCCCGGTCCTGTTCATCTACCGCCCCTCCTCGATCCCCGATATCGGCAGCTACGTCGATATCTGGTCCGAGGAGTGCCGGAGCGCTGGCCTAGAAGCCCCTTATCTGACGGCGGTCCTGACGCGCGGTGCCACGCATCCCGGCGAATTCGGCATGGATGCCGGCGTCGAGCGCGTGCTGCACGACTGGACTCGCGGCGGCGCGCCCGAGATCAAAGCGAGGCTGAAGTCCTACGCACGCATCGATGGCAGCGTGCTCTCCTATGACGATGTCGCGGGCTTCTATGAAGCGCAGACCGACGCGAAGGACTTCACCTATTTCCGGTCGCTCGTTCCCATGTGGGACAATACGGCGCGCTATGCCGACAAGGCCAGTGTCCTGCATGGCAGCACGCCCGCGCGCTTCCAGGCATGGCTCGAGAACGCAATCCGCTACAGCGAAGAGAATCTGCCCGCGGACCGCCGGCTCGTTCTTGTCAATGCGTGGAACGAGTGGGCAGAAGGCGCGCATCTCGAGCCCGATACGCGGTTCGGCTACGCCTATCTCAACGCCGTTGGCCGCGCATTATCAGGAGTACCCTACGCGGCCCAGCTCAATCCCAACGACATCCAAGTCGACGGGACCCGCATCCATCTGGCGTTTGCGCCTGTCATCCGCGAATGGCTAGCCGCCGACACGGTGATGGCACAGCGCTTCTTCCACATGCTGGCGCGCTCCTCGATCTTTGAGCGATGCATCGTGACGATCGACGCTGAACTCGACGGCTGGTTGCCACTGCCTGCTGTGACGGGCGAGTCGGACGCAGCCGAATTTGCCCTCGAATTCCGAAAGCTCGCCTTCTTTGGACCTCGCCTCATCGAGACGATGGTCCAGACCGCCCTGTCCTACCCCGAAGCGGTCATCGTTCCCAACGCCCATCAGGGCGAAGGGACGCTGGTCCAGGTCACCGCGAACGGGTCGATCCGAACCGTCGATGCTCGCTCCGCTCCACTGCTGCTCTCTCCCGCGGGCGTCTCCGGGAGTCATTTCAAAAACTTCCGCATGCGCACGGACGCGCAATGCTTTGTCGCCGAACCCAATACCGAAGCGACGGACAATCTACCCGCTGTCACGACCATCATGCGCATACACAAATCGGCGGATTTCGAACTGCTGCGCAATGCACTGTGTTGTCTCGTCGCCATGCGGAACTGCATCTGTTCGCCGTTGATCGCGGCGCAGGACCTGTCGCCCGAGCAATCGCAGGCGCTGACCGCGCTACTGGACGATCTCCCCTGGTATCCGGGCCACTCGCCGAAGGTGGAGCATTACCGTTCGGCAGACGGCCGGGGTGATCTGCGCTCCAGAATGCTCAACGAGTCGCTCCGCAAGGTCGAGACCCGCTATGCGGGTTTCTTGGACTATGACGATCTGCTGATGCCCCATGCCTATGAGTGGCTGATCAGCCGGCTGCGCATGACTGGCAAGGCTGTGACCTTTGGGCGTGTCTTCGCTACCACATTCTCTAATTCCACCGGATTGCGCCTACAGCGTTCGCGCATGTTCGAATACGGCTATTCATATGAAGAATTCGTCGGGCACAACCACGCGCCGCTCCACAGCTTCCTGATGGACATGAGCAGGATCGATCTGGCAAAAATCGTCTATCATGACGACCAGCGCTACATGGAAGATTATCTTCTGACCTTGCAGCTTTTCACCAAAGACAATTGCGACTGGGACAGCCTGAGTGAGAATTTCTACATCGGCGAGTATATCCATAGCGTCGACCGGGCGCACACGCTGGCTTTCTCGGACGATGCCGCGCGGCAGGCGTTGCTGGACGACCCCGAATATCAGCTCTGCGAGACCAGGATCCAGGAGCTTCGTCAACGATTGATGCGAGGCCGCGCAGCCACTTGATGGTGCTGCCTATCTCTCTCCCAAGCGAGCCGGATATGGTCGTTCTGTTGCTCGGCCGATGAGCGTGTGGTCCAGATGATCGAGAGAAAGCTCTCCTACGCCTATGCGCGCCACGCTCTCGAAAAGATCGCGACCATCACCTTCGGCGCTCTCGTCGTTTCCGAACTCGGACGACGGGCACGCCGCGCGCTCGCCGCAATCGGGCGGCAGCGGCAGATGCCGAAGGTGCGCACGGCCATACTGGCCCATGCCTACCATGTCGAACTCCTCGACGAGATCCTCGCCTGCCGGGATGTGCTGCCGGAGCTCGTACCCCTGCATCTGACAGTTCCGATCGCGCGATTCGACCTCGTGCGGCGGCGGACCGAAGGGCTTCCGGCCGTCGTCCTGCACCCTTGCGAGAATCGCGGGCGCGATATCGCACCGTTCCTGGCGGTTCTCGGATCGGGAGGGCTCGACGGCTACGACGCGGTGCTCAAGCTGCATACCAAGCGCAGTCCGCATCTGCGTGACGGAGAGATCCGGCGCAAACTCCTCTTCGACATGCTTTGCGGCGAGCGCAACGCCACGCTATTGGCCCTGACCGCATTCGAGGACAGGCGCACCGGCATGGTGGGGTGGCGCGGTTGCTTCCGGACGCGGCCGTTCTACTGGATGTTGAACGAGGCGCGCGTGCGCGAAATTGCGGGCCGCATGGAAGTTCGCGGAGACGCTCGCCTCGGCTTTTTCGAGGGCTCGATGTTCTGGTTTCGGCCGGCCGCCCTTGCGGCACTGACCGAGCTGAAGCTCAGGCCGGAGGATTTCGAAGCCGAAGCACTGCAGTTGGACGGCACATTGCACCATGCCATCGAGCGCTGCTTCACGATAGCGGCCTGGGCGCGCGGCTACAATGTGCGCGACCTCCATGGCCGCGTGCTCGGTTAGTACGTCACCCACTGCAGTGGAGGGCGCTTCAGGCTCCGATTTCTTGGGCGCGCCGCAGCAGGTACTGCCCATAGCTTCCTTTCGCGAGCTTCTCGCCTAGCTCGTGCAGCTGCTGGGTGCTGATCCAGCCTTGCTGGCAAGCGATCTCTTCCGGGCAAGCGATGCGCAGGCCCTGGCGGCTTTCCAGCGTCCGGACGAACTCGCCGGCCTCGAGCAGGCTATCGGGCGTGCCGGTGTCGAGCCAGGCGAAGCCACGGCCCATGCATTCGACCGAAAGCTCACCGCGCTCGAGATAGACCCGGTTGACATCGGTGATCTCAAGCTCGCCGCGGGGGGAGGGCTTGAGGTTGGCGGCGATGTCCACGACCTGCGCATCGTAGAAATAAAGGCCCGTCACTGCCCAGTGCGATTTCGGCGCCGTGGGCTTCTCCTCGATTGAGACCGCCTTGCCCGCAGCGTCGAACGCGACCACGCCATAACGCTCGGGGTCGTGCACATGATAGGCAAAGACGCTCGCGCCGCGTTGGCGCGCGGCAGCCGACGCCATCATCTCCGGTAAGGTGTGGCCGTAATAGAGATTGTCGCCCAAAATCAGCACGGACGGTCCGCCAGTGACGAAATCGGCGCCGATGAGATAGGCCTGTGCCAGGCCGCCGGGATGCGGCTGCTCGGCATAGGAGAGAGTCATCCCCCAGTCCGAGCCGTCCCCGAGTAGGCGCTTGAAATGCGGCAGGTCGTGCGGCGTCGAGATGACCAGCACCTCGCGAATGCCGGCCAGCATCAGCGTCGAGAGCGGATAATATATCATGGGCTTGTCGTAGACAGGCAGCAGCTGCTTCGACATGGCCAATGTCATCGGGTGCAACCGCGTGCCGGAACCGCCGGCCAATATGATGCCCTTCATCGCAAGGCTACCCCGTCTGTTGGCTGGTCAGGAGACGGCGCACGCAAATCGACAGCGCGTCCTGCCATTGCGGCAGCCTGACTTGGTGGATCTCGGCGAGCCTAGTCGAATCCAGGCGCGAGTTCGCCGGCCGCCGGGCCGGCGTCGGATAATCGGCGGTTGCGATGCGCTTGACCCGCACCGGGGCACCGCCAAGAGCCTCGCGCTCGGCGAAGATCGCCTCGGCGACATCGGCCCAGACGGCCTCGCCCTGGGCGACCATGTGGAAGATGCCGCGCAGGGCCGCTTCATTCGGTCGGTCGGTCAGATTGCGCGCGACGGCGAAGATCGCATCGGCGATGTCGAGTGCGCTTGTGGGGCAACCATGTTGGTCGGCGACGACGCCGAGCTCGTCGCGGGTTTCGGCCAGCCGCAGCATGGTCCTAACGAAGTTCTTGCCGAAGGGGCTATAGACCCAAGCCGTGCGCAGAATGGCATGATTCTCCGTTGCGGTCGCGACCGCATGCTCTCCTGCGAGCTTGCTTGCGCCATAGGCGGAGATGGGGCCGACCGGATCGTCCTCGCGATAAGGCCGCCCGAGGCCGCCGTCGAAAACGTAGTCGGTGGAGATCTGGATCATGGGGACGCCGAGCGCGGCAGCCACGCGCGCAGCTTCGCCGGCCGCCTCGCCATTCACGCGCAGGGCAAGCTCAGGCTCGCTCTCGGCCTGATCGACCGCAGTGTAGGCGGCCGCATTGACGATGACGTCAGGCTTTGCCGAGCGCAATGCCGGCGCGACAGTCTTCAGGGCGGCGAGATCGAGCTCGGGGCGACGCAATGCGACCACCTCGAAACCTGCCGGCACGCGCTCCAGCATGGCCTGGACGACCTGACCGGTCCAGCCGGTGACGACGATCCTCATGCGAAATACCGCGGCAGGTCGGCGAGGCGCGGGTGCTTGCGGTCCTTGTCCGAGAGCACGAGCTCACCATGTGGCAGGCGCCAGTCGATGCCGAGCGCCGGATCATCGAAGGCCACGCCATGATCGTTCTTGGGGCCGTAAGGCGCCGTCACCTTGTAGAGGACCTCGGTGTCGGGCTCGAGCGTGACGAAACCGTGGGCAAAGCCGATCGGAACCAGGAGCTGGCGCCAGTTCTCCGCCGACAGCTCGATCGCCACATGCTGTCCAAAGGTCGGGGACGAAGCGCGCAGATCGACGGCGACGTCGAGAATCCGCCCCTTTGTGACCCGCACCAGCTTATCCTGCGCGAAGGGCGCCGATTGGAAATGCAGGCCGCGCAGCGTGCCGACGGCAGCCGACAGCGACTGGTTGTCCTGGACGAAGTCAAGATCGAGCCCGGCCTCGGCGAAGGCTGCCCGATTCCAGGTTTCCGAGAAGAAGCCGCGATGATCGCCGAACTTCTTCGGCGTGATAATCTTGACGGCCGGAATGGCGGTCGGTTCGACGCTGAGCATGATTCTCATCCGGTTCAGTTCAGGCGGCGCCGAGCCGCTCGCCGCGATAGACGCCCGAGCGGATGTCGCCCCACCAGCCGGCATTTGCGAGATACCATTCAACCGTGCGGCGCAGGCCCGTCTCGAAGGTCTCCTTCGGTGTCCAGCCGAGCTCCCGGCCGATCTTGCCGGCGTCAATGGCGTAGCGCGCATCATGGCCGGGGCGGTCGGTAACATAGGAAATCAGCCGCTCATGTGGGCCGGCCGGATCGGGGCGCAATTCGTCGAGGATGGCGCAGATGCCCTTCACCACCTCGATATTGGCCTTCTCGTTGTGACCGCCGATGTTATAGGTCTCGCCGACGCTGCCGTTTTGCGCCACGGCCAGCAGCGCGTCGGCGTGGTCGTCGACATAGAGCCAATCGCGCACATTAAGGCCGTTGCCGTAGACTGGCAGCGGCTTGCCCTCGAGCGCGTTGATGATCATAAGCGGGATCAGCTTCTCGGGGAAATGATAGGGCCCGTAATTGTTCGAGCAGTTGGTCATCAGTGTTGGCAGGCCGTAGGTGTGGTGCCAGGCGCGGACGAGATGGTCGGAGGCGGCCTTCGAGGCCGAATAGGGCGAGTTCGGCTGATAGGCCGTATCCTCGCGGAAGAAGCCCTCGTCGCCCAGCGAGCCGAAGACCTCGTCCGTCGAGATGTGATGGAAGCGGAAGGCCGCCTTGCGGGCGTCGTCCAGCCCGCGCCAATGACGCAGGGCTTCCTGCAGCAGGGCGAATGTGCCGACGATATTTGTCTGAATGAAGTCTCCGGGCCCATCGATCGAGCGATCGACATGGCTCTCGGCCGCCAGATGCATGACGATATCGGGATCGAATTCAGCAAAGATCGCACGCATGCGCTCGCCGTTGCCGATATCGGCCTGCTCGAAGCGGTAGCGGTTGCTGCCTGAGACGGGAGCGAGCGAGGCAAGATTGCCGGCATAGGTCAGCTTGTCGACGACGCAGACGCTGTGATCAGTCCCGGCGATCAACTTACGAACGACCGCGGAACCGATGAATCCGGCGCCGCCGGTGACGAGGAATTTCAATGACACGCCGCTTCGCTCCGGAGAGTCGACTGTTGAAGAGAGCCGTTAGGAGGCGGCAAGGAAGAAACAGCCCGCCCGTGTTCTGTCAAGCAGGGGCAACTGTCGAGCGCGTTGCCGCGGGGTTCGATCGCCAGAGCGACGGCGCTCTACGATCTCTGGATAGGTGACGCGATGATGCGAAGGCGTCGCCATGGCCGAAAGAGCTTCGAGCGACCGGCCATGCGGTGCCATTTCCGATCAAGCTATGCTCGCCGGAGCCGGCCCGAGCTGGCCCCTCAAGCCATCCGCGAGCCCCGCGCGAACGGGCCCGAGGGAGCCTGGCGGCCCCTTCAGCCCCAGAAGCCCGACCTGAGCGGCGAGCGCCAGGCATGATCTGAGCCGCCAGCGCATGGGCACATGAGCCAACCGAGCGGTCGCGATCACGTTGCGCGCATAATAGTAGTTGCGCACCGGCGCATGGCGCAGGATCTGGGGCTTGCCTAGTTCCTCCTCGCTCACCGCCTCGCCCCAGCGGTGCGGCATGGCAAGATCGTTCGCCAGATAAGAGCCAAAGCCACGATTCCAGGCCCGGAAGCCCCATTCGACATCGAGCCCGGCGATGAAGAAATCTTCCCGGAAGGGGCCGATCGCGGCATAAGAAGCGACACTGACCAGTGAGCCCGAGGTCGGCGCGAAATCGAGCGGGGACAGCCCATCGGCACGCGCCTGCCCCCGCCACTCATAGCGTATCGGCTTGTAGAATCCCTCCGGCGGCGGCGTCAGGCGCGGGCAGAGTACCGCAACTTTCTCACCTTGCCCCTCCAGCGCGACCGCGCGCGCGGTCAGTGCGTCGAGCAGATCGGCCGGCGGCTCACTGTCCTGGTCAAGCAGCATCACGTGGCTGAAGCCTTCGCGGCCGGCAGCCTCCATCACGCCGTTGAGGCCCCGCCCTAGACCCAGGTTCTCCGCATTGGAGATCAGCCGCAGCTGCGTCGGAGCAAAGGCCGCCTCGACCTCGGGCGCGATCGGCCCATTGGTGAAAGCGAACAGGCGACGCCCACGCAAGCCTTCCGCTTGGCGCGTCAACAAGGCGCGGTCCGGCCGGTACAGCACCACTCCCGCACAAGCGCGCACGCCTGGCATCTGCGCCTCTTGCGATGTCACCGTGCGACCATCCCTGTCGTAAGCGCTACGCTTTAGCCTCTCCCGCCTGGCCACCGCAACCTCGCGAGGTATCGCGATGGCCGACCACGGTCATTGACAGAAGCGGCTTGAGGCCGCCCGGCGCTGCTGGATATCGACATGGAGATGGTTGGCGTGGGCGGCGTCCGCGCCCGGACCAAGGACCGTCATGAAGGCGCCGCAGGCTGATTGGCGCACACCGTCCAGGAAGCGCGACTGCTCCAGGCCCTTCGGCCGCTCGACCACCACGACCGCTCCGCCCTGTTTTTCCTCGCCCAGCTCGAAGGCGAAGATGTCGAGCGCCTGCCCGGTGGCGTGCTCGCTCAGCGCACCTGACGCCTGACGATTGCGCCGGCGGCATTCGTGCCCGCCGCCGACGCGCAACGCCGTCAGCTCGCGACCGAACGCCCCGCGCGCCAGAGGCTGAAGGCCGCTGTCGAGCCACAGCGAAACGGCCCGCGCCAGCTCACAGCTCAGCGTCGGTGGCGGCACCAGTCTGACCTGCCCCGGCCCGGCGGCGGTACGGACTGCAAGCGCATCGACCACGACCGGATCGACCACGCGGCAGCCTTCCGCCTCCGGCTTCGGGGCCGGCGCGATCGGACGAACCCTGTTCCCGGGGATGCCTGCCAGCATCCGCACGCAGCCACTGCCTTCTGTCGCGGAGACCGGCTTGTCCTCCGGCGGAATGATCGCCGGAGCCGAGGCGGGCTTCTGCAGGGAGGCGGGCCGCGGCGGGGGCCGTGGCGCGTTTGTCGGCTTCGCGTCCTGGCTCGAGGCCCGATCGGCCTCGACCAATCCGGCGGAGGCGACGATGGCTGCCAAGCAACCCCACCAGATGGGCCTGCGCCGATACATGCGTTCAGCCGACGGTCGTGAACAGGACCGTGATCGAAGCCGCGACAATCAGCGCCGCCAGCAGAGCCATGGACATGACCGATCTCCCTCGCATCCCCCGGGCCGGGGCAACGCGAGGGATGGCCGATTTGTTCCCGGTCACCTCGATCGGTGGGTCAGGCCGCCTTGCGGCCGGCGCGGCGATCGAAGAAAAGCGCCTGGCTGATCGCGGCCTTCACCGCTTCCGGCTGGAACGGCTTGGTGATCAGGAAGGCCGGCTCCGGGCGGTCGCCGGTGAGCAGACGCTCCGGATAGGCGGTGATGAAGATCACCGGCACCTCGATCGCGGCGAGGATTTCGTTGACCGCCTCGAGGCCGGAGCTGCCGTCGGCCAGCTGGATGTCGGCCAGCACCAGGCCCGGCCGCTTCTTGGCGACGAGCGCGATGGCCTCGCGATGTGTCCGGGCGACGCCGGTGACGTTGTGGCCGAGCTCCTCGACCATGGTCTCGATGTCGAGGGCGATGATCGGCTCGTCCTCGATGATCAGCACGTCGGTGGCGACCTGCTCGGCGATCTCCTGACCGGCGGTCTGAACGAGGGCTGCGGCGTTGCTCGGGGCGATGTTCATGACCTGCGCGACCTCCTCGATGGAGAACCCTTCGACCGTCCGCAGCAGGAAGGCCTGGCGCGAGCGCGGCGTCAGCGCGTCGAGATTTCGCTCGGCGGCGGAACGCTCCGTCTCCGGCGCCGATGCCTGGGTGTTGAGTCCTACGGACGACCACATCTGCAGGAACAGCCGGTAGAGGCCGACCCTCGCGCCGAGATCGCGCGGAAAGGTGCCGGGGTCGGCGATCAGCGCTTCCAGCGTCGCAACGACATAGGCATCGCCGCTGGCCTGCGTTCCGCTCAGCGCCCTGGCGAAGCGACGCAGATACGGCAAATGCGGCGCGATTTCAGTGGCGATCGACATCCTGCTATCCCCCACGAAGTCCGGCCCGATCTGCTTTCGATGGCAGCTGATCGGGTCGGTCACGATCCAGAATTCAGAGGCGGAACCACCGATCGGACATCCGACCAGACAAAATCCCACCTCCATCAAAGTTGCAGGAGAGAAGCACTCAAGTTACTGTTATGACAAGAAAATTATTTTTCGTCCGGAATGGAACCTTTTGCTTTCGGCCTCGTTATTGGGCCGAATGAAGGTACGTTTCCGGGTGGTTGCGCGCCGGCGTGCCGATGAGCGTGCGTGGCGTGGTTGGGTGTGATCGGCGAACATGTCGGCATGCCAATGGAGCTAGGGTGATGAATTTGATGAATGCCGATCCGCCCGAAGCGGCAAGGGCCGAACCGGACGACGAGAGGGTGCTCGACCCGCGTGTGCAGGAATCAATCGGCCGATCCCTCAAGGCGCATTACGACGACCTGATCAGTGCGCCGGTGCCCGACCGGTTTCTGGTGTTGCTCGCCCAGCTCGAGGATACCGAACGGCGCCTCAAAGCCGAAGGCGGCTCCGATGAGCGCAGCTGACTTCAAGGACGGGCTGATCGCTGAGATTCCGAATCTGCGCGCTTTCGCGGCGTCGCTTTCGGGCTCGATGCAGCTCGCCGACGATCTGGTCCAGGACACGCTGCTCAAGGCCTGGGGCAATGCCGAGAAGTTCCAGCCCGGCACCAGCCTGCGGGCCTGGCTCTTCACCATCCTGCGCAACACCTATTACTCGCTCTACCGCAAGCGCGGGCGCGAGGTGCAGGACAGCGAAGGCACTTATGCCGACAGGCTCGCGACCCACGGCAACCAGGAGAGCCATCTCGATCTCGCCGATTTCCGCAAGGCACTGGCCAAACTCCCCGAGGAGCAGCGCGAGGTGCTGATCATGGTCGGCGCCACCGGGCTGTCCTATGAGGAGACCGCCGAGATCTGCGGCGTCGCGATCGGCACGATCAAGAGCCGCGTCAACCGGGCACGCGCCAAGCTGGCGGAGCTCCTGTCCATCGGCGGCGTCGACGATCTCGGCCCCGATCGCCGGATCACCGCAGCCGTGCAGCGCGCCGGACCTGAACCCGTCGGCAGCTAGAGCAGGATGCGAAAAGGTGCGACCGGTTTTTCGCAGGGATCCTGCTCTGAACTCCTGGAATGGATCACATTTTCTGATTCTGGATCGGTTCGATCCAGAATCATCGTGATCTGATGGCCCTTTCGCTGTTCAGGACGGTCCGCGGCCGCCTCCTGGCACTGATGGTCGCGATCGTCCTGCCTATCGCCTGCCTGACGGCGGCGGCGGCGGTCGCGACCTATCGGACGGTGTTCGAGGCAATCCAGACATCCCAGGCGCGTGCAGCGGATGATTTCGCGGTGCGCGCCCGCGTCTGGTATCGCGGCGCGCTGCGCTCGCTCGTCGCCAGCTCCACAGCGATCCGGGCGGCAGCGCCGGCGGCGGACAGCTGTGGGCGCATCGCCGAGAAGGCCATTGCCGCGGTCTACGGCTACGAGTCACTGTTGCTGCGGGTCTCCGGCCAGCCGGACTGTGTCGGTGGGCTCGGAGGCAGTGTCCCGCGCGGTGAGCTCACGGCCGTGGCGAACCAGCTCGCCACGCGGCCTCCCATCAAGCTCTGGGGCGGCACCGAGTTTACCAAGGCCCGCTACGATCAGGTGACGATCGCCGGCCGCTCCTATCTCGCCATCTATAGCGAGTTCGATGGAGGCGATGCGCTCCTGCTCACCAAGCCGGACCCGCTCGACGATACCTTCGACCTCGGCAGCAGCGACAAGGGCATGATGGCCGCGCTGCTCCGGCGCGGCGGCGACGTCGTGGTCGCGCGCGGCGGCGCGCAAGCCGATGCATCCTGGCTTCCGAACGCCGAGATCGTACCCGAACCGACCGCGCATTGGGTTGCGCGGAGCCGGGCCGGACCAAGCCGGACCTACGCAGCCCGCATGGTGGCCGAGCCGGATCTCTATGTCGTGGCGAGTTTCGACGGCACGGCGGAGCAAGCTGCGCGGACGCAGTTCTACATTCTGCTGCTCGCACCCCTGCTGACGCTGACTCTCCTCGGCCTGGTGTATATGAAGGCGATCGACCAGCACTGCGTGCGCTGGCTGCGCGGTATCGAGACCACGGCCCGGGCGAGGTCGAGCTCGGCCAGTGCCCACGTCCCGCTCTCCGACGAGATGCCGCGCGACATCCGCAGCGTCGCCGAGGCCTTCAATGCCATGGTCGACGAGCAGGAGGTGCGCCAGAGCAAGCTCAGGCTCGCGCTCGACGACAACCGTTTCCTGGTCCGCGAATTGCACCATCGGGTCAAGAACAGCCTCCAGGTGGTTCAGAGCTATATCGGCCTGACCAAGCGCGACCATCGGGGCGAGGCGCGGATGGCGCTGTCGGATGCGGAATGCCGCGTCCATGTGCTGTCGGCCGCCTATCGCTTCACGCTCGCCGACGGCGAGATGCAGCCGGTGCGGATCGACCTGTTCCTCGACGACGTCGTGGCGATGGTCTCCAGCCTAATCCTCGCCCGCGGCCAGCGGCTCGAAAGCCGCATCGAGACGCAAGCTGTCCTGCCGATCGACCGGATCATCCCGCTCGGCTTCCTGATCGTCGACGTGGTCAGCCGGGTGCTGCGCACAGCTCCGGGCATCGGCCTCGAACTCGCCGTGACCGCAGCCGGCGACGGCATCCTCGATATCGCCATCAGCTCCGACCGCGACACCACGCAGATCGCGCCGCCGCGCCTGTTCGCCGGACTTCTGATGCAGATCGAAGCCGTGGAGATCAGCCCGCCGCAGGGGCGTAGCCTCGGCGTCTGGCGCTTGAGTCACGGCGCTCAGCGCGACGAGGCTCAGCCGAGCTTGTCGACCGGCGTGATCTCGACGCCGACGCTGAGTCCGAGGAAGGCGCCGGTCGGCCCGACATAGCTTCCCGACACCGGCGAAGCATCCTCCGGTACACGCGCCACCGCGACCCGCAGCAATTGCCGGTCGGCGACGAGGTCGTTGGTCGGATCGAATTCGACCCAGCCGTCATTGGGAATGAAGACGTCGGCCCAGGCATGGGTCAGCCCGGCCACGGAGGTCATCGCCCCGCCCTGCGGCGAGCGGTCATGGATATAGCCGGTGACGAAGCGCGCGGCGAAGCCGAGCCGGCGCGCCAGCTCGATGAACAGCCAGGCGTAGTCGCGGCATGAACCCGCCCCCGCTTGCAGGGTATCGAGCGGATGCTGCGTCCCCTCGTCGAAGCGCACGGCATAGCTCAGGCTGGCGTTGATCTCATGCGCCAGGGCACGCAGCAGGTGGCCGCCGTTGAGCCGGGTCCGGAACGCCTGCAGCCAGGCGTCGAGCGCGCCATCGGGATCGGCGGCGGCGAGATCGAGATAGGGCTGGAGGACGGCCCGCTCGGCCGGGGTGTAGTTGATATCGGAGCTATCAATGTCGGGCTCGAGCCGGGCGCGCGGCAGCGCCGAGCCGAAGCGCTGGACGACGAGCTCGCTGACGACATCGAGCGTGTCCGACGGGCCAGCGAAGCTCGCCATGGCGACGGGGTTGCCATAGGCATCGTGCATCCAGCGCAGCGCGGCCGGCGGCGAGATGGCGATCGCGGTGTCGATGACGCGCAGATCGAACGAATCGCGCGGGCGCAGCATCAGCCGGTGCGGGCCGAAGACGACCGGCTCGGCGTAGCGATAGGTCGTCGCGTGGCGAATGCGCAGATACATTTGATCTCCAGCCGATCCATCTTACCTCGCCATCATGCGAAAAGCCGCCTCGCGGCGGCTTTGCTGGTCAGGCAGGTCAACTACGCGCGAGCGCCGGATCGGTTCCGGAGTTTTACCGCAGAACGGTGTTGCCCTTGAGGCTGGCCTCGCGCTGCGAGGTCGGGACGACGCGATGAGCGAAGTCACGGCGCATCTCGGCCGGATTGACCGCCGCGAACTGGACGTCGGCCGGGGCGCCACGCTGGAGCTTGGTCTGGGCGACCGCTTCCGAGCTCTCGCCGAAACCATTCTGGTACGAGGCGCCCATGGTCAAGGCGGTCACGACCAGCGCCATGCCGCCGAAGAAGGTAGCAGCGCGCTTGAAGGGGGCAAGGCTGGCAGTCGGCATCTTCGCTCTCCCGGTTCGTGTGGTCGTTCTTGAAAGGCGGAACGGCTTTTCAACCCGTCTGGCAGGGAATTGTTCCGGTTTGGGCGAAAATCGCAGCGATCCCGATTCTTTCTTCGGGCGCGATTCGTTCTTCAGGCGACCGAGCGATCATTGGCGGCTTCGCGCCGGCGGAAGAGCCGCCAGAGCGACCGGGTCAGGCGCTTCGAGGTCAGATGCGCGCCGGCCTCGCGCTTCTCGAAGGTGATCTTGCGCTCGTGGAAATCCTCGAGGCCCGGCCGATGCCCCACGCTGATGATCGTCGCATAGGAGAGCTCGCTGTCGATCAGCCCGAGCAGAGAATCCTGGCTGGCCTCGTCGAGCGCCGAGGTCGCCTCGTCCATGATGATGATGTCGGGCCTCTGGATCAGCAGCCGGGCGAAAGCGATGCGCTGACGCTCGCCGCCGGACAGGGTCTGGTCCCAACGCTCCTCCTCGTCGAGCCGTCGCCCGAGCGAGGCGAGCCCGCAGCGCTTCAGCGCGTCCCTGACCGCCTCGTCGTCGACGCGGCTCTCCGCTTCCGGATAGAGCAGCACGTCGCGCAGCGTGCCGATCGGCAGGTAGGGCTTCTGCGGCACGAAGGCGATACGCTTGCCCGGGGGCAGCTTGATCGAGCCCGCGCCCCACGGCCAGAGGCCCGCGATCGCACGGATCAAGGTACTCTTGCCCGTGCCGCTCTCGCCGGCGACCAGGACCTTCTCGCCGGCCGCGATCACGATCGACGCATCGGCGATGACGATCCGCCCGTTGAGATGGGCGATCGACAGATCCGCGATATGGATGTCGTCGTCCTCGCTCTCGCCCAGTTCGATCTGGGTCTCGCCTTCCATGATCGTGCCGACGTCGAGCGCCTCCAGCGCTTCGGCCAGCTCGTCGACGCGTCTCACCGAGGCGAACCACTCCGCCAGCCGGACGAAATTGTCGACGAACCAGATCAGGGCGGCCTGCACCGCGCTGAAGGCGGCGACGACCTGCATGACGGCGCCCAGGGTGATCTCGCCCGAGAGGTATTTGGGCGCGATCAGCAGCAGCGGCACGATCGGGAACAGCGCGCCATTGGTGTTCAGCACGATGGCGATGACGCCCTGCTGCCGAATCACCTTCAGCCAGGCAGCGACGACGCGACCATAGTTCTCTCCGACCGAATCGCGCTCGTCGGCGTCGCCCTTGATCAGGGCGATGCTCTCGGCGTTCTCGCGCAACCGCGTCATCTCGGCGCGAAACTGCGCCTCGGCCTCGTTCTTGGCGGCGATGCGGGGCACCAGGGGGCGCCCGGCAAAATAGGCCGCGATCGAGGCGATGACCGCGTAGACGATCGCGGCGATCGCCATGTAGCTGGGTATGACGATCTCGGCCCCGGCGAGCGTGAAATGCGCCGAGCCTGCGACTTGCCACAGGATCGCGGCGAAGGTCACCGCGGTCACGAAGGCGCTGAGCAGGCCGATGGCGAACTCGACCAGGGGCTCGATGGACAGGCGGACATCCTCGGCGATGCGGTACTCGGGGGCGCTCTGTTCGCGCGCGACGAACTGCATCCGGTAGTAGCGCTGGTCGGCGATCCACCAGCCCGCGAGGCGCTGCGTCAGCCATTCACGCCAGCGCATCTGCAGCAGCATCCGACTGATCACCAGGCAGGACAACGATGCAGCCGACGCCGCGACGATCAGCGGCAGCCAGCCGACAGCCGTCCAGATCTTGTCGAAATCGCGCTTTTCCAGCGCATCGAAGAAAAGCCGGTTCCAGCTGTTGATGCCGACTGCGGCACCGAGCTGGGCGGCGACGAAGAGCAGCACCGCAAGGGTGAGCGCCCAGGCGCGCAATCTGGTCTTGCCACGCCAGAAACCCAGGGCGACACGAAAGAACTGGCGCAGGCGAGAGCGCCGCAGCCCGGAGGCACGTGATTTCATGCGGCGGCCTCCCCAGCCGATCTGCTAATGCCGAGACGAAGCGCGATTGCTAAGCCAACGCTTTCGCGCCACACACAAACGCAAAGCATTCGCCGCGGGTTCCGGCGGATGAAGGAGCCGGGCGTGATCGTCGCATCGAGCAATCATCGCAATCACCGCAGCCCGTCCTGCCTGGCCTGTCCGTTGCGGCTGAAACCTGCCTTCAAGGACAAATCCGACGAGGAGATCCGCTTCATCCAGGAGATGAAGCTTGATCACCGGCAATTGCCGGCCGGCGCCGACATCATCCATCCCGGCCAGGAGGATGCCGAGCTCTACACGCTCTTTTCCGGCTGGGCCTTCCGCTATAAATCGCTGCCGGACGGACGCCGGCAGATCCTCAATTTTCTTTTGCCCGGCGATATCGTCGGCCTGCAGGCCTCGCTGCTCAGCGCCGCCCAGCACGGCATCGAGGCGCTGACCGAGGTCGAGCTCTGCGTCTTCCCGCGCCGGCGCACCTATGAAATGTTCGGGCGGATGCCGGCACTCGCCTATGAGCTGGCCTGGCTCGGCTCGCGCGAGGAGAGCCTGATCGACGAGAACCTGACCTCGGTCGGCCAGCGCAATGCGCAGGAGCGGATCGCGGCGCTGGTGATCTCGCTCTACCGCAGGGCCGACGCGCTCGGCCTGGTTGCCGAGAGGAGCTTCGTCTTCCCGCTGACGCAGCAGCAGCTCGCCGATGCACTCGGCCTTTCGCTGGTCCATACCAGCAAGACTTGGGCCCGCCTGCGCAAGGCCGGGATGTTCTCGCTCGAGCGCGGCCGCCTCACCATCCACAATCCGCGCCTGACCGAGCGCATGGCGCTGCTGTTCGAGAGCGAGCTTCACCCGCGTCCGCTGATTTGATCGCTGAGGGCCGTGCGGGCGGCCAAGAAATCGCTGGATTCGCCCCGCTCTTGACCCCATATGACAGCGGCGTAACGTCACGGCATTGTCATGTCGCTCCGGCGCGGGCTTTTTGCCTGGCCGCATCGAGGTTCTGGATGGCCCATTCCGCTTCCGGTCAGCGCCTGCGCGCCACTCGCCTCGGGCGCTCGTCCGTGGCCGCGCGGCTGGAGCATGAGGTGCGGCTGACGGCGGCCGATTTCGCCGACAGCGTCGCAGAGGCCAGGCTTCGGGTCGCCGCGGCGCGCTACAAGGTCGAGGACGAAGTCCGCAATACCGCCGGCAAGCTGAAATCGCAGGTGCGCAAGGCGGCCGACGAGGCCAAGGCCCGGTTCAGCGACGATGCCCGCTTTCTCAAGTCCTGGATCGATTCGCCTGGAAGGACCGGCGCGGTCGCGCCGTCGAGCCCTTTCTTGGCCCGGCGCATGGCTTCCTATGTCGATCCGCAGGCGCAAGGGCCGGTGGTCGAGATCGGCCCCGGCACCGGCCCGGTCACCGAAGCGCTGATCGAACGCGGCATCGATGAAGCCAGGCTGATCCTGGTCGAGTACAGCCCGGAATTCTGCGACTTGCTGCGTCGTCGCTTCCCGCGGGCAACCGTCATCGAGGGCGATGCCTATGCGCTCTCGACCACGCTCGCCGGGCATCTGACCGACAGGGCGAGCGCGGTGGTGTCCTCGCTGCCGCTGTTCAACAAGCCGCCGGCCGAGCGGACCGAACTGGTGCAGGACGCCTTTGCCAATGTGCTCAACCCCGGCGCACCCTTCATCCAGTTCACCTATGCGGTGATCTCGCCGGTGCCGCGCAAGGGCTCCGGCCTCAAGGCCCAGGTCTCCGACTGGGTGCTGCGCAATATCCCGCCGGCGCGCGTCTGGGTCTATCGCCGCGCCAAGCCGTGACGGCGTGGGCTTGACGTCGGCCCTGCCTCACTCCGACATCACGAACTGAGAACGCCGGACCCAGCAGTCCGGTTATCAAGTCGGAGTGACCATGCCAAAAATCCTCGTCTTCGCCGGCTCCTGGCGCCCGGGTTCGATGAATACCCGGCTCGCAACCCTGATCGCGAGGAATCTGCAGGATGCCGGAGCCGAGGTGACGCAGATCTCGCTCGGCGACTACCCGCTGCCGCTCATCGACGCCCGTGCCTATGACAACGATCCGCCTGCCGAGGCGAAGGCGCTGGCGGCGCTGGTCGATGGCCATGACGGGCTCTTCATAGCCAGCCCCGAATACAATTCCGGCTATCCGCCGGCACTGAAGAACGCGCTCGACTGGATCAGCATTGTCCGTTCTGGCGGGCCCGGCCTGCGCGGAAAGACCGTCGCGATCGGTGGCGCCTCTGCCGGCAATCTCGGCACCTATCGCTGCCTGACCCAGCTGCGCACCGTCCTCGAGCTCGGCTTCGGCGCGCTGCTCGTGCCGGACATGCTCGCGGTCAACGGAGCCGACAAGGCCTATGGCGAGGATGGCGACTTCACCGACAAGCGCCTGAAGGGCATGCGCGACAAGATGGTGGCCCGGCTGGTCAAGGTTGCGGCGCTGCATCCTTAGGGCGCGGTTACTCCATCCCGCACGGCCCGCTCGCCGGCGACAGGCGCCAGAGCCCGTCATCGGGCCTGGCGGGAATCCGGGCGGCTCCGTCGGCGATCTCCTCGGCATCGTAGGGGTTGGGATTGGCGATGATGCCGGCATTGCGGATGTCGAGCGTGCCGTTCGGGCCGCGCTCGATCCGCCAGTTGCCGGCCTCCCATTCCGGCACGCAGCGCAGCGCCTGCCCGGCCGGCTTGCAGATGCCGCCGAGCTGGTAGTCGAAGCGCTGATCGGCCTTCACGCGCTGGCGCAGGTTGAGATAGAGCGCGACGTAGAAGCCGCCCTGGCCGGCTTCGGCCCAGTTCTGCGGCAGATGGACGAGGCGGATCCGCGTGACCTTCTGCTGCGGGTGGCTGGCGAGATGGGCCGCATCATAGGTCCGCTCCCAGCAGGCGGCCTTCGCCGGCGGCAGCTCGCGCTCCAGCGGCCGGGCTTGCGCAAAGGCGGCAAGGCAGCAAATGGCGACAATCAGGGGCAAGCGCATCATGGCTCTCCTTGCCGGATTGCCGCAGCGTGAGGCACGGGCCGCGGCCGATCCGCCCGGCTTGTGCGAACCGGGGATGGAATCGCGCAATGGCTGGCCATTGTGCTCCGAATCCGGCACATCCTCCACATGTCATCGCCCCGCGAATCAGAAGCCCGCGCGATCCTGAAGTCGGCCTTCGGCTATGACGATTTCCGCCCCGGGCAATGGGAGGTGATCGAGGCCGCGCTCGCCGGCCGCGACGTCTTCGCGGTGATGCCGACCGGCTCGGGCAAGTCGATGTGCTACCAGCTGCCGGCGCTGGTCACAGGCGGTTTGACGCTGGTGGTTTCGCCGCTTATCGCGCTGATGCGCGACCAGGTCGGCCAATTGGTGCGGGCAGGCGTCGCCGCCGCCTCGCTCAACTCGATGAACAGCGAGGCCGAGGCGGCCCAGGCCTGGGACAAGCTCAATTCCGGCGAGCTGCGGCTCCTCTTCGTCTCGCCCGAGCGTCTGGCCGGCGAGGGCCTCGTCGCCCGCCTGCGCCGCCTCGGCGTGACACGGCTGGCCATCGACGAGGCGCATTGCGTCTCGCAATGGGGCCACGACTTCCGGCCGGAATATCGTCTGCTCTCGAAGGTGCGCGAGGCGCTCGGCGACGTTCCGGTGACGGCGCTCACAGCGACCGCCGACCGCCAGACGCGCGATGACATCGCCCAGCAGCTCTTCCCGGCGCCGCCGCACCTCGTCGTCCATTCCTTCGACCGGCCGAACCTGAAGCTCGCCTTCGCGCCGAAGGATCAGCCGCGCCGGCAGATCGACGACTTCCTGAAGGTCCATCGCGGCGGCTCTGGCATCGTCTACTGCTCCTCGCGCGGCCGTACCGAGCGGCTGGCGCAGGGTCTCAGCGAAAAAGGCTGGAAGGCCTATCCCTACCATGCCGGGCTGGAGCAGGCGGAGCGCAACCGCAACCAGGATATCTTCCTGCAGGAGGACGGCGTCGTCGTCTGCGCCACCATCGCCTTCGGCATGGGCATCAACAAGCCCGATGTGCGCTTCGTCGTCCATGCCGACATGCCGGGCTCGATCGAGAGCTATTACCAGGAGATCGGCCGCGCCGGCCGCGACGGGCTGCCGGCTGATACGCTGACCCTCTACGGCGTCGACGACATGGCGCTGCGTCGCCGCCAGATCGACGAGAAGCAGATCGACGAGGAGCGCCGCCGTATCGAGCACAAGCGCCTCAACGCGATGATCGACTTGTGCGAATCGGCGCTGTGCCGGCGCTCGGCGCTCCTGTCCTATTTCGGCGAGGAGGTCGCTCCCTGCCGGCACGGTGAGGCGCAGTTCCGCTGCGATCTGTGCGGGCCGACCGCGCCCGAGCTCACCGACGCGACGCTCGATGCGCGAAAACTGCTCTCGGCGGTGATCCGCTCCGGCCAGCGCTACGGCGCCGGCCATCTCGCCGACATCCTGACCGGGACCCAGACGGAGGCGATCCGGCGCCAGAACCATGACGGCCTTAAGACCTTCGGCGTCGGCAACGACAAGCCCAAGGGGGCCTGGATGGCGATGGCCCGCAAGCTCTTCGCCGCCGGCGCGCTCGCCGAGGCCAGCACCGAGCATGGCGGCTTCTGCCTGACCGGGAAGGGCGAGGATATCCTGTTCGGGCGCGAGCCGATCGCGCTGCGTGTCGACCCGCTCGCGGAACGGCGCTCGCGCCGCGGCCAGCGCGAGGCAGCGCGCGCCGACGGGCTCGATGGCGACACCGCCGCCCTGTTCGAGCATCTGCGCCAGCTCAGGCTGAGCATCGCGCGCGAGGAAGGTGTCGCCGCCTACATCATCTTCACCGACCGGACGCTGATCGCCATGGCGCGGGAGCGTCCGCTCGGCCTCGACCAGATGCGCGCGATCGAAGGGGTCGGCGAACGCAAGCTCACCCAATACGGCGAGGTTTTCCTGGATGCGATCGCGACCTTCACTGGCTAAATCAGCGACTCTCGCGTACGTACGCGCACGCACGTGAAAAAGCCATCCTGAAGCACTATATTCTCCTGACGAATCAAGATCATCGCGGGCGACTGCTCCCCCGCCGAAGGACCCCATCATGAGCGATTCTGCCCGCGACCTCGAGGATGCCGCCTATGGCGCCGATTCCATCAAGGTTCTCAAGGGCCTGGATGCGGTGCGCAAACGCCCCGGCATGTATATCGGCGACACCGATGACGGCTCGGGCCTGCACCATATGGTCTACGAAGTCGTCGACAACGCCATCGACGAGGCACTCGCCGGCCATGCCGACCTCGTCACGGTGACGCTGAACGCCGACGGCTCGGTCACCGTCACCGACAATGGCCGCGGCATCCCGACCGATATCCACAGCGAGGAAGGCATCTCGGCGGCAGAGGTCATCATGACCCAGCTCCATGCCGGCGGTAAGTTTGACCAGAACTCCTACAAGGTCTCGGGCGGTCTGCACGGCGTCGGCGTCTCGGTCGTCAACGCGCTCTCGATCTCGCTGAAGCTCCGGATCTGGCGCGGCGGCAACGAGCATTTCATGGAGTTCCGCCATGGCGATGCGGTTGCCCCGCTCGCCGTCGTCGGCCCGGCCGGGGACAAGCGCGGCACGGAGGTGACGTTCACGCCCTCCCAAGAAACCTTCACGATGATCGAGTTCGACTACAAGACGCTCGAGCACCGGCTGCGTGAGCTCGCATTCCTGAACTCGGGCGTGCGTATCGTCCTGACCGATGCCCGCCATGCCGAGGTCGTGCGCGAGGAATTGATGTACGAAGGCGGCGTCGAAGCCTTCGTGCGCTATCTCGATCGCGCCAAGACGCCGATCATCTCCAAGCCGGTGATGCTCTCGAACGAGAAGGACGGCATCACCGTCGACGTCGCGCTGTGGTGGAACGACAGCTACCACGAGAACGTGCTCTGCTTCACCAACAACATCCCGCAGCGCGATGGCGGCACCCATCTTGCCGGCTTCCGCGCCGCGCTGACGCGGCAGGTCACCGGCTATGCCGAGACGTCCGGCATTTCGAAGAAGGAAAAGGTCTCGCTGACCGGCGACGATTGCCGCGAGGGCCTGACCGCGATCGTCTCGGTCAAGGTGCCGGATCCAAAGTTCTCCTCGCAGACCAAGGACAAGCTGGTTTCCTCGGAGGTCCGCCCGGTCGTCGAGAACGTCGTCAACCAGGCGCTCTCGACCTGGCTCGAAGAGCATCCGAACGAGGCCAAGACCATCGTCGGCAAGGTGGCCGAGGCCGCCGCCGCCCGTGAGGCCGCCCGCAAGGCGCGCGACCTCACCCGCCGCAAGGGCGCGCTCGACATCGCCTCGCTTCCAGGCAAGCTGGCTGATTGCCAGGAGAGGGATCCGGCGAAGTCCGAGATCTTCATCGTCGAGGGTGATTCGGCCGGTGGGTCGGCCAAGCAGGGCCGGGCCCGCGAGTACCAGGCCGTCCTGCCGCTCCGCGGCAAGATCTTGAACGTCGAGCGCGCGCGCTTCGACAAGATGCTGTCCTCCGACCAAGTCGGCACGCTGATCACGGCGCTCGGCACCGGTATCGGGCGCGACGAGAAGGACTCGAGCGCCTTCAACATCGAGAAGCTGCGCTACCACAAGATCATCATCATGACCGACGCCGATGTCGACGGCGCCCATATCCGTACCCTGCTGCTGACCTTCTTCTATCGGCAGATGCCGGAACTGATCGACCGCGGCCACCTTTTCATCGCCCAGCCGCCGCTCTACAAGGCGGCGCGGGGCAAGTCGCAGACCTATCTCAAGGACGAGCGCGCGCTGGAGGACTACCTGGTCGATTCCGCGCTCGACGGCGCCGTCTTCCGCACCGGCGACGGAGCTGAGCGCGGCGGCACCGACCTGCGCGCCCTGATCGAGGAAGCGCGCAACGTCCGCCACACGCTGTCTCAGCTGCATTCACGCTATGACCGGCGCGTCGTCGAGCAGACCGCGATCGCTGGCGCTCTGCGCCCGCAGGGCGAGCGCAGCGAGGCCGAGCTCGCCGAGGCGGCGGCCTATGTCGCGCGCCGGCTCGATGCGATCTCGGACGAGATCGAGCGCGGCTGGGAGGGCAGGGCCGCCGATGGCGGCTTCACCTTCTCGCGGCTGGTGCGCGGCGTGAAGCAGGTCGTCTCGCTCGATGCCGGACTTCTCGCCAGCGCCGAAGCGCGCAAGCTCGACGCCGCTGCCGTCTCCTTGCAGGAGGCCTACGCCAAGCCGGGCGTGCTCAGCCGCAAAGGCGACGACCATGTCGTCAACGGCCCGAGCGACCTGTTCGACGCGATCAACGCCATCGGCAAGAAGGGCGTTTCGCTGCAGCGCTACAAGGGCCTCGGCGAGATGAACCCCGACCAGCTCTGGGAGACGACGCTCGACCGCGACGTGCGTTCGCTGCTGCGCGTCAAGAACGACCAGAACGACGAGGCCGACGACCTCTTCGTCAAGCTGATGGGCGACGTGGTCGAACCGCGCCGCGAATTCATCCAGACCAATGCGCTGAACGCGACGGTCGATACCTGAGCGGCACCGGGTAGAACGCATCGGCCCATTTCGTCATGCTCGCCCCTGTGGCGAGCACCTGCGTCTTCAGCGCCCCACGCGATCAGTGAGGGGAAGGCGTGGGATGGCCGGGACAGGCCCGACCATGATGGGAAGAGTGCCGTTACCGCCCGCGAAACCTGGCGACGCGAGGCTTCAGAAGCCTTGCGGAAGCGTACCGCGACCATAAAGCTCGCCCTGCCCGGCCCCGCTGCCGAGGCCGGAGCGGACATAGGCAGGGCCGCCTTCGCGCGCCGGCGGCAGGCCAAGCTGGAGATCGCCGCTATCCGGCGGCGGCGCGGTCCGCACCACCCGCGTGCGCATCACCGGAGCAGGCTCGGAGACGGAGATCGGCTCCTCGCGCGAGACGCAGCCGCCGAGCAAGGTGACGAGGACGGCAGCCGCGCCCAAATGATAGCGGTTCATGGTTTTTCCAATGCGGGAGGCGCGGGCGACCGCAGCCGAGTCAGTCCGGCGCAACCTGCATGACCCACGCAGTCCACGCAAGCGCCCAAACGGGCCCTAGCGGTGCGTCAGCCGCCGGTCGAAGCGCATCATCAGCGCATTGCAGGTCACCGCGAAGACGGTCAGCAGCAGAGCGATCGCCATGATCGTGTCGATCTGGCCGAGATTGATCGCGCTGGTCAGCAGGAAGCCGAGGCCGCGCTGCGAGGCGAACATCTCGCCGATCAGCACGCCGAGCAGCGTCAGCGAGAAGCCGAGCCGAACGCCAGAGATGATCTCGGGCAGGATCGCCGGCATGATCACGGTGAAGGCGTTCTGCACGGGCGAAAGCCGCATCACCTGCGAGGTCCGGCGATAGACCGGCTTCATCTGGCGGATCGCATTCATCGAGAAGAGCGTGATCGGAATCAGCCCATGCATCACGCCGAAGGCGATCTTGGCGGAGATGCCGAGGCCGAAGCAGAGCAGCACCAGCGGGTAGAGCACGACCTTGGGGATCGAGTAGAGCGTCGTCAGGATCGGCTCGGCGACATTGCCGGCAAGCTTGCGCACCCCGAGCACGATGCCGAGCGCGATGCCGCCGAAGAGCGAGATCGCGAAGGCGGCGACGAAGGCCCGCATGGTCTCGGAGATGTTGAGCCAGAACTCGCCGGTGACGAGCAAGGACGCGAGCTTCGCGACCGTCGCCGCCGGGGAGGCCAGCGAGGAGGCGCCGACCAGGAGATGCAGGCCCTGCCAGAGGACGAGAAGAGCGAGGAGGACGAGGAGCGTCCCGGCGGAGCGTGGCATGGGAGCAGTCGCAAGGCTTGGCATCGGCATCACCTCTGCCTGCGCGCCTGGAGGCGCCGGTCGATCACATTGAGGAAGGTGTTGACCACGGTGACGACGATGAGGACGAGCAGCATCAGCGCGTACATGTGCCCGTTCTCGAACAGGTTGTAGGCATAGGCGATGGCATAGCCCACACCGGCGCCCGACAGGATGAACTCCGAGGCGATCACGCCGATGAAGGAATAGGCGACCGAGAGCTTCACCCCGGTGAAGAGATAGGGCGTCGCAGCCGGCAATTCGATCAGGAGAGCGGTCTTGACCCGCGACATCCGGTAGATCTGGCCGGTCTTGCGCAGCACGCGCGGGATGCGGTCGAGCCCGTTCAGCGTCGCCGTGACCATCGAGACGACCGCGAGCAGCACCGCGATCGCGATGATCGAGGCGGAGCCGACGCCGAACAGGGTGATGAAGATCGGATAGAAGACGAAGGTCGGGACGGCGTAATAGCTCGCCAGCAGCGGCTCGATCGCATTGCGCAGGCCCGGCAGCGAATAGATCACCACGCCGGCGGCGAAGCCGAGCAGAACCGAGAGCACGGTCGAGATCGCGATATTGGTGAAGGTGATGCGGATATCGGCCGAGAACTGCCCGGAGGCGAGGATCCTGCCGAGCTCGACCACCATGTCGGATGGGGCGATCATCACCATGCGCGGGATGATGCCGACCCGGCAGAGCGCCTCGACCAGCAGGATCATCGCGGTGACGACCGCAACGCGCAGCCATTTCTCGGACATGGCTCAGGCCTTTCCGGCCGACATGATCTTCAAGGCCTCGATCCGGAGCTTTTCCCAGAGGCGGGCGGTGATGTCGCCGAAATGCGGGGTCGAGACGACGCGGCTGTCGCGGTCCCGCTCCCAGCCGGTCTCGACGAAATCGATGAAGGTGCCGGGCCTGGTCGACATCACCCCGACGCGGTCGGAGAGCATCGCGGCCTCGTCAAGCGCGTGGGTGATGAGCAGCACGGTGGCGGAGGTCTCGCGCCAGAGCCGCAGCAATTCGTCGCCCATCAGCAGGCGGGTCTGCTGATCGAGCGCGCCGAAGGGCTCGTCGAGCAGGATCAGCCGCGGTTGCAGCACCAAGGTACGGGCGATGCAGACACGCTGGCGCATGCCTCCGGAGAGCTGCGCCGGATAGGAGGCGGCAAAGTCCTTCAGCCCCATGAAGCCGACGGCGTAGTCGACGCGGCGGTTGATCTCGGCCGGATCGACTCCGGCCCGGCGCAGGCCGAAGGCGACATTGTCGCGGACATTGAGCCAGGGAAAGGAGGCGTCCTCCTGGAAGACGACGCCGACGCCATCAGGCACGCCCTGGATCGGCTTGCCCTCGAACTCGGCCGTGCCGGCTTGCGGGGCGCTGAGGCCGGCGAGGATGTCGAGCAGGGTCGACTTGCCGCAGCCGGACGGGCCGACCACCGAGAAGAACTCGCCCTTGGCCAGATCGAGATCGACCGGGCCGAGCGCATGCAGGGTCGATTTCGGGAGATCGAAGACCCGGGTGACGCCGCGCAGCCTGGCATGGGCCGGGGCGGCGGCGGCATGGGGCGCGAGCGGCACGACCTTGGCCCCCGATGCCGCGCTCATTGCTTCGCCTGGAGGTCGGCGGGCAGATAGGACTTGTCGAGCACGGTTGCCCAATCGACGTCGCTCTTGACCTCGCCGATCAGCTTCAGGCCCTCGACCATGCGGTTGAGCTCCTCGACGTTGAACTCGCCCTCGCTCCACATCTTCGGCGGGATCATGTTGTCGACGGCTTCCTTGGCGATCGGCGCGTCGAGCTTGTAGAGCTTCTCGATGATCTTGGCGGTTTCGGCCGGGTCCTTGTAGATCGCCTGCACGCCGGCACGGCGGCCGGCGATGATCGCCTTGAGCTTCTCGGGATTCTCCTGCGCATACTTGCGCGTGGTGATGCCGACCGAGGTGGTCATCGGCTTCAGGACGTCGCCGGCCTTGTAGAGCGTGCGGTACTTGTCCTTGCGGATGATCGAGAGCGGCTCGATCAGCACCGAGCCGACGACGGCGTTCTGCTCGAGCATGGTCAGCGCCGGGACATAGCCGCCGGCGGCGACGCGCTGGACCTTGCTCTGGTCGACGCCCTTCTCGCGCAGCACCATCAGCAGCAGCATCTCGGAGACGGATTTGGGCGAGGTGATCGCGACCTTCTTGCCCGCGAGGTCCTCGACGCCCTTGAGCTCGGAGTTCGGCATCACGACCATCGAGGCCTCGGCAACGCTGCGCGTGCCGGTGTTGACGATGATCAGGTCGAGCCCCTGCGCCTTGGCGGCGAGCGCGGCGGAGACGGCGACCTCGCCATAGGGAGTCGTGCTTGCGAGGATGTTGCGCACCGTGGTGCCGCCGCCACCGGATCCGATGATGCCGGTGATGTCGATGCCGGCCTGCTTGAACAGGCCCTTCTCCATCGCCACCGCATAAGGCGCGCCGTAGAGGCTCGCACCCCATTGGGTGACCGAGATCTCCTCGGCGCGTGCCGGCGCCTGCAGGGAGAACACGGCCGCAGCGGCGATGGCCGCGAGACGATTGAACGGAGTCAGGCCAAGCCAAGCGGTCATGTCACTCTCCCATTGTGGCTGGCCGCCGATCGTTATCGTTGCAGCAGCCGGACATTCACATCCAAATTTCATTTGTATGCAAACAACGATCTCAACGGATTTCAAGCTTGTCAAGCGATTTGAGATCGACCATTTGCAAACTGCCGACGGCAGCCGGGAGCGAGACTATCGCGCCCGATCTCGTTCGCAACCGCGAAGTGAAATGGCACTCGAGCGCTGCCGCGCCGCGCAGATTCGCCGAGAAATGAAAGAGTTGGATAGACCACGGGTTCTATCGCGGTTTGGCATCGCGCACAGGCCAGGCCGCTCCAGACTCGCGGATCGGCGGCAGTTCGATCACTGCTGCGGGAAACGGCAGGCTCGCCTCATTTGTATGCAAATGATCTGAGGTGGCTATTTCGTCCCGCCCCTGCGCTGACGGCGCCGCCTTGTCGAAGCGGACAATACGCCGGTCTTTCCCGCCCGACTCGACTCCGACGTATTGTTAAGCAACCATAAGTTGCTGCCGGCTGCGGGAGCGCTCAACTGCGACCCCGGGGGATGGGGATGGAAGCCTTCGCTTGGCCGCGCGCCGACGCCAGCGCGGTGCGTATGCTCGGCCTGCCTGCCGAGATCGCCTTCCTCGCCGATCATGGCGTGCCGCCCGCAGAATTGCGGGAGGCCGCCCGGCTCGCGGAGCGGATCGGCGTGTCACCGAGCCGTCAGGTCATCGCCTCCGGCCTTGTCGAGGAAGAGGAGTTCTACCGGGCACTGGCTGCCGAGCTCGACCTGCGCTTCCAGCCGCACGCGCCGCCCTTGCAGCGGGGCGGCGACGTCGCGGCTATCCTACGCGAGGGCCTGGCCGCCACGCGTGTCCGCCCGGAAAGCCCCCTGCGCTTCGCGGCCGCGCCCCCGCCGGGCCCGGCCTTGCGACGCTTCTTGTCGGCCGGGGCCCGGGCTCGCGAGGATATCGTCGTGCTGCCCCCCGCGGCGCTGGCAGCCGAGCTGCGGCGGACGAACGCCGGACCCATCACGCGCGCGGCGGCCTGGCTGGACGAGGCCGGGCTAAGACGGTTCAGCGCGCGCACCGGAAGCAGCTGGCTGCAGAAAGGCCTTGCTTGCCTGATGGTCGGGCTTCTGTCCTGGTTCGGCACGCTGGCGCCTCTCGCGACCTTGACCGGCCTCGGCCTCATGCTCGGCCCCTTGTTCTTCGGCGCCGTGATCCTGCGCTTCGCGGCCCTGGCCGAGAAGCCGGCGGCCGATCTGTGGCGCGACCATCGCTGGCAGATCGATGACAGCCGCCTGCCGGTCTATACCGTCGCCGTGCCCATCTTCGGCGAGGAGGCGGTTCTCGACCAGCTCATCCAGGCGCTCGCGGCGCTCGACTACCCCGCCGCCAAGCTGGACATTCACATCCTGGTCGAGGAGATCGACTGGAACCTGCGGCGCGCACTCGCAACCCGCACGCTGCCGCCTTTCATGCAGGTCACAATCGTGCCGCGCGGCCTGCCGCAGACCAAGCCGCGCGCCCTCAACATCGCCCTGGCCGAAGCGCGCGGCGAGTTGTTCGCCATCTTCGACGCCGAGGACATTCCCGACCCGCGGCAGCTGCGCCTGGCCGCCGCGCGCTTCCTGCGCTCCGATGACGACCTCGTCTGCCTGCAGGCCCATCTGGTTATCGACAATCCCGAAGACAGTTGGCTCAGCGGCTGCTTCGCCCTGGAATATGCCGGGCTCTTCGACGTGCTGAATCCCGGCCTGCTCGCCGCCGGACTGCCGATCATGCTCGGCGGCACATCGAACCATTTCCGCACGCAGGCACTGCGGCGCGTCGGAGGCTGGGACCCCTGGAATGTGACGGAAGACGCGGATATCGGCTTCCGGCTCGTGCGCTCGGGCGGCTACATGGCCGACCTGCCCAGCCATACGCTGGAAGAGGCGCCGCGCGATCTCCGGGCCTGGCTGAAACAGCGCCGGCGCTGGCTGAAGGGCTATCTGCAGACGCTGATCAGCCATATGCAGCGGCCGGACCGGTTGGTTCGCGAAGCCGGGGTCGGCGCGACCCTGACGTTCCTGGTGCTGACGCTGGGTACCCTGCTGGGAACGCTGCTCCTGCCGTTCCTCGTCGTGATGACAGGGGCCGCAATACTGCGCGGTTCGCTGCTGTCGCCGAGCACGCCTTTGGAAATGTGCTTTTCGGCGCTATCGCTCGGCCTTGCCGGCTGCGGCCTCCTGACGATGTTCCTGGTCCCAGCACTCGGCGCCAAGCGGCGCGGCGCTCCCGATCTATGGCGCCGCCTCTGGCTTCTCCCGTTCTACTATCTCGTCACCTCGCTCGCCGGCTGGCTGGCGCTCTACGACTATGTCGACGACCGCTTCGGCTGGCACAAGACGGCGCATGGGCTGGCGCGCTCGTCCCGCTATCGTGGCCCCACGTCGAGCGGCCGAGCAGCCAGGCCTGGCGAACTCACAGATGCCGCAGCCACTCCTGCGCCGCCTCTGCCGGCGGGCGCTCGATATTGAAGGCGCCGACGAAGCCGCCGTCCTTATCCATCAGATAGACCAGAGCGGTGTGGTCCATGGTGTAGTCGCCGTCCTTGAGCGGCACCTTGCGGGCATAGGCGCGATAGGCCTTGACCGCGGCGTCGATCGCGGCGCGCTCGCCGGTCAGCCCGATGATGCGCGGGTCGAATGAGCCGAGATAGCTCTTCATCGTCTCGGCGGTGTCGCGCTCGGGATCGACGGTGACGAAGAGCGCCTTGAGCTTCTCGCCCTTGGTCCCAGCCGCGCGCAGAACCTCCGAGATCTCGAACAGCTTGGTCGGGCAGATATCGGGGCAATGGGTGAAGCCGAAGAAGACCAGGAAGGGCGCGCCGCGCAGGTCCTTGTCGGTCAGGGTCTTGCCTTCGGCGGTGGTGAGGGTGAACGGCCCGCCGACGCTGGACGCCAGGCTCTGCCCGCTCTGGCGCGAGGCCGGAGCGAAGGTGACGAAGGCGGCAGCGGCGAGCGCGGCGGCGCCAAGCAGGAAGACCAGCAGGGGCAGGAGCAGGCGGCGGTTCACGGGAAGACCCTCGAAGGCGAGTGGAACGCCGCTCAGAAGCAGGCAAGGAGCGCGGCGATCAGCCCGTCGGTGAACAGCCGATCGCCTTCACGCCACCAGAGCAGCAGGCCGGCCGCCAACAGGAGCCCGAAGCCGCCGGCGAGCAGCCAGAGGCCCGGGCGGTGGCCCGGAGCGGCGTCCTGAGTATCGGTCTGCGGCGCTGCGCTCATCGCCGCAATCTAGCGCCACGCATGGTCGATCGGAAGCTGCGTTCATGCCGCAGGGATACTCCGACTTCCCATCTGCGCGATCCCTCTTGGCGATCCCGCTCAGCCACCCCACATGACATCATAGGCGCGCAAGCTGGCGCCCATCTCTGGCGTGGACGCGAAGAGGTGAGTTGAGGATGGGTCGCGTCAGCGTTAGGGGCAGGGCCCAGATGCCCGGCGGCCGTCAAGGCGCCCCTTATCGGCCAGGAACTTGCAAGTCTATCTGCGGTTGATTGTTCAGGGGCATTGTCGGCAAAGCCGGCTTGCGCTGGAGGGCTACCACGATGGAACGAGACGGCGAGGTCTTCCGCTTATTTTCCGAGGATTATCGCAGCTATTCTCAGGAAGAGATGAGCCTGCAGGAATATCTGCTCGCTTGTCGCGAAGACAAATCGATGTACGCCTCCGCCGCCGAGCGCATGCTCGAAGCGATCGGCAAGCCGAAGCTGTTCGACACCAGCCAGGACGAGCGCCTGGGTCGGATCTTCTCCAACCGGACGATCAAGATTTACCCCTCCTTCGCCGATTTTTTCGGCATGGAGGATACGATCGAGCGGATCGCCGGCTATTTCCGCTACGCCTCGCAGGGCCTGGAGGAGCGCAAGCAGATCCTCTATCTGCTAGGCCCCGTCGGGGGCGGCAAATCCTCGCTCGCCGAGCGGCTGAAAAAGCTGATGGAGGAGCGTCCCTTCTACACGCTCAAGATCGGCGACCAGATCAGCCCGGTGTTCGAATCGCCATTGGGCCTGTTCCGGCCCGATCGCATGGGCGATCTCTTCGAAGACAAATACGGCATCGCCCGGCGGCGCCTGACCGGCCTGATCTCACCCTGGGCATCGAAGCGGCTCGACGAGATCTCGGGCGACATCGCCAAGTTCCGCGTCGTCAAGCTGACGCCCTCGCGCCTGCGCCAGATCGGCATCGCCAAGACCGAGCCGGGCGACGAGAACAACCAGGACGTCTCGACCCTCGTCGGCAAGGTCGACATCCGCCAGCTCGAGAACTTCAGCCAGTCGGACCCGGACGCCTATTCCTATAGCGGCGGGCTGAACCGGACGACGCAGGGCCTGCTCGAATTCGTCGAGATGTTCAAGGCGCCGATCAAGGTGCTGCACCCGCTGCTGACCGCGACGCAGGAGGGCAGCTACAACGGCACCGAGAATTTCGGCGCCTTCCCCTATCAGGGCATCGTGCTGGCCCATTCCAATGAGTCGGAATGGCTTCAATTCAAGAACAACAAGAACAACGAGGCCTTTCTCGACCGCATCCTGGTGGTCAAGGTGCCCTATTGCCTGCGCGTCACCGAGGAGCGGCAGATCTACGAGAAGCTGCTGCGCGAGAGCGAGCTCGCCGGCAGCCCCTGCGCGCCGGAGGTGCTCGACCTGCTCAGCCGCTTCTCGGTCTCGACCCGGCTCAGCGAGTTCGAGAATTCGCCGCTCTACACCAAGATGCGCGTCTATGACGGCGAGAACCTGAAGGAGGTCGAGCCCAAGGCCAAGGCGATCCAGGAGTATCGCGACGCCGCCGGGGTCGACGAGGGCATGACCGGCGTCAGCACGCGCTTCGCCTTCAAGATCCTGTCGCAGACCTTCAACTACGACACTGAGGAACTCGCCGCCGACCCGGTGCATCTCATGTACATCCTCGAGGGGGCGATCAAGCGCGAGCAGTTCCCGAAGGAGACGGAAGCGGCCTATCTCGACTTCATCAAGTCGGAGCTGGCGACGCGCTATGCCGAGTTCATCGGGCACGAGATCCAGAAGGCCTATCTCGAATCCTACGGCGAATACGGCCAGAACCTGTTCGACCGCTACATCGCCTATGCCGACGCCTGGGTCGAGGACCAGGACTACAAGGATCCCGATACCGGCCAGATCCTCAACCGGCAGGTTCTCGACAACGAATTGTCGCAGATCGAGAAGCCGGCCGGCATCGCCAATCCCAAGGACTTCCGCAACGAAGTCGTGAAGTTCACCTTGCGCGCCAGGGCCAGGAACAACGGACGCAACCCGTCCTGGACCAGCTATGAGAAACTGCGCGAGGTGATCGAGAAGCGGATGTTCGGCCAGGTCGAGGACCTGCTGCCGGTGATCAGCTTCGGCTCCAAGCAGGACAGCGTGACCGAGAAGCGCCATCACGGCTTCGTGCAGCGCATGGTCGAACGTGGCTATACCGAACGCCAGGTCCGGCGCCTGGTGGACTGGTACATGCGCGTCAACAAGGCGGGCTAAAGCATCGGCCCGAAAAGTGGGGTGCGGTTTTCGGACAAAGCCGATGCAAAATCAGAATGCCGGCCGGAGCCTGCCATGCCGATCTTCATCGATCGCCGCCTGAATCCGAAGGACAAAAGCCTGGGCAACCGCCAGCGCTTTCTGCATCGCGTGCGGGCGGAGCTGAAGCGTAGCGTCCAGGAGCAGATCCGCTCCGGCAAGATCGCCGATGCGGACGGAGAGCACGCCGTCTCGATCCCGGCGAAGGGCACGAGCGAACCAAGCTTCCGCGACGCGAGGAACAGCGGCCGGCGCCAGCATGTCCTGCCCGGGAACAAGCAGTTCTCGCCAGGCGACAGAATGCCGAAGCCGGGCCAAGGCAGCGGAGCGGGATCGTCGCCCGGCCTGCAGGATTCAGAGGACGACTTCCGCTTCGTGCTGTCGCGCGAGGAGGTGCTCGACCTGTTCTTCGAGGATCTCGAGCTGCCCGACATGGTCAAGCTCGCCCTGAAGGAGATCATGGCTGCCAAGCCGCGGCGGGCCGGCTTCTCCACCGGCGGTTCGCCGACCAACATCAATGTCGGCCGCACCATGCGCAACAGCCATGGCCGGCGCATCGCACTGCAAAGGCCCAAGCGCGCAGAGGTCGAGGCGATTCTCGCCGAACTGGCGCGAATCGAGGCCGAGGGCACGGATGCGATGGGCGCCAAGGCCGCGGCCCTGCGCGCCGAGATCGACCGGCTGGAACGCCGGCGCCGGGTGATCGCCTTCATCGACCCCGTCGACATCCGTTTCAACCGCTTCGAGGCGCAGCCCCTGCCGAACGCCAACGCGGTGATGTTCTGCCTGATGGATGTCTCCGGTTCGATGGGCGAGCGCGAGAAGGACCTCGCCAAGCGCTTCTTCGTGCTGCTCCACCTGTTCCTGAAGCGGCGCTACGACCGCACCGAGATCGTCTTCATCCGCCATACCCACACGGCGCAGGAAGTCGACGAGGATACCTTCTTCCTGAGCACGCAGAGCGGCGGCACCGTCGTCTCGACCGCGCTGGAGGAGATGCAGCGCGTCATCGCGCAGCGCTACCCCAGCAAGGACTGGAACATCTACGTCGCGCAGGCTTCGGACGGCGACAATTTCGCCAGTGATTCCGAGCGATGCCTACGCCTGCTCGACGGCGAGATCATGCGTCTGTGCCAGTATTTCGCCTATGTCGAGATCATCGACGAACGCGAGAGCGAGATCTTCGGCTCGACCGACAACGGCACCTCGCTCTGGCGCGCCTATCTCAAGGTCAAGGAACGCTGGCCGAATTTCGACACGACCCGCATCGCGAAGGCTGCCGACATCTACCCGGTCTTCCGCCAGCTCTTCACCCGGCAGCCGGCGCGGCCGCGCAACTGAAGGACGCGCCGATGCCCAGGCACGCGCACCGATCCGATCTGCTGTTCACCGGCTCGGACTGGAATTTCGGAACCTTGTCGCATGCCTATGACGTCATCGAAGCGGTGGCGAAGGAGGAGCTGCGGCTCGACATCTACCCGGTGCAGATGGAGGTGATCTCCTCCGAGCAGATGCTCGACGCCTATTCCTCGATCGGCATGCCCCTGATGTATCGCCACTGGTCGTTCGGCAAGCACTTCCTCCATCACGAGCTGCACTACCGCAAGGGCGGCCGCGGCCTGGCCTATGAGATCGTCATCAATTCCGATCCGTGCATCGTCTATCTGATGGAAGAGAACACCTTGGCCCTGCAGGCGCTGGTGACGGCGCATGCGGCCCTCGGGCACAACCATTTCTTCAAGAACAACTATCTGTTCCGGCAGTGGACCGACGCCGACGCGATCCTGGGCTATCTCGATTTCGCCAAGAGCTACATCACCCGCTGCGAGGAGAAGCACGGCGTCGCAGCCGTGGAGGCCATTCTCGACGCCGCCCACGCGCTGATGGACCAGGGCGTGTTCCGCTATCGCCGCCCGCCCAGACTCTCCTCCGAGAAGCAGCGCGAGGGCCTGCGCGAACGGCTGGAATATGAGGAACGCTCCTATAACGACCTCTGGCGGACGCTCCCGCGCCAGGCGGATGGCAGCAAGGCGGCGGCAGCGGAAAATGCGGACCTGATCGCCGAGCGGAAGAAGGCGCTCAACCTGCCCGAGGAGAACCTGCTCTATTTCCTTGAGAAGACCAGCCTGATCCTCGAGCCCTGGCAGCGCGAAGTCCTCAGGATCGTCCGCGTCATCGCGCAGTATTTCTATCCGCAGCGGCAGACGCAGGTGATGAACGAGGGCTGCGCCACCTTCGTGCACTACACCGTGATGAACGCACTGTTCGATCAAGGCCGGATCGGCGAAGGCGCCATGCTGGAGATCCTGCGCAACCATTCGAACGTCATCTTCCAGCCCGGCTTCGACGATCCCCGCTTTTCCGGCATCAACCCCTATGCGCTCGGCCTCGACATGATGCAGGACATCAAGCGCATCGCGACCGAGCCGACCGCGGAGGACCGCGACTGGTTCCCCGAGATCGCGGGCAGCGGCGACTGGCGCACGATCCTGCTCGACGCCTGGGCCAACCACCGCGACGAATCCTTCATCCGCCAGTTCCTCAGCCCGGCGCTGATCCGGAAATGGCGGCTGTTCCTGCTCTCCGATGCGGCCAACGAGTCGTTCTACAGCGTGGCTTCGATCCACAACGAGCGCGGCTATCGGAAGATACGCGCCGCTTTGGCCCAGCGATACGACATCGGAACGAACAACACCGACATCCAGGTCGTCGATGTCGACCTGCTCGGCCAGCGGCACCTGCGCCTGCAGCACAAGGTCCGCGACGGCATCGTGCTGGATGGCGGCAGCTGCGAGGCGACCCTGCGCCATGTCCAGCGGCTCTGGGGCTACGAGGTCAGCCTGCAGGGCATCGACGCGCAGACAGGCGCAACGGTCTATGAACGCTCCAGCAGCCAGCTGGCGCAGTGACCAGCGGCACAGGCCCTACTTATGTCGGCAGAACCCGCCCGGTCCGCAAGGCATGGGCCCAGTCGGCGCGGCCATTGCCTTCAGCCCGCCTTGCCGCATGCTCCCAGTCATAGGCGACCGCGTGGTGCTCGATCTCGACGAAATCCGCCATCGTCACCACGGCGAAGCGGGCATGCGGCGCGCCGCTCTCCGAGACATGGATGCAGGGCTCGTCGGCGTTGTAGGCGGGATTGCCGACGCTGCCTGGATTGACCACGACGGTGCCGTCATCGAGCCGAAGCAGGCGCGGTTGATGGCTGTGCCCGCACAGGACCACGGCGGGACGAGTCGGTCCGAGCAACGTCTCGACCGCGCCCGGGGCGGCGGCGACCAGGCGTCCGCCTTCGATCGCGTCGAGCAGATAGGTGTCGTCGTCCTTCGGGCTGGCATGGAGGCAGCGCGCCCCGCCGACCTCGAGCTCGAAGGGCAGGCCGACCAGCCAATCGCGGGCATCGGCGTCGAGATCGCGCCAGGCGAAGCTGTCTGAGGCGCCGAGGCCGTCGGGCGAAGCCGCGCCGAGCGCCCTGTCGTGGTTGCCGCGAACATGGCTCATCGGGGTCGCCCGCAGGAGCCGCACGGTCTCCGCCGGCCAGAGCGGGCCCGAGGCACAGTCGCCGAGATTGACGACGCGATCGACGGAGAGCCTGGACAGCCGGGCAAGCACGGCTTCGAGCGCCGGCAGATTGCCATGGATGTCGGCGATGACGCCTAGCCGCATGTCGCAAATCCCGAATCCTGAGCCGGTTCAGGACCGGCCGATCCTGTGATGACGCGTCCCGGGCCTCGCGCCAAGGCCCGGGACGTCGTGGCTTCGACGATACGATCAGCGGATCAGGGCCCTGACGCGGGATGAGACGAGGTCGGCGATCAGGACCATGGCGAGGATGACGAGGATGCAGGTCGCGGTGTCCTGGTACTTGAACAGCTTCATCGAGGAGACGAGCTCGAAGCCGATGCCGCCGGCGCCGACCATGCCCAGCACGGTCGACTGGCGGACATTGGTCTCCAGCCGGTAGAAGATCGTCCCGAGCCAGGCCGGCAGGACCTGCGGCAGCACGCCGAAGAAGAAGGTCTTGAACGGGCCGACCCCGGCCGAGCGGAACGCCTCCAGCGGCCCCTCGTCGATATCCTCCATCGCCTCGGCGAAGAACTTGCCGAGCATGCCGGCGCCATGGATGGCGAGCGCCAGCACGCCGGCGAAGGGGCCGAGACCGATGGCGGCGACGAAGATCAGCGCCAGGATGATCTCGTTGATGCCGCGCATGCAGTTGAGCAGCTGCCGTGTCGCATGAAAGACGACCGGGCTCGGGCTCAGGTTTCGCGCCGCGAAGAAGCAGACCGGCAGGGCGATGACGACGCCGAGCAGCGTCCCCCAAACCGCGACCTGCAGGCTTTCCAGAGCCGGCTGCCAGAGCCGCTCCAGGAATTCCGGGTTGGGCGGCATCATCCGGACGAGGAAGTCCACCATGTAGGGGATGCCGTTCCAGAGATTATTGGCGTTGATCTGCGAGCCGAGCGCGGCCCACCACAGGAAGACCAAAGCAGAGAGCGTGACGAAGCCGACGCCCCACCAGCCGAAGCGGCCTTGCGGGGGACGAAGGACGAGCTGCAGCGTTCCGAACGACATGGCTTGCTTCCCCGTCAGGCGGTTGCGGTGGCGATCATCGGCGCCAGCACAGGGTGGCTCGCCGGGCGAGGCTTGAGCACGCGGGCGATGCCGGGGTCCTCAAGGCCGGGATAGATCTGGTGGACGATCTCCGAGGTCAGCTGGTCGGGCGTGTCGTCGAAGACCACCCGGCCGCCGCTCAGGCCGACGATGCGCTCGCCGAACTCGACGGCATAGTCGACCTGATGGAGGTTGCAGATCACCGCGATGCCCTCCTCCTTGCAGATCGCCTTGAGGTAGCCGAGCACGACGCGCGAGGTCTTGGGATCGAGGCTCGCCACCGGCTCGTCGCAGAGGATCACCGCCGGCTGCTGGGCCAAAGCCCTGGCGATGCCGACGCGCTGCTGCTCGCCGCCGGAGAGCTGGTCGCCGCGCGAATTCGCCTTCTGGGCGAGCTCGACCCGGGCCAGGCACTCCATCGCGATCGCGACATCGGCTTTCGGGAAGAGCTGCAGCATCGAGAGGAAGGACGACAGCCCCGCCATGCGGCCAACCAGCACGTTCTTCAGCACCGACAGGCGCTTCACGAGGTTGTGGTGCTGGAAGATCATCGCCACCGGCCGCTTGCCGGCGGCGCCGCGCCTGAGGTCGAGCACCTTGCCGTCGATGACGGTCCGGCCCGCATCGGGCTGCGCCAGTCCGTTGATGCAGCGCAACAGCGTCGACTTGCCGGCGCCGCTGGGACCAAGCACGACGAGGAACTCGCCGGCTTTGACGCTGAGGTCGATGCCCTGCAGGACCGGGCGGCCCGCATAGGACTTCTTCAGCCCTTCGATCTTGATCATGCCGCTTCCTCCGCCGGTCGCGTTTGCGCGACTACTTCATCTTGGTGAGATCGAGCTTCAGCACCTTCGCGGTCTCGCGAATGATGTCGTAGGCTTGGTCGTTCGTCTCGACGAAGCGGTTGAGCTTGCCCTGGTCGGCCCAGGTGATGTCGCGAATGTTCAGGAAGGCCGACTTGATGTTCGCCTTCAGCTCCTCCGGCAGGTTCTTGCGCCAGCAGGTCGGCGATTCCGGGATCGGGTCCGACTCCCAGACGACCTGGAGGTCGGCGCGATCGACCAGCTTCTTCTGGACGGCAGCATCGAGGATGCGGTCTGCGATCGTCGCCGCATCGACCCGCTTGTTGGCGACGGCGAGCGCATTGGCATCGTGCGAGCCGGTGAAGAGGACCCGGCCGAAATCCTTCTCGGGATCGAAGCCGAGCTTCATCAGCCCAGCCTTGGGAAAGAGATGGCCCGAGGTCGATGACGGATCGACGAAGGCAAAGGTCCGCCCCTTCAGGCCCTTCCAGTCGCTAATGCCGCTGTCCTTCCGCGCAATGATCTGGCTGCGATAGAAGCTGCGGCTCGATTTGGCCGTCTCGGCGGTGGCGAAGGCCTCGATCGCCGCGACGGTGGTGCCGAGCACATAGGAGAACGGGCCGAGATAGGCGACGTCGACATGGTTCGAGCGCATCGCCTCGATCACGCCGTTGTAGTCGGAGGCGACGAAGCCCTGGACGGTGATCCCGAGATTCTTCTGGAGCGCGGCGAGGAGCTGGGCGCTCGACTCCAGCATCGCTCGCGAATCCTCGGACGGGATCAGCCCAACCCGGACCAGCTTGGTCTGGGCTCGGACCAGGGCCGGTGCCGCCAGCAGCGATCCCGCAGCCAGCGAACCCTTCAATATCGTGCGACGCGTGGTGGTCATGTCATCCTCCCGAGATGATCCGGCGATCTTCTGATCGTCCGGCGAACCGTTGCGGGCGTCGTTGCCCGATGCGTGCTCTCAGGCGGCCATGGCCGCCTGCCGTCCGATGAAATTGCGGCCGCGCTCGCCTTCGAGCGCCTTGCCGACGAGACGGTTCCATTCGCCGGCCGAGACGCCATAGGCGGCAGGGTCGGTCGCAACGCCGAGATCCCGCAGGAAAGCGCCGAGCCGCTCGGCCCCCGCCTCGAGATCGGGGCCGAAGACACGGCGCAGCGCGGCATCGCATTGCGGCTGCGCGCCCATCGCCCAGCGCATCACCATGGGCAGCGAGAAGGAGCAGGCGATGCCGTGGATCGTGCCGCTCTTCAGGGTGATGTCGTAGGAGATGTTGTGGGCGAGTGCCGTCCTGGTGTTGGAGAAGGCGAGGCCCGCCAGCAGGCTGGCGCGCATCTGCCGGGTCCGGAGCTCGACATCGCCAAGGCGTTCCAGCAGGCGCGGCAGCGTCTCGATGATCTCCCTGGCAGCCTCGACCGCATAATTGGCCGAGACCGGATTGCCGTTGACGTTCCAGATGCTCTCCAGCGCGTGGGAGAGGGCATCGAGCCCGGTCGCCAGGGTGAGGCCGCGCGGCGCGCCGACCGTCAAGGCGGGGTCGAGCACGGCCGTTTCCGGATAGAGACGGGGATGTGCGAGCGAATACTTGCTGCCATTGGCCTGATCCCAGACCGTCGCCCAGGAGGTGACCTCGGAGCCGGTGCCGGCCGTGGTCGGGACGGCGATGATCGGGATGATCGCGGCCCCGTCGAGCGGCGTCTTCTCGGTCAGGTGCCGGCGGACTGTCTCGAAGTCGCCGTCGCTGGCCGCCAGCACCTTGGCGGCGTCGATCATCGAGCCGCCGCCGAGCGCGACGATGACCTCGGCCGGCTCGGCCGCGCCGAACTGGCGGCAGGATTCGGCGAGATCGGCGCAGTCCGGATTGGTCTCGATATTGGTGATCGAGACGACCGGCGCGCCGACCACTGCGGTCAACCTGGCGGAGAATTCGCGGAAGAGCGGCTGGTCATAGGTGACGAGGGCCCAGCGCCGCCCGCCGATCTGCCCGGCGACCTCGTCGAGGAGGCCGCTGCCGAACCGGATCTTCACGGGGTTCCAGTACGCCCAGTTCATGCGGTCCATCCCTCGCAATGCGCCTTGCCGGCTCGTTGTCAGGGATGCTCACAGAGCTCCATTCTTATAACAAATTGATTTTTCGATCTGAATGAATAGAAATTCTCTATGCGTTATACTCAGCTCCGGTCCTTCCACAACGTCGCGAATGCCGGTGGCTTCAACGCCGCCGCCGAGGCTTTCAACATCAGCCAGCCGACGCTGACGGCGCAGGTCGGGGCGCTGGAGGAGGAGTTCGGGGTCGAGCTCTTCGTCAAGCGCGGCCGGCGGCGCGAGCTGAGCGAGAGCGGGCGCCAACTGCTTGACATCACCACCCGGCTCTTCGCCGAGGAGGCCGAGGCGCTCGCCTTCCTGACGGAATCGCGCGAGCTCCGCACGGGCCGGCTCTCGATCGGCGCCGTCGGCCCGTTCCACGTCACCGAAATGCTCGCCGCCTTCAACCAGGCCTATCCGGGGATCGAGCTGGCCGTGAAGATCGGCAACTCCGCCGAGGTGCTCGGCGACCTCGAAAGCTATCGCTGCGACGTCGCGGTGCTCGCCTATATCGACGAGGACGACCGGCTGCTGACCATCCCCTATCGCCGCCACCCCGTCGCGGTCTTCGTGCGGCGCGATCATCGCCTGGCAGATCAGCGCAGCATCCGGCTGCCGGAGCTGGCGGGGGAGCCGATGATCGCACGCGAACAGGGCTCGACGACACGGCGTGCCTTCGAGAGTGCGCTCGCCAAGACGGGCACGAAGCCGCGTCTGGTGATGGAGATCGGCAGCCGAGAGGCGATCCGCGAGGCGGTGATCCGCGGGCTCGGCATCAGCTATGTCTCGGAGGCCGAGTTCGTTCCGGACGAGACGCTGCGGCTGATCCCGATCGAGGGCGCCGAGGTCTACACCTATGCGCATGTGGTCGTGCTGAAGCAGCGGCAGACCAGCCGGATCATCAAGGCCTTCCTCGACGTCGTCCAGCGGACCCGCGACGCCTCAGGCATCGTCGATGCGTAGATCGTTGAGGGAACGCGGAACGGCGCAAGCGACGGCTACTTCAGCAGGATCGGCCGCCAACGACGAGCCGCCGCAATCGACTGAGCTTCAAGGAGATTTTGGAGCGGGCGATCGGGATCGAACCGACGACATTCAGCTTGGGAAGCTGACGTTCTACCACTGAACTACGCCCGCGTGCTGTCCGTATAGCCGGGCCGGGCTGCCCGCCGCAAGCCGGTCGATCCAACATTCCGGATATAAACGAAAAAACCGCGCCGGACCCTGTCGCCCGGCGCGGCTTTCGTTCAGACGCCGAGCGTCTCAGTAGCAGCCGTAATAGCCGCAGCCATAATAGCCGTAGCCGTAGTGGCGGCGCGACGAAGCGGCGATGACCGCACCGCCGACCGCGCCGGCGACGACGCCGGCCGCAACCGCGTTGCTCGCCTGGGCGTTGGAGCGGCGGAAGCTCTGGAACACCTCGCTACGGCAGCGCTCGAAGGCGCGGGTGCCGGGGCGGTGGCCGGCATCGAGGCAGACCTGGTCGGACTCGGCCGCCGACTGCTCGACGCTCTGGCAGCCGCCGAGGGCGGCGGCGAGGACGCCGGCGATGATGAGGGCGCGCATGAGAAATCCTTTCCCTGTAGACATTTGGCCACGAAAGCCATGAAGCGGAAGGCGGTCGAAGCCTGCCGCCGGTGACACAAGCATGAACACGCCGCAGGCCAGCGGCCGGCAACGCCATCGGCGCTTGCAGCCATCTGACACGGAATCGCCGTTTTGTCGCCCCGTAGCTCGCCGTCCGGGCAATCTTCCTGCGTGCGTTGCGGATTCGCAGCTAAGGAAAGGTTGAATCGGCCGCGAACGCGTCGCCTGCAGCCTAACTCCGGAAATGCTTGGAAAGTTTCAGCGCCTGGCCCTGGTAATTGGAGGTGCCGATCGCGCCGTAGAGCGCGTCGGGCTCGGCCGCCATCCGCTCGAAGGCGAGGCGCCCGACCACCTGCCCGTCCTCGAGCAGGAAAGGCACCTCGTGGCTCCGGACCTCGAGCACGCCGCGGCTGCCGGGCACGCCTCCGGCACCGACGCCGAAGCCGGGATCGAAGAAGCCGGCATAGTGGACGCGGAACTCGCCCATGGCCGGGTCGATCGGCGCCATCTCGGCGGCAAAGGCCGGCGGGATGTAGATCCGTTCCTTCGAGGCGAGGATGTAGAATTGATGCGGGTCGAGGATGAGCCGTCCCCGCTTGGCCGGGATCGGCGTCCAGAAATCGTCGATCTCGTAGCCGCCGACCCGGTCGACATCGATGACGTCGGTGAAGCGCTGGGCCTGGTAGCCGATGATCTCGCCCTCGGCATCGCCGAGATGGATGCTGAACAGGAGGCCGTTGCGGATCGTCGCGGGGCCGTCGACCAGAGCGGTCTGGCGATGGACTTCGCGCAGCTCGCGGTCGGAGACGCGAAAGCCCTCCGCCTCCTCCTGGCCGGAGCTGCGGCGGCGGAAGCGCAACTGGTTGAGCCGGCTGCCCTTGCGCACCTTGATCGAGAAGCTCGACGGCGAGATCTCGGCGTAGAGCTTGCCGGAATAGCCGCCGGCGACGCTGTCGAAGGCTTCGCTGCGGTCGGCGATCAGGCGAGTGAAGACGTCGAGCCGGCCGGTCGAGCTCTTCGGATTGGCGAAGGCCGAGATCGTCGCCGGCAGATCGTGCAGCGACTCCATCAGCTCGACGACATAGACGCAGTTCTTCTCGAGGATCGCGCCCTCCTCGAGGGAGACCTCGTCCTGGGTCAGGTCGGCGAGCATCTGGGCGACGCTCTTGTTCGGCCCGGGCAGGAAGCTGGCGCGGACGCGATAAGCCTTGTGGCCGAGCCTGAGGTCGAGGCTCGCCGGCTGGTACTGGCTCTCTGCGAAAGCGCCGGAGGTCGAGCGGACCATGCCGCGATGGACGAGCTTGCGGATATCCTGGCGCGGCAGCACGCCGGAAGGGCCGGCGAGCGAAGCCGGCGCGGTCGCGATCTCGGCCAGCATGTCGGGCGATGTCGCCATGGCGCTATCAGACCACCTTGTGAAGCGCGGCGCAAAGCCAGCCTGCCGCGAGATTGATCGTTCTTCCTGCCGCACCGGGGAGCCGCTGGCGAGTCCGGTGCCACGTTTTCCACATGCCGGCATCGCTGCGGATCATCGGGTCTACATCCGGTTGACGGCATTGACGCTGCGCCGTTGCAGGTCATAACAAGACCTTCCCGCCGCCCCGGCGAGAGCCGCGCGCAGACGGCACGGAGCCGCGATGATCTACCAGGCCGAAACCCATGGCGTGCGCGTCACCGCCTCGCCCAAGTTCATGGACTCTGAATCCACGCCGGACCAGAGCCGCTATTTCTGGGCCTATACGATCGAGATCGAGAACCTGTCGCCCCGAACCATGCAGCTGATGGCGCGGCACTGGGTCATCACCGACGGGCGCGGCGAGGTGCACGAGGTCCGCGGCGACGGCGTGATCGGCCAGCAGCCGGTGCTGCAGCCGGGCGAGCGCTTCAGCTATACCTCCGGCTGCCCGCTGATGACGCCCGATGGCAGCATGCGCGGCGTCTATGCCATGCTCGGCGAGGACGGCGCGCGGTTCGATGTCGAGGTGCCGCTGTTTCCGCTCGACTCGCCCTATGTGAAGAAGGTCCTGCATTGACGATCGCCACACCGACCGGGCAGCGCTACCAGCCGCTCGACATGCTCGCCCGCCTCGTCGCCTTCGACACGGTGAGCCACAAATCCAATCTCGACCTGATCGCCTTCGTCGAGGACTACCTCACTGGCTGGGGCGTACCCTCCGTGCGCTTCCCGAACGCGACCGGCGACAAGGCGGCGCTGTTCGCCACGATCGGCCCGCAGGACAAGGGCGGTATCGTGCTCTCCGGCCATACCGATGTCGTGCCGGTCGAGGGTCAGGCCTGGTCGCGCGATCCGTTCACACTGCATGTCGAGAACGGCAAGGCCTATGGCCGCGGCTCGGTCGACATGAAGGGCTTCGTCGCGCTGGCGCTGGCGCTCGTGCCGGACTTTCTCGCCGCCGACTTCAAGACGCCGATCCACCTGTTCTTCTCCTATGACGAAGAGGTGACCTGCCTCGGCGTCGTCGACGGCATCGCCGCGATGGGCAGGAGCCTGCCCAAGCCACGCGCGGTCATCGTCGGCGAGCCGACCTCGCTCGAACTCGCCGACGCGCATAAGGGCATTCGCACCTTCTTCACCGCGATCACCGGCTTCGCCGCGCATTCGTCCAAGCCGCATCTCGGCGCCAGCGCCGTCCATGCCGGCACGCGCCTCGCCGCCGGCCTCGTCGCCATGGCCGATGAGCGCGAAGGCCGGATCGACGAGAGCGGGCGCTTCGATCCGCCCTATGACACCGTCCATATCGGCAAGTTCCATGGCGGGATCGCCCGCAACATCCTGGCCGATCGCTGCGATCTCGCCTGGGAGGTGCGCACGCTGCCGGGCTCAGATCCCGAAGAGGTGCCGGCCCGTTTCGCCAGGCTGTCGGAGGAGGTGCTGGCGCGGATGCGCAGGACCGCGCCGTCGGCTGCGATCGAGACGGTGATGAGCTCGGACGTGCCGGGCCTCGCGCCCGATCCGGGCTCGGAGGCCGAGACGCTGGTGATGCGCCTCGCCGGCCGCAACCGCACCATCGCCGTCGCCTATGCCACCGAGGCCGGGCATTTCCAGCGCGCAGGCCTGCCGACCATCGTGTGCGGCCCCGGCTCGATCGACCAGGCGCACCAGCCGGACGAGTACATCACGCTGGAGCAGTTCGCCGCCGGTGAGGCCTTCATGCGCCGTCTGCTGGCGGAATGCCGGGTGGGGTAAAGCGCCGTCATTCTCGGGCGAAGCGCGGCGCAGACCCGAGAATCTCCTGACGAGAAGGCACTAGACGGAGTCTTCTCCGGCCTGAGATGCTCGGGTCAAGCCCGAGCATGACGCGCCATGTTCACGCCCCCGCCGCGATCTCCGCCTCGACCTCGGCCGGGTCGAACTCGTAGCGGCGCGAGCAGAACTCGCAGGTGACGCCGAGCGTGCCGTCATCGGCGATCATCGCCTTGCGGTCGTCGGCAGAAAAGCCCTTGAGCATGCCGAGCACGCGTTCGCGCGAGCAGCGGCAGGCCTCGTGCACCGCGACGGGCTCGAAGACATGGGCGCCGCGCTCATGGAAGAGCCGGTAGAGCAGGCGCTCGCTCTCCAGCAGCGGATCGAGCAGTTCGTGATGCTCGATCGTCTCGACCAGCGAGCGCGCCTCGGTCCAGGCGTCGTCGCTGACACCGTCATCGTCGCCGGCGGCAAGGATCTCATGGCCTTCGGGCGCATCGCCAGGGTGGAGATCGGCGGCGCGCATGCGTTCGGGCGAGTTCGGCATGAACTGCACGATCAGACCGCCGGCACGCCAGGCGAGGCCGGCGCCGGTCAGGACCGAGCCGACGCCGAGCCGGATGCGGCTGGGAATCTGCTCGGACTGGCGGAAATACTGGTGGCCGGCTTCTTCCAGGCTCTGTCCGTCGAGCGCGACGACGCCCTGATAGCGCGTCGCCTCGCTGCCCTGGTCGACGGTCATGGCGAGGTGGCCCTTGCCAAGCAGATCGCCGGTCGAGATCGCGTTTGCATCGATCGCGGCCGCCAGCTGATCGGCATCGTAGCGAGCCATGGCGCGGTAGCAGTCGGGCGCGTTGAAGTCGACGACCAGCATCGAGACCGGCCCATCGCTCTTGGTCTGCAGCTGGAAGCGGCCTTCGCCCTTGAGCGTGGTACCGAGCATGACGGCGAGCGCCGCGGCCTCGGCGAGGACGCGCGCAACGGGTTCGGGGTAATGATGCCGCGCTAGGATTTGGTCGAGCGAAGGGCCGAGCCTGACGACCCGGCCGCGCACGTCGAGATCGGGTACGGCGAAGGGCAGCACCCGATCGTCGGGTGCGCCCGCGGGCGAGCCTTCCGCCATCAGGCCGCCACTCCGCCGAAGCACCAGGCCAGGATGCCCTTCTGGGCATGCAGCCGGTTCTCGGCCTCGTCGAAGACAGCCGATTGCGGGCCGTCCATGACCTGGTCGGTCACTTCCTCGCCGCGCGAGGCCGGCAGGCAATGCATGAAGATCGCATCCTTCTCGGCGCGGCCGAGCAGGCGCTCATCGACCTGGTAGGGCCGCAGCAGGTTGTGGCGCGTGCCTTCCTGGTCGCCCATCGAGACCCAGCAATCGGTGATGACGCAGTCGGCGCCCTCGACCGCCGCCTCGGGACGATGGGTCAACTGCAGCCTGGCGCCCTGGTCGCGGGCCCAGTCGAGCAGCGCCGGCGGAGGCGCGAGCTCTTCGGGCGTCGCGATGGCGAGCTCGAAATCGAGCCGGCCGGCGGCATGGACCCAGGAGGTCAGGACGTTGTTGGTGTCACCGGTCCAGGCGATGCGCTTGCCCTTGATCGAGCCTTTGCGCTCCTCGAAGGTCATGACATCGGCCATGACCTGGCAGGGATGCTGGCGCTTGGTCAGGCCGTTGATCACCGGCACGGTGGCGTATTGCGCCATCTCGACCACGGCGTCGTGGTCGAGCATGCGGATCATGATCGCATCGACATAGCGCGAGAGCACGCGGGCGGTGTCGGCGATGGTCTCGCGCTCGCCGAGCTCGATCTCCTGGCCGGTCACCATCATCGGCGAGCCCCCGAGCTCGCGGATGCCGACGTCGAAGGAGACGCGGGTCCGCAGCGATGGCTGCTCGAAGATCATGGCGATGACCTTGCCTTCGAGCAGGCGGTCGGCAGCGGCCGCGGGCGTGCGCCGGCGGGCCTTGATGTCCTCGCCGGCCTTGAGGATGGAGCGGAGCTCTCCGGCCGAGAAATCCGAGAGATCGAGAAAGTGACGCGTCGCAGACATCATGCTCACTCCGCTGCCGGCCGGGCGAGCTCCGCCTCGACCGCGCCAGCCGCCTTGTCCAGCCGCGCCACCGCCTCGGCCACCTCGCTCTCGCCGATGATCAGCGGCGGCAGCAGGCGCACGACATTGTCGCCGGCCGCGACCACGAGCAGGCCGGCGGCCCGCGCCTGCGCGACGAAATCGGTGTTCGGGGTCTTGAGCTTGAGGCCGAGCATCAGCCCCTCGCCGCGGATCTCCTCGATCACCTGGGGATGCTGATCCTTGAGCTGGGCCAGCGACTGGCGCAGGCGCAAGGCCGTCTTCTGGACATGGTCGAGGAAGCCCGGCGCCAGGATGACGTCGAGCACGGCGTTGCCGACCGCCATGGCGAGCGGATTGCCGCCGAAGGTGGTGCCGTGGGTGCCGAGCGTCATGCCGGAGGCGGCCTCTTCGGTGGCGAGGCAGGCACCCATCGGGAAGCCACCGCCGATGCCCTTGGCGATCGACATGATGTCGGGAGCGACACCGGAATGCTCATAGGCGAAGAACTTGCCGGTGCGGCCGACGCCCGTCTGGATCTCGTCGAAGATCAGCATCAGCCCGTGCTCGTCACAGAGCTCGCGCAGCTGCTTGAGGACACGCATCGGCACCGAGCGCAGGCCACCTTCGCCCTGGATCGGCTCGATCATAAGCGCGGCGGTCTCCGGGCCGATCGCGGCCTTCAGCGCCGCCTCGTCGTCGAACGGCACCTGATCGAAGCCATCGACCTTCGGGCCGAAGCCGTCGATGTATTTCTGCTGGCCGCCGGCGGCAATGGTCGCGAGCGTGCGGCCATGGAAGGCGCCCTCGAAGGTGACGACCCGGAAGCGCTCCGGATGGCCTTTCGCGGCGTGGTACTTGCGCGCCATCTTGATGGCGCACTCGTTCGCCTCGGCGCCCGAATTGGTGAAGAAGACGCGTTCGGCGAAGGTCGCCTCGCAGAGCCGGCGGGCGAGCTTCTCGCCCTCGGGCATGGTGTAGAGATTGGACGTGTGCCAGATCCGCTGCGCCTGGGCGGTCAGCGCCTCGACCAGATGCGGATGGGCGTGCCCCAGCGAATTGACGGCGATGCCGGCGCCGAAATCGAGATAGCGGGTGCCGTCGGCGGTGATCGCCCAGGCGCCCTCGCCACGCTCGAGCGCGATCGGGGCCCGGGCATAGGTCGGCAGGAGAACGGAAGAAGCGGAAGCGGTGCTCATGGAGCAAAATCCTTGCGGCGAGACGGGAAAATAGCGCGGAATCTCAGGCCGGGAACGGCAGGATGGGACGCAAGGCGGCATGATGCCGGCACGATGCGACCCGCCGGCGACATTATCGTCGCTGGCCGCTCCCGCCGTCTCGTCGCGCGTCAAGCCGCATCAAAGGAAAATCCCGATCGCTCAAAAACATAAGCGCCGCCCTTGGGGGCGGCTGCGTCGCACGACTATGCAAAACCGGCCCGGCCCTGTCAATTCCGGCTGACTTGGAGCCCGTCCCCAACGGCTTCTCCCGCAAGCCGTTGGGGCAAAACGGTCTCCATTCCAAAAGTGGGAGACGGATTCACCGATCAGGGTATGCCACCCTGATCGGATCCGGCTCTCGCGGCAGCGTTGCCGAATAGACTCACTGTCCGGCCGTCTGCGGCGATTGGCTGGGGAAAAGCCGAATTACGATTCGGCGACTCTTGTGGCCGAGTCAGGCCATCTTGTATGGTCCTCTTCGTCAGATACGACATCTCGTGCGGCGTCTCCTGTATCGTCAGTTCCGGGCGTAACGGCTTCCGTTTTGTGACGGACGCTGCCGGTATCGGATTCCGCCATGATCTCTCCCTATGCCTCGCCGGCCCGCTGGCGAAGCATGACGAAGACAGGTGCAACCCCATGACCGAAGCCGGAGCCTGGACCGACGAACGCGTCGAACTGCTCAAGAAGCTCTGGAATGACGGCCTGAGCGCGAGCCAGATCGCCGCCGAGCTCGGCAGCGTCACGCGGAACGCCGTCATCGGGAAGGTTCACCGTCTCGGCCTGTCCGGCCGGGCCAAGAGCCCCGGTTCGGCCACGCCGCGCCCGCGCAAGCCGGCGGCCCGCCCGCCGAGCCATCCCGCCGGCCATCAGAACGGTGGCGCCGGGCTGACCCGCGGCAACACCGCGCTGGCACCGCAGTTCGCACCCGAAATCGCGACCGAAGCACAGGTCGAGCGCGCTCCGGCGCCGGCCGAGGACGTGGTCGTGCCGTTCTCCGAGCGGGTCACGATCATGGATCTGCGCGAGTATATGTGCCGCTGGCCGATGGGCGACCCGACCACGCCGGAGTTCCGCTTCTGCGGCGGCCGCAGCGCGACCGGCATGCCCTATTGCGCCTATCATGCCCGGATCGCCTACCAGCCGGCGGCCGACCGGCGCCGCGAGCGCAAGCCCGTCCGCGCCTGAGGCGGCGTAACCATCCAAAATCGGAAAAGCCGGCCCTCGTGGCCGGCTTTTTCATGGGCGAACCACGGGAGAGCGCCATGGCGACCTTCGCGACCTATGCCGCCGCGGCGCTGGCGGAGATCGCCGGCTGCTTCGCCTTCTGGGCCTGGCTCAAGCTCGGCAAGCCGGTCTGGTTGCTGCTGCCGGGCCTGGTATCGCTCGCGGCTTTCGCCTGGTTGCTGGCCCTGCTCGACAGTCCAGCCGCCGGGCGCACCTTCGCCGCCTATGGCGGCGTCTATATCGTGGCGTCGCTGGCCTGGATGGCGCTGGTCGAGAAGGTGCTACCAGATCGCTACGACCTGGCAGGCGCCGCGCTCTGCCTTGCCGGCGCAGCGGTGATCATCGCCGCGCCGCGCTGACAAAAGCGCTCAACTGCGGGCAAACGTCTCGTCGAAGGCGTAGCCGGCGCCGCGCACCGTGCGCAGCGGGTCCTTGGCATTGGCCGGCGTGATCGCCTTGCGCAGGCGCCCGACATGAACGTCGACGGTGCGTTCGTCGATATAGACGTCGCGACCCCAGACGGCGTCGAGCAGTTGCGCCCGGGAATAGACCCGGCCCGGGGCCTGCATCAGGAATTCGAGCAGGCGGAACTCGGTCGGGCCGAGATGCAATTCGGCGCCGGCGCGGCGGACGCGCCGGGTGGTGCGGTCGAGCTCGAGATCGCCGGCAGCGAGCAGACCGGCGACATGGCCGGGCTTGGCGCGGCGCAGCAGCGCCTGGATGCGGGCGATCAGTTCGGGCAGCGAGAACGGCTTGACGACATAGTCGTCGGCGCCGGTGGCAAGGCCGCGGACCCGCTCTGTCTCCTCGCCGCGGGCGGTCAGCATGATGATCGGCACGCGCTCGGTGTCGCGCCGGGTACGCAGGCGCCGGCAGAGCTCGATGCCGGAGAGGCCGGGCAGCATCCAGTCGAGCAGGACGAGGTCGGGCGTATGGTCGCGCAGGTGCAGTTCGGCGTCGTCGCCGCGCGCCACGCTGTCGACCTCGAAGCCCTCGGCCTCGAGATTGTAGCGCAGCAGCAAGGTGAGCGGCTCCTCGTCCTCGACGATCAGGATGCGTGCGGGCATGTCAGCGTCCGTTCAAGCGCCCGCCGGTTCAGCCATTGGCCGCCGGCAGGTCGACGAGGATGTTGGTGGTGTCGAGCTTCGGCCGGGTCTCGTCGATCGACTGGCCGGTGACGAGATAGTGGATGGTCTCGGCGATGTTGGTGGTATGGTCGCCGATGCGCTCGACGTTCTTGGCGCAGAACAGCAGATGCGTGCAGAAGGTGATGTTGCGCGGGTCCTCCATCATATAGGTCAGGAGCTCGCGGAACAGCGAGGTGTAGAGCGCGTCGATCTCGTCGTCGCGGCGCCAGACATCCATCGCCTTCTGCTCGTTGCTGGCGGCATAGGCGTCGAGCACGTCCTTGAGCTGGGCCTGGACCAGGCGGCTCATATGCTCGAGGCCGACGACGGCGCGATGCGGCGGCGAGAACTGGCCGGAGATCGCGACGGCGCGCTTGGCGATGTTCTTGGCGAGGTCGCCGACGCGCTCGATGTCGGCGGCGATGCGGATTGCCGAGATCAGCTCGCGCAGGTCGTTCGCCAGCGGCTGGCGGCGAGCGATGGTCAGCACCGCCTTTTCCTCGACCTCGCGCTGGAGATTGTCGAGGCGCTGGTCGGCGCTGATGATTTTCTGGGCGAGCGCGGTGTCGCGGCGCACCAGAGCCACGGTGGAGTCGCCGAGCATGCGCTCGGACATGCCGCCCATCTCGGCGAGGCTGCGGCGCAGGCCCTCGAGATCGGCATCGTAGGAGCGGACGATATGTTGATCCGACATCGGGCGTATCCTTCGAGTCTGGCCGGCGCTTTCAGAACGTCAGCCGAAGCGGCCGGTGACGTAGTCCTGCGTCTGCTTCTTGTGCGGGTTCATGAAGATCGTGTTGGTCGCGTCGAACTCGATCACCTCGCCCAGATACATGAAGGCGGTATACTGCGAGATGCGCGCCGCCTGCTGCATGTTGTGGGTGACGATGACGATGGTGAAGTCGGTCTTGAGCTGCTCGAGCAGGTCCTCGATCTTGCCGGTCGAGATCGGGTCGAGCGCCGAGGTCGGCTCGTCGAACAGGATGACCTCGGGCTTCTGGGCGATGGTGCGGGCGATGCAGAGGCGCTGCTGCTGGCCGCCCGAAAGGCCCATGCCGGAGCTCTTCAGCTTGTCCTTGACCTCGTCCCAAAGCGCGGCGCGGCGCAAGGCGCCCTCGACACGGTCATCGAGCTCCGACTTCGGCGGCTTCTCGTAGAGACGGATGCCAAAGGCGACATTGTCGTAGATCGACATCGGGAACGGCGTCGGCTTCTGGAAGACCATGCCGATGCGCGAGCGCAATTCGTTCACGTCGATGTCGTTCGAGATGATGTTGCGGCCGTCGAGCAGGATCTCGCCGGTCGCCTTCTGCTCGGGATAGAGCGAGTAGATCCGGTTGAAGATGCGCAGCAGGGTCGACTTGCCGCAGCCCGAGGGGCCGATCAGCGCCGTGACGTGCCGGTCGCGGAAGTCGAGGTTGATGTTCTTCAGCGCCTTGTGCTCGCCGTAGTAGAAATCGAGGTTCTTCACGGCGATGCGGACGGGCGCTTCGGCATCCAGCGTCTGCGGGCTCAGTTCGAGGGTCGAAAGCATCTGCATGGTCCTTCCGATCGGACGCTATTCACTTGCCGCCGCGCACGATGCGCCGGGCGATGAGGGAAAGCACGAGGATTGAGACGGTGATGATCAGCGATCCCGCCCAAGCGAGCTGCTGCCAGTTCTCGTAAGGGGCCGACGCGAACTGGTAGATCGTCACCGGCAGGTTGGAGACGCCGCCGAGCAGCGTCGGCGAGAACCAGAAGCTGTTGTTGAGCGCGGTGAAGATCAGCGGCGCGGTCTCGCCGGCGATACGGGCGAGGGCCAGGAGGATGCCGGTGACCATGCCGGACTTGGCGGCACGCCAGGTGATCGAGGTGATCACGACCGAGGGCGGCGCGCCAAGCGCCGAGCCGGCCTCGCGCAACGGGCCGGGCACCAGGCGCAGCATGTCCTCGGTGGTGCGCACGATCACCGGGATCGCGATGATGCCGAGCGCGACGCCGCCGGCCCAGCCGGAATAGCCCCCGAGCGGCTCGACCAGGATGACGTAGACGAACAGGCCGATCAGGATCGACGGCGCCGAGAGCAGGATGTCGTTGATGAAGCGGATCAGGTCGGCGAGCTTCGAGCCTTTGCCGTATTCGGCCAGATAGGTGCCGGCGAGCACGCCGATCGGCGTCGCCACTGCGATGCCGAGGAAGGTCAGCACCAGCGAGCCGACGATGGCGTTGGCGAGGCCGCCGCCCTCTGAACCCGGGCCTGGCATGGTCTCGGTGAAGGTCGCGGCGGAGAGCCCGCCAAGGCCCTTCACGACCAGCATGCCGAGGATCCAGAACAGCACCGAGATCGCAAGCAATGTGAAGCCTGTCGCGATGATCTTCATCGCGCGGTCGGCGACCCGGCGCGACTGGCGTACCCGGCCCCAGGTTGCAGGGGGCAGCGCGCGAGCGGTTGAGGGCGTGGCGAGGCTCATGGTCTTTCCGTTCGCTCAGAAGGATTTGACCCGCGCGACCAGGATGCGCGCGATCACCAGGACGACGAAGGTAACGAAGAACAGGATGCAGCCGAGCGCGATCAGCGCATTGAGCTGCAGGCCAATCGCCTCGTTGAACTCGTTGGCGATACGCGAGGCGATGGTCGAGCCGGGATCCATGATCGAGGCCGAGAGCCGGTTGGCGTTGCCGACGACGAAGGTAACCGCCATGGTCTCGCCGAGCGCGCGGCCGAGGCCAAGCATGATCGCGCCGATGATCGAGACACCGGCCTGCGGGACGAGAACATGCCGCACCACCTCCCAGGTCGTGGCGCCGATGCCATAGGCGCTCTCGCGCAGAACCGAGGGGATCTGGTCGAGCATGTCGCGCACGATCGAGGCGATGAATGGGATGATCATGAACGCCAGGATGATGCCCGCCGACAGGATACCGAGGCCCGACGGGGAGGCGGCGTAGAGGATCGTGCCGACGATCGGCATGCCCTCGACGATGCGTGAGACCGGCTGCTGCACATAGGCCGCGAACAGCGGCACGAAGACGAACAGGCCCCACATGCCATAGATGATCGATGGCACGGCGGCGAGCAGCTCGATCGCGGTCGAGACCGGCCGCTTGAACCAGGGCGGAGCGAGCTGCGTCAGGAAGACTGCGATGCCAAGCGACAAGGGGACGCCGATCAGCAGTGCGAGAAAGGCTGTCGAGAGCGTACCGACAATGGCTGGCCAGGCGCCGTACTGATCGTTCTGCGTGTCCCAGACGCTGGAGGTGATGAAGCCCAGGCCCATCTCGCGAAAGGCCGGCCAGCCGCCGATGATCATCGAAAGCATGATGCCGGCGAGCAGCACAAGCACGAACAAGGCCGACAGGAGGCTGGCGTTGCGGAAGACGATATCGAAGGTGCCCTTCGGAGTCTTGCGCTGAGCGCCAGCGGCCGGAAGGCTCATAGGATCTGTCACGGCTGTCATCCGTGGAACTCCGGTCTAAGCCAGCAATCGCAGGCAACAAGATTAAGAACGATCGTTTCTCTGGATCGAACCTTCATCCCGAGCAGCGGACAATGAGCACCGCTGCTCGGGATGAAGGTCGAGTGAGAGGCGAAGCGGGGGATGCTCCCCGCTTCGCCATGTCGTTGTAATCGCTCAGAAGACCGGCTTGCTGGAGGCGTCGGTGATACCCTTCCAGCTGGCGCGGATCTGGTCCTTCACGTTCGCGGGCATCGGCACGTATTCGAGATCGACCGCGAGCTTGTCGCCGTTCTTGTAGGCCCAGTCGAAGAAGGCCAGCGCAGCCTTGGACTGCTCGGGCTTCTCGGCCTTCTTGTGCATCAGGATGAAGGTCGCCGAGGTGATCGGCCACGCCTTCTCGCCGGGCTGGTTGTTGATGATGATGCCGAAACCGGGCGCTTCATTCCAGTTGGCGTTGGCCGCCGCGGCCTGGAAGGACTCGGTCTCCGGCACCGGGAACTTGCCGTCACGGTTCTGGACGAGGCCGTAGGCGAGCTTGTTCTGCTTGGCGTAAGCGTATTCGACATAGCCGATCGAGTTGGCGATCTGCTTGACCGAGGCCGAGACGCCCTCATTGCCCTTGCCGCCGATGCCGACCGGGAACTGCACCGAGGTGTTGGCGCCAATCTTCGACTTCCACTCAGGCGAGACGCGCGAGAGATAATCGGTCCAGACGAAGGTCGTGCCCGAACCGTCGGAACGATAGACCACGGTAATGTTGGCGTCGGGCAGCTTCACATCCGGGTTCAGGGCGGTGAGCTTGGGGTCGTTCCACTTCTTGATGTTGCCCTGGTAGATGTCCGACAGGATCGGACCCGAGAACTTGATCTGGCGAGCCTCGACGCCGGCGATGTTGATCGCCGGGACGAGCGCACCCATCACGGCCGGGAACTGCAGCAGGCCGTCCTTGTCCAGGTCCTCGCCCTTCAGCGGCATGTCGGAGGCGCCGAAATCGACGGTCTTCGACTTGATCTGGCGGATGCCGCCGCCCGAGCCGATCGACTGGTAATTCAGACCGATGCCGGTATCCTTCTTATAAGCTTCGGCCCATTTGGCGTAGATCGGGAAGGGGAAGGTCGCGCCGGCGCCGGTGATGTCGGCAGCCTGGGCAGCGCCCGTCAGGCCGATGGCGGCGGCTGTGAGAATGAGAAGTTTGCGCATCAGATGTCCTCTCTGGATCGCAAGTGCAGCGGCCCTGCTAGAACACCGGCTATATGACAGCCACATGACACACAGTCATGAACGCGCGCTTGCCGCCGTCACAAATCGTTAACGGGTCGGGTCCAGCAGGCGCGGCAGGATCGCCCGGAAGGTCGCGCCCTGGCCGACCACACTCTCGATCGTCAGGCGGCCGCGATGGCGCAGGACGATGTGCTTGACGATGGCGAGGCCGAGGCCGGTGCCCCCGGCCTCGCGGCTCGCGGCGGTGTCGACCCGGTAGAAGCGCTCGGTCAGGCGCGGCAGGTGCTCCGGGGCGATGCCGGGACCGTCATCGCGCACGCTGAGGCTGGCCTCCTCGCCGGATATCGCGACGGTGATGCCGACCTCGCCGCCGCGCTGGCCGTACTTGATCGCGTTCTCGACCAGGTTCTCCATCAGCCGCAGCAATTCGTCGCGGTCGCCGGCGACGGTGACGGGCTGCTGCGGCGCGTCGAGCTTCAGCGTCACCTCGCGCTCGCGCGCCATCAGGACAAGGGAGTCGAGAATTTCGCGGGCAATGCTGGCGAGATCGACCGGCGTCTCCGGCGCGAGATGGGCGCGCAGTTCGATGCGCGACAGCGAGAGCAGGTCGTCGACGAGACGCGCCATGCGCAGGCCCTGCTCGCGCATGATCGTCAGGAAGCGGTCGCGGGCGGCGGCATCGTTGCGGGCCGGGCCCTGCAAGGTCTCGACGAAGCCGAGCACGGACGCGAGCGGCGTGCGCAGCTCGTGGCTGGCATTGGCGACGAAATCGACGCGCATGCGCTCGGTCATGCGCTGCTCGCTGAGATCCTCGAAGGTGAGGAGCACGGCGCGGCGCCAGCCGCTGCCGGCGAGCGCGGCGATATGGATGCGGAAGGTGCGCTCGACCGGCACGCGCTCGATCAGCTCGACGGCGCGGCGGCCGCCATGGCGTGAGACCTGCTCGATCGCGTCGATCAGATCGGGATCACGCATCACGAGGGCGAGCGGCTTGCCCTTGGCGAGCGCCGTGACCAGCGCCGGAGCCGTCGGGCTCAGCGCCTGGATCACACCCTGCGGGTCGAGCAATACGGCGGGAACGCCGATGGCCTCGATCAGCGCCGCCGTGACAGGCGCCTTCGGGTCGACCAAAGCGTGCATGCGGTTCCTGCCTTCCGATGCGTGGCCTGCGGCGAGGCGTCATAGGCCGGAGCAGTGGTGCAGCGCAATTCCCCCGCGCGAAACCGGGCGCTATTCGCTTGCGATCGGCCGCGACAGCAGGTCCGGGGCACCCGGAGACTGAATGCCACCCAGCAGCTGGATCAGCTCGGCCTGGCGGCGCACACCCGTCTTGGCGAATACGGATTTGAGCTGGCCCCGCACGGTTTCAGGCCGGATGCCATGGTTGTTCGCGATTCCGGAAACCGTGCCGCCCGACAGGAGAAGCCGGGTCACCTTCGCCTCCGCCGGGCTGAGATCGAACAGCGCTTCGAGGATGGCCGCGGACGGCGCCGCACCACGGCCGACCTCGGTGAGGTAGAACAGCTGGGCCGCGCCGGAGAAGACGTCGAGCCCGGCGCGCCTGAGCGGAACCAGATGCGCGACGAAGGCGGGCCGGTCGCCGGTGGCGCGGATCGGGAACGACAGCCCGGCGTCCCCCGCCACGTCGAGATGGAGCTGGAGGCGCTCGTTCGCCATGGGATCGGCGAGACGCACGCGGTCGAAGGCGCCGATCTCGAACGCGCCGCACGCGATGATCAGCTCATTGGCCGCAAGCACGCTATGGCGGCCAGTGATGATCGCTGCCGGCAGGCCGATCAACTCCAGCGCCGCGACGCTGGCACGCGCCCGCTCGAGGCCGAGACGCGCCGCGATGATCGAGGCCCGCGCCAGATGCGGCCGGAACTGGTCGAGCGCGGCGGCCGTCTCGCGCGGAACAGGGCCGTCGGCGTAGAGGCGCTCGATCGAGAAGACGATGCTGTCGCCACTGGTCGCACGGATCGAGGTGCCGACGCACCAGCCCAAGCCACGCGGCCTCAGGAAATCGCGATAGAACGGGTCCTGCTCCAGCTCCTGCGGCGCGATCGCATCGAGATCGGTCAGGAAACGCGGTTCGTAGAGCGGGACCAGGCGCTTGCCCCGCAGATTGTCCGCGACGAAGGGCGAAGCGACCCATTCGGCCGCGACGCCTTGGATGGCCTGCGAGGAGGTCCACTGGAACCGGCTCGGCGATGCCGCGAACAGGATGGTGCCGACGGCGCCAGCCCTGGCCGCCAGCCGGTCGAGCACATCAGCCCATCGCTCCGGCACGACGGCGGCCTCGTAGATCTCGTCGATGAGGTGCGCCGCGTCCACTGCTCTCCCCGGGCCGGTTGCTTCCTTGCGACAGGCCCGGCAGAATCGAGGTGGCGTCGCCGTGCCGATACGTCAAGGATGCTTGCCCGATCAGACGCGGCGGCGTCAGATCTCGTGCCGCCGGATGCGCCGGATCATCTCGTTCAGCGCCAGCAGCACCAGCGCCAGGATGAAGGGCAGGATGTAGTAGATGATGCGGAAGAGCAGCAGCGCGCCCAGCACCTGCTCGAAAGGCAGGCGGCTGAGCGCGACCAGCATGGTCGCCTCGAAGACGCCGAGCCCACCCGGCGCATGGCTGGCGATGCCGACCAGGCATGCGAAGATATAGGCGGCCAGGAAGCTTTCATAGGGCAGGTTGTGCCCGCCCGGCAGCAGCACATAGAGCACCGCAGCGGCGGCGCAGACCTCGGCTGCGCCCAGCAGCATCTGCGCGAGGGTAATGCCCAGCCCAGGCAGCGGCAGGTTCCAGCCGCTGACCCGCAAGGTGCGCTCGCCGGTCGCGACCCAGAAGAGATAGCCTGCCGTGCCGAGCGCTACGGCGGCGCCGACAACCTGGATCACCAGCGGCGAGGTCCGCGCCAGCACGGCGACCGATTCCGTCGCATAGAACAGGCTGGCGCAGAGGATCATGCCGAGCCCGAGCCAGAAGGTCAGGCCGGCGATCACGGTGAGGCTCGCAACCTCCGATGCCCGTACGCCCTTGGCCGAATAGACCCAGTAGCGCACGGTCCCGCCGGTCACGATCGGGAAGCCCAGGGTAAAGGCGACGGAATAGCTGGTGAAGGAGGCGAGCGCCGTCGTCCGATAGGGGATCGACAGGCCGAGCCGGCGCAGCGCAACCGCGTCATAGCCGGTCAGCAGCAGATAGCTCAGCGCGGTGAAACCCAGCGCCAGCAGGAGCTGGCGCTGGCTGGCGTTGGCGAAGGCGCGGGCAAGCTCGCCGGGCTCGATCTCGCGGACGATGTAATAGAGCACCACCAGCGATGCCGCGAAGATCACCGACGAGGCGAGCGGGCCGAGCCACCACCAGCGGCTGCGCTTGCGCAACGGCATTCCGGGCTCGTGCGGGCCGAACGACATCAGTGCTCTTGTCGGGTTGCGCACGCACGCGGAACGCGGCGAGCAAGGCGGGTTGCTGGCGGCTGGCCTGGCGGCCGGACCCGAGAGATAGCGCCTTCGCCGCGATGCACAAGACAGGACGGCGCGACGAATGCGCGCCATGAGGCCTACGCAGGACGCGCCAGCCTCATGGCGGTAGCGATGGCCGCGGCGGTCAACCCTCCGCCGCCATCGCCTCCTGGAAGAAAGCTTCGGGGTCGTCGACCTCGACCAGCCGCCGCTTGTCGATCCGCCAGAAGCGGTTGCCGACAGCGCGGACGAAGCTGCGATCATGCGAGACCAGCAGGCAGCTGGTCTCGCCGGCGGTGAGCTCGACCTCCAGCGCCTCCTGCCCCTCGATGTCGAGATGGTTCGTGGGCTCGTCCAGCAGGTAGAAATTCGGCCTGGCGAGGCGCAGCACCAGCATGGCGAGCCGCGCCCGCTGCCCACCGGAGAGCGCGCCGATCGGCCCGGTCTGGCGATCGATGGCGATACCGGCGCCGGCGAGCAGGCCACGGGCCGGCTGGTCGCCGACATCGAAGCGCCGGCTGATCAGCCCGTGCGGGGTATCACCATCAGGCAATTCGGCGAGGCTCTGGCTGGCGTAACCGAGTGCCAACGAGGGGGTCGCCCTGATACCTGCCTGCTCCTCGCCGCGAATGGCAGCGTGGAGCATGGCGACGAACAGCGACTTGCCGGCGCCGTTGAGGCCGAGGAGTACGACACGATCGCCCGGACTGATCCAGCGTCTGCCAGCCCTGAATAGCAGCCGACCGCCCGGGGCCGCGACCGCGACGTCGTCGAGCTCGACCAGCGCCCGCACATGCGTCGCGCTGCTGGCGAGCCTGATCGCCCCGGCAGAGCGCTCGCGATGGGCCGGGCGGACCGTCGCTTCGAGCTCGTCGGCGCGGCGCTTGAGCTGCCTGGTCTTGCTGAGCAGGAGATCGCTGCCGGAGTTGATGCCGATATTGTTCAGCTTCGCCGCCTGCCGCCGCATCTGCTGGACGGACTTGAGGTCACGCTCGTGCCGGCGCGCCTGCGCCGCATCGGTCTGGTCAAGCGCTGCACGCGCCGGCGAATAGGGCAGCGCGAACAGTTGCGAGCTCTTCTGGCGCAGGAACAGCGTCCGATTGGTCGTCGCGTCGAGGAAGGCGCGGTCATGGCTCGACAGGATCACCGCGACGTCGCGCGGCAGGGCGGCGAGCCAGCTCTCCAGCACGCCGATGCGCGCGAGATCGAGATGGTTGGTGGGTTCGTCGAGCAGCAGCAGATCCGGCTCGACGATGCCGGCGCGCGCGATCAGGACGAGCCTTTGCCAGCCACCGCTCAATTGCCCGAGCGGGCGGCGGCGCAGTTCTTCCGGTATCGCGAGCGAATCCAGCGCGACCTCGACGCGCCAATGCTCGCTCTCGCGCTGGTCGGCCGGCAGCATGTCGAGCAGCAACTGGTCGACAGACTGCTCCAGCAATTGCGGCGAGGCGTCCTGCCCGACATGGCCGATGCGCAGGCCGCGCGAGCGGGTGATCTCGCCGGCGGATGGTTCGAGCGAACCAGAGAGGCAGCGGAGCAGGGTCGACTTGCCGCGGCCATTGGCGGCGACGAGGCCAAGGCGGTCGCCCGGTACGATGGAGAACGAGAGGTCGGAAAACAGGGGCGCGCCCAGCGTGACGCCGAGATTGCGAAGGGTAGTCAAGGTCATGGTCGGTCTCGGAACTGCCCGAGCCGCGCGCCGTCATTCGGCCGGGGTCCTTGCCCCGAGCATCACGAATGCGGAACGCCTGGCTCGATGAGGGATGGACGCAGCTGGCCGAGCTTTGGGCTCGAAGACGCTACGCCCTCACGAAGGGCAGACCTAGAAGAGACCTGAAGCGATCGCCTGTGCGGTCAGCCCTGCAAGCCGGCTTGCAGGGCCTGAACGGGGCCGCGCTGACGATGGTGACGAAAGAACGTGATCACGCAGCCCTCCTTAGTTTCGAGTGGATCGACGGGACGGAATTAACGCCGTTCACGCCCCGGCGCAACCGGCTCAGGCGGTCTTGCGGAAGACGCGGAGCGTCTTGAACTCGCCGATCTCCTCGACCTGACGCGACTTCGCCCACTCCGCGATGATCGGCTTAGCCGCCTCATAGGCGAAGGAGCCGGTGTAGAACAGGATATGGCCGCCGGCATCAGTCTGGTCGGTGAAGAGCTGCATCACCTGAAGATCGGTCAGCGCGCCATAGGCGTCGTTCTTTTCGGTGCGGAACTCGCAGGAGTGGAACAGCGTGACGATGTCGAAGCGCGGCAGCAGCCGGGCATTGCTGGTGTAGATGTCGCCGAAATAAGCGGAATAGGTCTTGGTGATCGTCGGATTGTCGATCGCGAGCTTGACGAAGGCCTCGTATTCCTTCGGCGAGGCGGTGATCCCGAGCACGGTGTTGTCGAATTCCGGCTCGGCGCAGCGGATGCCGACATAATGGTGGCCGCCGGTGCCGAAATGGTAGATGCGCTTGCCGGTCAGGCCCTGCTCTTCCAGCCATTCGACGAAATGCACGTCGCAGGGGCACTGCTCGACCCGCAGGCCCCAATAGACGTCCCAGATGTTCAGCATGCGTTGACTCCGTTTCGGAAAGAGGCCGGTCAACCGGCGCTGGATAGGTAAGTTGCTTGCAAACTCAGCCGCTGCCGGCTTCGACCCGTGTGGCCGGGCGCGGCATGTCGAACGAGGCGATGCGGGCGACGCCGCCGGCGCGCCGCATGGTGAGGTGATGATCGGCAGCCTCGGCGAAACCGGGACTTTGGCCGATCAGCAGCATCACCGCATCCGGTCGCGCCGCCCTGAGCCGCGAGAGCAGTTCGAGCGCCGCCTCGGTCTCGAGCCCGCTCGTCGCCTCGTCGAGCACGAGGATATCCGGCTTTGCCAATTCGGCGCGTGCCAAAGCGAGGCGCTGGCGATCGCCGGTGGTCAGCGCCTTGTCCCAGTCGTGCGCGAGATCGATCTGCGACACCAGGCTTGAGAGGCCGTAATGCCGCAATGCGGCGGCGGCCTCTGCGTCGCTGTGGCCGCCGATCGGGTCGAGCGCGGCGCGCAGGCTGCCTTCCGAGAGATGGAGATGCTGCGGCAGCACGGCGATGCGCGCCCCGTCCGGCAGGGCCACCGCGCCGCGCCCCCACGGCCAGAGGCCCGCCACCGCCTGGATCAGCGCGGCCTTGCCATGGCCGAGCTCGCCGGCGACGTGCAATGTCGCGCCGGCGGGCAGAGCCGTCGAGACGTCGGCGAGCAAGGTGCGGCCGTCGCGATCGGTCAGCGTCAGCTCGTCCAGCCGCAGGCCCGCGTCTTCGCTGGCGAGGACGGCGATGTCGCTCTCGGCCACACCGGCTTCGATCGCGCCGAGCGCGACGGCAAGCTCGTTGACCCGCCGCGCCGAAGCCAGCCATTCGGCGATGCGCATGAAGTTGTCGAGCACCCAGTTGAAGGCGTTCTGCACGGCAACGAAGGCGGCGGCGACCTGGACGACGTCGCCGAGCGACATCTCGCCCGAGAGATATTTCGGCGCCGCCAGCAAAAGCGGCACGACCGGCACCAGCGCGCCGCTGCCATTGGTGATCCAGGTCAGACGGCCACGCTGGCGGATCATGGCGAGCCAGCGCGTCACCAGCGTGTCATAGGTCGCGGCGACGGCGCGGCGCTCACCGGTCTCGGCGCGAGAGAGCGCGATCGTCTCGCCGTGGTCGCGGATGCGCATCAACGAGAAGCGCAGGCGCGCCTCGCCCTCGTTGCGGGCGGCGATCAGGCGCGGCAGCGGCCGGCCGACCCAGGTGATCAGGCCGGAGACGAGCACCGCGTAGATGATCGCCGCCAGGACCATATAGGCAGGGATCTCGAAGGGGACGCCGTGCGCCTCGACGCTGAGCGAGCCGCCGATCGACCAGAGGATGCCGATAAAGGTGATCGCGGTGATGACGGCCGAGAGCAGGCCGATGGCGAAATCGACCACCGGCTCCGTCGCCCAGCGGACATCGTCGGCGATGCGGTATTCGGGATTGGCCGGCTCGTAGCCGGAGAGGCCGAGCCGGTAGAACCTTCGCTCGCCGATCCAGCCATCGGCGAGCTTGGCGGTGACCCAGGCGCGCCAATGGACCTGGAAGGTCTCGCGCGAGATCAGGATGATGACGCCGAGGCCTGCCGCGATCAGCACCAGCACCGGGAAGACGGCCATGGCGATCAGCGCGCTCTCGCCGTCCTTCTTCTCTAGCGCATCGAAGAACCAGCCGTTCCAGCGGTTGACCGTGACGTTGGCAAAGACGGAGAGGATGATCGCGCTCGCCAGCGTCAGCGACCAGAGCCAGGCCCGGCCGGCGGTGCCGCCGCGCCAGAAGCCGCCGGTGAGACGGGCGAAGCTCTTGGTGACCTGCCAGTCGGATGGCGGGCCAGCCGGTACGGTGTTCGGATCGACGGCCTTCAGCACAGTCGAGTGATCCCCCCGGATCGCGACATCGGAGGCGGCGCCCGCCGGGTCTTCCCGGTTCGGATGCCGCCAGCATGCCGGTTAGCCGGCCGGGGATGAACTGTGGCTGAATGGAGTTAGGCTCCATTCAGCCTGATCGAGGCGTCAGGCGGCCGGGTTAGCGGGCTCGCCGAGTATCCTGGCAAGCGCCTCCAGCAATTCACGCGAGCCTTCCTCGCGATGGATCGGGCCGTCCTTGCCGTCGAGATAGGCACCCTGCTCGGTGAAGACGAACCTGGTGCCGGTTCCCTCGGGCACGAACTCCATGGTCAGCAGCGAGCCCGAGAGCGGCGCGCCATCGATCGCCATGGCATAGGCGAGGATGATGCGCTCGTTCGGCTGGATCACCTGGTAGACGGTGTCATTGGTGATCGGCGGGCCGCCCTGGAAGCGAAAGCGGCTGCGCTCATGGCCGCCGACGCGGAAATCGACATCGAACTGCTCGACCTCCCAGCCCTCGCCCTCGGCAAACCAGCGGCGCTTCTGCGCGGGATCGGCGAAGGCTGCGAAGACGCGGGCGGGCGAGGCGGCATAGCTGCGCTCGATGGTGAAGCTGGCATGGACGACGGGATTGGCGGTCATGGTCTTGTCCTTTCGATAGTGGCGGTGTGGGTTCGCGAAGCCGTGCTAGCGGGAGAGCCCGGCATCGCCTGGATTGCGTGGAAAGTACTCGAAATAGGGCTCGGCCTCGGCCAGAGCGCGGGCATAGGACGGCCGCGTGCGCAGACGCTCGAAATAGGCCCAGAGCCGCGGATGGCTGTCGCGGAAGGACAGCGCCCGCTCGGCATAGAACAGCGCCGGTGCGGCCGAGCAGTCGGCCAGGCTGAACGCGTCGCCGAGGGCCCATTGCCGCTCGCCGATCTCCGCTTCGAGCACGTCATAGGCGCAAGCGAGGGTCGCCTTGACCTCGGCGACGCCGACCGGGTCACTGCTGCCTTCCGGGCGCAGCCGGTCGAGCACCACCTTCTGCATGGGGATGGCGACATAGAGATCGAAAATCCGGTCGAGCCGCCGGACTTCGAGCGCCGCGACCGGGTTCTCCGGCAGCAGCGCCATCGGGCCGGGATAGTGCAGGGCGAGATACTCGATGATCAGGCTGGTCTCCGGCACCAGCCTTCCATTGCTGTCGTCGCGCAGCAGCGGGAACTTGCCGATCGGCCAGAGCTTCAGGAAATCGGCGCGCTCGGTGGCATCGCCGAAATTGACGAGATGCGGCGTGAACCGTGTCTCGTTCTCGTAGAGCGCAACCAGCACCTTCTGGCAGAAGCCCGAGAGCGGGTGGAAATAGAGCGTCAGGGACATGGCTGTGCATTCCTGCTTCTGGAAAGGAGCGGGCTGAAACCGAGATGGTTGAAGAAGGGCGTGGTTCAGGCTGGCGCCTGCTCCTGCGCGAGATAGTCCGCCAGCCGGTCGAAGCCGACGCGCGAACCCTGCTCGCGCCAGTCGGGCCGGTCATGGCCGTCGAGGAAGGCGGCCTGCTCGGTGAAGCGAAGCAGGGTGCCGGCGCCGTCGCGATGGAACTCGATCGTCGCCAGCGAGATCGACAGTCGGATATCGTCGCGCAGCAATTCGTAGCTATAGATAATGCGCTGCTCCGGCACGATCTCGTGGAAGGTCGCGTTCATCGCGTAGACGCCGCCTTCGGCCGGGGCGCCGCGCATGGTCTCGCGGCCGCCTTCGCGGAAATCCAGCACATGCTCGCCGAGTCCGCCCTCGTCATGGCAGGCCGACCAGCGCCTTTTGGCGGCGGGATCGGCAAAGGCGGCGAAGACGCGGGCCGGGCTCGCATCGTAATGGCGCTCGATGGTGAAATCGGCGTGGACGACGGTCCGTTCGCTCATGGCTCGTCTCCTTGCTTCGCGTCCTGGTCCTGCTCGGCAAGGAAGGCCCCGAGCCGGTCGAAGCGTCGCTCCCAGAGGGCGCGGCGCTCTCTGATCCAGCGCTCCGCCGCGCGCAGGGCCTGCGTGTCGAGCTGGCAGGTGCGGACCCGCCCGATCTTCTGCGTCCGCACCAGCCCGGCTCCCTCGAGAACCGAAAGATGCTGCACCACCGCCGACAGCGTCATCTCCAGCGGAGCCGCGAGCTCGCTGACGCTCGCCGGCCCCTCGCAGAGCCGCTGCACCATCTGCCGGCGGTTCGGGTCCGCCAGCGCCTGGAACATGAGATCGAGCTGGTCAGATTGGTGAAGCATATGCTTAAGTATCGTGCTGCGAGCAGCCTGTCCAGAGAAACTTTAGAGATCACTAAAGTTTCCTTCCGCTGGAACCCCACCCACTCCCGGCGCATTGCTCCGTAAGGTTCGAGCGGCTATGAATCCCGGCACGCTCCCTCACGCCGCGTGCGCCTTTTTTGACATGCGCCAGTCGCCGGAGCTTTGATCATGCGCATCGAGAACGATCCGAAACTCGACTTCCGCGACGTGCTGATCAGGCCTAAGCGCTCGACGCTCGGGAGCCGCGCCGAGGTCGACGTCAACCGGAGCTTCCGCTTCGCGCATACCGGCCGCGAATGGACCGGCTTCCCGCTGATCGCCGCGAACATGGACGTGGTCGGCACCATGGCGATGGCGCGGGCGCTGCTGAAACACGGCGCCATGGTCGCGCTGCACAAGCATTACGACGCCGACGAGCTGATCGCCTTCTTCAAGGAGGAGGGATCGGCCAATGCCTTCTATTCGCTGGGCACCACCGATTCCGACCATGACAAGCTCAAGGCGGTGCATGCCAAGGCGCCGATCGACAAGATCTGCCTCGACGTCGCCAATGGCTACACCGAAAAATTCGTCGACACCGTCAAGGCGACCCGCGACGCCTTCCCGAACGCGGCGATCATGGCCGGCAACGTCGTCACCGGCGACATGACCGAGGCGCTGATCCTGGCCGGCGCGGATATCGTCAAGGTCGGCATCGGCCCGGGCTCGGTCTGCACCACCCGCAAGATGACCGGTGTCGGCTATCCGCAGCTCTCGGCGATCATCGAATGCGCCGACGCGGCCCATGGCCTGAAAGGACTGGTCTGCGGCGATGGCGGGCTGACCGTGCCGGGCGACGTCGCCAAGGCCTATGGCGGCGGCTCCGACTTCGTGATGATGGGCGGCATGCTCGCCGGCCATGACGAATGCGAGGGCGAGATCCGCTACGAGACCCATGACGGCGAGAAAGTGCCGGTCGCGATGGTGTTCTACGGCATGTCCTCGGACACGGCGATGAAGAAATATTCCGGCGGCGTCGCCAAATACCGGGCCTCCGAGGGCAAGACCGTCGAGGTGCCCTATCGTGGCCCGGTCGAGGGCACGATGCAGGAGATCATGGGCGGGGTGCGCTCGGCGATGACCTATATCGGCGCGGTCCGGCTCAAGGAGATGCCGAAGCGCACCACCTTCATCATGGTCGGCAGCCAGCTCAACACCGTGTTCGGCAATTGAGACTGCCGGCAGCATAGTCCCGAGCAAAAAAGAATGCTGTCGTCCCGGGCGACCGGAGGGAGACCCGGGACCCATTCCCGAACCTCTTTCGGAAAGGCTCCGGAATGGATCCCGGATCTCCGCTTCGCTGCGTCCGGGATGACCCGCGAGAAAAGGCCGGATGGTTCATACTAGAGACATCGACGTCGCCATCATCGGCGCCGGCCCGGCCGGGCTGATCGCGGCTGAGCGGCTGGCGCAGGCCGGCCACAAGGTCGCGCTCTACGAGCGGATGGCCTCGCCGGCGCGCAAGTTCCTGCTCGCCGGCCGCGGCGGGCTCAACCTGACGCATTCCGAGCCGCTCGACGCTCTTCTTGAGCGCTATGGCACCGCGCGCGCCTGGCTGGAGCCGGTGATCCGCGCCTTCCCGCCGCAGGCGCTGCGCGACTGGGCCGATGGGCTCGGGGCGGAGAGCTTCGTCGGGTCGAGCGGACGCGTCTTCCCCAGGGCAATGAAGGCCTCGCCGCTGCTGCGGGCCTGGCTGGCCCGGCTCGACGGGCTCGGCGTGCAGCTGCATGCAGGGCGGCTCTGGACGGGCTGGGACGAGAGCGGCGGGCTGCGTTTCGCCCTGCGCGATGGCGGCGAGGAGATCGTGACGCCGCGCGCGACCCTGCTGGCGCTCGGCGGCGCGAGCTGGCCGCGGCTCGGCGCGGACGGCTCCTGGGTCGAATTGCTTGCTGGCAAGGGCGCTGTGATCGCGCCACTGCGCCCCGCCAATGCCGGTTTCTCGGTCGACTGGTCGCCCTTGATGCGCGAGCGCTTCGCCGGTCAGCCGCTGAAGCGGATCGCGCTGAGCTTCGCCGGACAGCGCGTGATGGGCGAGGCGATGATCGACGCAGGAGGTATCGAGGGCGGAGCGATCTATGCGCTGTCGGGCCCGCTGCGGGAGACCATCGCCCGCGATGGCGAAGCGGCCCTGACGATCGACCTGCGACCGGACCTGACCGAGCTGGAGCTGGCCAACCGGCTGGCGAAGCGCCGTGCGGGCGAGACGCTGAGCAATTATCTCCGCAAGGCGGCGGGGCTTTCGCCGGTTGCGGCGGCCGTGCTGCGGGAGGCTACGAGCGGACCGCTGACGGCCGAGCCCGACGCGCTCGCGGGGCTTATCAAGGCTGCGCCCTTGCGCCTCACCGGCATGGCCTCGCTCGCCCGCGCCATCTCAACCGCCGGCGGCATCCGGGCCGAAGAGATCGACCAATATTTCATGCTGAAGCGCCTGCCTGGGATTTTCGTCGCCGGGGAGATGCTCGACTGGGAGGCGCCGACCGGCGGCTATCTGCTGCAGGCCTGCTTCGCCACGGGCGTCGCAGCGGCCGAAGGGATCGGGCGCAGGCTCAATTCAGCCGCTTGAGCCTGTAGAGCGCCTCCAGCGCCTCGCGCGGCGTCATCTCGTCGGGGTCGAGCCCGGCGAGCGCCTCGCGCAGTTCGTCGGGGCCGGCGACCGGGACGGCTGCCGGCGCGGGTTTGCGCATCTGCACCGCGAAGAGCGGGAGATCGTCGACCAAAGCCGCGACCGGCTTTTCGCGCTCGCTCTTCTCCAGCTCGGAGAGGATGGCGCGGGCGCGCTCGACCACCGCCGGCGGCAGACCGGCGAGCTTGGCGACCTGAATGCCGTATGAGCGATCGGCCGCGCCCGGCACGACCTCGTGCAGGAAGACGACTTCGCCATTCCATTCGGTGACGCGCACGGTGGCGTTGGCGACCCGGTCGAGCCGCTCGGCCAGCGCGGTCAGCTCGTGGTAATGCGTCGCGAACAACGCTCGGCAGCGATTGGCCTCGTGCAGATGCTCGATCGCGGCCCAGGCGATCGAGAGACCGTCGAAGGTCGCGGTGCCTCGGCCGATCTCGTCGAGGATCACCAACGCCCGCGGCCCGGCCTGGTTGAGAATCGCCGCGGTCTCGACCATCTCGACCATGAAGGTCGAGCGGCCCCGCGCCAGATCGTCAGCGGCGCCGACGCGCGAGAACAGCCGGTCGACAATACCGATATGGGCACTTTGCGCCGGCACGAAAGAGCCCATCTGGGCGAGCACTGCGATGAGCGCGTTCTGGCGCAGGAAGGTCGACTTGCCCGCCATGTTCGGGCCGGTGATCAGGCAGATGCGGCCATCGCGGTCTTTGCCTGACGCGGACAGCTCGCTGTCATTGGCGACGAAGGGCTGGCCCTGCCGCTTCAGCGCCGCCTCGACCACGGGATGGCGGCCGGCCTTGATGGTGAAGGCGGCTCCGTCATCGACCTGGGGCCTGGTCCAGCCGCCATCGATGGCAAGCTCGGCCAGTGCCGCGGCAACGTCGATCACCGCCAGCGCCTGCGCCGCCGCCTTGATCGGCTCGGCCTGCGCGAGCACGGCTTCGGTCAGGGCGGCGAAGATCGAGAGCTCCAGCTTGAGCGCCCGGTCGGCGGCCGAGGCGATCTTGGCTTCGAGCTCGCCGAGCTCGACCGAGGAGAAGCGCATCGCGTCCGACATGGTCTGGCGATGCACGAAGACGGCGCGCCAGGGCTCCCGGAGGAAGGTCTCGCCAACCGCCTGCGGCACCTCGACGAAATAGCCGAGCATGGAATTGTGCTTGATGCGCAGGGTCCGGCAATCGGTCTCGGCGGCATAGCGCGCCTGCAATTGCGCGATCACCTTGCGGGAATCGACCTGGAGGAGCCGGAGCTCGTCGAGCGCCGGATCGAAGCCCTCGCGGACGAAGCGGCCGTCTCGCTTCAGCAGCGGCAGCTCGTCCGCCAGCGTCGCGGAGAGGCGGGTCGCCAGATCCGGATCGGTGCGGCCGAGCGCCAGCGCCGCCTCGCGCAGTTCGTCGGGCAGATCGCCCTGGCGCAGCAGTGCCGCGGCGACACCGCGGGCGGCCTCCAGCCCGGCGCCGAGCGCGGCGAGATCGCGCGGGCCGCCACGGTTGAGCGAAAGCCGCGCCAGCGCACGGGCGATGTCGGGCACGCGCGACAGATCACGCCGCAGCGCCTCGCGCAGCGAGGGCACCTCGACAAGCAGCGTGACGGCGTCGTGCCGCCTGCCGATGGCCTCGGGATCGGTGAGCGGGCCAGCGAGTCGCTCAGCGAGCAGGCGGCTGCCACCCGGCGTCTCGGTCCGGTCGATGGTGGCGAGCAGGCTGCCGGTGCGCTCTCCCGCGAGGGTCCGGGTGAGTTCGAGATTGGCGCGGGTCGCCGCGTCGATCAGCATGGTCGCGCTCATCCCCTCGCGGACGGGCGGCGACAAAGGCGGGCGGGCGCCGAGCTGGGTGCGCTCGACATAGGCGAGCGCGGCCGCAGCGGCGGCAATCTCGGCGCGGCTGAAGGCGCCGAAGGCGTCGAGCGTGGCGACGCCGAAGAACTCCTTGAGCCGCCGCTCGCCGGAGGCGGGGTCGAGCCCCTCGCGTGCCAGCGGCGTCACGGGAGCGGCGACATCGCGCCAGAATTCCCTGAGCTCGGGATCGTCATGAATCGCATCGGGGCAGACGATCTCGCGCGGCTCCAGACGAGCGAGTTCGACGGCAAGGCCGCGTTCATCTGTCTCCAGCACGGCGAAGCGGCCGGTCGAGATGTCGAGCGCGGCGATGCCATAGGCGTAGATCTCGTCCGAGAGCCGGCGCCGGGCTACGGCGACGAGCAGGCTCGCCCGGCCGGGATCGAGCAGGCGCTCCTCGGTGATGGTGCCGGGGGTGACGAGGCGCACGACGTCGCGCTTCACCACCGATTTGGCGCCGCGCTTCTTGGCCTCGGCCGGGTCCTCGATCTGCTCGCACACGGCGACGCGATGGCCGGCGGCGATCAGCTTCTGCAGGTAGTCGTCGGCGCGCTCTACGGGCACGCCGCACATGGCGATGTCTTGGCCGAGATGCTTGCCGCGCTTGGTCAGCACGATACCGAGGGTGCGCGAGGCGATCTCGGCGTCCTGGAAGAACAATTCGTAGAAATCGCCCATCCGGTAGAACAGCAGGCAGTCCGGATTGTTTGCCTTGATCTCGACGTACTGCGCCATCATCGGCGTAACGCGGCCGGCGTCGGCCGCAGCTGCGGTCCTGGCGTCCGCGATGTCGTCTGGTTTTGTGTGGCGCATGGGGCGCGCACGCTAGCAAATCGCGCCGGCAAGGCCATCCGTTAGGACTGCTTTCAACATATTTAAGCAGGGTCCGTGAGCTGTCTCCGGCCAAGGCCCGTCATGTCGCTGTTCATAAACCTGATCCAGAGCCTGTCCTTCCTGCTGTTGGCGGCTCTGATCCTGACCGCAGCGGCCAGCTGGATCGACCAGCGCCCGCTGCTGCGCCAGTTTGCGGTCGGCGTCCTGTTCGCGGTCGGTGCGCTGTGCAGTATGGCCAATCCCTTCGTCATCCAGCCCGGGCTGGTGGTCGATTCCCGCAACACCTTCGCGATCCTGGCAGGGCCGATCGGCGGGCCGATCGCGGCGCTGCTGACTGCCCTACCGCTGGCGGTGGCACGCTACAATCTCGGCGGCGTCGGCATGCCGACCGGGATCGCGGGGATCGTCCTGCATGCCGTCGCGGGCGCGATCTATGCCGCCTGGCTCGGCCGACAGAAGCGTTCGCTGACGCTGCGCGATCTCGCCTGGCTCAGCCTGATCAGCGCCGGCTGCCTGATCGCCTCGAACATCTTCATGCCGAACTGGGCCGCGGCCGAGCGCTTCCTCACCGAGGCGGTGCCGATCATGATCGTCGTCGGCACGCTCGGCACCGTGCTGGTCGGGCTCGTCCTCAGCAATGACCGCGAACGGCGCGAGACCGCCTATCGCTACAAGACGCTGCTCGATCATGTGCCCGGCACGCTCTATCAGCGGATCGATCGGCCGGACGGCGAGCGCCGCTACCGCTTCGTCAGCTACCGCCTGGACGAATTGCTCGGCATCGGCCGCGAGGCGATCGAGAGCGATCCCGAGATTCTCCTGTCGAGAATCCTGCCGGAGGATCGCCAGCGCTGCTCGTCGACCAACGAGGAAGACCAGATCAACGAGCTCGGGCACCGGCGCACCGAACTGCGCTACCAAGCCGCCAGCGGCGCCGTCGTCTGGCTGCGCAGCGAGGCGACCCGGCGGCACCTGCCCGACGGCACGACCGTCTGGGACGGCATCCTGATCGACGTGACCACGGAAAAGACGCTGGCGAACGGCCGGCAGGAGATCGAGACGCTGCGCAAGGCCGCGCTGGAGGAGCTCGCCGTCAATCTCGAAGTGACCGTGGGCAAGGCGCTGCGCCGGGTCGGCGAATCCGCGCGCAGCATGCTCGAAGCCGCGCAAGGCATGGCCGCCAATGCCGACCGCACCACTGCCCGCGCCGGCGAAGCGACGGAGCAGGCCGAGCTCGCCTCGCAGCGGGTCGGCAGCGTCGCCGATGCGGCCGAGCGGATCGACGCCTCGATCCGCGAGCTCACCCGCCAGACCGATCTCGCAGCCGAGACCGCCCGGCAGGCGGCCAGGCATGTCCGCTCGACCAGGACCGATGTCGACGGGCTCGCGGTCGCCGCCGACAAGGTCGGCGCCGTACTCGCCTTCATCGAGGACATCGCGGTGCGCACCAATCTGCTCGCGCTCAACGCGACGATCGAGGCGGCGCGCGCCGGCGTCGCCGGGCGCGGCTTCTCGGTGGTCGCCGGCGAGGTCAAGAATCTCGCCGAGCAGACCCAGCAGGCGACGCAGGACATCGCCGCGACGCTGCAGGAGATCCGCGGCGCCGCAGCGGCAGTCGCCGACGCCGTCGGACAGATCGAAGGCACGATGGGGACGATCGAGACGACCTCGGACGCGATCGCACAGGTCGTCACCGGTCAGGGCGCGATCGCTTCGGGCATCGCCCTCGACGCCCAGGTCGTCGCCGGCTCGGCCGCCACCGTCACGCAGAACGTCGCCAGTGCCGGCGGCGAAGCCCGCGCCACCGGCGAAGCCGCCGTGCGCGTCGTCGCCGCGGCGCGCCTGGTCTCTGAGCAGGCGGTCGAGCTCGACCGCTATGTCGGCGACAGCGTCGCGCGCATGCGCGCCGGCCTCTAGAACCGGATCCGAGCGCAGGCCGACCCCTGCCGCAGCGGGAAAACTGCTGTCGCGCAATCGCGCCTTGTCGAGGAAAGCGACGCTGCCCTATGGTCGTTCCCCCCGAGGAAACGCCTGTGAAAAAGAATAAGCGCATGAACGATCGCTCCCCGCCCAAGCGCACCCGTCCGACCTTCACCGACCAGGAGGCGCTGCTCTTCCACTCGCAGGGGAGGCCGGGCAAGCTCGAGATCGTGCCGACCAAGCCGATGGCGACCCAGCGCGACCTGTCGCTGGCCTATTCGCCGGGCGTGGCCGTGCCGGTGCTGGCGATCGCGGAGGACCCGAGCCGCGCCTATGACTACACCACCCGCTCGAACCTGGTCGCGGTGATCTCGAACGGCACCGCCATCCTCGGCCTCGGCAATCTCGGCGCGCTTGCCTCCAAGCCGGTGATGGAAGGCAAGTCGGTGCTGTTCAAGCGCTTCGCCGACGTCGATTCGATCGACCTCGAGGTCGACACCGAGGATGCCGACAAGTTCATCGACGCAGTGCGCTATCTCGGCCCCTCCTTCGGCGGCATCAACCTCGAGGACATCAAGGCGCCGGAATGCTTCATCATCGAGCAGCGCCTGCGCGAACTGATGGATATCCCGGTCTTCCATGACGACCAGCATGGCACCGCGATCATCGCCGCCGCCGGCCTGATCAATGCGCTCGACCTGACCGGGCGCGACATCCAGACGACAAGGCTCGTCGTCAACGGCGCCGGCGCCGCCGCGATCGCCTGCACGGAGCTGCTCAAGGCGATGGGCTTCAAGCCCGACAACGTCATCCTCTGCGACACCAAGGGCGTGATCTACCAGGGCCGCACCGAAGGCATGAACCAGTGGAAGTCGGCCCATGCGGCGGTCACCGACCGGCGCACGCTGGCGCAGGCACTGGAAGGGGCGGACGCCTTCTTTGGATTGTCGCAGAAGGGCGCGGTGACGCCGGAGATGGTCGCGTCCATGGCGGAGAACCCGATCATCTTCGCCATGGCCAACCCCGATCCGGAGATCACGCCGGAGGAGGTCCACGCCATTCGCGAGGACGCGATCATGGCGACCGGGCGGTCGGACTATCCGAACCAGGTCAACAACGTGCTCGGCTTCCCCTACATCTTCCGCGGCGCGCTCGACGTGCGCGCCACCACGATCAACATGGAGATGAAGATCGCCGCGGCCGAGGCGCTGGCGCAGCTCGCCCGCGAGGACGTGCCGGACGAGGTCGCCGCCGCCTATCAGGGCTCACGCCCACGCTACGGCAAGGATTACATCATCCCGGTGCCGTTCGACCCGCGCCTGATCCATGTCGTGCCGGCGGCGGTCGCCAGGGCGGCGATGGAGTCCGGCGTGGCCGGCAAGCCGATCGTCGACATGAACGCCTACAAGGCGCAGCTCTCGGCCCGGCGCGATCCCGTCGCCGGCACGCTCAACCGCATCTTCGAGCGCGTGCGACGCTATCCCAAGCGCGTCGTCTTCGCCGAGGGCGAGGAGGAGCAGGTCATCCGCGCCGCCGTCTCTTTCGTCAACCAGGAGCTCGGCAGGGCGATCCTGGTCGGCCGCGAGGAGCGCATCAACGAGACCGCCGAGCATCTCGGCGTCGACCTCGCCGCCAAGGGCATCGAGATCCAGAACGCCAGGCTCTCGCACCGCAACTCCGCCTATGCGCAGTATCTCTACGAGCGGCTGCAGCGGCACGGCTATCTGTTCCGCGACTGCCAGCGCCTGATCAACCAGGACCGCAACCATTTCGCTGCCGCGATGGTCGCGCTCGGCGATGCCGATTCGATGGTCACCGGCGTCACCCGCAACTACTCGATCGCGCTGGAGGAGGTTCGCCGCGTCATCGACGATCGGCCGGGCCACCGCCTGATCGGCGTCTCGATCGCGATCACGCGCGGGCGGACCGTGCTCATCGCCGACACCGCGATCACCGAGATGCCGACGGCGCAGGAACTGTCGGAGATCGCGATCGAGGCCGCCGGCGTCGCCCGCCGGCTCGGTTATGAGCCGAAGGTCGCAATGCTCGCCTTCTCGACCTTCGGCCATCCGGCCGGCGAGCGCTCGGAGAAAGTGCGCGATGCCGTGACGATCCTCGACGGCCAGCGCGTCGACTTCGAGTACGATGGCGAGATGGCCGCCGATGTCGCACTCAATCGCGACCTGATGGCGCAATATCCGTTCTGCCGCCTGACCGGACCGGCGAACGTGCTGGTGATGCCGGCGTTCCACTCGGCCTCGATCTCGACCAAGATGCTGCAGGAGCTCGGCGGCGCCACCGTGATCGGCCCGCTGCTGGTCGGCCTCGACAAGCCGGTGCAGATCGTGCCGCTCGGCGCCAAGGATTCCGACATCGTCAACATGGCGGCGCTGGCGGCGTTCAACATCGGCGGGTGACACCTGCCGTCATGCTCGGGCGAAGACCCGAGCATCTCATGACAAAAAAGGCGCCCTTGAAGGGGCGCCTCTTCATGCTGGAGATTCCTGGCTCTCCGCTGCGCACCGCCCGAGAATGACACCCTGTTGCCGCGTCAGTTCGTGCGCGGGCCGAGATCGCGCGGGGCGGCGTTGACCGTGACGATCTGGCCGTTGCGTAGTTCGAGCACGGCAAGGCCGCGCTCGTTCAGCCCGTCGGGACGGAAACGGAAAACGCCGTCGGCACCGGCAAAACCGGACGCATTGGTGAGTACGCTTTCCGAGAAGCGCTGGCTGCCCTGGGTGCGGGCGAGCGCCGCCGCCAGCGAGACCGCGTCATAGGACAATGTCGCGGTGCGGGTCGGGGCGCTGTTGAAGCGCTTCTGGTAGCGGCCGGCGAAGGCGTTGAAGCCGGCGGTGTCGGGCGAGGCGAACCAGCCGCCCTGGATCGCCGGAACGCGCGCGACATTGGCGTCGTTCCAGACGCCGGTGCCGAGCGGCTTGACCTTGGCCGGGTCGTAGCCGGCCTGCTGCAGGATGAGGCCCAGCGTCGGCATCGTCGCGGCGTCGGCCGGCACGAACAGCGCGTCCGCCTGCTGCAGCGCCGGCGCCAGCCGCGTGGCGGCGGCACGCATGCTGTTCTGGTCTGCGCCGAAGCGCTCGATCACAGCGACGCGGGCGCCACGATTGGCGACCGCCTGCTGGAAGGCGCCCTCGACGACCTTGCCATAGGCGGTCTCAGGCACGAGCGCGGCGAAGGATTTGCGCCCCTGTGCCGAGGCATAGGCGATGACGCGGTTGACGTCGTTCTCCGGCGGAAACGACAGCAGGTAGATGCCGCGCGAGGCGACGTTGCTGTCGCTGGAGAAGGCGATCACCGGTTTGCCGGCGCCACGGGCGACCTGGCCGACGGCCTGGACGGAGGGCGCGAAGAGCGGGCCGATGATCAATTCGGCGCCTTCGCGGAGAGCTTCCTGCGCCGCGGCCTGGGCGCCATCGGGCGTGCCGCGATCATCCTTGACCAGCAGCGTGAGGTCGGCGCCGGGGAATTCGGCAAGCGCCATCTCGGCGGCGTTCTTCAGCGAGTTGCCGACGGTCGCGCCCGAGCCCTCGGCGGTGAGCGGCAGAATCAGGCCGACCTTGACCGAGCCGGTGCCGATGGTCGGGCCGCTGGGCTGGGCAGCGCCGCCCGCCTGCGGCGCAGTGGAGCTGTCGAAGCCGGGCAGGCCGCCGGTTCCGCCGCTGCAGGCGGCGAGCGCCGCGCCGACACCGGACAACAGGATGAGGCGGCGGCTCGGCGGAGTGAGGAGCTTGCTCTGACGCGACACGGCTTTCGTCTCCACTCCTCGGCGAGGCGCGAGACCAAGCCCACACCAGCTGAATCTTGTCCCGAACCGTGGACCAGTCCTGCCAGTGAGCAAGGCTATTTTCAAGTTGTTAACTCTAGGTTGCCGTACCGGCAGTGGCATCTTCCGGGCCGCTGTGGCAGTTTCGCCGCCATGTCCGGCCCCATATCCGCCCCGCCCGCCCCAGGTCGCGCCCCGAGCTATGCGGCCTTCGGGCTCCGGGCCGAGGCCGAGCCGCTCGTACCGGGCCTGCATATCGTCGCAACGCCGATCGGCAATCTCAAGGACATCTCGTTCCGGGCGCTGTCGACGCTGGCTGCCGCCGACGCGGTGCTGGCCGAGGACACAAGGACCTCTAAGACGCTGCTGGCGCATTACGGCATCGCGACGCCGCTGCTGCCCTATCACGAGCACAACGCCGCGCAGATGCGCCCGAAGATCCTCGACAAGCTGCGCCAGGGCGGCAAGCTGGCGCTGATCTCGGATGCCGGCACGCCTCTCGTCTCCGATCCCGGCTACAAGCTCGTCGCCGAAGTTGTGGCGGAGGGTTTGCCGGTCACCGGCATTCCCGGCCCCTCCGCCGTGCTGGCGGCTTTGGTGCTGGCGGGATTGCCGACCGATCGCTTCTTCTTCGAGGGCTTCCTGCCGCCGAAGAGCGCGGCACGAAAGGCACGCCTCACCGAGCTTGCCGCCATTCCCGGCACGCTCGTCTTCTTCGAATCGCCGCGCCGGCTCGCCGAGATGCTGGCCGACGCCGCTGCAGTGCTAGGCGCGCGCTCCGGCGCGGTCGCGCGCGAACTGACCAAATATTACGAGAACGTCCGCCGCGGCGCCCTTGCCGAGCTTGCCGCCCACTATGCCGAAGCCGAGGAGGCGCGCGGCGAGATCGTCGTGGTGATCGGCCCGCCCGACGCCTCCGCCGTGGCCACGGCCGCGCAGGGCGACACGCTCGACGAAGCCCTGCGCGTCGCGCTGGCGAAAGTCTCGCTGAAGGAGGCGGTGGCGCAGGTCGCCGCCGCCAGCGGCCAGCCGCGCCGCGTCGTCTATGCCCGCGCCCTCGAACTGACGCGCACGCCATGAGCGAGGCGCTGCGCAGCCGGCGTGCGCGCCGTTCCGGCCTGTCCGGCCGCCGCGGCGAATGGCTCGCCGTCGCCTTCCTCAGCCTCAAGGGCTACCGCCTGCTGCAGCACCGCTTCGGCGGCAAGGGCGGCGAGATCGACCTGATCATGGCGCGCGGGAACGACATCGTCTTCGTCGAGGTCAAGGCGCGCGCATCGCTCGACGACGCGGCGAGCGCGATCACGGCGGACAAGCGCCGGCTGATCGAAGCCCGCATCCGACAATGGCTGGCGCGCAATCCCTGGGCGATGCAACGTAAACTCAGGGCCGACGCGGTCTTCCTCGCGCCCTGGCGGCCGCCCCGCCATGTGCCCCGCGTGTTCGAGCTGGTGCTCTGACGCAAGGCTGAGCCACTTGCACGAGCGGGCTGTCGCAGCCGATATAACGGCCGCAACCGGAGCTTCCGCCATGCCGCTGAACGTCGCCATCCAGATGGACCCGATCGAGAAGGTCCGCATCGCCGGCGACACCGGCTTCGCGCTGATGCTGGAAGCGCAGGCGCGCGGGCACAGGCTCTTCACCTACACCCCCGACAAGCTCACCTTGCGCGATGGCAAGGTCACCGCCGTGATAAGCCCGGTCGAGGTGCGCGACGTCGAGGGCGACCATTACACCCTCGGCCAGCCCGAGCGGACCGATCTCTCGACGCTCGACGTGGTGCTGCTGCGCCAGGATCCGCCCTTCGACATGGCCTATGTCTCCTCGACGCATATGCTCGAGCGCATCCATCCGAAGACGCTGGTCGTCAACGACCCCACCGAGGTCCGCAATGCGCCGGAAAAACTCTTCGTCACGCATTTCCCCGAGCTGATGCCGCCGACGCTGATCACGCGCGACCGCGCCGAGATCGAAGCCTTCCGCGAGGAGTTCGGCGACATCGTGATGAAGCCGCTCTACGGCCATGGCGGCGCGACCGTGTTCAAGACCGGCAAGGGCGACCCGAATTTCGGCTCGCTCTACGACCTGTTCGCCAATCTCTTCCGCGAGCCCTGGGTGGTGCAGGCCTTCCTCAAGGAGGTCACGGAGGGCGACAAGCGCATCATCCTGATCGACGGCAAGGCGGCGGGCGCGGTCAACCGCGTGCCGGCGGCCGGCGACCTGCGCGCCAACATGGTGCGCGGCGGCGCGGCGAGGCCGACCGACCTGTCGAAGCGCGAGCTCGAGATCTGCGAGCGCATCGGCCCGGCGCTCAGGGAGCGGGGCCTGCTGCTGGTCGGCATCGACGTGATCGGCGGCAAGCTGACCGAGATCAACGTCACCGCGCCGACCGGGGTGCGCGCCATCAAGAAGCTCGGCGGTCCCGATCTGGCGGCCCAGCTCTTCGAGGTGATCGAGGCCAAGCGCGCGGCGAACTAGTTCAGGCGGCGACGCCAGACGTCCCGTTCAGCGGATTGTCCGGATCCCAGCCGTATTTCATCGTCTCAAAGCGCATCGCCATCGCATCGACGAGCAGGAGCTTGCCGACCAGCGGCTCGCCGAAGCCGGTGATCGCGCGGATCACTTCCAGCGCCATCAGCGAGCCCATCACGCCGGCGAGCGCACCGAGCACGCCGGCCTCGGCGCAGGGCGCGACCGTGCCGGGGGGCGGTTCGTCCGGGAACAGGCAGCGATAGGTCGGGTTGGGCTTCCCGTCTGGAGCCGTCTCATGCGCGCGGATCGTGGTGAGCGAGCCGTCGAAGCGGCCGAGCGCCGCCGTCACCAGCGGCTTCTTCTCGTGGAAGCAGGCGTCGGAGACGGCATAACGCGTCGCGAAATTGTCGGAGCCATCGGCGACCACGTCATAGAAGGCGACGAGGGCGCGCGCGTTGTGCGGGTCGATCCGCGTGACGTATTCCTCGATCTCGACCCGCGGGTTGAGCCGCGTGACGAAATTGGCCGCGGCGACCACCTTGCGTGCCCCGATATCCTCCGCGCCGAAGATGATCTGCCGCTGCAGATTCGAGAGCGAGACATGGTCGTCGTCGACGATGCCGATCGTGCCGACGCCGGCCGCCGCGAGATAGGGGATTAATGGTGCGCCCAGGCCGCCGGCGCCGATCACCAGAACGCGGGCGCGCTTGAGCTTCGCCTGGCCGGGGCCGCCGATTTCCGGCAGCACCAGATGGCGGGCATAGCGCTCGATCTCGGCTTCGTTCAGCGTCATGGCCGGCAAGCTAGGCCGATCCGTTCGCCTCAGCAATCGGGTGCGATGCGGTGACAGGAAGCGGGTGTCTGCACCGTCCACGCGCCTGCGATCACCCGCGCCTCATCGTCTGAACGAAGGAACGGGACATGACGGCACTGAAGGACAAGGTCGCGATCGTCACCGGCGCGAGCTCAGGGATCGGCCGGGCAGCGGCAAAACTCTTCGCAGCGGAGGGTGCCTGCCTCGTCGTTACCGCGCGGCGGCAGAGCGAGCTCGATGCGCTCGTCGGCGAGATCAAGGCGGACGGCGGCGAAGCGATCGCCGTCGCCGGCGACATCCGCGAGGAGGCACTGGCGCAGCTCTTGGTCGAGACCGCGACCCAGCGCTTCGGCGGGCTCGACATCGGCTTCAACAATGCCGGCATCATCGGCGAGCTCGGCCCGATCGGGCAGATGGCGAACCAGAACTGGCACGAGGTGATCGCGATCAACCTGACCAGCGCCTTCCTCGGCGCGAAGTATCAGGCGCCGGCGCTGGAGGCTCGCGGCGGCGGCTCGCTGATCTTCACCTCGAGCTTCGTCGGCCATACCGCCGGGCTTGCCGGCATGTCGGCCTATGCCGCCAGCAAGGCAGGTCAGATCGGTCTGGTGAAAGCGCTCGCAGCCGAGCTCGGCGGCAAGCGCATCCGCGTCAACGCCCTCCTGCCGGGCGGTACCGACACGCCGGCCGCGACGACCAATGCGCCGGGCGCCGGACCCGAAGTGCTGGCCTTCGTCGAGGGCATCCACGCCTTGAAGCGCATGGCGCAGCCGGAGGAGATCGCCCGCGCCGCGCTCTTCCTCGCTTCGGACGCATCGAGCTTCGTCACCGGCACGGCTTTCCTCGCCGATGGCGGCGTCTCGATCCAGCGCGGCTGAGCCGACTGTTCATATGTGACCGATATCGCCGAGCGGGCCTGCAAGCCCGCTTGGCCCCGTCCGCAAGCCGTGCCATCGTGACCCCAGGCAGGAATGGCGCAACCATTCCGCATGTGACAGGGGAACGGCTCGATGCGTTTGAAATCTCTCGCCCTCGCTCTGGCGGGCGTCGCCCTTTCGGCCATGGCGGCCGTCGCCCAGACGGCGATCAAGCCGGCGATCGTCTATGACAAGGGCGGCAAGTTCGACAAATCCTTCAACGAGGGCGTCTTCGTCGGGGCCGAGAAGTTCAAGGCCGAGACCGGCGTCGAGTTCCGCGATTTCGAGCCGACCAACGATGCGCAGATCGAGCAGGCGCTGCGTCGTTTCGCCCGCGACGGCCATTCGCCGATCATCGCCGTCGGCTTCTCGCAGGCGACCGCATTGCAGAAGGTCGCAGCCGAGTTCCCGAATCTGAAGTTCACCATCATCGACATGGTGGTCGAGCTGCCGAACGTGCAGTCTGTGGTGTTCAAGGAGCATGAGGCCTCCTATCTCGTCGGCCTCCTCGCCAGCCTGGCCTCGAAGACCAACAAGGTCGGCTTCGTCGGCGGCATGGACATCCCGCTGATCCGCAAATTCGCCTGCGGCTACGTCCAGGGCGTCAAGGCCGGCAAGAAGGACGCCGAGATCTTCCAGAACATGACCGGCTCGACCCCGGCCGCCTGGAACGACCCGGTCAAGGGCGGCGAGCTCGCCAAGTCGCAGATCGATCGCGGCGCCGACGTGATCTACCACGCCGCCGGCGGCACCGGCATCGGCGTGCTGCGCGCCGCGGCCGACGCCGGCAAGCTCGGCATCGGCGTCGATTCCAACCAGAACATGCTGCATCCCGGCAAGGTGCTGACCTCGATGCTGAAGCGCGTCGACGTCGCCGCCTACACCTCGTTCAAGGAGGCGCGCGACGGCACCTGGAAGCCCGGCGTCTCGGTGCTCGGGCTGAAGGAAGACGGCGTCGGCTGGGCCCTCGACGACACCAACAAGGCGCTGATCACGCCCGAGATGAAGGCCGCCGCCGACAAGGCGCGCGCCGACATCATCGCCGGCACCGTCAAGGTCCACGACTACATGTCGGATTCCAAGTGCACGATGTGAGCGCGGCGCGTCGGTGAACAACCCGCACCCTGCGATCGAGCTCAGCGGCATCAGCAAGGCGTTCGGCCCGGTCAAGGCCAACAAGGACGTTTCGCTGTCGGTCGCCGCCGGCTCGATCCACGGCATCGTCGGCGAGAACGGCGCCGGCAAGTCGACGCTGATGTCGATCCTCTACGGCTTCTACGAGGCCGATGCCGGCGAGATCCGGGTGCGCGGCGAGCCGCGTCGCATCCGCTCTTCTTCTGATGCGATCGCCGCCGGGATCGGCATGGTCCACCAGCATTTCATGCTGGTCGAGCCGCTCTCGGTCGTCGAGAACATCGTGCTCGGCGCCGAGGGCGGGGCGCTGCTCAAGCGCGGCATCGGCAAGGCGCGGGCCGAACTGGCGCGCCTCAGCCAGGAATACGGCCTGGCCATCAATCCCGACGCGATCGTCGGCGAGCTCTCGGTCGGTCTGCAGCAGCGCGTCGAGATCCTGAAGGCGCTCTATCGCGGGGCTGAGGTCCTCATTCTCGATGAGCCGACGGCGGTGCTGACCCCTGCCGAGGCCGACCAGCTCTTCGAACTGCTGCGGGCGCTGAAGGCGCAGGGCAAGACGGTGATCCTGATCACCCACAAGCTGCGCGAGATCATGGCGGTGACCGACCGCGTCTCGGTGATGCGGCGCGGCGAGATGGTCGCCCATGTCGAGACGGAACGGACTTCCCCGGCCGAGCTCGCCGAGGCGATGGTCGGCCGGCGCGTGCTGCTGCGCGTCGAGAAGACACCGCGAAAGCGCGGCGCGCCGGTGCTGGAAGCCGCTGGCCTCTCCGTGATCGACGAACGCGGCTGCGAGACGCTGCGCGATGCCAGCCTGACCCTGCACGAAGGCGAGATCGTCGGCATCGCCGGTGTCGCCGGCAACGGGCAAAGCGAATTGCTCGACGTGCTCGCCGGCTTGACCCAGCCGGCCCGCGGCGTGATCCGGCTCGGCGGCCAGATCCTCAACGCCGCCGACCGCAACCCGGCCAATCTGCGCAGGCTCGGCCTGATGCACATTCCCGAGGACCGCTTGCGCACCGGCCTCGTCACCGCCTTCGCCGCGGCCGAGAACGCGATCCTGGGCTATCATGACGACCCGGCCTTCGGGCGCGGGCCCTTCCTGTCGCCGACACTGATCGAGCAGCATGCCCGCGCCGGGATGCAGGATTATGATGTCCGCCCGGTCGATCCCGGTTTGAAGACCGCGAAGTTCTCCGGGGGCAACCAGCAGAAGATCGTGCTCGCCCGCGAGATCGAGCGGGCGCCGAAGGTGCTGCTGGTCGGCCAGCCGACGCGCGGCGTCGATATCGGCGCGATCGAGTTCATCCATCGCCGCCTGATCGCCCTGCGCGACGCTGGGGTCGCGATCCTGCTCGTCTCGGTCGAGCTGGAAGAGGTGATGGCGCTGTCCGACCGGATCCTGGCACTCTGCGGCGGCCAGATCACCGGCGAGCGCGAGGCGGTGGCGACCGACGAGCGCGATCTCGGACTGCTGATGGCCGGCGTCAGCGAGCGGGCGGCATGAGCGCCGCCCCGATCGATCTCCCGCGCTGGGCCGACACCGCGCTGGTGCCGCTGGTCTCGGTCGCGGCGGCGCTCGTCGTCGCCGGGCTCGTCGTCCTCTCGATCGGCGAAAGCCCGCTGGAAGCGACGGCGCTGCTGCTCAAAGGCTCGCTCGGCAGCCTCGAAGGCCTCGGCTTCACGCTCTACTACACCACCAATTTCATCTTCACCGGCCTTGCCGTCGCGGTCGCCTTCCACGCCGGGCTGTTCAATATCGGCGGCGAAGGCCAGGCCACCATCGCCGGCATCTTCGCCGCGCTCGCCTGCCTCTGGCTGGCGCCGCTGCCGGGCATCCTGCTGGTGCCGCTGGCCATTCTCGCGGCCGCGGCGGGCGGGGCGCTCTGGGCCTTCATCCCCGGCTATCTCCAGGCGACGCGCGGCAGCCATGTCGTGATCACCACGATCATGTTCAACTTCATCGCCGCGACGCTGATCGTCTATCTCCTCGTCGAGGTGATGGGGAAAACCGGTTCGATGCAGCCGGAAACTCCGGATTTCCCGAAGCAGGCGGTGCTGACGCCGATCCATGAGCTGCTCGGCGCCTTCGGGCTGAAACTGCCCTCGACGCCGCTCAACACTTCGTTCCTGCTGGCGCTGGCGTCGCTGGTCGCGGTCTGGGCGCTGATCTACCGCTCGCGGCTCGGCTATGCGATCCGCACCGTCGGCGCCAATCCCCGCGCCGCCGCCTATGCCGGCATCCCGCCGGCGCGGATCATCATGGTGGCGATGGCGATCTCGGGCGCGCTGGCGGGCGGTCTCGCCGTCAACGAAGCCATGGGCGTGCAGCACCGGCTCGTGCTCGATTTCACCGCGGGCTACGGCTTCGTCGGCATTGCGGTCGCGCTGATGGGGCGCGGCCATCCGGTCGGCGTCGGCCTCACGGCCCTGCTCTTCGGCGTGCTCTATCAGGGCGGAGCAGAGCTCTCCTTCGACAAGCCGACCATCACCCGCGACATGGTCGTGGTCATCGGCGGCATCGTCATCCTCTTCGCCGGCGCGCTCGACGGGCTGTTCCGGCGGCTCGTCGCCAGCGTGCTTGCTCTCGGGCGCGGGGGCTAAGGCGATGGAGATCGTGCAGACCATCGCCGTCATCCTCGATTCGACGATCCGCCTGTCGATCCCGCTGCTCTGCGCGGCGCTGGCCGGGCTCTGGTCGGAGCGTTCCGGCGTCGTCGACATCGGCCTCGAAGGCAAGATGCTGATCGCCGCCTTCGCCTCGGCGGTGGTCGCCTATCACGGCGGCTCGGCCTGGGCCGGCTTAGGGGCCGGCATGCTCGCCGCGATTGCGCTCTCGCTGGTGCATGGCTTTGCCGCAATCACCTGGCGCGGCAACCAGATCGTCTCCGGCGTCGCGATCAACATGCTGGCGGTCGGGCTCACCGCCATCCTCGGCAATGCCTGGTACGGCCAGGGCGGGCGCACGCCCAACCTCGAAGGGGCCGCCCGCTTTCCCGAACTCGATCTGCCTTTCGTCGGGGCGCTGAAGGATATCCCCGTCTTCGGACCGATCTACGACATCGCCATCTCCGGCCACGCGGCGCCGGTCTATCTCGCCGTGCTCGCCCTCGTGCTGACGGCGCTGACACTGAAGCACACCCGCTTCGGCCTGCGCCTGCGCGCCGTCGGCGAGAACCCGGCCGCAGTCGACACGGCCGGCGTCTCGGTCGCCGGTTTGCGCTATGCCGCGGTGATCATCTGCGGCGCGCTCTGCGGCCTCGGCGGCACCTATCTTGCCGTCTCGCAATCGGCCGGCTTCCTCCCGCAGATGACGGCCGGCAAGGGCTTCATCGCGCTGGCCGCCGTGATCTTCGCCAATTGGCGGCCTTGGCCGGCCCTGTTCGCCTGCCTGCTCTTCGGCTTGCTCGACGCTGTCGCGATCAGACTTCAAGGCGTCGTCCTACCCGGCATCGGGCAGGTGCCGGTGCAGGCGATTCAGGCCCTGCCCTATGTGATGACCGTGGTGCTGCTCGCCGGCTTCATCGGCAAGGCGACGCCGCCGAAGGCGTCCGGCCTGCCCTATGTCAAGGAACGCTGAGTGTCCGCCGAACCCGATCTCGACGCGCTCTTTGCCGCGGCGCTAGCAGCACAACAGAAGGCCTATGCGCCTTATTCCCGCTTCAAGGTCGGGGCCGCAATCCTCGCCGATGACGGCAAGGTCTATCCCGGCTGCAATGTCGAGAACGCCGCCTACCCGGTCGGCGCCTGCGCCGAAGCGGGAGCGATCTCGGCGATGATCGCGGGCGGGGCGCGGGCGATCCGCGCGATCGTCGTCATCGGCGATGGCGCCGAGCTGGTGACGCCCTGCGGCGCCTGCCGGCAGCGTATCCGCGAATTCGCCGCGCCGGAGACGCTGATCCTGATCGCCGGGCCGGACGGAATCCGCGCCCGATTTTCGCTGGCCGAGCTGTTGCCAGCCTCGTTCGGACCGGCCAATTTGCCGAAGTGATTTGCGGGCACCGTCCAGGTGACCCGACGAGCGCGGCCAACGCGCCGATGGAGCAGACAACATGGCAGCGGATGCGCTTTTCGACCAAGCGGCATCGGTATTGATCGATCGTGGCATCGATGGCGGCATCGACTGCGCCATCGTGCTCGGCACCGGGCTCGGCCGCATCATCGACGACATGGTCGAGCCGATCTCGATTCCGTTCGAGGAGATCCCCGGCTTCCCGAAGGGCGCGGTCTCCGGCCATGCCAAGCGGCTCAGCTATGGCGTGCTGCACGGCAAGCGGGTGCTGGTCTTCGAGGGCCGCGCGCATTTCTACGAAACCGGCGATCCCGCCATCATGCGCGTGCCGCTAGGCATGCTCGCCGCCTTCGGCTCGCCGCCGCTGGTGCTGACCAACGCCGCCGGCTCGCTGCGGCCCGATCTTCGGCCGGGCAGCCTCGCTTTGATCACCGACCACATCAACTATAATGGCCCCAACCCGCTGGTCGGCGATACCGGCGATGGCCGCTTCGTGCCGATGGTCGACGCCTATGACCCGCATCTGCGCGCCCGGCTGAAGAAGGCGGCGGCGGCCAGCGGCGCCAATATGGGCGAAGGCGTCTATATGTGGTTCTCCGGACCGAGCTTCGAGACGCCGGCCGAGATCAAGATGGCCAAGACGCTCGGCGCCGATCTCGTGGGGATGTCGACCGTACCGGAGGTGATCCTGGCGCGCCGCTATGGCCTGCGCGTCGCCGGCCTCTCGATCGTCACCAATATGGGCGCGGGCATTTTGGGCGGCGCGCCCAGCCATGGCGAGACGCGCGACGTCGCGGCGACCGCGACCACGGCGCTGCGGCGGGTGCTGCGCGCCTTCCTGAGCGAGCTCTGATCATGTCGGACGCCGACCTCGCCTTGCGCGCGCTACGCCTGCTCGATCTGACGGATCTGTCCGATCAGGCGAACGAGACCGGCACGCTGCAGCTCTGTGCACGGGCGGTCGCAGCGCCCGGCCCGGTCGCGGCGATCTGCATCTGGCCGCAATTCCTCAAGCTGGCGCGCCAGACGCTGAAAGCCTCGCCGGTCAGGATCGCAACCGTGATCAACTTTCCGGCCGGCAACAGCAATTGCAGCCTGATCGGCAGCGACATCACCGAGGCGATCGCGGATGGCGCCGACGAGATCGACCTGGTGCTGCCCTGGCGCGCCTTCCTCGCCGGCGATGCCGAGATCGCCCGCGAGATGGTCGCCGAGGCGCGCGGCAGCTGCGGCGACAAGACGCTCAAGGTCATCCTCGAAACCGGCGAGTATCCCGATCAGCTCGCGGTTCGCGCCGCTTCCGAGCGTGCGATCGCAGCGGGCGCCAATTTCATCAAGACCTCGACCGGCAAGACCAAGACCTCCGCCACGCCGGCGGCCGCCCGCACCATGTTGGAGGCAATCAAGGCCTCGGGCAAACCAGTCGGCCTCAAGCCATCAGGCGGGCTGCGCACGCTGGCCGACGCAAACACCTATCTCGATCTCGCCGACGAGATCATGGGCCCTGACTGGGCGACGGCGAAGACCTTCCGCTTCGGCGCCAGCGGGCTCTATGGCGTGCTCGTCGACATCATCGCCGGCACGGCCCCGGCCGAACGGACCGACGGAGCCTATTGATGCGCCTGCCGCAGGAAATCATCGCCGCCAAGCGCGATGGCGAGCGCCTGAGCGTAAACGACATCCGCCAGATGATCGCCGGGCTGACCGACGGCGCGGTCAGCGAGGGCCAGGCCGCCGCCTTCGCCATGGCGATCTTCTTTCGCGACATGGACGCCGAGGAGCGCGTCGCGCTGACCCTGGCCATGCGCGATTCCGGCACGGTACTGGACTGGCGCGACCTGCCGGGCCCGGCGCTCGACAAGCACTCGACCGGCGGTGTCGGCGACACGGTCTCGCTGCCGCTCGCCGCGGCAGTGGCGGCCTGCGGCGGCTATGTCCCGATGATCTCCGGCCGCGGCCTCGGCCATACCGGCGGCACGCTCGACAAGCTCGACGCGGTGCCGGGCTATGTCACCCAGCCGGGCATCGACCTCTTCCGCCATGTCGTGCGCGAGGCCGGCTGCGCCATCATCGGCCAGACCGCCGATCTCGCCCCGGCCGACAAGCGGCTCTATGCGATCCGCGACGTGACCGGCACGGTCGAATCGATCCCGCTGATCACCGCTTCGATCCTGTCGAAGAAGCTGGCCGCCGGGCTCTCCGGCCTCGCCATGGACGTGAAGTTCGGCTCCGGCGCCTTCATGCGCGATTTCGAAAAGGCGCAAGCGCTGGCGCAGAGCCTCAGCGATGTCGGCAATGGCGCCGGCCTGCCGACGCGGGCGCTGCTCACCGATATGAGCGAGCCGCTGGCCTCAGCCGCCGGCAATGCGCTCGAGGTCGCCTATGCGCTCGATCATCTGACCGGACGGCGGCGCGAGCCGCGCTTCCATGAGGTCACCGTGGCGCTCTCCGCCGAGATGCTGCTGCTCGGCCGGCTGGCGGCGACGCGCGAAGAAGCGATCGCCAAAATCGAGGACGCCTTCGCCAGCGGCGCGGCGGCGGAGCGCTTCATCCACATGATCGCGGCGCTCGGCGGCCCGGCCGACCTGCTGGAGCATCCCGAGCGACATTTTCCGCGGGCGCCGATCGTCCGCCCGGTCTTCTCCGATCGTCCCGGCCTGGTCGAGGCGATCGACACGCGCGGCGTCGGCCTCGCCGTGGTCGCACTCGGCGGCGGACGTACCCGGCCGCAGGACGAGATCGACCATGCCGTCGGGATCACCGAGCTCGCCGGGCTCGGCGACCGGGTCGGGCCGGACAGGCCGCTCGGTATCATCCATGCCCGCAGCGAGGCCGGCTTCGACGCCGCCCGCATCCGCCTGAAGAGCGCCTATCGCCGCGGCGAGGCCGCTGTTACGCGTGGGCCGCTGATCATCCCTGCCTAGGAGAGTCCTTTCCATGAGCCTGCTTCTGGCGATCACCGGCTGGCATGTCGAGAGCTGGCGCGAGCGCTTTTCGGCGCTGCTGCCGGACCTGCCGATCGTCACGCTCGGCGAGCCCTTCGACCGGCGCGCCGTGCATTATGTCGCGAGTTGGAAGCATCCCGAGGGCAGCCTTGCCGGCCTGCCCAATCTCGCAGCGATCTTCTCGCTCGGCGCCGGCGTCGACCACCTTTTCACCGACGGCCGCCTGCCGCAGGCGCCGATCGCTCGCGTGATCGATCCCGACCTGACGACGCGGATGAGCGAATATGTCGTCATGCACTGCCTGATGCAGCTGCGCCAGCAGCGCCGCTACGAGCGCCAGCAGCGCGAGAAGTCCTGGGACGACGACCGCCACCAGCCGGCGGCGCGCGAGGTCCGCGTCGGCGTCATGGGGCTGGGCGAGCTCGGCCAGGACGCGGCGCGCAAGCTGCAGGTGATCGGCTTCGACGTCGCCGGCTGGAGCCGCTCGCCGAAGGTGATCGAGGGGCTCGCCACCTTCTCCGGCGAGGACGGCCTGGCGGCCTTTCTCGCCCGCACCGACATCCTGGTCGTGCTGCTGCCGCATACGCCGGAGACGGAAGGCATCCTGAACCGCCCGCTGCTCGCCAGGCTGGCGCGCGACGGCCGGCTCGGCGGGCCGGTACTGATCAATGCCGGCCGTGGGAAACTGCAGGTCGAGTTGGACATCCTCGCCGCGCTCGACGCCGGCGAGCTCCGGGAAGCCGTGCTCGACGTGTTCGAGACCGAGCCATTGCCGCAGGATTCGCGGCTCTGGACCCATCCGGCCGTGACGGTGACGCCGCACAACTCCGCCATGTCGGCGCCCGAGGCGGTCGCCGACCAGATCGCGGCGCAGATCAGGCGTCTGGAGGCCGGCGGCGAGCTGCAGAACGTCGTCGACCCCAGCCGGGGTTATTGAGGCACGCCGTCAGCTCGTCATGCTCGCCCTTGTGGCGAGCATCCACGTCGTGAACACCATCTTCGACCGGCGAAGACGTGGATGGTCGGGACAGCAGCGGCGCAATTTAACCCAATCGCCGGATCGCGGTGATCTGCCCGCCATTGCGGGCGAGGATGCGATCGCGCGCCGGACGCAAGGGCTCGCTGATCACGCTCATCGTATAGGCGGTGGCGTGCAGCAGCGTATCTGGATCGGTCATGATGCCGACATGGCCCTTCCAGAAGACGAGGTCGCCGCGGCGAAGGCCCTCCAGGCCGTCGTCAAAGGCGACGGCTTCGCCGAGCCCGCGCTCCTGCATGTCGGAGTCGCGCGGCGCCGCCACCCCGGCAGCCGCCAGCGAGAGCTGGACCAGCGCCGAGCAGTCGAGGCCGAGGCTGGTCTTGCCGCCCCAGAAATAGGGCACGTTGAGGAAGCGCTCGGCGACGGCGACGAAATCCGGCTCGTGCTGCTCGCGGGGGCACAGATGCTGCTTGAAGATATGGCCGCCATGGCCGGTGGTGAAGAAGTCGCCGCTCTCGCCGGTCACCGCCACCCCTGCATCGAGCGACAGCGCCTCCAGCGGCGGCAGTTTGATCGAAGGGCCGGGGTAGACGAAGGTCCGGAGCGCGCTGACGCGATGCGTCGGCACCGGCGCGTCGCCGGCGAGGCAATCCTCGGGCAGGTAGCCGACATAGGAATCGCCGACGAGCTGGCCCCAGGCCCAGCCCTCATGCTGTTCGTAGACCCTGACCGCCTCTCCCGCGAGCGCCTCGGTGTCGAGCGGCGCATCCGGCCGGGGCTCGCGCCGCAGCGGCACTGAGGGCGTCACTACCCGCATCGGCATCGGATCGACGAAGGCCAGGGCCTCGACCTGGCCATCGAGATGGCGGGCGGCGAGATCCGGGCGGGCGGGGGTGAGGCGGCGGTCGAGAATCGGGCTCATGCCGGCACTGTAATCCTGTCCGTTTAACGCGCGAAGCGTTCAGGCTGGCCCCAATTCGCGCGCTCGCGCCGTGACGAGATCGGCGAGGTGCTCGACCGCCAGCGCGCCGGCGACGGTCCGCTGAATGACCACGTTGCGCTTGTCGAGCTCGTCGCGCTTGCGGCTGACGAGGCCGAGCTTGCCCATGCTGTCGAGGGCGCGGGTGATCACCGGCTTGGTGACGCCGAGCCTCGCCGCGAGGCCGCGCACGGTGTGCGGCGGCAATTCGAGATAGATGGTCAGAAGGATCGCGGTCTGGCGCACCGAGAGATCGGCTTGCGTGTCGCGCACCAGATCGAGATGCACCTCGCGCCAGAGCCTGAGCGCCTGCGTCGGCTTGATCTCCAGCACCATCGCGTCCCCGATCGTTACGGGTCCGTATCATTATCGCAGCGTGATCGTCGCGCAAGCAGAGCCACGCAGCAGGCTTAACGCACGCCGTAGAGCTGCTTCGCCAGCGCGTAGGTCAGCCGTGCCGTCTGGCATTCGCCGCCTTCGGGCCGGCCGGGCCTGGTCGAGGGGTTCCAGCCGTAAATGTCGAAATGGGCATAGGAGCGGCTCTTCTCGACGAAGCGGTTGAGGAAGAGCGCCGCCGTCACCGAGCCGGCAAAGGCGCCGCCGGAGACGTTGTTCATATCGGCGATCTTGGAATCGAGCATGCCGTCATAGGGCGGCCAGAGCGGCATGCGCCAGACCGGATCGTTCACCGCCGCGCCGAGGCGGGCGATCTCGGCGGCAAGTCCGTCGTCATGGGTATAGAACGGCGGCAGATCGGGCCCGAGTGCGACCCGGGCCGCACCGGTCAAGGTGGCATAGTCGAGCAGCAGCTCGGGCGCCTCCTCGTCGGCGAGCGCCAGCGCGTCGGCGAGGATGAGCCGCCCCTCGGCGTCGGTGTTGCCGATCTCGACGGTCAGCCCCTTGCGGCTCCGCAGCACGTCGCCGGGCCGGAAGGACGAACCGGAGACGGCATTCTCGACCGCCGGCACCAGCAGGCGCAGGCGCACCTTGAGCTTCGCCCGCATGATCATGCCGGCCGCCGCGATCGCCGCCGCCGCGCCGCCCATGTCCTTCTTCATCAGCAGCATGCCGGCGTCGGTCTTCAGGTTGAGGCCGCCGGTGTCGAAGGCGACGCCCTTGCCGATGAGGGTAACCTTCGGATCGCCCTCCTGGCCCCAGCATAGCTCGACCAGCCGCGGCGCCCGCGGCGAAGCCCGTCCGACCGCGTGGATCATCGGGAAATTGGCCGCGAGCAAATCGTCGCCGACGATGCTGTCGACCTCGGCACCATGGCTCTCGCCGAGCGAGCGCACCGCTGCCTCGATCTCGGCCGGGCCGAGATCGGCAGCCGAGGTGTTGACGAGATCGCGCGCCAGCGCGCTCGCCTGCGCGAGATTGCTCAACTCCTCGCCGTCGACGCCGTCGGGCAGGACGAGCCGCGCCGCGGCGGCCTTGGGCTTGCGATAGCGCTCGAAACGGTAGGTGGTCAGCAGCCAGCCGAGCGCGGCGAGGCCGGGATCGCCGATATCGCCGACCAAGGCATAGTCTCCCGGCGGCAGGATGGCGGCGAGGCGGCCGGGCGCAAAGGGGTCGCGCCGGCGCGGACCTGATGGATCGACGCCGAGCAGCACCACAGCGAGCGCGCCGGCGGCATCCGGCAGCACGACATGCTGGCCGGGCCGCGCCTCGAAGCCTTGCGCCTGCGCGAAGCTGCGTGGCAGCGGCGCGAACCCGTCCCGCAAAGCCGGCCAATCGGTCCTGGCGACGCAATGGACTGGAATGGCGGATGTTCCGGCAGGCAGCAGCAACGGATGCACGGTCGACGAACCTCGAATGACGCAATCTCGAGCGCCAGCATGCAAGGCGGGCGCCGATCCGCATGATTAACAGTTCGTTAGGGTTAACGTTTTATCACCAGGAGCAACAGCTTTCCCGTATCGGCGAGGCATCCCAGGCCTATGTCCATCCGCATTCGCGCCCTCCGTTTCGGCCATCTCGCCGCGGCTTCAGCTCTCTGCCTCGCGCTCGGCGCCTGCCAGATGCGCGGCGGCCCCGGTGACGTCACCGGCTCGATCGGCACCCGGCAGACGCAGCCCCGCACGGAAGCGCAATGGCGCAGCGAAGAGGCCGATTGGGGCAAGCGCTACGATGCGAACCAGAAGGACCGCAACGCCGCCTTCTTCTATGCCCGCGCGCTGCGGGCGCTCGACAAGAACGCCCAGGCGCTCGCCATCCTGGAAGGCGCCGTGATCATCCATCCCGACGATCAGGAGTTGCTCGGCGCCTATGGCCGCTCGCTCGCCGACAATGGCCGCCTGAAGCAGGCGGACGACGTGCTCGGCCGCGCCCATTCGCCGGAGAAGCCGGATTGGCGCATCCTGTCGGCACAAGGCACCGTCGCCGACCAGCTCGGCGAGCACGATCGCGCGCAGCAGCTCTACGCGGCGGCATTGAAGCTCGTGCCGAACGAGCCGACGGTGATGTCCAATCTCGGCCTGTCGCTCGCCTTGTCGAAGCGCCTGCCCGACGCCGAGCGCATCTTGCGTGAGGCGGCGACGGTGCCGGGCGCCGACGGCAGGGTGCGCCAGAACCTCGTCCTGGTGCTCGGCCTGCAAGGGCGCTTCCAGGAGGCCGAGCAGCTCGCCCGCCAGGACATGAGCCCGGCAGAAGCCTCCGCGACCATCGCCTATCTGCGCCGCTCGGTGAGCCAGCCCAATAGCTGGGAGATGCTGCGCGGCAAGGCCAAGCCGGCCGCCCGCACGGCCGCTCCCGAAAAAGCGCCCCAGCCGACCGGCTGATCGCCGGTCCTTCTTTGGTTCTAAGATTGGCTTGCGATTGCGTGAGATTGCGTTGTCGCGATCGGTAGCGCGGCCATTTGCGGGCAGGCCTCACCCTTCTACAGCATGTGATATACCATCGTGACCGCATCCGTTTGGATGCGCGATGATCTCGGGCTCGTCTTGCAGGATTGAGGCCTCAGGTTCGATCGCGGCGAGATCCGACTGTCAGAAGGCCCTGAGGGCCTTCAGCACCGCCGGGGTCATGATCACCACGAAGAGCACCGGCAGGAAGAACACGATCATCGGCACGGTCAGCTTCGGCGGCAGGGCCGCCGCCTTCTTCTCGGCCTCGTTCATCCGCTGATCGCGGCTCTCCTGCGCCAGCGTGCGCAAGGCGGTGCCAAGCGGCGTGCCGTAGCGCTCGGCCTGAATCAGCGCGGTGCAGACCGACTTCACCGATTCCAGACCTGTGCGCAGCGCGAGGTTCTCATAGGCCTGCCGACGTTCGGAGAGATAGGAGAGCTCGGCCGTGCAGAGCGCGAACTCCTCGGCCAGCGCCACCGATTGGCTGCCGATCTCGGTCGAGACCTTGCGGAAGGCGAGCTCGATCGACATGCCCGATTCCACGCAGATCAGCATCAGGTCGAGCGCATCCGGAAAGGCTAGCCGCATCGACAACTGGCGCTTGGCCATCGTGTTGGACAGGTAGATTTCAGGTGCCTTGATGCCGACATAGGCGGCGCCGATCACGATCCCCGCCCGCACGATGACGGTCTGGCCGAGATCGTTGAGCACGAACAGATAGAACAGCGCGAACAGGAAGAGGCCGATCGGGGTGACCAGCCTGAAAAAGAGGAAGCCGACCTCGGCCTGCTGACCGCGGAAGCCGGCCATGACGAGCTGCCGCTTGGCGGTCTCGGTCCCCAGCCAATCGCCGAGTTTGAAGCGCTCGACGATATTTCGCATGAACGCCTTCGGCTCCTGGCGGAGCGAGACCTTATCCACCTGGCGCGCCAGCCGGTCGCGCTCCCGCGCGCGGATCTTGTCGCGTTCGGAGGCGACGGATTTCATGCGCTTGCCGAGGACGTTGCCTTCGACCAAGGGGGCTGCCACGGTCATGATCGTGACGGCCACGGCCACTCCGCCGATCAGGGCGAACAGGACCCTCTGGTCCGTGATATTCTCGATCAGGAGCGCGAGCATGGCAAAGGCTCCTCAGATCTGGAAGTTGATCATCTTGCGCATGACCAGCACGCCGATCAGCATCCAGACGCCACAGCCAATCAGCGCGACACGCCCTGCATCCGTGTAGAAAAGGGCGTCCATATAGCCCGGGCTCGTCAGATAGACGAGGCCGGCGACGGCAGGCGGCAAGGAGCCGATGATCGCGGCGGAGGCCTTGGCCTCCATCGACACGGATTTGATCTTGTCGCGCATCTTGCGGCGCTCGCGGATCACCCGAGACAGGTTGGCCAGGGTCTCGGCGAGATTGCCGCCGGTCTTCTGCTGGATCGCCAGGACGATGCCGAAGAAATTGGCCTCCGCGCAAGGCATGCGCTCATACAGCTTGGTAGCGGCGTCGGTCAGCGACAGGCCGAGCGTCTGCGCCTCGACGATCAGCCGGAACTCGGACTTGACCGGCTCCTGGGCCTCGTTGGCGATGATGCGCAGGCAGTCGTTCAGTGGCAGGCCCGACTTGATGCCGCGCACGATGACGTCGAGCGCGTTGGGGAACTCGTTGATGAAGCGCATCATCCGCTTCTTGCCGAGATGGGACAGGTACCAGCGCGGCAGGCCGAGCAGGCCGACGACGAAGCCGACCAGCATCACGACCCAGTTGCCCGAGGTGAGCAGAAGCACGACGGCCATGACGATGCCCAGGACGACGCCAAGCAGCCAGTACTGCTTGCGCGACCAGGACAGCCCGGCCTGTTCGATCCGGCCTTCGATGGTGACCCTGTGGCGCGCCTTCTCGCGATTCTCGATGTCCTTCAGGCTCTGCGCGACCTGACCGCGCCGGGCCTGGCTCTGCGCTTCGCGATCGGCCGCAGCCCGGATCGCGGCCGGGGCGGCGAACTCACGACGGCGCTGCTCGGCGCGCGCCTGGCCGCTCAGCCTCGGATAGAAGAGGGCATAGGCGATGCCGCCCGCCGAGACGGCGGCGAGGATGGCGGCGGCGATCTGGCCATAGTCCATGACGTGCCTTCTTCCTGCTCAGGCGTCGACCCGGCCATCGGCCTCGAGCTGGTCGAGCGCCGCGGCGAGCCGCTGCTCGTCGCCGAAATAGCGGGCACGTTCCCACAGACGTGGCCGACCGATGCCGGTCGAGCGATGCCGGCCGATCAACCTGCCATTCGGGTCCTCGCCGAGGATGTCGTAGACCATCAGGTCCTGGGTGATGATCACGTCGCCTTCCATGCCCATCACCTCGGTGATGTGGGTGATGCGGCGCGAACCGTCACGCATCCGCTGCGCCTGGATGATCACGTCGATCGAGGAGCAGATCATCTCGCGCAGGGTCTTCGAGGGCAGGCTGAAGCCGCCCATGGTGATCATCGACTCGATACGACTCAGGCACTCGCGCGGCGTATTGGCGTGCAGCGTGCCCATCGAGCCGTCATGGCCGGTGTTCATCGCCTGGAGCAGGTCGAAGGCCTCCGGCCCGCGCACCTCGCCGACGATGATACGCTCCGGCCGCATGCGCAGGCAGTTCTTGACGAGATCGCGCATCGTGATCGCACCCGACCCTTCGAGGTTGGGCGGGCGGGTCTCCAGGCGCACCACGTGCGGCTGCTGCAACTGGAGCTCGGCGGCGTCCTCGCAGGTGATGACGCGCTCGTCGTGCTCGATATAGTTGGTCAGGCAATTGAGCAGCGTCGTCTTGCCCGAGCCGGTGCCGCCCGAGATCACGATGTTGCAGCGGACCCGCCCAATGATCTTCAGGATCTCTGCGCCAGGCGGCGAGATCGCGCCGAAGCGCATGAGCTGGTCGAGCGTCAGCTTGTCCTTCTTGAACTTGCGGATGGTGAGGGCAGGCCCGTCGATCGCCAGCGGCGGCGCGATCACGTTGACGCGCGAGCCGTCGGCGAGACGCGCATCGCAGATCGGCGAGGATTCGTCGACACGGCGGCCGACCTGGCTGACGATGCGCTGGCAGATGTTCATCAGCTGCGCGTTGTCACGAAAACGGATGCTGGTGAGCTGGATCTTGCCGCCGGTCTCGATGAAGGTCCGGCCGGCGCCATTGACCATGATGTCGGCGATATCGTCGCGTGCCAGCAGCGGCTCCAAAGGTCCATAGCCGAGCACGTCGTTGCAGATGTCGTCGAGCAGCTCCTCCTGCTCGGCGATCGAGAGCACGACATTCTTCAGCGAGATGATCTCGTTGATGATGTCGCGGATCTCCTCGCGAGCCGACTCGCCGTCGAGCTTGGCCAGCTGCGAAAGGTCGATCGCTTCGATCAGAGCACCGAAGATCATGCTCTTCATCTGATAATATTCGTCGGACCGCGGCATGTCCGCCGGTGCTGGTGGCGGCGGCGGCGCCCGCCGCGCCTCGACAGCCGCGGGTCGCTGCTCGGCCGCGCGCATCGGCGCAGGCGCCGCGGCGCTCGGCGCGCCTGCCAGAGCCGGGGCTGTCTGCTGTCGCTTGCCGAACATGGGTCAGGCCTTCCGACGCATCAACTTGGCCACCAGAGGCTCGAACAGGCTGCGCTTGCTGCGCTTCTGCTCGCCGCGACCGGTGAGAACCGTCCCGATCTGCACGAAGGCGTCCGCCACCTTGCTGCCCGGCTGGACCTCGGCGATCATCTGGCCGTTATTGGCCGCGGTACCGAAGAGCTGGGCGTCGAAGGGGATCGACGTCATCACCTCGATCCCGACCGCCTTGGCGAATTCGCTCGCCTCGATCTCCGGCCGCTTGGGCAAGCCGACCTGGTTGAGGATCAGGCGGGGCACGGAATCGTTCGGCCGGGCGGCACGCAACAAGTCCATCAGATTCTTGGCGTTGCGCAGCGAGGCGAGCTCTGGGGCGGCGACGATCGCGACCTCGTCGGCGCCGACCAGCGCCCGCTTGGCCCAGCCTGTCCACAGATGCGGCACGTCGAGCACGATGCAGGGGACGCTGGCCCGAAGCAGGTCGAGCACGAGCTCGAACGCGTCCTCGCCGAGATCGACGGTGCGGTCGAGCATCGCCGGAGCTGCGAGCAGGGAGAGATTCTCGCTGCAACGCGACAGGAGCCGGTCGAGCATGTTGGCGTCGAGTCGCTCCGGCGCGAACACGGCGTCGGCGACCCCCTGGGGCGGATCCTGGTTGAAATCCAGCCCAGCGGTGCCGAAGGCGATGTCGAGATCGGCGATCACCGTCGAGGCGTCGAGATTGCGGGCGATCGCCCAGGCGACGTTGTGCGCGACGGTCGAGGAACCGACGCCCCCCTTGGCGCCGACAATGGCGATGGTGCGCCCCAGCGTCGCCGAACCCGACGTCGCATAGAGTTCGGACAGGGTGCGCAGCAGGTCGAGGACCCCGAACGGAGCGACCAGATAGTCGCTGACGCCGCGCCGGATCAGCTCGCGATAGAGCTGGATGTCGTTGACATGGCCGATGACGACGACCTTGGTACCGGGGTCGCAGCTCTCCGCGAGTGCATCGAGGTTGGAGACCAGCACTGCCGGTTCCCTGACGGTCTCGAGCACGATCACATTCGGCGTCGGGGCGCCGCGGAAGGCCTCGACCGCCGCCGCCGGGCCGCCCATCTGGATGCGCGCCTGGACCTTGTCCATGCGCCGGTCGGCGGTCACCGCCTGCATCGCCGCGGCGACGTCCTGCGTCTCGCAGAAGGCCTGCAAGGTGACGCGCGGCAGCGGCGCGATGATCTCGTCCCCGCCAGTCTCCGGCTCGAATCCCGGCATGCTCGCCATCATTTGCCTCCGACGGCGTCGCTGATCTTGGTCTGCTCTTGGCGATACTGCGTCGAGGGATCCTTGCCCTCGCGCAGCTTCTTGATCGCCTCCATGCGCTTTTGCGTGTCGAGTCGGCCCTCGCCGCGCGCGCGCACCAGATCCAGCGGATCGGCGATCTGCGCCGCGAGATTGGCCTGGGTGGAGCAGCCGAAATTCCAGTATGGCTCGTTCATCGCATCCGTCTTGTAGCTGGCGACGCCGAGATCGACCGGCCATTGCCCGCAGGAATGCGGGAGCCCGGCCTGCAAGGAGGCGTAGGTCAGGCGGATCGGCGATGCGAGCCCGGGATCGGCGATGCGATAGGTCCTGACCGAAAGCGCGCCGGGCGAGACGCCCGCCCGGCCGAGCGAGCGGCGGATGCCGTCGAGCGTGTCATGAGTCGCAAGATCGCGCCCGGTCCCAGTCGGGACCTCGGCAACCAGCCCGCCCTTGCCGCTGCGGCGATAATCCTCGCCGAAGCGGGCGACGTCGTCGGCCTGGCGCGGGTCGAGCCCGCCGCCAGCCCGGCCGACGAAGACATCGAGCGAGCGCGGCGCATCGCGCAACACGATCGGATGACGCTCGCGGATGTCGGTGGGAATGCCGGACGTCGAGATATCGCCCTTGGCGCAGGCTCCGAGCAGGAGCGCGGCACCGAGCGTGACGGGCAACGCTGCCTTGTATGTCCGAGAGGGCTTGCTGGTCACGATCGCCATCCTTGTCGCGGCCCCGTCATCAATCGGCGATGAAGCCGACGCGGCCCTTGTAGGCCTGCGGAATCGGCCCGCCGCTCGTCGACCCGTAGATCTTGTTCAACCGGCCCATCAGGATCGTCTGGGCATCATGCGCCTCGACGAAGCCGTCATCCGGGCGCTGCAACCCGTTGGGGCCGACCGGCTTCACGATGTAGGGGGTTACTGCGATCATCAGCTCGGTCTCCTCGCGCTGATAGTCGCGGGAGCGGAACATCGCACCGATGATCGGGATGTTCATCAGAGCCGGCAGCCCGTTGATGGCCTGACGCGAGACGCGCTGGATCAACCCGGCTGTCGCCAGCGTGCCGCCCGACGGCAGTTCGACAGTGGTGTCGGACTTGCGCACGCGGAAGCCGGGCGCGTTGACCGCGATTGTCTCGGTGGGGTTGAGGCGCAGCTGGTTCTCGAAATCGAGCTCGGTGACCTCGGTGGCGATGCGCATCGAGATCTTGCCCTCGGACATCACGATCGGCGTGAAATTCAGGGAGACGCCGACCGGCTTGTACTCAATGTTGAGATTACAGCGGTTGGTCGTGTCGCAGGAATACCCTTTCGGGATCGGAATCTCGCCTCCGGCAGTGAACTTGGCGCTTTCGCCGGAGATCGCCGTCACGGTCGGCTCGGCCAGCACGCGGGAGAGGCCGGCGCGCTCGAGCGCTCGCATCGTTATGTTGGTCGAGTTGCCGATGCCGGCGCCGATCGCGGTCGCAGCCAGCTGCTGAGGTTGCAGCGAAAACGGGGTGTCGATCGTCGGGGTGAGGCTGAACTTGCCGAGCTTCCATTCGCCCGTCGAGTTGATGCCGAGCTGCTTGATCGCCTTTCGCGAGACCTCCGAGACCGTAACCTTGACCATGACCTGGTCGCGGCCGCGAATGGTCAGCGAATTGATCACCGCGCCCTTGGTCGCGTTCGCGCCCTCGCCGGAGATGCCGACAAAGGCATTGGCGATGTCCATGGCCTGCGTCGCCTCGGAGGCGCTCGAGACATTGCCGACCAGCAGGATTGAATTCCCGGCCGGTTTGACCTGGATGTCGGCGCCCGGCATGGCCGTGCGTAGCGTCGTGCGGAGCACGTTGAGATCGCGGCCGACCTCGATCTCCAGCGCCGTGATCTGTCTGCCCTCGGCGTCCATCACGAACATCGAGGTCGAGCCGTCGGCCATGCCGATGACGAAGAGCTTGCGGGCCGAGCGGACCACTGCGTTCGCCACCTTGGGATTGGCGACGAAGACCTCCTTGGCATCGCGCGGCAGTTCGACGATCAACGAGCGGCCGATCGAAAGATCGAGCCGGCGCGAAATCGCGTGCTCGCTGGCCCCGACGTTCAGAACCGGCGCCGCCCCCTTGCCCTGCGCACGCGCCGGACCGGCGCAAAGCGGCAAGGCCAGCGGCAGAATCGCCAGAGACAATGCAAGGGCACGCTGCGGCCGACGCACTAGCGGATTGGAGTTCGACATGGACATCATGGCTTCACCGCCTTGGTGACAACGCCGTAGCGCACAAGCGTGAGGCCGCCGTCATCGACCGGCGTGCTCTTATCGCCGGCATCCTGCAGGCTGCGCAGCGCCAGCGAGAGGCTGCTGGTCTTCTGGGCCAGCGTCACGGCCTCGACCTGCTTGGGATCGAGCTCGAGCGTCGCGGTCTCACCCACGACGACCTTTTCGCCGTTCTTCTCCTGGATGCTCTGGCCGATCGCCAGAACGCGGACATTGGCGATCAGGGTCTCGCTGACCGGCGGCGACCCATCCTTGGAGTTGCTGTCGTCCCGGCTCGTGCGGATCACATCGACACGGTCATTGGGCAGGACGAAGCCGCCGGCGGTGTTGGCGCCGCGATTGTCGGTGGTGATGGCGACGGCGCGCTTGCCGGCTGGCAGGATCGCCGAAAGGAAACCGGAATCGGCCTTGAGCAGTTTATCGCGGCGGATCGGCTCCGAGCCGTACAGCGGCGCGCGGGCGATCTGGCCGATGAATTCGGCTTCGCCTCCGGGAAGGTCCTGGCGGCGGATCACCTCGGTAGGCAGGCTCGCCAGCGGCCAGGCCAGCCATTTCAGATCGCCGGCCGAAAGCTTGTTGCCGAGCGGGACATCTGCGGCGGCCACCAGCACCTCGACGGTCGGTGCCGGCTCGTATTTCGTCACCGACGGCGTCGTGACCTTTGGCGGTCGGCCGATCAGGAGCGCAGCCCCGAGGCCGGCGACGACCGCTATGGCGAGAATGATGATGCGGGCGGAACTCATGGCGCAGGATCCTTGGTCGGCATGCGCCAACCCTCAGCCGGATCGTGGCCTTCGAATCGTCAACTTATGGTTAACCGGAGGTATCTTTTTGTGCGTATCGGCGGTGCCGGTGCGTGGCCGCCCGGTCAGGAACCGATCGCGGCGCGCCAGATCGCCGTCTCCGGCAGAACGACGAGCGCGGCGAAGGCGAGGGCGATGCCGTAGGGCACGCCTTCGTCCTTGTCGTGAAGGCGCTGCGCCCAACTCCAGCCCAATGCCGGGCGAGGCAAGGGCATACTCCTCAGGCTGAGCAACGCGAGGGTGAGGACTCCACCGGCCACCGCGGAGATGAAGAGATAGGGCAGCAGCTGATCGAAGCCGAACCAGAGCGCCGTCACCGCAGCGAGCTTAGCATCGCCGCCGCCTATCCAGCCCGCCGCGAAGAAGCCGAAGGTGACGCCGAGGACGAGGAAGCCGGCAGCCAGATGCCAGCCCAGCTGCATCCAGCTCAAGCCAACGCTCCCCGCGCAGATCGCGAAGCCGGCGACGAGAACCAGGCAGAGCCGATTGGAGATCGTCATCGACACCATATCGCTGGCCGCGGCGTAAGCCATGGCCGCGGGAAAGACGACGAGGATCAGGAAAAACGAGGTCGACATCATAAGTATCCGATAAGGAGTCGCATGCGATCTTGCCGCGACTGCCTCACCAAAGGCTTACCAATTCGGCCGCCGAGCAGCTCCGAACCCCAGACGCAAAACGCCCCAGGATATCCCAGGGCGTTTCGCAGCGTTCGAGAGCAACCGCTAGGCAGACGCTTACTGGAGCCCTTGGTTGATCAGGCCGAACTTCGCGGTCAGGCTGGAGCCGATCGTGCCCCAGATGCCGATGCAGACGACCGAAATCAGGGCGGCGATCAGGCCGTATTCGATGGCGGTGGCGCCCGACTCGTCCTTGGCGAAGCGCGCGAACAGATTCTTCATGGGGTAGCTCCTTTGCACCACGTTTGACTGCTGCCTTCGCTCTAGATGGCTTCGGTCAGCGACAGGAGTGACAGTACGGCGCCCGTCTTGCCGATCAGTTAAAGAGACCCAATAATTCGCCGAATTTTATAGGTCTTCACTCGATGGTTAATGCGCTTTTAGCGCGGCGCGTCAGTTAACGAGAGGTATAAACCCTTCGATACTTAAAATAAAACCCGCCCTGCAAATCAGACAAACGCCGCATGACGCTTCGTTAGCGTGCGCGCGCCGGCACCACAAAGCGTTCTTCATTGTGGGCGATCAGGCTTCCAGCACCGACGCGGGAGCCGGATTGGCTCGGGAAATCGCCATCTTAGCAATCCATTCATCATTTTCGGCTTTCCTCGTCGCGTTCGAAACCTTGAGACGCGTGCGAGGTCCATTGTGATGCCGGGATCGCGGCTCTTCCAATCCTTCCAGAGGCTGGCCCTTGCCGGACTCGTAGCGGCTGGCGGCTCGAGCCTTTCGGCCGATGTCGTGCGCGCGCAGGCCCGGCTTATTCCAGCGCCGGCCCCGGAAACACGGGGTGAAACCGGCGATGCAAGAATCGAAGCGGTCCAGGTGACGGTCGATCACGCCAAGGTGCTGCGACTGCCCGAGAAGGCCCAGACGGTGATCGTCGGCAATCCGGCGATCGCCGACGTCACCGTCCAGCGCAACGGCGTGATGATCGTGACCGGCAAGAGCTACGGCGTCACCAACCTGATCGCGCTCGACGCGACCGGCGCCCTGCTGGCGGAATCCTCGGTCCGTGTCGGCGCCGCCAGCGATTCGATCCTGACGGTGCAGCGCGGCCTCGAGCGCGAGAGCTATTCCTGCACGCCGAGCTGCCAGCCGAGCGCCCAGCTCGGCGACTCCAAGGCGTTCTTCGACGGCACCAGCGGCCAGAGTGGGGCTCGCAACGCCGCGGCGACCGGGGCGGAGAAGAAATAGCTCCCCGCCCCGCGCGAGAGCAATCAGATCGTCTGGTTGTAGGCGCCGACCTCAGGGTTCTCGCGCAGAACGCCGTCGATCGCCTTGAACATCTCGCGCATACGCGCTTCAGAGACTGGGCTCTCGCAGACCACGACCAGCTCCGGCTTGTTCGAGGACGCCCGGATCAGGCCCCAGGTGCCGTCCTCGTTGACGACGCGCACGCCGTTGACGGTGATGACGTCAACGATCTTCTGGCCGGCGATCTTGTCGCCCGCCGCCTGCATCGCCTGGATGCGCTGGGTGATCTTGTCGCTGACGCCGTACTTGATCTCGTCGGCGCATTTGGCCGCCATGGTCGGCGTGCCCCAGGTCTTCGGTACCGCGGCATAGAGCTCGGCCATTGACTTGTCCGGGTTGCGATCGAGCATGTCGATCACGGCGATGGCGGTGACGACACCGTCGTCATAGCCGCGCCCGACCGGGGCGTTGAAGAAGAAGTGGCCCGACTTCTCGAAGCCGGCGAGTGCATTGAGGTCGCGGACCCGGCGCTTGATGTAGGAGTGCCCGGTCTTCCAGTAGTCGGTCTTGACGCCGAGCCTCTGCAATTCCGGGTCGGTCGAGAACAGGCCGGTCGACTTGACGTCGACGACGAACTGCGCGCCCGGATTGAGCTTGCCGAGGTCGCGCGCCAGCATCACGCCGATCTTGTCGGCGAAGATCTCCTCGCCATGGTTGTCGACGACGCCGCAGCGATCGCCGTCACCATCGAAGCCGAGCGCGACATCGGCGCCGTGCTGCTTCACGGCATCGGCCATGGCGTGCAGCATCTTCATGTCTTCGGGGTTGGGATTGTAGCGCGGGAAGGTATGGTCGAGCTCGGCATCCATCGGGATGACCTCGCAGCCCAGCGCTTCCAGAATCTGCGGCGCGAAGGCGCCGGCCGTGCCGTTGCCGCAGGCGGCGATGACCTTGAGCTTGCGCGTGATCTTCGGGCGGTTGGTCAGGTCGGCGATGTAGCGCGCCGGGAAATCGGGCACGAACTGATAGGAGCCGCCGCCCGGCAGGTCGAAATCGCCGGCAAGCACGATGTCGCGCAACTGCCCCATCTCGTCGGGGCCGAAGGTGACCGGGCGCTGCGCGCCCATCTTGATGCCGGTCCAGCCATTGTCGTTGTGCGAGGCGGTGACCATCGCGACGCAAGGCACGTCGAGCTCGAACTGGGCGAAATAGGCCATGGGCGACATGGCGAGGCCGATGTCGTGGACCTTGCAGCCTGCCGCCATCAGGCCGGTGACCAGCGCCATCTTGATCGAGGACGAATAGCTGCGGAAATCATGGGCGGTGACAATCTCGGGCTTGACGCCCATGCGCCTGATCAGCGTGCCGAGCCCCATGCCGACGGCTTGCACGCCCATCAGGTTGAGCTCTTTCCCGAAGAACCAGCGTGCATCGTATTCGCGGAAGCCGGTCGGCTTCACCATCGGCAGCGATTCGTACTCGAAGGTGTTGGGGAAGAGCTCGGGCAGGGGCTTCGGAAACATCGGGCCATCCAGTTTCGAGGACATCATGCAGCGAGCAGCTGCGGAACGGACAGGCCACAAGCTACATGAATGCAGCCTGAGCATGATGAAGCGGGAACGCAAGGGCGGCATAGCGGATCGGCATGGGGTTGGGAACCGACACGCGCCGCTCAGCCGCGCAGGACCATGCGGCCGCCCTCGACCTGATAACTGCGCAGTCGGCGCAGGAAGGAGGTGCCGAGCAGGCTGATCGAGAGCGCGCCGGCCGGCATCACCACGGCCTCGACATCGCGGACTGAGATGTCGCCGAGCCGGACTTCGCGCAGCATCGTCTTCGCGCCTCGCACCAGACCGTTGGCCGTGCCGAGACTTACTGAGTAGGCGGAGCGGTCGGGCCTGATCCCGAGCGCCCGCGCGTCGCCGTCGGTCAATACGATCAGGCTCGCGCCGGTGTCGACCATCATCCTGACGCGGTAGTTGTCGATCGACGGATGGACGAGATAGTGGCCGCGATAATCGGCATTCACCGTCAACACGCGCTCGGCCGTCGCTGGCACTGCCGGACTCGAAGCCGCGCTCGCGGGTGCGGGGGCCGCGCTCGTCATCCGGTCGAGACTGCCCGCCGCATGGAAAGCGGCAAGGCCGGCGATCCCGGCAACGCCAAGGAACCAGAGGACCGGCCGCTGGGCCATAATCGATTTCCCCTTCCCGCCTCATGCCTGCGACGCTGCGGGCAAAGGTGCTGACCAAGAGTAAACCGACGCGCCGAAACCAGCGTCGCCGGCGCGGTCTCGCTTCGCCGAGCGCGTTCAGTCCTAATCGGTCGTCACCGGAGTCGGTCGCATTCGAGACAAAGCTCGCTCGCTACAGGACGCTCTTGCCGGCCAGGGCCTCGATCGCCTCGCGACGGGGCACGCTCGGCTGAGCGCCGGCAACGGTGCAGGCGAGCGAGCCGGCGGCAAGCCCGCGCTGGAGCGCGCCGGAAAAGCCGAAGCCGGCCTGCAGCGCCGCGGCGAAGGCGCCGACGAAGCTGTCTCCCGCCGCGACCGTATCGACGGCATCGACGACCGGCGCCTCGAGCCGGCGCCGAACCCCGCCATGCCAGCCGACCGCGCCCGCGCTCCCTAGCGTTACGATGCAGGCGATGCCGCGCTCACCGTCGATACGCCGAGCGATCGCGTCGGGCTCGGTCTCGCTCCAGCCGAGCGAGCCGGCGAGGATCAGAGCCTCGTGCTCGTTGACGATCAGGATGTCGGTCAGAGCCAGTAGTTCCGGCGCAGGCTCGCCGGCCGGGGCGAGGTTGAGGACGACCCGGCCGCCGCCGGCGCGCATCGCCCGCGCCGCCCGCAGGCACTCGCCCTCCGGCACCTCGCGCTGGAGCAGCAGCAGGTCACCCTCGCCCGGCCGCAGCGTCTCGACTGCATCGGCTTTGGCCAGCGCGTTGGCGCCGGCCGCGACCACGATCTGGTTGCTGCCGGCCGCATCGACGGCGATGAAGGCCGCGCCGGTCGGCGCCTCGACGCGCGCGACATGGGCGAGGTCGACGCCATCCTCAGCCAGCAGCCCAAGCGCGATCTCGGCGAAGCCGTCGCGCCCGACGGCACCGACCAGTGTCACCTCGGCGCCGGCGCGGCGGGCTGCCAGCGCCTGGTTGGCGCCCTTGCCGCCGGGATGCAGCGCATAGCCCGGCCCAAGCACGGTCTCGCCGGCGCCGGGGAGGCGTTCGACGGGCGTGACCAGATCGACATTGAGCGAACCGAAGACGGTGATCATGCCGCAAGGCCCCGCGCGAGGCGGGTGACGCCGGCGACGAAGGCATCCTCGGGCGTGGTCAGGCCATGGTCGAGCCCCGCGGCGGCCAGCGCCCGGCCATAGCTCCCGGCGAGCACGCCGTCCGCCACCAGATGCAGATTGGCGAGGTCGCCGAACAAAGCGCGGGCACCCTCGATCTCCTGCGCCACCAGCAGGGCGGAGAGGTAGGGACCGACAGCGCCGCCCTGCATGCGCCCGCCGAGGACATCGCTGCGGGCGTGGAAAGCGGCGTTGAGCAGGCCGCCCGGCCGCTGCGCTGCGGCGAGCCCGCGCCTGATGCCCTCGGCCGTGTCGTCGCCGCTCGGCTCAGTGGCGAGGCGAGACAGGATCGAATGCTCGCGCAGCAGGCCGTAGACCTCGCCGGTCATGAAGCTGGCGAAGCGGGTGATGCGGCCGCCCTTGACCTCAGCCCATTTCGAATGGGTGCCGGGCAGGCAGGCAATGCCGTCGGTCAACCCGAGGCCGACGATCAGCGTCTCCTCGCCGCGCATAACGTCGAAGGCGCCATCGTCGCAGGAGAGGCCGGGCAGGATGGTGGCACGCGTGCCGTCGTCGAGCGTGACGGCAAGGCCGGCTGCCGCGATCTCGTCCGGGCTCGCCGGGCAGGCGACATAGGGCGCCTCGACCCAGCCATTGCGGCTGCCGACCATGCCGGCGAGCAGCACGGCCGCGTCGGGCCGCGCCTGGCGGAACTCGCCGGCGATCTGCGCGAAGGCGGCCGGAAAGCCACCCGGCGGCACCGACTGGATGCCGCGATCGGCGACGCGCTTGCCCAGCACCGCGCCATCCTCGCCGACGAGAAAAGCGCGGGCTCGCGTCGTGCCCCAGTCGAGCGCGATCAGGGGTGTGGGCATGGCAGGCTCCGGCGGAATTGCATGGCTTGTCCGGCGTTCCGGCCGAGGCGAAGCGAAGAGGCGTGGAATCTCCCCGGCCAGCGCGGCCCGGTCAAGCCCGGCCGGCCCTTGACGATACCTCGTGCCGGCGCAATCGAGGCGAGGGGAGCGAATGCCGCGTTCGTCACTCCGATTGCCGAAGGACACTGCCATGCTCACGCTCTCGTCAGGCCGCTATAAGGCCCGGATCGCCCCAGACGCCGGCGGGACGATCGCCGCGCTCGACTGGCAGAAGCCGGACGGGACCACGCTGCCGCTGCTGCATGCGCCCGCCGGGGTCGCGCCGCAGACGGAGACGCCGAATAAGTTCGGGGCCTGGGCCATGCTGCCTTTCGCCAACCGCGCCTTCGACAGTGTGGTCGACGACGGCCATACCCGCTTCAGCGTGCCCTCGAACAATCCCTCCGGGACGATCCACGGATTCGGCTGGCAGTCCGCCTGGCAGGTCGCGGAACAGTCCGCCGGTCATACCGTGCTGGTGCACCGCCGGACGGACGGCGCGGATCCCTATCGCTACCTCGCCAGGCAAGAGATCCGGCTGGGCGAGGACGGTATGACCGTGACGCTTGGGTTGACCAACGAGGCCGACCAGGCCCTACCGTTCGGCATGGGCCTGCATCCCTGGTTTCCCTGCGCCGCCGACACCCGCTTGCGCATGACGGCCACCGGCGCGCTGATCTTCGGCGACCAGTTCCGCGCCACCGGCACGCAAGCCTTCGGCGATGGCGGACCCTATGCCGGCAACCCGATTTTCGCCACCGGCGCCGAGACCGCCTGGAGCTTCCTCGGCTGGGACGGTACCGCCCGGATCGAGACGCCCTCGACCGGCCTCGCCATCACGCTGAGTGCGAGCGAGAACCTGCGCTATCCCGTGGTCTGGGCCCCGGCCGGCGTCGATTTCCTCTGCGCCGAGCCGCAGAGCCACGCCGCGGGCGCGCCGAGCGAAAAGATCGTGCGCGAGGCCTCGCCCCTCGCCCGGCTGCAACCGGGCCAGACGCTGGCAGGCTGGGTTCGGATCGCCGCCGAAGCGATCTGAACCTCGAAGCTAGCGCCAGCCCGGCCCCGACAACGGCTGGAAGCCGATCGCGCCGGCCGGGATCGCCGGTCTGAGCAGCATCTGCTCGCGTGCTTCGCCCCAGGCCGGCCCCTGGCGCTGCTGCTTGGCGGTCAGCACGGCCTTCTGCGTCTTGATCTTGGCCTTGGCGATCTTTTGCTTGCCGCCCGAGGACGCCTTGGCGAAGCGCGAGAGATTGTCGGGCGCGGCGCCGTTCAAGGCGATGCGCGTGTCGCCAGCGCCGTGCTTCTTGACCAGCGCGAAGAGCTTGGCGGCGTTGGCCGGATGCAGGCGGATGCAGCCATGCGAGGCCGGGCGGCCGAGCGCGCCGACGGCTGTCGTGCCATGGATGGCGTAGCCGCCGCGGAAGAACACGGCATAGGGCATTGCCCCGCCATATTTGCGCGAGTACCAGCTGCGCTCGAGCCGGGTCGGGCGATAGACGCCGTTGGGCGAGCGGAAGCCCTTGCGGCCGGACGAGATCGCCCAGTTGTAAGTTTCGCCATCGCTGGTGGCGACGCTCATGCGCTGGTTGGCGATATCGACGCGGACATCGACCTTGGCCTGCGCCGCGGCGAGGCCGGCGAGCGAGGCGCATAAGAAAGCGAGAATGCCGAGAAGGCGGGACATGACGCGACTCCTGAACGACGCAACCTGAAGAAAACGGCTCTTTGGTCGCTGTCGCTCGGGCGCGTGCGCCATGCGAAGCCAGCCCCGGCCTTGCCCTAAAGGAATCCCGAGGGGCCGATGCTTGTAAAGCTGAAACCGCTAAAATGGTTTCCAGTCGCGTCCTGTTGAAGCGACTGTCCTGCGCTAGTCGAAGAACACGATCCAGGCGAGCAGCGCCGCGATCAGCCAGAGCGCCCAGTTGCCCCAGCGATTGCGCGCCGCTTCCGCCCGGCCGATCGCCTGGATGCTGGCCTCGTCGAGCGAGAAGCCGTGGCGCGACGACTCTTCCAGTTGACCGAGCACGCGCTCGGCCCGGCCGACCGTCTCCGGCAGGTTGGCGAGGCTCACCGCCAGGGTGCGGACGCTGCGGCCGGCATCCTCGATGCGCCCGATCGGGCCGAGATTGCGCGTCAGCCAGTCGCGCACCACCGGCTCGGCCGTGGTCCACATGTCCAGATGCGGATCGAGCGTGCGGGCGACGCCCTCGACCACGACCATGGTCTTCTGCAGCATGACGAGCTCGGTGCGCGTCGCCATGTCGAACAGGCCGGTGATCTCGAACAGCAGCGTCAGCACCTTCGCCATCGAGATCTCGTCGGCGCGCTTGTCGTGGATCGGCTCGCCGACTGCCCGGATCGCCTGGGCGAAGTCGTCGACCGAATGGTGCGGCGGCACATAGCCGGCCTCGAAATGCACCTCGGCGACGCGGCGATAGTCGCGGGTGATGAAGCCGAACAGGATCTCGGCGAGGAAGCGCCGCTCCTTGTGGCCGAGCCGGCCCATGATGCCGCCATCGACCGCGACGAGTCGCCCCTGCGCATCGACGAACAGGTTCCCCGGATGCATGTCGGCATGGAAGAAGCCGTCACGGATCGCGTGCCTGAGGAAGGACTGGATGACGTTGCGGCCGAGGGCGACCGTGTCGTGCCCCGCCGCGCGCAGCGCTTCGACATCGGAGAGGCGGATGCCGTCGATCCATTCGTCGACCAGGATTTCGCGGGCGGTCAGCTGCCAATCCGGCACCGGCACGCGGAAATCGGCATCCTCCCTGGTGTTCTCCGCAAATTCGGAAAGCGCCGCCGCCTCCAGGCGCAGGTCCATCTCCATGGTGACCGAGCGCGCCAGCGTCTCGACGATGGCGACAAAACGCAGGCGCCGCGCCTCGGGCGAGCGGCTTTCGGCGAGCTGCGCACCAAAGCGCATCGCCGCGAGGTCGCGGTGGAAGCGGTCGCGGATGCCGGGCCTGAGGATCTTGACCGCAACCTCGCTGCCGTCCTTGCGGCGGGCGCGGTGGACCTGGGCGATCGAGGCCGCCGCGACCGGCTCGCCGAATTCGGCGAAGATCGCCTCGGCCGGCTTGCCGTGGGCGGCTTCGATCGCGGCGCGGGCCTGCGCCATCGGGAAGGGCGCCATCCGGTCCTGCAGGGCCGAAAGATCCTCGGCGATCTTCATGCCGACGACATCGGGCCGCGTCGCCAGGAACTGGCCGAACTTGACATAGGACGGGCCGAGGCGGGTCAGCGCCGCGGCAAGCCTCGTCGCGGAGGAGCCGGCGCCGCGCCGCTCGATCAGGCGGCCGAGCGCGATCAGGCCCCGCGCCGCCGGCGGCAGCACGGACGGGTCGACCAGCGCGAGCGCGCCCTCGCGCGCCAGCACGAAGCCGACCCGCGCCGAGCGGGCGAGATGGGCGAGCGCGGAGATCATGCCGATAGCAACGCGGAACGCGCCTTCCCCGTCATGGTCGGGCTTGTCCCGACCATCCACGTCTTCCTTCGGGCAGCGCGGAGTTCAAGACGTGGATGCTTGCCACAAGGGCGAGCATGACGGCGGTGGGCAGTCACGGCCTCAGCCTCACTCACAGCTTCCAGCCGGAATGCAGCGCCACCACCCCGCCGGTCATCGGCGTGAAGCCGGCACGACGAAAGCCGGCGTCCGCGATCATGTTGGCGAAGATCTGCGGGCGCGGGAACTTGCGGATCGACTCGACGAGATACTGATAGGGCTCGGCCTCGCCCGTCACCATCCTGCCCATCGGCGGGATGACGTTGAATGAATAGGCCTCGTAGATCTTGTCGAGGACAGGCACGTCGACATGGCTGAATTCGAGGCAGAGGAAGCGGCCGCCGCGCTTCAGCACACGATAGGCCTCGGCCAGCGCCTTCTCGATGCGCGGCACGTTCCGGATGCCGAAGGCGATCGTATAGGCATCGAAGCTGTTGTCCGGCAGCGCCAGCTCCTCGGCATTGCCCTGGACGAAGCGGATGCGCTCATCCTCCGGAAAGCGCTTGTTCGCGCGCTCGCGGCCGACGGCCAGCATCTCGGCGTTGATGTCGAGCACGGTGACATCGGTCTGCGGGCCGCCCTCCTCCAGCACCTTGAAGGCGACGTCGCCGGTGCCGCCGGCAACGTCGAGATGATGGAAGGCCCGGTCGCGCGGCGGCTTCAGCGCGGTGAGCAAAGCTTCCTTCCAGACCCGGTGCAGCCCGGCCGACATCAGGTCGTTCATCAGGTCGTAGCGGCCGGCGACCTTGTGGAAGACGTCGTCGACCTTGGCCTGCTTCTCGCCGAGCGGCACGTTCTCGAAGCCGAAATGGGTGGTGTCGGAGGCTGCTGTCACGGTTGGGCCGCTCTTGTGTTCGGGTGAGGCGATGAATAGCGAAAGCGTCGGGGCTTGTCGCGGGCCCTCTCGACGCATGCTGAAGAGCCGATGCCATGCCTGAACTTCCCGAGGTCGAAACCGTCCGGCGCGGCTTGGAGCCCGCCATGCTCGGCGAGCGCGTCGCACGCGTCGAGCAGAATCGGCCAGATCTGCGCTTCCCCCTACCCGAGCACTTCGCCGAGCGCCTCACCGGACGGCGCATCGAGGCGCTGTCGCGGCGGGCGAAATACCTGATCGCCGATCTCGACGACGGGCAGGCGCTGGTCATGCATCTCGGCATGAGCGGGCGCTTCATCGTCGAAGCTCCAGGCACGAAGCCGACGGAGCCCGGCGCCTACTACAACGAGATCGGCCGGCACCTGATCCACGACCATGTCGTCTTCCATCTCGGCTCGGGCGCCCGCGTCACCTACAATGACGTCCGCCGCTTCGGCTTCATGGATCTGCTGCCCCGCGCCGGGCTCGAAACCTCCAAGCATTTCGCCGGGATGGGCATCGAGCCGCTCGGCAACGAGCTCTCCGGCGAGCTCCTGGCAAAGCTGTTCTCAGGGAAAATCGCGCCGCTGAAGGCGGCGCTGCTCAACCAGCGCCTGATCGCCGGGCTCGGCAACATTTATGTCTGCGAGGCGCTGTTCCGCGCGGGCCTTCATCCGGAGGCCGAGGCCGGCTCGCTGGCGACGCCGACCGGCAGGCCGCGCGACAAAGCGCATCTGCTGGCGCAGATCATCCGCGATGTGCTGGAGGAGGCGGTCGCCGCCGGTGGCTCGACTCTGCGCGACTTCGCCCATGCCGACGGCTCGCTGGGCTATTTCCAGCATCGCTTCAAGGTCTATGACCGCGAGGACAAGCTTTGCGTCACGCCGGGCTGCGGCCATCTGGTCAAGCGTATCGTGCAATCGGGCCGCTCGACCTTCTATTGCGAGAGCTGCCAGAAGCGGGGCTGAGGATCATGCCGGACACGCCTCGGCCGCCCGGCAGGATCATCCTGCTCAACGGCGCCTCCAGCAGCGGCAAATCCTCGCTGGCGCGCGCCGTCCAGGCCCGGATCGAGGAGCCGTTCTGGCACATCTCGATCGACCATCTGCGCGATTCGGGCGTGCTGCCGACGGCGCGCATCCGCTCAGGCGAGTTCCAGTGGACCGCGATGCGCGACGCCTTCTTCGAGGGCTTCGAACAGTCGCTGCTCGCCTATGTCCGCTGCGGCAACAATCTGATCGTCGAGCACATCATGGAGAGCCGCGCCTGGCTGCTGCGTCTGGCCGGACTTCTGGCGGGGCAGGACGTATTCTTCGTCGGCCTGCATTGCGATCTCGGCGAGCTGGAGCGGCGCGAGGCCGCCCGCGGCGACCGGCGAATCGGCGATGCCCGCCGCGACTTCCACCAGGTCCACAGCTATTGCCGCTACGATGCCGAGCTGGATTCGGCCGTCTCGCCCGAGGCCAATGCCGACAGGCTGATCGCCGCCTGGCGTTCGCGCGCGACGCCCTCGGCCTTCCAACGCCTGCTCGCCGAGGCCGGGCCAGCCGCCTGATCAGGCGTTTTCGATGAAGCGCGCGAGGTTCTCCAGCGTCGAGCGCAGGCCGGCATCGTGATCGGCCTTGCCGATGCCCGCGGGAACGTTTTCACACAGGATCGTCACCTCGGTGCCGTCGCGCACCTCCTTGAAGCGCCAGGTCATCGTCATCGTGCCGGCGAAGGCCGGGTCATCCGAGACGAAGCCGACCTCCCAGACGATGCGCTCGCCAGGATCGAGCGCGACGAAGCGACCTTCGACGATGTCGCTGTCGGCCGTGGCCTTGCCGGGAGCCCCGCTTGGATCGTCATAGGTCAGGACCATGCGGTAACTGCCGCCCGGATGCGGCTCGAAGCGCTCGATCTTCGCCCGCATCCCCTTGGGCGGCAGCCAGCGCGACAGCACGGCCGGGTCGGCGAAGGCATTGTAGACCGCCCCGGGCGAGGCCTTGACGAGGCGCGAGGCGGTATCGGTTCGGGTTTTGCCGGTCATGCGCACCTCCTGCTCGGCGGCCGTGCCTGATCAACGCGCGAGGTGGCCCAAGGGGACCAACTGCGGCGACTAGCCTTTCACCACGCTCCTGAATGCGGCCGAAAGCGCGGCGAGGGCATCGCGCGGGCGGCCATCCCTGACCCGCGTGTGCAGCAGGATCGGCAGGCGCGGCAAATCGGGCAGACCGAGCCTGTGTCCGACATCGACCGCGCCAAAGGGCAGCATGCGCGGCGCCAATGCTGCGATCCCGAGCCCGGCGGTGACGGCAGCCACGACCGCCGTGACGCCACCGCCGACGAAGCTCTCCGTCCAGGATATGCCGGCCTCGTCAAGGAAGCGCCCGGCGATCACGCGCACGCCGCAGGGCTCGGCCATGGTGGCGACCGGCAGCGGCTCGCCCGGCCGATGCTGCCATGTCGGCCCCGCGAACCAGCCGAACTTCTCGTCGGCAAGCTGCTCGCCATCGCTGCGCCCGGCATGCAGGCGCACGATCACCGTGTCGAGCTCACGCCGGTCGAAACTCTGGAGCAGTTCACTGGACGTCCCGATCCTGATCTCGATCACCAGCTGCGGGTCCTGCGCGTTCATGCGTGCGATCAATGCCGGGAGGTCCGGCCCCGCGACATGGTCGCTGATGCCGATGACCAGGCGCTCTCGGGCCGAGACGAAGGCGGACAGCGCGCGCTCATGCGCGTCCAGAAGCTCGCGGGCATGGTCGAGGAAGGCCGCGCCGCGCACCGAGAGATCGACATGCCGCGGCGTACGCTCGACGAGCCGGCATCCCAGCCGCTGCTCGAGGCGCTTCAATTTCAGGCTGACGGCAGCTTGCGTCGTCCGCATCGCCTCGGCGGCGCGCGTGAAGCTGCCGAGATCGACGATGTGAACGAAAGCCTGGACGGAATCGAGGTCGAGCGGAGCCGATGTCATTTTCATTCGTTATGGCTGAAATCAAGGTCGATAGCGTTCAAAAATAGCTGGGTTGTCGCTAGCGTCAAACCAATACGAACGCCCTTGGCGACAGCCGGCCCCGCTCGCGGGGGAAAGCAGGAGCAGTTTGCGATGACGAAGACCAGGGAGCCCGCGGTCGACGGCTCGTCCGTTGCGGAGCTGACCGAGGCGATCGAGACCTATTTCGACCGGATGTATGACTGCGACACGTCCCGCCTCGAGCAAACCTTCGCGCCGACGGCCCAGCTGCACGGCTTTCGCGACGGCAAGTTGATGGCGTGGCCGATGCAGGTCTACCGCGACATTCTCGACAAGCGCCAATCGCCGAAGTCGGTCAACGCTGTGCGCGAGGACGAGATTCTGTTCATCGACTTCGCCTCCACGACGCAGGCGATGACGAAAGTACGAGTGAGGGTCAACACGATGGTGTTCGTCGATCATCTGACCTGGCACCGCATCGACGGTACCTGGCTGATCACCTCGAAGGGATTTCATGTCGTATCGCAGGACGGCCCGCCGATCTAGAGGCCTTGAGCCTGGCTGCCTGCGCCGAGGCTCGCATCGCGCCGTGCGTCCGCGCGCATGGACCACGGCCCGGGTGGCCGCTATTCCTGGCCCGGACACAGCGCATTGGGAGGCTGCCATGGCTTATGAGACCATTCTCGTCGAGGTGAAGGGCAAGGTCGGCGTCATCACGCTGAACCGGCCGCAGGCCCTGAACGCGCTGAACGTCCAGCTCATCGCCGACATCAACGCGGCGCTCGACGGCTTCGAGCGCGACGACAATATCGGCTGCATCGTCATGACCGGCTCGGAGAAGGCCTTCGCCGCCGGCGCCGACATCAAGGCGATGCAGGAGCGCAGCTATCCCGGCACCTATCTCGACGACAAGTTCGCCGACTGGGACCGGATCGGCCAGCGCCGCAAGCCGATCATCGCCGCGGTCGCGGGCTTCGCGCTCGGCGGCGGCTGCGAGCTCGCGATGATGGCCGATTTCATCATCGCCGCCGACAACGCCAAGTTCGGCCAGCCCGAGATCAATCTCGCCGTCATCCCCGGCGCCGGCGGCACCCAGCGCCTGACCCATGCGATCGGCAAGGCCAAGGCGATGGACCTTTGTCTCACCGGCCGCTTCATGGACGTGAACGAGGCCGAGCGTGCCGGGCTGGTCGCCCGTGTCGTGCCGCTCGCCGAGCTGATGACCGAGACGCTCAAGGCGGCCGAGCAGATTGCCTCGAAGTCGCTGCCCTCGCTGCTGTCGGCCAAGGAATCGGTCAATCGCGCGTTCGAGACGACGCTGGCCGAGGGCCTGCGCTTCGAGCGCCGCGTCTTCTCGGCGCTGTTCGGCACGCACGACCAGAAGGAAGGCATGACCGCCTTCATCGAGAAGCGGAAGCCCGAATTCAAGAACTACTGAGGCCACAGGCCCCGGCAGCTCAACGCCACGCATGGCCGGGGCCAGTTTCTTTCACTTGAAAGGCCCGCGGCGCTGCTGGACCATGGCTGCTCACTCTGAAGAGCACGCAGGAATTGCCATGACCGCCGCAGCCCGCTCCCTCACCGACGGCATCGCGCTGCCGAGCTATGCCGATGTCGAAGCGGCGGCACAGCGCATCGCCGGCGTCGCGCATCGGACGCCGGCGCTGACCTCGCGCACCGCCAATGAGCGCACCGGCGCCAATCTCGTCTTCAAGGCCGAGAACCTGCAGCGCATGGGCGCCTTCAAGTTCCGCGGCGGCTACAATGCCATCGCGGCGCTGACGCCGGAGCAGCGCAAGGCCGGCGTGCTGACCTATTCCTCCGGCAACCATGCCCAGGCGATCGCCTATGCCAGCAAGCTCACCGGCACACCGGCGACGATCATCATGCCGCTCGACGCGCCCGCGGCGAAGGTCGCCGCGACCAAGGGCTATGGGGCCGAGGTCGTCACCTATGATCGCTATACGCAGGACCGACTCGAGCTGGGCGACCGGCTGGCGGCCGAGCGCGGGCTGACGCTGATCCCGCCCTACGACCATCCCGACGTCATCGCCGGCCAGGGCACGGCGACGAAGGAGCTGATCGAGGAGGCCGGCGAGCTCGACGTGCTGCTGGTCTGTCTCGGCGGCGGCGGGCTCCTCGCCGGCGCACTGCTGGCAGCGAGGGCGCTCAATCCCGGCTGCAAGGTCTATGGCGTCGAGCCGGAGGCCGGCAATGACGGCCAGCAGTCGCTGCGCAAGGGCGAGATCGTCAGGATCGACGTGCCCAAGACCATTGCCGACGGCGCCCAGACCGCCTTCCTCGGCAACTATACCTTCCCGATCATCCGCGATCTCGTCGAGGACATCGTCACCGTACCGGACGCCGCCCTCGTCGCGGCGATGCGCTTCTTCGCCGAACGGATGAAGCTCGTGGTCGAGCCGACCGGCTGCCTTGCGGCGGCGGCCGCCTTTACCGGCGCAGTCCCGGTCCAGGGCAAGCGCGTCGGCGTCATCCTGAGCGGCGGCAATGTCGACCTCGCCAGCTTCGCCCGTTTCGTCGGCGAGGGCGCGTGAGCGAGATCGAGACGATCCTGTCGCCCGATGTCCCGGCGCCGGCGGGGCATTATGCGCAGGCCGTCGCCTACAAAGACCTGGTCTTCGTCTCCGGCCAGCTCGCGCCGCGCCCCGACGGCAGCCATACCGCCGGCGAACCCTTCGCCGTGCAGGCACGCCAGGCGCTCGACAATCTCCTGGCGGTGCTCGCCGCCGCCGGCTGCGGCCCGGCCGATGTGCTGAAGGTCACCGCCTATCTGGTCGGCGCCGCGCATTGGCCGGCGTTCAATGCGATCTATGCCGAGACGTTCGGGCCGCATCGGCCGGCGCGCGCCGTCGTCCCGGTGCCGGAGCTGCACCATGGCTACCTCGTCGAGATCGAGGCCGTGGCGGTCCGCCGCAAGGCGGGTTGAAAACGTCAGCGATTCCGGCGTTGACGCCAAGCGCTGCAGGAACTATAGGGTCGGGCCTCGCGGCGGTCTTGCTCCGGCAGGACCGTCGCTCGCATTTTCAACTGAAGGTCCGTGGTCGTGCCAGCCGGCGATAGCCAGGCGCTCACCGCGATGAGGACGAGGACAGACCATGGCCAATACGACTTCGGCCAAGAAGGCCGCGCGCAAGATCGTACGGCGTACCGAAGTGAACAAGGCGCGCCGCAGCCGCGTGCGCACCTTCCTGCGCAAGGTCGAGGAGGCGATCGCCTCCGGCGACAAGAGCGCCGCTGCCGCTGCCCTGCAGGCTGCCCAGCCGGAGCTGATGCGGGCCGCACAGAAGGGCGTGGTTCACAAGAACACCGCGTCGCGCAAGGTTTCGCGTCTCGCACATCGTATCGGTGCGCTGGCTTCCTGATCGCCGTTCATCAGAGCGGATTTGCGAGCAGTTTTCGACCCGGCCGAAAGGCCGGGTTTTTGTTTGCCTGGGAGCTTGCGCGAGGCGCCCCGATGCCGCCGCGCAACACCCGCTGTCAACGGTAATTCCGCAATCTTTCCACGCCTTTACGGTCTTGACTTCAAGGCCGATTTAGAGGTCGGAGATCGTCCCGCCCGTGACTTTTGACCGCACAAAATTCCTCCATATTTTTCATCATCTTAGTGGGCAAAGCAATTCAGCTGGGTGAATCACCGGGGGCCGGATGGCGCGGTGGAGGGACTCCGAAAAAAAAGATTCGGAGCCGGCACGAGACCCGCCCGGTAAAGAAAAGCTTAACTTCCCCAACTGATTGCGAGACACCTTCCGGTAGGGCAGACACTGGTCGTAGCACCCCTCCACCACGCAGCCGGCTGAGGGGGATATTGCCCCCGTTCGAGGCGGCCCTGTAAGGTCCTTTTCATCGGCGGGCGGACAGCGATGTCCAACCGCCTCTCCAAAGAATTTTTGATGGTTTTGGCTTACAACCAGGCGGGGTTGGAAGAATGCGCTTCTATGTCTCAAAGATTTAAAAGCCTAGAAATTAGTCATAGCCGCGGCCGATCTTTTTAGAGCGCGCGGCTCTACCTCGAAAAGCGTTGGGGAGACCTCGCTTCGCGGCTTTCGTGCCGCCGGAGGCGGGCAGCGTTTTTCTCGATGAACAGATCACTGCATGGCCAACCTCGGAAAACGCGGTGGCAAAATGCACGACAATGAAATGGGGCAATTGGAATGTTCGAGCGGATGGAGACTGGCAATCTGGTTGAGGCTGCGGCCACCCCTGTGGTGACCAGGCTTGCCCCGACTGAGCCGGCGAGCGTCGCCGGGGCCAAGGACCGGTGGGACAGGGTCCGCCGGCGCCTGCGCGCCGAACTCGGCGAGGACGTCTTCTCGAGCTGGTTCGCGCGCGTCGAGATCGGCGCGGTCGTCGAGGGCGTCGCCCATCTCACCGTGCCGACCCGCTTCCTCAAGAGCTGGCTCGAAGCCCATTATGCCGAGCGCCTGCGGGCGCACTGCATGGCCGAGCTCGATGCGCCCAACGGCGTCGCCCTTTCGGTGCGCCAGGTGGCGAGAGAGAGCAGCGAGCCCTGCCAGGACCTCTCGGCACAGCGGGCGCGCCCGGCCCAGGCTCGCCCGGCCACCCCGATGTCGGATGTCGCCCCCGCCTCGGCCGCCACTCCGGCGAGCGATCGCGACCCCATGGACGCCTGCGGCACGCTGCTCGACCGGCGCATGACCTTCCAGAGCTTCGTCGTCGGCAAGTCGAATGCGCTCGCCTTCGCCGCGGCCGAGCGGATTTCGGCGGCGCCCGCCGGCTCGACGCCCTATAACCCGCTCTATCTCCATGCCGGTGTCGGCCTCGGCAAGACGCATCTGATCCAGGCGATCGCCCAGGATGCGCGCCAGCACGGCAAGCGCGTCGCCTATTTCACCGCGGACCGCTTCATGTACGGCTTCGTCGCCGCGCTGAAGTCGCAGACGGCGCTCGCCTTCAAGGAGAAGCTGCGCGGCATCGACCTTCTGATCGTCGACGACGTCCAGTTCATCCAGGGCCGCTCGATCCAGCAGGAATTCGGCCACACGATCAATGCGCTGATCGATGCCGGCAAGCAGATCGTCGTCGCCGCCGACCGGCTGCCGACCGATCTGGAGGCGCTCGACGAGCGCATCCGCTCCCGGCTCGCCGGCGGCCTAGTCGTCGAGATCGGCGAGCTCGACGAGGCGCTGCGGGTCAAGATCCTGACCACTCGCCTCGACGGGCTGAAGGCCGCCCATCCGAGCTTCCACGTCAATCCGGACGTGATCGCCTATGTCGCCAAGCTCGTCGCCACCAATGGCCGCGATCTCGACGGCGCCGCCAACCGAATCCTGGCGCATGCGACGCTGACCGGCGCCAGCGTGACGATGGAGACGGCGGAAGCGGCGATCCGCGATCTCGTCCGGACGCGCGAGCCGCGCCGGGTCAAGATCGAGGACATCCAGAAGCTGGTCGCGACCCGCTACAATGTCAGCCGCGCCGACATCCTGTCGGAGCGCCGGACAGCGGCGGTGGTCAAGCCGCGCCAGATCGCGATGTATCTCGCCAAGGCGCTGACGCCGCGCTCGCTGCCCGAGATCGGACGCCGCTTCGGCGGGCGCGACCACACCACCGTGCTGCATGCGGTGCGCAAGATCGAGAAGGCCATCGTCGAGGACCGTCTCCTCCATGACGAGGTCGACCTCCTGAAGCGCATGCTGCAGGAGTGAGGCGTCAGCCTCCCCTTCTGCGTTAACTGTGCAGGCGGGCTCGCGCGCCCTTGCGCGCGGCCCGGCCGTCCGGCAATGTCGCGGGCCACCTTTCTGCCTGCCGGCTCGCCGCGGGCGCCAGCATGCCAGAAGACGCCATGAAGGTTACGGTCGAACGCTCCACGCTCCTGAAGTCGCTCGGGCATGTCCATCGTGTCGTCGAGCGGCGCAACACGATCCCGATCCTGTCGAATCTCCTGCTGCGCGGCAGCGAGGATGGGTTGAAGCTGAAGGCGACTGACCTCGACATCGAGGTGGTCGAGACCGTGCCGGCCGACGTGGTCGAGTCCGGCGCGACCACGGTCCCCGCGCACACGCTCTACGACATCGTCCGCAAGCTGCCAGACGGCTCGCAGGTCTCGCTGGAGACCACCGGCGAGACCGGCCAGATGGTGCTGCGCTCGGGCCGCTCCCGCTTCACCCTGCAGACGCTGCCGGAAAGCGATTTCCCGGACATCACCGCCGGCGAGATGGCGCACCGCTTCGTGCTGCCGGCCGGCGAGTTCAAGCGCCTGATCGACAAGACCCAGTTCGCGATCTCGACCGAGGAGACGCGCTACTATCTCAACGGCATCTATCTGCACGCCATCGATGTCGACGGGCGCCCGGTGCTGCGCGCCGTCGCGACCGATGGCCATCGCCTCGCCCGCGTCGACACCGCGGCCCCGCAGGGCTCGCTCGGCATGCCCGGCGTGATCGTGCCGCGCAAGGCCGTGGCCGAGATCCAGAAGCTGCTGGAGGACGGCGAGAGCGAGGTCCAGATCGAGCTCTCCGCCACCAAGATCCGCGTCGCCACGGCCGAGGTCGTGCTGACCTCCAAGCTGATCGACGGCACCTTCCCCGACTATCAGCGCGTCATCCCCTCCGGAAACGACAAGCTGCTCACCGTCGACCGGGGCGATTTCGCGGCCTCCGTGGACCGCGTCTCGACGATCTCGTCCGAGCGTGGCCGCGCCGTGAAGCTCTCCATGGCCGATGGCCGGATGACGCTCTCGGTGACCAATCCCGATTCCGGCTCGGCGACCGAGGAGATCGAGGTCGACTACGACGCGGGCCCGCTCGATATCGGCTTCAACGCGCGCTATCTGATGGACATCGCCGCCCAGCTCGACGGCGACACTGCGCTGCTCAAGCTCGCCGATCCGGGCTCGCCGACGGTGATCCAGGACCGCGAAGGCGCTTCGGCCCTCTATGTGCTGATGCCGATGCGGGTCTGATCCCGCGAGCGCATCTTGACCGCGGTCGCACGCCTCACGCTGCAGAATTTCCGCTCCTATCCGACCCTCGATCTCGCGATCGAGGGTCGGCTCGTTGCGCTGTGCGGCGAGAACGGCGCCGGCAAGACCAATCTGCTCGAAGCCCTGTCGCTGTTCGCGCCCGGCCGCGGCCTCAGGCGCGCCGACCTCTCCGACATGGTCCGCCAGCCCGGCGATGGCGGCTTCGCCGCCTCGATCGGTCTCACCGATGACGGGGCGCGGCTCGGCATCGGCCTGGAGCCGCCCGATGCCGAGGGCCGGCGGGCCCGGATCGCCCGGATCGACGGCGCTCCGGCCGGCTCGGCGCTGGCCTTCAGCGACTATGTCAGGCTGGTCTGGCTGACGCCCGATCTCGACGGGCTGTTCCGCGGCGCCGCCGGCGATCGCCGCCGCTTCCTCGACCGGCTGGTGCTGGCGGTCGATCCCGGGCATGGCACGCGCTCGAATGCGCTGGAAAAGGCGTTGCGCTCGCGCAACCGCATCCTCGACGAGAGCCCGCATCAGCAGCGCTGGCTCGACGCGGTCGAGCGCGAGATCGCCGAGCTCGGCGTCGCCGTCGCGGCCGCCCGCGCCGAGACCGTGGCCCGCCTCTCCGCCATCATCGCGCAGACCGCGGACGAGACCTCGCCCTTCCCGCAGGCCGAGATCGCGCTGGAAGGCGAGATCGACGCTCTGGTTGCAACCTTGCCGGCGCTCGACGCCGAGGATCGCTATCGCGAGCTCCTGCGGGAGATGCGCCCGCGCGACAAGGCGGCAGGGCGCACCCTCGCCGGCCCGCAGGCTTCCGATCTCGCCGTGCGCCATGCCGCCAAGGATATCCCGGCCGGACAGGGCTCGACCGGCGAGCAGAAGGCGCTGCTGATCGGGCTGGTGCTCGCCCATGCCCGTCTGGTCGCGAGGATGAGCGAGCTGCCGCCGCTCGTCCTGCTCGACGAGGTCGCCGCCCATCTCGATCCGCGCCGGCGGGCGGCGCTCTATGGAGCGCTGGCCGAGCTCGGCTGCCAGGTCTGGATGACCGGCGCAGACCCGGCCCTGTTCGGCGATCTCCCGGCCGGAGCCCAGCGTTTGCTGGTCACGCCGGGCGAGGTCCGCCCGGTCTCCTGACAGCATTAGGGCGGCGATGCGTCAGAATCGCTGATCAGCACCATCACGCTTGCCGATAAGACGCGGGATCGGCTTGCTGCTAGCATGGCGCCAACAACGTCTTTTCGGGGAGCAACGCTCGATGGATTTCGCCGGGCTTCTGGTTTTCGCCGGTGTCTATTTCCTCGCCGTCGCCTCGCCGGGGCCAGGCATCGCGGCGATCGTGGCGCGCTCGCTCTCGACCGGCTTCCGGCGGGCCGTGCCCTTCGTGCTCGGCATCGCAGCCGGCGACCTGGTCTGGCTGGCCTTCTCGGCGCTCGGCCTGTCCGTGCTGATGCAGAACTTCCACGGCCTGTTCCTGATCATCAAATATGCCGGCTGCGCCTATCTCGTCTATCTCGCCTGGAAGCTCTGGACCGCGCCGGTGAGGAGCCTGGAAGACCAGCCGGCGATGCGCGGCGAGGGTGTCCGCCTCTTCCTCGGCGGCGTCGCGCTGACGCTCGGCAATCCCAAGGTGATGGTGTTCTTCGTCTCGATCCTGCCGCTGATCGTCGATCTGCAGGCGATCACGCCGCTGGCCTTCGCCGAGGTCGCCGTGCTGACCATGCTGATCATCAACACCACCCTGCTCGGCTATGCCTTCGCCGCCGACAGGGCGCGCCGGCTGGTGGCTAGTCCGCGCACCATGCGCCGGATCAACCGCGTCACCGGCGGCGTGATGGCGGGCGCCGCGGCGGCGATCGCGGCGCGTGGCTGAGATGGCGGACGAAACCACGACACAGCGCGCCATACGCCGCGAGGACTGGTCCGAGACCCCAGGCGAATGGCATGGCGAGGTGCAGGGCTTCGGCGGCGAGGTCTCGCTGATCTTCGTCCGGGCCGAGCCCGGCAAGGGGCCGAGGCTGCACAGCCATCCCTATCCCGAGACCTTCATCGTACGCGCCGGGCGGGCGCTCTACACGATCGGTGACCGGGAGATCGAGGCCGGACCCGGGGAAATCCTGGTCGTGCCGGCCGGCGTGCCACATAAATTCCGCAGCCTCGGGCCGCAGGTACTGGAATCGATCGATATCCACGCCAGCGAGCGCTTCGTCACCGACTGGCTGGAATAACGCTCAGCGCCCGCCGGCCGCCGCGATCAGCTTGGCGATCTCGCTTTGGCCGCGCTTGCGGGCGTGCTGGAGCGGGCTGACGCCATCCTTGTCGGCGAGATTGGGGTCGGCGCCCGCAGCGAGCACGAGCCGGGCCACCTCCCGATGGCGCGGGCCGCCATCGCCGAGGATCACGATCTCCAGCAGACAGGTCCAGCCGAGATTGTTGACGTGATTCACGTCGATGCCTGATGTCAGGAGCAGCTTGGCGGTCTCGACATGGGCGCGCTCGCAGGCTGGGATCAGGGCATTGCCGCCATAGCGGTTGCGGATCGTGAGATCGGGCTTCAGCGGCAGCATCGCCGCGATGATCTCGGTGCGGCCGCTGGCGCCGGCCAGAAGCCAGGGCGTGTCCTGGTTCGACGCCTGGGCGTTGGGACTCGCGCCTGCCGCCAGCAGCGCCTTGGCGACGGCGACATGATTGCCGGCGACGGCGAGCAGGAGCGCCGTCTGACGCTGGCCATCGCGCTGTTCGAGATCCGCCTTGGCGGCGATCAGGCGATTCACCGCGGCAAGATCGCCACGGGCGGCCGCTTCGAGCAGACCGGTCTGTGCTTCGCTCGCTCCGGCCATCAGCAGCACTCCCGCCAGCAACGCAGCAGCCGGCAGCGGCCGCCTCATCGCCCGCCATCGAGCAGGCGCCCGACCACTTTGGCGGTGTAGTCGACCATCGGCACGATCCGGGCATAGTTCAGCCGGGTCGGGCCGATGATGCCGACCACGCCGACGATGCGCTGGCCGCCATCGCGAAAAGGCGCGGCGATGATCGACGAACCCGACATCGAGAACAGCTTGTTCTCCGAGCCGATGAAAATGCGCACGCCATCGCCGGCCTCAGCCCGCGAGAGCAGGTCGATCAGTTCGGTCTGCGTCTCCAGATCGGCGAAGAGCAGGCGGATGCGCTCCAGATCCTCCTGCGCCTTCAGGTCCTCGAGCAGATTGGCCTGGCCGCGCACGATGAGATGCCGGTCGCCGGAAGGGCCGGAGCTCGTCGCGATCCCGGTCTCGACCAGCCGGGCGGTCAGTTCGTCGAGCTCGCGCTCCATCAGGGCGCGGCTGTCGGCGATCTCGCGGCGAAGCTCGTCGAGCGTCTTGCCGACGATGCGGGCATTGAGGAAGTTGCCGGCCTCGACCAGCGCCGACGCCGGCAAGCCCGCCGGCAGCGCGAGGATGCGGTTCTCGACGGTGCCGTCATCGGCGACGAGCACGGCGAGCGCGCGGCCGGCATCGAGCCGGACGAATTCGATATGGCGCAGGCGCGCATTGGCCTTGGTGGTGACGACGACGCCGGCGCCGCGCGACAGGCCAGACAGCAAGGCCGAGGCCTCGGTCAGCGTCTGGTCGAGCGAGCGATTGCTGGCGGCGGCCCTGATCTGCGCCTCGATGCGGCCGCGCTCGTCCGAGGTGAGATTGCCGACCTCCATCATGCCGTCGACGAAGAATCGCAGGCCCCGCTCGGTCGGCAGCCGCCCGGCCGAGGTGTGCGGAGCGTAGATCAGCCCCGCCATCTCCAGATCGGTCATGACATTGCGCACCGTCGCCGGCGACAGCGCGATCGGCAGCAGCCGGGCGATGTTGCGCGAGCCGACCGGCTCGCCGGTGGTCAGGTAGCCGTCGACGATCTGCCGGAAGATCTCGCGCGAGCGCTGGTCGATCTCGACCAGGCCGCCGGGTGTCTCGGGGCGCGTATGGGCGCTCATTCCGTGGCGAACAACCTCAACTGCATGATCCATTGTCCCCGCTGGGCGCGGCGGGATCAAGTCCCATGGCCCGCTCGCCTTGCCGCACCCCGCTTAAGCGCCTACAAGCCGCCGACTCCAAAAGACAGGAAGACACGATGAGACCCTCGAAGCGCGCAGCCGACGAGATGCGGAAGGTCACGCTGGAACGCGGCGTGGTGCGCTATGCGGAAGGCTCGTGCATGGTCACCTTCGGCGAGACCAAGGTGCTCTGCGCCGCCACCGTCGAGGAAAAGGGGCCGCCGTGGCTGCGCGGCACCGGCAAGGGCTGGGTCACCGCCGAATATTCGATGCTGCCGCGCGCCACGCATGAGCGCACCCGCCGCGAGGTCACCTCCGGCAAGCCCTCGGGCCGCACGCAGGAGATTCAGCGCCTGGTCGGGCGTTCGCTTCGCGCCGTGGTCGACCTGACCGCGATCGGCGAGCGCCAGATCGTCGTCGATTGCGACGTGCTGCAGGCCGATGGCGGCACCCGCACCGCCTCGATCACCGGCGCCTGGGTCGCACTGCACGACGCGCTGAAATGGATGGAGGGGCGCGGTATGCTGAAAGGTGCCAATCCGCTGAAGGATCATGTCGCAGCGATCTCCTGCGGCATCGTCGCCGGCAATCCGGTGATCGATCTCGACTATGTCGAGGATTCCGGCGCGCAGACCGACGCGAATTTCGTCATCACCGGCTCCGGCGGTCTCGTCGAGGTGCAGGGCACCGCCGAGGGCGCGCCGTTCTCCGAGGAGGAACTGCTGGCGCTGCTGAAGCTCGCCAAGGGCGGGGTGTCGAAGCTGGTGGCGCTGCAGAAGGCGGCGGTGGCCTGACGCCATGACCACGAACCGCCTCCTCACCGGCAAGGTCGTGATCGCGACCCACAACCAAGGCAAATTGCGCGAAATGCGCGAGCTGCTGGCGCCCTATGGCGTCGAGCTGGTCTCGGCCGGCGAGCTTGGCCTGCCGGAGCCGGTCGAGGATGGCCACATGTTCGCCGAGAACGCCGCGATCAAGGCGGTGGCGGCGGCCAAGGCTTCCGGCCTGCCGGCGCTGGCCGATGATTCCGGCGTCTGCATCGATGCGCTCGATGGTGCGCCCGGCCTGTTCTCGGCCAACTGGGCCGGGCCGGGTAAGGATTTTGCCCCGGCGCTGGCCCGTGTGCAGGCCGAGCTTGCAAAGCGCGGCGCGACCACGCCCGAGCAGCGCAAGGCACATTTCGTCTCGGCGCTGGTGATCGCCTGGCCGGACGGGCATCAGGAATTGTTCGAAGGCCGCGTCTTCGGCACGATCGTCGAGGCGCCGCGTGGCACCGCCGGCTTCGGCTACGACCCGATCTTCCAGCCGGCCGGGCATGGCAAGACCTTCGGCGAGATGAGCGCAGAGGAGAAGCACGGTATCCCTAAGGACGGCTCCCCCGGCCTGTCGCACCGGGCCCGCGCCTTCCATGTGCTCGCCGCCGCCTGCCTGAGGGCCCCCGCTTGAGCCCTTCGGCCGCCCTTGCCGCGCGGCCCGGCGTGCCGGCGCATCCGACTGCGGATGCCGGCTTCGCCGTCTATGTGCACTGGCCGTTCTGCCTGGCCAAATGCCCCTATTGCGACTTCAACTCCCATGTCCGGCACCAGCCGCCGGACCAGGCGCGCTATATCGCCGCCTTCCGCCGCGAGATCGCCCAGCGTGCCGAGCTGGCGCCGGGACGCACGGTGTCCTCGATCTTCTTCGGCGGCGGCACGCCTTCGCTGATGGAGGGTGCGACGGTCGGGGCGATCCTCGATGCGATCGGTGAGCATTGGGCCGTCGATCCCGATTGCGAGGTCTCGCTGGAGGCCAACCCGACCAGCGTCGAGGCCGGGCGCTTCCGCGATTTCCGCGCCGCCGGCGTCAACCGCGTCTCGCTCGGCGTGCAGGCGCTGAACGATGCCGATCTCAAGGCGCTCGGGCGGATGCATTCGGCGCAGGAGGCGCTCGATGCGGTCGCGATCGCGCGGCGCTATTTCGAGCGCTATTCCTTCGACCTGATCTATGCCCGCTCGCCGAACCAGACACCGGCGCTGTGGCAGGCCGAGCTCGAGCTCGCGATCAGCCATGCGGCGGAGCATCTTTCGCTCTACCAGCTCACCATCGAACCAGGCACGGCGTTCGAGCAGCTCTACAAGGCCGGCAAACTCGCCATTCCCGACCCTGATGCGGGCGCAGCGCTCTACGAGCTGACGCAGGAGATCACGAACAAGCACGGGCTGCCGGTCTACGAGATCTCGAACCATGCCCGGCCGGGCGCGGAATGCCGGCACAACCTGATCTATTGGCATTACGGCGAATATGCCGGTATCGGGCCGGGCGCCCATGGCCGGCTGGTGACGGCGGATGGTCGCTATGCGCAATCGACCGAGAAGCGCCCCGAGACCTGGCTGGAGCGGATCGAGGCCGGCGGCGACGCCCTGATCGAGAACGAGAAACTCTCGGCCGAGGCGCAGGGCGACGAGTACCTGCTGATGGGCCTGCGGCTCGTCGAAGGCATCGATCTCGACGTGTTCGAGGGGCTGGCCGGGCGCAAGCTCAACGGCAACCGTATCGGCAGCCTGATCGCCGAAGGCTTCCTCACCCGCAGGGCCAATGGCCGGCTCGCCGCGACGCCGGACGGTGCGCTGCTGCTCGATGCGCTCGTCGCCGATCTCGCAGCGTGAGCGCCGATCCCGGCGGCAGCCGGACTCCACATCATTAAACCGATTTAGTCAGATGAGAAGCCCTGCTGGAGCAGGCCTCGTCATGACCGGGCGGTCTCCTTCCGCCACGTCACCGCCGCAATCGGCGCTCCCGATGGCCGGGTAAGAACAGCATAAGTTCAACCCAGGGAGGTCACCGATGCAGCAACGCATGATCGATGAATCACGCCCCGCCTTGTCACGCCGCCGCCTGTTGCAGGTTGCCGGCGCCGGAGCCCTCGCCGCTGCCGCCGATACGGCCCTGGCGCAGGCTCCGGCTGCAAGGCCCGGCCCGCCCACGACGATCACGACGCCGCCGCGCGATTTCAGCCGTGGCGGCGCGCCGACCACCTATTTCTGGGACCCGGACGTCCTCGCCGTCGATCCCGCCTTCGAAGGGCTAGCCCAGCCCAATGCCGCGATCCAGCGGCTGTGGACCGGGGCACTCTGGGCGGAAGGCCCGGCCTGGAACGCACAGGGGCGCTATCTCGTCTGGAGCGACATCCCGAACAACCGGCAGATGCGCTGGCTCGAGGATGACGGCCGCGTCAGCGTCTTCCGCACGCCCTCGGGGAACAGCAACGGCAACAGCTTCGATTTCCAGGGCCGGCAGCTCTCCTGCGAGCATCTCAACCGCCGCGTCGTGCGCTACGAACTCGACGGCTCGGTGACGATCCTCGCCGACAAGTTCGACGGCAAGCGGCTGAATTCGCCCAATGACGTCGTCCAGCATCCCGATGGCAGCTACTGGTTCACCGATCCGCCCTATGGCGGCCAGCTCTATGAGGGCGCGCCCGATGCGGCCGGCGGGCCGAGCAACACCAGCGGCAAGATCAATCCCCGGCTCGGCCAGCCGCCCGAGATCGGCTTCTACAAGCGCGAATTGCCGACGAATTGCTATCGCATCGATCCCAGCGGCCGCGTCGATCTTGTCGTCACCGAGCAGCAGGTCCCCGATCCGAACGGCTTATGCTTCTCGCCGGACTACAAGAAGCTCTACATCGCCTCGACCGGCAAGGGCCCTGGCGATACCGGCGCCGGTGGCAAGGGCGACATCCACGTCTTCGACGTCGGCGCCGACAACAAGCTCTCCAACGGCAAGCTGTTCTCCGACTGCATGGTCGACGGGGTGAAATGTGGACCGGACGGACTGCGCTGCGACGTGCAGGGCAATCTCTGGGCCTCCAGCAATGCTGGGCGCGCGGTCGGCTACAACGGCGTGCTCTGCTTCAACCCGGAGGGCAAGCTGATCGGCCGCATCCGGCTGCCGGAGGTCTGCGGCAATGTCTGCTTCGGCGGACCCAAGCGCAACAGGCTGTTCATGGCGGCGAGCCAGTCGATCTATGCGCTCTATCTGGGCACGCAGGGGGCCGGGCCGGGCTGAGCGCCCGGCTCAGGCCTCACTCTGCTCGGGCTCGGGCCGGTCCTGCTCCGCGGGATCGGCCTCGACCTTCGCCTCCGGCTTCTCCTGCCCGGCATAGAGCTTGGGGAGATAGGTCTCGTACCAGGCCTTCAGCTCCGCCAGCGCCGGTTGTTCGAGATTGCGGCGCAGGTAGGCCTCGATCCGTGGCAAATGCTTGAGATAGCCCGGCTTGCCGTCGCGGCGGTCAAGCCTCGCGAAGATGCCGGCGATCTTGGTATTGCGCTGGGCGCCGAGGATGGCATAGGCGCGGGCGAAGCCCGGCACGTCGAAATGGGGATCGGTGCCGCGCCGCGCCCCCGCATAGGCGGCGAGCAGGCGCAGCTCCAGCGCCGCCGGCACGTCGACACGCGCGTCCTGGCCGAGCGAGACGAGATCATAGGCGGGGTGGCCGAGCACGGAGTCCTGGAAATCGATCAGGCCGAGCCTGGCATGGCCGACGCGATCGGGGAGCCAGATCAGGTTCGGCGAGTGATAATCGCGCAAGGTCCAGGTCGCCGGCGTCTCGAAGAGCTCGTCGAAGAGCTTGTCCCAGATGCGGCTGAACTCGGCCCGCGTCACCGCCGGCAAGGTGACGCCCGCGATGTGCGGGGCATACCAGTCGAGCACCAGCTCGGTCTCGATGGCAAGCGCCTCGCGGTCATAGTCGGGCATGACATGATCGCGCCCTTCGACCACCGGCAGAATCGTCGGCAGGGCATGCCGGTGCAGTTCGGCGAGCAGGCGGGCGGCGGCCTCGTAGCGATCGGGGATCGGCCCGTCGGCGCCGACGACCGGCTCGGCCCCGAGGTCCTCGATGATCAGCAGGCCGGTGACGAGATCCTGTGCCAGGATGTCCGGAGCCGAGAGGCCGAGCGAGCGCAGGGCCTTGTCCATGGCGACGAAGGCGTCGACGGTCTCGGCGAGATGGGCGATGGCGCTGTAGGGCTTGCCCTGGCGGATCGCCGGCCCATCCGGACGCGGCGGCGAGATCATCAGGATCGCGGTCTCGCCCGACGGCCTGATCAGGCGCTCATAGGCGCGGCTCGAGGCATCGCCGAGCATGAACTCGCGCCTCGCCTCGCTCCAGCCGGCTTCGTCGATCAGGCGGCGGGCACCGATCGCAAGCGCAAGCCGCTGGCGCCAGAGCACGCCGCCGGAGAGCGTCGCGATCCGGCCCTGCTCGGGGTTGTCCGGATCGACCTCCAGCACGATGTCGAGCCGTCGGCCCGCCGGGAGGCGCGTGCCGGCCCGGTCCGGCCATTCGACGATGGTCATCGCGAGGTCGAGGTCCTCGATCAGGCCGATATCGTCGAGCTCGTCGGGGCTGCGGACGCGGTAGAGATCGGCATGGAGCAGGAGCCCACGCGCGCTGTCATAGCTCTGCACCAAGGTGAAGGTCGGGCTCGGCGCTTCCAGCGCCGGATCGCCGGCGAGGCGGCGCAGCATGGCCCGCGCCAGCAGCGACTTGCCGGCGCCGAGATGTCCGGAGAGCGCGACGATGTCGCCGGTCTTGAGGATGTCGGCGATGTCCTCAGCCAGCCGGACCGTCGCGGCCTCGTTCGGCAGGATGACGGTATGGGTACCCGCGCGCGCGGCCTCGTCACTCATTCAGCAGCGTCCGAGATGCGCATGCCTTCAGGCGGGAAGACGACGGTGACACGCGTGCCCTTGCCCAGGGCGGAGTCGAGCTCGACGCGGCCGCCATGCAGCTCGACAATCGAGCGGACCATCGACAGGCCGAGCCCGACGCCGCGATGGCGCGATCCCAGCGAATGACTCTCGAAGCGGTCGAACACCTTCTCCTTGACCTCGTCCGGGATGCCGCGACCCTCGTCGGCGACGGTGATGCGGATCTCGCCGCCGAAGCGGCCGGCGCTGACGCTGATGGTCTGGCCGGGTTGCGAGAAGCCGATCGCATTGGAAAGCAGGTTGAACAGGATCTGGCGCAGGCGCTTGGGATCGGCGCGCAAGGGGCCGGTCTGGGGGGCGATGTCGACCTGCAGCCTGAGCTTGCTGTCGGCCAGGCGATCCTGCAGCCCGGTCGCGGCCTGGGCGATGCTCTTGGCGACATCGACCTCCTCGATATCGAGCGCCAGCGCGCCATTGTCGATCGAGGCGAGGTCGAGGATGTCGTTGATGATGGCGAGCAGCGCGCCGGAGGACCGGACGATGTGGCCGGTATAGTCGCGCTGCTTTTCGTTGAGCGCGCCGACCGTCTCCTCGCCGAGCAGTTGCGCGAAGCCGATGATGTTGGTCAGCGGCGAGCGCAACTCGTAGGAGACGTGGTGGACGAACTCCTCGCGAAGCCGTGAAGCGCGCTCCAGGGCGTCGTTGCGTTCGGTCAGTGCCCGCTCGACGTTCACGCCAGCGGTGACGTCGGCGAAGGTGATCAGCGTCGCGCCATCGGGCAGCGGCGTGGCCGTGCAGTCGAGCACCGTGCCGTCGCGGCGTTCCATATGGCAGCGATAATCCTCGCGCGCATCGCGCACGCCGGCGACGGCGCTGCGGATTTCGGTCCAGACCGCGTCATCCGGGAAGAGCGGGCGGCTCAGGGTCACGACCTCGTCGATATGCGGCGCCGCGGCGGCGCGCTCCGGGGTGAGCTTCCAGAGCTGGGCGAAGGCCGGATTGGAGAGCTTGAGGCGACCGTCCGAACCGAACACCGCGACACCCTCGCGCAATGAATCGAGTGTCTCGCGCTGGGTACGCGAGAGCGCGTTGAAGCGCGATTCCAGGGTGAAGCGCTCGGTCTCGTCGTCGAAGAGATAGGTTACGCCGCCCTGCGGGTTCGGGCTGGCGACGACATGCACGGTGCGCCCATCGGGCAGGTACCACCAATCCTCGCTGGCGCGCGTCGCGGTATAGGCGGCGTGGACCTGCGCCTTCCAGGTGCGGTAGTCGCCGAGTTCGGGCAGGCGGCGCTCGGTGCGCAGGCGGTCGAGGATCTCGCCGTCCGTCGGATTGGAGTCGAGGAAGCCCGGGTCGAGCGACCAGAGCGCCTCGTAGCCGCTGTTGCGGTAGACCAGGCGCTGCGAGGCGTCGAAGACGGCGACCCCGGTCTTCAGCCGGTCGAGCGTGCGCACATGCGCGTCCATCTGGCGCTGCAGGTCGGCACGGACCGCCTCCAGCTCGCTCATGTCGGTGGCGATGCCGGCATAGCCCGAAGGCGTCGGCGTCTCCATGACGTCGACGATGCGGCGCTGGCCGGCCATCACGACGGGCGCGCGCAGCTGGAAGACGCGCCCGTCCTTGCGGGCCTTGGCCGCCGCCTCGCGCTCGCTGCGATCGAACAAATCGAGCCCGGCCGTGACCGCCTGCTGGCAATCGGCGGCCTCGACGGCACGCGCATAGGCCGCGTTGACCCAGGTCAGGCGGCCGTCGGTCGCGCGCATCCAGACCGGCTGAGGCACGCCGGCGAGCAAGGTCGTGAGCGCGGCATGGTCGGTGGCGAGCTTGCCGAGCTCATTCTCCAGCGCCAGCGCCCGCGCCCGTTCGCCGCCGACCTCGCGCAGGCGGATCACGGCGCGACCGGCGACGGGCCGGCCTTCCGCATCGACGAAACGCCCCGCCTTGGCCCTGAAGGTGAAGGAGAAGGCCTCGCCGCGCTCCTTGAGGGCCTCGGTCGCCAGCTCGAGACGCTTGGCCTCCGCCGGCGGCGCCCAGGTTCCGTATGCCAGCGCCGGGGCGGGGCCGCCAATGCCGAGAAAGCCGCTATCGCCCTCGACCATGGGGCTCGCCTTCGGCCCGTCCCAGCTCAGCACGACCTGCCGGTCGCTCGCGAGCAGGGCGCTGAGCCGCTCCTGATGGCCGCGCGCCGCTTCCAGGCCGGCGGCGAGCTCGCCTTCCCGGCGGGTCCAGCGCGAGCGCTCGCGGACATAGAGGATCGAGGTGGTTGTGGCGAAGACGACGAGGCCGACGAAAATCAGGGAAAGTCCGCCAGTGCTCAGCCAGTCCGCCCGCAAGGGCAGCAGCGCCTCGGCCTGCGCGAGAGCCGGAGCCGGCGCAGCGCCGGCAAGTCCGGGCAGAAGGAGGCGGACCACTCCGTTCATCTCCCGCCCGACCTGCCTTGCCCGTCTCATTCTCGCATCCGTCCTGTTCCAGGCCAATCTTCCGGTCGCAGCCGGCCGGTCGCGGCCAACGCGACAATCGGCCATGGCTCCCTCCAGGGATCCACGCCCGCAACCCGCAAAGCCACCGCTGCACGAAACCGGGCGCCACATGCGAAGCCTGCCGGCAGCCCGAATCAGTGCCACTGTAATCACCGCACGACTCCGGCAGGAAGTGCTTAATCGACGGTAAAGGCCAAATGGCGACGGCCGGATTTGAGGTCACCAGAGGAGCGTCAACAAGTTGATGCCAGCTGCCGTTTCGCATCTATTAGTAGTATGAAAGGCTGCGGCCGGCCCCGAACGCAAAAAAGCCCGGCGCAAGGCCGGGCTTTCGAAAGATGGGCGCCTCGTCCGGGAAACCGGTTCCCGATGCGCGATGTCGCTTCGCCCGGCCGGCAGCCGCCGGGCGAGGGCGTCAGTAGCGATAGAGCTCCGGCTTGAACGGGCCGGCCTGCGCGACGCCGATATACTTCGCCTGAGCGTCGTTGAGCTTGGTCAGCTTGGCGCCGACCTTGGCGAGGTGGAGCGCCGCGACCTTCTCGTCGAGGTGCTTGGGCAGGGTGTAGACCTTGTTCTCGTACTTGGCGTGATGGTTCCAGAGCTCGATCTGAGCCAGCGTCTGGTTCGAGAACGAGCAGGACATCACGAAGGACGGGTGGCCGGTCGCGTTGCCGAGGTTCACCAGGCGGCCTTCCGAGAGCAGGATGATGCGCTTGCCGTCGGGGAACTCGATCTCGTCGACCTGCGGCTTGACGTTGTCCCACTTGAAGTTCTTCAGGCCGGCGACCTGAATTTCCGAGTCGAAGTGGCCAATGTTGCAGACGATGGCGCGGTGCTTCATCGCGCGCATGTGGTCGACGGTGATGACGTCGAGGTTGCCGGTCGCGGTGCAGAAGATGTCGGCGCGCGGCGCGGCATCTTCCATGGTGACGACCTCATAGCCTTCCATCGCCGCCTGCAGGGCGCAGATCGGGTCGATCTCGGTGACGAGCACGCGGCAGCCGGCCTGGCGCAGCGAGGCGGCCGAGCCCTTGCCGACGTCGCCATAGCCGGCGACGACCGCGACCTTGCCCGACATCATCACGTCGGTGCCGCGGCGGATGGCGTCGACCAGCGACTCGCGGCAGCCATAGAGGTTGTCGAACTTCGACTTGGTGACGCTATCGTTGACGTTGATCGCCGGGAACGGCAGGCGGCCCGCCTTTGCGAGTTCGTAGAGGCGGTGCACGCCGGTGGTGGTCTCCTCGGAGACGCCCTTGATCGCGGCGCGGGTCTTGGTGAACCAGCCCGGATTGGCCGTCAGCTCGCGCTTGATCAGCGCGAAGAAGATCGTCTCTTCCTCATTGCCCGGCTTGTCGAGGAAGGCGGCGTTGCCGGCCTCGGCCTCGGCGCCGAGGATGATCAGCATGGTCAGATCGCCGCCATCGTCGAGGATCATGTTCGGCGTGCCGCCGTCGCCCCAGGTCGCGGTGCGCAGCACGTACTCCCAGTACTCCTCCAGCGTCTCGCCCTTGATGGCGAAGACCGGGGTACCGGTGGCGGCGATCGCCGCGGCGGCATGATCCTGGGTCGAGAAGATGTTGCAGGACGACCAGCGCACGTCCGCGCCGAGCTCCTTGAGGGTCTCGATCAGCACGGCGGTCTGGATGGTCATGTGCAGGCAGCCGGCGATGCGGGCGCCCTTGAGCGGGGCCTTGCCCTGGTGCTCGGCGCGGATCGCCATCAGGCCCGGCATCTCGTCCTGGGCCATGTTGATTTCCTTGCGGCCGTAATCCGCGAGGCTGATGTCCTTGACGACGTAATCCTGCTTCGACACGGGGAGGCTCCAATCGATCGTTCTTTGAATGATGGCGGCTCTCTAGCAGGGAGCCTGCCGGAAGGCAATCAAAGATATAAAGATGTCTTTATATCCGCAGCAAACCGCGCGGCAAACCCTGCTCCGGGGCCGCGGCTGCGGCCACCAGCCTTTTCCCGGATGCGACGGATCGAGAGGCGCCCGGTCATGAGCATTCGGAAAAAGCCGATCAGGGAACGAGCATGACGATGCGGTCGACAGACGCGGACGGCGCCGAGAGCGCGCTTTATTCGCCGCCTATTCGCCCTCGCCGAACCGGTCGGCGACGAGCGCGCCCAGTGCCTGCAGCGCATCCTTGGCGTCGGCGCCCTTGGCGACCACGGTAATGGTCGAGCCGATGCCGGCGCCGAGGGTCAGGATGCCCATGATCGAGGTGGCGCCGACCGTCTCGCCGCAGCGAGACACGGTGATATCGGCATCGAACTGACTGGCGCATTGCACGAATTTCGCGGTGGCGCGGGCGTGCAGGCCCTTCTTGTTGACGATCTGGAACTCGCCATAGACGGCACCGGCCGGGATCTCGACCTCGGTGCAGTCGCAATCTTCGTCGCGGATCTCGTCTTCGCGCATGCCTTGCACGCCGAACCTCACTTACCCGAACTCATTTGCCCGCGAGCACGCGGCTGGCCACCGTGATGTATTTCCGGCCCGCATCCTGCGCGCTGCTGACGGCCTCGTCGAGGGTCTTCTCCTCGCGCACGCTGGCGAGCTTGATCAACATCGGCAGATTGATGCCGGCAACGACATCGATCCGGCCCGGCTCCATCACGGAGATGGCGAGATTGGAGGGTGTACCGCCGAACATGTCGGTGAGGACGATCACGCCCTTGCCGGTCTCGACCTGCTCCACCGCCGCGATGATGTCGCGCCGACGGCCCTCCATGTCGTCATCGGGGGCGATGGCGATGGTGGCCAGATTGGCTTGCGGGCCAACGACATGCTCGAGCGCGGCGCGGAATTCCGTCGCCAGGTGCCCATGCGTAACAAGCACGAGTCCGATCATTCAGTCCCACCGAAGAGCGCCCATCGGCGCCCGGACAAGGTCGCGGTTTATGCGGCAGGTGCGAAGGATAGGCAAGGCGCTTGTCTCGAACTCGTCGAAAAGCAATTCAATCAGAGCCGGCGAACAGTGCAAGCGCCGTCAGGATCAGACGTTCGTCGCCGGCCCTCGGCAGCACGGACAGCCGCGGCAAGGTGATGCCTGCGATGGCCTCGACCAGCGCCTCCGGCTCCGGCATGCGCTCGGGCTCGCTGCCGCAATCGATCACCAGCCGGAGCACCGCCGCGGCCAGATGCGGCTCCGGCGTCAGGCCTAGGCCACGGCGCTCGACGAGGCCCTCGATCGGCGGCACCGGCGCAGCGAGGAGGCGGCCGGCCTTGACGGCAATTTCAGTGCGATCGTCGGCGATCAGCCTGGCGAAACGGTCCTGCGATTGCGCCAGCCCGACCAGCGCCAGGGCCAGGGTGGACTTACCGGCACCGGAGGGGCCGCGGATCAGGATGCCGGCCTCGCCGATCACGACGGCACTGGCATGCAGGCGAAGCGGAGGCGCCGCGCTCATGCCGGCTGCACCGCGGCCGGCAGGCGCACTATGAAGCGGGCGCCGAGCCGCTTGTCCTCGCCTTCCGACTGCTCGGAGGCATAGCGGTTCTCGGCCCGGATCGTGCCGCGATGGGCTTCGACGATCTGGCGCGAGATCGACAGGCCGAGGCCGGAATTCTGGCCGAAGCCGCTTTCGGGCCGGTCGGTGTAGAAGCGCTCGAAGATCCGCTCCAGCGCATGGGGCGGAATGCCGGGACCGTCATCCTCGATGGTGATCAGCACGTCGCCGGCGACACGCGAGAGCTTGACCCTGACCGGCTTGTCGGCCGGCGAGAAGGAGCGAGCGTTCTCGATCAGGTTGACGAAGACCTGGCCGAGGCGGGAGTCGTGGCCGAGCACGCGGAAGGGATCCGCGCCCGGGCGCTGGCCGCCACGCCGGTCGACCGTGAGCTCGACGACCGGCTGGCTATCGCGGCGGATCTGGTTCTGGACCGAGACGACCGCCTCGACCAGCTGGGCAACGTCGAGCGGGACGGCATCGTCGCGCGCGAGCTCGGCATCGAGGCGCGAGGCGTCGGAGATGTCGGTGATCAGCCGATCAAGCCGCTTCACGTCATGGCGGATCACCGCGAGCAGGCGGCCCCGCGAGTCCTCGCTCTTGGCCAGCGGCAGGGTTTCGACGGCGCTGCGCAGCGAGGTCAGCGGGTTCTTCAGTTCATGGGCGACGTCGGCGGCGAAGCGCTCGATCGCCTCCATGCGATTGTAGAGCGCCTGGGTCATCTCGCGGAACGAGCCGGAAAGATGGCCGATCTCGTCATGGCGGCTGGAGAAGTCCGGGATCTCCTCGCGCGACTTGACGCCGCGGCGGACGCGCTGGGCGGCGTCGGCGAGCTTGCGGATCGGCTCGGCGATGGTCCCGGCGAGCAGCACCGAGAGGATGATCATCACGCCGGCCGCGACCGCGAAAACCTGGAAGATGGCGTAGCGCTCGGAGGCGATGACGGCGTCGATGTCGCCGCCTTGGGTCGACAGCAGCAGCGCGCCGCGCACGGCCCGGAAGCGCTGCACCGGCACCGCAACAGAGACGATGGTCTCACCGCGGGTGTTGACGCGCACCACGCTAGCCGGCGAGCCGGCGAGCGCCCGGGCGACCTCGGTATAGGACCTGCCATTGGCGTTGGCGAAATCGTCATAGGCCGGCACGTCGGCGCGGCCGAGCCGGTTGCGCAGCAGGTTCCAGGTTCGTTCGAGCAAGGGCGGCTCGTCGCTCTCGCCGATGCGCGGCAGATCGAGCCGCAGGATGTCGCCACGCGAATAGAGGTTGCGCGAATCCAGCGTCAGCATCCCGTCCTTGTCGTAGATGCGGGCGCGCGTCTTGGTCGGCGTCACCAGCCGGCGCAGCAGCGGAGCGACCTTTTCCGGATTGATCGAGAAATCGAGCGGATCCTCGGCGATGGCGCCGCTCTCGCCGGCCTGCATCTGCAGGAGCTTGTCGGGATCGATCGCGATCGTGTCGGTTTCGACCGTGGCGGAGGCGGCGATGGCGCCGGCGATGATCTCGCCCTGGGTCAGAAGGCTCTGCACCCGAGCCTCGATCAGGCCCTCGCGGAACTGGTTGAGATAGAGGAAGCCGACGAGCAGCGCGACGAGGCCGGCGAGGTTAAGGACGACGATGCGCCGGGTCAGGCTGGAGGCCGCGCGCCCGGAGATGGCGCGCAGCATGCGGCGGCCGAACAGCGCGGCACGACGACGCAGCGTCAGCCCCGGCCGCGGCCCGCCGGTGCGGGCCCCTTCCTGTTCGATGGTCGCCATGAGCGGCTCATACCCTGTCCCGGTGCCCGCGCAAACGTCATCGCGGCGTGCGCCGGGGTGCTTCTCAGGACTCCTTGAAGCGGTAGCCGACGCCGTAGAGCGTCTCGATCATGTCGAAATCGACATCGACCTGATTGAACTTCTTGCGCAGGCGCTTGATGTGGCTGTCGATGGTGCGGTCGTCGACATAGACCTCGTCGTCATAGGCCGCGTCCATCAGGGCGTTGCGGCTCTTGACCACGCCCGGGCGCTGCGCCAGCGACTGCAGAATCAGGAACTCGGTGACGGTCAGCGTAACCGGCTCGCCCTTCCAGGTGCAGGTGTGGCGCTCCGGATCCATCCGCAGCAGACCGCGCTCCAGCGCCTTGGCATCCTCGGTGCGCGGTGCCGCGCTCGCATCCTTGGCGCCGGCCCGGCGCAGGATCGCCTTGACGCGCTCGACCAGCAGGCGCTGCGAGAAGGGTTTGCGGATGAAGTCGTCGGCGCCCATCTTCAGGCCAAAGAGCTCGTCGATCTCCTCGTCCTTCGAGGTCAGGAAGATCACCGGCAGGTCGGATTTCTGACGCAGGCGGCGCAGCAGCTCCATTCCGTCCATGCGCGGCATCTTGATGTCGAAGATGGCGAGGTCGGGCGGATTCTGCTTCAGACCGTCCAGGGCCGAGGCGCCATCCGTATAGGTCTGGATGCGATAGCCCTCGGCTTCCAATGCGATCGAAACCGAGGTCAGGATGTTGCGGTCGTCATCGACCAGCGCAATGGTTGGCATAAGCTTTTCCGGCTCTTTGTGTGCTGGCGTTACAATCAAAGGGTCCACTCTCGCGCGAGAACGGCCAAAGCATGGCTGCAATCTAGCCAAGCCAAGGCGGTTTCGCTACGTCTGCCCGCGAAAACCTTCAAGACGGCGAAAAGTGCCATGGCGACCGATCCGATCAGGCCGACAGATGCCAGCGCACGCGGATTGGCGCGCGGCCTCCTGCGCAGTGCGCGCTCGGCATCCCTTGCGACGCTGACGCCGGAAGGCCACCCTTTCGCCAGCCTGACCAGCCTCGCCACCGATATCGATGGCACGCCGCTGATCCTGGTGTCCTCGCTTTCCGGCCATACCGGCAACCTCGTCGCCGACCCGCGCTGCTCGCTGCTGATCGCGCCGGGCGGCAAGGGAGATCCGCTCGCCCATGCCAGGATCACGCTGCTGGCCACGGCGGAAAAGGTCGAGCGCGAGTCGGAATTCGGCCGGCGCGCGCGCCGTCGTTTCCTGGCACGCCAGCCGAAGGCTTCTCTTTACGTCGATTTTCCCGATTTCTCGTTCTTCGCGCTCAGGCTCCAGCGTGCCAGCCTAAATGGCGGCTTCGGCCGCGCTTACGAGCTCGAGGCCGCCGACGTGCTCAGCGATTGCTCACAGGCCGGGGCGCTGATCGAGGCCGAGGAAGGTGCGGTCGACCATATGAACGAGGACCATGCCGAAGCGATCGGGCTCTACGCCACGAGGCTGCTCGGCGGCGAGGACGGCGCCTGGCGCCTCTCCGGCGTCGATCCCGACGGAGCCGACCTGATGCTCGGCGACAAGGCGCTGCGCCTGCCCTTCGACGAGCCGGTGACGACGCCGGACGCGCTGCGCAGAACCCTGGCTGCCCTCGCCGGCAAGGCCCGCGAGGCCGCCTGAGCGCGGCGATTCACCACAGCTGAATTTTTCAAACGATTTAAATTTACTAAGGCCATTCGTGAGCCGGCCTCGTGACTTGAGCCGGCGTCATCATCCGCCTAAAGAGCCCTCCACTTCACCGGCCCATCAGGGTCATGGCGGGATTCTTGCTCCCGCTTCAATTACGGCGCCGGCATCGCCAGGCGACGGCTTCTCGGCAGGAGGAATTGCCAGTGGAGACCATCGGTCACGTCAACCCGAACAACGGCGCCGACTCGTTCGGCTTCCGTGGGCTCAAGGCGGTCTACTGGAACTTCGAGGCGGCGCGCCTCTATGAGGAATCGCTGCGGCGCGGCGAATCCCAGCTCGCCCGTGGCGGCGCGCTCTGCGCCGACACCGGCAGCCATACCGGCCGCTCGCCCAAGGACAAGTTCGTCGTCAAGGACGCACTGACCGAAAAGACGGTGTGGTGGGAGAACAACGGCGCGATCTCCTCTGAACAGTTCGAGACCCTGCTCGGCGACTTCATCAAGCACGCCGAAGGCAAGGAGCTGTTCGCGCAGGACCTCTATGGCGGCGGCGATCCGGCCCACCGCGTCAAGGCTCGGGTCTTCACCGAGATGGCCTGGCACTCGCTGTTCATCCGCAACCTGCTGATCCGGCCCGAGGCCGGCGATATCGCGAGCTACGTGCCCGAGTTGACGATCGTCGACCTGCCGAGCTTCAAGGCCGATCCGGCCCGCCATGGCTGCCGCAGCGAGACTGTCATCGCCATCGATTTCTCGCGCAAGATCGTGCTGATCGGCGGCACCGCCTATGCCGGCGAGATGAAGAAGTCGGTCTTCACCTATCTGAACTACACCCTGCCGGCGAAGGGCGTGGTGCCGATGCACTGCTCGGCCAATGTCGGCTCCAAGGACGATCCGGCGGTCTTCTTCGGCCTCTCCGGCACCGGCAAGACGACCCTCTCGGCGGATCCCGACCGCACCCTGATCGGTGATGACGAGCATGGCTGGTCGAAGGAGGGCATCTTCAATTTCGAGGGTGGCTGCTACGCCAAGACCATCCGCCTCTCGGCCGAGGCCGAGCCGCAGATCTTCGCGGCCTCGCAGCGCTTCGGCACGGTGCTCGAGAATATCGTCATGGATCCGATCTCGCGCGAGGTCGATTTCGACGACGAGACCAAGACAGAAAATACGCGCTCGGCCTATCCGCTCGACGCCATCCCGAACGCCTCGCGCACCGGCCGGGCCGGCACGCCGAAGAACATCGTGATGCTGACCGCCGACGCCTTCGGCGTGATGCCGCCGATCGCCAAGCTGACCCCGGCCGAGGCGATGTACCATTTCCTCTCCGGCTACACCGCCAAGGTCGCCGGCACCGAGCGCGGGCTGGTCGGCGTCCAGCCCGAGTTCTCGACCTGCTTCGGCTCGCCTTTCCTGCCGCGCCACCCGTCGGAATACGCCAATCTGCTGCGCGACTTCATCGCCAAGCACCATGTCGACTGCTGGCTGGTGAACACCGGCTGGACCGGGGGCGGCTACGGCACCGGCCGGCGGATGCCGATCCGCGTGACGCGTCGCCTGCTGACGGCGGCGCTCGACGGCTCGCTCAACCGCGCCGACTTCCGCCGGGACCCTTATTTCGGTTTCGCCGTTCCCACTTCGGTGCCCGGTGTCGAGCCGCACATCCTCTACCCGGTCAAGACCTGGCAGGATAAGGCCGCCTTCGCCGAGACGGCCAAGAAGCTGGTCGGCATGTTCGCGGAGAATTTCAAGAAGTTCGAGGCCCATGTCGACGACGCCGTGAAGGCCGCGGCACCGACGAGCTCTCTGGCGGCTTGAACACAATCCGCGCAAAAGCGTGCTAAGGGAGGCGGCGATGAGCCGCCTCTTTTTCGTTCTGCTGCAGCTGCTGCTGACGCTCGCCGCCCTCGGTGCCACCGCCTGGGGCGCGGGGCTTCTGATATTCCGCCTGCCCGGTGCGATCGGCATCGTCGGCGCGATCGGCTTCGGCCTCGCCGGTCTCGCCGGCACGATCGGCATCTGGAGCGGCGCGCCGCGCCTGCCGCTCGCCTTCGCCGTGCTCTTCATCGGCCTGCTCGGCTGGTGGGCCGGGCTCAAGCCTTCGCATGAGCGGAACTGGATCCCCGAGCTCGCACATCTGCCGCAGATGAGCGTTGCCGAAAACCGCCTGACGGTGACCAATCTGCGCCATTTCACCTGGCGGACGGAGAGCGACTACGACCAGCGCTGGGAAACCCGCAGCTATGACCTCTCGCGCATCCAGGGCGCCGATCTCTTCCTGTCCTACTGGTCGGGCGAGGCAATCGCGCATCTTCTGATCAGCTTCACCTTCGCAGACAGCGAGCCGCTGACGATCTCGATCGAGATCCGGCGCGAGAAGGGTGAGGAATGGTCGGCGCTGGCCGGCTTCTTCCGCAATTACGAGATGGCCTATGTCGCCGCCGACGAGCGCGACCTGATCGGCCTGAGAACCCAGGCGCGCGGCGAGGACACCCGGCTGTTCCGGCTGAGCGCCACGCCGCAGCAGGCGCGCGACCTGCTCCTCGCCTATGCCGCGGACGTCAACCGCCTGGCGCAGGAGCCGCGCTGGTACAACACGCTGACCACGAACTGCACCACCGTGGTCTACCATCTCGTCGGCCAGGTCGCGCCCGGCTGGAGGTTCTCGCTGCCGCTCGATCCGCGCGTCCTGCTCTCGGGCTACCTGCCGGGCTATCTCCGCGACATCGGCGCGGTCCGCCAGGACATGCCGCTCGACGAGCTGGTGAAGCTGAGCCATATCGGCGAGAAGGCGCGCAGCCTGAAGCCCGACAGTCCGGAATTCTCGCGGGTCATCCGCGAGGGCGTGCCAACCGGTAATTTTTGATATCGCATTTTCTTCACGCGAACCGGTGACCACTTCGCTTGAAAATGCTCAAGGCTCAACCATAGCCGTGCAGGCTCGCGCCATGGCGCTTGAGCCAGGCCTCCGCCTCCTCGGTGCGCGGGCAGAGCTTGTGCGTCAGCGCCCAGAAGCGGTGCGAATGGTTCATCTCCTTGAGATGCGCGACCTCATGGGCAGCGAGATAGTCGAGCACCAGCGCCGGCGCGAGGATCAGGCGCCAGGAGAAGCTGAGATGCCCCTTCGAGGAACATGAGCCCCAGCGGCTGGTAGTATCGCGCAGCGTGATCTTGCGCGCGGGGATGCCGAGCACGGCGGTATGCGTGCGCACCGCCTTCTCGAGATCGGCCAGCGCCTCGCGGCGCAGGAAATCCGTGACCCGGCGCGCGACATGGGCTGCCTCGCCGCAGACCGCGATGATCGGCTCGCCCTCGGCCGAGAGCGTGGCACGGGTCACACCGCGTACCTTGGTCCAGTGCACGATGCGGTGCGGGACGCCGCGCAGCGGCACGACCGCACCCGGCTCGAAGGCGACGCCCTGCGGACGCTTGGCGAGGCGCGCCGCGATCCAGCCGCCATGCTTCTCGGCGAAGACGCGGCCGGTCGCGAAGTCGACGCGCTCGGGCAGCGTCAGGGTGATCTCGCCCGTCGCCTGCGAGACGCGCAGCGTCAAGCGGCGCGCCGTCGCGCGCCGCTTGACGCTGACCGGGTAGAGCGTGCCGGCATGGGCGACCTCGATCCGGTCGGGATCGGGCTGGCGCCTGAACAGGGAGAACCGCATCCCGGCGATTGTGCGGGATTCGCAGCGGAAGCGGAAGGGGGCTGAGCTTAACTCAGCCCGCGACCTTCAGCGCCTTGCGCGCCGTCTGCGCGGTCTCGTTGCGGCGCTCCTTGGCTGCCTTCATGTCGAGGGTCAGCATGAAGTCGGCAATGCGCGGCGCGATCTCGGAGCGGAAGCGCGAGCCGTTGAAGACACCGTAATGGCCGACGCCCTTCTGCAGGTACTCGACCCGCATGTCGTCGGGGATGTTGACGCACAGATCATGCGTCGCCCTGGTCTGGCCGACGCCGGAGATGTCGTCTTTCTCGCCTTCGACCGTCATCAGCGCGACGCTGCGGATCGCCGTGAGGTCGACCAGCTTGCCGCGATGCATCATCTCGCCCTTGGGCAGAGCGTGCTTGACGAAGACGGTGTCGACGGTCTGCAGGTAGAACTCGGCGGTCAGGTCCATCACCGCCATGTACTCGTCGTAGAAGTCGCGATGCTTCTCGGCCGAATCGCCGTCACCGGCGATGAGATGCTTGTACATGTCGTAATGCGCAGTGAGATGGCGGTCGAAATTCATCGCCATGAAACCGGAGAGCTGCATGAAGCCGGGATAGACCTCGCGGAAAGCGCCGAGATGCGGGAACGGCACGCGGGTGATGCAGTTGCGGCGGAACCAGTCGGTGCCGCGCTCCATGGCAAGCTGGTTGACCGCGGTCGGCGAGCAGCGCGTGTCGATCGGCCCGCCCATCAGCGTCATCGAGCGCGGCGACGAGGGATCGCTCTCGGCCTCCATGCGGGCGATCGCGGCGAGCACCGGCACGGAAGGCTGGCAGACGGCCATGACATGGGTGTCGGGGCCGAGCTTGTGCAGCATGGCGATGACGTAATCGACATAGTCGTCGAGATCGAAGCGGCCGGCCGAGAGCGGCACTAGGCGGGCATCGACCCAGTCGGTGATGTAGACCTCGTGATCGGGCAGGAAGGCCTCGACGGTGCCGCGCAGCAGCGTGGCGTAATGGCCCGACATCGGCGCGACCAGCAGCACCTTGGGCTGCGGCTTGCGGCGACCTTCGATCTTGCGGTCGAAATAGACCAGGTTGCAGAAGGGACGCTGCCAGACGACGCGCTCCTCGACCGCGACCTTGACGCCGCCCATCGTGGTGGTGTCGAGGCCGAAGGCCGGCTTGCCGTAGCGGCGCGTGGTGCGCTCGAACAATTCGCAGGAGGCGGCGATCGTGCGGCCGAACGGGGTATAGGTCAGCGGGTTCGCCGGGTTCTTGAAGGCGAGCTGCATGGCGTCGGACATGGCCCGCGCCGGGCTGACCATCATATGAACCGCCTCATAGGCGTGATAGGCGAACGACATGGCGGCCCCTTCGCTCTTTCGCAGCGCCGCATCCCACGATGCAGTGCAGCAAGGGAACGCAGCCTAAGTAGAATTTGTTCTGATTCAATCGTCCAAAGGGCTAAGATTTCCTTGTGATGCCGATTAGCCACAACGTCCACCTTCCCGTCCGCTTGCGGCATTGCGAAAATTGCGCGCCGTGACGATCGCCGACCTCGTTCCTTCCGCTCCTGGCGGCACACCCCGGCATCTGCGGCTCGACACGCTGGTACGCCTGCGCTGGCTGGCGATCGCCGGCCAGAGCGTCGCCGTCGCCGGCGTGCATTTCGGGCTCGGCTTCTCGCTGCCGTTCGGCTGGTGCTTCCTCGCCATTGCCGTCTCGGCCTGGCTCAACATCGCCCTGCGCATCCGCTTCCCGCTCAGCCACCGCCTGCGGGAAGGCGCGGCGACGGCACTGCTCGGCTTCGACATCTTGCAGCTTGCGGCCCTGCTCTATCTCACCGGCGGCCTGCAGAACCCGTTCGCGATCCTGTTCCTGGCGCCGGTGATGATCTCGGCGACGGCGCTGCCGCCGCGACACACGCTGGCGCTCGGGCTGCTCGCCGCCGGGCTCGCGACGCTGCTCACCATCCTGCACTGGCCGCTGCCCTGGGCCGGGAGCGAGCGCCCGGTGCTGCCGCCGCAATACCAGCTCGGCAACTGGATCGCGCTTTTGCTCGGGCTCGGCTTCACCGGCATCTATGCCTGGCGCGTCGCCAAGGAGGCGCGCGATCTGTCGGAGGCGCTGGCCGCGACCGAGCTCGTGCTGGCGCGCGAGCAGCACCTCTCGCAGCTCGACGGCCTCGCCGCCGCCGCTGCCCATGAGCTCGGCACGCCGCTCGCCACGATCGCGCTGGTCGCCCGCGAGCTCTCGCGGCTCGCCCCGGCCGAAGGCGAGATGGCGGAGGACATCACCCTGCTGCGCGAGCAGGTCGAGCGCTGCCGCGGCATCCTCGGCAAGCTCGCCTCGCTGCAGGACGACGATGCCGGCCCGCTCGACCAGCTTTCGCTCAGCCTCTTGATCGAGGAGGCCGCCGGGCCGCAGCGGCCCTTCGGCGTGCCGTTCGAGATCGCGCTGATCGGCGAGAAGCCGGAGCCGGTCTGCCGACGCAATCCCGGCATGAACTACGGGCTCGGCAATATCGTCGACAACGCCGTCGACTTCGCTCGTTCCAAGGTGACGATCACGGCGCAGTGGACCGACGAAGCCGTCATCCTGACCATCGCCGATGACGGGCCGGGCTTCACGCCGGAAGTGCTGCTGCGGGCGGGCGATCCCTATCTTTCGCGCTCGCATGCCAAGGAATCGCGCGCCGGCGGCGGCCTCGGCCTCGGCCTGTTCATTGCCAAGACGCTGCTGGAACGCAGCGGCGCGACGCTGGAATTCTCCAATCTACCTTTGCCGGCGACCGGCGCCAGCATCCGCATTACCTGGTTGCGGGCCGTGTTCGAACGCGATGATCGACCCAGCGGACCTTCAAACCCGGAGCTTTTGGCACCATATGCGACAGAATGAGGCGTTGCGGCGTTTCAGCGCGTCGCGCAATCGGTAGAATGGATCGTGAGCCGGACAGTTACCCGCCCGGCAGGAGATGATGGCGATGGACACGGCGCCGATGACAGGCGAGCTCACCGATACGGCCGGCAGGGACATGTCTCTTCTGCTCGTCGACGACGATAAGCCGTTCCTGACCCGCCTCGCCCGCGCAATGGAAGGCCGCGGCTATTCGGTCAGGATCGCAGAATCCGTCCAGGCCGGGCTTGCCGCGGTCGAGGAGGCGGCGCCGGCCTATGCGGTGATCGACCTGCGCCTCGGCGACGGCAACGGCCTCGACGTGATCGCCCGGCTCAAGGAGAAGCGCCCGGATGCGCGCGGGGTCGTGCTGACCGGCTATGGCAACATCGCGACCGCGGTCAGCGCGGTGAAGCTCGGCGCTTATGACTTCCTCGCCAAGCCCGCCGATGCCGACGAGATTCATTCTGCGCTGGCCGCCGGGCCGAACGCCCGGCCGGTGCCACCGGAAAACCCGATGTCGGCCGACCGTGTGCGCTGGGAGCACATCCAGCGCGTCTACGAGCTATGCAGCCGCAATGTCTCGGAAACGGCCCGCCGGCTCGGCATGCACCGGCGCACCCTGCAGCGCATCCTGGCCAAGCGCGCGCCGCGATGAACTAAGGTTTGGGCATTGCCTTCTCAGAAAGCCGGCGAGCACTTTTCTGAGCAAAGCTCTGCGGCACTCCCCGAGCGCATCAGCGAAGAGCTGATCGCTGAGCTGGTCGACACCTTCTATGGCCGGGTACGGCTAGACCCGCTGATCGGCCCGATCTTCCTCGACAAGCTCGGCGACGACTGGGACGCCCACCTCGCCAAGCTGCGCGATTTCTGGTCGTCGGTAACGCTGATGAGCGGGCGCTATCGCGGCAAGCCACAGCAGGTCCACATGCCGCTGCCGCTCCAGATGCAGCATTTCGAGCGCTGGCTCGCGCTGTTCGAGCAGACGGTCACCGAGCTCTGCACCGGCCCGGCCAAGTTTCTGTTCATCGACCGCGCCCGGCGCATCGCCGACAGCCTGCAGATCAGCCTGAACATCGACCCGAAGGCGCTGGCCCTGCCGGAGCGCAGCACCTCCGGCTGAGCTACTCAACACCGGAGTCTCGACAAGCGCCAGCGATGACTCAGCGAGGCGATGTCGCCGATCTTCCAGAGTTCGCCGACACGCACGAAGTCATAGCGGATATGGTTGGGCTCGCCGAAGTTCCGGAAACGGACGTCCACTGCAGCGCGGTTGTCGCCAGCCTTGGTCTCGATCCGTAGCGTGCGCGCGATTTCCCTGTCGTCGTAATCGTTTCCGCTGCTCGTAATGGCAAAATCGATGCAGAGGTTCTCGGTCTTGTCATCGGCGGCGAACAACCTGACGAGACCGGGCTGGAAATAGCGGGCGCGATTCTCGGGCGCGCGCAGCCGCCCGATCGAGCTCTGCGTCAGGCCGCCGGCATATATGCCGCGCACAATCGTTTCGGGCGTCTCCGCAGAGGCCGTCCCGACAGCAAGAAAGCTGAGGGCAGCGGCCGAAACCACGAGCCTGTACATCATTTCGATACCTGCAAACGGCCGGCGAGCCCGAACCTGCTAGCTCAGATCTTACCCAAGGTCACGTGCCCCGATGCGGTAACCCGGTCACGCGGAAAGACGCGGCTCTCAACCCAGCTCCGGATCCTCGATGCCGGAGAGCCGCCCCGCCGCCAGCCTGGCAAAGGCGATGGTCAGCATCTTCCGGCGCGCCGGCGCCAGCTGATGGCGCGGCGGCTCGCGCAACAGCTCGCCGCCGAAGGCATCGGCGACGATCAGGCCGACATCCTCGGGCAGGATCTCCAGCGGGAATTCAGGCGCGACCGCAAAGAGGAAGCCGTCGCAATAATCGCGATAGTCCGGCCATTTGCCGTCGACGCGATAGTCCTCGATCCCCGATTTGACCTCGACCACCAGCAGTTCGCCGGATGGCGAGAGCGCGACGATATCGCCGCGCCGGCCATTGGCGAAGGTCATCTCCTTGACGATGGCATAGCCGCGCTCGCGCAGATGGCGCGAGGCGCCGCGGCAGACGGCACGGGTGATCTCCGGCCGCGCAGGCGGCGGATTGAGGGCGGAATCGGAGAGTGCCATGCTCACTATGTTCTGCTTTTGTGCTCGCCGATGCAAGAGCTGCTTGCGATGACCGCCGGCATGGCTATGGTCCGCCCGCCTTGGAACGTTTCGCGCCCCTCCTGCTGATCGCGCTTGCCGCCGGCCTGGCCTATGGGCTGTGCTTGGCCCTGCGACCCTTGATGATGCGCTATGCGCTGGCGCGGCCGAATGCCCGCTCCAGCCACCGCACGCCGACACCACAGGGCGGCGGCATCGCCGTGCTCTCCGGTGCCTTCCTGGCGCTCGGGCTCGCACTGGCCTTCATTCCGATGGATGCGGGGGCCCGGCACGGGCTCGTCCTGGTCATGGTCGCCTCCGCTTTGCTGGCCGTCGTCGGCGCCTGGGACGACATCAGGCCACTCTCGCCGGCGCTGCGCCTGCCGCTGCAATTCCTCTGCGTCGGCATCGTCGTGTTCTACGCCGCACCCGACGTGCGGCTGCTGCCGGGAGCGCTGCCGCTCTGGGCCGAGCGCGGCCTTGCCCTGATCGCCGGCGCCTGGTTCGTCAACCTCGTCAACTTCATGGACGGGATCGACTGGATCACCCTCGCCGGGCTGGTGCCGCTCGCCGCTGCGATCGCGCTCGCCGGCGGCTACGGCATCGTCGATCCCGCCACCGGCCTGCTTGCCGCGGCGTTACTGGGCGGGCTGCTGGGCTTTGCGCCGCTCAACAAGCCGGTCGCGCGCATATTCCTCGGCGATGTCGGGGCTTTGCCGCTTGGCCTGCTTGGAGCGTATCTGCTCTACCGCCTCGCCGGCACCGGCGCGCTGACCGCGGCGCTGATCCTGCCGCTTTATCATGTGATGGATTCGACGATCACGCTGCTGCGCCGCTTGGCGCGAGGCGAAAAGGTCTGGCAAGCGCACCGTTCGCACTTCTACCAGCAGGCGACTGATAACGGTTTCAAGGTGATCGAGATCGTCGAGCAGATCGGCCTGCTCAATCTTGGCCTCATCGCCCTCGCGGCGCTCAGCATCGCCGTGCCCGCACTCTGGGCGCAGCTCGGCAGCCTGTTGATCGCGCTGGCGCTCACGATCGGCTTGCTGCGCCGCTTCTCGCGCAAGCGGGCGCGGCCATGAGCGAACGCATCCTGCTCACCGGCGCGAGCGGCTTCGTCGGCCGGCATGTGCTTGATGACCTCGCGGCGCGCGGCTATCGCGTGCGGACGGCAGGGCGGAGCGCAACCCCTGCCAGCCCCGATGTCGAGCATGTCGCGATCGGCGATCTCGGCGCGCCGGTCGACTGGCAGCCGCTGCTCGACGGCGTCGATCACGTCGTCCACAGCGCCGGATTGGCCCATGCCGACGGCAACATTCCGGGGGAGCGCTACCGGGCTGTGAACACCGAGGCGACGCTGGCACTGGCGCGGGCAGCGCAGGCGGCAGGCGTGCGCCGCTTTATCTTCCTGTCCTCGATCCGGGCGCAGAGCGGGCCGATCAGCGAGCAGCCGCTGAGCGAGATCGATACGCCTGCGCCGAGCGATGCCTATGGCCGCTCCAAGCTCGCGGCAGAACAAGGCCTCGCCGGGCTCGATCTCGACTGGGTCGCACTGCGGCCGGTACTGGTCTATGGGCCGGGAGTGAAGGCCAATATGGCGGCGCTCCTCAAGCTGGCAAAGCTGCCCGTGCCGCTACCGCTCGGCGCGCTCTCGGCCAGGCGCTCGCTGCTCGCGATCGAGAATCTCTCCGCGGCGATCGCCTTCGCCCTGACGCAGGCCTGCCCGGCGCGGCGCAGCTACATCGTTTCTGATCCGGAACCCCTGTCGGTCGCGCAGATGCTCGCCGCGATGCGGGCCGGCCTTGGACGAGGGCCTGGGCTGATCCCGGTCCCGTCGGCGCTGCTGGCGCTGGCGGCTCGGCTCGCCGGGCGCAGCGCTGCCTATGAGCGATTGGCGAACGGGCTCGTCGCCTCGCCGGCTGCGCTGATCAAGGCTGGCTGGCGGCCGCCCGCGGCGACGAAGGCTGCGCTGGCGCAACTGGCGGCAAGCCGGGCCGACGCCGGCTGAAATCGGGGATCGCGGCTTCGAGCACCGCCTCGGCGCCGAGCCTGTCCTGTGCCGCCAGCGCCCGCTCGAGCTCTTCGAGCCAACCTTGCATGCGTTCGCGCCCGGCGAAGATCGGCTTGGCCGCCATCACGCCGTCGAGCCCGGTCTCGGCCATCGGCTCGTCCTTGGCGAAGAGGATCTCGTTCAGGCGCTCACCCGGCCGGACGCCGGTCACGGCGATCTCGATGTCGACGCCCGGCTCATAGCCGGCGAGGCGGATCATGCGCTCGGCAAGATCCATGATCTTGAGCGGCTGGCCCATCTTCAGCACATAGACGGCGGCGCGCTCGTCCTGCGCCTCGTGCTCGGGCGCATGCGAGGCCGAGGTCAGCACGAGGTCGCAGGCCTCGCGGATCGTCATGAAGTAGCGGATCATCTCCGGGCTGGTCACGGTGACCGGCCCGCCGCGCTCGATCTGCGCCTTGAACTTCGGCACCACCGAGCCGACCGAGCCAAGCACGTTGCCGAAGCGGACCGCGACGAGGCGCGTGCCGCGATTGCCATTGGCGAACTCGGCATCGCGTGCCTGGGCGTACATCTCGGCGAAGCGCTTGGTCGCGCCGAGCATCGAGACCGGCTCGATCGCCTTGTCGGTCGAGATCATCACGAAGATGCCGGCGCCGGCAGCGATCGCCGCCTCGATGGCGACGACCGAGCCGAAGATGTTGGTCTTGATGCCCTCGCCCCAGTCGGCCTCGAGATAGGGCACATGCTTCAGCGCGGCGGCATGGATGACGATGTCGGGCGCGAAGGCCTTGAACAACGGGCCGAGGCGCGCCTCGTCGCGGACATCGGCGAGCGCACCGGTGACCCGCATCGGGAGATCCTGGGCGGCCAGCGCCTCGGTGACGTGGAACAGCGCCGGCTCGGAATTCTCGACGACGAGCAGTTCCACCGCGCCGAAGGCAGCGCAGCGCAGGCAGATCTCCGAGCCAATCGAGCCGCCGCCGCCAGTGACGATGACGCGCTTGCCCTTGAGAAAGCCTTCAAGCCGCGCCCGATCGATCTTGACGGAGGGGCGCACCAGGAGATCCTCGATCTCGAGCGGCGCCAGCTCATTGCCGCGCATGCCCTCGCCGAGCGTATCGAGCCGCGAGATCGGGATGGCGAGCTTGCGGGTGTGGGCGAGCCATTTGTCCGGCTCAGCCTCGGGCGCGAGCGCGCTCGGCGTCGCGACGATGCGGCGGAACGGCTCCCCGCGCTCGCTGGCGTCGGTCGCGATCGTCTCTATCTGCGAGAGCAGGCCGAGCACTGGCACGCCGCGGATGGACTGCCCGAGATCATCGGGCCTCGGCGAGAGGACGCCGGCCGGCCGCATCTTGCCCATCGCGCCCGATTCCATCGCCCGGATCACGATTTCGATGTCGACGGCGCGGCCGAGCAGCAGGGCCGGGAGGCTGGACCCGCGCGCGGCCTGGTGCTTGGAGCGGGAGTATTTGAAGTAGCGATAGGCCAGGCGCGGCCCCCCGAGGAGCGCGATCTGCACCAGCCAATAGAGGACGATGGTGATCTTGCCGAAGAAATAATAGCCGTAGAGGTTCTGCGCGACGAGCACGTAGTCGACGACCAGCAAGGTCAGGGTCAGGACCGTGACCGCCCGGACGATGTTCGAGAGATCCGGCAGCGAGGCGAAACGCCATTTCGAGCGATAGAGCTGGAAGAACCAGTACACTGCCCCGGCATAGGCGACGAAGAAGGGCAGGATCTTCGGCAATTGCCGCATCCGCTCCTCGAACAGCCAGCCATCGAAACGCACGGCGAAGACGAAGACGATCGCGAGCGCGGTCATCGCCAGGTCGTGGGCGACCACGGCGAGCTTCTTGGCGCTCTGTTTGGTGAGATTCAGCATGCGCGGCGGGGTATCCCGCTCCGCCAGCGCCTTGTCAACGCAGGTCGGAGCTGCCGGTCAGGCAGCGGAGCGGACAGCGCCCAGCCCGGCGAGGATGAAATCGATCATCTCCTCGACGGTCGGGCCGGGAAGCTCGGCACATTGGGCGAGCAGGAGCGGATGACAGAAGCGCAGCATCGCCATGCGGACGCAATGGGTCGCGGTGACCGGATCGCGGGCGGTGAACTCGCCCCTGGCGATGCCGTCGGCGACGACCGAGCGCAGGATCGCGTCATAGCGCTCGATATGGCCGCGGACGACGTCCCAGCTCTCCTCCATCGCGCAGGCGACCATTTCATGCAGGCGGTGATTGTCGAGATAGCGGGCCGCATTGATGCGGCAGGTCGCAGAGAGGATGTCGCGCAGGCGCTCGCTCGCAGGACGCTTCTCGGCGGCGATCGCGGCTACGGTCGCTTCGAGCTCGCTCATCGAGCGCTCGGCGACGGCCTCGTTGATCGCCTTCTTCGAGTCGAAGAAACGATAGACATTCGCCGGGCTCATGCGCAGCGACTTGGCGATATCGGCGACAGTGGTCTTCTGATAGCCGATCTGGCGGAAGAACCGCTCGGCGACATCGATGATGTCGTGCCTCGTATCGCGCTCTACTGTGCTCATGCCACAGCAACTTCCCGGTCTGATGACTTGTTCCCATAGGCCGTCTGCGGACGCCATCGTTGCCTATGACGAATTTCGTCAGTCGTCAACAAATTGAACGGCAAAGCTTTATTTGTGTCCTCCTGACAGTTTTTCGCGGAACAACCGTTCGATGTCAGGAGCGCGATCGCGCCAGTGCGAGGATGGCGTCGATGTCGAGATGGCGCTCCAGATGCCCGGCCAGGCGGTCGAGCGCCGCCTCCACGGCCGGTTCATAGGCTTCTCCCTCCGCCAGCGGCTTTCCCGCCAGGTTTTCGAGCCAGGCGCGGCGCAGCGGGTCGCAGGTCAGGACGCCATGGAGATAGGTCCCGACCACCCTTCCGTCGGCGCTGCGAGCCCCTTCCGACCGACCGTCGACGCGGAACGGCGCCCGCACGCGGTCCGGCCCGTCGCTGACGCCGAGATGGATCTCGTAGGCGCGGCCCGCCGTGCCGCTCTCCGGATGGACGACCGCGACCTCGCGCACCGTCTTGTCCGGCGTGAGCTCGGTCTCGATGTCGAGCAGGCCGAGCCCAGGGGCGGCGCCGGCCGGGCCTTCGAGCCCGAGCGGGTCGCGCACGCTCCGGCCGAGCATCTGGTAGCCGCCGCAGAGACCGAGGACATGGCCGCCGCGGCGGCGATGGGCGAGGATGTCGATGTCCCAGCCTTCCTCCCGCAGCCTGGCGAGATCGCGCAGCGTCGTCTTCGAGCCCGGCAGGATCACCAGGGCGGCGTCACCCGGCAATGGCGTGCCCGGGCCAACGAAGACAAGCTCGACGCCGGGCTCGAGCTTGAGCGGATCGAGATCGTCGAAATTGGCGATGCCGGGCAGGACCGGCACGGCGATCTTCAGCCCGCCATCGCGAGCCGGGGCGCCGCGGACCAGGTCGAGCCCGTCCTCGGCCGGCAGGCGCGCAGCATCGGCGAACCAGGGCACGACGCCGAGGCTCGGCCAGCCGGTCGCCCGGGTGATCGTGTCGAGCGCCGGGGTGAACAGGCCGACATCGCCGCGGAAGCGGTTGATGGCGAAGCCGCGGATCATCGCTCGGTCCTCGGCATCGAGCACGGCATGGCTGCCGACGAGACTGGCGATGACCCCGCCGCGGTCGATATCGCCGACGAGGATCGCCGGAACGCCGGCAGCGCGCGCAAAGCCGAGATTGGCGATGTCGCGGGCGCGCAGATTGGTCTCGGCCGGCGAACCCGCGCCCTCGACCAGGATCAGGTCGGCGCCATCGCTCAGGCGCTCGAAGCTCTCCAGCACCTTCGGCAGGAAATCGCCGCGGCGGCTGAAATCCCCGGAGGAGAGATGGCCGGCGACGCGGCCCTGCAGGATGATCTGGCTGCCGCGCTCGCTCTCCGGCTTGAGCAGCACCGGGTTCATGTCGACATGGGCGGCGATCCGGGCCGCACGCGCCTGCAGCGCCTGGGCCCGGCCGATCTCGCCCTGTGCGGTCGCGGCGGCGTTGTTCGACATGTTCTGCGGCTTGAACGGGCGCACTTTCAGCCCGCGATCGGCGAAGAGGCGGCAGAGGCCGGCGACGAGCAGCGACTTGCCGACATTGGAGCCGGTGCCGAGCACCATCAGGGCAGGGATTCGGTGGGAGGGATGCATGGAGCCTGCCTAGCCCGCTTCCAGCCCCAGAAAAAGCTCACCGATCCACGCCAGCGTCCCACGGCTCCAAAGGGGCGAAGAAACCGCGGAAGTGCTGTCGTGAACCGGCTGAGGGGTAGAAGACACTGACTACTGACGAATGTCAATATTCATCACTTCGCATAATCTGCCGCTTTTTCGGGACGATGCACACCGGCGTTGCGCGTGCTATGGCGGCATCCGAGCCTTTCCGCCCGCCTTCCCGAGTGAAGCCAGCCGCGATGAACCCGATCTTTTCCGCCCTTCCGACGACGATCTTCGAGACCATGTCGCGGCTCGCGCGCGAGCACCAGGCCGTCAACCTCGGCCAGGGCTTTCCCGACGACCCCGGCCCCGAGGACGTCCGCCGCAAGGCGGCGCAAGCCGTGATCGAGGGCTGGAATCAGTATCCGCCAATGATGGGCCTGCCGGAGCTGCGCCAGGCGACGGCGACGCATTTTCGGCATTGGCAGGGTCTGGAGCTCGATCCGGAGGCCGAGGTGATGATCACCTCCGGCGCAACCGAGGCGATCGCCGGCGCGCTGATGGCGATCGTCTCGCCCGGCGACGAGGTCGTGCTGTTCGAGCCGATGTACGACGCCTACCTGCCGCTGGTGCGGCGCGCCGGTGGCATCCCGAAATTCGTGACGCTGACGCCGCCGCATTTCGGGCTGAGCGAGGAGGCGCTGGCGAAAGCCTTTTCGCCGAAGACCAGGGTGGTGCTGTTCAACAATCCGCTCAACCCGACCGCGACCAATTTCAGCGAGGCCGATCTCGACCTCCTGGCCTCGTTCTGCATCCGGCACGATGCGGTCGCGATCTGCGACGACGTCTGGGAGCATGTCGTCTTTGACGGCCACCGCCATCAGCCATTGATGAGCCGGCCGGGCATGCGCGAGCGCACGGTCAAGATCTCCTCGGCCGGCAAGATCTTCTCGCTGACCGGCTGGAAGGTCGGGATGGTGATGGCGGCGCCCGAGCTGATGCGCGTGCTCGCCAAGGCGCACCAGTACATCACCTTCACCACGCCGCCGAACCTGCAGGCGGCGGTCGCCTATGGCCTGGGCAAGGCCGACGGGTATTTCGAGGGAATGCGCGCCGATTTCCAGCGCTCGCGCGATCGCTTCGCAGGCGGCCTCAGCGATCTCGGCTTCAGCGTGCTGCCGAGCGCCGGCACCTATTTCCTGAATGTCGACATCGCCCCGCTCGGGCAAAGCGACGACGTCGCCTTCTGCCAGCGGCTGGTCGCCGAGCACGGCGTCGCCGCGATCCCGGTCAGCGCCTTCTATGCGGAAGGGGCGGTGCGCAATGTCGTGCGCTTCTGCTTCGCCAAGCACGACGCCACGCTCGACAAGGCGCTGGAGAGGCTCGCTGCCCTGCGCGTCAGGGCCTGATCAGCTCTTCCGAAGGGTCTCGACGAGGACTGCGGCCCGCCGCAGTTTCGGCTCACGCCGCTTGGCCTCGGCCGCGAGCCCGAGCCCGCGCAGCGTCTCGATCGCCATGACGAGCTCGGTGGTCGCCCTTTCGGCCTCGGCGCGGTGGCGGATGCGCTCGGCCAGCTCCAGCCGCGCCTCGGCCCGGTTCGCGGCGCTCTCAGCCCAGAGCGAGGGCACGATCTCGCGACGCCTGACCTCCAGCGCCGCGTCGAAGGCAGCGATCGCCTCTTCCAGCACGACCGGCTCGTTGTAATAGCGGGCGAGGCCGACCAGCGCGGCGCCGATCCGGTCCTGCACCTCGGCCCAGTCGAGCGGGACGTTCTCGCGCGGCCGGTCGTCGAGCACCAGCTTGAAGCAGTTCACCGCCGCTTCGAAAGCCGAGACGCCGCTGGCACGAAGGCCAAGCGCGACATGGGCCTTGCCGAGCTCCCATTGCAGGCGGCCCCATTCGCGCGGCATGTCGGCGCGCGTCATCCCTGACAGCCCGGCGCGAAAGGCAGCGACTCCGTCGTCGAGCAGGCCGGCATCGTCCTCGATCTCGCCGAGCCGGGCCAGCGCCTCGCCCAGCCTGGTCTGAAGCGCGGTCCAGAGGCGCGGCGCCTTGGCGCGAGTCAGGTCCTCCAGCGTCGTGCGGTAGATCTCGACCACCTGGCGCAGCAGGGCGCTGCCGCCTTCATAATGCGACAGCCCGGTAAGCGAGCGCGCCAGCCTGAGCTGGGTCTCGGCCCAGAGCACGGTCTGGTCGAAATTGTCGAGCTTGGCGAGCATGCCGCGCAGCTGGCCGATCGACGCGACGAAGGCGGCCTTGTCGGAAAAGTCGGCGCCGCGCCGCGCCAGCGCATCGGCCTGCATCCAGGCATAAGTCAGCCCGCTGCCACCTTCGGCCGAATCGGCGATCAGCGCGGCCTCGGCATAGCGCTCGGCGGCCTCGCGATAGGCTTGCGGATTGAGGTGCAGCATCGCCACGGCTCCACGATCGGCGCGGCCGGCGGCGGCGGCGAGCAGACGATCCCGGGAGAGCGCATCGGGAGCAGCGGCGCCATCGAGATTGCGCTGCTCAGCCAAAGCGAGCAGGCGATCAGCTTCGGCGAGCCGGCCGTCGGCCAGCGCCTGAATGGCCTGTCCCTGGAGCCGGTCGCGCTCGGGATCGTTCCCGGACGGCTTGGCGAGCCGGGCCTGCAGGCTGCGGAAATCCCCGGCGCGGCGCGCCAGGTTGTTCTCGATGCGGGTGAAATCGGGCTTGCCGGAAGCGTCGCCCATCGAGGCGAGCACGCCCAGCAGCAGCGCGGGGGGAACGCCCTCGCGCTGCGAGACACGGGCAAGGATGGCGGCGAGTTCCGGATTCACGTTTCCCGTCACCCTAGATCACGGTGATCGATCCCAAGAACCCAGAGCAGGATCTCAGCGACAGACCGGTTCCCACTTTGCGGATCCTGCTCTCGTGCGACAGCGATCAGATCGCGGCGATGACCGCGATCTCGACGGTGTATTGCGGGCCGGCGAGCTTGGCCTCGACTGTGGCGCGGCCCGGCGTGTTGCCGGCCGAGACCCAACCGTCCCAGACCGCATTCATCTCGGCGAAGGTCGACATGTCCGAGAGCCAGATGTTGACCATCAGCAGCTTCGACTTGTCGGTGCCGGCTTCGGCCAGGAGGCCGTCGATGATCGAGAGAATGTCCTTGGTCTGCTCGGCGACGCTCTTGCCGGCCGCCTTGTCGGCGACCTGACCGGCGAGATAGACCGTGTTGCCATGCACGACGGCCTTCGACATGCGCGGGCCGGGGGCGATGCGCTTGATGCTCATGATCTGGTCTCCATCAGAAAGGGCCTCGCTGGTAGCCCGAGACCGGAATCCGCGCAAATGCTTATGCAGCGGCGGCCCAGCCCGCCCAGAGCAAGGCATAGCGTGCCGCCTTGCCGATGAACACGAGCAAAACGAAGCGTCCGAGCGGATAGTTGAGCGAGCCGACGACGAAGGTCAGCGGATCGCCACCGATCGGCAGCCAGGCGAAGAGCAAGGACGGCCAGCCGAAGCGGGCGAACCAGCCCTGCGCCTTGGCGAAACGCACGGGATCTGGCCGGAGCCGCGCCGGCAACCGCTCGACGCCACCCGTCGCGATCAGCCGGCCGAGCCACCAGTTGACGACCGAGCCGGCGGTATTCGCGACCGAGGCGACGATGAAGAGCAGCGTCGGATCGACCGATTTCGCCGCCAGGAGCCCGATGAAGACCGCTTCCGACTGGGCCGGCAGCAACGTCGCGGCGACGAAGGCTGCACCCGCCATCAGGCCGAGGGACGCGAAATCGAGAGGCATCAGTCCAGCATCGCGGCGAGCGCGTTGACGGTATTGGCGTTGCGCAGCGTGCCGATGCCGAGCTTTCTCGTCGTCAGATGCGAGAGCAGCCTCGTCTCGCTCGGCTTGCCGCCGAAATCGATCCAGAGATCGCCGTCGGAGAGCGCAAGCGCAATGCCCGGCGCGGCGAGCCGGCGGAGCATGGACAGGGCGTCAGGGCCGAGCGGCTTTCGCATGACGCGGATGCCGATATCGGCGCCGTTGCCGTTCGGAAAGGGATTCCGGGCCGCGAGCCGCTTCCAGGCCTCGGCGGTGCGCGCGATGATGTCGACATGCTTGCCGAAGCGGGTGCGGAAGCCCGCTTCCAAGCGGCTTTCGACCGTCGCAAGCGGCGCATCCTCGCCCTCGAAGATCAGGTTGCCGGTGGCGACCCAGCTGCGCACATCATGAAAGCCGAGTTCCGCCGCCATCGCCTTCAGATCCACCATCAGCACGCGCCTGCCGGGGCCGAGCACGATCGAGTGCAGCAGGGCGACATAGGTCGTCATCGTGGTTTTGGACCCGGCGGTTCGATGCCGCGCTAAAGCCGCCGCAGCGCGACCTGCTGGATGCGGTGGCTCGCGCCCTTGGTCAGGATCAGACTGGCGCGCTGGCGGGTCGGCACGATGTTCTCGCGCAGATTGGGCAGGTTGATGCCGGTCCAGAGCTTCTCGGCGATCGAGAGCGCCTCGTCCTCGCCGATCTCGGCGTACTTGCGGAAGAAGGAGCGCGGATCGCGGAAGGCGGTCTGGCGCAGCGTCATGAAGCGGTTGACGTACCAGCGGTGCAGGTCGTTCTCGTCAGCGTCGAGATAGACCGAGAAGTCGAAGAAATCCGAGACGATCGGGGTGACCGTGCCGTCCTTGGGCAGGCGGCTCGCCTGCAGCACGTTCAGCCCTTCGAGGATCAGGATGTCCGGCCGCTCGACCGTGACCTGCTCGCCGGGCACGACGTCGTAGACCAGATGCGAATAGACGGGGGCGCTGACGGCGCGCTTGCCGGCCTTCACATCGGAGAGGAACCGCAGGATCGCGGCGCTGTCATAGCTCTCCGGAAAACCCTTGCGCTGCATCAGCCCGCGGCGTTCGAGCTCGGCATTGGGCAGGAGGAAACCGTCGGTGGTGACGAGCTCGACCTTGGGCGTGTTCGGCCAGCGCGAGAGCAGAGCCTTCAGGACGCGCGCCGTGGTCGACTTGCCGACCGCGACCGAGCCGGCGACGCCGATGACATAGGGGACCTTGACCTCGGCCTCGGCCATCAGGAAGCGCTGCGTCGCCTTGAACAACCCTTGCGTCGCGGCGACGTAGAGCGAGAGCAGGCGCGAAAGCGGCAGGTAGATCGCGACGATCTCGTCGAGCGAGATCGGGTCGTTGATCGATTGCAGCTTGGTCAGGTCGTCGACCGACAGCGTCAGCGGCGCATCGGCTCGCAAATGCGCCCATTCGTCGCGCGAGAAACTGCGATAGGGCGAGACCAGATCGGGGGCGGAGGGCGCCGCGAGCGGACGCTGATCCATGATGCCCCCCGTATTCCAAGCTTCGAGGTTCAACGCAACGGCCTCGACTTTCAAACCTTGGGCACGACCATGCCCTAACGGGGTCGCGCCGCCTTCTCGGCCAGGCCGGAGCGCGCGGTGCGGGCCTCAAGCTGGCTCAAGACGTCCCGCAATGCAACATCGCGTGACCTGAGCACGACCAAAAGATGATAAAGCACATCGGCGCTCTCGGCGATCAGTTCGTCGCGATCGCCCTTAACAGCGGCGATGACGGCCTCGACCGCTTCCTCGCCGAACTTCTTGGCGGCGCGCTCGGGTCCGGCGGCCAAGAGCTTGGCCGTCCAGGATTCTTCCGGCGAAACACTGGCGCGCTCGGCGACGATGCGTTCGAGGTCAGCGAGGGAAAAAGAGGTCATCGCTCAATCCAGCCGCATCGCCAGCCCGGCGGCGGCCATATGCGCCTTGGCCTGCGGAATGCTGTAGGTGCCGAAATGGAAGATCGAGGCGGCGAGCACCGCCGAGGCATGGCCGTCGCGCACGCCGGCGACGAGATCGTCGAGATCGCCGACCCCACCCGAGGCGATCACCGGCACCGAGACCGCGTCGGCGATGCGCTGGGTCAGGCCGATGTCGTAACCAGATTTTGTGCCGTCGCGGTCCATCGAGGTCACCAGCAACTCGCCGGCGCCGAGCGAGACGACCTCGCGGGCGAAGGCGATGGCGTCGATCCCGGTGGCGTTGCGCCCGCCATGGGTGAAGATTTCCCAGCGCCCGGGCGTGACCTGCTTGGCGTCGATGGCGACGACGATGCACTGGTCGCCGAATTTTTCCGCAGCTTCCTTGACGAAGGGGCGGTTGGTCACCGCCGCGGTGTTGATCGCGACCTTGTCGGCGCCGGCCAGCAGCAGCGCGCGGATATCCTCGACCTTGCGCACGCCGCCGCCGACGGTCAGCGGCATGAAGCAGGCCTCGGCCGTGCGGGTGACGACGTCGAGCAAGGTCCCGCGCGCCTCATGGCTTGCGGTGATGTCGAGGAAGCAGAGCTCGTCGGCCCCGGCCGCGTCATAGGCCTTGGCGGCCTCGACGGGATCGCCGGCATCGACGAGATCGACGAATTTCACGCCTTTGACGACGCGGCCGTCTTTGACGTCGAGGCAGGGGATGATGCGGGTCTTCAAGGTCATCGGCGGGCCTGCCCGAGCGGGAGCGACAAAAACGGGTCGGCGCATATAGCGCTGCCGCTGCACGGCACGCAAACGCAGCGCACACAGGCCGGATTGATCGCCGCCACGATCCCTGCTCTCCTGCGCGCCACAAGCAAAGCCGAGGGGATTTCCATGACGATCGCATCGCCCTTCAAGGGCCTGAAACTGGCTGTGCTGAGCGCCGTGGCCGGGCTCGGTTTGAGCGCCGCCGCGCTGGCGCAGGCTCCGGCCAGCCAGCTCGAGACAATCCAGAGCCGCGGAGCCCTGCAGATCTGCACCACCGGCGACTACAAGCCGTTCACGCTCGCCAAGGACGGCAGCTATGAGGGCATCGACATCGAGCTCGGAAAATCGCTGGCGAAGGCCATCGGCGTCGAGGCCAAGTTCGTGCAGACGAAATGGGCCGACCTGATGAACGACTTCACCGGCGGCAAATGCGACATCGCCATGGGCGGCATCTCGGTGACGCTCGACCGGCAGAAGCGCGCCTTCTTCTCCGCGCCCTATCTGATCAACGGCAAGGCGCCGATCGCACGCTGCGCCGACGTCTCGAAGTTCCAGACCGTCGCCGACATCGACAAGCCGGAGACACGCGTCATCGTCAATCCGGGCGGCACGAACGAGCGCTTCGTGCGCGCCAACTTCAAGCAGGCCAAGATCGAGATCTTCCCGGACAACGTCACGATCTGGGATCAGATCCTCGCCGGCAAGGCCGACGTCATGGTGGCCGAGTCGATCGAGACGAAGGTCCAGGAGAAGATCCGCCCGGGCTTGTGCGCCATCAACCCGGACTCGCCGCTGCAATATGGCGAAATGGGCTATCTGCTGCCGCGCGGCGACATCGTCTTCAAGGCGTTCGTCGACCAGTGGCTGCATCTCGCCAAGGCAACCGGGGAGTTCGGCACGATCTACAATCAGTTCGTTCGCTGACTTTTCGGCAGGGTTGCGCCGCTTCGCTGACAGACAGTGGCGTGGCGCAACCTGCAGCATGTTTCAGCACGATGCGATGCAACGCCTGCTAGGCAAGCGATGCATGCCAGGCACGGGCGCCCTTACCCGCTTGGCAGTTGAAGCTGGTCCCGCGCGCTGCTCTCCTTGCGGCACTGACAAGAGAGGGGATGAGGGCTTTTTCATGCTGTCGACGATCATCCGCGCGGCGTTCTCCGCCGCCTGCGCAGGCTTCATCTCGATCGGCGCCGTCCAGGCGCAGGCACCGGCCAGCGCACTCGATGCGATCCAGAGCGCCGGGACGCTGCGGATCTGCACCACCGGCGACTACAAGCCGTTCACCAATGCCGTCAGCGACAGCTATGAGGGCATCGACATCGAGATGGCGAAGTCGCTCGCCAAGGCGATCGGCGTCGAGCCCAAATTCGTGCGGACGAAATGGGCCGAGCTGATGGCCGATTTCACCGGCGGCAAATGCGATGTCGCCATGGGCGGCATCGGCGTGACGCTGGAGCGGCAGAAGCGCGTGTTCTACTCGGATCCAGCGCTGCGGACCGGCAAGATCCCGCTGGTGCGCTGCGCCGACAAGGACAGGTTCCAGAGCGTCGCCGACATCGACAAGCCCGGCGTCACCGCGATCGCCAATCCCGGCGGCACCAATGAGCGCTTCGCCAAGAGCAACTTCAAACAGGCCAAGGTCATGCTTCACCAGGACAATGTCGGCATCTTCGACGAAATCCTGGCTGGGCGTGCCGACGTGTTTGTCACCGAGGCGATCGAGGCGACCGTGCAGCAGAAGCTGAAGCCGGGCCTGTGCGCCATCAATCCCGACAAGCCCCTGACCTTCATCGAGATCGGCTATCTGCTGCCGCGCGGCGACGTGATCTTCAAGGCCTTCGTCGACCAGTGGCTGCACATCGCCAAAGCGACCGGCGAGTACCAGCGCTACTACGAGCAGTATCTTCGCTGAGGCTCAGGCGGCCGCCAGCCGCGCCAGCGCCGCCGCAGGATCGATCCGGCCGTCATAAAGGGCGCGGCCGGTGATCGCGCCCTCGAGGATCGCGGCATCGGGCGCGCAGAGGCGTTCGATATCGGCCATGGAGGCCAGGCCGCCCGAGGCGATCACCGGGATCGTCAGCGCATGGGCGAGCGCGATCGTACCGTCCCAGTTGATGCCCTGGAGCATGCCGTCACGGGCGATGTCGGTGTAGACGATCGCGGCGACGCCGGCATCCTCGAAGCGGCGCCCAAGATCGTCGGCGGCGAGCGCCGAGGTCTCGGCCCAGCCTTCCACGGCGACGAAGCCGTCGCGCGCATCGATGCCGACCGCGACCTTGCCCGGAAACGCCTTCGCGGCCTCGCGGACGAAACCGGGATCGCGCACCGCCGCCGTGCCGATGATGACGCGGGCAATGCCCTTGGCGAGCCAGCCCTCGACCGTCTTCATGTCGCGGATGCCGCCGCCGAGCTGAACGGGGAAGAGAACGCGTTTCAGGATCGCTTCGACCGCAGCCGCGTTCATCGGCTTGCCGGCGAAGGCGCCATCGAGATCAACGACGTGAAGCCACTGGAAGCCCTGTCCCTCGAAGGTCGCGGCCTGGGCGGCGGGATCGTCGTTGAAGATCGTCGCCTGATCCATGTCGCCCTGCTTCAGGCGGACGCAGCGGCCTTCCTTCAGGTCGATGGCAGGGAAGAGAATCACGGCGCCCATCTCAGGAAATTGCCGATCAGCTTGAGGCCGAGCTTCTGGCTCTTCTCGGGGTGGAACTGGGTGCCGGCAATATTGTCCTTTGCCACGATCGCGGTGACCGGGCCGCCGTAATCGGTCAGCGCCAGCACCTCCTCCGGCCTTGTGGCCGTCAGCGCGTAGGAGTGGACGAAATAGGCGTGCCAGCCGGAAGGGCCGGTCTCGATTCCGGCGAGGAGCGGATGCTCGTCCTGCGGGTGCAGCGTGTTCCAGCCCATATGCGGGATCTTCAGGGCGTCATCGCCCGGGCGGATCAGCGCGACGTCGCCGGCAATCCAGTTAAGGCCCTCGGTGGTGACATATTCGAGGCCGCGGCTCGCCATCAGCTGCATGCCGACGCAGATGCCGAGGAAGGGCCGGCCCTTGCCGCGCACGGTCTCCTCCAGCGCCTCGACCATGCCGGGGACGGCGTCGAGCCCGCGCCGGCAGTCGGCGAAGGCGCCGACGCCAGGCAGCACGATGCGATCGGCGGCGCGGACCTCGGCGGGATCGCTGGTGACGCGGATGGTCGCTGGCGTGCCGGCCTCAACGGCGGCGCGCTCAAAGGCCTTGGCGGCCGAGTGCAGATTGCCCGAGCCGTAATCGACGATGGTGACGGTCTGGCTCATCGCCCGTTCGCCTCCGGGAAGAGGCCGATCACCGGCGCGGAGCTCTCTGCGAAGCGCGCGGGAACCGGTGCCGTCTCGACGATGCGGGGCGGCGCGCCGGCCGGCAGGGCCCGCTCGAAGAAGCGGCGCTCGGCACTGGAGAGATCCGGCGCCTCGACCACATCGACCAGCCGCCAGCCCTTCCGCATCAGCTTGCGCGCAATCAGGTTCTGACCCTCGAAGCCGAGGAAGACCGCAAGCGCGGTATGCGACAGCATCACCGCGAAAAAGGAGAAGCCGATCTGGCGCTGCAGGTAGACCAGCCCGCCCCACACCAGCGCATAGAGGATGAAGGCGAGCCAGAGCCGTTTGAACAGCAGCCAGAGACCGCCGAAGACCAGCGCCGAAAAGGTGAAGGTCTCGGGCAGGAGCCTGGCCTGCTCGACCTCTTCGCGCAGCCCGCCGGCGCCCGGCGGCGGGATCAGAGCCTGATAGAACGCCATGGCAGCGATCCCTTTGATCCCAAAAGTTTAGAGCATTGCTCAAGCAAAAAACCGGTTTCCACTTTTTCGCGCAATGCTCTAGAGGGCGCCCTTGGTCGAGGGCACGCGGCCGCCCTCGCGCGGATCGACTTCCAGCGCCTGGCGCAGCGCACGGGCCAGACCCTTGAAGCAGCTTTCGGCGATATGGTGGGCATTGTCGCCATAGAGCGTCTCGACATGCAGGGTCAACCCGGCATTGATCGCGAAGGCCTGGAAGAACTCGCGCACCAGTTCGGTGTCGAAAGTGCCGATCTTCTCCGCCCTGAACTGCGTCCGGAAGACCAGGAAAGGCCGGCCGGAGACGTCGACCGCGACGCGGGTCAGCGTCTCGTCCATCGGCAGGTGGACATCGGCATAGCGGCGGATGCCCTTCTTGTCGCCGAGCGCCTGCTTCAGGGCCTCGCCGAGCGCGATGCCGGCATCCTCGACCGAGTGATGGTCGTCGATATGGGTGTCGCCCTTCACCTTGACCGTGGTGTCGATCAGCGAATGGCGGGCGAACAGATCGAGCATATGGTCGAAGAAGCCGACCCCTGTGGCAATCTCGGCCTTGCCCGTGCCGTCGAGCACGAGCTTGACCGCGATGTCGGTCTCGTTGGTGCGGCGCTTCACTTCGCCCGAACGCATGCTGACCTCTGTACCCTCGCAAAACCGTGCCCGCTTTAGCAGGCGACCGGCCGGAAGGCCATGGCGATCGAGGCGGATCCGCTCTCGGCCGACCTTTCTCGTTGACTCGGCGCCTGGCGCATCTGCTGACAGAAGGCGACAGCCGGGTTCGCTACCAGCGGCGCGGCGAGGCAGGGCGAGGTGCGATGACACAGGCTGACAGAGCGAGCCAGTTCGCTGCACTGCACGTCAAAGGCCGGCCGCTCATCCTCTACAATATCTGGGATGCCGGTAGCGCCCGCTCGGCCGCGAAGGCCGGGAGTAAGGCGATCGCCACCGGCAGCTGGTCGATGGCGGCGGCCCATGGCTTCGACGACGGCGAGGCGATCCCGCTCGACTTCATCGAAACGATCGTCGGCCGCATCGCCTCCTCCGTCGCGCTGCCGCTGACCGTCGATTTCGAAGGCGGCTACGCGAAAGACCCGGACGGCGTCGCGAAGAATGCCGCGCGGATCATCGAAGCCGGCGCAGTCGGCCTGAACTTCGAGGACCGGATCGTCGGGGCAGGCGCGCTCTATGCCATCGCCGACCAGGTGCAGCGGATCAAGGCGATCCGGAGCGCGGCGGATCGTCTCGGCATCGCCGTGTTCATCAACGCCAGGACCGACCTTTTCCTGCTGGAGGCCGACAAGACGCGGCACTCCGGCCTCATCGACGCGGCGATCGAGCGGGCGCAGGCCTATCAGCAGGCCGGCTGCAACGGTTTCTTCATTCCCGGACTGCTGGACGAGAGCGGCATCGCGGCGATCTGCGCTGCGTCGACGCTACCCGTGAACGTGATGATGATGGGTGGCGCGCCCGATCGCGAGACCCTGATCCGGCTCGGCGTGTCACGGATCAGCTACGGCCCCGGCCCCTATCTGGCGGCGCAGGCCCGCTTCGTCGAGCAATGTGCCGCCAGCCTGGCCGGCGCCTGACGGCGGCGGCCCGAAGCGGGCCAGGAACGCCCGCGCCCTCGGCAGCGCATCGTGGAGGAACTGGCCGGGCTCGCGCAGCCAGAGACCGTCATAGGCCTTCGATTTCGCTTCGCTGATCAGGACGTCCTGGGGCAGGGACACGAGCGTTCCGTCCCAGCCCGGCCACCAGAGCCGGCCCTTGGCCCAGTGATGGGCGACCAAGGCTTCTTCGCAGCGATAGCCGTGAAAATCGAAGGCCATTTTGCCATCGCTGACGAAGACGTGGTTGCCGGTGAAGCCCTTGGCCGGTCTGATCCAGACGGCGTGGAAACCCTGCTCCGGATAGGTTTCCAGGAAGGCGTAGGCGAGGATGTGGCAGGCGCCGCAGGCGAAGAAGACCCGCTCGGGCAGATTCCAGCGTTTGACCGGGTCGCTCTTGATACCGGGCTTCAGCCTGAACATCTTGGCGGTTCCCGTCGACCGTTTGCCCGAGATCGAATCGCAATGTCAGAGACTAGCAACGCCCCCGTCATGCACGCGACCACCATCCTGATGGTGCGCAAGGGCAGCCGGGTCGTGATCGGCGGCGACGGCCAGGTTTCGCTCGGCCCGACGATCATGAAGGGCAACGCCAAGAAGGTCCGCCGCCTCGCCAAGGGTGCGGTGATCGCGGGCTTCGCTGGCGCGACCGCCGACGCCTTCACCTTGTTCGAGCGGCTGGAGGCCAAGCTGGAGCAGTTTCCGACGCAATTGCTGCGCGCCTGCGTCGAGCTCGCCAAGGACTGGCGCACCGACCGCTATCTGCGCCGGTTGGAGGCGATGCTGCTGGTCGCCGACAAGGACGTCTCGCTGCTGATCTCCGGCACCGGCGACGTGCTCGAGCCGGAAGCGTCCGAGCATGGCTCGGTGATGGCGATCGGGTCGGGCGGCAATTATGCGCTCGCGGCGGCCAGAGCCCTGATCGACGGCGAGGCCGATGCCGAGACGATCGTGCGGAAGGCGATGAAGATCGCCGGCGACATCTGCGTCTATACCAACCATTCCCTCGTCATCGAGAGCTTGGAGACCCCATGAATTTCGTCGCCGACGGCTATTCATTCGCCCCCGCGACGCCCGACGACTTCCCGATGCTGGCGCGCTGGCTCGAACAGGACCATGTCCGGCGCTGGTGGGGCGACCCCGACGAAGAGCTCGCCGAGATCGCGCGCATCTTCGGCGATCCCAGCATGGAGGCGCTGATCGTCAGCCATGACGGGCGCCCCTTCGCCCACCAGCAGAGCTGGGATCCCGCGCTCTGGCCCGACTACCCGCTGCAGGACCAGCCAGCCGGCACGCGCGGGATCGACCAGTTCATCGGCGAGGCCGACATGCTCGGCCAGGGACATGGCACCCGCTTCATCGGCGCCTTCACCCGGCATCTGCTGGCGCAGGGCGCGCCGCGGGTGGTGATCGACCCCGATCCGGAGAATCTCGCCGCGATCCGCGCCTATGAGAAGGCTGGTTTCACGGCCCTAGACGTTCGCGAGACCGGCGACGGCCCCGCGCTGATCATGATCCAGGAACCTGTTTGATGACGTCGTTTTCCCCCCGCGAGATCGTCTCCGAGCTCGACCGCTTCATCGTCGGCCAGAAGGACGCCAAGCGCGCCGTCGCGATCGCCCTGCGCAATCGCTGGCGCCGGCAGCAGCTCGAAGGGCCGCTGCGCGAGGAGGTCGCGCCCAAGAACATCCTGATGATCGGGCCGACCGGCTGCGGCAAGACCGAGATCGCGCGCCGCCTCGCCAAGCTGGCGAATGCACCGTTCCTCAAGGTCGAGGCGACCAAGTTCACCGAGGTCGGCTATGTCGGCCGCGACGTCGAATCGATCGTGCGCGACCTCGTCGAGGTCGCGATCGGCCTCGTCCGCGAGAGCCGGCGCAAGGATGTCGAGGCCAAGGCGCATGTCGCGGCCGAGGAGCGCGTACTCGATGCCCTCGTCGGACCGACGGCGAGCGCGACCACGCGCGACAGCTTCCGCCGCAAGCTGCGCAACAACGAGCTCGACGACAAGGAGATCGAGGTCGAGATCGCCTCGGCGGCCTCTAGCGCGCCGATGTTCGAGGTGCCTGGCATGCCCGGCGCCTCGATCGGCGCGATCAACCTCTCCGACATGCTCGGCAAGGCCTTCGGGCAGCGCGGCAAGCCCAAGCGCGTGCTGGTCAAGGAAGCCTACGCACCGCTGCTCGCCGAGGAGAGCGACAAGCTGATCGATCAGGACGCGATCGTCCAGGCGGCGATCCGCGAGGTCGAGAACAACGGCATCGTCTTCCTCGACGAGATCGACAAGATCTGCGCCCGCGAGGGCCGCGGCGGCGCCGATGTCTCGCGCGAAGGCGTGCAGCGCGACCTGCTGCCGCTGATCGAGGGCACCACGGTGGCGACCAAGCACGGGCCGGTGAAGAGCGACCACATCCTGTTCATCGCGTCGGGTGCCTTCCACGTCTCGAAGCCATCGGACCTCTTGCCGGAGTTGCAGGGCCGCCTGCCGATCCGGGTCGAGCTCTCGTCGCTCGACGTCGAGGATTTCAAGCGCATCCTGACCGAGACCGAGGCCAGCCTGATCAAGCAGTCGGTGGCGATGCTGGCGACCGAGCAGGTCACGATCGACTTCACGCCGGACGCGGTCGCGGCGATCGCCCGCATCGCGGTCGAGGTCAATTCGAGCGTCGAGAACATCGGCGCGCGCCGGCTCCAGACCGTGATCGAGCGCATCCTCGACGAGATCTCCTTCACGGCGACGGATCGCGGCGGGGAGAGCATCACCATCGATGCGGCCTATGTCGAAGCGCGGATCGGCGACCTCGCCAGAAACGCCGATCTCAGCCGGTTCATTCTGTAGGACGAGGCCAGAGCTCTAAGTTTCAAGTTCAGATTTGGGTTTTCCGCGAGGTCATCCCGGCCGGAGCAAAGCGAAGATCCGGGATCCATTCCTGAACCGTTCCGGAATGGATCCCGGGTCGAGCTGCGCTCGCCCGGGATGACGACAAGGGAATCTGACAGAGCAGATATGGACTTGGATTCACAGCCTTAGGCGTAAAGCCACGACCCTGGCTCGCATCTCGATTTCGTGCATCATGATCGTGCTGGAGCAGGCCATTTCACGCATCATGACCACGACCCGACGCAATAATCGCCACACGGCGCCTCTGACCCCAGACGCCTCATGCGAACCCGTTACCCTCGTCCAAGAGAGAACTGAGCAGTGGCCCTTCGAACGGCTCAGGGCGGAACTCCAGGACGCGTTCGCCGTGCCTGACGCTGACTACTTGCTGCTGACAGCGGCAGAAATAATTGCTCGCAACGAGCGCTGAGCACCCAGTGGCCACATCCTCCCGCCTCGCCCGCGATTCGCTGATCGTCGGCGCTGCGACGATCCTGTCGCGCCTGCTCGGCTTTGCCCGGGACGTGCTGATCGCGCGCCTGCTCGGCGCCGGTCCCGTGGCGGACGCCTTCCTGGCAGCCTTGCGCCTGCCGAATCTCGTCCGGCGCGTGCTCGGCGAGGGCGGGCTGAACGCGCCCTTCGTGCCGCTCTACCTCGCGATCAAGGCCGAGCGAGGTGAAGAAGCCGCCAAGCGCTTTGCAGGCGCTGCCGCGAGCCAGCTCGGCCTGCTGCTGCTCGGCTTCGTCGTTCTGGCCGAAATCTTCGCGCCCTGGGTCGTGCTCGGCCTGGCCGGCGGCTTCGCCGACGAACCGCAGACGCTGGCGCTCGCCGCCTACTACACGCGGCTGATGCTGCCCTTCGTGCTGTTGACCACGCTTGCCGCACTGCTCGCGGCGCTGCTCAATGCCGAGGGGCGCTTCACCGTGGCGGCGTTGGCGCCGGCACTGATGAACGCGATCCTGCTCGCGGCCTTGCTGTTCGCACTGTTCCGCGGCGGTGACGCCCATGGCAGCGCGACATTGCTAGCCGCCTGCCTCAGCCTCACCGGCCTGGCGCATCTCGCCATGATCCTATGGCGGCTGCTTGGCATCGGCCTGCCGCGCCCCGGCCTGCGCTGGTCAACGGATATGAGCAGGCTGGTCAGGACCGGCGGGGCGACATTGCTCGCTGCCTCCGCCGCGCAACTCGTCCTCCTGATCTCGACGCAAATCGCCTCGACCGGGCCCGGCTCGGTCTCGGCGCTGTATTATGCCGACCGCGTCTTCCAGTTGCCGCTCTCCTTCTTCGGCGTCGCGATGGGCACGGTCGTGCTCTCGGCCATGGCTGGCGAACGCTCGCAGGCGGACCACGACGCCCTGCTCGGCCGGGCGCTGGCACTTGGCCTGGCACTGGCGATCCCAGCCGCGACGGCCCTGTTCGTGCTGGCCGAACCGATCGTCTCGGTTCTGTTCGAGAACGGGCAGTTCAACGCTGCCGACCGCGAGCGTACCGCCGCCGCGCTCGCAGCCTTCGCCTGCGGCCTGCCCTTCGCACTCGCCGCCAAGGTGTTCGGACAGGTCTATTTCGTGCGACGGCAGCCGCGCCTGCCATTGATCGCCGGCTTTGCCGCTGTCGCCGTCGCCGCGCTAGCCGGTTTCGCTTTGCTGGGCTGGCGCGATGCGGCGATGATCGGTGCACTGGCGGCAAGCCTCGCCTTCATCGTCCAGGCGGGCCTGCTCGCGATCCATCTGCTGCGGGCAGGGCTGTGGCGACCGCGCTGGACGGATGGCCGGACGATCCTCGCGATCATCATGGCCGCCTTGCTCATGATCGCGGTGCTCGAGGCCATGCTCAGGCCGCTGCTCTCCGCGCTCGACCTGGGCCAGCCGGCCCTGTGGCGGGTCGGCGCGCTGGCAGTGCTGTGCTGCGCGGGTGCTGCGGTCTACGCCGTTGCCGGCTTCCTGCTCGGCGCCTTCGACGCTGTCCTGCCTTCGCGGCTCTTGCGCCTTCGCGGCGCATCCGTCAGAACGCCGCGTTCCTGAGCGGATCGACCCCCGACTCGAAGGATTTCTTCGCCCTGACGACGGAGCGCCCCATGGCCGCTTTCTCTCCCCGCGTCTTCTCCGGCATGCAGCCGACCTCGACGCTCCATCTCGGCAATTATCTCGGCGCGCTGGTGAACTGGGTCGCGATGCAGAAGACCCATGACTGCATCTATTGCGTCGTCGACATGCACGCGATCACGCAAGGGCTCGACGTCTGGGGCGGGCCGGCCGAGCTGACCCGCGCCACACGCGAGGTCGCGGCCGCCTACATCGCTGCCGGCGTCGATCCGAAGAAGAGCATCATCTTCAACCAGAGCCAGGTCTCCGGCCATGCCGAGCTCGCCTGGGTGTTCAACACCGTCGCCCGCCTCGGCTGGCTCAACCGCATGACCCAGTTCAAGGAGAAGGCCGGCAAGGACCGCGAGAACGCCTCGGTCGGGCTCTACGACTATCCCGTGCTGATGGCGGCCGACATCCTGCTCTACAAGGCGACCCATGTGCCGGTCGGCGAGGACCAGAAGCAGCATCTCGAGCTGACCCGCGACATCGCCCAGAAGTTCAACAACGACTTCGCCGAGCGCATCGCCGAGCTTGACCTCGGCACCGGCGAGCTCGGCTATTTCCCGCTGCCCGAGCCGATGATCCAGGGCCCGGCCCCGCGGGTGATGAGCCTGCGCGACGGCACCAAGAAGATGTCGAAATCGGACCCGTCGGACTATTCGCGCATCAACCTGACCGACGATGCCGACATGATCGCCCAGAAGATCCGCAAGGCGAAGACCGATCCGGAGGCGCTGCCCTCCGAGGAGAAGGGGCTGGAGGGCCGACCGGAGGCCGAAAACCTGGTCGGGATCTATGCCGGGCTCTCCGGCGAGAGCAAGGCGCAGGTGCTCGGCCAGTTCGGCGGCAGCCAGTTCTCCGGCTTCAAGGCGGCGCTGGTCGAGCTGGCGGTCGGCAAGCTCGCGCCGATTGCCGACGAGATGCGCCGCCTGCTGGCCGATCCCAGCCATATCGACGCCATCCTCAGCGACGGCGCCGACCGCGCCGCCGCGATCGCCGCGCCGATCATGCTCGACGTCAAGGACATCACCGGCTTCGTGCGCAGGCGCTGATCCGGCGGGCGCCCAGTGTCGTGATTTCGATGTTCGCTCTCGGTCGATATCAGGTGCGGCGCGAACGTCGAAATCAAAGAAAGGCACTAGGAATCAAGGGTTTACGAGTGTCCCTGACGATTCTGGAATTCGCTCCACACTCGATATCGGGCAGTGGCTAATTTCGGAATCGGGACAATTGGGAGGCTTGCACTGACGTTGCGACGCCTGTCACCATGACATGTCCTGAAACGGCGGCAGGCAACGGCAATGGTCAAGAGACGGCGGTCCTATGAGACGGGCCATCGCCCGAAATTCCTCGCTGTCGTCGACGACAGCCCGGAGTGCGCGAAGGCGGTGCGCTTCGCGGCGCGCCGCTGCGCGCGCCTGGGTGCGTCGATCGTGCTGCTCGGCGTGGTCACCCCGCCACCGGACGAGACCTGGCTCGGCGTCGGCGACATGGTCCAGGCCGACGCCGAGGCCGAGGCGCAGGAGCTGATCGACGCGGCCGCCGCGGCCGTGCGCTCGCTGGCCGGACTCGAGCCGGAGAAGGTCGTGCGCACCGGCGTCAAGGCCGACGAGATGGTCAAGCTGATCGATGCCGACGAGGACATCTCGCTGCTGGTGCTCGCCGCAGGCACCGGTCGCGACGGGCCGGGCCCATTGGTCGCCGCGCTCGCCGGCAAGGGCGCCGGCAGTTTCCCGATCCCGGTCGCGATCGTGCCCGGACACCTCGCCGACGAGGAAATCGACGCGCTGGCCTGATCAGCGCTTGCAGCTGCTGGAATGATTCCAGCGTCCGGCCTATATCGGGACCAGGAACGGCGGCCTTGACCCGCCGGCGCCGGAGACAAAGCCATGTTCATCCAGACCGAAGCCACGCCCAATCCCGCCACCCTGAAGTTCCTGCCCGGCCGCAGCGTCTCGCCGCAAGGGCCGATCGAATTGCGCGACCCAAACCTGGCCGAGCGCTCGCCGCTCGCGACGCGCCTGTTCGGCGTCAAGGGCGTCTCGGCCGTGTTCTTCGGCTCGGACTTCATCACCGTGACCAAGGCCGAGGGCGAGTGGCCGCATCTCAAGCCCGCCATCCTCGGCGCGATCATGGAACATTACATGTCGGGCGCGCCGCTGATGAGCGACGGCGCTCCGGTCGATGAACTCGCCGAAAGCGAGGACGAGTTCTTCGCCGAGGAAGACGCCGCGACCGTCGACACGATCAAGGAGCTGCTGGAGACCCGCATCCGTCCGGCCGTCGCCGGCGACGGCGGCGACATCACCTTCCGCGGCTACAAGGACGGCACCGTCTACCTCGTCATGAAGGGCTCCTGCTCGGGCTGCCCCTCCTCGACGGCGACGCTGAAGCACGGCATCCAGAACCTGCTGCGGCATTTCCTGCCGCAGGTGCGCGAGGTCGAGGCGGTTTGATCTCCGTCCGCATCGCAGACCGGACCTAAGCCCCGATGCGCATCCTCGCGATAGACACCGCGCTCGGCGCCTGCTCGGCCTGCGTGCTCGACGCCGGCGATCCCGCCCCGCTCGCGATCGAACAGACCGCGATGGAACGCGGCCATGCCGAGGCGCTGATGCCGATGATCGAGCGCGTGATGGCAAAGGTGGAAGGCGGCTTTTCGTCGCTCGACCGCGTCGCCGTGACCATCGGCCCCGGCAGCTATACCGGCCTGCGCGTCGGCATCAGTGCGGCGAGAGCGATCGCGTTCGCCGCCGGCATCCCCGCCATCGGGATCTCGACGCTGGCCGCCAGTGCCGCGCCCTTCATCGGCCGCGAGGGCGGACGCGTCGTCGCCGCCGCAGTCGATGCCAAGCACGGCCAGGTCTGGTTCCAGGCGATGAACGCGCAGGGCAAGCAGCTGGTCTCGGTCCGCCAGGTGAACCATCGCGACGCTGCCCGCGCCATCGGCGCCGGTCCGGTCTCGCTGGTCGGTTCGGCCGCGCTCGCCGTCGCCAACGAGGCCTGGGCGATCGGCCTCGACGCGCTCGTCGTCGACGACGCCAAGGCGCCGGACGTGATCTGGGTGGCGCGCCTCGGCATGATCGCCGACCCGGAAAGCGCCCCGCCGCGCCCGCTCTATCTCAAGGCGCCGGAAACGACGCCGCAGGACCGCGCCCGGCTCCCGCGGCGCTAGAGCAGGATGCGAAAAAGTGGGAACCGGTTTTTCGCAGGAATCCTGCTCTGAACTGTTAGAATCGATCACGTTTTATGATTCCGGATCGATTCGATCCGAATCATCGTGATCTAGCGCGATGGACTGGTTCCAATCCCTGTTCCAGCGCCGGCAGAAGACGGGCCGCGCCGGCCCGCTCGACGTCCGCCATGCCCGCCAGGTCGCGGCCCTGCATCACCAGGGCGGCTTCGCGCGGCTGTGGGAACCCGGCGAGTGCGCGGCCCTGCTCGCCGACCGGGCGGTCGTGGCCGAGGGTGTGTTCATCGGCAGCGCCAACGAGCCTTGCGGCTTCGTGATGTCGCGGCTGGCCGCCGACGAGGCGGAAATCCTGAGCATCGTCGTCGCCGGCGGGAAGCGCCGGTCAGGGCTCGGGCAGACGCTGCTGTCAGCCCATCTCGCGCAATTGGCGGCGCGCGGCACGGCACGGCTCTTCCTCGAGGTCGAGGAGGGCAATGCGCCGGCAATCGCGCTTTACCGGCGTCTCGGGTTCGAGACCGTCGGGCGGCGCGAGGGATACTACCCGAAGCCGGACGGCAGCCGCGCCGCCGCGCTGGTGATGCGGCGCGATCTCGGTTGAGCTTCGTCGCGTTGGCGGCATGGACGGCCGCAGGAGGTCCGATTATAGCCGGGCTCGCAGAAGCGGGGCGCCAACGCAGAGAATGAGCGGCTCAGCATGAAAGGCATCCGTCCCGGCGCCATGGTGCGGCTTGCGCTGCTCGTCTTCGGCACGCTCGTCCTGATTCCGCCGCAGCTTGTCGCCATGCGCCTCGGGCGGCCGTTCTATTTCACACGGCTGTTCCAGAAACTGGGCTGCCGCTGCTTCGGAGTGCGCATCACCACGCGCGGCGCGCCTCCGCCGGCAGGCCAAGGCGGGCTGATCGTCGCCAACCACACTTCCTGGCTCGACATCCCCGTCATCGGCACCACCGGGCCGCTCTCCTTCGTCGCCAAGGCCGAGGTCGCGACCTGGCCGGTGATCGGCTGGCTCTCGACGCTGCAGCGCACCGTGTTCATCGACCGGATGCGCCGCGGCGCCACCGCCGGCGTCGCCAGCGAGATGGGCAGGCGGCTGCAGAACGGACAGTCGGTGGTTCTGTTCGCCGAGGGCACCACCGGCGACGGCACACGCGTCCTGCCGCTGCGCTCCTCGCTGCTTGGGGCCGCTCACGAAGCCGTGCGCGGGGCGGACGAGGCCGAGACAACGATCTACCCGCTCTGCGTCACCTATACCGGCTTCCACGGCCTGCGCGGCGGGCGGGCCGAGCGCTCGGCGCTGTCCTGGTATGGCGACACCGAACTCGCGCCGCATTTCCAGGCGATGATCAATTCCGGCGCCATCGATGTGGAGCTCGCCTGGGGCGAGCCGATCCGGATGGGCCGCAAGCTCTCGCGCAAGGAGGCGACGCGCCTCGCCGAGATCGCGATCCGGCGGGCGCGGCAGGAAGCCGTCACCGGCCGGTCACGCGGCTGAGCCAGATACGAACAGCTTGGACTGTTGCGGCCCGGATATTGCGTGTCGACCAGCGAGAGCGATATGATTCCCAAGCTAGGGGCGATTGGGATAAGGAGACGCGGTTGAGGCCGGATCAGCGTTGATGAAGAAAGTCCATATCAAGTCCTATGGCTGCCAGATGAATGTCTATGACGGCCAGCGGATGGCCGACGTCCTGGGCCAGGAGGGCTATGTCGAGACTGCGACGCCCGACGATGCCGACCTCATCCTGCTGAATACCTGCCATATCCGCGAGCGCGCGGCGCACAAGGTCTATACCGAGCTCGGCAAGCTGCGTGACCTGAAGCGCGAGCGTAAGGCGCAGGGGCGCGAGACCACGCTCGTCGTCGCCGGCTGCGTCGCCCAGGCCGAAGGCGCCGAGATCCAGCGCCGCCAACCGGCCGTCGATCTCGTCATCGGCCCACAGACCTATCACCGCCTGCCGGAATTGCTGGCGCAGGCGAAAAGCGGCCGCGTCGTCGATACGGACCTGCCGCCGGAGGACAAGTTCGATCACCTGCCGGCGCCGAAGCCGGCGGCGATCGTGGCCCGCGGCGTCTCGGCCTTCGTTACCGTGCAGGAAGGCTGCGACAAGTTCTGCGCCTTCTGCGTCGTGCCCTATACGCGCGGCGCCGAGTTCTCGCGCCCGGTCGCGCAGGTGATCGCCGAAGTCGAGCGCTTGGCGCAGGCGGGCGTGCAGGACATCTCGCTGCTCGGCCAGAACGTCAACGCCTATCATGGCGACGGCCCCGATGGCCGGGTCTGGACGCTGGCGCGATTGATGCGGCGCATCGCCGAAGTGCCCGGCATCGCCCGCATCCGCTACACGACCAGCCACCCTCGCGACATGGACGAGGACTTGATCGCCCTCCATCGCGACCTGCCGCAGGCGATGCCGTTCCTGCATCTGCCGGTGCAGGCCGGTTCCGACCGGATCCTTGCAGCGATGAACCGCAAGCATACCGGCGACGAGTACCGCCGGCTGATCGACAAGATCCGCGCGGCGCGGCCCGATATCGCCCTGTCCTCGGACTTCATCGTCGGCTTCCCCGGCGAGAGCGATGCCGATTTCGAGGAGACGCTGCGGCTGATCGCCGATGTCAGATTCGCCTCGGCCTATTCGTTCAAGTACTCGCCGCGCCCTGGCACGCCCGCAGCCGAGCTGTCCGAACAGGTGCCGCCCACCGTGATGGACGAGCGGCTCTACCGGCTGCAGGCTCTGGTCGAACAGCATCGGCAGGAGTTCAACCACGCCATGGTCGGGCGCACCGTCGAGATTCTGATCGAGCGCAACGGGCGGCATTCCGGCCAGCTCGCCGGCAAGACGCCCTATATGCAGGCGGTCCAGATCGAGAGCGCGGCGCACCGGATCGGCGATCGCGTCATGGTCCTGATCGAGCGCGCCGGGTCGAACTCGCTGTTTGGCCGTGCGGTGGAACAGCCGGGGTTGGCTGCCTGAGACGGTCCGAGTGCGTAGCGTGCGATGGCGTCGGCGTTGCGGTGAACGTTATTTGGCGGTGATGGTTTTTGACTGCGCCTGTCCGACTCATTCCCACTGGAGACAATGGCATTGGCCCAGGCCGATCAATTCAATCCGAAAGCCGAGCGCGGCGGTCGCCGCGACGAGGCGCTGACGCGCGACGGCCTGCCCGGCGCGGAGGTCGAACTCACCTTCGACAACAACCAGACCGCCGGCCTGGTCTTCGGTCACTATGACCAGAACCTGGCGCATCTGGAGCGGCGCCTCGGTGTCGTCGTCAGTCCGAACGGCAACCACGTCACCATCAAGGGCCCGCGCGAGACCGCCGAGCAGGCGAGCCGCGTGCTGCGCACGCTCTATGCCCGCGCCAAGACCGGCGCGGCCGTCAATCTCGGCGAGGTCGATGGTGCGATCGAGGAGAGCAATGTGCAGCGCTCGCTCTTCCCCTCCGACAATGCCGGCAAGGCCGCCTTCGACGCGGTCGTGACGCGCAAGCGCGGCCCGGTCCGGGCCCGCAACGCCGCCCAGGACGCTTATCTGCGCCAGCTCAAGCGCCATGAGCTCGTCCTCGCCGAAGGCCCGGCCGGCACCGGCAAGACCTGGCTCGCCGTCGGCCACGCGGTCTCGCTGATCGAGCAGGGCGTGGTCGAGCGCATGGTGCTGTCGCGCCCGGCGGTCGAGGCCGGCGAGCGCCTCGGCTTCCTGCCCGGCGACATGCGCGAGAAGGTCGATCCCTACCTGCGGCCGATCTACGACGCGCTCAACGACTTCATGGAGGCGCGCCATGTCGAGCGCGCCCTGCAGACCGGCATGATCGAGATCGCGCCGCTCGCCTTCATGCGGGGGCGCACGCTGAGCAATGCCGTCGTGCTGCTCGACGAGGCGCAGAACGCGACCTCCGTGCAGATGAAGATGTTCCTCACCCGCCTGGGCGAGGGCTCGCGCATGATCATCACCGGCGACCCCTCGCAGGTCGACCTGCCGCCGGGCCAGCGCTCCGGCCTGGTCGAGGCGGTCAGGCTGCTCTCGGGCGTCGAGGGCGTCGGCCATGCCCGCTTCGAGGAAGGCGACGTCGTGCGCCACGCGCTCGTGCGCCGGATCGTCATGGCCTATGAGGACGCCGCAAGGGCGGAGCGCGACGAGCGCGAGGCGCGGCTTGCCGCCCTGCCCGCGCCGGAGGCTCCCGCCGAGGGCGATGCCGACGGGCTGAAGCGGATGCTGTCGCGGGAGCGGCCGCGATGACCGACCGACCTCGTTCGCGGCGCGCTGCGCCGCGAACCACAGCAGCGGAGCCTGCCATAAGCGGGCCCTCGCTGGATATCCGCATGCAGTCCCGGAAATGGCGCGAGATCGGCGATTTGCGACCGCGGATCCTCGCCGCGGTCGATGCCGGGCTGGCGCTGGCTCCAGTCAAGCCGCTGCCGGGCGCCGAGCTCAGCCTGCTGCTCACCGACGACAAGCGCATCCGCATCGTCAACCGCGACTGGCGCGGCTTCGACAAGGCGACCAATGTCCTCTCCTTCCCGGCCGCGCCGCCCGAGCGGATCGCATCGAGCCCGGTGATCGGCGACATCGTGATCGCCCTGGAGACCGTCGCCCGCGAGGCCGAGGCCGAGGAGAAACCCTTCGGCGACCATCTCAGCCATCTCGTGATCCACGGGCTGCTGCACCTGCTCGGCGAAGACCACGAGACGGAAGCCGAGGCCCAGCGAATGGAAGCGCTGGAGACCGCAGCGCTTGCCCGCCTCGGCATCGCCGACCCCTATGCCGGCTCCGAGCCGGAACCCATGCAGCCCCGCCCAGCGTCCAAGACCAAGAAGCCCCAGCCAGCGTCATGAGCGACGACACCCGATCTTCCTCCTCGTCTGAACCGACGGGCCGTGGCCTGGCGCACTGGCTCGGCCACTTCCTCGACCGGCTCGGCCTGCGCCAGGGCGGTTCGATCCGCGAGGACATCACCGAGGCGCTGGCGCAGGACAGCGGCGGAGTGACCGATCTCTCGCCTCAGGAACGGGCGATGCTCTCGAACGTGCTGAGCCTGCGCGAGCGCCGCGTCGCCGACGTGATGGTGCCGCGCGCCGACGTGATCGCGGTCTCCTCGGAGGCGACGCTCGGCGACCTCCTGGCGCTGTTCCGGACCGCCGGCCATTCGCGCCTGCCCGTCTATGGCGAGTCGCTCGACGACCCCCGGGGGATGATCCACATCCGCGACTTCCTCGACTTCATCGCAGCCCGGGCCAAGCCGGGCCGGAAGCTGCGCGGCGAGGCGGAGGCGCCGGCTGGCCCGAGTCTGGGCGCCATCGACCTCTCGATGACGCTGGCCCAGGCCAAGATCCTGCGGCCGGTGCTCTACGTGCCGCCCTCGATGCCGGCGGTCGACCTTCTCGTCCGGATGCAGGCGACGCGCACCCATATCGCCCTGGTGATCGACGAATATGGCGGCACCGATGGGCTGATCTCGATCGAGGACCTGGTCGAGATCGTCGTCGGCGACATCGAGGACGAGCACGATCTCGACGAAGCTCCCGCGATCGCGCCGGCCGGCGAGAACCGCTTCATCGCCGATGCCCGCGCCACCCTCGACGAGCTGAAGCAGGCGACCGGAATCGACCTGTCGAGCGCCGAGGTTGCCGAGGAGGTCGATACGCTCGGCGGGCTGATCGTGACCCTGGCCGGCCGGGTGCCGGTGCGCGGCGAACTGATCAAGGGGCCGGAGGACCTCGAATTCGAGGTGCTCGACGCCGATCCGCGCCGGGTCAAGCGCCTGCGCATCCATCGCCGCGATGCGATCGCGACCGAGGCACCAGCCGCGCCGGACGCCGCATGACGCTGCTTTCGGCGCTGGCCGACCGCGTCATCCTCGCCTGGGGCTGGCCGCGCCGGTTGATCGCGCTCATTTGCGGCGCCTGCGGCGCGCTGGCGCTGGCCCCGCTCGATCTCTGGCCGCTGATGGTCGTGCCGATGACCGCGGCGGTCTGGCTGATCGACGGCTCCGTCGTGGAAACCCGGCGCGGGCGGCTCTGGGCGGCCGCGAGCGCCGGCTGGTGGTGGGGCTTCGGCTATCATCTCGCCGGTTTGTGGTGGCTCGGCGCCGCCTTCCTGGTCGAGGCCGACAAGTTCGCCTGGGCGATGCCGCTCGGCGTCGTGGCGCTGCCGGCCTTCCTCGCCGTCTTCCCGGCTGCCGGTTTCGCCCTGGCGCGGGCGCTCTGGCCGACCGGCGCCGGGCGCATCCTGGTGCTGGCGGCCGTGCTGGCGCTGAGCGAGTGGCTGCGCGGCCATGTCCTCACCGGCTTTCCCTGGAACGTCTACGGCATGATGCTGGCCGGCCCGGCCTGGCTGGCCCAGAGCGCCAGCCTGATCGGGCTCTACGGGCTGACGGCGCTGGCCGTCGCGATCGGGGCCGCGCCGGCCGTTCTCGGAACGGGCGAAAAGGGCGAAGGGCGCTGGCGCGCGCCTGCGCTGGCGGGGCTTGCGCTGGCAGCCATGGCCGGATTCGGCGCCTGGCGGATTCCTGCAGAGCCGGTTCCGGCGCTGAGCGGGGTCAAACTCCGGCTGATGCAGCCGAACCTGCCGCAGGATGCCAAGTTCAGCCCGCGCAACAGCGAGATGATCCTGTCGCACTACCTCGCGCTCAGCGACCGGGCGACCGGCCCGGCGACCTCGGGCGTGCAGGATGTGACGCATCTGATCTGGCCGGAGTCGGCCTTCCCCTTCCTGCTCGGGCGCACGCCGCAGGCACTGGCGCGGATCGCCGCGCTGCTGCCGCCGAGCACGACGCTGATCACCGGCGCGGCCCGCGCCGGCGAAACCTTGCCTGGTGAAAGCCGGCCGCCGATCTACAACGCGATCCAGGTGGTGAACGACGAGGGCACGATCACCGGCAGCTACGACAAGGTCCATCTCGTCCCGTTCGGCGAGTATCTGCCTGCTGTCTTCGAGCGGCTGATCCGGGCGGTCGGCCTGTCCGAATTCGTCTCGGTTCCGGGCGGCTTCGCGTCGGGCAGCCGACGCACGCCGCTGTCGATCCGCGGCCTGCCGCCGGCGGCGAGCCTGATCTGCTACGAGGTGATCTTCCCCGGCGAGGCGATGCCGAGCGGGCCGCGGCCGGGCTTCATCCTCAACCTGACCAATGACGGCTGGTTCGGGCAGACCAGCGGGCCCTACCAGCATCTCGCCCAGGCCCGCCTGCGCGCCATCGAGGAAGGCCTGCCGCTCGTGCGCGTCGCCAACACCGGGATCTCGGCGGTGACCGACCATTACGGGCGCATCCGCGCCGCGTTGCCGCTCGGCGAGGCCGGCGTCATCGACACCTCGCTGCCCCGCGCTGGTCCGGCGACGCCCTATTCCCGCTTCGGCGACCTTTTCTTTGCAGGTGTAGTTGCCAGCCTAATGCTCGCTGGAGTAATAATGCGGCGACGGTAATCCCATTTGGAACTTTCTTTCGGGACCGCCGCCGAATGGCCAACCGCGCCAGGCCTTCAACGGGCCACCGGCTGGCTGACCGGATAAAAAAAGGGGACCGGCTGCCATGTTGAAGAAAGTACCGAATCCGATCGACCGCCATGTCGGCAGCCGCGTCCGGATGCGCCGCATGCTCGCCGGCGTCAGCCAGGAACGGCTCGGCGAGGCGCTGGGCCTGACCTTCCAGCAGGTTCAGAAATACGAGAAGGGCACCAACCGGATCAGCGCCAGCCGGTTGCAGCAGATTTCCAAGATGCTGGGCGTGCCCGTCGCCTTCTTCTTCGACGGGGCGCCCGCCGACGATAGCGTCGGGGAAGGCTTCGCCGATGCGTCGGCCACAACCTATGTCGCCGATTTCCTCGCGACCAGCGAGGGTGTGCAGCTGACCAAGGCCTTCGTGCGGATCAAGAGCCCGCGCGTGCGCCGGCGTATCGTCGATCTCGTCGAATCGCTCGGCGAAGCGCCGATCGACACCATCGAGCAGTGACGCACTGAACCGCTGGATTTCCTGCCGAGGCGTGCTGTCTTTCCGGAACTTCGCAGAGCGAAAGGCCGGAAGGACAGTGCAATTCCCTTGATGGGACGTCGGCTCAGTGCAGGGCCGGGGGCGTATCCTGAGTCAGGACGAGCGTGTTCTGATTGAGCCGCTGCAGTTGCGGGCTGGGATTCACCAGCAGGAAATCCCTGAGCTTCACCTGGTCCGGCTCAGACATGGACAGGATCTGCACTGCGAGCCAGAGCTCGTCCGGCAAGTCCATGCGGTGAGCCACATCCACCAGTTCCTGATGCACCGGCTGGTTGCGCAGCAGGGTGGTGAGCAGGCCGAGGGCGTATTCGATCTTGTCGCGGCTGCTGCCGGTGTCATGCTGATTAGCCATGCGAGATCCTCCGCTCGCCCGGGGTCCGCTTCGCGTCGCGACGCGACAGGATGACCGGCGCTTCGATGTCCTTGAAGGCAAGGGTACGGCGATAGGCGTCCTCGCTCACCGTGATGATCGTGCCGACGCAGTTCATGCCCTCGATCACGGTCGGCAGGCCGAGCGGCCGGACCTCCCAGCCCAGTTCCAGGAAACGCGGCATCCACCACGTCTCCATCACCACGGTGATCGCCGTGATGTCGTTGGCGAGGCAATACTCGAACATCCCGGCCAGAACGGTATGCAGCACCTTGCTGTCGGGGCCGCGCCGCTCCGGCACGACGAAGATGCGCGTCCATTCGACGATGTCGGTGCCGCGCTGGAGCCCACGCACATCGGCCAGGAACGGGAAGACATCAGCCATCAGATGCGGGCAGGTCGTGGGGACGAGCCGCGTGCCGCCGATGACGCGCCCGTTCTCGATCGCCAGCAGATAGGTCGCATCCGCGTTGTCGAACTGGTCGACCTCACGCCCGTCGGGCCGCTCGAGCGCCATCCATTTGCGCTCGCCGACATAAATCTGGTGCCGAATCTGGTAGTGCTGCTCGAGCTCGGCCCGGTAGAGGTGCCGGTTCCCGGCATCGATAACGTGGATCATCGCCGCTTCCCTCCCTAGAGGGACGCAAGCTGGCTCCATTCAGGTTTCACGGGTATTCCGGAATTCCGGAAGAAGCGGGCGAAATCGACCGAATTCGAGCAGCTGTTCCTAACGCATAAGTAGTCCCGCCTCGACGGAACACGCCTAGATGCTGATCTCGCCGCGGCGATAGGCCTCGATCACCGTGCGCGTGCGGCCCCTGACGCCGAGCTTCCTGGCGGCGTTCTCGAAATGGGCCTCCGCCGTGCCGGCGGAAACGCCGAGGCGCTCCGCTACGCCTTCCGTCGTCTTGCCGATCGCGAACCAGGTCAGCACCTCGCGCTCGCGAACGGTCAGGACATGCTCAAGCCGTGCCGGCCGCAGGCAATCTGCGGCCTTGCCATGAGCGTAGATCGACATCAGGTGAATCGCGGAACGAGCCTGGCGCGACAGGTCCGGCCGATCGCCGGCCATCGTGACCACGGCCTGAAAGCCCGCTTCGCCATGGATCGGCACGCAGAAGCCCTCGATCATGTTGAAGTCGCGAGCCCGGTGCATCACCTCGCGCTGGCGCGGCAGCGCCGCGCCCTCCTGATAGACATCGTTCCAGGCGAACGGGTCGATCGTCGTCTTGCAATGGGCCGCGATCGGGTCCCAATCCGAGAACGACTTCTCCAGATAGAGCTCGAACCAGCCCGGCGGCCAGCCGTTGAGGAGAACGAGCGGATCGATCCGGTCGCCGATTTCCGGCAGGCCGGTGATCAGGAAGGCGTGGAAGCCATAGCTGGCGAGCTTATCGCGCAAAGCGGCGACGACCGTCGTCGGATCGGTGAGAGTGCTCAGCCGATCGATGAAGTCGAGCGCGTCTCGTCCCGCGTTGAAATGTCGTCCCGACATGTCCCGTCTTTTTCCGATCTTAGCAGCTTCAACGCAGAACGGCCAAGAATCAACGCATACCAATGCATACCAGCTCCTGGCCTGCCAGAGCCGGCGGTAGACGCGCGGCCGGAAGTGCGATTGAGTGAGACCCGAGGTGAAAGGCCCATGCTGAAGAAACTTCCGAATCCGATCGACCGTCACGTCGGCAGCCGGGTACGCATGCAGCGCATGCTGGCCGGAATCAGCCAGGAAAAGCTGGGCGAGGCGTTGGGCCTGACCTTTCAGCAGGTGCAGAAATACGAGAAGGGCACAAATCGGATCAGTGCCAGCCGCCTGCAGCAGATCGCCAAGATGCTAGGCGTACCCGTCTCCTTCTTCTTCGAGGGCGCTCCGGCCGGCGACGTGGCCACCGGCGGCTTCGCCGACGCGTCGGCGACGGCCTATGTCGCCGACTTCCTCTCCACCAGCGAGGGCGTACAACTTTCCAAGGCCTTCGTGCGCATCAAGAACCCGCGTGTCCGGCGACGCGTCATCGACCTTGTCGAGGCCCTGGCGGATGAACCTGGCGAAACAGCCTGATTCCACGTCCTATTCGTTCGACTTAACGAACAAAATATCTGTCAAAAGAATTTCCTGCCTTGACGGCGAACCTTTCCGCTGCAAAAGACGCTGCGCATTTTTCATTCGTGCGCAGGTTTCCTCCGGCGCCCGCCCCGCAGCTTGGGAAGGATCCCGACCGTGTCCCGCCAGAACTACCTCTTCACCAGCGAGTCCGTTTCCGAAGGCCACCCGGACAAGGTCTGCGACCGGATCTCGGACGAGATCGTCGATCTGTTCTTCAAGGAAGCGATCAAGGCGGGCCATGATCCGGCTCAGGTGCGCGTCGCCGCAGAGACGCTGGCGACCACCAACCGCATCGTCGTCGCCGGCGAGGTCCGCACCCATCTCGACGAGAAGCAGATCAAGTCGAAGGTGAAGTCGGCGGCGCGCAAGGCGGTCCGCGCGATCGGCTACGAGCAGGACGGCTTCCACTGGAAGAAGGCCAAGATCGACGTGCTGCTGCACCCGCAGTCGGCCGACATCGCTCAGGGCGTCGACGAAAGCAGCAACAAGGATGTCGGCGCCGGCGACCAGGGCATCATGTTCGGCTATGCCTGCCGCGAGACGCCCGAGCTGATGGCCGCGCCGATCTACTACGCCCACAAGATCCTCGAGGTCCTCGCCAAGGCCCGTCACGCCGGCGAAGGTCCGGCCGCCAAGCTCGGCCCCGACGCCAAGAGCCAGGTCACCGTCAAGTACGAGAACGGCAAGCCGGTCGGCGTCACCCAGATCGTGCTCTCGACCCAGCATCTCGACGAGACGCTCACCTCGGCCGATGTCCGCAAGATCGTCGAGCCCTATATCCGTGAGACCCTGCCCGATGGCTGGATCTCGAAGGACACCGTCTGGCACGTCAACCCGACCGGCAAGTTCGTGATCGGCGGCCCCGATGGCGACGCCGGCCTGACCGGCCGCAAGATCATCGTCGACACCTACGGTGGCGCGGCGCCCCATGGCGGCGGCGCCTTCTCGGGCAAGGACCCGACCAAGGTCGACCGTTCGGCCGCCTATGCGGCGCGCTATCTCGCCAAGAACGTCGTCGCCGCCAAGCTGGCCGAGCGCTGCACGATCCAGCTCTCCTACGCCATCGGCGTCGCCAAGCCGCTGTCGATCTATGTCGACCTGCACGGCACCGGCAAGGTCGACGAGGCCAGGCTCGAGAGCGTGCTCGGTGAAGTCATGGACCTGACGCCGCGCGGCATCCGCACGCATCTGGGCCTCAACAAGCCGATCTACGCCAAGTCGGCGGCCTATGGCCATTTCGGCCGCAAGGCCGGCCGTGACGGCAGCTTCTCCTGGGAGAAGACCGATCTGGTCGACGCGCTGAAGAAGGCCGTCGCCTGATCCACGCCGCCTGCAGGATCATGAAGGCCGGGGCTTGTGCTCCGGCCTTTTTCTTTCGCCTGAACACGTTTAGAGCGCGGCCATGACCGACCAGCACGATCCAGACCGGGCCTTCTTCGGCCGCCGCAAGGGCAAGGGACTGCGCCAGGGCCAGGCCGAGCGCATCGCCGAGACGCTGCCGGCGCTTCGTCTGCCGGAAGGGCCGATCCCCGATCTGAAGGCGCTCTTTCCGATTCCCGTCGAGGCCGTCAGGCTCGAGATCGGCTTCGGCGGCGGCGAGCATCTGCTGGCGCGCATGCGCGAGAGCCCGCAGATCGGCTTCATCGGGGTCGAACCCTTCATCAACGGCATGGCCAAGTTCCTGGCCGTGATCGAGCAGGAAGGCCTGCGCAACATCCGGCTCTGGGACGGCGATGCCGCGCTGCTCCTGCCGCAGCTGCCCGCAGGAAGCATCGACGCGGCCGACCTGCTCTATCCGGATCCGTGGCCGAAGCGCCGTCAGCGCAAGCGCCGCTTCGTCTCGGAGCGGACCCTATCCCTGCTCGCCAGGGTGCTGCGGCCGGGCGGTCGCTTCCGCTTCGCCAGCGACATCGACGACTATGTCGGCTGGACGCTGGCGCGGCTCGCCGCCTCGCCTGATTTCGACTGGACCGACGAGAGCGCGGACGATTGGCGCCAGCCCTATCCCGGCTGGGTCCGCACCCGCTACGAGGCCAAAGCGGTCAAGGCCGGGCGGGTGCCGAGCTATCTGACTGCGCACCGTCGCGCATCCTGAGGAAGCCGAGCACGCGCTGCGCCGTCACCGGCGTCAGGTTGCGGAAGCTCTGCTTGGCCCGCTCCAGCACCGGAGCGGACTTGCCGTCGCCCTTGCGCAGGCCGATCAGTGCCCTGGTCGTCTCCCAGGACCAGCCCATGCCGCGCGCCACCAGGAGCACTGCGTCGCGATCGGGGCCGAAGACGATCTGCTCGGTCGCCGGCAGGGTCAGGCGGGCCAGAGTGGCGACGCCGCAGATCGCATGTTCGATCGCGCCGGAGGTCGCGTATTGCGCCACCACGGATTCGTCGAGCTTGCTGGCTTCGTCGAGGGCCTTGACGTCCGCCAGCGCCTTGCCGAAGCGACCGAGCTCGTCGCCGATGGTCGCCTGGGCCGAGACGGCTTCGGCGCCGCGCTCGACGGCGCCGGCGACGGAGCCGAGCAGGGATGGCTCGAGCGAGGCTTCGAGCCGGCGACGGGCCGAGCTCTTGGCGGCAGCCAGCAACTGCTCGGCGAGATCGCCGGGGATGTCGGCGCGGGTGCCGAGCGTCGCCTGCAGGGCGTCGTCCTGAGCGGCGCGCATGACCAGCACGCCCATGCCGTGGCGCGAGAAGCGGGCGCTCTGATTGGCGGCGACGGCGTGGGTCACGACGCGCCCGCCGCGCAGGATCAGGAAATCGGTGACCGGCTCGCCGAGGTCCGGACGCTCGGTGATGGCGAGCATGTGATCGCGGCCCTTGGCGGCGGCAATGGCGACGAGATCATGGTCGCTGAGACGTGGCGAGGCGACGAGAACCGGGCGCGCCACCGCGATCTCGTCGAGCGCCAGCTGGCGCACGACGCCGCTCGGCGCATTGGGGACCGGAGCGAGCCGCTCCGCCAGTTCGATGCGCGCCCTCATCTCGATCGCGCGGGCGAGGCGGCCGATGACCACGTCGAAGACGCCGACCTGGTCCTCGCCCATCTCGTTGGCCGTGGCCAGGAAGAGGTCGGTCAGGCGTGACAGGATGACGGCGCGCTCGTCGGTCGAGCCGCGAGCCATCGTCGTCTCGAGATCGCGCAGCAACGCGCCGACAGGACTCATCACGCAACCCCACACACAACCATCCCCTCTCCTAGCAATGAAGAATGACCAGCCGGTTAGCAGGATCGTCGAAATCGAGGACAGGCTTGCAAGATCGCGGAAACGGGACTAGATAGCGCCCAACAGCTCTGGTTTCGGTGTAAGCCGGCGATCAAGAGCGGGCCCACCGGCCCGCTCTTTTTTATTGGCCGAACCGCCCATGAGTGTTTTTTGGAGCCGGCGGGAGACGGGCGAGCCATACGGATGGTCGAGCAGAACAGCCAGGATCAGGAAGAGCGCATCGTCGTGGAGAGCGGCATCGCCGCGCGCGTCGCGGCGATCATCGAGCCGGCGATCGTGGATCTCGGCTATCGGCTGGTGCGCGTGCGCATCAGCGCCCAGAACGGCTGCACCGTCCAGATCATGGCCGAGTTGCCCGACGGCACGATGACTGTCGAAGGCTGCGAGGCCGTGAGCCAGGCGGTTTCGCCGGCGCTGGACGTCGACGATCCCGTTCAGACGGCCTATCATCTGGAAGTATCGTCGCCGGGCATCGACCGGCCGCTGGTGAGGCCGAGCGATTTCGAGCGCTGGGCCGGTCACCTGACCAAGATCGAGACGAGCGAGCCCTTTGCCGGGCGCAAGCGCTTCCGCGGCATCCTGCGGGGCGCCAGCGGGACCGACGCCCTGCTGAGCCGCGACGACGCCAAGGCCGACGAGGAGCGCGATGTCGCGATCCCGATGCGCCTGATCGCCGAGGCGCGGCTGGTGCTAACCGACGCGCTGGTCACCGAATCGCTCCGGCGCGGCAAATCGGGCCTGGCGCCGGAAATGCCGCCCGCCGACGAGATCGCCCAGCCCGTACCCGGGCGCGGCAAGTCGCTCGGCCCCCGTGATCCCAAGGCCCGCAAGCCGGGCAAGGGCGCCAAGGGGCCGGTGAAGAACACACAGAAAGAGGAGTGAGCGCCATGGCCGTCAGCGCCAACCGGCTCGAGCTGTTGCAGATCGCCGACGCCGTCGCCCGCGAGAAGTCGATCGACCGGCAGATCGTGATCGACGCGATGCAGGACGCGATCGCCAAGGCGGCGCGCTCGCGCTACGGCGCCGAGACAGACGTGCACGCCGAGATCAACACCAAGTCGGGCGAGCTGCGCCTGGCGCGGCATCTCCAGGTCGTCGACCTCGTCGAGAACGGCGCCGTCGAGATCACTGTCGACGAGGCCAAGCGGCACAATCCGGCCGCCCAGGTCGGCGACGTGATCGCCGATCCGCTGCCGCCCTTCGATTTCGGCCGCATCGCCGCCCAGTCGGCCAAGCAGGTCATCGTGCAGAAGGTGCGCGAGGCCGAGCGCGACCGGCAGTATGACGAGTACAAGGACCGCATCGGCGAGATCGTCAACGGCGCGGTCAAGCGCGTCGAATACGGCAATGTCTTCGTCGATCTCGGCCGTGGCGAGGCGATCATCCGCCGCGACGAGATGATCCCGCGCGAGACCTTCAAGGTCGGCGACCGCGCCCGCGCCTATGTCTACGACGTGCGCCGCGAGCCGCGTGGGCCGCAGATCTTCCTGTCCCGCACCCATCCGCAGTTCATGGCCAAGCTGTTCGGCCAGGAAGTGCCGGAGATCTATGACGGGATCGTCGAGGTCAAGGCCGTCGCCCGCGATCCGGGCTCGCGCGCCAAGATCGCGGTGATCTCGCGCGATTCCTCGATCGACCCGGTCGGCGCCTGCGTCGGCATGCGCGGCTCGCGCGTGCAGGCCGTGGTCGGCGAGCTTCAGGGCGAGAAGATCGACATCATCCCATGGTCGCCCGATGTCGCGACCTTCGTCGTCAACGCGCTGCAGCCGGCGGAAGTCGCCAAGGTCGTGCTGGACGAGGAAGCCGACAAGATCGAGGTCGTGGTGCCGGACGAGCAGCTCTCGCTCGCCATCGGCCGCCGCGGCCAGAATGTCCGCCTGGCGTCGCAGCTCACCGGCTGGGATATCGACATCCTGACCGAGGCCGAGGAGTCCGAGCGCCGCCAGAAGGAGTTCGTGCAGCGCACCGAGCTGTTCATGAACGCCCTCAATGTCGACGAGACCGTCGGCCAGCTGCTCGCTTCGGAAGGCTTCCGCTCGGTCGAGGAAGTCGCCTATGTCGAGCCGAGCGAGTTGTCCTCGATCGAGGGCTTCGACGAGGACACCGCCGCCGAGATCCAGAATCGCGCCCAGGAATATCTGGCCACGATCGAGGCCGAGCTCGACGACAAGCGCAAAGCGCTGGGGGTCGAGGACACGCTGCGCGAGGTCGAGGGCGTCACCACCGCGATGATGGTCGCGCTCGGCGAGAACGACGTGAAGAGCGTCGAGGACCTTGCGGGCTGCGCAACCGACGATCTGGTCGGCTGGACCGAGCGCAAGGACGGCGAGAGCACCCGCCATTCCGGCTATCTCGACGGCTTCGACCTGTCGCGGCAGGACGCCGAGGCGATCGTGATGGCCGCCCGCGTCAAGGCGGGCTGGATCGAGGCGCCGGAGCCGGAAGCCGAGGCCGAGGCCGAGACCGAGGAGTCGCAGGCCTGAGCCGGGGCAGCGCGAGATGAACCGGCGCGCCGAACGCGAGGGTCCGGAGCGGACCTGCGTGGTGACGCGCCAGGGCCGGGCGCCGGATGACCTGATCCGCTTCGTGGTCGGCCCCGGCGATGTCCTGGTGCCGGACATCAGGCGCAAGCTGCCGGGACGCGGCGTCTGGGTCTCGCTCAGCGCTGCCGCAGTCCGCGAAGCGGTCAAGCGACGCGCGTTCGAGCGCTCGCTGAAGATGAAGGTCACGGTTTCGCCCGAGCTGGCGGCCGAGGTCGATGCGCTGCTGGTCCGGGACGCGATCCAGGCGCTGGCGATGGCGAACAAGGCGGGACTGGTCTCGACCGGCTTCGCCAAGGTCGAGGCCCAGGCGGAAGCAGGGCGCCCTGCCGCGGTGATCGCCGCGAGCGACGGCGCCGAGGACGGAAAGCGCAAGATCGGCCAGGCGCTGCGGCGTGCACCGGGGCCGAAAGAGATACCGGTCGTGGCGATTTTCGCCGCGGCTGAACTGGAACTGGCGCTGGGGCGTGAGCATGTGATACATGCAGCGCTTGCTCCGGGTCCGGCGACTGAGGGTTTCCTCGCGCGCTGGCGTCGGCTCATCCGTTTTCGGATGAACGATGCTGGCGAAACGGCGTTCATCGACCCGGCTGAATCCGACGTACGCGACCAGACGAAGACCGAACCGGCAGGACCGACAGCGGAATGAGTGATACCAAGACCCCCGGCGACAAGACCTTGAGCGTGACGCCTCCCAAGACGTTGTCGCTGAAGCGACCTGTCGAGCAGAGCACGGTTCGGCAGAGCTTCTCGCATGGGCGCACGAAGCAGGTCGTCGTCGAGGTCAAGCGCCGCGTCAGCGGCCACGAACCCGTGGCAGCTCCGGTTGCCCGTGCCCCGCAGCCACAGCAGCAGGCTCCGACGCCGCCGCGGCCACAGGCACCGCAGCCCGCGCCACAGGCCAGCCGCCCGGCCGGCAGCATGCTGCTGCGCACGCTCTCGGACGATGAGAAGGACGCGCGCCAGCGCGCCCTCTCCGACGCCCGCGCCACCGAGGCGGAGGCCCGCGCCCGCGCCGAGGAGGAAGCGCGCCAGCGCGCCGCCCGTGAGCAGCGTGAACGCGCCGAGCGCGAGGCCGCCCAGGCGCGCCAGCGCGAGGAAGAAGACCGCAGGCGTCAGGAAGACGAGCATAAGCGCCGGGCCGAGAGTGCGGCCCGCCAGCGCATGAGCGAAGAGGCTGCCCCGCCGCGGCCCGCGCCGCCGCGCGATGCTGTGCCTTCGGCTGCTCCCTCTGCTCCGTCCTACACCCAGACGCCGCGTCCTGCTCCGTCCGGCCCCCGGGAGACGCGCGAATTCGGCGGACCGCGTCCGCCGGCGCGCGATGTCGGCGCCCGCCCGCCGCGCCTGGATTTCCGGCCGCCCCGTTCGGACTCGCCGCGCCCGCCGCGCCCCGATGCCAATGCGACCGCCGAGCCGCTCGTCGCCCGGCCCGCGCGCCAGGCGCCCTCTTCGGCAGGCGCGCCGCGCAGCCGTCCCGATGATGGCGAGGCGCGTCCCGCCTTCCGTCGCCCTGGCGGCAGCCCCGGCGGTGCACCTCGCGGCGCCCCGGCTCCGGCTCCGAAGACCCCGAAAGTCGGCGATAAGCCGCGTGGCCGCCTGACGCTGTCGACCGCCACGGGCGGGGACGACGAGCGGACACGCTCGCTCGCCTCGTTCCGTCGCCGCGTGCAGCGCATGACCGGCCATCGTGCCTCGGATGTCGCCAAGGAGCGCGTGATGCGCGAGGTGATCATCCCGGAGACGATCACCATCCAGGAACTCGCCAACCGCATGACCGAGCGGGGCGTCGACGTCATCCGCCTGCTGATGAAGCAGGGCGCGATGCACAAGATCACCGACGTGATCGACGCCGACACCGCCCAGCTCGTGGCCGAGGAAATGGGCCACACCGTCAAGCGCGTCGCCGAGTCCGACGTCGAGGAAGGCCTGTTCGACACGCCGGACACCGACGAGACCCTGGTCTCGCGCCCGGCAGTCGTGACGATCATGGGCCATGTCGACCACGGCAAGACCTCGCTGCTCGACGCGATCCGCAAGACCCATGTCGTCTCCGGCGAAGCCGGCGGCATCACCCAGCATATCGGTGCCTATCAGGTGACGACGCCGAACGGTGCCAAGGTGACCTTCATCGACACGCCCGGCCACGCCGCCTTCACGGCGATGCGCGCCCGCGGCGCCAAGGTGACGGACGTGGTCGTGCTCGTGGTCGCTGCCGATGACGGCGTGATGCCGCAGACGGTCGAGGCCATCAACCATGCCAAGGCGGCGAAGGTGCCGCTGATCGTGGCGATCAACAAGATCGACAAGTCCGACGCCAACCCTGACCGGGTCCGGTCCGAGCTGCTGCAATACGAGATCCAGGTCGAGTCGCTCGGCGGCGAGACGCTGGAGATCGAGGTCTCGGCCAAGACCGGCCAGGGGCTCGACACGCTGCTCGAAGCGATCGCGCTGCAGGCCGAGGTGCTCGACATCAAGGCCAACCCCGAGCGCGCCGCAGAAGGCACGGTGATCGAGGCCAAGCTCGACCGCGGCCGCGGCCCGGTCGCGACCGTCCTCGTCCAGCGCGGCACCCTGCGCACCGGCGACATCGTCGTCGCCGGCGCCGAATGGGGCCGCGTCCGCGCGCTGATCTCCGATACCGGCGCCCAGATCAAGGAAGCGGGGCCGTCGCTTCCGGTCGAGGTGCTCGGCTTCAACGGCACGCCGGAAGCCGGCGATCGCGTCGCGGTCGTCGAGTCGGAAGCCCGTGCCCGCGAGATCACCGACTACCGCGAGCGTCAGAAGCGCGATCGGCTGGCCGCCCGCGGCGCCGGCTCGGGTGCCGGCCGCTCGTTGGCCGAGATGATGCGCGAGCTCAAGGAAGGCGCCGGCCGCAAGGAGTTCCCGCTCGTCGTCAAGGGCGACGTGCAGGGCTCGGTCGAGGCCATCGTGGGCTCGCTCGAGAAGGTCGGCAATGACGAGGTTCGCGCCCGCGTACTCTCGTCCGGCGTCGGCGCGATTACCGAATCCGACGTCACGCTGGCCCAGGCTTCGGGTGCGGTGGTGATCGGCTTCAACGTCCGCGCCCACAAGGAAGCGCGCGAAGCGGCCGAGCGGGCCGGGGTCGAGATCCGTTACTACAGCATCATCTACAACCTGATGGATGATGTGAAGGACGCGATGTCGGGCCTGCTGGCACCGACCCTGCGCGAGACCATGCTCGGCAATGCGCAGATCCTTGAGATCTTCAACGTCTCGAAGGTCGGCAAGATCGCCGGCTGCCGCGTCACCGACGGCACGATCGAGCGCGGCGCCAATGTCCGCCTGATCCGCGACGGCGTCGTGGTTCACGAAGGCAAGCTCGCCCAGCTCAAGCGCTTCAAGGACGACGCCAAGGAAGTGGTCGCCGGCCAGGAATGCGGCATGTCCTTCGAGAACTACCAGGACATGCGCGCTGGCGACGTGATCGAGTGCTTCCGCGTCGAGGAGATCAAGCGCAGCCTCTGACAGGCACGCTTGCTCCCGGATGATTTGAGATGGCCGGGCTTTCGCCCGGCCATGACGTTTCAAACCCGTCCATCCGGTCCGATCCCGGAGAACGAGAACCATGGCAAAGAAACCAAACACTCAGGGCTCCGGGCCCTCGCAGCGGCAATTGCGTGTCGGCGAACTGATCCGGCATGCGCTGGCGGAGATGCTGGCGCGCGGCGACATCCATGACGATGTGCTGGCGAAGCACGTCATCACCGTGCCCGAGGTCCGGCTCTCGCCCGATCTCAAGCTCGCGACCTGCTACATCATGCCCCTCGGCGGCCAGGACGTCGCGGCGGTGCTGAAGGCCCTCGATGGGCACAAGCGCCATATCCGCGGCGAGATCGCCCATCGGGTGAACCTGAAATATGCGCCGAACGTCCGCTTCCTGCAGGATGAGAGCTTCGCCGAGGCCGAGCGCATCGATGCGCTGCTCTATTCGGACAAGGTGCGCCAGGACATCCTGAAGCAGCCGCTGCGCATCGACCAGGGCACGGACCACGACCAGCAAGACAAGCACCATGACGACGACTGATGAGAACCGCCCGGCAGAGGCGGATGGCGGCCGGCCGCCGCGGCCCAAGAAGCGTGACGTGCATGGCTGGGTCGTGCTCGACAAGCCGATCGGAATGACCTCGACCCATGCGGTCGCCGTGGTGAAGCGCGCCTACAACGCCAAGAAGGCCGGCCATGCCGGCACGCTCGATCCCCTCGCCTCGGGTCTTCTGCCGATCGCCCTGGGCGAAGCGACCAAGACCGTCCCCTTCGTGATGGACGGGCGCAAGGCCTATGAGTTCACCGTTGCCTGGGGCTCGCAGACCGATACGGACGACACTGAGGGCAAGGTCGTCGCGACCTCCGAGCTCCGGCCGGACGAGCCGGCGATCGCGGCCTTGCTGCCGCGCTTCACCGGCACGATCCAGCAGGTGCCGCCGAAGTTCTCGGCGATCAAGATCGCCGGCGAGCGTGCCTACGACCTTGCCCGTGACGGCGAGGAGGTGACGCTGGAGGCCCGCCCCGTCGAGATCACCGCGCTGCGCATCGTCCGCCATGACGGCCCGACCACGACCTTCGAGGCCGAATGCGGCAAGGGCACCTATGTCCGCGCGATCGCCAGGGATCTCGGCCTGGCGCTCGGCTGTCTCGGCCATGTCGCGCATCTGCGCCGCACCCGCGTCGGCCCGTTCGCGGTGGCGGACGCGGCGACGGTCGAGGCGCTGCGCGACTGCGACGGCGACAGCGCCGCAGAAGCGCTGCTGCCGGTCTCGGCGGCCCTGCAGCTGATCCCGGAGATCGTGGTGCATCGCGACGCCGCGCTCCGGCTCAAGCGCGGCCAGAGCGTGCTGCTGCGCGGCCGCGACGCCCCGCTGGAGGCCGATGCCGTCTACGCGGTGAGCGGCGGCGTGCTGATCGCTACGGGCTCGATTACCCAGGGCGAGTTCGTCCCGCATCGTGTGTTCAACCTGTAGAGGAGCACTCTCAAAAACACACCCATGCCGCGGTCCATTTTGTACTGAATGGAACGAACTCTTTGAAAATCGGCGCCTTTAGGGTCGATTTCGAGCCCTTTTAAAGCGAAATTTACCTGTTTCGACGGGTTCTTGAGTGCTGGCCCATGTCGGCCGCCTCAAGGAGCCGTTCGTGAAGAAGCTCGCCTCGCTCTGGCTACCCATTTCCAACCGGCTCGCGATCGTCGGCCTCGCCATCTTCGCTGCCGCGATTGCGGCATCGGTGATCGTCTCGATCCGCGCCGCCGACAACGCCATGCGCGAGCGGGCTCAGGCCAGCCTGACCGTCAACATCAACCTGCTGCGGGATATCCTCAGCGCCAAGGGCGAGCCCCGGCTGGAGGGCGACAAGCTCTATTTCGGCTCGGAGCCGGTCAACGGCAACTTTGCTGCCGTCGACAAGGTCAAGGCGCTCTCCGGCGGCACCGCGACCGTGTTCATGGGCGATACGCGCGTCTCGACCAACGTCCAGAAGCCGGATGGCGGGCGTGCGGTCGGAACCAAGCTGGCGCAAGGCGCAGCCAATGACGCCGTCTTCAAGGAGCGCCGTACCTATTCCGGGGCCGCCGACATCCTCGGTGTCCCCTATTTCACCATCTACGAGCCGATCGTCCAGAAGTCGAACAATGCAGTGATCGGCATTCTCTATGTCGGCATCAAGCAGTCGGATTTCCTCACCGTCATCGACGAGATGATCCGCAACAACGTCATCGCCGGCCTCGTCATCGCCGCGATCGGCGGCGCGCTGCTGTTCTGGCTGACGCGCCGGACATTGAGGCCTCTCGGCCAGCTCAAGGATTCGATGCTGAAGCTGGCAGCCGGCGATCTCGCCAGCGAGCCGCCGAAGCTGCGCAGCGGCGACGAGGTCGCGGCCATGGCCGACGCGGTGGCCGTGCTGCGGAAGGCAGCAATCGAGAAGGCGCGGCTGGAAACCGAAGCGAGGGAGCAGTCGGAGCGCAGCGACGCCGAACGCCGCAGCAACCAGGCCGAGCGCGAGCGCACGGCTGAGCAGCAACGCGACCACGCACGGCAACAGGAGGCGATCGTCCGCGCCCTCGCCGCCGGGCTGGAGCGCCTCGCCCACGCCGACCTGACCTGCCGGATCGAGGATGCCTTCCCGGCGGAGTACGAGCAGTTGCGGGCCGATTTCAACGAAGCCGTCGATCGCCTTTCAGCGACGGTGTCGACGATCCAGGTGACGGCGTCGGATGTCGGGATTGCGGCTCGCGAGATCAACACGGGCGCCGACGATCTGTCGAAGCGCACCGAGGAGCAGGCCTCCTCGCTCGAGGAGACCGCGGC